>NZ_CP146725.1:0-517500 GCF_051861785.1 Blautia massiliensis (ex Durand et al. 2017)
ACTATAACAAACCGATTTTTTACTTTTCATGCAAAATAAAAGAGATCCTGGCATAAAGGAATCTGACGTATTTTCCATCAGATTATTTTATCCTGAGACCTCTTGTGTTATCATATGGTTTTGTAACCACGAAATAAAAAGCAGAAACCTCCCCGACCAAAGTTCGATTTCTGCTTTCACCCAAACATAGCTTACGCTACATTCATGCATACCTATGATAACAGTTAATACAGAAAACTACAACCTTATTTCTCAGGATTTTTACAATAAAACAATGGATTCTCTCGATCTGAACCTTATTTCATGTACCTGCGGTCACTCCGGCTGTCTCATCCGCCATGGCTCTTATAAACGCAGTGTCCAGCTTGCTGACAGAATCATCTCCCTTTCTGTTGTTCGTGTGTACTGCAAAGCATGTGGGCATACCCATGCGCTGTTACTTTCATCCATGATCCCGTATTCCCAGATCCCTCTGGTTCTGCACGTCCGTCTGATCCATGCTTATGAGCATGAGACCGGATTCCAAAACATACTGGCAGAACAGTACCTCGTGGATGAAAACAACCTGAAATCCATCATCCGGAACTACCGTTTACATTGGAAGCAACGGTTGCTCTCCATGAGGCTTCACCTCCCCGATATCCCCAGCCTGATTTCAGGATGTTTTTCCCTCTTTTCCAGACAGTTCATGCAGATTAAATCAACCTCCAATAAACTTTTTATCCTGCCAACATAACCTTACACGACAGGTCTGGTTTTATCCCTTATCCTTTAGAAAAAGGAGGCAGATGAAATCTATGAAACAAGAAAAACAACAGGAAATCGCACTGATGCGCTATGGCGCCATCGCACCGATTATTGCAGGACTTGATGAACGTTATCCAAGCAAGACCGCTTTTTACACGGAAATTTCTGCAAAAGGACTCATGGGACCCGACGGGAAGCTCCATCATTATGCTCCCGCCACCATTGAAAAATGGTATCTGGACTATCAGAACCATGGTTTTGAAGGTCTCGTCCCGAAAGGGCGCTCAGATGCCGGCATGAGCCGCAAGCTTGACGAAGAACTTCAGGAGAGAATCCGGTATTTCAAGACCAACTATCCACGCATGTCTGCGGCCGCTATTTACAGGCAGCTGAAATCCGATGGCTCTGTAATAAACGGACAGGTATCCGAATCCACCGTCAGCCGCTTTGTGAAACGGCTTCAGTCGGAACTGCGGCAGACACCGAACAAGGATATGCGCCGATATGAACGCCCCCATATCAACGAAGTCTGGTGCGGGGACAGCAGTGTCGGTCCCCGCCTTACAGATTCGGACGGAAAAAAACACCGGGTCTATATCATTGCCCTGATCGATGATGCCAGCCGGTTCATTACCGGGATCGATGTGTTCTACAATGATAACTTTATCAATCTGATGTCCGTTATGAGATCAGCCATAGCAAAGTACGGGCGCCCCAAAGTTTTCAACTTTGACAATGGGAAATCTTATAAGAACAAACAAATGGAACTCCTGGCTGCAAGGATCGGTACAACACTCAGTTACTGCCAGCCATACACTCCTACCGGAAAAGCCAAGATCGAGCGATGGTTCCGGACCATGAAGGATCAGTGGATGGCAGCCCTTGATATGCGGGATTTCCATTCACTGGAAGAACTGAGGGGAAGCCTGCATGCTTTTGTCCAGAGATACAACCAATCCCCCCATTCTTCCCTCCACGGGCTGTCCCCACAGGACCGCTTCTTTTCGGAACCAGAACAGATCCGCAGGCTTTCTGAGGAAGACATCACCCAAAACTTCCTTCTGGAGATTGAACGCCGGGTATCTGCTGACAGTGTGATCGTCATCGACCAGATTGAATACGAAGTTGATTACCGTTTTGCACGGCAGCGCATCCGTCTGCGCTATTCTCCGGATATGAAAGAGATCTTCATCGTGGAATCGGATGGAACACTAACCCCGATCCGACTTCTGAACAAAACGGAAAACGCATTGATAAAAAGAGAAAAAGTACACTTATGTAAAGGAGACGAATGAGCATGGATTATACTGCAAGATACGGATTGGAATTCAATCCTTTCCTGAAAAACTCAAAGGAAGTCCTCGTAGAAACACAGGAGTACAAGGAGGTTCTGTTCCGGCTGGACTACCTGCTTACCACAAAAGGTTTCGGGCTCCTCACCGGAAGCGCCGGAAGGGGAAAGACCACCGCAGTCAGGAACTGGGCTTCGGGACTGAACACTTCCCTTTATAAAGTGATGTATTCCAGTCTTTCCACCCTGACCGTAAATGATTTTTACCGGAACCTTGCCACTGAGCTCGGAGCCCAGCCTGCATTCCGCAAGACCGATAACTTCAAGATCATCCAGGATGAGATCAACCGTCTCGTACTTGAAAAACGACAGACGCCTGTCATTATCATAGATGAAGCGAACTATATCGGAAACGCAGTGCTCAATGACTTAAAAATGCTGTTCAACTTTGAAATGGATTCCAAAGACCGGGCAGTTGTTCTTCTTTCTGGTCTGCCACAGCTCAACAGCACCCTGCGCCTGAGCATCCACGAACCTTTCCGCCAAAGGATTGTCATGAATTATAACCTGGAAGGTATGACAAAAGCAGAAGGACATTCCTATGTTACTGCCAAGCTGAATGGCGCAGGATGCACACAAACGGTATTCGAAGACAATGCACTGGAAGCAATCCTCAATGCAGCGAATGGGACCCCACGTATGATCAACAAACTGTGTAATGCAAGTCTGTTGGTTGGAAACAGCTCAAATTTAAATATCATAACCGCCGATGCCGTCATGCAGGCAATCAATGACTGTGAACTCGGATAGCTTTAGAAACCATCATGTAAGATAATCTGCATGATGGTTTTTTCTCATAAAATAACGTGCCTGAAGCGTCCAAAAATATATGCTTCATCCCATCGTTAGGTGCTCTGAAAGACCCGTTTTAATCTGATGGAAACGGCAGCGTTTAATTTGCCGAATAACAGTAAGGAGTATAAAAATCATTCCCTTTCATTTATTGTTTCAAGAGAAGGAAAAAAAAGATATTGTACAGTGAAATATGTAATTAATGCATTATGTGGTGGTGTTACAGTGGCGATTGGTACTGGAGTTCTATTGCTAGCACTTTCTTTTGTTTTGCCTATGGCAGATTCTACCTTTCAAGATGCAGTTGTTTCGGATAGATTCCACGCATGGATTGCATTATATCATCCGTTCGAATATGGAGTGTTAGAGGTATGGTCGGGATTCTTGAGAGGTATATTATGGTCCAGCATTGCATTATGTGTCTCGGTGTATATATCGGATCCTTTTGTAGTGCTTGTATCACCTTACTTTGTTAGTTTTTTTATTGTTCAGGCATATCGTATGGGTAATGTTGTTGATAGGTATCGTTTGGATAAACTGTTGACAGGGAATGTAATTATTCAATCAAGCGTACATACTGTTTTAATATGTACAATAGTTGTATTATTAATAGTGGTTTTATTTGGAATTCTATTCCGAAGAACAGTTTTAAGGAGGTTGGAAGATGGTGTATTTTATTAAAGCACTTCGCATTTCAATCTATAATTTAAAAAAAACCATATCATCAATACGGGTACTAACAGTTTTACTTATTGTAGCAGGATTTATATTACAAAATTTAGAGGCTGTTTTGAATTTTAGTAATCTTGTTGGGGTAAGAATAACTCCATATGCATTTCCTCATTTAACTAATGATTATATTTGTCAACTTGTAATAATGGCAGGGGTAATTTTCATTTTTTCTAATGCGCCTTATGAAGATGATGGGTATTTTTATATGCTATCACGTTCAGGAAAATTGTCGTGGGCATTAGGACAAATATTTTATAGTATTAGTATTTCGTTAATTTATATTTTATTTTTGTTGTTGGTTTCTGTGCTCCCACTGGTTGGGAATATGGACATAGGATGTGAGTGGGGGAAAATATGGGGAACACTGGCAAAAACAGATGCAGGTATACAGGTAGGGCTTTTGTTTAATGTTTCAGAATATATGGTTAGTCATTATAGTGCATTATTTGCTTTGATGATAAGCGTTATATTAGAGTGGTGCTGTGCAAGCTGGTTGGGATTGTTGATCTATTTATTGAATAAATTGACAAGTAAGGCAATAGGGACTTGTACGGGTGCTTTGTGTGTATTATTTGATATTTGTATTTCAAATGACTGGATGGCTTGGGCAAATCGTTTTTCTCCGATTACACTAGCGCAAATAAATACATATTCGGGTATTAATTTAAAGTATCATATTACATTGAAATATGGTATCTTATTTTTTATTATAGGAATCTTGGTTTTGAGCATTTTATGTGTTTTAGTAAATTATAAAGAAAATACCGAAATTGGGCTGCAAAAGTTGGAGGTAAAATGGAGAAAGAAGCAATGATATCAATAGAAAATCTTAATAAACAGTTTAAGAATCAGTTAGTACTAAACAATATTAATGTGAAATTTTCAAATGGGCATATCTATGGAATTATTGGAAGAAATGGTTCTGGAAAAACAGTTTTACTAAAATGTATTTGTGGATTTTTAAAACCAACAACAGGTGTAATTTCTGTGAATCATAAAATTGTAGGAAAAGATATTGATTTCCCAGAAAACGTAGGTTTTATTATTGAGACACCTGGATTTTTGTTGAATTATTCTGGATATAAAAACCTTAGATATTTGGCTTCAATACGAAAAAAAATAGACAGTAACGAAATTAAAGAGTCTATGTCATTGGTTGGTCTGGATTCCGCAGACAAAAAACATGTGGGTAAATATTCGATGGGAATGAGACAACGATTAGGTATAGCGCAGGCAATTATGGAAAAACCTGATATTCTGGTTTTGGATGAGCCAATGAATGCATTAGATAAAAATGGAGTTGAGGAAATGAGACGATTATTCTTGAAAATGAAATCAGAAGGAAAATTAATTCTGTTGACGAGTCATAATCGTGAGGACATTGAAATATTATGTGATGAAGTTTATGAAATGGAAGAAGGTATACTTAACAAATTAAAAGAGAATACAGTAAATGAGTAATATAATAATCTATGTGGTCAGGCTTGGCTATCAAAAAGTAATAGATATTTCTGTTGACTCATAGTATTTGAATACAAAACATTCAATATAATAAAAGAGTTATACATTTTAGATTTAAAAAAAGTCTTAAAAACAGAAAATATGCACAGGGAAGATATTATCAATTCAATTATTATCGGACCACGTTCATCCCAGAATCCAAAAGATTTGGAAAACTACTGCAGACATCTTGGGTTGCATAAACTGGCTCAAAATATAAAAGTATCTGATTGTCCATTGCGTTAATAGATAAGAGGTTCCACTTACAGTGTGGAATCTCTTTTTCTGTCGAAACTCATCTAATGATTTTTGTTGTGTAAACGATAGAACCTGAGTACCTTGACAAATATCAGGTAAACGATAGAACCTGAGTACCTTGACAAATATCAGGCCGCTTTTAGCGGCCATATTATTTTTCAACTGCTTTCTTAGGCTTCCGGATATGTTCAGGCAAAGACGCAGACCATGGCAGAAGTTCCGTTAGAAAGTCAGTGCTTTTATCCTCTGCATGCTTTGGGATCTCTGTCAGCAGATATTCAAAATAAGCATAAGGCTTCAGATCATTCGCTTTTGCTGTTTCTGCGATACTGTAGATGATTGCTGAACTTGTTGCTCCGTTGATCGTATCAATCATCTCCCAGTTCTTCTTTCCAATACAGAAACCTCGGATTGCACGTTCGCTTAATTATCTTCATATATGAATAAAGTGCAGAACACTCGATAAATGCTGTTCTGCTGATTTTTCATTTTTGCCAGAAAGCACTTCAAGGAGGAAAACGCGGCGGCAACGAGAACGACGGCAAAAGAGATCGTGTCACCTAAAGAAAGCTATGTAGATGAACATTGAAAATACACCCCACACAACGACCGTTCAGACGGAGCAGAACGCCCCGGCACTGGTACGGAAGATTGGAAAGACAACCTACAAAGGTGCGCGTACATTTCAGCACCACCAGCGCCGAAACCATGAGCGACAAAATCAAACGGATGCTGAAAAACGAGGTGCGGCAGATGCGAACTTTTTGTAAATTTGATGAAAAAGTCCTTGACAAAATGTTTCTGGAATTATATGACGAAACGTTTTTAGAACAGATTTCTTTATATAATGTATAATACATACATAAAAAACGATAGATCATCTGCTTTAGCGATTTTGAGTTGCCCAAATTTGAAAGTTAGGAAAATCTTAATAATTTCGCATGCAATCCATTGTGAATTTAGATGCCGTATTTGTTATACTTAATCGAGTACAAACAAAAAGGAGAGTTGAAAATATGTCTGAAAAGATACTGATTATAGATGACGAGCAAGATATAGCGGATCTGTTGGAGGTCTACTTGAAAAACGAAAAATACATCGTTTATAAATTTTACTGCGCAACGGATGCCATGTCGTGTATTGAAAGCGGCGACATTGATCTTGCCATTCTGGATATTATGCTCCCGGATATGAACGGTTTTTCACTTTGCCAGCTTATCCGAAAGAAATACACTTATCCAATCATCATGCTAACGGCTAAAATTGAGGAAACGGATAAAATAACGGGGCTGACATTGGGAGCGGACGATTATGTGACAAAACCTTTTCGCCCACTTGAAGTAGTTGCCAGAGTGAAAGCGCAGTTAAGGCGTTACAAGAAATATTCACCCGGTATCATCACAGAGAAAATTCCATCGGAACTTTCCTATAACAAATTGTGCTTGAATGTGCAGACCCATGAATGTCTGTTAGACGGGGAACCTGTTTCTCTAACCCCGACAGAATTTTCTATTCTCCACGTCCTTTTGTCAAGTGCTGGAAATGTTGTAAGCATTGAGGAACTGTTTCATGCGGTTTGGAAAGATGAATACTACTCTAAAAACAGCAGCACAATTACTGTGCATATCCGACATCTGCGTGAGAAACTGAAAGATACTTCCGATACTCCGCAGTATATTAAAACGATTTGGGGTGTCGGCTACAAAATTTAAGCGAAAGGAGAACGCTATGAAGAGAAAACCAAATTGTTTGGCAACTATTTTATTCTTAATTTATCTGGCACTTCTGGTTTGGATCATACTGTTCAAACTACAGTTTTCAATCAGTGATCTGGATAAAGTAAGGAGTATAAACCTTATTCCTTTTCACTATGACAAGGAAATTGGCGCAGCATTTCACTTAACAGAGGTACTCGAAAATTTCTTGATTTTTGTTCCTATGGGCATTTATCTTCAAATGCTTCTGCCAAGAACAAAATTATATGTGAAGTTCATGCTGATTGCTGGAACAAGTTTTTTATTGGAAACTATGCAGTATGTTTTAGCAATCGGACGTTCTGATATTACTGATGTACTCACAAATGCGGCAGGCGGTCTTTTGGGACTTGCTGTGTATTCGATAGCAGCCCGGTTAATCGGAAATAGAATAAAAGCAAACAGACTGTTTTCCATTCTGGCAGGCATAGTAAGTGTTGTCGTGATTGGCCTGCTTGGCTTTCTTCTGTTTGCTAATCGGTAGGAGGTGTATTCATGTCGAATAAAAAAATGGCAACAGAAAAGCGCCTTAAAGTGCGCCTATACCTATCATTGCTGGTTTATACCGTTGTTGGATATGGTTTGACCCTTATCTTGGACTACATCTTTTCAAAATTTGACAACGGTATTTTTGCATGGCTCTACTGGCGGCTCGATCTGCTTTTTATTTTGTATCTGATGATCGGCTTTGTATGTATTTTCAATTACTATTGGAAAAAGCCGTGGGGCTATCTGGATGAAGTAATTGATGCGACCCAAACGGTCTATGAGCAGAACAATCATACCGTATCATTGTCTGACCCACTGAAAGAACTGGAGGCACAACTCAATCAAATCAAAATGTCTGTTCTGTTGAGCAAGCAGGCTGCAAAGCAGGCAGAAGAAAAGAAAAATGAAATTATTATGTATCTGGCACATGATATACGCACCCCTCTCACAACGGTAATCGGCTATTTGAGCCTGCTCCATGAAGCCCCTGACATGCCTGAACAGCAAAAGGAAAAGTATGTAAAAGTTGCGTTGAATAAGGCAGAACGCCTTGAAAAGCTCATCAATGAACTTTTTGAAATTACCAAGTACAATGCACATACGGTCATTATCAAAAAAGAAAATGTAGATTTACATTGTCTGATTGCGCAGGTAATAGATGAAATATACCCGACACTCTCTGCAAATGGCAACACGGCGGTATTTACTGCGGAGGACAACTTATCTGTGAATGCTGATCCCGAAAAGCTGGCGAGAGTTTTCAGTAATCTTTTACGAAATGCTGCGTCCTATAGTTACCCGCAGACAGAAATCACTATATCCGCCAAACGGTTAGAACATGATATTCAGATCACTTTTGAAAATCGTGGGGAAACAATCCCGGAGGAACAGCTTAACAGTATATTTGAAAAATTCAATCGCTTGGATGATGCCCGGCTTTCTAATACAGGTGGTGCGGGACTTGGTCTTTCTATTGCGGAAGAAATTATACATTTACATGATGGAAAGATTACTGCATCCAGTCAAAACGAAACTATAGACTTTGTGATTACATTACCCCTTTCCGCTTAGGAAAATAAGAATGTGATCTTAGGAATACCTTAGGAATTTAAGCGTGTGATTTTTGAGATTGAAAAGCCTTTGTTCGGTACAATGATTATCGAACAAGGGTTTTTTATTGTTCAGCTGAAGCAAAAGAAAGGAGTGTAAGCATGGAACTGAAAATAGAGCATTTAAGCAAGCAGTTCAAAGACAAAACAGCAGTAAATGATGTCAATCTGACATTGACTCCCGCATTTGGGGACTTTTGGGAGCGAACGGTGCAGGAAAAACCACGCTCATGCGCATGATCGCTGATATTATGACACCAACCAACGGAGCGGTTTACTATGACGGAAAAGACATTCGAGAGTTAGGTGAAGTTTACCGAAGCAAGTTTGGCTTTCTGCCGCAGGACTTTGGGTATCACCGGGATTTTACGGTCAAAGATTATTTGGAGTATGTGGCTGCGCTGAAAGATATTCCTACAAGGGCAACCACCCAAAAGATCAATCATTTGTTGGACATTCTTTCGCTCTCCGATGTGAAAAAGAAAAAAATCTCCAATCTGTCAGGCGGCATGAAGCGTCGTGTTGGTATTGCGCAGGCTATGTTGAACGACCCGGAGATACTTGTCATGGACGAACCGACAGCAGGACTCGATCCCGGAGAGCGCGTGCGTCTGCGGAATTTCATTTCCGAGTTTTCGCATGATCGAATCGTGTTGATTTCCACCCATATCGTATCTGACATAGAATATATTTCTATGCGCAACGCAATTATGAAAGCCGGAGAAATTGTTGATGTCGGAACTACCGCAGAACTTGTCAAGCAGATTGAGGGCAAGGTTTGGAATTGCATAATTCCGACCTCAAAGCTGCCGGAATGTGAAATGCGGTTGCGCATTATCAATCAGCGAGGCGAAGATCACAATCAGGTTTCTATTCGTTATCTGTCCGAACATTCGGAAATTGATGGGTCTGTTACAACGGAGCCACGATTGGAAGATCTGTATCTGTGGTTGTTCCCGCAGACAGACTTGGAAAAGGAGGACAGATAATATGCGGCTCTTCAGACTTGAACTAAAACGTATTTTGAAGTCACGGCGCACCCTGATTTTACTTGCAATCGCACTTTTGCTTTCCGTAGCCATGGCATACCTGCCTATTTCATTTGAGGGTATTAACCGTCCAAACGAAGATGGCACGGTTACAGAATTAGATGGCTTGGCAGCGATCAAGTACAAACAAGATTTATATAAAACATCCGCTGGTGAAGTGACCCCGGATAGGATCAAATCGGCTTTGGAAACTTATCAAAGCTGCGTTCGAGAATATGGGCCAGTCGAGGAAGATGGCTTTCCTCTGACTGTATATATTGAAAAAATCGTCCCGTTCCGTCACTTGCTGATGGGTCTGTCCGAAGCGTTTGCTGATCCATTAACAGGCATTGGTGCTGATTTAATGGATATTGACCCGAATGACATTGACGGAGCCTATTATGAAAAGTGCGCAGAACATTTACAGGATGTCATGCGGAATGAGCAAAGAGAAAACGAAACCGCACAGCAGAAAGCTCTTGAAAAATATTCAGAACTTGATACGCCATTTTATCTTCATTCTGGAATTTCTAAAGATGCATTTGATTACATTGAGTTTTATATTTTGTTCCTTGCTATTTTGTGTGTGGCAATCGCAGCACCTACTTTCGCCGGAGAATATCAAACGGGCGGTGACAGCATCCTGCGAACCACCAAATACGGGCATAAACAATTAGCAATTACCAAAATTCTGGCGGCATTTACACTTTTCGTTGTTACTTTCCTTGTCGGGATCACGGTACACATTCTGATTTTAGATGCAGCGTTCGGGACGGATTGCTTAAAAACATCGTTTCAGATGCGATACTCTATCATTAATCTGCCAAACATCAATCTGGGGCAGTTGCAGATAATTCTCGCAGCAGCGGGCTTACTTTCTGTATTAGCAACGGTTAGCTGTACGTTGTTCCTGTCTGCAAAATGTAAAGACACATTGACAGTTCTGCTGATCTCTATTGTAGTTCTTCTCATGCCGCTTTTTGCTTATGTGGCGATGGGAGCAACATGGCTCTCTACCATACTTCCATCTGCCGGAATTGGTATGCAGAACAATTTCCTTTCTCAGCTTGCAGATTTCAATTATCTGAATATCGGTGGAACGAGTTTCTGGACACCGCATGTT
Organism: Blautia massiliensis (ex Durand et al. 2017); assembly: GCF_051861785.1. NCBI lineage: Bacteria > Bacillati > Bacillota > Clostridia > Lachnospirales > Lachnospiraceae > Blautia > Blautia massiliensis (ex Durand et al. 2017). Next base: position 10,884 of record NZ_CP146725.1, read on the forward strand.
ATTTTGATTTCGGCAGGAATTGAATTATTTGTGTTTACATTCTTGGCGATTCATTCCTATCGCAGACATCAGGTAGCATAAAAGAAGTTCAAAATAGAACGAATTGATTATCTGCCGCACGACGGCAAAAGAAAAAGCAGACAATTTAGAACGGCGACTTTGATTTTCAGAGCCGCCGTTTCTTTGTGGCACCACAAACCTATGATGAATTTTCCAGAAATATTGTAGCTAACAGCATTGTTTATGCGTTGAAAATATCTGAAAAATTGATGATAGTAGAAATATAATATTAAAATTAAAAATAATATAAAAAATTGTTTTACTATAGAGAAATATATAGTATAATACAACCATAAGAAGTGATAAAAAAATTACAAGTTGACCTAGCCAAACATAATAAGTTTTACTGTTGTGTTTGGCTTTTTTTTATTTGATAGCCAGAGCGGGAAGTGAGGTGTCTGCAATGATAATCTGTGTTATCTTTGACTTGGGAATGGCAGTGATTATGTTTTTATTTGGAATCAGCTTTGTAAAATCAAATGGAAAGGCCGCTGCATTTTTGTCTGGCTATAATATGAAATCTAAGGAAGAACGAAAACAGTATGATGAAAAAGAAATGTGCAGAGTATATGGAAATCGGATGATGTGGATGGCACTGCCATTTGTAACCGGGGCAGCCATAGATTTATTATACAGTGGAATCGGGTGTTTTGCAGCGTGTATAATATGGACCGTTCAATTTGTTTTATTGATGAAAGAACGTATGAAACGAGAAAAAATAGAAAAGAACATTTAGGCAAAAATTATATTCGAAAGAAGATATACAAGCTATCCAGGAACAGGATAATTCTCGGGAACAAGAGGAACTTTAATTACTTAAAGGAGATGACGTGAATATGAGATGTCCATATTGTGAAGGAAAAATGCGAAAGGGTCAGTTGCATGCGGTTGGTGTAGGGGCAGGACTGGAGTGGAAAGAAGGCTCTGAGAGTTTGCGGTTAAATACGGATCCAGAGTTGGCAGCAAGGATATCTGGAGACCGCATAGCTGCCTATAATTGTGATTTTTGCAGAAAGATTATTGTTTCTTACGAATATTGAGATTTTTAATTCTTTGAAAAATATGATTTATGTGATAGATATGGGAACTAATTAAATTTAACTATGATTAATTGTGAGGAATTAGGCAATGAAGATAAAACGTGGAGATATTTACTATATAGAGTTGTATCTGGAACCTGGAAAAATTTCTGACCACAATAAAAGAAGCAATGGAACATTGTCATTTACCGGAGTGGAACTAATGGATGCTATTGTGTCAGCTGGGATGCCAGATATATATTTGAACAAGGCGAACAAAAGAAATCGTAAAGAGGAGATATATTTCAAAATTAAACTGTTTGAAACATATGTTGCTTTATCGCCAAATGGAGAACTTTTATTCGATCCTGCAAGAAAAGTCTATTTGGATAGTACAGAAATTGGTGCAATTAATTATTGGATTGGAATGATACTTACTACGGTACTTGGAAAGAAAAAATATGGTTATGAGTATATGGTTCATTTATCAATGGTATTAAAACTCAGTTCACAGCCACCCATAGAAAAACATCGATTTCTTTCAGCTAATGGAAAAACTACATACAAATCACCGGATCTAATAGCAATAAACAATTCGAACCGTTATTATGGTGTTTTCGAATCAAAAGGTTATAGCACTTATAGTTCAAATGCTATGGAACGTGGTTATATTCAAGCAAAATCAATAGATAAGATAAATGGAAAACCTCCAAAAAATTCTTTAGTTGTAATGACCGTAACAGGAAAGAGAATAGAGATAACGGAAAAAGACCCAGAGGGTGGAACGACACAGATAAAAGTCAATTTAAGTTTTCTACAAATGTATCATTATTTGCCGATCGTTGAGTTAATCATGGAATTATGTCCGGAGGAACAAGAAAACTGGACATTTGGTTCTCTCGTATATGAGGAAGAAAAGTATTCTATTGGAATTCCTACGGTTTTGTATAAGGAACTTCTGCCAATAGCAGAAGGTAAGGAAGAAAATTTACTGGATGAGTTTCTTGAAAAAATTTCTTCTAAGGAAACATATTTATTAGATATCGTTCCGGATGAGGCAAGGCAGCATATTCTTCATGTAAAATAGAAATATGGAACCTTAAATTTTTATCAATAAATTAATATAGATGTGGGAGAAAAGGGATATGAGAAAAGAATATAAGGTACTTATTTGTATTCTGGCTCTGATATTCAGCATAGGTGCGACTTGCATAGGTTTTGGACTGATTGGGAGCTCTTCTCTGAAATTTGGAATGAAATATGTGTGTGATTTCGTTTTTCTGATGCAAACAATAGCTACATGCTGGGTTGTTATAGAATTGCTCAAAAAGTAAGCTTATTAGAGAGCTTTGAGTAAGTACCAGTATCTGACATATGAGAGGAAGGCACTGTTATGGATGGTATAAGCAGCAGGAAATTAACATGGGGAATTTGCATCGTTGGAATTGCGATTGCAATAATAAGCTTCTTTTTCTTACCGGAGATTATTCCCGTTCACTTTGCTGGGAATGGAGTCGCAGATGACTTTGGCAATAAGATAGAAATTTTTTTAATGCCGATACTCCTTCTGACTGTTACAATCTTGAGTGGTATAAAAAGTATAAAGTATGTTCTGATGCATTCGAAGACTTGGCTAACAGTTGGTCAATATAACCTAATGATTGATTGTGTTTTAGGAATTATATTGATCGCAGAAATTTTTATGATTTATGCTTCGTTTGTTTAAAGGCTGATCTATAAATAAAGAATCAGATATATGGCAGTTTCTGTTTCATTGGGCAGGCTGTTTCATATCAAAGTGTGAAGAGGAGCTGGTTCATGATGAAAAAAGTAATTCCAATTATTTTATTTACGGTATCAGCAATATTGCTTTCTGCATGTGGCAGAAAAGAAGAACTGTACGAGATTCCTGACCTGTCACAGTACAAGACAGATTATGTAGGAGATTCTTCGAATGTTATAAATATTGTAAGTGGGCAAGAGTATCCGGAAGGATATTCTTATGATAGCATACAGATACAGTCTGAAACGAAGCCTTATGGATTAACAGCATTTCTAAAAGTTGAGCCGTCTGCAGTTAAGATTGAAGATGAATTGCAAGTTAATGCGGATATGACATTTGATTTGATTGGTAATTTGGAAACACTTGATTATAAAATAGCGGATAGCAAGGAAATCATTGCATCGTATGAACGGTAGATCATTCAGTGGTTAATATTTTGTCTGCTATTATATAGTAAGAAAAATAGGAAAGCGAAATATATATTTGGAGGACAGCAATGAGAAAATGCGAAAAGTGTGGAACAGTCATGAGAGCGGATTTAAGACTTAAAGTTAATGGCGGTGGCTATGGGATCGTTGTAGATGTAGATGAAAAACAAAAAACGACAACTATAGATGATGTTAAAGTTGCAGTCTGTCCAGAGTGTGGACATACAGAAATGTATTTAGAGGATTTAACTAAATTGAAGTAAAATTAGATATGATTGAAACAGGATAAAAAATTTTGATGGAATGCTTGTGGAGAAAATAAATATGAAAAAACTTAATTATACAGAAGATTTATTGAGAGTTATCTTCTTTTGGATAGGAACATTCTTTCTTGTTTCCGGTATCTTAAGTTTTCTTGGGATATTAAAACCAGCAGTAAACTCAGGTATTCAGAATCCAGATATGTTGGGAACTGTGTTTTCTATAACGGGGGTGCTTTTGTGTATAATAAGTGCTGCTCTTGGAATTTATACTGCAAAGCTTGATAAATTACATTTACAATTAATCGAAAATGGTACAAAAGTGAAGGGCTTGGTAGAAAAAGTATATTTGCAAAAATACACAAAATATAGAAGACAGATTCCATACAGGATTCTATATAGTTTTACATATCATGATAAAGTGTATTATCATAAAAGCCGTTTGGTATGGGAAAAGCCGGATCTTAAGAAAGGTGACTTGATTACCGTATATGTAAATAATCTTGGTAAATCAACAGTTTATAATTGCAATGAAGCGGTCTGATATCTAGCCTCTATATTTCGGAAAAATACTGCACGATCTGTGGTTTACAGAAGAGCAGCTTCAAAGAATGCTGAGGATGAAAAATGCAAATCCATCAGATGTATGGAAATTCAGAGATTATTAATTAGATAAATTGAAAGCTGAAAGGAAAACGGCTAATCCGTTTTCAGCATTGGCGGATCCGTCTGCTAATAAGTGGTTTACAAATCAAAAAATGTGGTAAGAGTATTTTCATAATTCTGTTCAATTTTGTCTATGTTTTCGAGAATCCTGTTCATGTACAAATGCAACTAAATTAGAGTATAATAAGGGAAACCATTGAAACTGGGTTTCCGTATTGGACATTCCTGTGATGGCAGGAGTGTCCTTTACATATAGCGGTAAATTCTGAAGTAGTTGGCATAGAAGTTCATAAGGTAGTTGATGTATGCTTTAAATCTTTTCATTTCGTTTTCCTCCTTTCTTTATCTTACAAACACATTATAATATCAGAAGACGTATATTACTTGCCAAATGGGAAGAAAAAGTAGACAAAATTTGCAGGAGATTAATTGGAATGTATTGATAAGAGTATCACAGACATTTGCCTGGATGCAGGAGTTGAGAGCCAAAGGACATTTAACCGGGTATCTCGTGAAAGATATAAAGTAACGCCAAGGGAATACCGGAATCTTTATCGTGAACAATATATAAGTCAGACCCATGATGAAATATCTGGAATGGAGAAATAGGATGGCATTTATAATCTGTATAGCAGCACTCATAATCATGATGTTTGTATTTACCAAAATGTTGTTAAGTTTCAGCAATAACAGCAGCGCGGCAGTTGAATCTGTTGCTGCGACTGTAGTTGAAAAGAAGCAAGGAATCTATACCCATATGCAGTCTGAAGCACATGTACCTTGGTTTCGCGTTGTATTTGAGATGACAGATGGAAGTTTGATGGAATTTCAAATGCAACAGGGAGATTTTCGTGAATTGGAAAAAGGCGATCGAGGTATGCTGACTTATCAGGGAAATCGGTATATATGTTACCAAAAATCTAAATTTAAAAGTGAAGCACGGGAGGAAGAAAAATGTTAAGTGATAGCATTGCAAAACTGGTACAGTATGGGATTACAACAGGTCTGACACCAGAATGTGAAAGAAACTACACAACAAATCTTCTGCTGGACCTTTTTCATGAGAATGACTATGAGAAACCGGACAACATTGAGGAACCTGTTAATCTTGAAGCAACATTGGGCGAATTGCTGGACGAAGCCGTAAAAAGAGAACTGATCGAAGACAGTATTGTATACCGGGATCTATTTGATACCAGATTAATGAACTGTCTGATGCCGCGTCCGGGCCAGGTGCAAAAAGAATTCTGGGATAAATATAAAGAAAGCACAAAGGAAGCAACCGATTATTTTTATAAACTGAGTCAGGACAGCAATTATATCCGCAGATATCGCGTAGAGAAGGATCAAAAGTGGAGGGTAGACAGTCCATACGGTGAGATTGATATTACCATCAATTTGTCCAAACCGGAAAAAGATCCAAAAGCAATTGCCGCGGCAAGGAATGTAAAATCCGGAAGCTATCCGAAATGTCTTCTTTGCCCGGAAAATGAAGGATATGCAGGACGTGTTAATCATCCGGCAAGGCAGAACCACAGGATTATTCCGATCACAATCAATGATACTCCTTGGGGATTCCAGTATTCTCCGTATGTGTATTACAATGAGCATTGCATTGTGTTTAACGGCCAGCATACTCCAATGAAAATCGAGAGAAATGCATTCATTAAACTGTTTGATTTTGTAAAACTGTTTCCGCATTATTTCCTTGGATCTAATGCAGATCTGCCGATCGTAGGCGGCTCGATCTTAAGCCATGATCATTTCCAGGGTGGACATTATACATTTGCAATGGCAAAAGCACCAATTGAGCAGCACGTGGTACTTCCGGGATTTGAAGATGTAGAGGCTGGAATTGTAAAATGGCCGTTATCTGTACTTCGTATTCGTCATAAAGATTCTAACCGTTTGGTAGATCTGGCAACACATGTGCTGGAAGTATGGAGAGGTTATACGGATGAAGCAGCATTTATTTATGCTGAAACCAATGGAGAGCCTCATAATACAATTACACCAATTGCACGTAAAGTAGGGGATATCTACGAATTGGATCTGACATTAAGAAACAACATTACAACAGAAGAACATCCGCTGGGTGTGTATCATCCGCATGCAGAATATCATCATATTAAGAAAGAGAATATCGGCCTGATCGAAGTTATGGGCCTTGCAGTTCTTCCGGCCAGATTAAAAGGAGAGATGGAACTTCTGGAAAAGTATATTCTCGAAGGCAAAGATATTTCTTCAGATGAACAGATTGAGAAACATGCAGAGTGGGTTAAGAAGTTCCTTCCGAAATATCCGGAAATCACAAAAGAAAACATCCATGGCATTCTTCAGAAAGAGATTGGAATCGTATTTACCCATGTTCTGGAAGATGCAGGAGTATACAAATGTACGACCGAGGGAAGAGAAGCATTCATGCGTTTTCTTGAAACATTATAAAAATTGAAATAAAAGGATTTTTTGGGAAATGGGAGGTAAGTGAAACCTCCCATTTTTTTAGGGCAGCTACTCTTAAGAAGCATGGATCGGGCAGTTGCATTATACGAAAGTATGGAATTGTGGGGATTCCATGGGGAATTTTATTATGCAGAGAAAGAATATAACAAACTTGCATCCTGGGGATATGTGATTTTCTGGGTATCCGTATTTATTTTGATGAGAACATGCTCAGTCACAGTGCTGCTGGGAAGAATGTTTGTATAGAAAGTGTAAACGAAAATAATAAAATTTGAAAATGTAGTATTTGGATATGGAGAAGAGAGAAATGCCTTGAATTATGTGTCTTTCCATATCAGTAAAGGAGAACAGGTGGGTCTGGTCGGAGCCAATGGTGCAGGGAAGTCTACGCTAATGAAGGCAATGCTGGGACTGATCCCTGCAAAGAGAAAGATCATTGCAACCCATGATCTGGATCTGGTACTGGAAACCTGTGACCGGGTATTGGTTTTAAACCAAGGGAAATTGGTAGCGGATGGATCTGTGCAGGACATTTTATGGAACCGGAAACTCTTGGAAAAATACAACTTAGAGCTGCCGTTTTGCTTGGCAGGAGTTCCTGAACGTTTCTCAGAAAAAGGGTTTGAAGTGTCCGAGACCATGGAAGTGAATAGAAAAAGGGCATTCGGGTATGATGAAGCGATTTTGTATAGAAGAAAATAAGTGAGATCTGATTGGGTGCTGTCGTGAATCAGGCAAGAATAAAAAATCCCTGACCGGTCACGGCAGCCCCTTTTTTCCTGTTTTCAGGGTTCTGTTCACAGAGAAAAAGGAAAGTGTCTGAAAATACCCAAAAAGTGCTAAATATGAGATAAATGATGATGCGGTGTTTCTATCCGTAAAAGAACAGAAGAAAAATGTTTTGTAGAAATCAGCTTACTGTTTGTAAAAGAAAATGTTTTTTTCAGCAGCCCTGGTTATTTTTTATTAAATCGGAGATATTAAAATCAGACGATTTAAAAAATTTGTCTGAATGCTGTTTATCGTTAAAAACAGGGGGCATGGATGGGAAAAAGAAAAGAGATAACCGGTAAGGATAATGGAAAGAAAAAAATGTGGATAATAATCACTGTCATCATAGTGTTCTTTGCTATGGCTGGCTATGCAGGAATGTCTTATTACTATTCAGACAGATTTTTTCGGGGAACAACGATCAATGGAATTAACTGTTCTGGAAAAACATCGGAAGAGGCAGAACAGGCGGTTGCTAAAAAAGCAGAGGACTATCTGCTGGAAGTAAAGGCAAGAAATCTGAAATCACAGAGTATCAATGGAAAATTGATCGGATATCGTTATGTTTCGGATGGCAGTATTTCCCAATATCTGGATGAACAAAAACCATATAAATGGGTTCGGGGATTTTGGAAAAAGCAAAATTATACAGCCAAGGAAAATATGATCTATGATAAAGTGAAGTTAAAAGAACAGATGGAAAAACTGGAATGTGTAAAAAAAGAGAATCAGACAGCACCAGAAGATGCTTATGTAGCTTATAAAGATTCGAAGTTTGAAATCGTACCGGAAACAGAAGGGAATACCCTGGATTTCAATGGAGCTTATCAGGCACTGTCAGAAGCGGTTACTGACAAAAAAAGAACCATTGACCTAAATAGCTGTCCAGCTGTTTATGTAAAAGCGGCAGTAATGAAAGATGATCCAGATCTTAAAAATTCATTGGAAGAATGCCAAAATCTGATCCGGACCAAAATCGTATATATATTTGGAGAAGAAACGGTAACATTGGAGGGAGACGAGATCAGAAACTGGCTCATTTTTGATGAGAGAGGACGGCTACAAAAAAATGAGGATGAACTGAGACAGTGTGTGGCAGAATATGTGGCAAAGCTGGCTGCCACACATGATACCGTAAATACAGAGAGGGAATTTTGTACAACAAGCGGACGTACTGTTCAGGTGTATAGTTCCGTTTATGGATGGAAGATCGATCAGGAAAAGGAAATAGAAACCATTATGCAGGAAATGATTGCAGGAGTACAGACAAACCGGGAACCGGTATACGCCATGCGGGCAAATGCACGGGGTATGAATGATATAGGCAACACGTATATTGAAGTGGACCTGTCTGCACAGCATTTATATTACTATCAGGATGGTTCTATCATTTTGGAATCGGATATTGTGTCAGGAGATATGCAGTATGCAGAACGGCAGACACCACCGGGGATTTTTCAACTGTATTACAAGAAAAGTCCATCTGTGCTGAAAGGAAAGATGTTGGAAAATGGGAAATATGAATATGAAAGACCAGTAACTTACTGGATGCCTTTTAATGGGGGGATTGGATTTCATGATGCTTCATGGCAACCATACTTTGGAGGAAATCGTTTCCGAGAAGGTGGTGGATCCCATGGATGCATTAATCTTCCGGCGGACAAAGCGGCAGAACTTTATAATAGGATAGACGAAAGTGTGCCGATTGTCTGTTTTTATTAAAAATGGGCAGGATATATAGTTTTATATAGAGGTTTGTTTATAAAATGGAAGATCTTAAATGGTCTTCTGTTTTTTTTATAATTATCAGCAATAATTTCATGGAAGAAAAGTGTGTATGTTCCGTCCAGATATGGAAAGAAGTCTTTGACCATTTTGACCGGGAACCGAAAAAAATCGAGATAAATGAGAACTATTCGATTGATGAAGATGCAAAGGAAACCTTGCAGGAGAAGAGCAAGAGGATGCTGGTTACAGAAGCAAGCCAACAGGAAATATGACAGGGAGTGATTTGACAGAGCAAATTGAAATGGAAATATGACGGAGAGTGTGATATGATTTGGATGGCTAAATATCACTTCAAGGAGGTAGACATAATGATGTTATTTTTGTTGATAATTTTGTTAATTGGATATCTTGTTTTATTGATTACAAGATATAAGAAGAATAATAACTTTAAAATTAATGGTACAATACAGATAATTCAGGGAATTATGTGGACTTTGATTACCATCGACAGTTGGACAACCAGTCATGCAGTAGTTAGGATTGCATACATTATAATAGTTCTTTTATCATTCATAGCAGGATTTCAGGAATTTTATAAATGTAAGTGATAATCTGTACGGTGAAAGGATAATTATAATGAAATGTTTAGATTGTGGAACTGAAATGGAACAAGGGACAGTAGAAGGCTATGCACAAGGTGGATCACACTCATATGAATTTACGGCTGATACAGAAAAAAAGAAAACAGGCATAAAAGGATTTTTTTCCAGAAAAACTGTTACTGTTTTGCAATATCCAGGAGAACAACGTGCATGGCATTGTCCGCATTGTAAAAAAGTATTGATGTGGATGGATGCTGAAGAGTAAGTATAAAGTTTTACGACTTGTAGAATGTGAAAATGCTGTAAGGAGAAAGAGATGGAATGGTTTGGAATTGTAGCATTGTTGCTGATGCTTTGTTATTCAGCGTATCCGGGAAAAGTAAAGCATTTGGAAACGAAAGTAAAACGATTGGAGAAAAAACAGAGAGGAGTGGCATATATGTCAAAGCTGATTAATGATCTCGTAGGAAAACAATGTATTATCAGATCAGAGTTCATTTTTAGTTTTGCTGGAAAAACTGAATTATCCTGCAAGATTATAGATGTAGATGATGAATGGATAAAAATTTGTTATACAGAGAAAAAAGATAAACAGGTAGTTAAGCTGATGCGGATTGAAAATATTGATTCAATAGAAGAACAGTAATTTCAATTTTGAAAATTCGTAAACGGTAGAACCTAAGTACCTTTTCATACCTGTAAACTCGTGCCATAATTATATTCAACAAAATCAAATAGTCAAAAAAGTTTAGTACTCAACTTTTTTAACTTGCTATGATCAGGAGGAATGTTATGGCTATACAAACCAGCCTTGTGGCTCAGCAGGTCAGACTCCAACAGTGGGCAGAGCAGATCCGCAACTGCCAAAGTCGACCGAAGGGAATGGATGTTGAAACCTGGTGTGCCCAGAATAATCTTACAAAAGCAAACTATTACTACCGTCTTCGTCGTGTCCGTGAAGTATGTCTGGAGCAGGTACAGGGGACGGCTGCTACTGCTTTTGTAGAATTACCAGTTCCAACGACTGCTTCAACCAAACTTCCCAAAATTCCGCAAACCGTTACTTCCGATGATACAGCTCCTTTAATACGAATTAAAAATACTAAGGGACTTTCAGCAGAAATATTTTCTGGTGTGTCACCGGAAATGCTGCGTCATCTTATAGGGGCATTCAGCCATGTTGAATGATGCGGATGCTTCCGGTTTCAAAAAAGTATATCTTGCCATGGGATTCACAGATCTCAGGCGCGGGATTGATGGCCTGGCAACAATCGTGCGTTTTCAGTTCAAACTTGATCCATATGATAAAAATACATTATTTTTGTTTTGTGGAAGAAGATCTGACCGTATCAAAGCTTTACTATGGGAAGGAGATGGATTCCTTCTTATGTACAAAAGGCTTGATAATGGTGCGTTCCGATGGCCGTGCTCTGCAGATGAAGCAATGTCTATCACTAAAGACCAGTATCGTAAGCTTTTGTATGATTATCACGTAATACAGGCCGATGAAACTCCGGTCCTCGTCAATAAAGACGGACGTTCTGCCGGAAGCAAGAGTTATATGTGGGTCTACCGGTCAGGGTTTATGTATCCGGAGCGTCAGATCGTCCTCTATGAATACCAGAAGACGCGTAATGCATCACATCCCAGAAATTTTTTAAGCGAATGATCTGAAGCCTTATGCTTATTTTGAATATCTGCTGACAGAGATCCCAAAGCATGCAGAGGATAAAAGCACTGACTTTCTAACGGAACTTCTGCCATGGTCTGCGTCTTTGCCTGAACATATCCGGAAGCCTAAGAAAGCAGTTGAAAAATAATATGTCCGCTAAAAGCGGCCTGATATTTGTCAAGGTACTCAGGTTCTATCGTTTACGAGAAGTTGACGCATCTTTTTCAATTATTTAGACGAAAGTCAAAAAAACTAATATAATGTAAAACCTGCGGAATATTAAAATATCTACTGTTTTGTTAAAATAAATTAACTAACGAAAAGGAGCTAAAATGGCATGGATATGAAAAAATGGTTTAAAGATGCTAAATACGGAATGATGATTCATTGGGGGTTATATTCGCTTTTAGCAGGAGAATGGAAAGATCAGCGTTGCGGAAATTATGCAGAATGGATACAGACAAGATATAGAATTCCACAAATTGAGTATGATAAACTTGCAACGGCATTTAATCCGGTTTATTTTGATGCGGATGAAATTGCAAAATTTGCTAAAAATTGCGGAATGAAATATATCGTTTTTACGAGTAAGCATCATGAAGGATTTGCAATGTATCATTCTAAAGTGGATAGTTTTAACATTGTTGATGCTACTCCGTTTAAACGTGATGTTTTGGGGGAACTTTCTGAAGCTTGTTACAAACATGGTTTGAAATTTGGACTTTATTACTCTCAGGATCTTGATTGGCATGACCAAAATGGAGGAGGGTATTTATCAGGACACATTCCCTGTGAGGGAACAGCATGGTGCAACGATTGGGATTATCCAGATAATGATAAGAAAGACTATGATGTGTGCTTCCGTAATAAAATCTATCCTCAAATTGAAGAATTAGTTAGCAATTATGGAGAACTGTGTCTATTTTGGTTTGATGTGCCGATGACACTGAAAAAGGAACATAGTCAGGCTATTTTTGATCTGGTAAAAAAATATCAGCCAGACTGCCTGATAAATTCAAGATTAGGTAATGGGGCATATGATTATGTTTCTCTGGGAGATAATGAAGTTCCGGAATTTATACCAAAAGACACAGAGTTGAAAGAGATATTATTAAATGATATTGACGGATTCAAGCCATCACCCTATGGCCTATATGAAACAGCTGCAACTGTAAATAACAGTTGGGGATACTGTGCATGGGATCAGAACTGGAAATCTGCAAAAAAAATAGCGGATATTAAACATAAATTGAATAATATGGGTATCAATTATTTGCTAAATGTAGGCCCTGATGGACTTGGAAGAATTCCAGCAGAGTGCAGAAAAATATTACAAAATGTAGCAAAATATGATTAATTTGGATTTGAAGGCGGCAGGAAAGGAATTTTTTGCTGCCTTTTTTCTTTGAAAACGTATTTGGGGGAGAATAAGAAATGGGTAAGCGTTTAAAGATATTTAACAACATTTCTATTTTGAAAAAAATTTTGCTTGTAAATTTTACTATTATATTGATTATGTTTATTTTACTTGGAATTTCCAATTATTTTATATCAAAAAGAATGCTGTCAGAAGGATATATTGATTCGTCAAAAAAAATAATTTTGCAACTTGGACAGAATTTGGATGTGAGAATTAAACAATTTAATGAGTTTGTTGTGAAAGAGTCTTTTGAGTCGGATATCTATAAAGCGTTGAATCCTATATATAATGAACGAAGATTGGAGGCTCAGAAACGAATACAGTCTTTTAGCACAAATATTATGAACTATAATAAATATGTAGAAGTAGTTTTGGTGATGGATGATCATGGAAATCATTATAAATATGCTAACTTTCCAAAACGAGCAAATAAATATGTCCAGGAAGATTTAACAGATATTAAAAAGGCCAAGGAAATGTGTGGAAAGGCATATTGGACTCCATACAATAATAAATTGGTGTTTTGCAGTAGATTAGTATTCGATAAAAATACTATGCTACCCGTCGGGGTTTTAACTATTGGATTGAACATAGACTTTTTTCAAAATATTTATAACGATATAACAACAGAAGAAAATGATATTCTTGTATTAAATTGTAATCAGCAGGTATTGGTAGAATCAGAGCAAAACATAGGAAAAATTGTTAAAAGTATTAACCATATGGATGTACAAGAACAAGGAGTTTTTTATAAAGACAAAGAATATTTGGTTACGTATAAAATACTTGAAAAAAGTGGGATATGTATTATAAATCTCATTGATACAAAAAACATTTCGAATAAAGCAGGGAAAATGCTTATATCAACTTGGTATGTGATTGTTGTGGCAATCATATTATCTATATTACTAGCATTATGGCTTTATAAGGAAGTAGAATCTAGTCTTAAAATATTATCGGCAAGAATCGCGGATGTTAAAAAAGGTGATTTTTCACCAAAAAATACAGTCGTTACTCAAGATGAGATAGGTTCCGTAATAAATGCTTTTGATCAAATGGTTATAAAAATAGAGGAACTGATGGATAATGTCGCCAAAGAAACAACACAGAGAAAGAATGCACAACTAAAAGCCTTACAATTTGAATATGATGCTCTTCAATCAAAATTGAATCCGCATTTTTTATATAACACTTTGGAAAGTATCAATAGCCTTGCAAAATTGAATCATGATGATATTGTTGCTGACAGTATTAATCTTCTTGGAAATTATTTAAGGGAAACTATCAGCAACCGTGGAAGATATGTAATGTTAAGAGAAGAAATAATGAATGTTAGACATTATATTATTCTTCAAAATATGTCATTTGGAGGAAGAATACATCTTGATTTTGATCTGGATCCTATTCTCATGGATACAATTGTGCCAAAATTAATTTTACAACCGTTGGTCGAAAATTCAATTGTTCATGGAATAGAGCCTAGAGCTGGTTATGGATATATTTGCATTGAAGCAAGATGTTCTGGCAAGGATATGGAAATAACAATTGAAGACAATGGTATAGGTATTTCAGAAGAATGGATCAAAGGGAATATTGTTGATGAAAATCGAGAGAACAAACATACCAGGGTTGGGTTGGAGGCTGTTCATAAGCGGCTTAAAATATTATATGGAGAAAAATATGGAATTAAGATTAGACGTGGAAACATATCGGGAACAATCGTAACTCTAAAAATGCCAATTGTATTTAAAGGAGAAGATCTAAATGAGATATAAGGTTTTGATTGCAGATGATAATCCCTTAATTTGCGAGTCACTGCGAGAAACGATAAATTGGAAAAAATATCAGTGTACAGTTATACAATGTGCTGAAAATGGAAATGAAGCATGGAATCTGATTGGACAATTACAACCAGAAATAGTTATTACTGATATAAAAATGCCAGAAATTGATGGCTTAAAATTGAGTGAAAAAATAAAAATGCAGTACCCTGATATATTGATTATTATGATAACCGGATATCAAGAATTTGAATATGCTAAAAGAGCAATTAGCCTTGGTGTAAATGAATTGCTTTTAAAACCCATTGACAATAAAAAAATGGAAGAAGTATTGCTAAAATTAACAGAAATCCTTTCTGCGAAAAATAAAAAAGATCAATATAGAAAAAAATTACAAGAAGAGAATGCTGTATTTAGAGAAAAAGAAAAGAAAAATCTAAGACTTTCAAAAAATAATATTATTAAAAATATATTGTTATCAGGTAATCTTCATGAATTAGATGAGCAACTTTTGGAGAATGGATTTTCAAAAAATCTAAACTATGGGATAGTTGTAGGAAGACCCCAGTCTCATGACAGTAGAATAGTAATGGAAATTAACGGGATAATAAATGCATGTTTTGAACAATTTTTTTTTCAAAAAAATGTGAATCTGTTAATCAGGGAAGATATTGTTTCCGTAATAGGAATAGAAAAATCCTGGAGTTCTAGAAACTATAGGGTTCATATAAAGAAAATTTTATATCACATACAAGATTACATAAAAGAAAAATATAGCAATTCTATTAAAGTGAAATTCTGTATTAGCAGTCTTACGACAGATATAAAGGAGATTATTTGTAATTACGAGCAAACAAAAGAGTGTTTAAATCGTGCTATATTTTTAGGCGATACAGATTCTATTATAATAAGTCAGCCTGTATTGAGAAAAAGCGAGTCTAAACAAATTATTAAAGACATGGATGCTTTTTATCAATTACTTGAAACTTCTGACCAGGAAAATCTTTATATAGAAGTTGAAAGAGTTATCAATGATATTTTAAATATTTCAGAAAGAGATATATTCAAAATTAAATGTTTGCTTAGCGAAACATGTATTTCGCTTTATAAATATTATGAAAAAAAGCTACCTGAAATTAATAGTGCTTATAGCATTGATCAAATATTGGAAAGCATCAATAAAATTCAGGGCGTTGAAGAAGGACGGAAGTATTTAAGTGAAATTTCATCTGAAATACAAACGGAGAATAATAGAAATGCATTGAAAAAGAATCCAACAATCATACATGCCATGGAATTTATACGGAATAATTATAAAGAAAACGTTACATTAGGTTCTTTAGCAGATTATTTAAATATGAATCCATCCTATTTGAGCAGGTTACTAAAAAAGGAAACAGGCAGCAATTTTGTTGATATACTTACGCAAGTAAGATTAGAGAAAGCAAAACAATTATTAAATGAGGGGATACGTGTTGCAGAAGTAGGAGAAAAAGTAGGATACGCAGAGTATGCATATTTTTATCAGGTGTTTAAGCGATTTGAAGGAATATCACCAAGTGAGTATAAAAGAGGTAAAAAAAGCTAATGTTTTGTAAAAGTAGTCGAATATAATATTGAAAAAACGTCTGATATAATGTGTTCATCAAGAAAAAGGGAGGATACACTCAATGAAAAGAAAGACAATCATATGTTTTGCAATGTGTGTAGCAACAATTGCAGCAATAACCACAAGTAATGTAAGCGCTAAAGAAGTAAAGGCTGACAGTGAGGAAAAAACAATAACTCTATTTCACCATACAGGTGAAGAAGCCGGACGCAAGGTGCTTTCAGACTTAATAGCGGGATTCGAAAGTGCAAATAAGGGAATAAAAGTCGAAGAACAAGGAATTGATTTTAGTTCATATGATACTATGTTAAAAACAAAATTGGCAGGAGGGGATGCTCCGGATTTGATTATGGGTAGACCTAAGATGTACATAGACTTGATTCGCGCAGGACATATTGAACCTCTTACAGATGAAGAATTTATAAAAAGCATAGATAGTAAATGGCTAGAATCAATGAAAGTGGACGGGGAAGTATATGCGGTTCCGTTGAATCAAGGAGGAATGGGAATCTTTTATAATAAAAAGGTATTTGAGGATAACAATATTGAGATTCCTAAATCGCACAAAGAACTAATGAACATTGCTGAAAAACTTCAGAATGCAGGGATTGTTCCTTTTGCTCATGGTTTTCAAGAAAGTTGGATGGCACAGTGCGATTTGCAGAGTGATCTGTATGGATACACGTTACAGCAGAATCCCAAAATGTTTAAGGATATTATGGACGGAAACAAGAAGTTTTCCGATTATCCTGATTTTAGAAAATGTGTGCAGAGAACCGTAGACAGATTATCATTTGAAGGCGGTGATGACTTTGGTACAGATGCTTCACGTGCCAGAAATATGTTGATTACTGGAGAAGCCGCAATGTTAATCAGCGGAAACTGGGAAATTTCTGAATTTGCAGAAGCAGGAGTAGATGACCAGATAGGATTTTTTGCAACACCAAACACAGATGATGATCAGCCAGTTCTCGGTCTTGCACCTGATGGAAGATATATGGTAACTGCTCAATCCGAGAATATAGAAGAAGCAAAGAAATTTATTGAATTTTTAACAACTCCTGAGGGAGCAGCAATTGTTAATGAAAAAGGTTCTGATATACCATGTACCACAAATATAGATAAAACACAATTGTCTCCAATTGTACAGGATTTTATTAATATCGAAGAAAATGGAAATGTTTACAATTATGAGGCAGAAGAGATTTTTTCCGGACAGTATGATGAAACATTTCGCAAATGGCAAGAAGAACTTGCGGCAGAAACAGACTGCGATGTTGATGCCATGATTGCACAGTTGGATGAAGAAATAGCTGCTATTCAATAAGATACAATTAATACATCCGGTATATGTAATCTTAAAACATATACCGGATGTAGCAATTTGGAGGTATGGATAAGATATGAAGCTAAAAGCGAAAAATCAAATAACCAATTTTTTGTTTATGGTTCCTGCATTAATATTGTTCTGCTTTATTGTTGTTTATCCTTTTATAAAAGGGGTAAGGATTTCTCTCACTGACTGGGATGGCTTTTCAACTACATATAATTTTGTGGGACTTAAAAATTTTTTTAAAATCTTAAAAGATCCAAGTATCAAGGGACCGATTCAGAATTCTTTGTTTTTCACAATTGTTACGGTGATTATTGATAACGTTGCAGGACTTGGAGTAGCTTTTGCTTTTCGGAAAAATAAAAGAAGCAACCGGATATTCAGAACCTGCGTTTTTATGCCATTTGTTTTAAGCTTAGTTTTAACAGGATTTATATGGAAATATATTTATAGCGATGTGTTTTACGGGATTTTTGGAATAAAAAGTTTATTAGGAAATAAAAATACGGTTATGTGGGGCATCTGCATTATGGCATTCTGGAGAGATATAGGCTATTCAATGCTGATTTATCTCGCTGGATTGCAGGCAATACCAGATACATATTATGAAGCTGCCAAAATAGATGGTGCAAACCATTGGAAAATGTTTTCTAGTATCACATTACCATTGCTGGCTCCGGCGTTTACTGTAAACGTGACACTGTTTTTGGGCTGGGGATTGAAAGTGTTTGACTATGTTATGGCAGCAACGAACGGAGGACCAGGTAGAACTTCAGAGACATTTGCTATGTATGTATATAACTATACATTCCCATATAATAGAGCTGGATATGGACAAGCAGCTGCGATTCTTATGATGGTGTTTATTTTCATTATTTCAGGGATAGTATCCACGTTGTTAAGAAGAAGGGAGATTGATATGTGATGAAAATGAAAAAACATGTTGCTAACGGAGTAGCACTAATTTTGAAAATCTGCCTTGTGACTATCTTCATTATGCCTTTTTATATCGCATTTGCATATGCTTTAAAATCTCCAGAGGAAACAATGAAAACAGGACTTGCCTTTCCAAAGCAGATATACTGGGAAAATTTTACCGAAGCAATAGAAGTATCGAATTTTTGGACAGCAGCTAAAAATAGTTTGATTATTACAGTAATCAGTGTTGTCCTCTTGATGGTTGTATGCAGTATGGCAGCTTATGCCATAGCACGAAACATGAAATCAAAATTTTTTCAATCCTTTTATTATGTCTTTTTAGCAGCCATGATTTTACCATTTCAGGTTGTGATGCTTCCATTATACATACAGTTGAAAGACACTGGACTTCTAAATACACGCATTGGTATGATTCTGACAATTTGTGGTTTTCAACTTGCATATAATATATTTGTGTACGTGGGATTTATCAGAAATATTCCGCTTGAAATGGAAGAAGCTGCTTACATTGATGGAGGAAGCAAGCTTTATACATTCTGGAAGATTGTTTTTCCTTTGATGAAACCAATTGTATCTTCAACATTGATTTTAAATTCGCTGTCAGTATGGAATGATTTTCAAATCCCATTAATTATCGCACAAAAACCAGAGGTTAGAACAATTCCATTGACTCAGTATTTTTTCTTTGGACAATATAGCATTAAGCTAAATATGGCATTTGCTGCTTTTGTGCTTGCAATGATACCAATTCTTGTTTTGTATTTTGTAATGCAGAAACGTATTATCGGAGGGGTAATGGCAGGTGCAGTAAAAGGTTAAAAATTAAAAGTTAATGATGTTCTCAAAACGGAAACAGCGATTTTTGCTACAAAAATCGCTGTTTTTATTAAGCATTTTTGACTTTTAATGTGTAAAAAAGATTATCATTAGAAAAACAGAATTTTTACGAACTATAGTTTTTTTGCGTTCTGCTACAGTTGTTTCCGAAACTGTGACGGCGAAGCGCCAAACTGTTTCCGTGTTTCCGGAAGAAGCGGCTGAAATATAATGGATTTTCATATCCAACCAGATTGGAAATTTCTGTAACATTGTAGTTTGTGGTTTCCAACAGAGATTTCGCGCATATTCCGTAAGTAGGTAATCATTCGTATATTGACATTTTATAAAAGCCATTTGATACTGTTCCTGGCTGTCTGCCAGATTCTCTATCAGATGGCTTAGTATTATTTTTTTAGTTTAGTACGGCAGTATTCCGGAAGATCCTCTGACCATGGAAGCAGTTTCTTTAATTCTTCCTCTTTAGGAAAAGCTCCCATTTTTCTGAGTTCATCCAATATATAGGTCAGATATGTGTATGGGTTCAGATGGTTCAGAAGTGCCGTTTCTGTAATGCTGTAAACAAGGGCACTGACATCTGCTCCCCGTACACTTTTGGCAAACAGCCAGTTGCGGCGTCCTACTGCAAAGTTTTTCAATGCACGTTCTGCACTGTTGTTGTCTATGCGGAGATGACCATCTTCCAGATACATCCCCATCAAGCATGGATTCCTGTATCTGACCGTTGTGATCGACTGGTACAGCCGCTGTATCGTTGGTTGGGAAATCGATGATACTCTGGATACCAGAATGGTCATAACTGCGTTAAAAAAGGCGTTTATGGTAGCAAAACCTGTTATCCTGAATTCGGACCAGGGCTGTCAGTTTACAAGCAATGAGTACATGAACTTTCTCAAAGAAAACCAGATCCGTCAAAGCATGGATGGTAAAAGCCGCTGGGCTGACAATATCATGATCGAACGATGGTTCCGGAGCTTCAGTACGAGGAAGCATATCTAACCCAATATAACAATATCAGAGAAGCACGGAAGGCAATCAGTAACTATGTGCACACTTACAACTTTGAACGTTGTCATTCTGCACTCAATAATCAGACACCGGCATCCTGCTATTATCCAATCCTGTTACTGGATGATCATGCAGCCTAAGAGGGGATTTTCTCCCCTACCCAGTTACATATATCAGTTCATTATAAAAAGCTTAAATTTTTGTCTTGACAACTGAACCACTATAAAGGTAGCATAGTTGTACTGGTTATGAACTTGATTTTAATTTTTGGATTCGTAATGGCAAAAAAGAAAAGAGACAAAAATCTATAATTTCAGTTTTATTGTACTTTTCTAATTCGAGACACACTGTGTCCTGAATTGAGCTGGTCACATTATCGTGCCCTGATACGTATAAATGATGAGAAGGTAAGAACAAATGCAATGTAGACTTGGGATATAAGAAACTATACTATAGAAAAGCGTTAAAGGTGGCAACGGGAATGAAAAATAAAATTTTGGTGATAGAAGATGACCGTGCAATTTCAGAATTGCTGTGCATGAACCTGGAGGCAGCAGGGTATGAGACTGTGGCAGCGTATGATGGGGAAGAAGCCCAGAGGCTGCTCTTATGGCAGGAGGATGCGGACCTGGCAGTAGTGGATATCATGCTGCCGGGAAAGGACGGGTTTGCATTGATGGAGGATTTTAAAAAGAAGGAGCTTCCGGTGCTCTACCTGACTGCAAAGGATGATGTGGCTTCCAAGGTGAAGGGATTAAAGCTGGGTGCGGAAGATTATATGGTAAAACCTTTTGAGATGCTGGAACTTCTGGTACGCATTGAGAAGGTACTGGAGAGGACGGGACGGGCCAAGAAAGTCTTAACGGTCCGGAACATCCTGGTGGACATGCAAAGCCATCAGGTCTACAAAGACGGGCTTCCAGTAAGCCTAAAGCCAATGGAATATGACCTCTTTGTGCTGCTCCTGCAAAATAAGAATATTGCGCTTGGAAGGGAAGAACTGTTAAAACGGGTCTGGGGAGAAGACTACCTGGGAGAAAGCAGGACGGTGGATGTCCATATCGGACAGCTCAGAAAAAAGCTGGAACTTTATGATGAGATCAGGACGATCCCGAAACTTGGATACCGTCTGGAGGAATAAGGATGAAGCTGTGGAAACGAACGGTACTTCTTATGCTGGTAACGCTATTATGTGCCCTGATCCCAGTGGGAACGCTAAGTCTTTATATCACAGGAAAACGAAGCCTCAATAATGCTGCAGAGACCTACGGAAGACAGCTGGAAAATGGCAAGATACTCCTGGAACAATTTTGGGATAACAGCAAATATGAGCAGATGTCCGAGACTGGAAAGAAGGCCTATATGGGCTTTCAGTTCCAGCGATGTTGTGGGGAAGGCATGGCCCTGATCGACCGAAAAAGCAATGCCGTCATTGAAAACCTGACAGATTATAAAGTGGTGGGGCTCGAAAATTTAGGCTTAAAGGATGAAGGAGATCCGTATGCCTACAAGATACAGAAACTGGGACAGAAATACCTCCTTCTCCAGATGGAACCATTATCCAGACCGGAAGGATACGAAGTCCTCTCTGTCCGGGAAGTCACAGGGCTTTTTGCAGAGCTGAGACAGACCGCTGTCTGGTTTTTGGGAATTTATCTGGCTGTGTTCCTGATCGCCGGCCTTTTTATTTATATGATGATGCGAAGAACTGTGGAACAGATGGAGAAGCTACAGGAAGTGGCAGAGAAACAGGAGCTGCTCATGGGGGCACTTTCCCATGAAATGCGTACCCCGTTAACGTCCATTATCGGGTATTCGGATACCCTGCGCCATGTAAAGCTGAAAGATGAACAGAAAGACCGGGCACTGGAACATATCAACCGGGAGGGAAAACGCCTGGAGGCTCTTTCTGGGAAGATGCTGCAGATGCTGGGGCTTTATCAGAACCATGCCATACAGATGGAAATGACCATGGCAGGTGACCTTTTAAACCATGTCATAGACATGGAAAAAGAACAGGCAGAAAAGAAAGCGGTGCACCTCAAGATGGAATGTGAAGCCTTTTCCATGAAAATGGATCCGGCCTTGATGGAAAGCCTTCTGATAAACCTGATCGACAATGCCCTAAAGGCTACGGATGCCGGTGGAAGCATTTGGGTAAAGGCTTATGAGAAAGCTGGAAAAAAGATCTTTGAGGTGTCGGATACCGGAATGGGGATCCCGGAGGAAGAACTGGGAAAGATTACAGATGCATTCTATATGGTGGACAAATCACGAAGCCGAAAAGAAGGCGGATCCGGACTTGGGCTGGCACTCTGTGTGAAGGTGGCTGAAATCCATGGCGGATGCTTGAAAATCGAAAGCAGACAGAGAGAGGGGACCACGGTAAGAGCCATCTTCTGATTTACAATTTGTTTACATCTTGATGAATACATCGGCGAAGCAATATGGTACTCTTTTCTCATAAGAAGAGGGTACCTTTTTTAATACCGACAGGAAAGGATGGAAAAAGGATGAAGAAAATAAAAATGTTTATGGGAGCCGTTCTGTGTATGAATCTTTTGACATTATCCGGATGTGACCGTATTGTCCAGTCTGCTGTTGTGGAAGAAAAGGATCAGACAGAACAGAAAAAAGAAGAGAAAAAGGAGACAGTTCAGAAAACCGTTGCCGAACAGGTACAGGCACCGGAAACATACCAGACAACGATCCAGGCAGATCTAAGATCAGCGGACCGGGAGGATAAAGAAACTCCGATGAATTTTACCCTGACAGCGGATGCACCGGTAAAAGTGCCGGATGTAGATGCAATCTGTTTAAAAAAAGTAAAAAGGGTGGCGATTCCTGAAGAAGAACAGAATAAAATAAAAGACACATTCGGAAAAGGACAGCCCATGCAGGAAGAGAAGAATGAGAACGAACAGGCGGGGACATATAAAGTAGATGGACTGACCTATCGGTATTCTTATACACAGAGTGAGCAGGTATCGGATGTGGAGGAACTGGGATTTGGGATAGCGAAGTTTATCTTTGACGATTGTGGAGACATGACCCTGGAATCGAGTGAGAAAAAAGAAAGGGAAGAACGCTTTCAAAATTATATAAAGGCAGGAAGCGGGAAAGTATCTGAAAAGGAAGCAAAGGAGAAGGTTTCAGGTCTTGTGTCCGGAAACTGGGAGATATTTGAAAGTTCCTCAAAAGCACTTACTGAAGGAAGCACTACCTTGGAAAAAGATGATTTCATTTTTGAACGGATGATAGACGGGGTTCCGGTTAATTATGTGAGGGAAACCTCTCTGCCTGTTAATGAGCAGGCTCTTGAATGGGAAAACGAAGATGGAACACTTCATGAAGGACAGTCTGAAGGATGGGAAAATGAAGTACTGACGATGGACTTTTGCAGTGGGACACTTCAGAGTTTTCTGCACCGAAATCCCATAGAAGCATCGAATGCTTCCGATGAAAGGCTGTTCCTACTTCCTTTTGATGAGGTCAAGGATATCTTTGAAAAAACGATCACTTTGCAGGTCATGACAGAAGACAAGAATCGTCTGATCTCTGTCGATGGAGGAAGCCACTACCGTTATCCGTCCATTGATGCACAGAGTGCGGAGATAACCATAACAAAGGTACAGCTGGGTTATATGTGCATGCCAGACAGTGAAGGCAGCGATACCGAAGCAGTCCTGATCCCGGTGTGGGATTTTTATGGAACCTGGACATCCAAAGAGCCAGAGTATGAGTACGGAAATGGGGAGGATGGACCGGTCATAGGAGACGTGACGATGGATGATGCAGGTGTTCCACTCCTTACAATCGATGCACGGGATGGAAGCGTAATACAAAGGATTCAGGCTGGATGGGCGGCTTCTATGGGTTCCAAGGATGTAAAATAGAGTGTGAATTTCAATTTCTAATCAATGATGACCGAAAGACCTGGAATTTCAGGTCTTTCTGCTTTACAGGAAAAAGAAAAATACGTTATACTTTTCCTATAGAAAAAGGTTGGAGGAATATGTATGGCAGAAAAAATGGCAGAACGGATCGCAGAGATTTTAAAAGAACCTAATTTTCAAACGGCAGAGAAATCACTGACAGATTTCTGCGGACCGATGGATGGGGAATTCAGGAATCTTCTGGTAGATATTATTGTGAAACGATGGATCGATACGCCTAAAGACGTACCATTTTCCTATGCCCGCAGCATTTGGAATCGGAAAGATATAAATAGAGAAGAGTATCAGGCATTGCTGGAGGAAATCCGAAGCTATCCCATCGCACCGATCAACAAGGCAAAGATATCGGATTTTTTATGGGTTGTGGAAAATGATTTCTCAAATGCTAAAATAGCAGAAACGGCTTATTGCGAACACCTGAAGAACACCGGTGCATTTGCAGATCATATCATGGCTATAAACCGGATCTTGTTTATCTCTAAAAAAATCCGAAGCAAGGAAATCAATGAAGAGGTGCGAAAGAATCTGCTGATAAAAGTATTAGAAGAGTATGATAACAGCAGCCATGCAAAAATTGGATATTTGATAAAAACTGCCATGGAGGAAAAAGTGGATACAAGATATCTGATCCCTTATGTGGAAAATATCTTGAAAACCTACGATGACAATAGCTGCGATGCACCGCTCATTGGTAAGTTTTGTGATCTGTTGGAAGAACTCTATTGCAGAAAAAATAACTGGCAGAAGAAAAAGTGTATTACTGAACCTAAACTGATTGCGATACGAAGACGTAAGATTCAGGCTGTCCGGATGGAGGCTGAATATGCCGGGGCCTCTTCCAAAGGAAATTTAATGAGAAAGATTCACTATTTGAAAGAGGTTATTCAGTTGTTAAAGACCATACAGGGTACGGAAGAAGAAAGAAAGGCACTGTTGCAGGAAATAGCACAGATAGAAGAAGCTTCCCTTTCGGAGATGATGGTATGGAGTGATAAACAGGATGCCAGCGGCATTGTAAAAGAACTGTTCCGCCAACTGGAAGATCTTGATAAAGAAGAGGCATTATGTTATTTTGCTTCATTTCTTCCGATTCCGGTAAGAGAAAAGGTAAAGAATCAAGTATTAAATAGGACTTGGATCCTGAACACGATATTTCCAGCGGCAATCCTTGGAAAAGGAGCTTCTTGTATAATTCAAATATAGGGAATTCCGAGAAAGAAGGTTGAGAAAAAAATACCTCAGAGTAAAATAAGATTACTGACTTTGCACGGTTAGTAAAAATCTTATTAAACAGTGAGGTACTTGAAATGAATTATAACACACAGAATGCAAAAATTGCATCTATTACGGAAAAAACTTTAATCATTGGTATTGATGTGGGAAGTGAAACCCATTATGCAAGGGCTTTTAACTGGCGCAATTATGAGTACTCAAAGAAACCGTTTGCTTTCAGTAACGATGAAACTGGATTTGCAGCATTCAAAAAATGGATGAACGATATAGCAGAGAAACATGGAATGGAAGTTATTATTCCAGGAATGGAGCCAACAGGTCACTACTGGCTGAACCTTGGAGCGTACCTGCAGGAACAGGGAATGAAGCCGGTACATGTGAATCCGCATCATGTCAAGAAATCCAAAGAGCTGGATGACAATAATCCAAGTAAAAATGACCGTAAAGATCCAAAAACAATTGCAAGTCTGGTAAATGAAGGAAGATTCTCATATCCATATATTCCAACCGGGATCTATGCAGAGATCAGAAATCTGTCTAACCTTCGAATTCAGACACAGGAAGAAATCACAAGGATCAAAAACAGGATGGCCCGCTGGTTCAGCATTTATTTTCCGGAGATCAAAAACGTTTACAGGAATCCGGATGCAGTAAGCGGACTGATGGTAATCAAACAGGCACCGCTGCCCTGTGATATCAGGGAACTTGGAGTGGAAGGTGTAAACAAAATATGGAGAGATGCAAGGCTGAAAGGCGCTGGGATTAAGAGGGCAACGACCCTGGTAACAGCAGCGGAGCACAGCATTGGAAATACGGAAGCACCAAGAAGTGCCAGAAAAGAGATCCGAAACCTGCTGGAAGATTACGAAGGATATAAGAAACGGATGGATGAACTTATGGAAGAGATAGAGAAAACGCTTTCTGAAATTCCCTATATAGATAAGCTGATGGAGATCAATGGGATAGGGATAAAGACGGTGAGCTGCTTTATTGCAGAAGTAGGAGACATTGGACGTTTTGATAATCCGAAACAGGTGCAGAAGCTTGCCGGTTATGCGATTGTTGCGGACAGCTCTGGGAAACACAACGGAGAAAGCCGGATCAGTCACAGAGGAAGAAAGCGTTTGAGATATGCATTATATGAAGCTGCGATATCCGTGATCGGAAAAAACAAGGAGTTTAAAGAGATCCATAGTTATTACCGGACAAGGGAGAAAAATCCACTGAAAAAGATGCAGTCAGTGATAACGGTGGCATGTAAGCTGATCCGGATATTTTATACGATACTAACCAAAGGTGTGGATTATGATGGTCAGAAGATGCTGAATGACATCGTAAGACCAGAAATACAGCCAGCGGCATAAAGAGAAAGAAACAGTGTATCATGGCCGGTCTGAGCCCTTCAGAGAGGGAAGTGGAAGGCTGAGACCAGCCATGATAGCTGTAATTAAGAAGTAAATGGAATGTAACAGGAAAACGTCCACCGGAAGGTGCTGTTACAGGAAAGAAGTCAGTAATACAACAAACAAAGAATGAGCCAGTAGTCGGCAGGAATATATTCCAGAGGGCATGACCCTGTAAAGGAGCTGAGCTGACACCCTGGTTATGGACAGGCGGGACGAGAGAAGTTAGGACTCGGCATAGACTGATGATCCTGGTAGACATGGGAGGTTCGCTGCCGTAGATGGATGGGTACACACAAGGCCATGTAAAACGAAATAAGAAGACGTTTTACTTCGTGCACCCAAAATCCACTATTTTCGTACCAGATACAGAGAAATGTCCATTCCTATGGCTCCTTCTTCTGAGATATTTATTGATGAAACACTAAAAAATCCTTGATTTTCAAGGAAAAAAGACTTGACTATATAGGGAGGAACAAACTAATGAAATATGTATGTGACGTTTGCGGATGGGAATATGATGAAGAGGAAGGTTATCCTGAAGGTGGTATTGCACCAGGAACAAAGTGGGAGGATGTTCCGGAAGATTTTGAATGCCCATTATGTAATGTTGGAAAAGATCAGTTTTCAGAAGTTGAATAGAGCCTAATCTTGTGTTAAATACGGATGGATAAACCAAAACCCTGGTGCGTGAGCAACAGGGTTTTTTATTGCGATATTTTGTGATGATATCACAGAAAATAATCTACCTTTTGCTTATAATGTAGTTAGAAACTAAGTAAGGAGGTAGTCTAAATGAGATTAAAAGATAAAGTTGCAATCATTACGGGTGGAAGCCGTGGTATAGGATTTGCTACAGCTGATAAATTCTTGAAGGAAGGTGCTTCAGTTGTGTTGGCAGCAAGTTCACAGGAATCGGCAGATGTTGCTGTAGATAAATTAAAAGAAAAATATCCCAATGCAATAGTTGCTGGAATTAGTCCAAATCTGGCGAGCATGGAGTCTGTCAGAAAGGCTTTTAAAGAGGCAACTGAAAAATATGGATGTGTCGACATACTGGTAAATAATGCAGGGATTTCAGAAAACACCTCATTTATGGATTATACAGAGGAGACTTTTGATAAAGTCATGGATCTAAATGTAAAAGGAGTATTTAATACTACTCGTGTAGCAGCAGAATGTATGGTGGCAAGAGGCAAGGGGGTTATTCTCTCAACTTCTTCCATGGTGAGTATTTCGGGACAGCCAAGTGGGTTTGCTTATCCGGCATCGAAGTTTGCAGTAAACGGATTGACTGTATCATTAGCAAGAGAACTAGGACCTAAAGGTATTCGTGTTAATGCTGTTGCACCTGGGATTACAGAAACTGATATGATGAAGGCCGTGCCAAAGGAAGTTATCGAACCTATGATTGAAAGAATTCCATTGCGTCGTCTTGGACAGCCAGAAGATATTGCCAATGCGTTTGTGTTTCTTGCTTCAGATGAGGCGAGTTACATTACAGGTGTTATATTAAGTGTAGATGGTATGGCAAGAAGTTAAGTTAATGAGGTATGGTGATGTAATCACGGAAAATAAATGAAATTAAGACTATAATAAATCTACAAAAAGAAAAAGATAAGGAGGACTGTAAAATGTCTGCTATTAATATCAATAAAAATAATTTTCAGAACGAAGTACTGAATTCCGATAAACCCGTTCTTTTAGATTTTTGGGCATCTTGGTGTGCACCTTGCCGCATGGTAGTACCTATTGTAGAGGAGATTGCAAGTGAGCGTAGAGATATTAAAGTTGGAAAGATTAATGTAGATGAAGAGCCTGAACTGGCAAATAAGTTCAGTATTATGAGCATTCCGACTTTAGTGGTTATGAAGAATGGGAAGATTGTACAGCAGGTTTCAGGGGCGAGACCTAAGAATGCGATTTTAGAAATGCTTTAGGGAGGTGTGCTAATGGGATTTTTTGATCTCTTTAAACAGTCGAATATTAATCAAGGCATAGAAGAATATAAAAGGACTGATGATGCAGTTCTGCTGGATGTACGTACACCGCAGGAACATCAGGAAGGACATATACCAGAAAGTAAAAATGTGCCGTTGCAGCAACTTGACAATATTGCTTCTGTAGCGAAGAATAAGGATATCCCACTGTTTGTATACTGTTATTCCGGTTCACGAAGCCGCCAGGCAACTGGGATACTGCAACGAATGGGATATTCTAAAGTAAATAATATCGGTGGCATTGCAGCTTACTCAGGAAAGGTGGAAAAATAAGATGAAGGTAATAATTGTAGGAGGTGTAGCCGGAGGAGCTACAGCCGCAGCAAGAATACGCAGACTGAATGAGCATGCTGAAATTACTGTGTTTGAAAGATCCGGATACATATCCTATGCAAATTGTGGACTTCCATATTATATTGGAGACGTGATCACAGACCCGGAAGAACTTACACTACAGACACCAGAGAGTTTTTTTAAACGCTTCCGTATTAACATGAAAATTCATCATGAAGTTATCTCCATACATCCGGAACGTAAAACGGTTTCAGTGAAAAATTTAGAGAATGGTGAGATATTTGAAGAAAAATATGATAAGCTGATCCTCTCTCCAGGTGCAAAGCCAACACAGCCGAGACTTCCCGGAGTAGGTATTGATAAACTTTTTACACTTCGTACTGTAGAAGACACTTTTCGGATAAAGGAATATATAAATAAGAATCATCCAAAATCGGCTGTATTGGCAGGTGGCGGTTTTATTGGTCTGGAACTGGCAGAAAATTTGAGGGAGCTTGGCATGGATGTTACGATTGTCCAGCGGCCTAAGCAGCTGATGAACCCTTTTGACCCGGATATGGCATCCATGATCCATAATGAAATGAGAAAGCATGGGATAAAACTGGTACTGGGCTATACAGTAGAAGGATTTAAAGAAAAAGACAACGGAGTGGAGGTCTTGTTGAAAGATAATCCATCCCTTCAGGCTGATATGGTAGTTCTGGCAATCGGAGTCACACCAGACACAGTATTAGCAAAAGAAGCCGGTCTGGAACTTGGCATCAAGGAAAGTATTGTAGTGAATGACAGAATGGAAACCTCTGTATCGGATATTTATGCTGCAGGTGATGCAGTTCAGGTAAAACATTATGTTACGGGTAATGATGCGCTGATTTCTTTGGCAGGACCAGCCAATAAACAGGGCAGAATCATCGCTGATAATATTTGTGGCGGTGATAGTCGTTACCTGGGCAGTCAGGGAAGCTCCGTTATCAAAGTGTTTGATATGACAGCAGCCACTACAGGTATCAATGAAACCAATGCAAAAAAGTCAGGATTAGAGGTAGATACGGTAATTCTTTCTCCTATGAGTCATGCCGGTTACTATCCTGGTGGAAAAGTGATGACCATGAAGGTGGTTTTTGAAAAAGAGACCTATCGTTTGCTTGGCGCTCAGATTATTGGATATGAAGGAGTTGATAAACGTATTGATGTGCTGGCAACAGCAATTCATGCAGGGCTGAAGGCAACCCAGCTGAAGGATTTGGATCTCGCATATGCACCGCCTTATTCCTCTGCCAAGGATCCTGTAAATATGGCAGGATTCATGATAGACAATATAGCAAAAGGTACCTTAAAACAATGGCATCTGGAAGATATGGATAAGATTTCTAGAGATAAAAGTGTTGTGTTGCTGGATGTGAGAACTGTAGGTGAATTTAACAGGGGGCATATTAATGGATTTAAAAACATTCCTGTAGATGAACTGAGGGAACGTATCAATGAAGTTGAGAAGGGAAAGCCTGTTTACCTGATATGCCAGAGTGGGCTGCGAAGTTATATTGCCAGTCGTATTCTGGAAGGAAATGGATATGAAACATACAACTTCTCCGGCGGATTCCGCTTCTATGATGCAGTTGTCAATGACCGTGCGCTGATTGAAAAGGCATATGCATGTGGTATGGATTATTAAAAATAATCATAATATTTTTATAATTTTCTCGTAATATAAAAAGATCCCCCATTTATTAGAATGACTTTCATAATTCTGATAAATGGAGGATTCTTCTTTATATGTTACAGAAAAACAATTTTATGACCTTTGGAGTGTTTCCAGTCTTTTTGGATCAAGGATTGTGATTTTGCCGCGGGAGAGTTTGACGAGACCCTCGCCTTGAAAGTATCGAAGCATTCGAGTGATAACTTCCCTGTGGGAACCAAGATGATTAGCAATCGTCTCATGAGTGATTTTCAGCTCGTTTGTTCCTTCAATGGATGTTTCTTCTAAAAGAAATGAAGCAACACGCTTATCCAAACTCTTCCACATAATCTGTTCAATCAGCCACATGACATCAGAAAAACGGGTAGCCATTAACTCATTGGTATAGTTTGCGACAGGAGCAGATTCTTTCATGATGCCCTTATAGATTTCAGCAGGGATGATCCAAAGATCCGTATCTTTTTCTGCTTCAATGGTTACTTCAAATTGAATAGACCGCATGATACATGAGGCGGATAAAAGACACATATCCATATCGAACAGACGGTAAAGTGTAATCTCTCGTCCTTCATCTGAAAGTATATAGGTTCGAAGCTGCCCGGATTTAACCAGTAATAATCCAGTGCAATCCAGGTTTCCATTGTGAATGATTGTCCCTTTTTTTACATACTGTGTGATTAAATTGTCTGAAATTATTTTTTTCTGTGTTGTATTTAAGTCATTCCATAGTGGAAAACAATTTTCAAAGTTCATAACCGTTATCTCCTTTACGAACATAGTATACTTGCTTTTTTTAGATGCGTCAATTATATAACTGGCATATGCCATAAATAGAAATAAAAAGAAGTGTAATAAAGTAAATTATCTTTTCTGTGATATCATCACTGAAGTAAGACTTTTTATGAGGTATATTAAGTTCAAACAGGAGAAGGAGTTGAAAAATATGACATCTATAAATATAAATAAAGAAAAGTTTGGACAATTAATGCATAAGGAAAAACCGGTTTTGGTTGATTTCTGGGCACCTTGGTGTGGTTATTGCCGTAGAATTGGAGCAGCTTATGAAAAAATAAGTGAAGAATACAGCGATATTCTTGTTGCTGGAAAAGTAAATATTGATGAAGAACCGCAGATTGCAGAAGCTGAAAAGATTGAGGTGATTCCTACGCTGGTTTTATATCGAAATGGAAAGGCAATAGATTCTATTGTTGCACCTGAATCAAAAATAATGATAGAGAATTTTATTAATGAAGCATTGAAAAAATAAAAGGAGGACTGCTGTATGAATGAAAATCATGTTTACGATATGATTATCGTAGGGGGAGGACCTGGAGGGTATACTTCAGCATTATACGCAGCCAGAGCAGGACTTGATACAATTGTTATAGAAAAATTATCTGCAGGTGGTCAGATGTCATTGACCTGGCAGATTGATAACTATCCTGGTTTTGAAAATGGAATTGACGGATTTTCATTGGCAGAGAAAATGCAAAAACAGGCGGAAAAATTTGGCGCTAAAAGTGAATATGCTGAAGTTTTTAATATGGATTTAACAGGAAAGCTTAAGAGAGTAGAAACTAGTTCGGGAATTTATATTGGGAAAACAGTAGTGATTGCTACTGGAGCAAATCCAAGAGAACTTGGTCTCGCTAAAGAAAAAGAATTGATAGGTCATGGGGTTGCTTATTGTGCCTCCTGTGATGGTATGTTTTATAAAGATAAGATCGTGGTGGTTGTTGGTGGTGGAAATTCTGCTGTATCAGATGCTGCTCTTTTAAGTCGAATTGCTAAGAAAGTCATCATTGTTCATCGTAGAGATACATTACGTGCAACGAAAATCTACCATGACCAGCTGATGAAAACTGAAAATATAGAGTTTCGATGGAATAGTACAGTAAAAGAACTGCTTTATGGAGAACGATTGACTGGTGTGCGGTTGAAAGATACAGTTACAGGAGAAGAAAACATTATAGAATGTGACGGCCTGTTTGTGAGTATAGGAAGAAAACCGACAACAGATTTTTTAGATAATCAGATAGAACTGGATAATAAAGGATATATTGTGGCAGGTGAAAACACTGAAACGAGTATTCCGGGTGTTTATGCTGTAGGAGATGTCAGAACAAAGTTACTTCGTCAGATAGTAACAGCAGTGGCAGATGGTGCTATGGCAGTACATATGGCAGAAGAGTATGTGGAGAAATAATAATCAGAATTTGAATGGTGAACTTTTCATACTGAAATATGTACGATTTCAATAATGACATGAACTTATGGGAACGTATTGCGGATACTTTGTGAACTTTATCCTGATACAATGATTATGCTGATGAAAGAAGGCATAGATAACTGAATACAAGAAAGAGACGAAAGCCTCAGTAGTTAAGAAAAAACTACTGAGGCTTTTTTTCGTGCCTGAATTTCTCAGACAATAGCTGCGGGTATGTCCCGGCAGGATAAAGGCGGAGCAGGCATGATCCTAAACAGAGGTCCTCCTTCTGGATTTGAAACGAGCAACAAGATTTCAAATTCAGGAGGAACGGATATGTATATTGAACACCCATATTTTTATGAAGGAAAGTACTACGCAAATATTGATGGAGAAATGATTGAGATTACAAAAGAAGTTGCGTATGCGATGAACAATTTTTACAGAAGCAGCAAGGCAAGCCAATCTATCAGGATATCTGCTATCCGGTCACAAAGGATTTCAGGGAAAAACTCTACAAGGAGATTATCTCTGAATATGAGAAAGCAAAGGATAAGAGCAACGAAAAGGCGAGGGAGAGTGCCGAGAAACAGCATGGCAATCCCGATAAAGAGAAGGACAAAGAGGCAACACCCTTTCGATAATTAGTAATCAGAGTACAGGGGCGGCCATGGCTGCCCCATTTACAGAATGGAGGAAACAGAATGGATATAGAAGCAGGAAAAACACTTACCAATGAGGAGGTCATAAGAGAACTTCTCGAATTATTAAAGAAAAATGCCATGAAAGAGCAGGCAAACAATGTATTTGAGATATGCAGCTATGTGGATGGACTGGAGAAAAAGATTGATTCCATGAAGGAAGAACTCACCAATATGCAGAACCAGATCAAAGAAATGCAGGAAGATACTCTTGTCAATAATGCTAAAAAGGCATTGTCAGAAGCACAGGAGCGACTTAATGTCAGATGTGAGCAGATAAAGTCACAGGTATCAGAAGTGAAAGCACAGGTCAAATCTACTGCTAAGAGTATAGTCGAAGAAGCAAAGGAAAAGGGAAGAGCTGCGTTATACAGGGTGTCTGAGTTCTTAGGAATTAAGAAAAGACTTCTTGATATCCGGGAGAATGTAAGAGGTGCAATCAAGACCACGGATAAGGATATAGCAAAAACAGCACTTCTTGCAAAAGGATTTCGTGAAACCGGGCAGACAGCAGCCAATGCATTTCGTACTTTTGCTGATAAGCCGGAGGTGGATTATTCACAGAAAGAGCAGAAACATCCCATTACAAAGGCAGTACTTGTCCGATGAAAGCAGTGAAAAAGATGCTTGTATCAATGGAACTTCATCTGGATGCATCTATTGATAAGCTGGATAATCTGGCTATGAATGTGCAGCTTGATAAGGAAAAGCATATGGAGAATGCTAAGGTGCAGGAACAGACGGAACCGGAGAGGGCAGAAGCTGAGCGAGTGGAAACAGAGATTGTATATTCACCGATGGTCGCTGAGCCGCAGGAGTATCAGTATAATGCAGATGCATTTGAGGCTAGAGGTGAAGCAGGAAGCGGCACATAAGGAAGTATCGAAGGTAAGAGAAGATAAAGCCAGATAGTTTTGAGGACGTGGGAGAGATTCTGCGTCCTTTTTTAATGCGGAACAATTCGTATTCGTACCGTAGCCGAACACCGCTGTCAGCTGGTTTCGGAAGGACGGCACAAACAGCGTCCACATGCCGAAAGGCATTCCCAAATAGGTCACTTTTTGTCCCTCCAATCGCATATCACGTGGGTCATGCGGCGGTCAATGTCAATGCGAGCCGTTTTGCACTCCTTGGGATATTTTTTCGCAGCGGTGAATGCCAGCTTGACAAACAGTGCCGAGCCAACAGGCAGCATGGTCCTGAGCATACCATCGGGGAAAACAAAATGCGTGCCGTGCTCATATATAACCGCCTCAACTGCGCAGGTATGCGGTTGCTCCGCAAGGCGTTTCTCCATGCGGCGGATATATTTTGCGGTGTCCCAAAGTGCATCATCCTCCGCGCAGACAAGGAACAGCTTACCGCGGATATTCTCGACCTTTATGAATTCCTCCTCAGTGATCGGAGGCACCGTTTCAGAGTCGTCAAACAGCTTGCGGGAGGCAATCATATCGCCGGTGCGTTTGGACTCCTCCGAGATTATGCGCCAATAGTCAGGGTGCTGATAGCAAAACGGCATGTATGGCAAGGGCTTTCCTTTGTAAGAAAAGAGTGATTCTCCCTCGATTGGCCATTCCTTGCAGCCATCCTTTTGCCCTGCATGAACCCCTTCCACACAAAGTCGCTGGGTGTCTTTGCAATGGTTAGAGAAATGTCGCTGAATATCGATGCTGCCGTCAGGCGAGGGTACCTGTCGTTGAGGCTCCCGCAATGCCTATTTTTTCGTTTCCGTGTAATTTGAGCCATGCCATTGCTTTTTCGATGCATTCAAGGGGATAGTTGTGATGACCGTAGTCCTTTTTCCCGGGCGACATAGTCAATACGTTCACACCGAGGCGAATCAGCCACTTCACCGCCGAGTGCGCCATATAATCCTCGGGGTCGTCGCCGAGCATGGCGATGACGGTGCAGTCCGATCCGTCCTTGCACGCCCAATACGCGCCATAAAAGCCATCGCTTTCAACATCAAAGTGGATGTGTTTCATTCAAAACACCTCTTTCAAAAGTTAATCTTTACAATCTGCATCTTCATCATTCCGTCACC
Organism: Blautia massiliensis (ex Durand et al. 2017); assembly: GCF_051861785.1. Classification (NCBI taxonomy): domain Bacteria; kingdom Bacillati; phylum Bacillota; class Clostridia; order Lachnospirales; family Lachnospiraceae; genus Blautia; species Blautia massiliensis (ex Durand et al. 2017). Next base: position 46,802 of record NZ_CP146725.1, read on the forward strand.
GACTTTTGCAAGAAGCCGGAAAAATCCGCTGACGGATGGGTCTTTCAAATCGGTGTAGCCCAGCATATAGCCTCGGCTGGTGACCTGCAAGCGGCTATCCCACGCACTGATCTCTTGGGGAGCGTCCGAAACCGCAAAATATGCGCCGACATCTTTGATTTTCGCGCTTTTGAGCCATGTTTTTGCAATCATCCGCCGTCCGATTTGCAGCGTCAAACACCAGCACGCTGCCCGGAAAAGCGTCTGCCATTTGCTGTACCAGCGCCTTGACCTGCTCAGTTAAAAAGTAGTAGAACACCCCGGAGGAAAAGAATACCGCGCCGTTTGAAGAGTCAATTTTTCTAAACCATTCGGTATTGTTCAAATCGCATGGGATATTTTCCTCACGCTCCCCGGCGGGCAAAAGCTCGTTACGCACGGCTATGACATCGGGAAAGTCCAGATTGTAAATTTTACAGCTGCCGTTGTCGCAGCTTCTTCCAGTGCTGTCCAGCCCGCAGCCCAGATTGATCACCGCTGCATGGGGGTGAGATTTCAGATAATCCCGCACCTCAAAAGCAAGGTCATTCTGCCGCATGGCCACCTCCAGTGAACCGAAACGCTGCATCAGGCCGCGGGAGTTTTTTTCCGCCTCTGAAAAATCGTAGTCGATCTCGTCAATCAGGCGAACCGCTGTTTCGTCCCGATAGAGATTCGGGTATAGTTCTGAGCAGACCTTCCGCGCATACAGCGGAATGATCAGCGTCTCCTGTACGGTGTTTTTCTCGATTTTGTATTTCATGGGTATCACTCACTTTCTGATAAATGGCAGTTCCGGCATACAGTCACGCTCGGCGATGTGTGCCAGCATTTCGGCGAACCCCTTTGGATCGCGAATCTGATATTGCATGTGATCGTATCCCTCAAACACGGGATAATGGCCGCAGGGGTAGGCTTCCATCACTGCTTGACGGTATTTGAAATGATCTTCTATACTGCCAAACTCGAAATAGGTATGTTTTTGCAATTCTTTTGAAAGCGGCGGAAAGGGTTTATCCTCCAAACTGTCCGAAATCTGCCGCCGCAAATTTGTATAGGTCAGATTTTTCCCTGCGTCTATAAAATACGACTTTATGGAATCGTCGTCACACCACAGTATCTTTTTCAGCGTACCGCCCTTCGACCAATATAGGCTCTTGATGGCAAAATACAGAAACAGCGTCATGATACGGCGCGTGCCCTTTCCGATTTGGGCGAACTGCCCGCCGTCAAAGAAAGCGTACTCCACGGGCAGCTTCGTCTGCGTCAGAAACGCCATGGCAAGGTCTGCACTGATGGAAGAAGCGACCACCATCGCCAGCCGCTCCACGCCCTGTCGATGCAGAAAGTCCTCCACCTGCCGTATTTCGTCCAGCTTGCTGACATATTTCTGCCCCTCGCAGTAAACGGTGGAGGTGGGCAAGATGCAGAAATATCGATCCTGCAAATACCTCGCGATCGGTTCGCTGCTCGCTCCTGTCACACCCATTGCATGAAAGAACAGCACGGCAGGATTCCTCCTGTCACCATATGTTTGAAACAGCATTTCTATCACCTCATATTTTCATAAAAAGCATCATAATCGCCGCCAGTGCTGCTGAAATGACCGCCATACCAATTGTGCCGAACAGCCACTTTTTGCCCTTATCCTTGGCTGTAATGTAGGGTTTCAGGTCTTCCGTTCCCGGAATTTCCCATGCGTTCGTATGTCCTACCCAATAGCCGTCAACCAAAAATCGGTCTATGAGATTCATAACGGACAGTATGACCAGCAGCTGCCAAAAGCCCTGAACGAAGCCCTTTGCGCCGTTGAGCGCATAGACGCAGACCAGCACATAGGCGATGTATCCGGGGACGCAGACAGCTTTGAAAATCAAAGCATTTCGCTTGATTTTCGCGTGTGTTGTAAGTCCCAGCGTTACGCACCGCTCCTGCACCTCCTGGCTGTAAAGATGCACCATGCTCACCGCGCCCTTGCGGATACCGATGGCGCAAACCAAAATGAGCAGAACGCCCAGCCCGATGCCTTCCAAAATCACCTGTAAAAGCATTACCGATTCCTCCTGAAGCCCGCCTCATCCCGGTATTCGGGATGTCCCTTCAAGTACGGGTCTTTATCGCCGCAGATGGTGTAGTCGCATCGGCAGCCGTCCACGCAGGTGTTCGTCCGTATAAGCCTTGCATGGAGCAGCTCCATAGACGCAAAGTCCACATTACACAGGGCGGGCATAATATCCGTAAGACCGTGCTTGATAGCAAACTCCGCTGTCGGGCACGCCGTAAATTCATAATAAATAGGCTTGTCGGTTTCATAAGGCGCAACCGACATCTCGTAATCGTGCCATTTGTCGCAGCCGCTTTTCGCACGAACAAACGCCCTGTACATCAGCTTCCTCCAGAACGGCTTGTTGCAGTCCACAATTTTCAGCTTGCGGAAAGTCGGAAGAATCTGATTTTCCTCCATCTCTTCGATTTCACGGAACGAAGTAACTGCTTTGCAGACCACATAATAGCTCATGATGGCGATGCAGTCGTAGGTGCCGCCTACGCCGTTGTGGAAGTTCTTTTTGCCGCCCAAGTCGGTGCGCCAGTCGGAGAGAAAGACCGCGTACTGCCGCTGCACCTTTTCCCATACTGTCTCCCACTCCGCTTCCGGATAGTGCAGGGCGATTTTTGCCAGGATTTCTTTCTTGCAAGGCTTTGAATACAGTACATGGCTTTTGCGGTCGAATAGAAGCTCGTTGTCCTTCATCTGATTGCCTCCCTCCTTGTTCTTTCTTGCGTGCATAAGACCATCTCAGATTTAACCCGCTTTCCGGCAGACAAACCATGCCATGCTTTTCAGGTTTCCCATGTCCACATCCGTATACATTTCATCCAGCCCTGCTTTCAGACCGGAAACCGTCTCATAGGGCGGCGTGAAAAACCTGCCTTTTCATAAATGTGCCGGACGAACCAATCCGCCCGCTTGTGCTCGCCCATCACATAAAAGCAGCCGCAGAATGTTCCGCCGGCTCTCAAGACCCGGAAAACCTCCCGATAGGCGGCTTCCTTGTCCGGAAAAGTATGAAAGCCGTTCAGCGACAAAACGATGTCGAAGGTGTCGTCTGCATAGGAGAGTGCTCCCACATCTCCCTGCCGGAAGGTTATATTTTTCAATTGCAGGTGCTCCGCCTTTTCCTGCGCCTGCCTCATCATATCGGGCGAATAATCGAGACAGGTAATGTCCGCCTCCGGCATAGTCTGATAAACCGGCATGGTCAGAATCCCTGTTCCCACCGGTACTTCCAGCAGCTTGCCGGAGAAATGCTCCGGAATACCGGACATTGCCTTTTCCAGATAGGCGTCGTTTTCCGCCTTGTTCATTGCCCACACCAAGCGGCACACCGCTTTCCCGCTCAGAGTAGAGCAGGTGATCATGCCGTCATAAAAACTGTTTCCGCCCGTCATTCGGTACGCACCGCGAATGGCTTCTTTTCGTTCCATGGTTCTTCCTCCGTGTTTCAATCATCACACGACCGTTTCCAATCTCATTTTTTCAAAATGTCCACGATTTTCGCAAAGTCCTCCTTTGCCTCCTTGAAGATCGGCAGCATACAGTAGCAATGCACCATCTTCGGGCGGGCGGACACCGTATAGGGGACATTTGCCCGTTTGCAGGCTTCCTCAAAGTCCGGCAAAGCACCGTAGAGCACCTCGTCGGCAGAATAGAAGAAGTGGATATCGCCTACGCCGGTAAAATCTCCCCGGGAGCCGGAGAGCATATAGTCCGGCACATTCTCGCAACCATGCCGCATGAATTTTTCCACCGTCACCATAAAGGCATAGTCGATGGAAACATCTCTTTCGTTCAATCCCTTCATCCGCGATTTTTCGCCATCGTTCCACGGCACTTCGCCGGGAGATACGGCGACGATATGCCGTGGCTGCGGCAGCGGCTCAGGCTGCGCGCTGTTGTACGCCGCGATCCCCAGAGCCAGCGCACCGCCAGAGGAAAAACCACAGGTGCTGACATTTCCGCCGCCGTACAGTGTAATCATTTTTCGATAACATTCGTACACCATCGCGTATGTTTCAGTAATGCAGTGTTCCATGCAGAGCGGGTAAAACGGAAACCACACATCACAGCCGGTCTCGCGGCAGAGCTTGCGCATCACAGGCAGGTCACCCTTATCGGGGCCAATCACCATGCCGCCGCCAAAGAAATAGAGAATCGCGTGCTCGGACGGCTTCGGATGCTCTCGCACGATCAGGCAGGGAAAGCCGTTTACCGCGATCGTTTCATAATATGCATTGCGGTCGGTGGGCGTAAAAACGCCACGATGCCGGTTCTGCTTTTCAATTTCCTTTCGCAGTGCATCCTCCGGCAAGGCGAACGCCTTTTTCGCGCCGGAGAGCTTGTATACGCTGCGTAAGATAGATGCAAAGATACTCATGATTTAGCCCCCTCATTTCCACGCCGTAATGCAGAGCCAGCTTTTCTTTTTGTGTATCTGCACATTGTGAAAGCCCGCCTGCTCCAGATACGTCTTCAGCTCGGCGTCCTTGTAGATGGTCATGCCGCCGATGATCTCCGTCCACTTCTTGTCCTTGTCCGTATCGCCGTTGCTTTCGTTGCAGATGAGTAATGTCCCGCCGGGCTTCAGCACCCGGTAAACCTCCCGGAAGCACTGCGGCAGATCGGGCCAGAAATAGACGGTTTCAAAGGCCGTTACCGCATCGAACCAGTCGTCTGCAAAGATTATATCCGCCACGCTGCCTTGCAGAACGGTGCAGCGGCCCTCCGCTATGGCGGCCTCGTTGACCTTTTTGGATTTCTCCACACTGACGGGGGAATAGTCAATGCCTTTGACAATACCCTCCGGGCATTTTTTCAGAAGTCTCTTGATGTTCGCCCCTCCGCCGCAGCCACAGTCCAGCACCTTGGCGTCCGGAGTAAGCTCCAAAAAGCGAAGTCCCCACCGTGCCACAGGACTGTGCCCCAGGTTCATCATGGCGACCATGATTTTCCCGCCAAGCCCCACAGGCTTTCTGGTGTTCTCAAAAAATGACATCTTATCACACCTCCGATTTCACACATTCCGCATAGGTCAGCGGGAAGGATGCTTTCAGCACAACGCTTTTCCGCACCGCCCAGCCGTTTTGCCGTAGGAAGCGCAGGTATTTCTCGCTCGTCCACTTGCTGCGGAGAGGGAAGCCTGCCAGCTTCATGAAAAATGCCCTGACCTTGCCGGAAAAAGAGTTTCCCGCATGGGTAAAGGTGGGTGCGATGAGCACACCGTCGTCCTTCAGCACCCGGCGGATCTCGGCAAGGGCCTTCTCCGGCTGCGGCACGATATGCAGTGCGTTGGACACGATCACCACATTAAAGGACTGGTTCGCATAGGGCAGGCGGAACATATCCTGCACGGAGAAGTGCAGCTTGGCAGAGCGGGTATCTCGCTTTGCCTCGGCGATCATCTCCGCAGAGGCGTCTGTCGCCTCGATGTGCGCCGCCGCGTTTACGATGTGTTTTGCGATCAATCCCGTGCCGGTCGCCAGCTCCAACACCGTCTTGGCTTTTACAACCGGCCGGATCAGTTCATACATCTCGTCATACGCCGCCCGATCCTTTCGCATAAAGCGGTCGTAACGTCCGGCATTTTTGTCCCAGAAATTCTTGTGTCCCTGCATCGCTATCATTCCTTTCAATGTTAGATTAACCTAACCGACGCGTGCACCCAGAAGGTTAGATGATGCTAACTATTGTGCCTTGGAAAAGCCGCATCTCTGCGGCCTTCCGCTTATTTAAATAACTCCCTGCAAGCGCCGTACACTAGCGTTTCCAGCACCTGCGGGTACAGTCCTCCTATTTGCTCTTTGTGTGAGACGGTCAGAATCAGTCCGCGTACTGTCGCGGCGGCAAGTGAAATCCCCCGTTTAGGAACAAGGTCATATTTTTCCAGAAGCAGACGAATGTGCGTCTCGTCATCGTGGCAATGTTCCTTTTTGACGCCCTCCGGCAATCTCTGTAAAAGCAACTTGGCGTCATGTTCAATGAAAACCATGTCTCCGGTATCGGACAACCGCCGGCAGACGGCCAGAACCGCCTCTGCCGCGCGCTCCGATGTTGGCAGGCCGCCATTTCTGTGCAACGCCTGGTCAGCCACCCCGTAAAGCTCGGAGTGGATACTTTCCAGAACCGCGAAGAAGGCCATCTCCTTGGATTCGAAGAATTTATAAAATGAGCCTTTTGCGATACCGACAGCCCTTGTCAGTTGATCCACTGAGGTTTTCTTCATCCCCAACGTGACAGCACAATGTCTCGTTTCCTTCAGCAACGCCTTGCGGAGCTGCTCAGTCTCGTAATCGGTAAAAGCCAAGGCTGCACCCTCCCTGAAATATGACCATTTCGGTCCGTTTGGTCATATTATAACGTACTTTTTTCTGGTTTGCAATGGGTGTAGAGAAAAAATCGTTAATCAAAAGGAGTACAGTGTTGCAGAAAGAGACGACGGCATTCCGGTAATTGTTGTCACCGCTGTAAAAGAAACTATATCGTAAAAGGGCATCAGAACGAAGCATCCAAACGCTGCGTTCTGATACCCATTTTGTTTCATATTGCACAGATGGGGGATTACAAGGAGAAGAACAGAAATTCACATAACATGAATGACGTATTCACATAATATTACTGCTTTTGCGCTATCATTAACGTTCGATCTTGCATTGATCCGTTTTAAGGTGAGACCTTTTAAGTTGCCCCGTACTCCTTCGCCGCATGATCATCTGCCGCGCCTGCCGTTCTTCTGCATAGCTGATATAATTCATGTAAGAATTTAAAGTTTTATACCATTTTTTTAGATTTTTTTGGTAATATCCGTGCATACATTTTCTTCTCCTATATTATCGCAATTGGCCTGTTTTCACATATAAAAATTCACCTTTAACTTGAATATTCATTCTACAGAGACTAAAGGCATATAGCGTAAAGACCCATTCGTTAAGATAAGAATGAAAACAGAATCCTTACATGAAATATATTCAACAACGGTGCACTAAAAAGCAATAGACAGAAAGCAATTTTATGGCAGGTCGGATGAAATTCCTGCATTATGTATATAAATAACAGATAATCAGGTATTATCCTTCAGCTATTTGAAAAAATATATATCTACTGCAACTGTTCCGTAATATCTATAGTTTAAAAATGTACAAGAAGCTCGGTTGTCTTATTGGGGACGATTAAGAGGAAGAAATAAACACTATATAATGAAACAATTACATATGAGATGGAATTTTCTATAAGGACACAGGAATCTGGCAGTTCTTAGTGTTACCAAATCCTTCTGTCGTACAGGATTCATAAAAGGAACTAATATGCGACACTATTGCAATCGAGGTAATATTGACATAGAATTCCATGTATTATAGAATGGTATCTGTAAAAAGAAGGCATGAAGAAAGCAGCTTTAAACGGGCTGCTTTTTTTGTGTCTTCTTTTGTCTTTCCTGAGTGCCGGAGGAAAAGGCGTTTTCTGGATGGAGCAGAGAAGACGAAAAATAAATAAGAACAGGGAGGAAAGAAGTTTTTATGCCACGTAAAATCAGATCAAATTACATGGAGAAATTCAAATTTGTGTACAATGGCAGAACTTTTGAAAGTAAGCATAAATGCTGTAATTTTTATGGAATATGTTACCGTAGTGTAATGGCATATCAGAATCAATATAAATGTAGAACTGAAGAAGCGATTACACATTTTATTGAATTGAAAAAAAGTAAAGAGATCATATTCCGAAATCGAAAATGGGCCAGCATTAAGACCTGCTGCGAATTTTATGATTTAAACGAAGATTCTGTCAAGACCGATATGTGGAATCGAAAATGCACACCACAGGAAGCGATTGAACGGGCAATAGAATGGAAAAAGGCACATGAAATCACATATCATGGTGTGAAATACCCATCACTGCCTCAATGTTGTGAAGACCTGGAGATAAATCCTATATCAGTACGTTTGTATATGGAAAAAAATGGGGTTTCTTCTACACGTGCGATTACACATTATATCAAATCTAAAGAGAAAAGAGCCTTTGAATTCCGTGGAAAAGAATACAAAAATTTTACGGAATGTTGTCTTGCGTATGGATTAAAGCCAAAGTCAGTAAGTTCAGCAGTATTTAAAGCGAAACGTCCTCACGCGGATGTTATGGAAGAAATTATCTCTCATATGGAAGGTTGTATGCCAAAAGAAGTAACGAAAAAAGAAGAAATTCCTGAAAATCAGGTGATGTCTAAAGAAAGGCATCGTGCGAAAGAGGCTTTTTTTTATGAGGGAAATAAATATATCTCACTTGGACAATGTTGTGAATTCTATGGAATTAATGAATCTAGTGTACGCAGTAGAGCTTGGCGAAAAAAGTGTACATGGGAAGAAGCTGTGAAATATTATATTCAAAAAAAGGAAACAGAAACACCGAAAATGCAATTCTTTTATAAAGGGAAAAGGTATAAAAGTGTTTCAGCATGTTGTGCTGAATACGGCGTTAATGCTTCCAGTGTGCGTAACCGTGCCAAAACAACAGAATGCAGCATTGAAGAATCTTTGGATCATTTCATAAAGAAAGCCAGAATGGAAACACAGCCGTCGGTATTTATTTTTAGAGACAAAACCTATAGGTCTTTGGAAGAATGCTGTCTGGAATATGGAGTCAACGCTGACAGTGTATCTTCAAGAAAATATAGATTGAATTGTACTATGGAAGAATCATTGGAGCATTTTATTGAAAATAAAGATATGATTGCCGAAAGAATACAAAAATTTACATTTAAAGGAATAGAATATCGAAGTCTCCGGGCATGTTGTCAAAAATATGGTATTGATGATATATGTGTGAGGCAAAGAGCACGAGATAAGAATTGTTCTCTTGAAGAATCGTTTACACATTTTATGACGAAAAAAAGGAAAAAAATGTTAAGTAACCCGGAATTTGAATATCATGGAACTGTTTATCCATCGCTTAAAGTATGCTGTGAGAAATTAGGAATAAATAAAAGCAGTGTAATAAGTCGAAGCCATAGGGCCGGATGCAGTTTACAGGAAGCAGTGGAGTATTATGTCAGCCAACAGGAACGTAGAACATTGGATTAATCTATAAGGCCAGCAGGCAGCCTTTTTTAGAATTTATATAATAGAGAGCTTCCTGTATACTTTAAATAGGGCAAGAGATTGACACAAAAAAATACCTCAAGTAAATTTGGATTATTACTGACTTGGCCGGTTGGTAAAATCCAGAGAATACAAGAGGTATCTAACATGAATCTTAACGGCACAAAGAAGAAAAATCAAGTATCAAATGCAAATATTTTTGAACAGCAGGAGCTTCTGAAGAAAATCGAGGTGGTCAGAGAAAATTTAACAGCTTCAACCTGGCATGAGTTGGAAACCAAAGGGAAGTTCGATAAGAATGCAAAACTCAGTTTTATCTGTGATGACATGCTTATTTTAGGATGCGATGTAGGCAGTGAAACACACTATCTGAGGGCAATTGACACCAGAGGCAGAGAACTCAGTAAGTCCGCTTTTTCATTCAGCAATAATGCAGATGGATTTAGCAAGGCAAAGGAATGGGCAGTAAAGATAGCAGCCGAATACGATAAAAAACAGATTGTTCTTGGTCTTGAACCAACCGGCCATTACTGGTTCTGCCTTGCGACCTGGATGATCTCAAATGGGATCAGTGTAGTTCAGGTAAATCCGTATGCAGTAAAGCAGACAAAAGAACTTGAGGATAACAGCCAGCTGAAAGATGATACAAAAGATCCTAAGCTGATTGCAAATCTTGTAAAAGATGGAAACTTTGGAATGCCTTATCTTCCAGAGCAGCTTTATGCAGATCTGCGACGGTTATCCATGTTTCGTGATCAGCTGAATGAGGACAGGATCCGGTCGATCAACCGACTGCACCGGGAACTGAAAATATATTTTCCAGAGTACAAAGAAGCACTTGGAAAAACAGAAGGCACATTCAGCCTTGAACTGTTGAAGCAGGCACCATTTCCGGATGATCTGGCAGCTTTGAAAGAAGACGGAATCAGGCAGATCTGGCATAATGCGAAACTTAGAGGACGCGGGTATAGCAGAGCTGGAGAAATCTTGGAGTACGCCAAGGCGAGTGTTGGCATCCGTGAAGGAAAAGAAACAGGGAAACTGGTTGTACAGTGGTTTGTTCAAAAAATCCTGGAACTGGATGAGGAGCTTGCATTGATAGAAACGCAGATTAATCAGAAATGTCTGGAAATTCCCCATACGGATAAAGTTTTGGAGATATGTGGAATCGGGGAGAATACCCTATCCGGTATGGTGGCAGAAATGGGAGATATTTCCAGATTTGACGATGTAAAGGAGATCCAGAAATTAAGCGGACTTGGGCTTGTGGCAAGCAGTTCCGGCAAGCATAAGGGTGAAACCAGGATCAGTCACAGAGGGCGTAAGCGCCTCAGATATTGGCTGTTTCAGGCGGCAAAATCAGCTGTAGCACATGCGGAAGAATTCAAGAAATTGCATGTCTATTATACGACCAGGGAGCAGAATCCACTGAAAAAGATGCAGTCATTAATAGCAATCGCCTGCAAACTCCTCAGGATTATTTTTACGATTTTGAAGAAGGGAATCAAGTATGATCCCCGGAAGATGTTAAAAGATATCCGGCGGGAATCCAGGCAGGAAAGCCTGGCTGCATAAGAAGTATAAAGCAAAGCAGTATTCCAGAATCCTGCTGAGGTTCAGAAACTTCTGAAATTGAGCAGGGTTCTGGAAAAGAACCTGTTGACCCAGATCCATGGAACGTGGATCATAACGAAACGACTGGTTGAGAGATGCAGGGTAAGCGTCCGCGGGAAACCGCACCTTGCAGAATCATAAGGTCAGTAAGAATCAAACGACAAACAAGAGCTGTAGCTTGCGGTAGTTCACTCCATAGGGCACGACCCTGTTAGAAAGCTTGGCAAGCACTCGGTGTATGAACAGGTGGGACGAAGGAAGTTGGGACAGGATCCCATTAGACACGGAAGGTTCACCCTCATAGCTAACAGAGGATTATAGCCTTAAAAAGCCCCATTACCAGGACGCTTTATAAGCTATACCCTTTTATGGCTGTTCAGTACAGGATACGATGACTGTCGTACACCTTTAGCTCTGTTTTGAGAGGTAATATTTAAAGAAAAAGCCCGTAAAATCAATACTTTAGGGCTTGACATTATAGGAAGGAGGAACGGTCAATATCATCTGCCTGCAGATATTGACCGGTTATATATGTTGCGAAAAAAAACACAGCCGGAAGCAAACAACGATAAAATTCTTATATCCGTTAAAGAAGCCTGTGAGCTTACAGGACTTTCTGAGAAAACAATGAGATCATTGATGAATGAAAACTGTTTCATGGTACGGATTGGGCGCAGAACACTGATTGATAAGAAAAAATTTCAAAAATGGATAGATCGGCAGTCTTGAAAGCTTTTTTTTGTTGTGCTAAAATATATATCCAGTGCCATGAATTATCATCAGAAAGGATGGTGGTGTTATGGGCAAAAACTTAAAGGGTAAAGAATTAGGAAAAGGATTATATCAAAGAAAAGATGGACGATATGAGGCCAGAATTTTCGTTCGCGGTACAGGAAAAACGTTTTCAATTTATGGTACAAATTTACAACATCTAAAAAAAGAAAGAAATGCCTACCTTGCTAATGTTTCCCCCGGAATTGCAGGATATGATCCTAGAATTTCTGTTTCAAAGTGGTATGAAAAATGGATGCTTATTTATGTGGTGCATTCTGTTAAAGCAACCACTTTAAGTAACTATGTAAATGGTTTTGAGCGAGTAAGAGAATATATTGGTTACATGAGGTTAATAGAGGTCCGTCCAACACATATTCTTGACATGATAAAGGGACTCGAAGAAGAAGGATATGCACGTACAACGGTAATACAATCATTAAGTGTAGTCCGTCAGCTTTTCAAAAAGGCATATGGTGGGAAAATGATACCCATAGATCCCGTAGCCGATATTAAACTGCCTAAAGAAGAACCGGGTGAAATACCTGATGAGAAGATAATGCAGGAACAAGAAGATGAAAAATGTCTTAGTATATATGACACTCATCGTTTCCTTGAGAGCTGCAAGAATACCCGGTATTATGAACTCTTTTTTATTCTTCTTCATACAGGATTACGTATAGGGGAAGCACTTGCCCTAGAATGGTGTGATCTTGACTTTAAGCATGAAAAGCTTCGTGTATATAAAACCTTAAACAGAGTTACAAAATATTATGATTCGAAAGGAAATGAACTTCCTGAAAGGTATTCTACTATTCAGATTACAACACCAAAGAAAAGTGCCAGCAATAGAAAGGTTCCATTAACGGATGCAGTGATTGCTGCTTTTATGAGCTGGAAGGAAAAACAGGATTGTGATAAAGAAAAACTGGGGAAAAACTGGGGAAAAACAAATATACTTTTAAAAAAATATCCCGGTCTGATTTTTACAACATCTTCAGGAAGAAGTTATCTTCCATCATCAGCTCAAACAGAATGCAGGCGGATTGTTGGGATTGTTAATAAACATGAAATTGCTCTGGCAAAAAAAGAGAACAGAGATCCGAATTTAATGGATGTTCATCCTCATATTTTCCGTCATACTTTTGTAACAAGATGCATTCAATCGGGAATGGATGCCGCTACAGTAAAGAAAATAGCCGGACACTCTGATGAAAAAATGACTAATTATTATACACACATTGAAGAAGAACATATAGATGACGAATACGAACTGTATATTCAAAAATACGGAACAGAAACCTGATTTTGCAAATGGAGATAAAATTTTAAAGAGAGGTTTAAATACTTGAGTATAGACAAAAACACTAACGAGGGAAAAAACTATCGTAATAATGTGGTCAAATCAACATCTGGGACTTCTAAAAGCCGCATAAACACTGGGTTTCCGGAGGATATTAGTGTATTATCACCGATGATGAAAGAATACGTAAAGACCAAAGAAGAGTACAGCGACTGTATCCTCTTTTACCGTCTGGGCGATTTTTATGAAATGTTCTTTGAGGATGCACTGACTGCATCCAGGGAACTGGAAATTACACTTACAGGAAAAGACTGCGGACTGGAAGAGAGAGCGCCCATGTGTGGCGTTCCTTTTCATGCTGCGGAAACTTATATCAACCGGCTGATCGAAAAGGGCTATAAGGTTGCCATCTGCGAACAGGTAGAAGATCCGAAAAAAGCCAAGGGTCTTGTTAAACGAGAGGTTGTCCGCATTGTCACACCGGGAACTACTCTGGATACCATGTCACTGGACGAGTCAAAAAACAATTATCTGATGTCCATTGTCTCCATTGGAGAGCATTTTGGCTGTGCAATTGCAGATATCACAACCGGTGACTGTTTTCTCACAGAACTGGATAAACCACAGAAACTTCTGGATGAGATCAATAAATTCACACCTGCCGAGATCATCTGCAACGACGCCTTTCTTTTAAGCGGTGTGGATGTAGCGGATCTGAAGGGGCGTCTTGGGATCTGTGTATTTGCTCTGGATCCCTGGTACTTTGACGACCAGCTGTGCCAGAAAACCCTGAAAGAGCATTTTCACGTCGGAAATCTGGAAGGTCTCGGGATCGGAGATTATGACAGCGGGATCATTGCTTCCGGTGCACTGTTCCTGTATCTGAAGGAAACACAGAAAACAGCACTTTCCCATATGGCAAGCATCCGCCCTTACTCTGCTGAAAAATATATGCTCATCGACAGCTCCAGCCGTCGTAACCTGGAGCTTGTGGAAACCATGCGCGAAAAGCAGAAAAGAGGTTCTCTTCTCTGGGTTCTGGATAAAACCAAAACTGCCATGGGTGCAAGAACCCTTCGTTCTTATGTGGAGCAGCCTCTGATCGATGCAGAGGAAATCGAAAAGAGACTTGGCGCCCTGGAAGAACTGAACGCAAAACCTATGGATCGTGATGAGATCCGGGAGTACTTAAATCCGATCTACGATCTGGAACGTCTGATAAGCCGTATCAGCTACAAATCTGCCAACCCAAGAGATCTGGTTTCCTTTGCCTCTTCCCTGGAAATGCTGCCTTATATAAAGCAGATCCTTGCAGAATTTAACTCTCCGCTGCTTACGCAGATCAATGAAGACATGGATCCACTTTCAGACATTACCGCTCTGATCCGTAATTCCATTGCTGATGATCCGCCCCTTGCCCAGAAGGACGGCGGTATCATTCGGGAAGGTTATAATGAAGATGTGGATAAATTCCGCCGCTCCCGGACAGATGGAAAGAAGTGGTTATCTGAGCTGGAAGCAAGAGAGCGGGACCGCACCGGTATTAAGAGCCTGAAGATCAAATATAACCGTGTATTCGGCTATTCCCTGGAAGTTACCAACACCTTCAGGGATCTCGTGCCGGAGGACTATATCCGCAAACAGACCCTTACCAACGCAGAGCGTTACATCACCCAGGAGCTGAAGGATCTGGAGGATCTGATCCTTGGAGCGGAAGATAAGCTTTATGCATTGGAATTTGAACTGTTTTCAGATATCCGTGATCAGGTTGGAGCTGAGGTTGTCCGTATCCAGCGTACTGCAAAGGCAGTAGCTGCTCTGGATGTTTTTGCTTCCCTTGCACTGGTTGCACAGAGGAATAACTTTGTCCGGCCCAAGATCAATGAAACCGGCCTCATTGATATCCGAAATGGTCGCCACCCGGTTGTGGAACAGATGATCGAAAACGATATGTTCATTCCAAATGATACGTATCTTGACAACCACAAAAAACGTATCTCCATTATCACAGGACCGAACATGGCCGGAAAATCCACATACATGCGCCAGACAGCATTGATCGTACTGATGGCACAGATCGGAAGCTTTGTTCCTGCGGACAGTGCGAATATCGGTGTGGTTGACCGGATCTTCACCCGTGTGGGAGCATCCGATGACCTTGCAAGCGGACAGAGTACCTTTATGGTGGAGATGACAGAGGTTGCCAACATTCTTCGTAATGCCACTTCCCGAAGTCTTCTGATTCTGGATGAGATCGGACGTGGAACCAGTACCTTTGACGGCCTTTCCATTGCCTGGGCAGTGATCGAACACATCAGCAACACCAAACTCTGCGGCGCCAAGACCTTATTTGCGACCCATTATCATGAGCTTACCGAACTGGAAGGCAAGCTTTCCGGTGTCAACAACTACTGTATCGCTGTCAAGGAAAAAGGCGACGATATCGTATTCCTGCGTAAGATCGTAAAAGGCGGAGCAGATAAAAGCTATGGTATCCAGGTAGCCAAGCTTGCCGGTGTTCCGGATTCCGTGATCCAGCGTGCCAAGGAACTGGTAGAGGAGCTCAGTGATGCAGATATCACTGCAGCTGTAAAAGATCTGACTGCTCCAAAGAAAAAACAGAAGATCACCTATGATCAGTTAGATATGGCACAGATGTCACTGTTTGACACGGTACAGGACAATGATATCATTGAAGAGATCAAAAATCTGGAGATCGGGAATCTGACACCAATGGAAGCTTTGAATATTCTCTATAACCTGCAGAACAAAATTAAGAACCGGTGGTGATACCCTTGAAAAAAATTGCAGTTTTAGACCAGAATACCATTGATAAGATCGCAGCAGGAGAGGTCGTAGAGCGCCCCTCCTCTGTTGTAAAAGAGCTTGTGGAAAATGCCATTGACGCAGGTGCTACCGCTATTACTGTAGAGATCACAGACGGCGGAAAAAAGCTGATCCGTATCACGGACAATGGCTCCGGAATGGATGCAGAGCAGGTTCCGCTTGCTTTTCTCCGCCATGCCACAAGTAAAATTGAAAAAGTAGAAGACCTGACCCACATTGCCTCTCTTGGCTTCCGTGGTGAAGCACTTTCCAGTATTGCCGCCGTCTCCCAGGTGGAGCTGATCACAAAGACTCCTTCCGGGATCAGTGGTACCCGTTATGTGATCGAAGGCGGAAAAGAACAGTCTCTGGAGGAAATGGGGGCACCGGAGGGAACAACATTTCTGATCCGAAACCTCTTTTACAATACACCTGCAAGGAGCAAATTCCTGAAATCCGATATGACAGAAGCCGGTTACATCAATACTCTGATGGAGCAGCTGGCGCTTTCCCATCCGGAAATCTCCTTTAAATATATCCAGAACCGTCAGGTGAAACTTTCCAGTTCCGGAAACTACAGCGTAAAAGATGTGATCTACAGTGTCTACGGCCGGGAGATTGCCAAGGCGCTTCTGGATGTTTCCTACGAAAATGATTTCATGAAGATCGAGGGCTTTGTGGGGAAACCGGAGATTTCCAGAGGAAACCGTACTTTTGAGAATTATTATATCAATGGCCGATATGTAAAAAACAAGATCATTACCAAGGCCATTGAGGACGGATATAAAGGACTTGTCATGCAGCATAAATTTCCGTTTGTCTCACTTCGGATCGAAATGGACGGCAATGACCTGGATGTTAATGTGCATCCCGCAAAGAGAGAAGTGCGTTTTGCCAGAGAAACCGAAGTTTATACGGCCATTTATGAAACTGTCCGCAAGGTATTGACCCACAGAGAACTGATCCCGCAGGTATCTGTTGGAAAAGACGAACCGACATCCCGCACAGAACAGATAAAGCCAGGAAATATTCCGGAGCCTTTTGAAGTAAAACGGCGGCAGGAGATGTACGGTCACCCGAATCGGACGGCAAATATAGCTTCCCATGCTGCACCGACAGCTTCTGAAGTACGTAGTACAGCGCCGGTTCCATCGATACCTTATAATAAGCCAACAAATGGTACCACCTCCTATGGTTCAGATGAAACAGCTCACAATTCTTCAGCTTCTTCTGCAGATAAATACAAACGTGTGGATTCTCTGCGGGAAAATCCCGTATATGGATCGCAGCCTTTCACAAAAGAAGAAGAGGAAATGTTTTCCGGAACATTAAAAGACGGAAGAAATGAAAAATCCGCTGCAGAAACAGCAGATTATGAAGTGATTTCTGAAAAACCTGCTGAATCGGCACTTCCTGATGTAGACAACGAGCCAATCAAATCGCAGGAACAGGAACCGCCAAAACAGCTGGAACTGTTCGAAGAACGGCTTCTTGCTCCTGAATCCAGAAGCCGCCACAGACTGATCGGACAGCTGTTTGATACCTACTGGCTGGTACAGTTTGAGGATAATTTTTATATCATTGATCAGCATGCTGCCCATGAAAAAGTATATTATGAGCGATTTGTAAAGCTGTTTCAGTCCCAGAACATCCAGTCCCAGTATGTAAGTCCCCCACTGATCGTTTCACTCAGCCTTGAGGAGGAGAATCTGCTGAAGGCAAACAAAAAGTATTTCCGGGATTTCGGCTTTGAGATCGAACCCTTTGGCGGAAGGGAGTACAGTATCAGTGCGGTTCCCTCCAGCCTTCTGGGAATGACAGAAGAAGAGCTGTTTCTGGAAATGCTGGACCATCTTACTGCAGACGGTTCCAAGGATGCCTTTGAAATTTTTGCCTCAAGGCTTGCGACCATGGCCTGTAAGGCTGCTGTAAAAGGCAATCATTCCATGTCACCTCAGGAAGCTGACAAGCTGATCGATGAATTATTGACACTGGAAAATCCTTATAACTGTCCTCATGGAAGACCAACGATCATTGCCATGAGTAAGACAGAAATCGAAAAAAAATTCAAACGTATCGTGTAAGATACTTAACATAAACGGAGGAAATATATGAAAAAACCTCTTATCGTGCTTACCGGGCCTACTGCCGTGGGAAAAACAAAGCTTTCCATTGCCCTTGCAAAAGCAGTAAACGGAGAGATCATTTCCGCGGATTCCATGCAGGTTTACCGCCATATAGATATCGGTTCCGCCAAGATCACGCCGGAAGAAATGGATGGCGTCCCACATCATCTGGTGGATGTACTGGAGCCAACAGAAGATTTTAACATTGTCCTTTTTCAGCAGATGGCAAAAGATGCCATGGACAAAATTTATGACAAAGGCCGGATTCCGATCCTGGTAGGCGGCACAGGATTTTATATTCAGTCTGTGACCAGAGATATTGATTTTACCAGTTCCGACCAGGATGAACATTACCGCAGGGAGCTGGAAGAGCTGGCAGAGCAGAAGGGGCCTGCATTTCTCCATGACATGCTTGCCAAGGTCGATCCCAAGTCAGCCGAAGATATCCATGAGAACAATGTCAAGCGGGTGATACGTGCCCTGGAATTTTATAAACAGAACGGTACCAGGATCTCCGAACATAATGAAGAACAGAAGGAGCATACCAGTCCCTATGCACTGGCTTATTTCGTCCTGAACGCACCACGCCCACTTCTCTATGAACGCATTGACACAAGAGTGGACGAAATGCTGAAAAACGGTCTGACAGAAGAAGTTAAAAAGCTTCGGGAGATGGGCTGCCACAGGGGAATGGTTTCCATGCAGGGGCTTGGCTATAAAGAAATCCTGGACTGGATGGACGGAAACTATTCTTATGAGGAAGCCGTAAGGATCCTGAAACGTGACACCAGACGCTTTGCCAAACGTCAGCTTACCTGGTTCCGCAGAGAAGGCGAAGTAACCTGGGTAGATAAACATAACTTTGATTACGATGACGGCAGGATCCTTTCCTACATGCTTTCTGTATGCAGGGAAAAGGGAATCCTCCCTGCCAAATAAAATAAAAAAGGAAAAATGATCATGAAAGAATTATATGCACAGCTTGGAATCTCTTCTGCAGTTTACGATTTCGGTAAATCCGTGGAAGATTCCCTGAAAGAACGTTTTGAGAAATTTGATAAGACTGCAGAATACAACCAGATGAAGGTTATCCGCGCCATGCAGAAGAACCGTGTCAGTGAGGCTTGTTTCGGAGCTTCCTCCGGTTATGGCTACAACGACCTTGGCCGCGAAACTCTGGAGCAGGTCTATGCCGATACCTTCCACACAGAAGCCTGCCTGGTACGCCCGCAGATCACCTGTGGAACTCATGCACTTGCCATTGCTCTCTTCGGAAACCTGCGCCCCGGTGACGAGCTTCTTTCCCCTGTAGGGAAGCCTTACGATACCCTGGAAGAAGTGATCGGTATCCGCCCGTCCAATGGTTCCCTTGCGGAATATGGCGTAAAATATCGTCAGGTGGATCTTCTCGAGGATGGTACCTTTGATTATGAAAACATCAGAAAAGCAGTCAATGAAAAAACAAAGCTGGTAACCATCCAGCGTTCCAAAGGCTATCAGACCCGTCCTTCTTTCTCCGTAAAACAGATCGGTGAGCTGATCTCTTTTGTAAAAAAGATCAAGCCGGATGTGATCTGCATGGTAGATAACTGCTACGGAGAATTCGTAGATACCATCGAGCCCAGTGATGTAGGTGCAGATATCATGGTCGGCTCCCTGATCAAAAATCCAGGTGGCGGCCTTGCTCCTATCGGTGGTTATATCGCAGGAAGAAAAGACTGTGTGGAAAATGCCTCCTACCGTATGACCTGCCCGGGACTGGGCATGGAAGTCGGTGCAACTCTTGGTGTAAACCGTTCTCTGTATCAGGGATTTTTCCTTGCACCGATGATCACCAAAGGAGCTTTAAAGGGCGCTGTTTTTGCAGCGAACATTTACGAAAAGCTTGGTTTCCCGGTAGTTCCCAACAGCACAGAGCCACGTCAGGATATCATCCAGGCGGTCACTCTCGGAACACCGGAGGGTCTTGTAGCATTCTGCCAGGGTATCCAGGCTGCTGCACCGGTAGACAGCTTTGTAACACCGGAGCCGTGGGATATGCCGGGATATGACAGCCAGGTGATCATGGCAGCAGGTGCTTTCATCCAGGGTTCTTCCATCGAGCTTTCTGCCGATGGTCCTATGAAACCGCCTTATGCAGTTTATTTCCAGGGTGGTCTCACCTGGGAGCATGCAAAGCTGGGAATCCTGAAATCTCTTCAGTATATGGTTGATAAGGAACTTGTGAGATTATGAAAAAATCCGAAGGACCGGACTTAAAAAAACAGATCTTTGTCATAGGAGCCGGTGCTTCCGGTCTTATGGCAGCTATTCAGGCTGCTGTATACGGAGCTGCAGTTACGGTTCTGGAACAAAATGACCGTCCCGGCAGAAAAATCTGTGCTACGGGAAACGGCCGTTGTAATATGACGAACCTGAATCAGGATGAAAACGCTTACCGGGGATCTCATCCTGAATTTGCCAAAGATGCCCTGGCACAGTTTCCTGTGGAAAAAACTCTGAAATTCTTTCAGGAACTGGGAATCTGTACCACAGACCGCAGCGGATGGATCTATCCCCGAAGCAACCAGGCACAGAGTGTGGTAGATGTTCTTGTCATGAAGGCACGCAGCCTGAAGGTAAAGCTGAAAACCAATCAGACAGTTACCGGCGTGTCTTTTGCAGACGGACAGTGGAAGATCCATACGGACGGATGGACCTACAGTGGTGATGCCGTGATCCTTGCAAATGGTTCCCGTGCGTCTTCCGTTGCAGGTTCCTGCGAAAGCGGATATGAAATTGCAAAAAGTCTCGGACATCATCTGATCGAACCCCTTCCAGCTTTGACAGCTCTGAAATGTAAGGGAAATTCTTTTTCCGGCTGGAGTGGTGTACGGACAGAAGGGAAGATAACACTTTATATAGACGGCACACCGACAGTCTCCCAGCAGGGAGAGCTGCAGCTTACCGATTACGGTGTATCCGGGATCCCGGTATTCCAGATTTCCCGCTATGCTATCCGTGCCGTCCATGAAAACAAAAATGTGGAGCTTTCCATAAATTTTTTTCCGGAACTGAACCGGAAAGAGCTGGAAGAATACCTGGAGCACAGAAAAGCAGCCTGTCCTTACAAAACAGAAAAGGAACTTCTCATCGGACTTTTTCCTGAAAAACTGATCCGTATTTTATGTGCACAGAAGGATCTTATCCGCGGGATCACCGATTTTCGTCTCCCGGTAAAAAACGGCCTTTCCTTTGAACAGGCACAGGTTTGTTCCGGTGGAGTGGATACGTCTGAAGTTCACAGCAAAACCATGGAGTCCAGACTTCATAAAGGTCTTTATTTTGCCGGAGAGCTCCTTGACATTGACGGTACCTGCGGAGGTTATAACCTGCAGTGGGCGTGGTCAAGCGGAGCTGCCGCCGGTATCTGGGCAGCAAAGGAGGAAGAAAAATGATCCGGATCACACAGCTGAAGCTTCCCATCACTCATACAGAAGAGCAGCTTCACCGAAAAATAGCAAAAATGCTTCGTCTTGGAAATCAGCCGTTCACCTATGAGATCCGAAAACAATCTCTGGATGCCCGGCACAAAGAGGACAAAAAATTTGTCTACACTGTAGATATTAAACTGGATAACGAATCCCGCGTTCTCAAAAAGGTTCACGATAAAAATATTATGTTAACATCTGAGAAAAAATATCATTTTCCCTCATCTGGCTCTGAAACTCTGTCCCATCGTCCTGTAGTGATCGGAAGCGGACCTGCAGGATTATTCTGTGCCTGGTACCTGGCCAAAGCCGGGTACTGTCCACTGGTACTGGAACGGGGAGAAGAAGCAGACAAACGCCAGGAAACCGTGGGAAATTTCTGGAAAAACGGCATCCTGGATCCGGATTCCAATGTACAGTTCGGAGAGGGCGGTGCAGGGACTTTTTCCGATGGAAAGCTGAATACTCTGGTAAAAGATACTTTTGGAAGAGGAAAGGAAGTTCTTTCCCGCTTTGTGGAGGCAGGAGCTCCCTCTGAGATCCTTTACCAGCAAAAGCCTCATCTTGGCACAGATCAGCTTGTAGGTATCGTTCAGTTTATGCGTCATCAGATTGAAGAAATGGGCGGGGAATTCCGTTTTCGTTCCACAGTAACTGATCTGATGATCCGTGACCGGAAGCTTAATGCAGTCATTGTCAATGCAAAAGAGGAAATACCGGCAGAAATCTGCATTCTTGCTCCCGGCCACAGCGCCAGAGATACGTTTGCCATGCTGGAAAAACACAAGATTAACATGGAGCCGAAATCTTTTGCAGTGGGGGTACGTGTGGAACATCCGCAGACCATGATCAACCAGGATCTTTACGGGGAACCGGAAAACGACCGTCTGGGTGCATCCAGCTACAAGGTTACCCATACACTGGAAAACGGACGTGGCGTTTATTCTTTCTGTATGTGTCCCGGCGGATATGTTGTAAATGCATCTTCTGAAGAAGGTATGCTTGCAGTGAATGGTATGAGCTATCAGGCACGTGACAGCCATAATGCCAACAGTGCTATCATCGTTACGGTAAACCCTTCTGATTTTCCTGAAGAGGGAGTTCTCGGCGGAATCGCTCTGCAGCGAAAACTGGAGCGCGCTGCCTGGGAAGCCGGAAACGGAAAAATTCCGGTACAGCTTTTCAAAGATTACTGTACCCATCAGAAAAGTACCAGGCTTGGAGATGTGATCCCCTGTATCAAAGGAGCTTATACACTTACCGATGTCCGCAGTATTTTCCCAAAAGAGATCGGCGATTCCATTGAAGCAGGAATCCATGCTTTTGGAAAAAAGCTTTCCGGTTTTGACCGACCGGATGCATTGCTGGAAGGAGTAGAAAGCCGTACCTCTTCTCCTGTACGGATCGTTCGGGAACCGAAAAAGCTCACTTCCAATATAGAAGGGATCTACCCCTGCGGAGAGGGCGCCGGTTACGCCGGAGGCATTACATCCGCAGCAATGGACGGGATCAAAGTGGCAGAAGCAGTCGCTTCTGTTTATGCCCTGCCTGTAAAAAAAATGTGAAAAAAGTGGAAATTTCCGGGATAGAGTGTACATCCCTGCTTTTTTATGCTAAAATAACTTCTGCAATTTTGCATCCCCTTCTTCGAGAGCGAAAAGGGAAATCATATGAAAGATACTATAATGGAAATGCCAGATTATCAGCGTCCGTATGAAAAATGTCTGCGGGAAGGAGAACAGTCCTTAAGCGATCGAGAGCTTCTTGCCGTGATCCTTCGCTGTGGCGTACAGGGATCCAGTTCCCTGACTCTGGCAGATAAAATCCTGAATTTATCGAAACAGACCGGATACAGTGGCCTGCTTGGACTGTTTCATATTTCCATGCAGGAACTGATGAAGATCCATGGGATCGGTAAAGTAAAAGCCATACAGCTGAAATGTATCGGGGAACTTTCCAAGCGTATGGCAACCGCAGCTGCAAAACCGGAATTGTCTTTTCACCATCCGGTAACCATTGCGAAGTATTATATGGAGCGGCTCCGGCATGAAGAGCAGGAATTGCTTTACTGCATGATGCTGGACGGACATAACCATTTGTCGGGGGAACAGCTTTTAAGCCGCGGTACTGTTAATGCCACACTGATCACACCAAGAGAAGTCTTTGTAGAAGCTGTAAAGTATCGGGCGGTGAACCTGATCCTGGTCCACAATCATCCAGGAGGCGATCCCTCCCCCAGCCAGGCTGATCTGGATGTCACAGAACGGGTTTATCATTGTGGTGAACTCCTCGGCATCCATCTTCTGGATCATATCATCATCGGTGATCACAGGTATGTCAGTTTCCGCGAAAAAGGGATTTTTGATGAATATACTTAAGTGAAGGGACAGATTTATGCTTTTTAGAAATAATTACGGAGTAGACCTTGGAAGCAGCTCTGTAAAAGTCTATTCATTTTTCAGAAACAAAAGTTACATAGAAAAGAACATGGTAGCCTACAGAGGACGCCGGATCCTTGCCATAGGGAACGAAGCTTATGAAATGTTTGAAAAATCACCTGCAGATATTTCCGTAAATTCTCCTATGGCTTTCGGTATGCTGGCAAATCTGGAATTGCAGGAGATCGTCCTTTACAGCATGATAAAAAAAATCGATCATGCATCCGGTCTCGGAGCAGACATGTACTTCTCCGTACCACTTGATATGACTGCTATCGAAAAGAGGGCATACTATCATCTGGTCAATGGTCACTGGCTGCGGAAAAACCGTGTTTTTATGGTGGAGTCCCCTATTGCAGATGCCATTGCCATGGGAATCGACCCTGAAAAGAATCAGGGCAGCATGATCGTAAACATCGGTGCACAGAGTACAGCGTTTTCCATCATAACCGACGGTAAGATCATCATCAGCCGTAAGATCCCCATCGGAGGCAGACAGATGAACGAATCTATCTGCAGCGAGATCCGAAAACATTATAATCTTCAGATTGGAACACGAACTGCAAAACGTCTGAAAGTAGTTATGGGAAGACTGAATGATCAGAAAAAAGAAGCCCGGAAAGTAGTCGGGATCGACAGTATTTCCGGACTTCCACGAGAAGAAGTTATTTCTGCCTACGTTGTTAATGAAGGGATCGCCAACTGTGTGAACCAGATCGCAGCAGAGATGAAATCTTTTCTGGAACGTACCCCGCCACAGATCGCTTATCATATCGCAAAAGAGGGCATTTATCTGACCGGCGGCAGTACACGGCTTCCTTATATAGATAACTATCTGGCTAGCTATACAGGATTTGCCTTTAATCTTTCTGATCTGTATGAAACTTCTGCAGCATATGGCCTTGAAAAGATCATCCGCGACAGAAACCTGCGCAAATGGGCCCAGCCGGTAAAGCAGAAAAAACTGTAAAGGGGCATATATAATGAAAAACATCCGAAAAAAAGTGCGTTTTCATTTTAATTTAAAAAGTAAACATCTTCTGGTAATCATGACACTTTTCTGTGGAAGCTGCATTGTAGCTACAGCAGCCTCCGGAACCTCTTCCGCACCACTTCAGGAGGCAGCCGGTTTTCTTATCGTTCCCTTTGAAAAGGGGATCGCCGGTGTCAGCGATATATTTGGAAATGTAAAAAACAATCTTCGTGATAAACAGGACGTGCTTCAGGAAAACGAAGAGCTGAAAAGTCAGATCAACAGTCTTACGGAACAGAATAACATCCTGATCCAGGACCAGACAGAGCTCACACGCCTGAAGGAACTTTACGATCTTGATCAGGAATATAAAGACTATCCCAAGGTTGCCGCAAGGATAATCTCCAAAGATCCCGGAAACTGGTATGATACCTTTATGATCAACAAAGGCAGTAATAACGGAATCCGGGTTGATAACAACGTGATCGCCGGAAAGGGTCTTGTGGGTATCGTTACAGAAGTGGGACCTTCCTGGGCTACTGTCCGTTCCATCATCGATGACAGCAGCAATGTCAGTGCCATGGCAGTCAGTACTTCCGACAACTGCGTTGTCACCGGAGATCTGAAACTGATCGATGAAGGCAAATTAAGCTTTGAGCAGCTTTACGATCAGGATAACAAGGTAACAGTCGGAGAACGTATTGTCACCTCGAACATCAGTGAAAAATATGTGGAAGGACTGTTTATTGGTTATGTCAGTGAGATCCAGCAGGATCCCAATAACCTGACAAAAACAGGTACGATCGTTACACCGGTTGATTTCGGTCATCTGAAAGATGTATTTGTGATCACCACCAATAAACAGGACGCGATAGACAAATCGGAGGATGCGTCCAATGAAAAATAGGATTATATTATTTATCACTATCATTGTCTGTTTTCTCCTTCAGTGCACAGTAATGGACCGTATTTCCATTGGATCCATCACTCCAAATCTGCTTTTGATCCTGTGTGTATCCATGGGACTTATGCGGGGAAGAAAAGTCGGTCTGTGGACTGGATTTTTTTCCGGGCTTTTTGTCGATCTCTTTTATGGATCATTGTTTGGATTTTATGCACTGATCTATATGTATATAGGTTTTATCAGCGGCTATGCATTCCGCAGTTTTTATGATGATGATCTGAAAGTTCCGCTTTTTCTTGTAGCAGGAACAGATCTTCTTTATAATCTGGCTGTGTATGGCCTCCAGTTTCTGCTCAGAGGCCGTCTTGGATTCTGGACCTACATATACAGGATCATTATCCCCGAGATTGTATATACGGTTTTTCTCACCATCATCGTATACCGGGTATTTTACTGGATCAACTACCACTTAATGGATACTGTAAGGAAAGAAAGTGAGTCTATTTGGGAATTAAAATAAAAAAAATCATTAAAAAAATCCGTCTGAAACGTACTACAGTTCTTGTGATCGTATTTATTTTTCTGTCATCTGTCCTGGTCCGGCAGCTTTTCAGTCTGCAGATCATACAGGGAGAGGATTACATCAGTAAATTTCAGACACGTACCACCAAAACACGCGTGATCAAAAGCACCCGTGGCAATATTTATGACCGTAACGGCACAGTTGTCGCCTCCAATGTACTTGCATATTCTGTCACATTCGAAGATAGCGGTACATACAACAGCACCAGAGAAAAGAATCTGACTCTGAACGGTATCGCCTACCAGATATTACAGATCCTTTCCAAAAACGGGGACAGCTTATCTGATAATTTTCATATTACCGTCAATGATCATGGCGACTATGCTTTTGATGTAGATGAAGGATTTACTCTTAACCGTTTCCGTGCGGATATTTACGGAGAAGCACAGATTGATGATCTCAGTGATGAGCAGAAAAACGCAACCGCAGCCCAGATCATGGATCATCTTACCGGAAGCAGCGGATTTTCTATCGTTCTTTACGGAAAAGATGCCTACACCCCGGAAGAACTTGCCGCACATTCTCTTCCGGAAGAGCTTACCAAACAGGAAATCCTCGAAATTGCGATCATGCGCTATCAGCTGAACACCAACAGTTTCAAGAAATATATGCCGGTGACCATTGCAACAAATGTCAGTGAAAAATCTGTGGCAGCCATAAAAGAAAATCAGGCCGCTCTCCAGGGTATTGACATTGTAGAAGATTCCACCAGAAAATATGTGGACGATGAGAGTATGGCGCCGATCCTCGGTTACACAGGCCAGGCCTCTTCTGAAGAACTGGAAACCCTTCGTAAGGATAATCCTGATTATTCCAATGATGCGGTTGTTGGAAAAGCCGGGATCGAACAGTATATGGAGCTTGAACTTCAGGGAAAAGATGGAGAAGAAACGGTCACCGTTGATAATCTTGGTAAAGTCCTTGATATCGACAATTCCAAAACTGTTGATCCTGTGGCCGGAAACGATGTTTATCTGACCATTGATTCCGACTGGCAG
This sequence comes from Blautia massiliensis (ex Durand et al. 2017), assembly GCF_051861785.1. NCBI lineage: Bacteria > Bacillati > Bacillota > Clostridia > Lachnospirales > Lachnospiraceae > Blautia > Blautia massiliensis (ex Durand et al. 2017). The sequence goes on from NZ_CP146725.1 coordinate 73,976, forward strand.
AAGAGTATTTACCAGATCCTGGAACAGCGTGTTGCCGGTATTGTTCTCTCTAAACTGACACCAAATAAAAGCTTTGATTATGAAGCAGAGAAAGATGCAAGTAAGATCACCATCCCAATCTATGATGTATACAATGCACTGATTGCAAACAGTGTGATCGATATCAATAAATTCAGCGATGCAGATGCTTCCGATACAGAAAAAAATTTATACGCCAAATTTCAGCAAAAACAGCAACAGGTTTTTGATACAATAAGTAACAGGCTGACAGGTGACAATCCTCCAGCCTATAAGGATGAAGATACGCAGATGCAGGAATATCTTACCTATATCTGTGATGATCTTCTTACCAATACCCTGAAGGTACTGAAAAGTGATTCCATTGATACCTCAGATGAAACATACAAAGCCTGGAAAAATGACCAGAGTATCAGTCTGAAGGATTATCTGAACTATGCTGCCAGTCAGAACTGGATCGATATTTCCCAGATCTCAACCTCCGGAGAATATCTGGATTCTGAAGAGATCTATCAGGCTCTTACCGCCTATATCATTGATTACCTGAAGACAGATACAGGCTTTTCAAAGCTTCTGTATAAATATATGCTTCAGGAAGACACCATCAGTGGAGAAGATCTGTGTCTTGTTCTCTATGAACAGGGCGTTCTTTCAAAAGAAGACGAACTGTATCAGACAATGGCCTCCGGTGGTCTTGATGCCTACACCTTCATGTATCGCAAGATCGCAAATCTTGAGATCACACCGGCCCAGCTTGCGTTGGCTCCGTGCTCTGCATCTGCGGTGATCACAGATACTACAACCGGAAATGTTCTCGCATGTGTTTCCTATCCGGGATATGATAATAATCGTCTGACCAACAATATGGACACCGATTATTATGCAAAGCTTTCCACAGATCTTTCCAGCCCGTTCTTCAACAAGGCAACACAGCAGAAGACGGCTCCAGGATCTACCTTAAAGATCTTATCTACTGTTGCCGGCATGTCCGAGGGCGTAATAGATGATGGCACATATATTGAATGTACAGGAAGCTTTGACCTTGTAACACCTCCGATCAACTGCTGGAATAAACAGGGCCACGGTTCTCTTGATATCCGTGAGGCCATTGAGCAGTCCTGTAACGTATTTTTCACTACGATCGGTTTCGAACTTGGTAAAGATTCCGAAGGTAATTTTTCTGAAGCCAGAAGTCTTGGAATGCTTCAGAAATATGCTTCCCTCATGGGATTGGATCAGAAAACCGGCATTGAAATTTCCGAGGCTTCTCCGCAGGTTTCTGACAAAAACGCGGTTCCTTCCTATATTGGACAGGGTACCAATACGTTTACGACCAGCCAGCTTGCACGCTATGCGTCAACGATCGCCACTTCCGGTACGATCTACAAGCTTTCCCTTCTGGACCGTGTGACGGATTCCAAAGGAAAACTTGTAAAGGAATATCCTTCCAAAACAGCTGGACAGTTGGATCTTTCCAGCAATATCTGGGATGCCATCCATGACGGTATGTATCGTGTAGTGCAGACTCATGATCAGTTTAACGGACTTGGAGTTGAAGTAGCAGGAAAAACCGGTACTGCCGAGATTGACTATTATCATCCGAACAATGCACTTTTTATCGGATATGCGCCTGTTTCTGATCCCAAGTACGCAATATCTGTACGAATCGCAAACGGATATGCATCCGGTAATGCCTGCCTTGCAGCTAATGATATCTTTAAATACATTTACGGACTTGCAGATGAAAGCACCATTCTCACTGGCTATGCAGCAAGCGATACCAGTAATGTATCGAATGACTAAACAAACTTTATGAGGATACCAGAAGTGTGGAACATTTTATAGGAGGAATCAGAAAACATGAGTGAAGTCATTGTCATTACATCTGGAAAAGGCGGTGTTGGAAAAACCACCACCGTGGCAAATATCGGGACCGGACTGGCTGCCATGGGAAAAAGGGTTGCAGTTGTAGATACCGATATCGGACTCCGAAATCTGGATGTTGTCATGGGACTGGAGAACCGTATTGTTTATAATCTGGTTGATGTGATCAATGGGAGCTGCCGCCTGAAACAGGCACTGATCCGGGATCGTCGGCATTCAGAGCTGTATCTTCTTCCGTCTGCCCAGACCAAGGACAAAACTGCCGTATCTCCGGAACAGATGATCAAGCTTACCGATGATCTCCGGGAAGAATTCGATTATGTCCTTCTGGATTGTCCGGCAGGAATTGAACAGGGATTCAAAAATGCAGTAGCCGGAGCGGACCGTGCACTGGTCGTGACCACACCGGAAGTTTCCGCGATCCGGGATGCAGACCGTATCATCGGGTTGCTGGAGTCCGGAGGACTCCGGGATATCCGGCTGATCATCAACCGGCTTCGACCGGAAATGATCGCCAGAGGTGATATGATGTCCGTAGAAGATGTGTTGGAAATCCTGGCTGTAGATCTGATCGGTGCGATCCTGGATGATGAACAGATCGTGATCTCCACAAATCAGGGAGAACCTTTATCCGGAAAAAATTCCCAGGCAGAAGAAGAGTATCGCAATATCTGCCGGAGGCTTATGGGCGAAGAGGTTCCTTATGTTACTGTGCGTCGAAAAAATGGTGTATTCCACCGTCTTGGCAGCATTTTTCGAAAATAACAGACGCTTTGCTGTCTGACATTTTTCATCACAGGAGGACTGATTATGGGATTTTTCTCCGGGAAAAACCACTCTGCAGGCTATGCACGCGACAGGATGAAGATTCTTCTTGTATCGGAACGCATAGACTGTTCTCCACAGATGATGAAGCTTTTACGGAACGATCTGATACATGCCGTAAAAAAATACGTTGTAATTGATGAACCAGGGGTGACCATACAGATCACACAGGAACCACCTGTTCTGCATGCAGTCATACCCGTACTTAAGAAAAGAGATGCATAATTTATGATTAAACAGTATAAGCTGCGGTTTTACAATTTTCGACTGGTGATCTTTCTCCTAGCAATCAGCTTTATTGGAATTCAGCTTGTAGGAACAGCTGCCGACTACCTTCGCACACGTCAGCTTCTGGGTGTGATCATCGGTATGGTCTTTATGCTGATCCTTTCACTGATGGATTATTCCTGGCTGCTGAATTTTCAATGGATCATGTATGGATTTAATATCGTTATGCTTCTGGCTGTCCGGTTCTTCGGATCCAGCGCCAATGGTGCTGCCAGATGGGTGGATTTAGGTTTTATCCGTTTCCAGCCTACCGAGCTTTCAAAGATCATCATTATCCTGTTTTTTGCCAAATTTTTTATGGATCATGAGGAAGATCTGAATACCTTAAAGACTCTGATACAATCAGCTGTCCTTCTGGTCATCCCACTGATGCTGATCTATGTACAGCCGGATATGAAAAACACCATCACCGTAACAGTCCTGTTCTGTATTCTGATCTACATCGCAGGACTTAGTTATAAGATCATCGGAGGTGTAGCCTTGATCGCGATTCCTCTGGCCATCATCTTTCTGTCCATTATCGTGCAGCCGGATCAGAAACTGATACAGGATTACCAGAGAAACCGTATCATGTCATTCCTGTATCCGGAGAACGAAGAATACGCAGATGATATTGAACAGCAGAACAACTCTAAAACAGCCATCGCCTCCGGAGAGCTTGTGGGACGTGCTTTCAGTAATGACACCAGTGTTACATCCGTAAATGATGGAAACTTTGTTTCTGAGAATCAGACCGACTTTATTTTTGCGGTGGCTGGAGAGCAGTACGGATTTATCGGCTGTACTCTGATCGTACTGCTGCTGTTTCTGATCACCTTTGAATGTATCCGTATGAGCCTGCGGGCCAAGGATCTTGCCGGTAAGATCATATGCTGCGGTGTTGGAAGCATTGTTTCCATACAGAGCTTCATCAACATCTGTGTTGCTACCGGCCTTGCACCAAACACAGGTACTCCGCTTCCTTTTGTAAGCTATGGTCTTACTTCTCTGATCAGTCTGTTTATGGGTATGGGACTTGTTCTCAATGTAGGACTGCAGAGCAGTGCATATAATAAAGAATTACAGAAAAAAGGTCAGAAATCGGATACCTACTTTCGGAAAGAGGAATACTTATGACACGTAAAGAACCTGTAAAAAATCATATGCGTTCTGGCAATCCTTCCAGAGGTCAGGCTTCCCGGGCTGCACATACAGCTTCCAAGGGGACAAAAACAGCTTCCATGCCGTCTGACAGAACTGTTTCTGCCAGACGTAAAGCTCAAAATACCCGGATGAAACGGATGCGTCGTCAAAGGATCCGCAACACCATTTTTCTCCTTCTTCTGCTGATCGTACTATGCACAGCTGGCGGTTTTGGTGTTTACATGCTGAAGGGCGGAGATTTTTCCACTCCTGCAAATTCTTTCAATGCATTCTCCGAATTTGATAATACTCTGACTTCCAAAGAAGAACAGCGCGCGGCAGGTTTCGCCCATGATCTCTGTGTTGTTACAAAAGATGTTGCTCTGGATTCCGTCAGTCTGGATGACAGCCAGTCCGGTGTGCTTCTGAATCTCAGTGATAAAAAGGTACTCTATGCAAAAGGTGCATACAACAAGGTTTATCCTGCCAGCATCACAAAGATCATGACAGCTATGCTTGCACTGAAATATGGAAACATGGACGATACAGTGACGATCTCACAGGAGAATGTTACCCTGGAATCCGGTTCTCAGGTAGCTGGTTTCCAGGCGGGAGATCAGGTTACCATGGATCAGCTTCTTCATTGTCTTCTTGTTTATTCTGCCAATGATGCAGCATCTGCCATTGCGGAACATATAGGTGGATCAACAGATAAATTTGTAGAGATGATGAACAGCTTTGCTGCAGAACTTGGCTGTACAGGAACTCACTTTACCAATCCCCATGGTCTCCAGGACGAAAATCATTATACAACGCCTTATGACATTTATCTGATGCTGAAAGAAGCCTTGAATTATCCGGAGTTTACAGACATCACACAAATGGCATCTTATACAGTTAGCTATAAGCATTCCGATGGCTCCGATGCAAGTGCTACCTTACCCGCTACAGATCATTATCTTACCGGAGAGGCAGCAACTCCTAAGGATGTCACTATCCTTGGAGGAAAAACAGGAACAACCGATAAAGCCGGTAACTGTCTGGCACTTTTAAGCCAGAATGCTTATGGGAAGCCATTTATTTCCATCGTCATGGGTGCGTCCTCAAAGGATGTTCTTTATCAGGAAATGACATCCTTGCTCCAGAACATCAACTGACAGGATTCCATACAAAAAACAAAAAAGCAGATCTGTTTGAATTTCATTTCGCAGATCTGCTTTTTTATTCTTTTTTTTACATTCAGTTAATTTCTACTGTATCATCGGTCTCACTGCTGTCAAGATCCGTATCCGAAGTACCACTGGAATCATTGTCATCGACCACTTCACCGGAGCCACTGTCCGGATCTTCATAATTGCCTGCGTCTTCACCGGTTCCATCTGAAGATGTATCTGAAGTATCTGCTCCATTGGCTTCACTATCCGTATTGCCGTCGTAAGAATTATCACCTGGATCATAAGTCGGCTCTTCCGTGTAGGAATCTCCGTCCCCAGTATCGTCAGAACTCTCGGGCTCACTGCTGTAGCTGTCCTCTGTATAGATTGGAACATCCGCATCAGCAGTTCCCTCTGATGTAGAATCTGTAACAGGCTCCGCCGCATTATTATCCGGAATAGCAGTAAGATGAGAAACCGTTCCATCCTTTGGGACGACGATATAGATTCCCAGCATCACGATACATAATGCCATGGCTATTCCGGCAATCTTCATTTCTTCCATATGTTTCATCGCTGATGATCTCCCTGTCGTTTTTTTGTATTATAGCACAGAATCACTCATATTTGTAAAACAGCCATGTATTTCTTTTGTTTTTCTGTAACAGTTCCCGAAATTTATTTCGCGATCATATAGACACACTTTCTCTGGGTGTTTATAATAAATAATCATATTTATTCATAAGCTTAAAGAAAGGCGTAACATTTTATGGGCGACTGCATTACCACATACACTGGAAAACATTTTGATCCGACACATCCGGACGAAGAGCTGATCTGCATTGAGGACATTGCACACGCACTTTCTCTTCTATGCCGCGGAAATGGTCATGTAAGGACTTTTTTCTCTGTAGGGCAGCACTGCATCCTTTGTGCCAAAGAAGCCGAAGCACGTGGCTATTCCGGCCGTCTTATACTGGCGTCCCTTCTTCACGATGCCAGCGAATGTTATATGTCCGATGTTCCAAGACCATTTAAGAAAAGTCTTCCTGCGTATCGGAAACAGGAGGAAGCTCTTTTAAACATTATCTATCAGAAATATCTGGGATCCGGACTTTCTGCCATAGAAGAGCAGAAACTGAAGGAGATCGACAATGACCTGCTCTGGTATGACCTGAAATATCTTCTGAATGAAACACCGGACACTCCAAAACCGGTTGTCCATGTTCCGATCCAATACCGGCAATACCCTTTTTCACAGGTGGAAGAGGAATATCGGAACCTTTTTGATCAGCTGTCTGCAAAAATCTGTAAATAGATATAACAGACACACTTTATACAATTGAAAGAAGAACCCTATATGGAACGATTGATTTTTCATGTTGATGTAAACAGTGCTTTTCTTTCCTGGGAAGCAGCAAAAAGAGTAAAGATGGGACTTCCAGATCTGAGAGACATCCCTTCCTGTATTGGCGGAGACCCCAGTAAACGTACCGGCATCGTTGTCGCCAAGTCCATTCCTGCAAAAAAATACGGGATCCAGACAGGAGAGCCTATGGCTATGGCTTTTCGCAAATGTCCGAATCTTGTGGCCGTTCCATCTGACTTTGAATTATACGATAAATGTTCCAGAGCCTTCAAAAAAATCTGTGGGTCCTATGCACCGGTAATGGAATCCTTTTCCATTGATGAGGTTTTTCTGGATATGACCGGAACCTCCTATATTTACCCGGATCCGGTGGCAACTGCCCATGAGCTGAAGGATAAGATCCGTACAGAACTCGGCTTTACCGTAAATATCGGCATCTCCACCAATAAACTTCTTGCAAAAATGGCCTCTGATTTCGAAAAGCCAGATAAGGTGCATACTTTATTTCCGGAAGAAATCCCTGTAAAAATGTGGCCTCTTCCAGTGAGAGAGCTTCTTTTTCTTGGCAGATCCTCTGAAAAAAAACTGCAGGACGCAGGGATCAGAACCATCGGAGATCTGGCTCATGAAAAAAAAGCAAAGATGCAGGCACTTCTCGGTGAAAAAGCAGGACAGCAGTTATATCAGTATGCCCGTGGCCTTGATGACTCCCCTGTGAAAGCAAAACCTGATGAAGCAAAAGGATTCAGTCTGGAAACTACATTTAACGATGATCTGGTCTCACTGGAGCAGGCACTTCCGATCCTGCTGGAACAATGCGATATTCTGGCCGCCCGCATGCGCCGCAAAAAGAAAAAATGCACCTGCATTTCTGTAACCTTCCGTACCCTGGATTTTCGAAACAAATCTCATCAGACTAAACTGCCAAATGCCACCGATATCACAGAAGAGATTTACAGAAATGCCCAAAACCTCTTTCAGGAGTCCTGGATGAGACAGCCACTCCGGCTTCTGGGAGTATCACTGACCGGTCTTACGGATGATTCCTTTGAACAGCTGTCCTTTTTTGAGGATACTCACAAGAGGGAACGCCAGCAGAAACTGGATACAGCACTGGATTCCATCCGTCTGAAGTACGGAAACGACAAGGTTACCCGGGCCAGTATCATGAACAGCACTGCCCGGATCGGAAGGAAAGCAAAAGCACAAATGGAAAATGAAAGAGAGCAGTAAAGCTTGATTAAAATTACCAGTTTTTTTTTAAAAGCCCTTGCAATTTTATTCAAAATACACTATAATTTGAATCATATCAACAGCAATTTTATTCAAAATTATTATATGTGTCTAAGGAGGAAAACAGGATGGTTGAACTGATCGTAGGAAAGAAAGGCAAAGGAAAAACAAAAGTACTGTTAGACAAAGTAAACGGAGTTGTTAAGGACGCCAACGGCAGTATTGTTTACTTAGACAAGAGCACCAAGCACATGTATGAGCTGAACAACAAGGTCCGCCTTATCGATGTTTCCGGATTTCCGGTTAAAAATGCGGACGAATTTGTAGGATTTATCTGTGGTATCCTCTCTCAGGATCATGATCTGGAGCAGGTATATCTGGACAGCTTCCTTACAACAGCCAAGCTTGAAGGAAAGGATGCAACCGAAACACTGAATCAGTTAAGTGCCATCGGTGAAACCTTCAAAGTTTCCTTTATTATCAGTATGTCTCTGGATAAAGAAGAAGTTCCGGAAGCATATCAGGATAAAATTATCTGCGCATTATAATAAAATTGAATATGAACGTCCTATTTTGTACATAAAGCATAAAAGAACGTAAATTTTTAAAGGGATCTGTCTTCAGGACGGATTCCTTTTTAACTGTAGGAAATTTTGTTTATTCTTCATTTCTGTGGTATACTGAAGAGCAGAATAAACACACAGGAGCGTTTCATATGAATCATTTACTGGAAAAAATCAAACAAAAAAATGCATCCGCATTCACCCACAGCGGGAAATTTCACGCAGACGATGTTTTTTCTGCCGCTCTGCTTTTATATCTGAATCCCGAGATCACCATCACACGTGGAAACCAGGTTCCTGAAAACTATGAAGGTCTTGTTTTTGATATTGGCAGAGGACAGTATGATCATCATCAGAAAGACAGCCGTATCCGCGATAATGGCGTCCCATATGCGGCCTTCGGCCTTCTCTGGGAGAAGCTTGGACCGGAAATCCTAGGTGAGGAACTGGCACTAAAATTCGATGAATCCTTTGTCCAGCCTCTGGATATCAATGATAATACCGGTGAAAAAAATGAACTTGCCACACTGATCGGCAATTTTAATCCGGGATGGGATTCCAAAAGCAGTAATGACGAAGCCTTTTTCCAGGCAGTCCGTGTGGCAGGCATGATCCTGGAAAATAAATTCGAGCGTTACCTTGGAAATGAACGTGCAGACAGACGGGTGGAAGAAGTTCTTACAGAACATGCTGCTTCCCTCGCTTCGGGCGATACCCCGGCAGAAAATACCAATATCCTTATACTTCCGGAATTTATTCCCTGCCAAAAACGCCTTTCGGAAACCAACATTGCTTTTGTGATCTTTCCGTCCAACCGGGGCGGTTACTGTATCCAGCCACAGAAAAAAGAATATTCCATGAATTACAAATGCAGTTTTCCTTCTTCCTGGCTTGGCCTGGAAGGCGAGGAGTTATCTTTGGTAACCGGTCTTAAAAGTGCAGCCTTTTGTCATAAAGGAGGATTTCTCATGACCTGCGGAACCCTTGAGGATTCTGTTCTTGCCTGCAGGAGCAGTCTTGCCGCCTTCCATGAAGAAGCTGTGATCGTAAGCCTTGGCGGAAATAAAGAAACAGACATGCTGCTTCAAAAGCTTCCGGAGCTTTCTTCTGCCAGGATCGTACATCTGCCGGTTCCCCAATTACCGGAGCTGACTCTGAACGGAATCTACGGAGAACTCTCCATGGAAAAGACAGAATGGAAAAGCTTTATAAAAGACAGGATTAAAGAAATCCTCCGCTGCAAACCGGAAGCAGTTTTTGCAGATAATGCCATGTTTTCCCTGTATCCCATCGTTCATGCTCTGCGAAAAAAACATATTCCCGTTCTTACAGCAGTAGAAAAAGACGGACAGAAGCTTCTGGTACGGATCCCATCCGGCTCTTAAAGATCTTAAACGTGTAATTAATTGTATTTACAGATATATTCACATTGCGTATTTATACAGAAAGAAGGCATGTTTATGCGAGAAGAAAAATTTAAAATGGAAAGACAGGGGCTAATCCAGGTAGGAGATAAAGTAAAGATCTCCGAATTTCTCTCTGCCACGAACTACAGCTATATCATTGAGCCTGCAGTAGCCATGTCCGGCTGCTACAGAAACGCAGACCGCATCAGATCCAAAGAAGGCATCATCAAAAGCATTGAGCATACGCCACGCGGCTTTATAGTTACTGCAGAATTTGACGAATAAACATATGTCCATCAGGTAAGATCCGGCAATTAGCAATATGCCAGATTTTTCGCTGAAAAACTGGCTGATTTATTCTGGATTATATTATAGGAATCTGGTATTATAGAGAAGATATTTGTGTAATTTCTCTAATTATCAGGAAATTGCAAATTTTTAGAACAGAGGTGTAATATTATGAGCTGGTACAACGAAGCAATCTTCTACCATATTTATCCACTTGGACTTACAGGCGCTCCAAAAGAAAATGATTACGGAACTCCTGTACATCGACTGAACACGCTGCTGCCGTGGATCAACCACATCAAAGAGATCGGATGTACTGCCTTATATATAGGGCCACTTTTTGAAAGTGTCGGACATGGCTATGAGACAACCGATTACAAAAAACTGGATTCCCGTCTTGGAACCAATAAAGATCTCACCAATTTTGTAAAAGCCTGCCATGAAAAAGGCATCCGCGTGATCTTTGATGGTGTATTCAACCATACAGGCCGTGATTTCTTCGCTTTTAAGGATATCCAGAAAAACCGTGAGCATTCCCCTTACGTTAACTGGTACTGTAATGTAAATTTCGGCGGAAATACCGAATATAATGACGGCTTTTCCTATGAAAACTGGGGTGGATACAATCTTCTTGTAAAGCTGAATCAACGCAATCCGGAAGTACAGAACTATATCTGTGATGTGATCCGTTTCTGGGTTTCCGAATTTGATATTGATGGAATCCGCCTGGATGCCGCTGATGTTCTGGATTTTGATTTCATGCGTATTCTACGTCATACCGCAGATGAGGTTAAGAAAGACTTCTGGCTTATGGGAGAGGTCATTCACGGAGATTACAGTCGCTGGGTAAACGGACAGACTCTTCACAGTGTAACTAACTATGCCCTTCACAAGGCACTTTACAGCGGACATAATGACCACAACTATTTTGAAATCGCTCATACAGTAAAATATCTTCAGAATATGGGAGATCTGGACCTCTACAATTTCGTGGACAACCATGACGTAGAGCGAATTCATACCAAATTGCAGAACAAAGCACATTTTGCTCCTGTACATGTACTTCTTTATACTTTACCTGGCGTTCCAAGCATTTATTACGGCTCAGAATTCGGTATTGACGGAAAAAAAGAAAAATATTCCGATGCCAGCTTACGTCCGGCACTTGATCTTAACGATTATGCAGATGCTGCAACAAAGAACCCATGTACTGCACTGATCGCAGCCCTCGGAAAGGTCCGCCAGGGAACTCCTGCATTAAGCTACGGTTCCTACGCAGAACTGGCTCTTACAAACCGTCAGTTTGCCTTTGCAAGAGATCTGGAAGGCATACGAGTGATCGTTACTGTGAATAATGATGACAGTGATTCAGAGATGAACCTTCCAACAGGAAGTGCTCCGGAATACGTAGGCGCCCTCACAGGTCAGAAAGTTTCCGCACAGGGCGGACGGATCCATGTCCGTGTTGCAGCAAACAGCGGTGAGATCTGGCTTCCTGCAGGAGATATGCCGGAATATAAGCCGGTTCAGACGAATGTTCCGGAAACTGCCGCAGCAAAAGAGAACGAAAACGCTGCATCTGAGGCAGAAGAGGAGCAGGCGGCTGAAAACAGCACTGTAACAGAAGCTGCCCCGGAAAAAGAAGCTTCAAACGCTGAAAATACAGATAAAGCTTCTGACAATACAGCAAACTCAGCGGATGTTCCGTCAACTCCTGAAGCAGAATCCTCCAATCCACAGGAAACGGAAACGGTCACTGCGCCAAATCCGCACAAAACACCAGAAGAAATGACCGTAGGCGAACTTCAGGCTGCTATCCTTGCAAAAATGGCAGGAAACGGCCCTGTAGACGACCAGATGAAAAAGACCGTATACGACAACATCTGGCATGATTCTCTTGTAAACTGGCTGAAGAGCTTCCGATAGGAAAAGAATAATAAAGTAAGATTCCATAAAAAACAAGGCAATCCGATCATATCTTATGCGGTGAGCCTTGTTTTTTGTGAAAACAGATATTTATTTTACATAATATATATTATGTATAGTTATGATCCTGTTCTTCTGTAATTTAGGAGAACAAAAAAACAGCAGAGATTTCCAACTTAAATAGGTCAGAAATCCCCACTGCTTTTATCATTCTGTTTATTATCTCTCATCAAAAGGTACAAAATCTGCATGATGCCCCACATACTTATAAGCAGGACGGATGATCTTATTGGCACTGATCAGCTCTTCCAGACGATGTGCACTCCAGCCAGGCATACGTGCGATGGCAAAGATCGGAGTAAAAAGTTCTTCCGGAATACCAAGCATTGAGTAAACGAAGCCACTGTAGAAGTCAACATTTGCGCAAACATTTTTGAACAGCTTTCTGTGTTCCATGACCAGTTTTCCGGCAATACCCTCAACCTTATCATAGAGCTTAAATTCATCTGTCATTCCTTTTTCCTCTGCAAGAGCCTGTGCAAAACGCTTCAGGATCACTTCTCGCGGATCGGAGAGTGTATAAACTGCATGTCCCATACCATAGATCAGACCTGCATGATCAAAAGCTTCTTTATTCAGTATTTTCTGCAGATATGCTGTGATCTCCTCATCACTTTCCCAGTCCTTTACATTGGCCTTCAGATCTGTAAACATGTTCTGGACCTTCAGGTTGGCGCCACCATGACGCGGTCCCTTCAGTGAACCGATGGATGCAGAGGTAGAAGAGTAGCTGTCTGTTCCAGAAGATGTTACTACATGTGTGGTAAAAGTAGAGTTATTACCACCGCCGTGCTCTGCATGAAGTACAAGTGCGATATCAAGGACCTTGGCCTCAAGCTCTGTATAATTGCCGTCCGGACGAAGCATCAGAAGGATATTCTCGGCAAGTGAAAGCCCCTTCTGCGGATTGCGGATAAAAAGTGTCTCGTCTTTACGGAAATGACGGTATGCGTGATAGGAGTAAACCGCGATTTCAGGAAGCTTAGCGATCAGTTCCAGAGACTGGCGGAGTACATTCTCCACAGAAATATCTTCCGGGTTATCATCATATGTATAGAGAGCAAGTACGCAGCGCTCCATAGCATTCATAATATTGGCATTGGTTCCCTTCATGACAACATCACGGACAAAACGTCCTCCCAGATCCTCCATGTCAGAAAGAAGCTCAAGAAATCTGGAAAGCTCTTCCCTGCTGGGAAGCTTACCGAAAATCAGAAGATAGATCGTCTCTTCAAAACCAAAACGTCTGTCCTTCAGTCCGTTTACGATATCCTGCACATTGATTCCCCGGTAATACAGTGCACCGTCTGCAGGAATACGTCTGCCATTGACCAGCTTATAGCCGGTAACATCGGAAATCTCAGTAAGCCCTGTGAGAACACCTTTACCTGCGGAATCACGAAGTCCTCTTTTTACATCGTATTCCACATAAAGGTTGGGATCGATGTGATGATTCTCTACCAGTTCCTTTTCAAAGAATTTCATTCTGCCTTTCAGCTGTTCGGAGTCCTCCAGACTCATCATTTCATGCTTTTTTTCCATAATTTTTTCCTCGTTTCCCCATTGTATATTAAAAAACACTGATACAGTTAAGATTGGTTACATCTTTGTAATCAGTGTTCGGGTATGGCATACATCTGTGTTTACCTGGTTAATAATTCTACAGTAAAAGTTCCGAAAATGCAAGAGGGTATTTCTTTTTTTCGTGTATAAATATTCATAATATGACCTATTTCATCTATTATTACATTTATTCATCAAAATCCGTCTGGTTTCCACAACGAATCTATGTTGTGATTATTCCGTAATTTTTCTTCTATCGGAGATACCATTTTGGAGTGCGATTCCCTGACGGTCTCCACCTCCTCGGAAAGTATGGTACTTCCTCAGAAAGAATTCATGCTCTTATATAAGATGGTTTCTTTTCCGGGAAAAATCTTTACCCGGCAACAGCTTATGGATGATATCTGGGGATATGATTCCGCAAGCGATGCCCACACAGTAGACGTCCACATCGGAAGGCTTCGGGAACGGTGATGATCTTTCCCTTGGACTTTCCTGCCATATTGGCCCGGACGGACCGGGAATCGGATGTTCCTGCATGCCTTTATAAAAAAGACTACATTATAAGGCAACATTAAACCACATTTAAATCACATGATATTACCATTGCTCGCTTGTGTTCTCTGTTTTTTATATCTTTTTTATATCTGTTATGCGTGTGGTTTGTTGAATATTTACATGGTTTTTTATACTTTACATGTGGATTTGTTGATATTTTTTTCAAAATCCTCTTTACAATCCACATCATCAGTCATATAATAAAGTCATAAACAACAAGAAACCATATCAAAGCAATTACAATTCAACAACAAACCACATAGAACACGGAGGGAATATATTATGAAAATTCTTGAGTCTAAATTCGTACAGGGCTTTATCAAAATGGCAGATGATGGATATAAGCAGGGATGGCATGAAAGAAACGGCGGAAACTTAAGCTATCGTCTGAAAGCAGAAGAAGTGGAAATGATCCGCCCACGACTGAACGCCCCCGGAGAATGGACCCCCATCGGTGTTGAGGTTCCGGGACTGGCAGGCGAATTTTTTCTGGTAACAGGAAGCGGTAAATATTTCCGTAATATCATCGTTGACCCGGAAGTATGTCTTGCGATCATTGAGCTTGACGAGACAGGAACAAATTACCGTATCCGCTGGGGTCTTGTAGAGGGAGGAAGACCGACCAGCGAGCTCCCGACACATCTTATGAACCATGAAGTAAAGAAAAAGCTTACCAACGGTAAACATCGTGTTATTTACCATGCACATACTACCAATACCATTGCACTTACCTTTGTTCTTCCTCTGGATGACAAAGTATTCACCCGTGAACTCTGGGAATCTGCAACAGAGTGTCCGGTAGTATTTCCGGATGGTGTGGGAGTTATCGGATGGATGGTTCCAGGCGGAAGAGATATCGCTGTCAAAACTGCTGAACTGATGAAAAAATATGATGTGGTTATCTGGGCGCATCATGGTATGTTCTGCTCAGGCGAAGATTTCGACCTGACCTTCGGACTTCTTCATACCGTTGAAAAATCCGCAGAAATCCTGGTTAAGATCTTATCTATGGCTCCACAGAAGCTGCAGACTATCACACCGAATGACTTCCGCGCTCTTGCAAAAGATTTCAAAGTAACTCTGCCGGAAGAATTCCTTTACGAAAAGAAATAAAATCCTTCATATGCAGCAAATCCTATAATCGGTATCTCTATCTGAAACTTTATCGGAAACAACCAAATATTTGCTGATTTTTGCTGATAAATCTGGTATGATAAAAACATATCTGGTTTATCAGCAAATTAATATCAGAAAGGATATGGATAAGATATGGAAGAATTATATAAAGCGATCGAAGAGAAGATCAAGGCAAGCGGATACCCGCGAAAGATTTCCGGAGAGGAAGTTTACGACGACATCTGCGATCAGATCGATGGGAAAGAGAAGGGAAGCTATGTGCTGCTTTCCAAATTTGATGATGATGTGATCTTTGAATATCATATCACAATTATGGACAGTGAATTTAATCTGGGTGTTCTTACCATGCGTACTCCGGAGGGTGTATTTGAGACAGATTTTGATAAATAAGTTAAGTACGGATTTTGATTTTGGGTCATGGATATAATACAGATGTCCACAACCACTGCTTAAAGTTTTTTGAACCCTGCAGGGAATTTGAGGTTTTCCTGATCTGATTAAATATGTAGAGGCAGTTGATTTACATAATTTATATTATGTGAACTAACTACCTCTATATTTATATGCAATGTATGCCAGACGAATCCGTTGCTCCGTAGTCCAATTATTCATCAGTCCTCGCGAAGACGTACTGCCTTGGCCGCCTGACGCCGTCTGGCATCATCCAGAGCCGCATAATGCTTCTTGGTAGTGTTGACATCCTTATGTCCCAAAACATCTGCTACAAGATAAATATCACCGGTTTCCTGGTACAGGGCAGTACCATAGGTGCTGCGAAGCTTATGCGGAGTGATCTTTTTTGTAGTTGTGATCTCCCTGGCATATTTTTTAACCAGATTCTCAATAGCCTGAACACCGATCCGGCGACGTTGGGTAGAATAGAAGAGAGCGTGCTCATGGCCTGCCAGAGGTGTAATATTCTCCCTGACTTCCAGATATTTCTTCAATGCTTTTTCTACTTCAGGCCCAAAGTATACAACCATTTCATTTCCGCCTTTCCGGGTAACTTTGATTCCATTGTTCTTAAAGTCTACATCCTCAACATCCAGTCCGACACATTCCGATACTCGGATCCCGGTACCAAGAAGGAGAGTAACAATAGCAAGGTCTCTGTCCTTCGTTTTTTCATGGTACATCCGTTTCTGCCCGGTCAGCGTATCTCCGCAGTGCTCAATATAATCCAGCAGCATGGCAACCTCATCTGTATCCAGACGAATAATATTCTTTTCATGGATCTTGGGCACATCGATCAGAACAGACGGGTTGGTGGTGATCATTTCATGTTTATAATAATAAGCATAAAAACTTCTTAAAGCAGAAATTTTTCGTTTGACGCCACGTTCACCATTTGTTTCCGTTTTGGAAGAGTCGGCGGATTTATAAACTTTGAGAAATTCTTCATATTCCTCAAGATCAACAGCTTTGATCTGATCCAGAACATCAGTTGTAAAATCCGACATATTTTTGTCTTTAAACATTGGATTCTGATCTAACAGAAACTGAAAAAATATACGAATATCATATGCATAGGAAATTCTGGTCTTGGTTGTAGTCGTTGCATCGATAGCCCGGAAATAATCCCTGCAAAACGGCGGAAGCGTTTTTAAAACCTCACGGAGTTTTAAAGTATTGTCAATGTCATTTTGTTCATGGTAAGTAATTTTGTTATCCATAAAAACTCCTTAATATATAAATTTTACATAATTTGCAGGAAATACCTGAAACACTTGTTAAAAGAAGTGGTTTTACACCCATCTATATCTATACGACAAACCCGAGTTTTTCAAATAGATTGGTAGTGCAAACGGCTACTTCCGTAGATTTTCATCAAAAATAACGGTAAACGGCCCGTCATTTTCCAGAGATACTTTCATATCTGCACCAAAAATTCCATGTTCTACAACCGGAACCTGTTTACTGGCTTCCGAAATAATATATTCATATAATTTATTTGCTTCATCCGGTGCACCGGCTTCTATAAAGCTTGGACGGTTTCCCTTACGGCAGTTTGCATATAAGGTAAACTGTGAAACCAAAAGCAATTCCCCGTTTACATCTGCCAGAGACAAATTGGTCTTTCCATTTTCATCCTCAAAAATACGAAGTCCCAGAAGCTTTTTCAGATACCAGTCTGCATCCTCTTTGGTGTCCTCACGGCCAACGCCGATCAGAACAAGAAACCCTTTTCCGATTTTTCCGACAATTTCTCCGTCTACTTTGACTTCTGCATGATTTACACGCTGAATTACAAATTTCATAACCTGTTCTTCCTCCGTCTCCGTCTGTTTTTCTGCTTCAGTCGAAAGCCTATATATTTCGCCTGAATAAATTTAACTAAAAATGTAAACATTCGTTTAATTTCATCCCAAGCCCCGGACCAGATTCTGTTTTTTTCCGCTTTTACTGTAACTTCCTGTGCTTTTGATACGGATTTTTTCACCGACATTGGCAGGACCTTTCCGGAAACGGGGTCTACACAGTCAATATCTCTATAAAACTCAGCATCTGCAGACATATCTTTTTCATCAAGACTACGTCCGATCAGCTTCCATACGGCAGCATTCAGCACAGCAAATACCGGAACTCCAACGATCATTCCCGGAACTCCAAATAAACCGCCACCGACCATGATTGCAACAATAACCATAAAGCTGGACAGTCCGGTCGAATCACCCAGGATCTTTGGTCCAAGGATATTTCCGTCAAACTGCTGAAGGATCAGAATAAAGATCAGGAAATACAAACTCTGAATGGGATCTACCAGCAAAATAAGAAGAATACATGGAACTGCTCCCAGATATGGCCCGAAAAACGGAATAACATTTGTAACACCGACGATCACACTGACCAGAATCGCATATGGAGTTCCGATGATCGATGTTCCAACATAACACAATACACCGATAATTGCAGAATCCAGGATCTTTCCGCTGATAAATCCACCAAAGGTTTTATGCGTAAAACGCATGGAATGAACAAGAAAGGTTGCCCATTTGGTTGGAAGAACTGCATAAACGGCCATTTTTGCCTTGGCAACAAATCCCTCTTTATCCGCCAGTATATAAAGAGATACGATTGCTCCAATAAGGAAATTCTTCAGAAAAACAAGAAGATCCAGAAAGCTTGCGGATATATTTTTCATCATAAACTGCATCTGGGGAAGGATCGTATTTGTCAGATACTCCTGTAATCTGCTGGAATACTGATTGATCTGGCTGATCATATCCGGATTCAATTTCCATCCCTTTTCCACGACGGAGTTTAACCAGTTTTCCACTACACTTACGTAATGAGGAAAACTGTAGATAATATTCATGATGCTTCGAATCAATTGGGGAAGGATCATCATGACAAGGGCATAAATGACCAGAAACATAAGAAATACAGAAAGGATCACGCAGATCCAGCGTACTACTTTCCTCCCCTTTTTCTGAAGTGCTTTATTCCTTTTTTCAAAAATCGGAAAAATGATCTTCCTCTCCAGAAAATTAACAATGGGGGTTAGCAGATATGCTATGGCAGCTCCGTAAATGATCGGCGCCATAATACCGAAAAATGTTTTAATTCCGGTGATCAGAGATTTCATATGGAAAATCCCGTAATAAAATAAAATACTGGCAGCAATAACCAGAAATACAGTCACACCTAACTGCACATAACGATGGTTCCAACGAATTTTCATAGTAATTTCCTCCACCATGTGATTATAACATAGCAGCTCTGGTTTGTGTCTAAAAAAAGCATAAACATTACTTTTAATAACATATCGGATAAATTCTGCCTGCAGAATTCTCCATTAATACGGAAAACACCCTGCCATAAAAAATGGCAGGGTGTCTGAAATCTGATATTTATTTTTTCAGGCTGTCATAAATGTGAATGGCTTCGATAATTGCCTTCGCAGTTCCATCAATGCCAAGCTTGCTGCTATCCAGACAAAGATTATAGCTGTCCGCAGATCCCCATTTCTTGTTGGTATAATAATTATAGTAGCTGGAACGGCTTTTGTCTGTTTTGTTGATCATGTCCTTGGCCTCTTTGGCATTTTTATTGTATTTCTGAGCAATACGGTTGATACGCCAGTCAAGGTTTGCATGAACAAATACACTGAAACAATCCGGATTATCTGCAAGTGCATAATCCGCACATCTGCCGACCATTACACAGGGACCTTCCGAAGCCAGCTTCTTGATTGCCTCAAACTGTGCAAGAAAAATCTTATGGTTCATAGGCATGTCTGTAAATCCGGCTGAGGAATACCCAAATGAATAAGTATCCATTACAAGAGAATAAAGAAAACTGTTTGTTGGCTTCTCATCATGATGCTCAAACAGCTCCTTGCAGATCCCACTGTCATTGGCTGCGTGCTCCAGCAGCTCTTTATCATAGCATTTGATTCCAAAATATTTAGCAACTTCCTGGCCGATCTGCCTTCCGGCGCTGCCATATTTACGACCGATAGTAATAATAGAACTTGTTGTATTGTTACTCATAACAGCCACATCCTTTCTGCTCAGATTCAGCGAATTTGCAAATATTATCTCCGCTTCCTCTTTAATATAGATATTATACACTATATTTCACAAGTTTTCCAGCTATTTTCGCAATTTTGTCAGCAATTTAACAAAATATTCCGGAAGTGGGGCTGTAAATTCCATATATTCCCCGGTACGTGGATGAACAAATCCAAGGATCATTGCATGAAGTGCCTGTCCCTCCAGATGATAGGGATTTCTGGATGAACCATACACCGTGTCCCCAAGAAGCGGATGTCCGATACTGGCCATGTGCACACGGATCTGGTGGGTACGTCCTGTTTCAAGACGGCATTCCACATACGTGGCCTCGCCAAAACGTTCCAGCACTTTGTAATGTGTTATTGCATCTTTACCATTTTTATGATTGATGGCCATTTTTTTACGATCTGTCGGATGCCGTCCAATAGGTCCCTCTATGGTTCCCTCATCCTCTTTCAGATTTCCCTGCACAACTGCCCGGTAGCGTCTGCGGATACTGTGACATTTCAGCTGTTCTGCCAGATCCCGGTGAGCAATATCATTTTTGCATATCAACAGTGCCCCGGTGGTATCCTTATCAATTCTGTGGACAATTCCAGGCCGCATCACTCCGTTAATACCGGAAAGGCTGTCACCACAATGTGCCATAACTGCATTGACCAGTGTTCCCTGATAATGCCCGGCTGCAGGATGTACAACCATCCCTTTGGGCTTATTAACGATCAGTACATCTTCATCCTCGTAAAGAATATCCAGCGGAATATCCTCCGGAACGATATCCGGCTCACTGGAATCCGGGATCTCCAGATGGATCCTGTCATTTTCACGGACCTTATAATTAGATTTGGCAGCCTTCTCTCCCACGGTAATCTGTCCTTCTTTCAGAAGTTTCTGAAGGAAAGACCTGGAAAGACCGCTGTCTTTCTCAGCAAGATAGCGGTCGATTCGTATACCTGATTCTTCTTTTTCTACTGTATAGTCATATATTTCCATTTATATCTCCTACAAGAACAGACAGATACATGATATATCTCTCTGCCGGATCACTGTTTGATATTCAGAAACGCAAAATCATCATCTCTGTATTTCGTGCATACAAACAGGATCAGAAAAATTCCACTTACAACCACATAAACATCCGCAAGATTAAATACCGGAAAATCGATCAGGGAGAAATAGATAAAATCGATCACATATCCTCTGAAAAAACGATCAATAAAATTTCCCAGTGCACCAGCTGCAAGTACTGTAGCAATGGTGAGCAACGGCAGATAAAACCGCTCTTTTGGAATACGGATCCATGCATAGAGGATCACTCCCAGAAACAGTACACTCACAATGGCAAAAAAGAGTACACTTCCCTGAAATATTCCAAACGCAATTCCCCTGTTTTCCGGATAGAGATAATGAAGTTCAAGTACACCGGGGATCAGCGAAACCGATGGCTGTCCTTTCAGATACAGATATGACAGCCATTTTGCTCCCTGATCTGCAGCCACGAGTAAGATCAGCAAAAAAATGTCCCCCGACATACACTTACTAAAAGACATTTTCTGATGATGGTTAACACGACTGATCATAGAGTTATCTCCTGAATACAGGAAAGCAGTTCTTCATCGGTAACGGTTTTGTCGATAAAGCTTTTTCCGATACCATCCATCAGGATAAACCTGATATGTCCCTGTTCCATTTTTTTGTCTTTCTTTGTTGCGGAAAGAACTTCTTCCGGGATAAGACCATCTACATGCACCGGAAGATCGTAATCCGAACATCCCTGGCAGATTTCCTGATATTCGTCTTTGGTCAGAAGTCCTCGTTTCATGGAAAGATATGCCGCAGCTACCAGTCCGACTCCCACACACTGTCCGTGGAGCAGGGTGAAATTCTTAAGTTTTTCTACTGCATGCCCCACAGTATGTCCCAGGTTAAGAAGCGCACGCTCTCCCTGTTCCTTGGGATCACGCTCCACAACGCCTGCTTTGATCTCGCAGCATCTGCGTACCATTCTGGAAATCTGTTCCATATCCAGCTTTTTGATCTCTTTCTGCTCACAGCATACATAGCGGAAAAAATCCCCATCACAGATCAATCCTGTTTTTAAGATCTCACCCATTCCGCAGGCAAACTGTTCTGCCGGAAGCGAAGAAAGAGTGCTTAGATTCATATATACAAGGCGTGGCTGGTGAAAAGCTCCTACCATGTTTTTGTACTGCTGAAAATCTACGCCGGTTTTTCCGCCAACGCTGCTGTCTACCTGTGCAAGCAGTGTTGTCGGTACCTGAATGAAGTCAATCCCCCTGAGATAAGTTGCCGCGCCAAATCCGGTAAGGTCCCCTACCACACCACCGCCTAATGCAACAAGCAGACTTTTTCGGTCAAGACCATTTTGGATCAGGGCCTGATACAATGCCGAAGCGGTATTAAGGTTTTTGTTTTTTTCTCCTGCCTCAAAGGTGAACACAGAAATATCGGAACTTACCTCACTTAAAACCTGTTTTACAGATTCTTCATACAGTGGTCCCACATTAGAATCTGTTACAATGCAGATTTTTCTGTCAACAAGTCCTTCATCCTTCATAACCTGTGCCAGATTAGAAAAATCTTCTTCAAAACAGATGGGATAATGAAAATCACCTTCTCGTTTTACAAGTAATTTTGATGCTGTCATTGCGTTTTCCTCCTAGCTGTTCAGATATAAAGCAGAATCCGTACCCCAAGACGTCCTTTTTTTGTCTGACGGGATACTCCATCATAAATAAAACGTCCCTTTTTCCGAACGGATATAATGTCTCCCTCTTTGGGCTCATAACCATTGGATGTGATCAGTTTTCCATTTACAAAAACAAGCCCTTCTTCAATACAATGCACAATACTGCTTCTGGAAGTCCCAAAAGCCAGTGCGATCAGAGAATCCAGGCGTACGGACGCACAGGTTCCACTAACTGGTTTCAGTTCCGGCCTCGGAAGATCACCCGGATCTTCTATCTTCGACGCCACAACTGTGGTATGTCTTACACGACACAGATTCTCCAGAAAAAAATCTGTCATCTGACGCAGACAAAAAAAACTCGCAGTATGATCTTCTGTAAGAATATCCCCAACAACACTCCTGTCAACCCCAAGATTCAGGATCGCTCCCAGATAATCCCGATGTGTCAGATCTTCTGAAAATTTCACTGCTTTTGGCTCAAGCCGGATACAATCAATGGGATAATCCCATGTAAAAGCAAGAGCATCAGGGTGAAAGGCTACCATCTGACGCTCTGCATTCTCATATCCGCCAAAACCTTCCGCTGTAACACCCAGCTTATGAAAATTCTGACTGTTTAAAATATTCCGTTCATTTAAATTAAGAAAATCCGTAAATGTGGTAATATCTCTCTGATAGGCCAGATTTGCCAGTTCACGGATTCTCTTAACAAAAAGTTCTTCTTTATCCATGAGGTTAATAACCCACTCTAACAGACGGCACAGAACCGCCAAGGATATTCTGAAGATCACCTGTAATATCTACATTATATGGTCCAAGTACAAAAATATAGCTGGATACCTGCTGAAGGCTTCCTCCAAGTGAATAACATGCACCAGAAGTAAAATCGATGATCCTCTGTGCAAGCTCCACATCGATTCCTTCAAGATTCAGGATCACGGTAGAATTATCGACCAGTGTATCCGCAATTTCTCTTGCTTCCTCCATGGTTGTAGGCTTGATCACACAAACTTCCATATTTGCAGCCTGGGAAGAACGCTTGCTTGTACGCATTGGGGTAATCTTGGAAGAAGGTGCCGGTCTGGAAATACGTTCCTGCCTTACCGGGGCCTTGGCTGCAGCTGTCTTTGCAGATGACTTGGCAACAGGTACCTTAACCGTTTCATCTTCCGGCTCATCCTCCAGAAAATCCTCTTCCTCGTCATTTTTTTTCTTGGAAAATTTCTCAAAAAATTTCTTCTTTGGTTTCTCTTCCATATCATCATCTTCATCGAGGAAATCGTCCTCATCCTCAAGAAGGCTATCATCTAACAATTCGTCATCGTCATAATCGTCGTTCAGTTTGATGGCATCTAAAAACTTGTCTAAAACGCCCATTTTAAATCTCCAATCTTATTAGTCTTATAATGCGTAATTTCTTGCACCAAAAATACCAGTGCCTACACGCACCATCGTAGCGCCCTCCTGCACAGCAACCATGTAATCTCCGGTCATTCCCATACTCAGAACACTCATAGTAACATTATTAATGTTTTTAGCAGCAATGTCAACACTTAATTTCTTAAGTTCACGGAAAATTTCGCGATTTTCCTCTGCATTATCAACATAGGGAGCAATTGTCATGAGCCCCTTTATCTGAATGTGTGAAAAATCTGAGATCTGTTCTATAAGCGGTACAACTTCTTCCGGTTTCAGACCAAATTTACTTTCTTCCTGCGCTACATTTACTTCTATAAGGATCGGAACAATAACCGCTTTTTTCGCTGCTTCTTTTTCAATCGTCTCGGCCAGGCGGAGCGAATCTACAGAATGGATCATTGCAACTTTATCCACAATATATTTTACTTTATTACGCTGAAGATGTCCGATCATATGCCATTTGACATCTGAAGGCATCTGATCATATTTATCCACGATCTCCTGCACTTTGTTCTCTCCAAAGACACGTGCTCCGGCATCATAAGCCTCCTTCAGCATCTCCACCGGTTTGGTTTTGCTTACTGCGATCAGTGTGACTTCCTTCGGATCTCTGTTAATTTTATTGCAGGATTCATTAATATTTTTCTGCACCTGTGCCAAATTTTCCGCTACCATGATATAAATCCTCCTTTAATTAGTAAAGTATATCCTGTTCACTTACTTTATCTGCATTTTTCACAATACGGTCATATCGGACAAGCCCATTATAGGTTTCCTTTGATACAACCGCATATTCCTCATTTTCATCCAGGATCTCGATCCGGCGGAATACCGCATATCCCTGATTGACACAGAAAACTCCCTCCAGAACTTCTGTATCTCCGATGATAAATTTTTCTCCACTATCCGGCTCAACAAGAGCATCGCCTTCTTTAAATTTATTCTTGTCTACGTAATAAATATAGCTTGTTTCCTGTGTTTTTTTGTCTGTGATCTCATCACGGCCATAGATACCGGCACTGACAAAGGTTGTCGTACTGTCGCCTTTTTTATTTCTGCCGGAAAGCATAAATCCGGATTGCTGTGTTTCATCATCCATTGTAAGATATTTGGAAGGTATTGCATAAAACTCCTTCGTTACGATAGAAGATAACGGGATCTTTAAACCTGTCACATTGTTCGTGACAAGTTCTATTTCCAGAAACCGGTCTGACGCATATCGGATCAGTCCCTTATTAAAATCAATCTTACCGTATTTAGCCCCATCGATCTCCATGATCGAAAAGTCTCCTGTCTGCGTCAGATCATCTTTCAGGAACTTGACGCGGATCGATGTACGCTCCTTCAGATTAGCAGCCTGCTTCTCACTTAAAGGGATCAAAAGACTCCAGCGTTCATCTGTAATGATCGTATAAATATCATCTCCGGCCTTTATCTGTCCATCTGTTTTCAGATCCGTTTCCTGATAGGAATTCTGATCAAAATCAGCAGCTGTGACATTATCAACGGTTTTGGTTTCATAGCCATCTGTAGAATACAGGATGATCCCGTCTGTCTGCGCACGGCGGATATTCGGATCACTGGAAACTATTGTTGTAACTGTGGCTTCCTCTCCATCTTCAGACGTCGTGCTTGCAGAAGAAGCTCCCGAACTGTCTGAAGCATACTGAAGGATGCTTCCATTGAGCTGATATTTAAAACTATAAGCACTGTTGAATTTGCTGGGATCAAATCCTTTGGAAAAGCTTTGCATATTACTGCGTATATCCGCCAGCTCCTCTCTGCTCAGAGAGGTTACATTGTCTGCAGATCTTGAACTGTTCAGGCTGTAGACAGCACCGTTGGCATTGATCTTGGTACCTTCCCTTGCGTAATATGTAACGTAACCGCCCGCATCTGCCTGCACTACGTTCTCTGTCATGATCGCCAGCCCTGTGTATGTCTCATTCATGGATAACGGACCGGAGAGAACCTGATAAGATTCCATATGAGAAGCTGTAAGATAAAGAATCACACTAAAGATCATATAGATAAAAATTGCTCCGAACATTACAGTTCCAATGTTCAGACCAAAAATTTTACGAAGCTTTGCTAAGAATCCCGGAGTTTTTCCGGAATGTACTTTATTATCCGGCAAATGAATGCCTCCTTTACATCGTTCATCTCTTAAAGTTCGTTTTATTGTAACATTTTATTTAAATGAATACAAGCTTTAAAACGTGCGAACATACTTTCCGAATATCCGTTTGCCATTTTTTCAAAAGTATGTTATACTATTCAAAATATAATTTCGTGATGCTGTCATATTATGGTCGACAGCAGATAAAACAACCCAGGGAGGTAAGTACACATGACATATGGCAGAATCAGTAAAAAGCAGCAGGAAATACTGGATTATATGAAAAATGAGATCCTTAACAGAGGTTTTCCGCCCTCCGTCCGTGAAATCTGTGAAGCAGTAAACCTGAAATCCACATCTTCCGTTCACTCCCATCTGGAAGCTCTGGAAAAAAACGGATATATCCGCAGAGATGCCACCAAACCCCGTGCGATCGAGATCATTGATGATAATTTCAATCTGGTCCGCCGCGAGGTTGTCAATGTTCCTCTTGTAGGCACTGTTGCTGCCGGACAGCCGATCCTGGCAGTGGAAAATATCGATGCTTACTTTCCGATCCCGGCTGAATATATGCCCAATGAACAAAGTTTCATGCTGACTGTCAAAGGCGACAGTATGATCAATGCAGGTATTTTTGATGGAGATCAGGTTCTTGTAAAGCAGCAGGCAACAGCAGAAAACGGCGACATGGTAGTTGCTCTGATCGATGATTCTGCAACAGTTAAGACTTTCTACAAAGAAAATGGTTATTATCGACTTCAGCCGGAGAACGACAATATGGAACCGATCATCATCACCGGTAATCTGCAGATCCTCGGCAAAGTATTTGGTGTATTTCGTTTCTTTTCATGAAAATATAAACAACAGATCCCAATGTAATGGGATCTAAAAAGAGAGATATCTTTAAGGTAGCTGTACAGCCCCACAAAGATATCTCTCTTTTCTTTTTCAGCAGAAAACTTCTGCTTTTTGATTTCTCCTTATTTAGTTCACATAATATTTTTACAGTAAACCAATATAACAAATTTTACTCATTCTCACCAAGAAATTCTTCCGCATCAAGAATCTTGCCGTCTCTCCAGATCCTCTCAAGATCGTAGAAAAGTCTGTTTTCCTCATCAAAGATATGGATGATCATATCACCGTAATCCATGAGGACCCAGCTGGAGTTTCTGGTTCCCTCGATCTGTTTTGCTTCATATCCGGCACGGCCAAGCATTTCATCTGCATTGTCAACCATTGCCTGTACCTGATTCTGGTTGGAAGCACTCGCGATCACAAAATAATCAGCGATCACGGAAACCTCATGGATATCAATGATCTTGATATCCTTTGCTTTTTTATCATCCAGTGCCTTGCAGGCGATCCGGACCATCTCTTTTTCGATACTCATAGAATTTTAATCCTCCTGTCTGTTGGCTGCATCCTGCATTTTTCTGTCATGGAGTTCTTTATAATAAACATAAGCATCCCTGGTCGTACTGTCGATTTCCTTGGGATTTTCCTCCAGATATTCCAGTGTATCCTTTAAAATCTCATACATACATTCATCCAGATCTTCAAAAGCAATCTTTCGCACCTTCGCAAGATTCGGAGCTTTGTCACGCATTGGTTCAATATAATCTGAAATATATACGATCTTCTCAAGAAGGCTCATTTCCGGTCTTCCTGTTGTATGATAAGTGATCGCTGTCAGGATCTCTTCGTCTTTGATATCATATTTACTGCTGGCCACATAAGCCCCCAGTTTGGCATGAAGAAGAAACGGATAATCCCTTTCAAAATCTGATACCGGAATATCATGCTGGCTGCACAGCTTCAGTTTCTTTTTATTAGGAATACACTTTGCACTGTCATGAAGAAGTCCTGCAGCCTGTGCATCCTCCAGATCATAATCATAAACCATAGCAAGCGCAGCACAAGTGTACATAACCCCCATTGTATGCTCAAATCTGGCCTCATCCAGATATTTGGAAAGTTTCTTTTTTATCTTGATAAAATCATATTTTCCCATCTGAATCATTTCCTTTATAGATATCGTTTTTCTCAATATAGGAAATCACAGGCTGGGGAACATAATAGCGGAGACTCTGCCCGCTTTCATGCCAGGAACGGAGCAGCTCACTGGAAACATCAATATTCATGGTATCCAGTCGAATAAAATTCCCGTTATACTTCTGTGACAGAAGTTGCATCTGCTGATCAAGTTCCTTCAATGGAGTATGATCTCTGGTTGCCACTACCAGTACTGCTTCCTGACAAATGCGTTCCGGTTCCATCCAGGTATCAAAATTAAAAAGCGAATCTGCACCGATGATAAAATAATACTCTGTGTCCGGATTCGCTTTATTCAGCTGTTCCAGAGTCCGGTAAGTATACGTATAGCCTTCCTCATGCATCTCGATCAGAGACAGCTCAAAGTGAGGATTATCCTCTATGGCAAGACGGACCATTTCCGCACGCTGTTCATCTGTCGCTCTGCCCTTCCGGTTCCGTTTATGAGGTGGATTTCCGCAGGGCATGAACAAAACTTTATCAAGCTCAAGCTGTTCATAGGCTTTTTCTCCCAGAATCAAATGCCCCATATGAATGGGATCAAAAGTACCACCCATGATTCCTATTTTTTTTGTTGCTTTGCTCATTTATAACCTCCCGAGATTACGGAAGAATGATTTTTTTCTTGTCCTTTTTACCTTCTCTGTAGAGAACGATCTTTTTACCGATCACCTGTACTACCTGAGATCTTGTTCTCTCTGCAAGAACCTGTGCCATTTCACGTGGATCCTCCAGACAGTTCTGAAGAACGCTGATCTTGATCAGCTCTCTTGCTGCAAGAGTTTCCTCAACAGCAGCGGTATTTTCAGGAGTAAGACCACCCTTGCCAAGCTGAAGGATCGGATCCATTGTCATGGCAAGGCCTTTTAAATATGCTCTCTGCTTACTTGTCATTGTCATACCTCTTATTTATAATAATCAAAATCAAAGCCATACATACGAACCGTATCGCCTTCCTGGATACCGGCTTTTTCCAGTTCCTCCAGGATACCGCCCTCTTTCAGGAATTTCTGGAAGAAGGCAAATCCCTTCTCAGAATCCAGATTTGTATAGCCAAGCATTTTTTCAATCTTAGGACCTTCCACAAGGAATACTTCCGGATCTTCCTCGCTGCGCTCCACAGTAAACGGAAGATTTTCATTTACAAGAACATCTTCCGGGAAGAATTCCTGTTCAAACACTACCGGTTTCATCGGGCTCTTATCCAGAAGCTCTTTCACATGGAAAAGGAGTTCTCTGACACCCTGCCCGGTAACGGCTGAGATTGGATAAACCGAAATACCCTGTGGCTCAAACTCTGCTTTCAGTTGATCAATAGGGCTTTCTTCGCCATCATCAAAAATACAGTCAATCTTGTTGGCTGCGATCACCTGCGGTCTTGCTGCAATTTCCGGATTGTAGGCCTCCAGTTCTTTATTGATCTTGTGGATATCCTCCACTGGATCACGACCTTCTACGGAAGCGGCATCTACAATGTGGATGATAACTCGTGTACGCTCAATATGACGGAGGAATTCATGTCCAAGCCCCACACCTTCCGATGCACCTTCGATCAGTCCCGGGATATCAGCGATAACAAAGCCGCCGTTATCAGTATCTACAACTCCAAGATTCGGACTCAACGTTGTGAAATGATAGTTGGCGATCTTCGGCTGTGCATTTGTCACACGGGAAAGGAAGGTAGATTTACCAACATTCGGAAATCCTACCAGACCAACATCTGCGATTACTTTAAGCTCAAGGAGAACCTCAAGTTCCTGAGCCGGCTGTCCAGGCTGGGCATATTTCGGTACCTGCATGGTAGCTGTTGCATAGTGCTGATTGCCTTTTCCACCACGACCGCCTTTTAATACGATCTGTCTGCGATTCTCACCGGACATATCCGCGATGACCTTGCCGGATTCCGCATCCATGATCACCGTACCTTCCGGAACCTTCAGGACCACATCCTTACCGTCTGCACCATGGCAGCGTTTTTTACCGCCTTCCTGGCCATCCTCAGCTTTATATTTTCTTCTGTGTCTGTAGTCTCCGAGAGTATTCTGGCCCTCGTCGATCTCAAAAATCACATCACCGCCACGGCCACCATCGCCGCCATCCGGCCCGCCATTGGGTACATACAGCTCACGTCGGAAGCTTACATGTCCGTCGCCGCCTTTACCGGAGCGGATAATGATCCTTGCTCTATCTGCAAACATATTACACCTCTATTCCAAAAAAAGGCTCCAAACCGGATCGATTTGAAGCCTTTTACCTATTTCATTACTCTGCGTCTACAGGAACGATAGAAACCTGTTTCTTATCGCGACCTTTTCTTGTGAATCTTACGACTCCGTCTGTAAGTGCAAATAAAGTATAGTCTTTACCGCAGCCTACGTTTTCACCTGGGTGAATCTTGGTTCCGCGCTGTCTGTAAAGAATGTTTCCGGCTTTTACAAACTGTCCGTCTGCTCTTTTCGCACCTAATCTCTTTGACTCGGAATCACGACCGTTCTTTGTAGAACCAACTCCCTTTTTATGTGCGAATAACTGAAGGTTCATCTTCATCATTGTTGTTACACCTCCTTGACTTTTACTGTCAAATATCGATTGTTATAACTACCAGCAATTTCCGTCAGACCGAGAAGTAAGGAATCCATAAGGAGCATCCCCCGTTCAGAAAGATCATTTCTGAAATGAATGGAAACAAATCCATCCTTTTCCTGCACATCAAATTTATCATCTGTGAATTTCTCAAGAGAATTCACCGTGGTAATGATCAGTGCAGATACCGCAGCACAGACAATATCCTGTCCGGCTTCTGCATAACCGGCATGTCCCTTCGAAATAAATTCTTCGTAAGATCCGTTTTTCTTTCTGACTTTAATTGTAATCATGATGACACCAGATTAACCGTTAATCTTTTCGATCTTAACCTTGGTGTACTGCTGTCTGTGTCCGTTTTTCTTGTGATATCCAGTTTTGCGTTTGTATTTGTAAACGATGACCTTGCGATTTTTACCGTTTTCAACTACAGAAGCGGTAACACTGGCATCTTTTACATCCTCGCCAACCTTTAATCCGTCATTGCTGACTGCGATCACGTTGTCAAATGTTACGGTTTCACCAGCTTCTACACCGAGCTTTTCAACTTTAATTACGTCACCCTCGGCAACCTTGTACTGTTTACCACCTGTTGCAATAATTGCGTACATCTGTGGCACCTCCTAATTATTTACTCGCCAAATTCGGTGGCTTCTGTTCTGAAACCGAAGCTCTTTAACCTCTTTGTGCGGCATACTCGATTATCATAACAGTGACATACTGTTATGTCAATAGTTTTTTTGACATTTTTATTATTTTTTTGTAAGCTCCCGAATGTCCTCGATCACCGGACGTCTTACTTTCTTTCTGGTCATTTCCAGGATATGCAATGGTGTGATATCAATAGCCCTGCTCTTTATCGGATCCTTTCTGAGAAGCTTCTGTAAAACATGAAAGAGTTCATCTCTGTGATCCGGATTTTCCATGTTGATAAAATCGATCAGAATAATACCGGAGAGATTACGAAGCCTCAGCTGCCGGCCGATCTCCGCAGCCGCTTCCAGATTGATCTTGCGGAAGGTTTCTTCCATTTTCTTCTTTCCGGTATATTTTCCACTGTTTACATCAATGGACACAAAAGCCTCCGTCTGCTGGATCACCAGAAATCCGCCGCTGTTCAGCCATACTTTTTCTTTCTGGATCGCATCCAGTGCAGTTTCCACTCGATACAGCTTATAAAGCGGAAGAAGTTTGTCCTGATAAAAACGAAGCTTTTCTTTAAGCTCCGGGCTGATCTCTTCCAGATATCCCAGGATCATTTCTCTGATTTCCGGCACATCGGTAATGATCTCATCCAGATCACGACCATAAGCATCCCTTACAGCAGCCACATAAAATGGTTCTGTCTCCAGTACAAGGCTGAAACAGGTACGGTTCCGTCCCTGAACTACGGCTTTATGGTAGCGGCCCTTCAGCCACTCCAGTTCCTTCAGGATCTCTTCTTTGGAAGCGTCTGCGGCATTGGTCCGGACAATGATACCGAATTCCTTATCCGGACGCTCTGCTTCCTCTTTCAGCCATCCGCTGAGGCGATGGCGATCTTCCAGTGCCAGCTTGGAAGACAGACCAAACTTTTTATCGCCTGTAGTGAGAACAAGATATCTTCCCGTAAAATTCAGATTGGATGTCAGTGCCGGAAGTTTTCCCTTCATGGCATCCCTGCTTACCTGAACCAGAAGCTCATCCCCAGGCCGCAACGGTCCGTTTCCTTTTCTTCCTGCGGAAAAAACAGCTCTCTGTGCCTCCGCAAGAGAATAGTAGCATCTCTTTCCAGGCTCGATCTGCACAAAAGCCGCCTGGATATTGGATGCGATATTTTCGACCTGTCCGGTGTATATATTTCCAAGAATGGATTTTTCCTGATCGGATTCCAGTCGGATCTCAACGATCCGTTCCTCCTCCGAAAGAGCCGCTACTGTACAGGGCACACCATGGATCTCCATTCTTGTTATGATCAGTTTACTCAATTTCCTCACCTAATGATTCCAGAGTCACAAAACGTGGGCTTGCATTTTCTCCTTTATCGGCATACATTTCCAGACGTTTCACTGTGAAGGCAAATTCCGGAAGTTCTTCTCCAATCCAGTGGAAAAAGGTGTTTGTTACCATCTCCGGCTTCGTATAATTAGAGCTTGCAGATGCCAGCATATAAAAGAACCCATTCTCTCTTACTTCCATTTTATAGATATTCGGACGAAGATCGATCTCCTTTTCGCTGCGCTTGGTCTGCTTGGTCACTTTGATCTCCGGCTGTGCCAGAAATTCTTTCACACGGCTTTTCCAGTCAATAGAAGGCTCTTTGCCCGGACGGAACTCCACAAGATAATCTGCTGCTGCCACCAGTGCCATCGCTTTACCCGCTTTTCCATCCTCTACCTTGCGGACGCTAACGATATGCATCCCCTCTGCCATCTGTTCCTCCAGACGGGCTGCGATCTCTGCAGTCGGCATATCTTCTGCCATTTCCAGGTCAAAATAATCTCCGAGACTCTCCATCCCCACTCCAAGTGGAACCGCAAAAGACATGATCATATGCGGGCTGTATCCACCGGAAAAAGCTACCGGAAGCTCTGCCCGACGAAGTGCTTTCTGGAAATAACGCATGGTATCCAGATGTCCCACAAACTTCATAGGACCCTCTTTGCTGAATTTAATTCTTACCTTCAAGGCAGACACCTCCCTTAAATTTCATAGCTCCACATGCGGAACATTTCTGACGGCAGTTTTCCGTCACAACACCCTCTTTTGCACGCTGCCATTCACGCTCCAGGAATCTGCGGCTGACACCGGTATCAATGAAATCCCATGGAAGGATCTCATCCAGGCTTCTTTCACGAAGTGTGTAGAATGTCATATCCACTCCGCATTCAGCCATAGCTTCCTTCCAGATATCATAATCAAAATTTTCTGTCCAGGCATCGTAAAGGGCACCTTTTTCATAAGCCTTCAGGATCACATCCGCGCATCGTCTGTCCCCGCGTGCGAGAAATCCTTCCAGAGCTGTTACATCCGGTTCATGCCAGTTATAACGGATACTTCTCTGATTCAGCTGGGCGCGGACTTCATTTTTAACCACCTTGGCTTTTTCCACAAAATCCTGCTCTGTATACATTGGTGCCCACTGAAATGGGGTAAACGGCTTCGGCACAAAGAAAGATGTGCTGACGTTGATCTGAACCTTACCTTTACGCTGTTCTTTCGGAACTACCTCATAATAGGTCTCTGCGATCTTCTGTGCCAGATGAGCAATTCCCTTCATATCGTCTTCTGTTTCTGTGGGAAGACCGAGCATAAAGTAAAGCTTCACCTGATTCCAGCCACCCTTGAATGCTTCGCCCGCACCATGGAGGATCACTTCCTCTGTCAGACCTTTGTTGATAACGTCACGAAGTCGCTGAGAACCGGCCTCCGGAGCAAAAGTCAGGCTGCTTTTCTTTACATCCTGCACTTTACTCATAACATCCAGTGCAAACGCATCGATCCTGAGAGATGGTAAGGAAATATTAACAGCCTTTCCATGAAACTCTTCGATCAGGAAGTTCACCAGTTCTTTCAGCTGGGAATAGTCACTGGAGCTTAAGGAACTAAGGGAAATCTCTTCGTGTCCTGTATTTTTCAGCATGATACGCGCCGATTCCTTCAAAGTCTCCACATCACGTTCACGGGTCGGACGATAGATCATACCTGCCTGGCAGAAACGACAGCCTCGAATGCATCCTCTCTGGATCTCAAGAGTTACACGATCCTGTGTTGCCTTAATGTGAGGAACGACCGGTGCCTCCACAGCACGATATTCCTTTTCCATATCAATGATCAGCTGTTTCTGGACCTTCTCAGGAACATCATCCGCCGTCGGTGCAAAGGATGCGATCGTACCATCTTCTTTATAGGTAACTTCATAGAGAGACGGAACATAAATTCCAGGAATCTTAGCTGCTGCCAGAAGGAAATCTCTCCTGATGCCTCCAGCCTTTTTATTGGCCTTGTATGCATCAAAAAGTGCATCATAAACCGTTTCCCCTTCTCCGATATAAAACATATCAAAAAAAGGTGCCAGCGGCTCCGGATTATACGCACAGGCACCGCCACCGATCACAATAGGGAAATCCTCACCACGGTTTGCGC
Organism: Blautia massiliensis (ex Durand et al. 2017); assembly: GCF_051861785.1. Classification (NCBI taxonomy): domain Bacteria; kingdom Bacillati; phylum Bacillota; class Clostridia; order Lachnospirales; family Lachnospiraceae; genus Blautia; species Blautia massiliensis (ex Durand et al. 2017). The sequence continues at coordinate 108,898 of NZ_CP146725.1, forward strand.
TTTTCAGCGGAATACCACTGAGATCCAGTACCTGGAGGATATTGGTATAACACATTTCATAACCAAGAGTAATTCCAAGAAAATCAAAATCACGGATCGGCTCCTGGGACTCCAGTGCAAATAACGGGATATTCTGTTCCCTCATCACTTTATCCAGATCCGGCCACGGAGAAAAAAGGCGCTCACACCAAACATCCTCACGCTGGTTGAACATGTTGTAGAGGATCATCATACCGAGGTTGGACATGCCGATTTCGTAGACATCCGGGAAGCACATTGCAAAACGAATTTCTACCTCATTTTTATCTTTCATTACAGAGTTGACTTCGCCGCCAATATAGCGGGCAGCTTTATCAACTTTGAGCAAAATTTCATCACTTAATGCTAATTTTCTCATTCTATTCCTTTCCAAAATTAGTAATATTTCACAAAGAATTTAAAGATATAAAATTCAGTGAAACATCAAAAATGTTTATATTTGTAAGCCAATTCTTGTGTAAAAAGTTGCTATAAAATGGTGCCCAAAACCCCGTTTGGTCAAAAATGGACATTTTTTCAGCTTGCCAACAACAGTTATCATTACCCTCAAACAGTTAATATCCTGCGGATTTTCGCGAACTTATCGTAAAGAAAAATGGCATTTTGTATATTAAAATACAATGCAATGCCAAATATCACTAATAGCACAAAATTGACATACCTTCTCCCTATTATAATCATCTATGGTTAGGATTTCAAGAAAATTGTGTTTTTAACTGTATATAGCGATTGCATCCTTGTGCAGGGAGAATAATCCGGATCCGGACTCCAGTAAGGTTTCCTAGCATTTCATCAGTATTTAAAAAGAAATTCCACCATCTGCGTATTTGCACGTTTACTTTCCTCCATTTCAGGAAAAGTTGTACTAAAAGCATGCGGAAGTTTTTTGTCCACCTCATAATCTTCAAGATGACAGATCACACCGGCTTTTTTTATCGCTTTTGCATACTGTCTGCTGTAATTTCGAAGAGTATCTCCATAAGCTGTGACCAGAAATGACGGTGGCAGGTTTCGGATAATTTCTTTGTTTTCCGGATTTATATATGGATAAAACGAACTCTTTTTCCAGTGTTTCCCGTAAATATAGGAGGGAAGAAAAATCCCTATACTGTCCGGTTTGGTTGTATAATACATTCCACTTGCCAGACCCAGCGCCCGAATTTTCAGATCATTTGGAACAACCTGAAAAGCCTTTGCCAATTCAGGACTTTTTAACATAGTGGCCAGATATACGCACAGGCTCGCCCCTGCACTGGTTCCTGTCATATAAATATGTTCTCCGTCACCATCATAGGTTTCAAAATATCTCTTTGCATTTCTCATTCCTGTCATCAGATCCTTAAGAATCTGCGGAAACAACACTTCCGGTGCAAGCGGATATTCAAATGAGAACACCAAAAAACCTCTCTGACTCATTTCTGCACAGAACAAATGGCCCTCTTCTTTTTTTCCAAGGAGAAAACCGCCTCCGTGCAGGTTAAACATGACTGGAAGTTTTCCTTCATAATTTCGGGGACGGTAAATATCCATGAAATGACAGGGCTTTCCATCTCCCATATAGTCAATGTCACAAATGAGTTCCACATCTTCCGGAAACGGATATTCCGCTTCATGTTTTTTCAGAAAATTATCAAGAAGTTTTTCTTTTTTTGCGGTTTGCTGTGCAATCATTTTATTAAACATGATTTCCCCTCCAGCTATGAAACAATCTACTATTAATACAAATGAATTTTCTTCTCTACAAGTCTGTCACCTTCATACTGCAATTTTACAGAAAAAAAGCGTTTTTCTCCTGAAAGGAGCAAATCAAGAAATACCTGATCCCCCTCCCATGCCGGAAGATTCGGCACCATGGCTTTGTCAACCCAGCAAAGTTCTCCCTCATCACATTCAATCAGTTCTCCTGTATATTCATCGGCCGTGAACACACACATAAGTTCTGATTCGCATTCACTGTTTATAAATGTCACCAGGCCACGGAACTTATAGGAGGTAAGTGTCAGCCCTGTTTCCTCTTTCACCTCACGAACAAGGCATTCTTCCGGAGTTTCCTGACTTTCCACATGCCCGCCAACGCCGATCCATTTGCCCTCATTCATATCATCCTGTTTTTTTACTCTGTGAAGCATCAGGAATTTATCATCGTTTTCTATATAACATAATGTCGTTGTCGTCATTTGATCCCTTCTTTCAGTTCCATCATCCTGCCACTGCCAGTGTGATATAAACCAGGATTGAGACCACACAATACAGAGAATTTGTTGTGGATGCATAGGCACTGCTCTCTTTCTTTCTCAGAAAAGTCTGCATACTGAATGTAGCAGGCGAGGACATATATGTAATAACCGCCAGGTTCAGAAGCCTGGAACCTCCTACCAAATATTTTACTGCCATGAGAACTCCCGCAATCATCACTGCCTGCAAAAGGACTCTCAGCAATATGGTTTTGAGGCAGGGGCTGATAAGTTCCGGCGCAAGTTCCATACTGTACCCAACTACAATAAGAATAATCGGCGTAATGGCCGTTGTCAGAATATTCTCCACACTGAGATAACAATTGCCAAAAGGACTGTCCAGAAGCCGGGTGATCATTCGTGTCAGTCCCACAATAATTCCAAGAACCGTTCCTATAAAAGCAGGGGTTCGCAATGCACTGTAAAACAGGCTTTTTGCATTGATCTTTTCCCCGTTTTCCGTCTGTCCCAACATTCCCATATACACACTGAATCCAAAAAGAAGTCCCGCAATATCCAGCACTGCAATCTGTGAAAGATTTTCGCTGCCACAAAGACTTGTATACAACGGGTAAGCCATCATTCCACCTTCATAGATACAGATCAGAAACGGAAGATATTTCTTATATGGCTCGTCCATAAATCTTTTCATCCAGAATCCTGCCCCAAATGAAATCAAGAGCATCACAAACATGATCAGAACCAGAGTTCCGATCTTTCCACTGTACTCTGCTGTTGCCAGTGCATGAAAAATTGCCACAGGAAGCATAATATTTGTTACCAGTGTTTTCATGTTATTGACACCACTCTGATCTAAAAGTTTCCATTTTCTGCACAGGATTCCAAGAATGATCATCGCCAGTACAGGCAAAACAATCTCCAAAACTTCCATCTCTCTGTCTTCCTCTCCATTGTCTTTAATCTTTTGTTTTTATCTGTTTCTGTGCATCTGCAAAATCTCCATCATCACTTCATATACCGCCATATTCTCTCTCACCACCAGAGCCAGGCTCTCTTTCGCCTGATTCAAAAGATGAAAAAGTTTTCGTACACTGGAATATTTTTCCGCAGAGCACCTGGATCTTAAATATCCTTTTTCGTCGTAATAATACTGTTCATCCAGCAATACAACGATCTTCTCCGCATCTCTCACTGCCTGGATACCAAGCTGTCCAGAACCCTCTGGCATCCGCTGCTGATATCCCTGTCTCGCAAAATCATTCAGAAAATTTTCCACCTCGCGGTCATTATTGGCATACACCACTGCAATATGCGGATACCCTCTGGGGCTTCTTTTTTCCGGCAGGTGCATCATGTTCTGGATAAAAGAGGAAAGTTCCGCATTGGTACGGATCCGGTTTGTCAGATGGAATTTCTGAATTTCCGGCAGCTTTCCCAGTCTCTCCACAATGCTTCGATCCAACTCCTCCGGTGATATCACATCTTCGGAATCACTGGAAAAGATCACAGGCCGGCGCTCACTCCAGGTAAGCAGAACAGACAATTTTTCCGGGGAAAGAAGATGTGATTCATCTACCAGAATACTGCTGTAGCAGCCAAGATCTGTTGACTCTCCCAGCTGATCATCTGCCAGAAAATGTATCCGCCGCAGACGTTCATGAAGAAGCCTCCATTCTTTTCCGCCTTCGCCGCAGTGAACGATACAGACTTTCTGACGCACAGACAGCCTCATTGCAATATCGTAGAGCAGCAGGGTTTTTCCTGTTCCGGGAAGACCACTGAACCAGAAATATCCATTTCTCTCTCCCCGGATCCTCTTCAGGATCTGCCGTTCGATATCCCTCTGCTGAGAAGTAAGGAAATACTCCTTTTTGAGAAAGCGTTCCGGTTCTGTCAAGGGAGAGATCAGGTACAGCTCTGCCTGAAACAGATCTTCAATATCACCACCATAATCCTGACCTTCTTTCTCCAGCGCAGTACAAAGCTTTTCCCAGTCTCCATCCACGATGTGATCATGATTGGTCAGCCTTACCAGACGGTCTTCGCTGCTGATATAGGTATAGGACAGGATCGGTTTCCCAAAAACAGACAGATAATACCGGTTCTGGATCAGCTGTCTTCGAATGGCCTCATCCGATACACTGCCACTTTTCAGTTCAATATTTACGATCTGATCATCCTTGATCTGTAGAAGATCAAACTCCTTTCCAAGCTTCGGGATCTGGAACGAATAAAAAAGCCGGAGCTTATATACCTCTTCCATATGCAGTTCCAGCTGCTTCACCAGTGCTTTCATACTTTCCAGTTCCCACTCTTTGATCCTGAGAAAAAAATCTCTGCCGGAAAGCTGACGTTCCAGCTTCTGGACACATTCCATATTCTGATTTCTTGTAAGTGCATAGATCGATATTGCCTTCATATTTTAACCCTTACCTGCTGTTTATTTCTTTATCCGCAGTGTCCTGAGATGATCCTTCTGCTCCTGTGTGATCCGGTAGCTTTCAATGGATTTCTGGATCGTCTTGTTATGAGTCCAGATATCCATTCTCTGCTCTTCCAGGAATGGAAGGATCTTCTCATACTGTTTTGCCAGCGCTGTAGCAAAATACCAGGCTCGCATCATATTTACATAATATTCTTCCGAGCGGATCGCTGCCACTTTCTCCGGATATTCCGGTTTAAATTCTTCATCCAGATAATGGCGCATCAGCATACTGATCCCGAACCGGATGGTATAAGGCTTATCCGACTCCATCCAGCGATAAATCTCCCGGATAAATATATCACGGTGTTTTTTCATCATATGGAGCGCCAGCAGATCACAGGTCGCCCAGTTATCAATATGCGGAAGAAAACGCTCCAGTTCTCCCAGACATTTATCATAATCTCTGATCTGCTCGATCAGCAGGCCATGGAGATTATTTTCCTCATAATACTGATGAGGAAGAACCTTCAGGAACATTTCGGATCTTTCTGTTTTTCCAAATTCTTTTGCAAATTTCCGGAGTATCGGTGTCCGGATACCGATGATCTTTTCTTTCTCCACAGTCGGAACCAGTCTTGCTTGAAAATCCCGATATCCTGTATCCTGCATTTCAAACAGTCTTTTCCGGACATCCCGGATCATCTCTTCCTGATTCATTTATCATCCCCGCCTTTTACACCAAAGATCGCGATCAGAGAACTCGCAAGCAGAAGCATGGGGTAAAACAGTTTCGGCATGATCTGAAAAGCCGAAAGCTCAAATCCCAGTTCCTTTGCCGCAGAAATGGCAACCAGCATCTGGGCTCCATATGGGATCACCCCCTGGAAAATACAGGAAAATGTATCCAGGATAGAAGCTGTCTTTCTGGAAGTGATCTTATATTCCAGTGCCATTTCCTTTGCAATGGGGTTGGCCATAACAATGGCCACCGTATTATTGGCTGTTGCGATATCCATAGCTCCAACCAGAAGTCCCATACCAAGAAGTCCACCTTTTTTCCCTTTAAAAACTCTCTGTATTCCGGAAAGCAGTGCTTCAAAACCTCCATGCTCCCGGATCAGCGCACACATGGCTGCTACAAGGATAGCCACCATACAGGTCTCGAACATTCCGGAAACACCGGATCCGATATTGGTCAGAAGCTCCACCGGTGTGATATGTCCTCCAAGAAGCATGATAAATGCGCCGGAGATAATTCCGATCAGAAGTACCACAAATACATTGATGCCGATGATCCCGCCGATCAGCACCAGAACATATGGAAAGATCTGTATAAGATGATAATCCTGTACCACTCTTCCCTGGATCTCTGTCTGAAAAGACAGGATAAGGATCAGGATCAGTGTAACAACAGCTGCCGGAAATGCGATCCAGAAATTTTCCCGGAATTTATCTTTCATCTGACAGCCCTGACCGTTGCAGGCTGCGATCGTGGTATCAGAAATAAAAGAAAGGTTGTCACCAAACATGGCTCCTCCCATCACCGATGCCACACAAAATGCCATATCAAAACCGGAAGCTTTGGAAACCGCTACCGCAATAGGGGTAAGAAGCGTGATCGTCCCAACGGAAGTTCCCATAGCCACAGATACGAAGCAGGCAACTACAAACAATACCGCAACAGAAAAACGTGCCGGTATCAGAGAAAGCATACAGTAGGCCACACTTTCTGCACTGCTGCGCCCCACAACACCCACAAAAGAGCCTGCGGTCAGAAAGATCAGAAGCATGGTGATGATATTTTTATCTCCTACTCCTTTTGCCATAAGCTCCAGCTTTCTGTCAAAGCTGATCGTTCTGTTCTGAACACATGCCACCAGGATCGCAGACAGAAAAGCCACAACGATCGGTACATTATAAAATCCCATAGGGATCTTCATCACATACTCAAACAAAATCCCCAGTCCCAGATACAGGACCAGAAAAACACCGATAGGCATCAGTGCGATCACATTTCCTTTTTTCTTCATTTCCTCCATAAAACAATTCCCTTCATCACTTATTATTTTCCCGGCTTTTTTCTCCGGGTGATCTGTTTTCTATCATATCATATTTCCCCATTCCTGTCCTGCTGCTGACGGAAACTTCTTCATATTTCCGTCACGATCCTGTTATCTCTGATATTTTTTACCTTATTTAACAAGATTTTCACCAATTAAATCGTTCCTTCCGTTGAAATCCAGAGCTTTTTTCAGTATAATTGGCTGTAGACAATTGTGAAAAAGATATCCGAAGGATTTATGGTGATATCTCTGATCACAGTCATTAAAGGAGGAATATGATTATGGCAACATGGAAAAATCTGGACACTCTTGCTTCTTACAGCAAACTTAACGGTCTGAAAGATCACGTGAACATTGCAGAGGCAATGTCCGGCGAGCAGGGTGCAGAACGTGTAAAGAAGTACAGCGTACCGATGGCAGCAGGTCTGGCTTACAATTACGCAGCCAAGGAAGTGGACGAGACCGTTCTTGACGCACTTTCCAAACTGGCTGATGAGGCAGAACTGATCGAAAAATTCCAGGAATTATATAACGGCGCAGTGATCAACACAGGCGAGAAACGTATGGTCCTTCATCATCTTGCACGTACACAGCTTGGCGAGCCTGTTGTTGTTGACGGTGTGGACAAGCGAGAATTCTATGTAGCTCAGCAGAAGAAAGCTGCAGATTTTGCAAACAAAGTACATGCAGGTGAGATCACAAATGAAGCCGGTGAGAAATTCACTACGGTTGTACAGATCGGTATCGGCGGAAGTGACCTGGGACCGCGTGCATTATATATCGCACTTGAGAACTGGGCAAAGGCAAACAACACCTTCAAGATGGAAGCAAAATTCATCAGCAACGTTGACCCGGATGATGCAGCTGCTGTTCTTGCATCTGTAGATCTTGCTCACTCTCTTTTCATCGTTGTATCCAAATCCGGTACAACACTTGAAACTCTGACAAATGAGGCATTCGTAAAAGACGCCCTTACAAAAGCGGGCCTGAACCCGTCCAGACATATGCTTGCTGTAACCAGTGAGACCTCTCCTCTTGCAAAGAGTGATGAGTACCTTACCGCTATTTTCATGGACGACTATATCGGCGGACGTTACTCTTCCGTTTCCGGCGTAGGCGGAGCGATCCTTTCCCTTGCATTCGGACCGGAAGTATTCGCAGACATCCTTGACGGAGCTGCCGAGGAGGATAAGCTTGCAACAAATAAGAACATTCTTGAGAACCCGGATATGCTGGATGCCCTGATCGGCGTTTATGAGAGAAATGTACAGGGATATCCTTCTACTGCAGTTTTACCATACTCACAGGCATTAAGCCGCTTCCCTGCTCATCTTCAGCAGTGTGATATGGAGTCTAACGGTAAATCTGTAAACCGCTTTGGTGAGCCGGTGGATTATGTGACCGGACCGGTGATCTTCGGTGAGCCAGGAACCAACGGACAGCACTCCTTCTACCAGCTTCTGCATCAGGGAACCAATATTGTTCCGCTTCAGTTCATCGGCTTTAAGAAGAGCCAGCTTGGTGTTGATGTTGATATCGAGAACAGCACAAGCCAGCAGAAGCTCTGTGCAAACGTTGCAGCACAGATCGTTGCTTTTGCATGCGGAAAAGAAGATGAGAACCTGAACAAAAACTTCAAGGGCGGACGTCCTTCCAGTATCATTGTTGGTGAGGAACTTACACCGAAGTCCCTGGGTGCGCTTCTTGCACACTTTGAGAACAAGATCATGTTCCAGGGCTTTGTATGGAACCTGAACAGCTTTGACCAGGAGGGTGTACAGCTTGGTAAGGTTCTTGCAAAACGTGTTCTCGCTCATGATACAGACGGAGCACTGAAAGTTTACAGTGATCTTCTTGATATCTGATAAACAGATAGGTACCGTCCCGGAAAATGTTTTTTCGGGACGGTTTTTCTGTATATGTGACCTTAACCGGGAAAGGAAATCTTAAATATGCAGCAGATAAAAATGATCGGTCTTGATCTGGACGGAACTCTTCTGAATACAAAAAAAGAACTCACAGAAAATACCAGGCGCATTCTCAGGGAAGCTATTGATGCAGGTATCCTTGTTCTGATGGCTACCGGCCGGCCATATACCGGCATTCCCGCGGAACTGAGAAATTTTCCGGGAATTCACTACGCTCTCACCTCCAACGGAGCCAGAGTCCTTGATACAGACCATAATAAACTTCTTATCGAGCAGCTTCTTCCTATGGAGAGTGCAAAAAAAGCTCTTCGTATCTTTGAAAAATATGATACTTTAAGTGAGATCTATTTTGACGGCCAGGGATATGCAGACGCTGCCAAGCTTGATAATGTAGGAAAATACCATCACGACCCTAATATGTGGAATTATGTCCGTACTACCCGTATCGCGGTTCCGGACATCCAGGATGTCATTACAAAAGAAAACAGAAGCATGGATAAAGTCCAGGCGCTTTTTGCAGACATGGAGGAACGTGCCGCCGCCTGGAGGGAATTAAGCGAACTTAAGGAGCTGGAGCTTGTAGGCTCCTTAAGCTACAATATTGAGATCAACGCCGCCGGTGTCAACAAAGGAACCGCTCTTGTTGCTCTTGGCGAAATGCTGGGAATCTCAAGGGAATCCATTATGGCATGCGGAGACGGTGACAACGATGTCCATCTTCTCCGGGAAGTCGGTTTTGGCGTAGCCATGGCCAATGCACAGCCCCAGGTAAAAGAAGCAGCCGATTATATTACTGTTTCCAATGACGAAGACGGTGTAGCACGCGCCATTGAAAAGTTTGCACTACACCGATGAGATATTCTATTATGTATGCCAAAAAGGAACCGACAGTTTTTACGCTGTCGGTTCCTTTTTTAGAATGGGATTGAATAGCGGTACATTCACATTCGATCAATATTCATAGTTTCCTGCCGGCTGTTTGATCCTGGTAAGAAGATCATGCCAGGACTGATCCCAGATATACCATTTTCCGTTTTTGGAGTGCTTATATGTACAGATCCATCTGGAACTGTCGCTGCCTGCAAAATCAGTAAATGATCTGTAGATCGCAGGAGTGGTCTGAGTCGGTTCAAAATACGGGATATCTTCACTGATGGAATTTCCCTTACCCGGAAGTGTGTCCTGTCTTAACGCAATGGAAATCGGTTTAGACGGAGTATAATTGTTGGCCGGAGTTGCTCTTTTGGTGCGGCGCTGACCGTCACACTTCCAGATGCCATCGTAAAAATAAGGCTGATCAGCAGCACAAAACACAACAGATTTTTTTCTTTTTCATTCTGATTTCCCCCTTTCCGGTAAAACGTATATTTACGTCATATATTGCTTTAATCACATTTTAAAGGAAATCCCTTATAAAAACACTGGCACTTATGATAGTACCCTGGTAAACATGATCGTTTATATTCTTTCATCGCCCATACCGGGGCTTATTGTCAGGAAACAAAAATAAAACAGGACTGATTTTTGATACAGATACTTGAAATCAAAAGTTTCATCTGTTTAAAAATCAGTCCTGTTATATAAAAAATATTATGGTTGATCCGTAATAGCCGGCAGATCAAGGCATTCGCTATCTGCCCATAATGATACAGTCACGTAACATCGCCAGTGCATGCGCTGTAGTCTGCTCGCGGATCCGCATGCGGTTTCCTGTAAAGTGGAACTCTTTGGCAATAGCCTTGCCCTTATAGCAGCAGCCTATAAATACAGTACCAACCGGAGTTTCCTTTGTTCCGCCTCCCGGTCCTGCCAGACCCGTCACGGAAATACTGATGTCTGCTCCGGATGCTTTGCAGGCGCCCTTTGCCATTTCTCTGGCACATTTGGCGGAAACTGCCCCCTGCTCCTTCAGAGTACGCTTCTTCACTCCCAGACATTTATGCTTGGCCTTGTTACTGTAAGTCACAAAGCCATAGCCAAACACCTCAGACGCACCGGATACATTGACAATGCGCTGGGCGATCATACCGCCGGTAAGCGATTCCGCCAGGGAAAGCTTCAGATCTTTCTCTTTCAGAAGATCGATCACCGCTTCCTCCAGTGTCTTGCTCTCATCTGTGGCGAAAACATTCTCTCCAAAACGCTTCTTTAGCTCCTTGACAACCGGTTTGATCAGCTTTCTGCAGGCCTTTTCATTCTCTGCGCTTGCTGTCACACGAAGATGCACTTCACCGGTTTTTGCATAAGGTGCAATGGTAGGATTGGTCTGGCTTTCGATCAGATCCTGGATTTCCTCTGCTACCTGACTCTCACCGATCCCGCTGATCTTTACCATCTGGGACACAATGATCTCCGGCTGGTTTTTCTGCAGATACGGGACAACGTACTCCTCGAACATGGGCTTCAGCTCATTGGGAGGTCCAGGAAGAAGGATCGCGGTTTTTCCTTTTTTCTCAAGGATCAGTCCCGGAGCAGTTCCGTTATGATTGTCAAGAACAATGGCTCCCTCAGGAACCATGGCCTGTTTATAGTTGTTCTTCGTGATACGTCTCTGAGAATTGTTTTTCTCATATTCCTTCAGATATTTATCGATCAGTTTCCTTGAGTGGGAATCTTCCTTAAGAGGCATTCCCATCAGATCCGCAGTTACTTCCTTGGTGATATCATCCTCTGTTGGACCAAGACCTCCGGTAAGGATCACAACATCGGAACGATCCAGTGCAGTACGGATCACGTCACGCATACGGCCTTCATTATCACCTACTACATCCTGATAGTAAACACTTAACCCAAGCAGGGCGCATTTTTCAGAAAGATAGGCGCTGTTGGTATTTACGATATTTCCTAAAAGGATCTCGGTTCCTACGGATATCAGTTCTGTGATCATGAAAAGAAACTCCTTTCGTATACTCTGATCCCTACTCCTGCATGGAAAGGACCTTTCTGTTCTGCATGATATAAGTCAGCAGGGAGATAATGGTCAGTGCAACGGACAGCCAGATAAATATCTGTGTCAGCACTGCAAAAACACCTCCGAAATCCAGCATCAGAAGTATGATCATGATCATCTGGGAAACGGTTTTGAATTTTCCCCAGTAGTTTGCGGCAATGACAATTCCGTTCTCCGCTGCGATCAGACGGAAACCGCTGATGATAAATTCCCGTCCGATGATAATGATCACAACCCATGCCGGAAGCTTGTCAACCTCGATCATGCAGATCATGGCAGAGCATACCAGAAGCTTGTCTGCCAGCGGATCCATAAATTTTCCAAAATTGGTTATCAGGTTATATTTTCTGGCAAGATGACCGTCAAACCAGTCTGTCACACTTGCTGCGACAAAAATCGCAAGACAGATCCAGCGGTTTGCTTCTCCTCCCCAGCCTGTCAGTAAGAAAACTACAAGAAATGGTACAAGTATCATTCTTGCAACTGTAAGTTTATTCGGTGTATTCATCGCTCAGCACTCCTATCAAATCATACTCAAGCGCACCTGTCACACGTACCTTTGCAAAATCACCTGTCATAAGCAGTTCGCCTGTCTGAACGAAAATGTATCCGTCAACCTTCGGTGCATCCCCGTAGGTACGTCCGATATAGGCACTTTCATCTGCAACTTTTCCTTCGATCATAACAAGAAGCTCCTGTCCGATACGGTCCTGGCCTCTGTCATAAGAAATCTCCTGCTGAAGCTCCATCAGCTCGTCTCTGCGTTCTTCCTTCACTTCTTCCGGAACCTGGTCTGCCATCTCTGCTGCCGGGGTATTCTCCTCCGGAGAGTAAGTGAAGACACCGAGACGGTCAAATTCCATCTCATCTACGAACTCCTTCAGTTCTTCATGGTCTTCCTCCGTCTCACCCGGAAATCCGGTGATCAGAGTTGTACGCAGTACGATATCCGGAATCTCCTTACGGAGCTTTCCGACAATATCGATCAGTTCCTGTTTGGAAGTACGGCGGCCCATTCTCTTAAGAATTCGGTCCGATGCGTGCTGGATCGGAATATCCAGATAATGACAGATCTTCTTCTCATCACGAATGGTTTCGATCAGTTCATCGTAAATCTCCTCCGGATAACAGTAAAGGATGCGGATCCAGCGGATACCTCTGATCTCACAGAGCTTCTTTAAAAGAATGTGAAGAGATTTTTTGCCGTAAAGATCTTTTCCGTAAACGGTGGTCTCCTGTGCTACCAGGATCAGCTCTTTCACTCCCTGTTCAGCCATATCCTCTGCCCGGGCAATGAGGCGCTCCATTGGGACGCTTCGAAATTTACCTCTGAGCTTCGGGATGATGCAGTAGGTACAGTGCTTGTCGCAGCCTTCCGCGATCTTCAGGTAGCCGAAATGTCCCCCTGTTGTGAGGACACGTTTGCTTCCTGTATCCGGCAGATAATCAATATCACGGAATTCTTCGAAATGATTTCCGGCTACTGCTTCCTCCAGAGCCTTTACGATGTCGCCGTAGGATGTGGTTCCAAGAACAGCATCGACCTCCGGAACTTCCTCAATGATCTCTTTCTGGTATCGCTGTGCCATACAGCCGGTAACGATCAGTGCATGACAGCTTCCTGTTTTTTTGTACTCTGCCATTTCAAGAATGGTTTCCACACTCTCTTCCTTGGCATCCTTGATAAAACAGCAGGTATTGATCACGATTGCATCTGCCTGTGTTTCATCGTCTGTGATCTCATGACCTCCGGCTGTAAGAAGTCCCAGCATTTCCTCAGAATCCGCCAGGTTCTTGTCACAGCCAAGAGAGATGAATAATATTTTCATAAAATTACTCCGCTTCTGTCTGAGCTGCTTCTGCAGTCTCTGTGCCTTCTGCGGTCTCGCCCTCTGCTGCCTCAAGAGCCTCCTTCTCAGCTTCAAGAGCCTCCAGCTCTTCCTCTTCCTCCTGTCCGGGAAGGATCTTTACTTTGCCCTTGTAAAGCTCATCAATGGCAACGGAAAGCGGTTTCTTTCCTGCTGCCCCCGATACAAGCGGCTCTGCTCCTGCGATCAGCTGGCGGGCACGTTTGCTTGCTGCAAGTACAAGAGAATAACGGCTGTTCAGCACGAGAGCCTCATCGTCGTCCTCGTTGTTTGTGTTGATAGCCTCAATTAATTCTGAATAAGATGGATGTATCATATCTTTTCTCCCTTCTGTAACGGCAGGGCCGTATTTAACTTGTTAATTGGTATTTATAAAAAAGCTTCCGCTTCTTTCTGGATCCTGGATACAAAATCATGATTCCTGGATGTACGCATGCGCTCACACCGGATGGTCTCATGAAGTGTATCAACACATTCCTCCAGATCATCATTGATCAGGAGATAATCATATTTATCCATTCCTCTGGATTCTTCAACCGCTCTTCTGAGACGCCCGTTGATCACATCCAGAGTCTCTGTTCCGCGACCTACCAGACGGTTCTTAAGCTCCTCCATAGACGGCGGACATACAAATACCAGCAGTGTATCCGGAAACTTCTCACGGATCTTCATGGCACCCTGGATCTCGATCTCAAGGAGCACATCTTTCCCTGCGGAAAGCTGCTCCTCTACATATTTGCGGGGTGTGCCATAATAATTCTCCACATACTGTGCATACTCGATCAGTCCGTCTTCCCGGATCAGCTGTTCAAATTCTTCTTTTGTGCGGAAGAAATAAGCCTCTCCGTCCTTCTCACCCGGTCTTGGATTTCTGGTAGTAACAGAAACAGATAATGCATAATTGTCATATTTTTCCATCAGCCGTTTCATGACAGTACCTTTTCCGGAACCGGAAAAGCCCGAAACAACAACTAAAATTCCCTTACTCATTTCCTTCCTCCCTCATTTCCTCTCCATACGCTTCCGAAAATCTCCTGGCAATAGTTTCCGGCTGCAGAGCGGAAAGGACAAGATAATCATCGGAAGTAACGATCACTGCTTTTGTTTTTCTTCCCTGTGTGGCATCGATCAGAGTTCGGGTCCCCTTGACACTCTGTATCATGCGCTTTACAGGAGCGGCATCCGGACTTACCACAGCCACGATCTTGCGTGAATTGACAACATTTCCAAAGCCTACATTAATAAGTTTCGCCATTTACGCTCTCCTTTCTGTCTGTGTACAGCCTGTTTCCTGTCCGGTTACTCGATATTCTGGATCTGCTCACGGATCTTCTCGATCTCTGTCTTCAGATCGATGGCCGCGTTGGATACAATAAGATCATTGGATTTAGACAGGATAGTGTTCGCCTCACGGTTCATCTCCTGTGCCATGAAATCCATCTTACGTCCCACGCCCTCGTTCTCATCCAGGATCTTTCTCATTCCGTGGATGTGGCTTCGAAGACGTACCGTCTCCTCATCATTGCAGATCTTATCTGAAAAAAGTATCACCTCTGCGGCGATCCTGGAATCATCGATCTGGTTATCTTCAAGTAGCTCGTGCATCTTGGCTTCCAGTTTCTCCCGATAAGCCTTCACTACTTCCGGAGAACGTTTTTCCACTACATCGACCTTTGCTTCCAGTCCGTCCAGCTTCCCAAGAAGATCCTGTTTCAGATTAGCACCCTCACGCTGACGGGTCTCCACAAATTTCCGGCAGGCCTCATGAAGCGGACTCTCCAGAAAATTCCAGAGCTCTTCCTCATCCGGAGCCTGCTCTTCCATTGTAAACACATCCGGATATCTGGAAAGTGTGGAAACACGGATATCATTCTCGATCCCCAGTTCCTCACTCATCTGGTTCAGATAGCCCAGATATTCCTTTGCCAGCTCTGCATTGTATTTCAGAGCCATTCCGCCCATTGTATAGTCTTCATAGGTGATGAACACATCGACTTTGCCGCGGCGGATATAAGTCTTCATCACATTTCGGGTCTCTCCCTCAAAATAGCTGAGTCTTTTCGGCATTTTGATGTTCAGATCCAGATATCTGTGATTGACAGATTTCAGTTCAACAGAAACCTTACGCTCTCTGGAAACTGCTTCTGCCCTGCCAAAGCCGGTCATACTTTTTATCATGTTATCCTCCAATACTGCCTCTTAAGTTTATCAGCTGCTGATAAATACAGTAACTGATTGCATACGGATTTATTATAGTTCATTCCAAAACCCTAGTCAAACTCTTTTTTTACTGTTATAATGATTGATGTTGAAATGGAGGTAAAATCATGGCATTTGACGGAATTACAGTTTCTGCTCTCGTGGCAGAGATCGATGATAATTTAAAAGGCGGACGTATCAACAAGATCGCCCAGCCGGAAAACGATGAACTTTTGATCACAGGAAAGGGCGCAAACGGACAGAAACGTCTTCTCTTAAGTGCAAGCGCATCCCTTCCTCTGATCTATTTTACAGATAAGAACCGTATCAGTCCTTTAACCGCGCCGAACTTCTGCATGCTTCTCAGAAAGCACATCGGAAGCGCCCGTATCCTTGATGTGAAGCAGCCTGGAATGGAGCGCGTGGTGGAATTTGAGCTGGAGCATCTTAATGAGCTGGGGGATCCCTGCAGAAAGCGTCTGATCATGGAGCTGATGGGCAAGCACAGCAACATCATCTTCTGTGATGAAAAAGGCATGATCCTGGACAGCATCAAGCATGTTTCTTCCCATATGAGTTCTGTCCGTGAGGTTCTTCCCGGAAGAGAATATTTCATTCCCAATACCAGGGATAAAGAAAATCCGCTGACTGTTTCCGAGGAGGAGTTCACACAGCACATCTGTAAAAAGCCTGTGAATATTTCCAGGGCGCTTTACACTTCACTCACAGGTATGAGCCCGGTAATGGCTGAGGAGATCTGCTACCGTGCATCCATTGACGGGAGCGATGCCGCGCAGTCCCTGGATGAGGCAGCCTGCACCCATCTTTATCATACCTTTCTCCGCCTTATGGAACAGATCCGGAACAGAGAGTTCACCCCGAATATTGTCTACCGCGGAGAGGAGCCTGTGGAATACGGTGTCTTTCCTTATCAGCAGTTTGGCAGTGAATACCGCAGCGAAATCTTTGACAGTGTCTCTGTTATGCTGGAGACCTATTATGCTACCAAAAGTCTGCTGACACGTATCCACCAGAAATCCTCCGATCTTCGCCGTGTAGTACAGACCGCTCTGGAACGTAACCGAAAAAAATACAACATCCAGAAAAAGCAGCTGAATGATACTGCAAAAAAAGATAAATTCAAGGTCTACGGTGAACTGATCAACACCTACGGATACGGGCTTGAGGAAGGCTGCAGATCCTTTAAGGCACTGAACTATTACACCAACGAGGAGATCACTATCCCTCTTGACCCGACACTGACTCCGGCACAGAATTCCAAGAAATATTTTGATAAATACGGAAAGCTGAAGCGTACAGAGGAAGCCGTCACAGAACAGATCACAGATACGAAAAGTGAGATCTCTCATCTGGAATCTATCTCCAATGCTCTGGATATCGCCAGATCTGAAAGTGACCTTTCCCAGATCAAGGAAGAGCTCACTGCGTACGGTTATATCAAACGTCACTACACAAACAAAAAAAGCCAGAAAGCCCAGCCGAAATCCAAACCGCTCCACTACATATCCAGTGACGGTTTTGATATCTATGTGGGAAAAAACAATTTCCAGAATGATGAGCTGACTTTCAAGTTCGCAACCGGAAATGACTGGTGGTTCCATGCAAAGAAAATGGCTGGTTCCCATGTGATCGTCCGCACCAAAGACGGTGAACTTCCGGACCGTACCTTCGAAGAAGCAGGCCGCCTGGCAGCCTGGTACTCCAAAGGACACTCTGCTCCCAAGGTAGAGATTGATTATATCCAGAAAAAGCATGTGAAAAAACCTGCCGGTGCGAAACCCGGTTTCGTTGTTTATTACACCAATTATTCTCTCATGGCTTCTCCGGATATTTCGGATCTGAAAGAGGTTACGGAGTAATAACTATTCAATAAAAAACCTTACTGTGTTCTCGTATTTCTTCAAGACCGGATACCTGTATCTCTGCAAGTATCTGTCCTGAGAAATTTTTCTGTAAACGCAGGAAGGTTTTTTTATTGAACATTCGCACTCCGCTTCGTTACATGCTCACGAACAAAAATCGCAAAACGATTTTGTTCAGATCTCCAGTTTTTTCTTTACTGCCGGTGCAATAGACGTATCTGCTTTATGATATGGGATCAGTGTAGACTGCAGTGCATGGTACAGATCAGATTTTCCGGGCCATACGGTTCCTTTCAGATGATTCTGCTCATCCAGCTGATGAAACCAGGAGCCGTTTTCGTGATCCATGACCACTTCATCCAGGTACTTCATAAACGCAGCATAATCTTTCGCATATTTCTCCTTACCGGTCACCTGATAAAGAACTGCAGAGGTATTGATCGCTTCCGCAAGAGTCCAGTGCATACGGTCATGTACCACCGGTTTGCCATTCCAGTCTGTCGTGTATACAATTCCCGGTACACCATCTGCGTTCCAGCCGTCTTTTATTGCTGTTGTGTAAAGGTTTTCTGCTGCCTGAAGATGTATTTCCAGTTTTTCTTTCTCTTCTCCACAGTTTGCAAGCGTCCACTGTGTGATCAGCCTTGCCCATTCGATTCCATGTCCCGGTGTTGCGCCGTATGGCTTGAACGGATCATCCGGACGGTCACGGTTGCAGTCAAGATCTGCCACCCATTCCCTCGTAAAATGTTCCGGGATCCTCCAGGAGTTATCTTCTGCCCACTGGATCACATGATCAATGATCCTGCCTGCACGAATGTGATATGTTTTATCCCCGGTGACATCTCCTGCTGCCAGAAAAGCCTCTACCGTATGCATATTGGCATTTAATCCCCGGTAATCATCCAGCACGGTAAATTCCGTATTCCAGGTATCGCAGGCCAGCCCCTCCTCTTCATTCCAGAAATGTCGGTCATAAACAGCCAATGCCTCTTCAAGGAGCTCTTTCGCCCCGGGCCTTCCGGCTGTCAGTGCGGAAGATGCAGCCAGGATCACAAATGCATGGGCATAACACTGTTTATTGGGCACAATATCTCCTTCCGGTGTTACACCTGCATACCAGCCACCGTTTTTTTCATCGTGAAGCTCTCCCTTCAGACCTTTCAATGCCATATCCGCAAGCTCTCCGCTTCCCTCATGGCCAAGCATCAGACCCAGACTGTATACATGAGCCATACGACAGGTGATCCAGGTTTCCCGGTTTCTGTCCTTCCATGGTGTTCCGTCGTCCCCCAGATAATAGGAACCTCCATTCGGTGAAGGAAATCGATGTCCGAAATTCAAAAGCTCCTCACAGGATGCTTTCAGGAATTCCCGGTTTTCTTTTGTGCTGATCTCATATTTGCTGTTCATTTCAACCACCCCATCTACTTTTTTCTTTAGGATACCATTCTTTTTTGGAGACTTCAATTCCTTTGGATTCTTTTGACAGATTGACGAAAAAAGGAGAATGCCCTATATGCATTCTCCTCATATCAGATTTCTTAATTCCATTACCGTAACGGTCACAGATAGCCCTGTATTAATCTTCAAAACAGGTGATCACATAACGCTCACTTTCTGTGATCACATCGGAAACATTATCCCTGTCCCAGATCGCATCACTGATGATATCTTTCAGCTTATCATCCATAACGATATTAAAATTCTCCTTGATCACCTGAAACGGGACTCCCTCATTCTCCTGTGCATACTCCATGATAAAATCAAGAATCTTCTCTTCCATACCTTAAACTCTGCCTTTCTGTAAATACTAACGTTTAATATATTACATCAGATTTCCGCAGATGTCCAGATATTTTCCAGCCATGTCCATGCGGTATTCCATAAGATATTATGCCGGTATACACACACCCCTTCACATTTCGTTCTATATCAGAATCTGGTATGTCGGTTCACATATTTTGCTTTATATTTGGAGTACACAATGGTCTGATCCCTGTAAAGGCCATAATATCCCGATGCTGCATAGCTGATAGATACTGCGATCAGATAGAAGGATACTCCCTTAAATCCAAACATTTCAAAAGCGATCAGGATCGAAGTGATCGGACAGTTGGTCACACCGCAGAAAACTGCTGCCATTCCGCAGGCTGCACAGATCGACGGAGAAATTCCCATAAGATTACCCATCACACAGCCAAAGGTAGCTCCAATGCAGAAAGAAGGTACGATCTCTCCCCCGCGGAATCCTGCGCGCATAGTCAGTGCTGTAAGCACCATTTTCCAGAAAAAGGCGAAAGTATCCGCCTGTCCGTTTTCCACCGCTTTTTCAATAAGCTCCGCACCAGCGCCCATATATTCATCTGTTCTCAGAATAAAGGTGACAACAATGACCAGGCAGGCGCCCACTGCAACCCTGACATATTTATTCTTAAACCATCTGCCATAAAGTCCTGCTGCACCATTCAGCGCAATACAGAACATAATGCTGACAACTGCACAGCCCAGAGCGATCACTCCCATTTTCAGGCCAGTTTCCACAGTCAGTGCCGGAATATCCGTCACATGAAAACTTTCCGGTGTGACTCCCATTCCGGCTGCAAATCCGGAAGCGACCAGTGACGCAATCATACACGGCATCAGTGCCGCATAATACATCACGCCCACACTGACCACTTCCAGCGCAAAAACTGCCGCTGACATCGGTGTTCCAAACAGTGCGGAAAACGCCGCGCTCATGCCGCACATGACAATTACATGACGGTCCTCCTCGTCCAGATGGATCCATCTTCCAAGCTGGTTGGCAATACTTCCTCCAAGCTGGATCGCTGCTCCCTCACGTCCCGCAGAACCACCGGTAAGATGAGTCAGCGCCGTTGTGATAAAGATCAGAGGCGCAGATAGGATCGGCACATCATCTCTGGAACGCACGGTAGAAAGAACCTGATTGGTCCCTCCATCCTCTTTTCCAAGCTTCTCATACAAAAATACAATGACAAGTCCGGATAATGGCAGCAAAAGGAAAATCCATTCATGAGCCCTCCGGTAATTGGTCACTGCCTTTAACGTAAAAGAAAACAGTGTGCTGGCAGCTCCTACGATACATCCAGTAATGACAGCAAGAACCAGCCACTTGATCAGATTTGACATATCCAGGCTGATTCTTGCACTGTAATAATATAAATGTTCCTTTAATCTTTTGTTATGATCGATCCCCATGTTCCTTCCCTTCTTTTCTTTACTGTCTGCATTATACTACATTTTTCCTCTCAGTAAAAGCAGGAAGAGAAAGCCCTGTTATTTTTTCTTCCGGGAAATATGCATGTGTATCAGGATCGAGAATACACTGATCATCACAAGAAACACTGCGGAGAGCCAGAATGCCGGAGACTTCGGATTTTTAATATTTGCTCCAAATATTGTAGCGAGAATAACTCCCGGCAACGTTCCAAGCACGCCACCTGCCATATAGGTTCCAAATGGGATCTTTTCAGCTCCGAGAAACAGACTCACAGCATCTCCCGGTAAAAAGTTCAATGTCCGCATAAAAAATGAAATATACAGGGAATTTCCGTTCTGGTAATCTACTACTGTTTTCAGTTTCGGATATTTAGCTGTAAGACTTTCCACCATGGATGCACCTGAGAAACGTCCCATCCAATATGGAAGTGCCAATGTGACTGCTCTTCCCAGAAAGTTCACCAGAAGTGCTGTTCCTGTAGAAAACAGATGCCCTACAGCAAGCTGCAGGATCGCAATTGGAAATATAAAAGAGACACTTTTCACTGCATAAAGCCCAAGCATAAGTAATGCAGCCTTAACAGGTTCCTCCGGTGTATAGCTTAAGATCCTTTCCACAGACAGATCCTCTCTATAACGGATACAGAAAAGGAGAAGCACAAGAAGGAGCACCGCCGGCAGATATTTTCTGATGTTATCAATCATTTTTTTCATGGTCTGATCCCTCCGTTTTCAAAAAAAGAGCACCGGCACCTGTTTCCGGTACCGTGCTCTTTCATAAGTTCTGCTTTTTTAAGTTTCAGGATCAGCAGCCTTTCTTCGCTGCCTTTCGCTCCTGGTCTTCCTTCCACATTTCCTCTGCTACCGGCTTCCAGTTTTCAGCATACCGGTCACATTTCGCACAGAGATGCTCTGCACTCTCCGGTGACTGAAGATCTGTGGAATGTGCTCCGGATTTTTCTACCATTTCTCTCAGCTTCTGCGGATTTTCAAGCATCGGGCATGGACGGTACATATTGTCATTAAACGGCTGTCCGTCATGATATGCCATCATCATCGGAGACTGCAGTGCTTCCAGAAGTGTTTTCTCGCGGATATTGGAATCAGAATAATGGATAAACACACATGGATCGATATCGCCGTTTGCATTGATATGCAGATAGCGACGGCCGCCTGCAATACATCCTCCCACAAACTCTGCATCATTCTGGAAATCCATGGCAAACAACGGCTTTGTTGCACGGTATTTACGGATACGCTCATAGGTTTCTCTTCTCTGCGCAGGAGTAGGAAGCAGCTCCGGTGCTGCATCATTTCCAACCGGCATATAATGGAAATACCAGATAAAGTACGCTCCAAGATCAATCAGGCTGTCGTAAAATGCCTCGGATGTGATAGACTCGAAATTTGCACTCGTATAACATGCAGAGATACCAAATACAAGCTTCTTCTCTCTGAGAAGATTGATGGCCTTGATAACCTTCTGGTATACACCATTTCCTCTTCTGCCATCTGTTGCAGTCTCAAATCCCTCCAGTGAAATTGCAGGAACAAAGTTTCCTACCCGAAGCATATCATTTGCAAAATCCTCATCGATCAGTGTTGCATTTGTGAAGGAAAGGAAGATACAGTCATTATGTTTCTCGCAAAGACGGATCAGATCCTTTTTTCTTACAAGTGGCTCTCCGCCTGTGTAAATATACATATAAACGCCAAGCTCCTTACCCTGGCGGATGATGTCATCGATCTCATCGTAGGTGAGGTTCAGCTTGTTTCCATACTCTGCTGCCCAGCATCCTGTACAGTGCAGGTTACATGCACTTGTTGGGTCAAGAAGGATTGCCCACGGGATATTACAGCCATATTTCTCACGGCATTCATCCTGTTTCTTCCAGCCTGCAAGATTTGCATTGATAAAGAAGTTTGCAACCAGAGTTTTCATAACATGCGGATCAATATCAGTTACCAATCTATGAATAAACGAATAATACGGATGTTCCGGATTGGAAATGACTTCGCGGATCATTGCTCTCTGTGTAGTAAATCCACCGCCGGAAAATTTATCTGCCCAGTCCATGATCTTGATAAAATTCTTATCCGGATCTTTATAAACATAATTGAATGCCTGTTCAAGTCCGAATTTCTTAAGTGTGTTCATTGCGCTCATACTATCTCTCCTTATTTCTCTCAATGTAAATATGCAATCTAGCTAAACGGACATCTTCATTCCGTCACACTGCATTTCGAGTACCAAAGCTTTCTTACTATCTTTGCCTGACTCATGGTGTTACTGTACGTTTTTTCCATTTGAATAACAATAGACAATATAATTGGTATGACCAAAAACTAGGCAAATCTGTTAAAATGCCTAAATATTATTGGTATTTATTCTAAATAACATTAGTTATTTTTGTGCATACTTACTTCACGATGTTTATCCATGTAAAAAACGCCCTGGCAAAGGCAGAAATATCTTCCGCCCTGCTTCGGGTGTTTTTGATTTATCTTATTACTTTACTACGATATTGATGATCTTCTTCGGTACGTAAATCTCTTTGATGATATTTCCGGAAATCTTATCTGCAACTGCCTTCTTTCCTTCGGCAATCGCATCTTCTTTGGAGATTTCTGCCGGAATACTGATAACAGCCTTGGTCTTGCCGTTGATCTGAACCGGAACCTCGATCTCATCATCCTTCATAAGCTCCTCATCGTGAGCCGGCCACTGTGCATGGAAAATGGAATCCTCATGACCAAGCTTCTCCCAGATCTCCTCTGCAATATGAGGAACAAATGGCGCAAGAAGAATGGTAACTGTCTCGATGGTTTCTTTGTCAACAGCGCCGTCGTTCTGCTTTGCGATAGCGATCAGCTTGTTTGTGTATTCCATAAATCCGGACACTACGGTATTCAGGCTGAAGGCCTCAAGTCTGCTGGTGATATCGTATACCATCTTATGACGGGTCTTCTCCATCTCTTTGGTAGCCGGGATATCTTTCTCAATGCTGTCAAGAGCCAGATTCCAGAAACGTTTCAGGAATCTGGATACACCATCGATTCCTCTGTCATCCCATTCTGCATCCAGTTCCGGCGGTCCTACGAACAGCTCATACATACGTAAGGAATCACATCCGTAATCATTTACAAGATCATCCGGTGAAATAACATTTCCTTTGGATTTACTCATCTTGATTCCGTTTTTACCTGTGATCATACCCTGGTTGAACAGCTTGACAAACGGCTCATCGAAATCAATAGCTCCGATATCATACAGGAACTTGGTGTAGAATCTGGAGTACAGAAGATGAAGAACAGCATGCTCTACACCACCGATATACATATCTACCGGCAGATATTTATCAGCTTTCTCTTTGGAAACCAGTTCTTTATTATTCTTATTATCTACATAACGGAGGAAATACCAGGAAGATCCTGCCCACTGAGGCATGGTGTTTGTCTCACGTTTTGCAGGAGCACCACAGCATGGGCATGTGGTATTTACCCACTCGTCAATAGCTGCAAGCGGTGACTCTCCGGTTCCTGTCGGCTGGTAGCTTTCTACCTCCGGAAGTCTTAACGGAAGCTGATCCTCCGGTACCGGTACCGCACCGCATTTCGGGCAGTGTACGATCGGGATCGGCTCACCCCAGTAACGCTGGCGGGAAAATACCCAGTCTCTCAGTTTGTAGTTGACAGTTTTACGTCCGATACCCAGCTTCTCGATGATATGCGGTGCTTCCTTCTTCAGTACGGAAGATTCCATTCCGTTCCACTCACCGGAGTTGATCATGGTTCCGGAAGCCTCTGTGTAAGCTTCTGTCATATTCTGAATTTCTTTACCATCTTTTGCGATAACCTGGATGATCGGAATATCGAATTTCTTTGCGAACTCAAAGTCACGGTCATCATGAGCAGGTACACACATGATAGCACCTGTACCATAATCAGCAAGTACATAGTCAGAAAGCCAGATTGGAAGCTTCTCGCCGTTCAGCGGATTGATCGCATAAGTACCTGTGAACACACCGGTCTTCTCTTTATCCTGAAGACGGTCTACATTGGATTTCATGGAAGCATCAAAGATATATTTCTCTACAGCCTCTCTTGTCTCGTCTGTTGCAAGAGATTTTGCAAGAGCATGCTCCGGTGCAAGTACCATGAATGTTGCTCCATGAAGAGTATCCGGTCTTGTTGTATAGACCGTGATCTTCTCTTCTCTTCCCTCAACCGGGAAATCGACCTCTGCGCCGTAGGATTTGCCGATCCAGTCTGTCTGCATCTTTTTAACCTTCTCCGGCCAGTCCAGTTTATCCAGATCACTTAAAAGTCTGTCTGCATATTTTGTGATGCGGAGCATCCACTGACGGAGGTTCTTTTTGGTAACCGGAGTGCCACAACGCTCGCAGCATCCGTTTACAACCTCTTCATTTGCAAGACCTGTCTTACAGGAAGGGCACCAGTTGATCGGGAACTCCTTCTCATATGCAAGCCCCTCTTTGAACATTTTTACAAAGATCCACTGTGTCCATTTATAGAATTCCGGATCTGTTGTGTTAACCTCCATATCCCAGTCATAGATCGCTGCGATATCGTTGATCTGACGTTTGATATTTTTGATGTTTGCTGCTGTAGATACTGCCGGATGAACCCCCATCTTGATGGCATAGTTCTCAGCCGGGAGACCAAAAGCGTCCCATCCCATGGGATGGATCAGGTAATAACCCTGGAGCATTTTATAACGGCTCCATACATCGGAGATCACATAGCCTCTCCAGTGTCCTACATGAAGACCGTTTCCGGACGGATACGGGAACATATCCAGACAGTAGTATTTCAGTTTCTTGCCATCATTGACATTTACCGGCTTTTTCTCCCAGTTTGTGCGCCATTTCGCTTCGATGGCTCTATGGTTATAAGGTGCAGCCATTTTTTTTATTCCTCCTGACAAATTACTCAGTATTAATACTTTAATGCTTTCACACACTGCTATTAATTTTAACTACTTATGATGTATTTGTCAAACAAAAATCCAAAAACAGCCCTTTTCCATCAAAATATACATGAACCTGCAATCCTGGCCTGGTTTAGTTGACGCCTCTTTTTTCACATGATATAATTTCCTGCATGTATTTTCCTATATTATACATACATATTTATCTTAGGAGGGAACGCATAAATGAAATCTTTTTATTCCTGGTACCGGAAACATATTACCGGTGCGATCTTTACAGGACTGATCCTGGGTATCCTCACAGGACTTTTCCTGGCCGGACGGTTTGAACCTGTCCTCACTGTGACCAGTCTGATCGGAAGTATCTACATGAACGCCCTGAACATGATGATCTTTCCCATGGTCTTCTGCTCCATTGTCATTGGAATCTGTTCCATCGGAAACGCACGTACTACCGGCAAGATCACTGCAGCATCCATGATCTATTTTCTCTGCACAACGGCACTTGCCAGCCTGTGCGGACTGATCATCCCGAGACTGATCCATCTCGGAAAGGGAGTCAAATTTGAGATGGCAACGGCAGACATCCAGGCTACAGAAATGAGCAGTATCCTTGACACCCTGAAAAACCTGATCCCTTCCAACCCAATCGCCGCATTTGCTGACGGAAACATGCTCCAGGTTCTGGTGTTTGCCCTGATCATCGGTTTCACACTGATCGCAGTCGGTGAAAAGGGAACTCCATTCCTGAATCTGATTGATTCCGTCAATGAAGTATGCCTGAAGATCATCACAACCATCATGTACTTTACACCCATCGGTGTTTTCTGTACCATCGTACCGGTTGTGGAAGCCAACGGAACTGAAACGATCATTTCCCTTGCAACACAGCTTGTCATTCTGTATGTGGCATTCTTTGGCTTCGCTATTGTAGTGTACGGTCTCTCTGTAAAGCTGATCGGCAAACAGAGTCCGCTGAAATTCCTGAAAGCGATCCTGCCAGCAGCACTGAACGCCTTCGGAACCTGCTCAAGCTCCGCAACCATTCCATTAAGCAAGCAGTGTATGGAAGAAGAAATGGACGTATCCAACCAGATCACCAGCATCGCCATTCCTCTTGGTGCTACCGTTAATATGGATGCTGTATCTATCCTGATGTCCTTTATGATCATGTTCTTTGCAAACGCCTGCGGGATCCATGTAAGTATTCCTCTTATGATCATTATCCTTCTTGCAAACGTACTGCTTTCCGTTGGTACTCCAGGTGTTCCCGGTGGTGCTATCGCATCTTTCGCAGCACTGGCAACTATGGCCGGACTTCCTGCCGGAGTTCTTGGTGTTTATATCAGCATCAATACCCTCTGTGATATGGGCGCCACCTGTGTCAATGTTATCGGTGACATGGCATGCTGCTCTGTACTGAAAAATGTTATCCAGATTGAGGAAGAAGCATAAACAAATCTTTCTGAAGTGTTATTTAAACAGAATGCGAATTACTTTACATAAAATATTTTATGTAAAGCAACAGCAGTAAAAGCCGTAAGATATATGTTTAAGAAACTTTCACATATACTTACGGCTTTTCTGTTTATCAACTGTTCACATCCTGTATTCTTTATACTGTTTAACGTAAATGATGTAACACAGAAATTTATATTTCATTTTGCTGACTTTATTTTTTCAGAACACGGTAATTTTCTTCTCTGTCGTAATCCTTATGAACCCCATCGTCCTCATATAAGGTATACTCCGCACCTTCATATCCGAGAAGCTGCATATTTTTTGTATCCAGAGCTGCCACACATTCCGCTGCTTCTGCAACCGGAATACATTTTCCCTTCCGGATAAACAACGGAACCTCATTCAGTGCCACCTCCGCATAATGAACACCCTTTTCAAGGATCTCCTCTGCAATGGTTCCATCCGGAAGGAATTTCACAAACTTCATCTCCTCCGGAAGATATACATAACGGCCTCTTGCGTTCTGTTCATAAACCGGAGCGATCATGATCTCATTTCCAAGAAGCAGCTGGTCTTCCACATGTACAGCAATCTTATCCTCCGGATAAACAAAGCCCAACGGCCGGAAATACATATCATCGTTCAGAGCCGCCTTCATATATTCACTGTAAAGATATGGAATAAGACGATATCTTACACCGATCACATGACGGAAATCTTCCACATTTTCAAACTGGTAACATTCCTGCTCTCTGGTACCGATCGCTGTATGATCACGCATCAGCGGTGTGAATACTCCAAGTGCCAGGAAACGAAGCAGCAGTTCTCTTGTTGTATCAGCGCCAAATCCGCCCAGATCTGCTCCCGCATACAGGAAACCACACATATTCAGAGAGGGCATCATCTTCAGGTTCAGAAGGATATGAGCCCACCAGGATTTATTATCGCCGGTCCAGATCCCACCATAACGATGCATACCAATATAGGATGATCTGGAGAACATCAGAAAACGTTTTTCCGGATCGATCCGTTCAAAAGCCTCCCCTGCTGCTCTGGTCATATTGTAGCCGAACAGGTTATGGACTTTGTCATGGCGGATCTTTCTACCATCCACATTATGGTAAAATCTCCGATAATCTTCCGGATTGTTTGCAACATTGCGAA
Source organism: Blautia massiliensis (ex Durand et al. 2017) (assembly GCF_051861785.1). Classification (NCBI taxonomy): domain Bacteria; kingdom Bacillati; phylum Bacillota; class Clostridia; order Lachnospirales; family Lachnospiraceae; genus Blautia; species Blautia massiliensis (ex Durand et al. 2017). The sequence goes on from NZ_CP146725.1 coordinate 137,267, forward strand.
GTGCACTCTGCATCTTCCAGATATGGATCTTTCCTTCCGTATCTTTTGCAAATTCTCCTGCAAACTCTTTGACCTCTTTCATTCCCTCTGTGGAATAGAAGATCGCCGGCTCATTCATATCGTTCCAGAAACCGTCGATTCCCTTCTCGATCAGGAAACGGTATTTGTCACCGAACCATTTTCTGGCATCTTTGTTCAATACGTCCGGAAAATGAGTATCCCCCGGCCATACAGCAGCTACAAAATCACTGCCGTCCTCTCTCTGGCAGAAGTAGCGGTTTTTGACACCCTCCTCATAAACATCGTATCCCGGCTCTACCTTGACGCCGGCATCGATGATCGGGATCAGACGGATATCCTGATCCTTCAGTTCCTTTACGAATTCCGGAAAATCCTGAAAATTCTCTTCACTTAATGTAAAGTCCTTATAAGACTGCATATAATCAATATCCATATAGATCATATCAATAGGAATATGATTTTCACGATATCCAGCTGCAACCTTCCGGAAATCCTCTTTTGTAGTATAGCCCCATCTGCTCTGGCCAAATCCAAAGGCAAATTTCGGCGGGATATAGCTTCTTCCGATCACATGACGGAACTGCTTTACAATATCATAGGGACTCTCCCCTTCGATCACATAAAGCTTCAGGTCTGCATTTTCGCAGGTTACCTTCATGGTATCCATTCTGGTATATCCAATGTCAAAGGTGATCGCTGCCGGATAGTCAAAAAACATTCCAAAGGTTTCTTTTCCGGACACAATGATAAGATTATGTGCACCGTACAGGGAATGTTTATCCTCTGTATGCTCCGGATCATCGGTACAGTTACTGGTGTAAATGAATCCTCTCTTGTTGATACCGCGGTTGGATTCTCCCAATCCGTAGACGATATCCTCTTCATCCATGATATAAGTAAAAGAAAATCCATCTTCTGCACAGATTTCTCCATATCCTGGCTTTCCTTCTGCTGTCTCAATGTTTTCTGTCAGTGCCTCAGTCTCAAAGGGCTCTCCATATACATATTTTTTTATCATTTTTCCCTCTCCTGTTACAGATTTCTGTAAAGAACAAATGCCTCATAAGGTTTCAGGATCACTTTCTTTCCAAAATCCTTTCTTCCAAGATTTGTGATCAGACATTCTGCATTTTTCTGAAATTCTTCCGGAATTTCCATTTCTGCCACATGCTCACTGAAATTGCAGACTGTGAGAAGCTTCTCTCCCTCAAGGGTTCTGGTATATGCAAAAATCTGATCATGATCTCTGTAAAGTGCCTCAAAAACACCGTAAACGATCACCGGTTTTTCTTTTCTTAAACGGATCAGCTTCTGATAATAATGGAAAATAGAATCCGGATCTGAAAGCTGCTGCTTCGCATTGATCTCCTTATAATTGGAGTTTACCCTGATCCATGGCGTTCCCTCCGTAAAGCCGGCCTGATAAGAATCCTCCCACTGCATTGGTGTTCTGGCATTGTCACGTCCTCTCAGCATCAGGCACTTCATCATATATTCCGGTGTATAAATACCTGCTTCTGTATATTCATGGAAATACTGAATACTCTCGATATCACGATAATCCTTAAGCTCTGTAAAATAAGCATTGGTCATTCCAAGCTCTTCTCCCTGATAAACATAAGGAGTTCCCTGCATCATATGAAGACAGGTTGCCAGCATCTTGGCTGAAGTTTCCCTGTATGCCGGATTATCATTTCCAAATCTGGAAACACTTCTTGGCTGGTCATGATTTCCAAGAAACAGACTGTTCCATGCTTTTCCCGCAAGCTCTTCCTGCCATTTGATCATAACCTTTTTAAATTCCTGGAAATCGTATTTCTCGGTAGTCCATTTACCATGGTCTGATCCCTGGTCCTCTACATGCTCAAACTGAAACACCATGTTCAGCTCATTCCTGTCCTCACCTGCATATTTCTGTGCATCTTCGATAGTCACACCGGAGGTTTCTCCAACTGTCATCACATCATATCGGGATAAAACCTCTCTGTTCATTTCCTGGAGAAACTCATGGATCCTCGGGCCATGGACGCAGTAAGGGCCAAAATCACCATATAATCCTCCGTTCATTTTTCCATCCGGATATGACTGATCCTTGGAGATCATGCTGATCACGTCCATTCGGAAACCGTCGATTCCTTTTTCACACCAGAAATTCATCATATCGTAAACTTCCTGACGGACCTTTTCATTTTCCCAGTTCAGATCCGGCTGTTTTCTTGAAAACAGGTGAAGATAATACATCTCTGTCTGAGGATCATACTCCCATGCAGGTCCTCCGAACACACTTCCCCAGTTATTCGGTTCTTTTCCATTCACCGGCTCTCTCCAGATATAGTAATCCCTGTAAGGATTATCTTTGGATTTCCTGCTTTCAATAAACCAGTTATGTTCATCGGAAGTATGGTTTACGACCAGATCCATGAGGATCTTAATGCCCCGTTTATGCGCTTCTTCAAGAAGTTTTTCATAATCCTCCATGGTTCCATATTCTTTATAGACCCTGCGGTAATCGGAAATATCATAGCCATTGTCATCCTGCGGAGATTCCAGCATGGGTGAGATCCAGAGAACATTTACTCCCAGTTCTTTCAGATAGTCCAGTTTTTCTATGATCCCGGGAATATCACCAATTCCGTCTCCGTTGCTGTCCTTAAAACTTCTCGGGTAAATCTGATATACCACGCTTTCTTTCCACCAGTTTTTTTTCATGGTAAATGGCCTCCTTTTTCTGTTGATTCTGAAATCAGCATATCCTATCCACCCTTTAAAATCAACAGGTTTCTCGTGAAACTTAAATTACTGCCAAACTTTTCTGTTTTTTTTATGCAGTTTTAACAATAAAGCACTACGGTCCGGCGAAAGAATTCCCACCACATTCCGGAGAGGCGCCAGGAAAAGTCATCACAACATAAAAAAAAGAGATCCTGCTACTCTTTTACAGAATCTCTCTTTACAAGCCAGACAGGGCTTTTTACATTTTTTTCGGCAGGTTCCTTTCCCTCTGCCATAAGAAGCAGCTTCCGCAAGGCCAGAACTGCTTTCTGATGAACATCCTGATGAATGGTGGTCAGCTTTGGCCTGACGATCCGCGCATAAAAATTATCATCAAAGCCGGTAATGGAAATCTGATCCGGAATCCGGATTCCCCTGTCTGTAAAAAAATTGATGGCCTCCACAGCTGTATAATCCGAAGAAAATGCCAGAGCCTTTGTCTCCAGAAAATGAGGCAGCAGCTCTTCATATTTTTTCAGTCTGCGCCGGGGTTCCTGGGGAACCACCACATAGCGGGAGCGGCTGCAGAAGCCGCCATTTTTTTCCATGGCCTGTTTGAATCCAAGCCATCTGGCATAATCACTGTCCTGCTCTGTTTCCGCAACAAAAAGTGCCCGGTGGTATCCACAGGAATGCAGATATTCCCCGATCTGATATCCGCCGGAATAATCATCCACTCCTACATTCTGAAAGCTATATCCACCCTTCGGATAGGCATCGATCAATACCATTTTTTTATTCAGCTTTCTGGAAAGCTGATGATACTGTTCTTCATTATACCCTATAATGATAAGACCCTCTACATTCCAACGGGATGCCATATCTACCACATTATCGATCCGTTCACCGCCAATGAGCATAATATAATAGCCTCTGTTTTCTGCTTCGACCTGCAGCGTTCCGGTAATCTCTCCCACAAAAGAATCCTGCAGAGACTGCATACCATGAATGAAGGAAAAACCAAGAACCACTCCAATGATCCTTGAGCCGTGTCCGGATAGCATCACAGATCCCATGTGGGGAACATAATTCTGCTCCTTCAGGATCGCCGTGATCCGGTCAATGGTGCTCTGTGAAACCCGTTTTGTATTTCCATTGATCACATTGGATACGGTTGTACGACTGACACCTGCCATATCCGCGATATCCTGCAGCCTTATCATTTCATTGAATACTGCATCAGCTCATAATGAAGCTCACAGCCCTCATAGATTTCTGCCGGAAGTAATGCTCTGGCAACCACTTTCAGTTCCTCCTCCGGCTGATCCACACGCTTCAGATGTGCATAATCTCCGTCAATCTGTTCCACGATATAATCACATACTAACATTTTTTGTCCTCTCTCTTTTCTTTTTTGCTCATACTTCAATAACCTGTATGAGCGCAATTTGTTTCTCTGACTGCTTATTCACGAATGCATCTAAAAACAGGCTACAGCAAATGCTGCAGCCTGTCAACTCTTTATTCTGCCCTCAAAAAATATCTCTGTTTATTCGTCAGCACTGTCAACCTTGCTTGCGCGTGCCGCGATCTCTTTCTCCTGGATATCATTAGGAGCCTGCTCATAGCGTGCAAATTCATAGGAGAAATCTCCGCTTCCACCGGTCATGGAACGAAGGACAGTGGAATAACCATAGATTTCAAGAAGCGGAACATCTGCCTCAATGATGGTATTTCCTTCGTGGTCCGGATTCATTCCGAGAACACGACCACGTCTCTTGTTCAGATCTCCCATAACATCACCGGTATATTTATCCGGAACTGTAACCTTCATGGAGATGATCGGCTCAAGAAGTACAGGAGACGCTTCCATAAAGCCCTTCTTGAAGGCAAGGATAGTTGCCATCTTAAATGCCATCTCAGAAGAATCTACCGGATGATAAGATCCATCGTAAAGGGTTGCCTTCACACCAACAACCGGATATGCAGCCAGAGGTCCCTTGAGAACACATTCCTGAAGTCCCTTCTCAACAGCCGGGAAGTAGTTCTTCGGAACTGCACCACCTACAACTACCTGCTCAAATACATAAGGTGTCTCCAGATCGCCAGATGGCTCAAAGCGCATCTTAACGTGGCCATACTGTCCGTGTCCGCCGGACTGTTTCTTATGTTTGCCTTCTACATCTGAATTCTTACGGAGTGTTTCACGGAACGGAACCTTCGGTTTGGAAAGCTCCACATCCACTTTATAGCGCTCCTTCAGCTTGCTGACAACGATATCAAGATGCTGATCACCCATACCGTAGATCAGGCTCTGACGGTTTGCACTGTCATTGACAACCTTCAGTGTTCTGTCCTCTGTCATCATCTTGGCAAGGGACTGTGCGATCTTATCCTCGTCGCCCTTCTTCACTGCCTTAAATCTCTTATATGTATATGGTGTGGAAAGTATAGCCTTTGGATAAAGGATCGGATTCGCCTTGGTTGCAAGGCTGTCACCGGTCTGTACACTGCCAAGCTTGGCAATGGCACCGATATCCCCTGCAAAAAGCTCCGGAACTTCGATCGGTTTGGAACCTTCCATGACATAAAGCTTGTTTACACGCTCCTCTGTTCCTTTCTCTACATTAAGAAGTGTATCATCGGATTTCAGCACACCGGAGCATACCTTGATCAGAGAATATTTACCAAGGAACGGATCCGCGATGGTCTTAAATACATAGGCGGATTTTGCCTTGGCAAAGTCATAATCGGCCTCAAAGATCTCGTTAGTCTTCTGTGCGATACCATTGCAGGAACGTCCGCTTGGGCTTGGAAAGTAACCGCAGATATCATCCAGAAGGTTAGATACACCGCGAAGGTTCACCGGTGATCCCATGCATACCGGAACAATACTTCCATCCTGTACATTGGTTGCAATAGCGGCGGAAACCTCCGCTACGGAGAAGGTATCTCCCTCGAAATAACGGTCCATAAATTCTTCGCTTGTCTCTGCAACAGACTCCATCAGAGTTTCATGATATTTCTCAAGATATTCTGTCAGATAATCCGGAACCGGGCATTCTTCCTTGCCGGCCTTATCAATATATCTTCTTCCTGCCTGCTTCACAACATTGACATAACCTACAAACTTACCATCCTCACGGATCGGGAAATGAAGGGGAGCGATCCTCTTGCCGTACAGCTCTGTCAGCTCTTCCACGACCTCACGATAGCTGACATCATCCACGTCCATATCTGTAACAAAGATCATTCGCGGAAGCTTGTATTTCTCGCAGAGATTCCATGCTTTCTGTGTTCCTACCTGAACACCGGCCTTACCGGAAACAACGATGATCGCTGCATCTGCGGCACTGACTGCCTCCTCAACTTCTCCCACAAAATCGAAGTATCCGGGAGTATCCAGTACATTTACCTTCACCTTGTCCCATGGTACCGGGATCAGAGAAGTTGTGATGGAAAAATGTCTCTTTATTTCTTCCTTGTCATAATCGCTGACAGTATTGCCATCCTCAACACGTCCGAGTCTGCTTGTCATACCTGCCAGATAAGCCATTGCCTCAGCCAGTGTTGTTTTGCCTGCGCCACCATGACCTAATAGGACTACATTTCTGATTCGGTCTGTTCTGAAAACGTCCATATGTAATACCTCCCTGTTTGTCTTACTTAATATGTTCACATTTTACTAAATTTCCATGCAAATTTCAAGTATTTTATTCAATTTTGACAACTTTTTTTCAGAAAGTTTTTCGTATTACCGTCAATTAATACAGAACAGTCGCCTATCTTTCAGAATTTCCGGTTTACATACTTTTTCACGGCATCCACAGACCGGTTCAGTACCAGCTCTTCCGGAAAATCCAGTTTGGTCAGAAGTTCTCTGGCAAGATCAAATTCCCCGATCAGAAGGTCAAAATGGGCATCACTGTCCATAACCACAGGTACCCGATATTTTTTGCAGTATTCCAGCATGATGGTATCATTCTCCACTGCATTCTCACGGTTACAGTCAGGGTCCATGGAGTGGTTGTTCAGCTCCAGGACTTTACCGTATTCTCTGGCTCCCTGTACAAGCGCCTCATAATCGATATTGTATCTTCCGTCATCCGGATGTCCGATGATATTGACACACGGATTCTTCATAGCATTAAGATAGGCCTCCGTATTCTCCTGTCTGCTGCCTGGTCTGATGCATGGAACATGAAGACTTGCAATGACCACGTCCAGCTTCTCCAGGGTTTTCTGCTCAAGATCTACCGTTCCCGCCGCATCCAGGATATTTACCTCCGAACCCAGAAGCAGCTGGATCCCGTACATTTCACGGGGTACTACCTTTATATTCTGGAAATAAAACTTATGACAGGTTCCGGGCATTTTCGGTGCATGCTCTGTGATTCCCAGGAGTTCAAGGCCTTTATCGGAAGCAGCCCTGGCCATCTCGCGAAGTGTGCAGTATGCATGGCCGCTGGCTACGGTATGTGTGTGAAGATCCATTACTGACTGATATTTCATGATAAATTCTCCTCTGTATCTTATATTGTTTTTTTCTTATTATATTATACTTATATTATACGTCCGAAATCTCCGATTTCTCAAGCCTTTTTCTATTGTTACTGTTCACTCCGTTTTCAGCAACACGCTTCGCGGAATATTACCAATGAACAGTAACTTTCTATTACTCTTCCCTGTTCGCAAAACATTACCGTTAAACAGCTACAAAAATGGCCTTCCTGTTTCCGCTAACATTTGTTGACATTTTTCACACTTTCTTTTACAATATAGTCGTGATTTACACTATTAAAGAATAAAAGTAAAAAGTAACCTGAAAGGACTCTGAAGTACTATGAAAACCATAGGTTTTATCGGCCTTGGACTGATCGGCGGCTCCATTGCCAGAACCATACGCAAATTTCACCCGGATTATCGCCTGCTTGCCTTTGACAAAGACAGAAGTGCTCTGGCAGAGGCAGTCAGTTTAAACGTGATCAACGGGATCTGTGATATTGACGATGAGCAGTTATATAACTGTGATTATCTTTTTCTCTGTGCACCTGTAGAATTTAATGTGGAATACATGGAAAAGATCAAAGATTCTCTTGGAAAGAACTGTATCCTCACAGATGTAGGCAGTGTAAAAAGCGTTATCCACGAAAAAGTAACTGAGCTCGGACTTGAAGGACGCTTCATCGGCGGTCATCCTATGGCAGGCTCCGAACGCAGCGGTTTTTCCAATTCCAGTGATCATCTTCTGGAAAATGCTTATTATATCATCACTCCGGGAGGAGAAGTTGCTTTGGAAAAGATTTCTGATTTCACAGAACTGATCTCCTCTCTTGGTGCGATCCCCCTTGTTATCACTGCAGAAGAACATGATTTCATCACGGCAGGAGTCAGCCACCTTCCTCATATCGTAGCCTCCGCTCTTGTAAATCTTGTAAATCTTCTGGATAACGACGCCCAGTATATGAAAATGATCGCAGCCGGCGGTTTCCGTGATATCACACGTATTGCCTCTTCTTCACCGGTTATGTGGGAACAGATCTGTCTGGAAAATCAGAAAAACATTTCCACGGTTCTGGATGAATTTATCCGTATGCTGATCCAGATCCGCTGTTCCATTGACAACAAAGAAGCTGACAACATCTTTGACATGTTTGCAAGCTCCAAGGATTACCGTGACTCCATTGACATTGTAGACAACAGCCTGATCCCCCGCTCCTATGTCCTTTATATCGATGTGGCAGATGAGGCCGGTGCCATTGCAACCATCGCAACCATCCTTGCAACCGAAAAGGTCAGCATCAAAAATATCGGTATTATCCACAACCGAGAATTTGAAGATGGCGTTCTGAAGATCGAATTTTATACTGACGCAGCTCTGGAGCAGGCTAAAGTGCTTCTTACAAAACGTAATTACAAGATCTGCGAACGCTGATATATAAACGGCAGCAGATATCCGATCTGCTGCCATGTATTTCAAAAATAACAATACAGGCAGGTACTAATATGGAAATCAAAAAAGCAAAAAAATTATCCGGCTCTCTTGCCATTCCCGGAGATAAATCCATTTCTCACAGAGCTGTCATGTTCGGCTCTCTTGCAGAAGGCACTACCAAAATCACAAATTTTCTGGAGGGTGCAGACTGTCTCTCTACTATTTCCTGTTTCCGGAAAATGGGTATTAACATTGAAAATACAGAAGGAGAGATCCTGGTCCACGGAAAAGGTCTCCATGGTCTCTGTGCTCCGTCAGAGACTCTTGACGTCGGCAACAGCGGTACTACCACCCGCCTCATCTCCGGGATCCTTGCAGGGCAGGACTTTGTATCAGAGCTTACCGGCGATGCTTCCATCCAGAAACGCCCTATGAAACGGATCATGACTCCGCTTTCCCAAATGGGTGCCGATATCATAAGTCTCAACGGAAACGGATGTGCACCGCTTAAGATCTCCGGAAAAAAGCTCCATGCCATCCACTACAATTCTCCGGTAGCATCTGCCCAGGTAAAATCCTGCGTACTTCTTGCCGGAATGTACGCTGACGGCATTACCCGGGTAACAGAGCCGGTCCTTTCCAGAAATCACACGGAGATCATGCTGAATTACTTTGGTGCCAATGTAACCGCAGAGGGAACAACCGCATCCATCAAACCGGACCCATCTCTTTACGGACGTGAGATCCTGGTTCCGGGAGATATCTCTTCTGCAGCTTATTTTATCGCAGCAGGTCTTCTTGTTCCCAACAGTGAGATCCTTCTGAAAAATGTGGGGATCAACCCGACCCGTGACGGCATCCTCCGTGTATGCAGGGACATGGGAGCAGATATCACTCTTCTCAATGAAACCACAGAGGGCGAACCTACTGCCGATCTTCTGATCCGCTCCTCTGCGCTTCACGGGACCACAATAGAAGGCGCGATCATTCCTACTCTGATCGATGAACTTCCGATGATCGCCGTTATGGCAGCTTTTGCAGAAGGAACCACTGTTATCCGGGATGCACAGGAGCTTCGTGTCAAAGAGTCCGACCGCATCCAGGTAATGACGGAAAATCTTCGGAAAATGGGCGCAGATATCCAGGAAACCGAAGATGGCATGATCATTCATGGTGGAAAAGCCCTTCATGGCGCAGAGATCGATCCTCATCTGGATCACCGTGTAGCCATGTCTTTTGCAGTAGCAGGACTGCTTTGTGAGGGAACACTTTCCATCAAAAACGGAGAATGTGTCAACATCTCCTATCCGGAATTCTATTCCGATCTTTATAGTCTGGCAGAATAATTATCTTATATCCAGACAGAGAGCATTTTCATGCATCACAGCGTCTGTTCCATCAGATGACAGTGCATAAAATGCTCTCTTTTTTGTATTTCGTATAATTTTTATTTATCATGGATATCATAATTCCAAAATAACACCATTTTTTGATAAATTTTATCGTTTTTCCCACTTTCCAAATTCCTACTATTATGGTATTATTTTTTCGGAAAATAATTATTTCCAGAGAGGAGCAACGATTATGAAAATTTTGTTTTATGACACCAAGAGCTACGATAGGGAATTTTTTGAGAAGCTGCTTCCATCTTATCCAGGCATTGAAATTAAATTCATTGAAGCAAATATCCATGAAGAAACCGCAGCTCTTGCCCACGGCTACGATGCCATCTGTGCATTTGTAAATGCAGATCTCGGCGCACCGGTCATTGAGGAGCTTCACCGCCAGGGTGTAAAACTGATCCTGATGCGCTGTGCCGGATACAATAATGTTGATCTGAAAACTACAGCAAAATGCGGGATCCAGGTGGCACGTGTTCCCGGTTATTCTCCGGAAGCAGTTGCCGAACACGCCATGGCACTGGCTCTTACCGCTAACCGGCACACCCACAAGGCATATATCAAATGCCGTGAAAATAACTTTGCACTGAACGGTCTCATGGGCGTTAACTTTTATCAGAAAACAGCCGGAATCATCGGCACCGGAAAAATCGGTCAGGCAATGGCAAAAATCTGCCGCGGCTTTGGCATGAAGGTAATTGCTTATGATCTTTTCCCTAATAAAAATCTTGACTTTCTGGAGTATGTTTCACTGGACGAACTCCTTTCCACCAGTGATCTGATCAGTCTGCACTGTCCGATGACTCCGGAAACAGAGCATCTGATCAACTCCGAAACGATTGCAAAAATGAAAGATGGTGTGATCCTTGTAAATACCTCCAGAGGCGGACTGATCAAAACCGATGACCTGATCGCAGGTATCCGTGATCACAAATTCTTCGCCGTTGGTCTGGATGTTTACGAAGAAGAATCTGCATATGTATATGAAGACATGTCAAGCAGCATTCTTCCTACTTCCACGATACAGCGTCTTCTGTCCTTCCCAAATGTGACCATGACCTCACATCAGGGATTCTTTACGGTAGAAGCACTGACCAATATTGCGGAGACAACCCTGGAAAACGCAAAAGCTTTTATGGATGGAGCTGAAATGAAAAATCTGGTCCACTGATCAGTCTCAGCCCTGACATGCAAAATCCCCCGGATACTGATCGTTTATCTGTATCCGGGGGTTTTATTTTGTTCTTTTGATTTTAATAGATCTCGTCAAAAGACTGTCCGTCATCGTCTGTGTAATAAATGCGCTTTGCATCCTGAGTGAAGATCAGCTTCTGTTTCCCTGCATCATCAAGGCTGCACTGCTGATAGGTTACGCCATCCTCTACCGGAAGCATACTGTCTGCATTATCATAGTCTGCAGCAGTCAGATTGGAGGGTACATGGCCATACTCATAAATATACTGGGCCACTTCATCTTTATCTGTATAAGTGCCATTTTCATCCAGTTTCTTTTCGCTCTGCGAGTCTGCTGCATCCGATGAATCGGACCCATCTGTATCTCCTGCTCCTGCAGCATTTTCAGAATCCTGCTGCTGCTCCAGGTCGCTTTCATCAGCTACTGCCATCTCATCGTCACCATTCTGGTCCATGGCCTCCACTTCATCCTCACTCAGAGGTTCCAGGTCATCCTGAAAAGCGGATTCGTCGTATTTTTCCTTATCTTTGCAGCCTCCCAGCATCACTGCCGCCACCCCCGTAACCACCAGGATAAAATATCTGAACTTTTTCATGGATCAATCTCCTTTCATGGAATATCGTTCTCGTAAAAGTGAAATTTCTCTTTTCCATCCTTCATCATCATTTGGTGTCTCCAGAATAAAGGGAATTCCCTCAAGAGCCGGATGGCACACCACATTCACAAGTGCATCCAGGCCGATCTGGCCTTCGCCGATCTTTGCATGACGATCCTTATGACTGCCCAGTCCGTTTATACTGTCGTTAAGATGAACAGCCTTCAATCTGGAAAGGCCGATCACCCGGTCAAACTCATCAAGAACACCATCCAGATCATGGACAATATCATAACCGCCATCCCATACATGACAGGTATCCAGGCAGACACCCAGTTTATTATTTTTTTCCACCCTGTCAATGATATCACGAAGCTCCTGAAACGTTGCTCCTACTTCTGAACCCTTGCCGGACATAGTTTCCAGAAGGACGGTCGTACTCTGTTCTTCTGTAAGGACATCATTGAGGATTTCCGCAATTTTGGTAATTCCCGTCTCGGTTCCCTGCCCTACATGACTGCCCGGGTGAAAATTATAATAATTTCCCGGTGTATATTCCATACGTTTCAGATCATCTGCCATGATCTCTCTTGCAAAATCTCTCAGATTTTCTTTTGCGGCACAGGCATTCATGGTATACGGTGCATGTGCCACCAGCTTTCCAAAATGATTTTCCCTGGAAAGCTCCAGAAATCTTTCCACATCTGCAGGATCAATCTCTTTTGCCTTGCCTCCTCTGGGATTGCGGGTAAAAAAAGCGAACGTGTTTCCACCGTTTTTCAGCATCTGACGCCCCATGGCAACATAGCCTTTGGACGAACTTGTATGATTTCCGATATATAATATCATATCAGCACCATCTCCCTGTAGTTTATATTTCTGCCTTTTGGCCTAATTATTATATCAAAAACTTCTTTTTCTGAAAAGTCCTCGATTCTTTCTTTACAATACTTACCATTCTTTTTATAATAAAGATATCTTTACATACGAAGGAGAAATAGAATGGCAAACGACAATCGAAGGCGGCCGCCTCATGGCCATGATCCGGAGCAGGCACGCAGAGAATCCGCCAGAGCACGGGAAACACGGCGGAAGCATTCTGGTTCTGCATCCCGTAATTCCCGTTCACATTCCACTGGGACTCGCAGGAATGACATCAGCAAAAAATCCAGATATTACCAGGTACGCCGTCAGAAAATGTTTCTTGCAGCTGGCGGGATCCTGATCATACTTGTTCTTGTGATCATTTTTTCCGCACGTGCATGCATTTCTTCCCGGAAAGCTGCAGAAGCCGCCGCTTTGCAGAAGGCCCAGGAAGAGGAGGCCGCAAAAAAGGCAAAAGAAGATGCTGCTGTGAAAGATCCCGTTTCACTGACGCTCAGCGTAGTCGGGGACTGCACGTTGGGTACCGATGAGACCTTTGATTATGACACAAGTCTGAACGCATACTACGATAACAACGGCAAAGATTATTTCTTTAAAAATGTAAAAAGCATCTTTGAGGCAGATGACCTGACAATTGCCAATTTTGAAGGAACCCTCACCGATTCCGATGCCAGAGAAGATAAAACCTTTGCATTTAAAGGACCTGCCGAATATGCTCAGATACTCACCAGCGGTTCCGTTGAAGCCGTAAACACTGCAAACAATCACAGCCATGATTACGGAGAGCAAGGCTACACGGATACTCTGACTGCTCTGGATAATGCAGGCATTACTCACTTCGGTTATGATGATACTGCAGTTATGGACATCAAGGGAATCAAAGTTGGTCTTGTCGGAATTTATGAGCTGAAGGATCATCTTGGGCGCGAACAGCAGCTGAAAGATAATATCGCAAAGGTCAAAGCAGATGGAGCAGAGCTTATAGTTGTGATCTTCCACTGGGGCAATGAGACCGAAACAGTTCCCGATACCAATCAGATGACCCTTGGCCGTCTTGCTATCGATGAAGGTGCAGATCTGGTATGTGGCCATCATCCGCATGTACTCCAGGGAATCGAAACCTATAAAGGAAAAAACATCGTCTACAGTCTTGGCAATTTCTGTTTTGGAGGAAACAGTTCTCCAAGTGATATGGACACCATGATCTTCCAGCAGACCTTCACTGTCACCTCAGAAGGCGTACAGGCTGATAACGTGACCAATATCATTCCCTGCTCTATTTCTTCTGCAGATGGCTACAACAATTATCAGCCAACTCCTGCATCCGGAGATGAGGCATCCAGGATCAAATCCAAGATAGAGGAATGCAGTGCTGCGATTCCTTCCGCGGATTCTTCATCCGCTACATCGGAAGGCTCTGACAGTGAAGAATAAATAGCATAACAAAAAATAATATCCCAACAGATCCTGCGCTGCATGTTTCCATGCTGCGATCCGTTGGGATATTATTTATATAAAAAGTAATTTTAAATCTTATTCGATCATCATGGCATCCCCGAAACTGAAGAAACGATATCTTTCCTTCACAGCTTCTTCATAAGCAGCCATAATATGTTCTTTTCCGGCAAGGGCTGAAACTAACATCAGAAGCGTTGACTCCGGCAGATGGAAATTGGTGATCAGTCCATCGATAGCTTTGAATTTATATCCAGGATAGATAAAGATCTCTGTCCATCCGCTTCCGGCCTTCACGATTCCATCTTCTCCGGCTGCGGACTCCAGGGTACGGCAGCTGGTAGTTCCCACAGAAATCACTCTTCCACCGTTTTTCTTTGTATCATTGATCAGTTTTGCCTGATCTTCTTCCACAATATAAAACTCCGAGTGCATGTGGTGCTTTTCTACATCATCTACCTTTACCGGGCGGAAGGTTCCGAGACCTACATGTAAAGTTACATGTGCAATATTCACACCCTTCTCCTTTACTTTCTCAAGAAGCTCCGGCGTGAAGTGAAGTCCTGCGGTAGGTGCAGCAGCAGATCCCTCATTCTTTGCATATACAGTCTGATAACGGTTCTTATCCTTCAGCTTGTGGGTAATATACGGCGGCAGCGGCATTTCTCCCAGCTGATCCAGGATCTCTTCGAAAATCCCCTCATAATGGAACTGGATCAGACGGTTTCCCTCATCTACAATATCAAGGATCTCACCCTTCAGGATACCGTCACCAAAAGTGATCTTTGCACCGGGACGTGCTTTTTTTCCCGGCTTTACAAGACACTCCCAGATATCATTTTCGCGGCGTTTCAGAAGCAGGATCTCGATCAGCGCTCCAGTTTCTTCCTTGTGACCATAAAGACGTGCCGGGATAACCTTGGTATCATTGATCACAAGACAGTCTCCCTTATGCAGGTAATCCAGTATATCGGTAAAATGACGATGTTCGATACTTCCATCTTTCAGGGACAGATGCATCAGTCTGGAAGAACTTCTGTCCTCCAGCGGATCCTGAGCGATCAGTTCCTGCGGCAGATCATAATAAAAATCTGATGTTTTCATAATTATTTTTCCACTTCCTCTTTCCACTGTTTGCGAAGCCTGCGGACCTCGTTCCACTCTTTGTTGGTCAGATCAGCCTTTGGTAAAAGATCCGGCCTCCATTTGGCTGTACGGATGATAGACTGCTCTCTTCTCCATTTATCCACATTGGCATGGTGTCCGGAAAGCAGCACCTCCGGAACCTTTTTGCCATGCCATTCCTCCGGGCGGCTGTACTGGGGATACTCCAGAAGATTCCCGGAAAAGGATTCCGTCTCACCGGATTCCTGATTATTCAGAACACCTGGTACCATTCTGGAAATAGAATCCATCATGACCATAGCCGGAAGTTCTCCACCGGTAAGTACATAATCACCAATGGAAACATAGTCTGTTACGATTTCTTCCAGAACACGCTCATCAATTCCCTCATAATGACCACAGAGGAAAACCAGGTCTTCTTCCAGGGCAAACTCTTTTGCCATATCCTGATTGAAGGTTTTTCCCTGAGGAGTCAGAAAGATCACGCGGGGTTTCCTTCCAATACGTTCTGCAATGGATTCATAAGACAGATATACCGGCTCCGCCTGCATCAGCATTCCGGCTCCGCCGCCATAAGGATAATCATCTACCTTCTGGTGCTTATTGAATGCAAAATCCCGTATATTGATCGCTTCCAGTGATAACAGTCCCTTTGTAATGGCACGGCCTGTAATACTTGTGTTCATTCCGTTCTCGATCATTTCCGGAAATAATGTAAGTACATGATAATTCATTTAGACAAGCCCTTTCATCAAATGTACAGTCATGGTATTTTTTTCAACATCCACATCAAGAACACAGTCATGGATCGCAGGAAGCAGGATTTCCTCGCCATCCACACGATCTACAATATAAACATCATTGGCGCCGGTCTCCATCACATCACGGAGCACTCCGAATTTCTCCCCATTCTCCAGAAGTACCTCCATTCCGATGAGATCCGCCACATAATATTCGTCCTCGCCAAGCTCCTGTGCCTCTTCACGTGGGATCCAAAGCTCACGGCCCTTATACATTTCAATATCATTGATGTTGTCAATGCCTTCAAACTTCAGGATCGCAAGATTTTTAAAAAACTTTACATTCTGAATATTCAGTCTGCGAAGCTCTTTTCCTGTATCCAGAAGCACATATTCAATATCAAGAAAACGCTCTGCGTCATCCGTTGTGGGAAAAACTTTTACTTCACCACGGACGCCATGGGTCGTTGTAATAACTCCTACCTTTAATAAATCTTCCATTTTTGCTCCCTTTCAGAGTAAAAACAGGAGCCATGGAATCCACAGCTCCTGTCTCTTTTTCATTGCAGAATATCTACAATCACTTTTTTGCTGCTTTTTGAAGAAGCCGCTTTCACAACAGTACGGATTGCCTTGGCAATTCTGCCCTGTCTTCCGATAACCTTACCCATATCGGCCGGTCCGACCTTCAGTTCAACAACAATCGCGTCGTCTTTTTCAGTCTCAGTAACGACTACTTCATCCGGATTTTCAACAAGAGATTTTGCAATTACTTCTACAAGTTGTTTCATTACATACCTCCTTGCTCCTGCCTCATTGAGGCCACAGATCCAAATCTGTCAGGTATTATTTCTCGATTCCGGCAAGTTTAAGAAGCTTAGCAACTACCTCTGTAGGCTGAGCACCAGCTGCAAGCCATTTTTTTGCTGCCTCTTCATCGATTTTGTATACGCTTGGGTCAAGATTCGGATCATATGTTCCGATCTCTGCGATGCATCTTCCGTCACGTTTGCAGCGGGAATCTGCTACTACGATTCTATAGAAAGGTGCTTTCTTCTGTCCCATTCTTCTTAATCTGATCTTAACTGCCATTTTTGTTTTCCTCCAATTATCTTTCTGAAAATTTATTGTTATTTATTAAAAGGGAAGCTTAAAGCCGCCTCTTTTTCCCATATTCATCTTGCCGCCTGTTAATCCCGGCATCTGTTTCATCATCTTCTTGCTCTGCTCAAACTGCTTCACAAGACGATTTACTTCTGTAATATCCACTCCGGCGCCTCTGGCGATACGGTTCTTGCGTGAGATGTTCAAAATGTTGGGGTTACTTCTCTCCTGAGGTGTCATGGAAAGAATGATGGACTTGGTACGGTCCATAGCCTTCTCATCGATCATACCCTCGATATCCTTCATCTTACCGCCCATTCCGGGAAGCATGTTCAGGATACTGGAAATACCACCCATCTTGTTCATCTGCTCCATGCTGGTAAGATAATCATTGAAGTCGAAGTCCATTTTCTTCAGCTTCTTTTGCATCTCCTGAGCCTGTTCCTGATCCACAGATGCTTCCACCTTCTCGATCAGACTCATTACATCGCCCATTCCAAGGATCCTGGAAGCCATACGTTCCGGATAAAACTGTTCCAGATCAGAAAGCTTCTCTCCCATACCAACATAGAAGATCGGTTTGCCGGTCACAGCTTTAATAGAAAGCGCAGCGCCGCCTCGTGTATCACCGTCCATCTTAGTCAGGATCACACCATCAATGCCGACTTTATCAGAAAAGTTCTGCGCCACATTTACTGCATCCTGTCCTGTCATGGCATCAACTACAAGCACTGTAGCATCTACATTCACATTCGCTTTGATATTCTCAAGCTCCTGCATCATATCCTCATCAATGTGAAGACGTCCTGCTGTATCGATGAGCACGACATTCTGCTGATTGGATTTCGCATGCTCGATAGCTGCTTTTGCAATATCCACAGGATTCTGCTTATCTCCCATGGAAAAGACCTCGACGCCCTGTTTCTCACCGTTTACCTGCAGCTGTGTGATCGCTGCCGGACGGTAAACATCACAGGCCGCAAGCAATGGGCTCTTTCCCTTGGATTTCAGTTTGCCTGCCAGCTTGGCAACCGTCGTTGTCTTACCTGCACCCTGAAGACCAACCATCATAAGAACGGTAAGATCCATTCCCGGTTTGATCGGAAGCTCTGTTGTCTCACTTCCCATCAGGTTGACCAGCTCATCATTTACGATCTTGATCACCATCTGTCCCGGATTCAGACCATTCATAACATCCTGTCCGATAGCCTTTTCCTGAACGGATTTCGTAAACTGCTTAACGACCTTAAAGTTAACATCCGCTTCCAGAAGCGCCATCTTAACTTCCTTCAGTGCCACCTTGACATCAGCCTCTGTGAGACGGCCCTTGCCCTTCAGCTTCTTAAATACATTCTGCAGTTTATCTGTTAAACTCTCAAATGCCATTGATCATAACTCCTCTAATATCACATTGGAAATCGCCGCAATATCTTCGGCGTGGTACTTGTCAGCCAGTTCATGGATCTTTATGACCTGACTGCGGATGTTCAGGAATTTCTCGACCAGATGAAGCTTCTCTTCATATTCTTCCAACGTCCGATTGCACCGTCTGATCATATCATGCACACCCTGTCTGCTGATGCCAAGTTCCTCAGCAACCTCACTTAAGGAATAATCCTCAAATACCACACTGGTGTACACCTGCCGCTGCCTCTCTGTCAGAAGCTCTCCATAAAAATCAAATAAAAATGTCTGCTCTACAAATTTCTCCATCTGTAATCACCTTGGCTATCATACACGATTCCGCCACACCTGTCAAGGGTTTTTGCTTTACAAATTTATTTTTTCCTGAATTTCACAAAAAAAGGCCGGAAAAGCACTTTTCTGCTGGGTTTTGCAGGCTTTTCCGACCTTTGTTATTCTATTTACTTCTTATTAATAAGTCTTATGCTTCGATCAAAACATTTCCTTTGTCATTTTATCGATTTCCTTATCCACTGCCTCATATACACCTGGGATACATGAGAAATTCAGGCCATGAGTGGTGCACGGAATAAAATAAAGCTTACCACAGTCTCTGCAAAGCTGATCTGTTGACTCTTCGATCATTTCCTGATTCCAGTCAAAGCGATCTACTTTACCGTTATCGATACCACCCATAAATGTGATATCTTTTCCATATTCTTTGATCAGCTTCGGAAGATCATTAACAGACATACAGCCCTGCCATACATCAATTCCCATCTCGATCATTGTCGGAACCAGTGTTGCACTGTAGCTGTCATTATGGTGGATGATCAGTTCAACACCATGATCATGGTAATATCCGTAAATACGTTTGTAAGAATCCATAAAGAACTCACGGAACATATCCACACTGATAAATGTAGACTTCTGTGTTCCCCAGTCATCATGATGGAAGACAACATCCGGTTTCATATAGGTGCAGACCTGCTCTGCCCATTTCAATTCCCACTCTGTAATATATTCGATCAGTTCATGCATAGCTTCCGGCTCTTCGTAGAAATTGATCATGGTATTCTGGATCTCACAGAGATAATGGCACATCTCAAAAACTCCAGGTGCGACCATTGCAGTAACCATGGTTTCATTCCGGTCAATTCCGGCAACTGTCTCCTGGCATTCTTTCCAGTCCTCTGCCGTGTAATTGATGTCCGGTGCCTTTACATATTTTTTCCATTCTGAGACATCCGGGCATACCAGATGCTCCGGATCATGAAGTGGAAACGCTCCCGGTGTTCCTGCAGGCCAGGAATTATAATATCCCCATCCGCATTTTACTGTCGGTGCACCAGGTCCTTCCGGCATCATCGGATACTTCGTCTGATACGGAGTATTCAGAACAAATGTCAGTCCCTCATACTGTTTTACAAAACGATCTGGCTTTCCTCCACGGATCACTTCCAGCATATTTTGTCTTTTTGTTAACATAAACGCACCTCCTCTACGTTATTATGCAGGAAAGCCTTTTTCCGCACTTGTTTCGCTACACCCCAATATAAAAGGCTTGTTTCTGCACTTGTTTTTTCCTTATGATTCTATTATACTGTAAATCAAAAGAATCACAATTCCACATAATATGGCTATTATTCCTGTTTTTTCCTACAAAATATAGGAGGGAGGATTTTCCTTGAAACTCAGTGCAAAACTCATATGCTATCACCTACAGAAATCATTTTCCATGCATACATCCAGGCTGGATACATCCCCCACCCTTTCCTGCCCTTCCTGCTTTGAAAAGAACACCGCTCTTCAGGATGGACGTGTTTACCTTATCACAGATCCGGATTTTCAGCTCACTTTTCATCATCCCAAAAATATTCTGTTCCTGATGATTGGAAAAATCTATCAGAACTACGAATTAACTCAGCCAAACATGTGTATCATCCCTGAAGATATTCCGGTCGATATTGTCTTTAACAGGATTCAGGATATTTTTATCCTCTATGATCAGTGGAATCAGTCCCTGATGGATTCCCGTCTCCGGAACGCATCTATCCATGAGCTTCTGGATCTTACAGCTTCCGTTATTCCTAATCCAATAATGCTGATCGGTATGGATTTTACTATCATTGCCTCCAGAGACTGGAATCTAAGTGATCTTTCCAATTCTGTTTTGGGTTCCACTGAAAATTCCTGGGCTATTGTGGACAGCCTGAAGCAGGATCCTCATTACGAAGAGGCTTTTTATAAAACCGGATATTTTTATTATCCGGGAAATGGCCTTACTGCTCCTTCTCTTTGCGTAAATATCTCCAATAATGATAAAGCAGTATACAGGCTGATGTTTTCCGAAGGTGAGGTTCCCCTGGATGATACGTTTGGTTTTGTTCTGGAGTACCTTTCCCAGATGGTATCCCATGCACTTTCCACAGGTATCATGCACAGCCGGGATAAAGCTTTTCCTCTGCATCAGATTTTTATGTCCATTCTGACAGATCCTGGAGCTGATTATGTAAAAATCAGTCAGCAGCTGACAAATGTGGGATGGCTTTCTTCCCATATGTATCAATGCATCCTGATCCAGACCGGACTGATCGACCAGAAAAATCTGACCCTTAATGCCATCTGTAACTATCTGGAAAATACAATTCCCGCCACCTGTGCCACGGAACATAAAGGCAATGCTGTGCTTTTTATCAATCTGGATCTCTGCACTCTGACTATCCATGAGATTTCCGATAAGATCGAGGGCTTTATCAAAAGCAGCATGTTAAGCGCCGGATACAGCCGGAAGATGCTTGGACATTTCAATTTCCACCGGCAATACACGCAGGCTTCTGTTACCCTGCAGGTTGGAAAACGCAAAAATCCCGCAGAAAGTATCCACTATTTTGACTCCATCGCTCTGCCCTATATTCTGGAACAGGCAACCAGAAAGCTTCCTGCTTACATGATCTGTCACGAAAAGCTTCTGTCAATGAAATATAAGGATGAGGCAAAGCAATCTCATCTCTATGAAACACTGCGTTGTTTTCTGGAGCACAACCAGAACATTTCTCATACTGCCAGCGCTTTATTTATCCACAGAAGTACTCTTCTTTATCGTCTGGATAAGATCAAAGCTTTTCTGGATTCAGATCTTACAGACAGAAACGAGATCCTGTATCTGTTGCTTTCTTTTCATCTGATGGATATGGAAGAAGAAAACCGGAATGCAAGATCATAAAAAACGGGAACTCTCTTAAATATTTAGCGTTTTCCCAGCTGCCAAAATGCAACTGCACTGGCTGCCGCCACATTCAGTGAATCCACGCCGTGTGCCATTGGAATACATACTGTATAATCACAGTCCGCAATGGTCTCCGAAGCAAGGCCATCCCCCTCTGTTCCAAGAACTACTGCCAGTTTTTCTTCTGCCATCAGATGAGGA
Organism: Blautia massiliensis (ex Durand et al. 2017); assembly: GCF_051861785.1. Classification (NCBI taxonomy): domain Bacteria; kingdom Bacillati; phylum Bacillota; class Clostridia; order Lachnospirales; family Lachnospiraceae; genus Blautia; species Blautia massiliensis (ex Durand et al. 2017). The sequence goes on from NZ_CP146725.1 coordinate 159,268, forward strand.
TCCTCAATATCAAAGGAATCCTCCCTAAGAGCCATGGCTGCCGTCTTAAATCCCATCGCTTTCAGAGACCGGATTCCTTCCGTTTTCCACTCTGTTTTTTCATCAAAAAATGTCCATGGTATCTGGAATACGGTTCCCATGCTGACACGGATCGCACGGCGGTACAATGGATTGCTGCACCCCGGTGTCAGCAGCACCGCATCCATCCCAAGAGCCGCCGCAGAACGAAAGATCGCGCCTATATTAGTAGGATTTACCACATTTTCCAGAACTGCGATCCTGCGGGCATTTTTGCATACATCGACTATATCAGGAAGCGCCGGCCGGCGCATTGCACAGAGCATTCCTCTTGTCAGCTTGAATCCGGTCAGCTGCGTCAACACATCAAATTCTGCCGTATAAACCGGAATGTCTCCACAACGACGGATCAGTTCTTTTGCCTCACCCTCAACATGTTTATGTTCCACCAGAAAAGAAATCGGCTGGCACCCGGAATCCAAAGCTCTCTCAATAACCTTCGGGCTCTCCGCAATAAAGATCCCCTTCTCCGGTTCTGCCCGGTTCAAAAGCTGTATCTCCGAGATCCTGGCATATACATCCAGCTCCGAAGCGTTGAAATCTGTGATTTCTATGATATTTGACATGGTTATTTTTCTCCTGTTCTGTCTTCTTGTTTTCATCCTGCTATTGTAACAGAATCTCTTTGCAAAAGAAAGCCAGGTGTTATATGTTTCCACCTGGCTTGACATATTTTGTTCTTTGAACTATAATCATATCAGTACAACGAGGTACCTCTTAAAGGTATCTCGTTTTTTTTTGTTATATATAGTTTATTTAAGAATATTACCCAAGGAGGAATCTATTATGACACCAATGAATAACGCCGATTACCTTACCCGACTGGAACATGCTGACGAACTGGAAGCTTTAAAAGCAGCAAAAAAAGCTTCCGGCCTGACTTACGAACAACTCGCTGAACTCATAGGAGTCAATAAAGTATGGCTCGCTTCTGTATTTGAAGGGCAGCAATATGTGCCAGAAGAATATACTGTAAAACTTGCAGAAGCCCTTAAGATCAGTCCTTCTGCTACAGCATTTCTCAATAGTCATCCTTATAAAGGAAATACAGATCCTATCCTTTACAGACTTCACGAAGTCATCGATACCTACGGTCCTGCTATCAAAGACATCATTCACGAACAGGGCGGAAACGCAATCATGAGCGCAATCGATTTCGGACTGGATGTAGATGTAACCGAAGATGCAGAAGGAAATCATCGTGTCATCATCAAATTCGATGGTAAACTTCTACCTTATGCCAAAAAGGGAAAATACCCATGGTAGAAATAAAAAAGAAGAGGCTGTCAATAATCAGCCCCTTCTTTTTCATTTCTTATTCTACTTCTTCCGGCTCCATGCTGAGCATATGGCCTTCCTGGTTTCCAATATCATATTTCTGTCCGTATTCCCTGAAATACTGGTAGTAGTCCGCACTGTTTGTGGGATAGATCTTGGAATCGTGAATATGAAGATCAGATCCTGTCTCTCCGCTCTTCATAAGTGCCACCATAGCACTTGCACAGTGAGTTGCGATACGACAGAAACTGTTGAGGATATCACTAAATACCGTTCCCTCTTCCAGTCCGCATTTGCCCTGGCTCAGTCGCTCTGCATGACGCATCTTCAGTACATCACAAAGTCCTGTGATCACAGCTCCGAGAGGTGCTACTCTCTGTGCCATTTCTTTATCGTCTTTCATGAAAGCATTGCAGGTTATATTGATATCCTCACGAACTGCCTCCATAACAACATTCAGCTCATCCCAGGCTTCCTGTGAAAAATTCGTATGGTTATCATGCATTTCATTGGACATATGAGCAATATAAGAAGCATGATCACCGATACGCTCAAAGTCATTGATCGTATGCAGATACAGGGAAGCCTGTCTTGTCTGTGCAGTATTCATCTCACGCTTTGTAAGCTGGATCAGATACTCGCCAAGACGGCTCTCATATTTATCGATCAGATCTTCCTTACGCTGAACCTTATCATATTTATCCTGCTGATAATCATTCAGAAGATTCATCGCCCTGTTGACATTTTTGCGAAGCTTCTTGGACATACCGTTCATCACACGGTGACACTGCGCGATCGCAAGAGCAGGATAATTAAGAAGACGCTCCTCAAGAAGATCAAAATCAGCCTCATCCTCCAGATCTTCCTGGTTATCTTTAACAAGCCAGCATACCAGCTTCTCGACCTTCGGGATAAACGGAAACAGCACAATAACCGTAGCCACACGGAATACTGTATTTAAGAGAGCAATCGCTACCGGTGTCATGGTCATATCCATAAATGTAAAATGTACGATCGCATTAGCTGTATAAAAGACTACGGACCACAGAATCAATCCGAAAAGGTCATTGATCAGATATACAAGTGCTGTTCTTTTACCATTCTTATTAGCTCCGACCGCTGAGATCAGAACCGGACATGCAGCACCAACACCAATACCAAGAACAATCGGAAATGCACTGGCAAATGTCAGGATTCCTGTTACAGAAAGCGCCTGCAGCACACCGACTGTCGCAGAAGCACTCTGAAGTACAGCTGTAAAAGCAATACCAACAAGAATACCGGCGATCGGGTTGGAAAACATCGTAAGCATCTTGATAAATACAGGACTCTCACGCAGCGGAGAAACCGCACCGCTCATCATCTGCATTCCGGTCATCAGAATGGCAAAACCAAGCATGATATTTCCAATATTCTTATGTAAGGTTCGCTTACAGAACATGCGGAAAATAATACCAACTACAGCCACAACAGCTGAGATTGTTGCTGTGGAAAGAATACTTGCGATTCCATTGGATCCTTCAATATAAGAAAGACATAAGATCCAGCCTGTGATACTGGTTCCGATATTGGCTCCCATGATAATACCGATCGCCTGTTTCAGCTTCATCATACCGGAGTTTACGAAACCAATCACCATAACCGTCGTCGCAGAAGACGACTGGATCACACTGGTAACACCAGTACCAAGTGCGACACCCTTCAGCGGAGTATTGGTCATCTTATAAAGAAATGCTTCCAGCTTATTCCCTGCTGCCAGCTTCAGACCATCGCCCATTAGGGACATACCAAATAGAAATAATGATACTCCACACAACAAAGATAAGATCATTGAAAAAATTGCCATAATTTTCTCCTTTGTCATACTCGCTTCCTGTCATAATCTGTCAGGAGCCATGTTATCCTGAAAATGCAACTTTACATTTCCTTAATCTGGATTTTTCTTATTTTTAACATTTTCCCATTTATTATGCCACATCAATTTCCATATTACAACAAAATATTATTACAGAAATAAAAAAAATTCCAAAGACTGATTTATATATTCCAGACAAAAAGCAGTTTTGCAATACCTTGTTCAAAGTACTGCAAAACTGCCTTCATTTACATCTTATTCTCACTTTTCTGAATCTGATCCAGAATCTGCTGAATCAGTATTTGAAGACTTATCACTGGAAGAGGTCGTATCTTTTCCAGCTGCATTATCCGGCGCATCAGTCGGTATTGTTATGCTGATATCTCCAAGATCTTCTTCTGTTTCATTCTTGGAAAGTTCTTCTTTATATGCATCACGTTCTGCCTGCTGTGAACGATTATGCTTTACAATGAACACAAGGCAGACCACAATGGCAATTACTATGACATAGTAACCAAAGGTCGAAAAAAAGCTTCTTCTGTGTCTGTGATTTGACATCTAATATCCCATCCTTTAGTTTCTGTTATTCTGCTTTGGAAGCAAGTGCAACAGGTCCAAGGCCATTAAATGTACCTTTGATTACAAGAACAGGCCTGTCAGATCCTTCAACTTTCTCAAAGCCAAACTTGAGCCCTGTAGATACAGATGCTTCACCGCTTACTGCGTTCAGCTGTGCAAGTACATAATCTGGCGCTTCAAATTCTTCTACATTAAGAAGATCCTCATCCGATGTATTCTCATCAATACCTGCACTCTTCAGAAGTGCTTTATAATCTACCTGTTCAAGATCCATCTGAACAGTACCTTCAAACTGGCACTCTGCATTTGTAAAATACTCATCACCAAGTTTCATGGCAACTTCTGCCAGACTTCCGCATGTTTTATACTGAGAAATGTCTACATCCTCACCATTCTGATCTTTAACAGTTGTACCTTCAACACCGGCGGCTGCAAAAATGTCAGATACAGCAGTTCCCTCTTCTGCAGATTTAAACTGCTCAGCAGCTGCCTTAACCTTCTCATTTTCATACTTATCTGACTCTAAATTCTTTGATACAATCGGCGCTTTCTCAAGAATTATAACTGTACCAAGAGCAGTGAATGTTGCTGTAAGTTCGCCTGTTTCCGGATCAAGAGCATCAGGAGTAATATAATGAACTTTTCCATCAGCATCAGTAACCATGATCAGGATATTATCTTTGTCTTTGCCTTTCAGCGACTCAACTGTAAGAGTTGTTGTAATAGAACCAGTCAGCTCATACTTAAGTTTATCAGTTTCAGATATTGCAAGATTAAAAGCAGGTGTTGCAGGCTCATAGTAAACAGGAGAAGCAGTGCCTCCATTATCTGTTGGCACCGGTTTCGTTGTATCTACTCCAAGATCTACAAGAAGTTTTTCCAGTTTATTCTTCTCATTAGAGTTAGAAAATTCATCAATAGCTGCTTTCGCTGTTTCATTTTTAACAATACTGGTATCCAGATTCTCTACAACCAGTTTCTGGCTACCACTGAGACCTGTTGTATTTTTTGTTGTCTTCTCAACATACTGGCCGATACTTGGAGCTGCAAATACCGGAACAGACATGCTGACAGTCATTGCTGCAATCAGAGCCAATAACAATTTCCGTTTCATAATAATTCCTCCTCTTTTTTATACATAGGATTATTTATACTTTTTCATAAAAAAGCTGAATGATCAGCTTTTTTAATTCAGTTTCATCGGGATAAAACTCATCATGAATTTCTCCCTCCTTATCAGAACCTGAGAGCTGAATAATATCCTCATCCGAGAAATCAACTTTTCTGATCAGCTTGATAAATTTCAGATACTGATTTCTGGTGATATTCGTCTGAAGATAATCTTTCATGGAATCCAACGAATTCCATATATCCTCCAGCTTACTCTCGTCCAGAGATTTGATCTTATCAACATATGCAGACATATAGACTTTCTGACGTTCTATACGTCCCTCATTGCTGAACTCTGTGTCTGTATCTCGATGCTGAAGAAAATCACGGATATTACTGTCATCCAAAGTAACCTGATTTCCCTCGTAAAACTCCGGATACTGATCCGAAAGATCATTATTCGGAACAGTGACTGTCACACCATCTACAAGATTATTAATATACGGCATAGAATCCTGATTTGTTACAATATAACGGTTGACCGGAATCTCACCGAACAGAAGTGAAACCGCCTCGCATAAACTCTCACAGCTTACATCGCCACCATCTCCATATGTATAAGCATAGCCAAGATGTGTAGTGTATAATCCCTGATCATTTCCACTCATACTGTATCTTCGAATCTGTGTCATGGTATCTCTGTTTATGGAAACAATGGTCATTTTCTTTTTTTTCTCATCCATGACCACCAGATTAACGCTGTCTGCTCTTGCCTTATCACCATACTGTGATGTAGCTTCCATCTTTCCATCGGAATCAACACCGGCATACAGAATAGTCGTTATCCGGTTGTTATATTCATATTTCTCACCATTATATGTGATATTTCGAAATCCACTGCCTACATTGTGGGAATTACCTGCTGATATCTGCATAGCTTTCTGACTCTGCATTTCTTTATAAATAAAAATCCCTGCCACAGCTAATATGCAAACACATACCAGGATACTTACCACAACCTGATTCCTGCATGGTTTCCGTCTTCTTCCCTGATGATGCCTACTTCTTCTTTCCACGTTTTGCACTGCTTTCTGAATTACGTTTCTCGCCATAACCATATCCATAGTCATATCCGTAACCATAACCATAACGTCCTCTAGAAACCTGCGCCTTATTCAACACAGCTCCCAGAACCCGAATACCTGCATATTCCATCTGCCGTGCTGCCTTATCTGCCTGTGCCCGTTCTGTAAGCCCACTCTCAACAACAAGAACAGTTCCATCACAGTTTTTCGCAATCAGAAGTCCGTCAATTACAAGATTAAGCGGAGGTGTATCCACAATAATATAATCATAGACGCTTCTGGCAAATGCAATCAGTTCTTTAAACAGCGGACCCGAAACAAGAGCACTTGGGTTCGGAGCCACAGCTCCTGTAAACAAGATGTCCATCCAGGGATCATCTGTATGAAAGATAATCTTCTCTTTTGTAGCATTGCCGCAAAGGTACTCACTAAGTCCTACTTTTTCACCTGGAATATCGAACCTTATTAAAGTACTGGAATTACGGATATCCGCATCCAGATACAACACTCTTTTCTCCAGACTGGCCATGCTCTTCGCCAAACGAAATGCTATTGAAGATTTGCCCTCGTGAGCAAGAGCGCTGGTAATGGCAACAGTCTTAATATTGTTGCCACTGAGCTGTATGTTACCTCTGAGAATATTGACTGCTTCTTCCACAGCAAAAGGTACCTTGGGTATCTTCGGTTTAATAATCTCTTTCTGCTGTCCCATCGGTCTGTTCTCCCGAACCAGATCGTCGAACAGTTCTCTCATCCTGTCATCTGTATTCATTGCTTACTCTTTCTTCCCCTCGTAATAAGGAATTACAGAAAGCACCGGCATATGAAGGTTCTTTCTGATGTCATCCTCTGTTTTCAGTGTTGTATCTGTCAGGAATCTTACAATGATCAATCCGCCTGCAAGTACGATTCCAAACATTGCACCCATCATTACAGTCTTTCCAAGACCTTTGCTGACCTGCTCCACAGCCTGGGCTTCTGAATAATCAATTACAGTCGGTTCGCTGTTTCTGATCACCTGATAAATACGGTCGATTCCAATATTTAACAATGAATTCGCAATATCTCTGCACAATTCAATATCACCACAGGTTACCGTGATCGTAATAATATGGGAATCATCCGGATTTGTAATATTGACCAGTTCTCCAAGCTGTCTGTAATTCATATCCAGATCCAGATCTTTGATTACCTGCTTCAGAACATTACGGCTCTTTACAATTCTTGTATAATCAGCTGTCAGTTCCGAACTGACCTGAAGACCTGCCACTGATATTACAGACTCGTCACTTGTGATAAAAATGGATGCATCCGCCTGATAAGATGGCTTCACAAGAAAAGTATGATATAATCCTGCCAGCAACGCCCCGATGAGCATGGCCAGAAATATCATCTTCCATCTGCCAACCAAAACCCAGAATAATTCTTTCAGATCAATGACATCATTCGGATTCTGTGTCGGCTGGACCACGACATCTGATGACTTCTTATTATTCTGAAGGTTCTTCACTGCTTTTTCCATAACCTCTCTCCTCAAGTATTTTCTGACACAAAGGTAAATATAATCTTACGCTTTACCGTCATGAATTATTCAGGTCTTAGTATAGCACATATTTCACAATGCGTAAATGTAATTTTTGTCTACTTTCGCATAAAATCCGCTATTTTTGATACTTTTTCAACAAATCATCCGGGACATCTATCAACCCAAACTTATAAAATATTCCATACAGATAGGATACACCCCTGATATCTCCCAGCGCTTTGGGCCGGGACACCACGGGTTTGCCTTCCGTCTTTTCGAATGCTTTTAAAATGGAACTCCATGCCAGACTCTTGCTGTTTTTTCTGCGGTCGATCCATAGTTCTTTTGTTAATTCCCCGTTTCTTCCTCTTTTCAGCTGATAAGTAAACGGCAAACCGGAAATTGTCTCAAAATGATAATCCTGAAAAGCAATAATACATTCCCACAGATGTTCCGGATCCGGATTTCTCTGTAATGTAGCAAGTATTTCTTCTCTCTTCTCAGTTTCCGTCATTTCTTCTCATCCCCTTTATTCCACTTCTTAAACAGTATTAGCTTACATATATCCACCGGATTATCCTGAAACATATCTTTCAGTCGCAAGATATATAAATCTTATCACACTTTGTTATGGTTGTGAAGTCTTAACAAAACCCCTGAAAAAAGATGTCCGCAGACGGTTACTATTCAGAGGTTAGCTGGACAGTAACGCTGCCACAAATAAAAGCTGCCACTTTGCGATCTATCAACCGCTTAAGCGACAGCTTTCTGCACAGCCATATATTTATTTCGAATTTCTCTTTTCTTTTCTTACTCTGATCCTGCGGATCATCCTTCGGATCAGAAATACCACAAGCACAATGATCACAACAAAGATCAGACAAACACCTGCGATCATCGCTGAAAACTTATTCGGCTGCTTCACCAGATCAATGATATTTCTGCTGTCCTCCACAACCTTACGTCCATGTGTTGTCTCATAATATTCCGGCACATTGGCAATTCCGTCTCCATCTGTAAGAAGCGTCCACCTCTGCTGCCAGCTTTAGCTCCTTTCCGGTCAGATATGCACTGATCAGCGGATATCCGGCAACACCATCCTTTCCGATTCCCAGTGAGAAGGAATTAAAAACATCCTCTACTGTAATATCACCCTTTGTGTATGTATCCCTTACAGTTCCGCTTGGAACAACGGCTACATCAACCGGATCACCATCATAATACTCGGAATTCTCCACTGCATATATGTATGCATCGGACATGATATCACCAAGATTCAACTCTTCGTGCTTCGTGCCCATTTCTTCCAGACTGTTGAATTCAACATCATTTTCAGCAAGAACCTCTTCCCTTGTATAGCCGAAATCGGCAAGATAATTCTTATCCACCGTATCCATCAGGGCATCGATCTGTTCCTGTGTCGCCTGGTCCGGTTTTATCTTCTCAGAAACAGGGATCAGCGCATAGGATGTCAGCTCCCACCGTCCGTCCTGCTTCTGCGTCATGGAAAGTGATCCCAGATTGCTTCCGTATTCGCCACATGATACGATATATGTGTTCCCATGCTGAATTGCCTCTTTCAGCTCTGAGTGCGTGTGTCCACTGATGATCAGATCGATAAAACAACCTCCTCCTTTTTTCCAAAATATTTTATTTAACTGATTGCTTCGCTGATACTACTTTATAATCTTTTCACAGAACTTTTATCCCTGGTTTCGAGTACCTGTCCCCACTGTACCACTGTACTTCTAGAGATAGAGATCTGCACATGTTGGAGTACGCTCCTTTTTATGTCAAATCATAGAATTAGGAAGAACACTTTATCGAACATCTAGCTTAATGGCATTGCCACTGTTGATCTAATTATATTCCTAATTCTTTCATAACTCTATCTCTAGAAAGAGACGGCTCATATTCTGGATCTCCGGCGGCATATGCCTTCATTGCAGCAAGCTCTTCTTCATCTGGAACTACTTCCTCTGCATTACTAAGCGCAAATGCACTCTGAATTAAATTCCAGACTTTTTCTGCATCTTTTTCACTCATAATTGTAACCGCACCTAAAATTCGTTCTTTCACATTAGACATATAATCACACTCCTTTATAAATCTGCCCACGATTTCCAATGTCTATAATATCTATAATATCTATAATAATTCCATTCACATCAAATAATACTCTAAAAGTACCTACTCGAAGACGATATCCATTCACTCCTTGAAGCTTTTTTATATCTCCTTCAGCGGGGAGACGATCAATTGCAGCTACTATCCTTTTACGTGTAGGTATATCTTGTTTCTTTAAAAATTTTAATGCTTTTTTTGAATAGACTATTTGAAACACTGCGATCTCCCTTCTAACTCAACTATCTGACCTCTTTAAATCTTTGTCTCTATAATTATTACACATATTCTTTATTATGTCTATTCCTTACTCTATTTTTAAGTAAGTTATTATGATCCATTAAATCTTCCATTTTCCTGTAAAATAACGACTTTATCAATCTCCTGCTCTTTTCTCCTTATCTCAGGCCAGCAATTTTCTTTTTTAAATTAACTTTCTAAAGTATTTCATTATTTTTTTACTGACACCAATGAAGATGCCAGTTTATGTTTTGTTTATACATTCTTTAGAAATGTTTATTTTTTTCCAGTGCTTTGGAGAGCTTTGTGGTATCGCCGCCGATCTCAACGGTGATGCCCTGGATTCTGGATGCCATTTGAATAACCACCTCCTTTTGGGCATAAGAAAAGCCCATCTGCACAGGGCAGACAGGCTAAAAAATGGGTATAAAAATACCCCGTCAGATTTCTCCAACGGGGTTGCTACCGATTATTTAATTTTACTCCATAAGAGCATTGTGCTCTCCATAATATCCTCATAGCTGATATCAGCCGCATACGAATATTTCTTCTGGTAGGACTTCCAAAGTGTATGTAACTGTGCGTCATTACTGACGGCAGCCATAATTTTGGGTGCTTCCTCTTTCAGATTTTGGGTGCTTCTTTTCTTACAGGTTGCCTCAAATGCCTTTTTCAACACATCAGCATCGATGTCCTGCTCGTAAATAGAAAGCAGGGTCTTGATGTCATAGAAGTCTCTCATTCGGGTATTCAAAAGACCTCTTGCAAGGACCGTCTGAAGTTTTTCTGCCAGAATTGTTTCCAAATTATACGACCAAAGGCTGATGGAACGGTCATCCAAGAGCAATTTATAGTTGTACTCGATTGCTCTTGGCGTGATAACATCTCCTGTAGAAATATCAATTTTCATAGGTGTCACAAGTTTTCCCATCACGGCATTCATGGTAAAACGGATACCCGGATACTCCATCTCATCCATGATATTGGAAACTTCCTTAACCTCAAAGGTCACTCCATCGCCAAGGTCGATGTCCTTGATATCATCCACAATCCGTTTTGCATCTTCTGCCGACAGATTCTGATTTTTAATGCTCGTATCGATATCCATCGTGGACCGCAATGCTACGCCAACCATTGCTGTCACCAGCATTCCGCCTTTGATGATAAAATTATCTTTATACTGCGAATTGGCAACTCTCTCAAGAAAACGCTCCATCATGTAGATTCGCATGAGCGTTCTGGCATCTGCCTTGTTTTCCTTTGCCACATTCTTAATTCTTCCCTTAACCTGTTCAGGTGTCAGCTGCATTTTACAATAATACCCCCATATATCTGCGGATCACATTATCAACCCGAAACAACTTTGCATATTCCATAAGTCGATTCAGGTCCTTGTCTCTTCTGGAAACATATGTCTTCAGAACAGAATTGAAATCCTGTGCTTCAATACTGCTCCGGCTTCTCATCAGATCACAAATTGTTCGTTCCAGGTCATACATTGGAATCATATTCCCGTCATTGTCTTTCACAATAATCTTTCCGACATCCAGTAATTCCCGTTTTACCGTATATACTTTACAACTTCCATCCGCTGTAAGCCGGTGTGCATTGTAACCGCTGTATATGGTAAGTGTGTGGACAAACGGTTCTCTGTCTGTCAGACCATGATAATAAAAAGCCTCGTCATGTGAAAAAACAGCATTCGGGCATCTCTTATGAAGCACATACAACTCATCGACCCAATCCGCTCCCGTAGAATAAACACCACGGCTGACCGGCTCCAATCCGTTTTCTCGGACATATTTGTAAAACTTAAATTTTGAAATTCCAGATTTTCCCGCAATTCTCGGCGTAAGGTAATCATGATTTTGAACTAATCTTGTCATCTCATTCATAGAATCACCGTCCTTCCGTGCTTATATTGTAATCGAAATAAGCACGATAGTCAAGTAAAATCAAACGAGCGTGCTTATTTCATGTTTAATATATGCACGCTCGTCGAGTTTTATTCTGTCAAAATTTGTCAAAATCACTTTGCGAAGCCAGCTCTTTGTACGGATAGTCGTCGTTCTGCCGCTCCGTGAACATATCATTGACCAACCCGATGGTCAGCAGGTCGAGGTCGGCGATGCTGATACCGAGCTGTACACAGCGCAGCAGAAAGAGCGGGGTGGTCATTTCCCGCTCACTTTTGCGAGGTTTTTTCTGGATTCCACCTCGGTCTGCACATTCAGACCCCACAGTTCGATCAGCTGGGGCAGCTGGCACATTTGCTGGAAAAGGGACATGCCAAGCGCGGCGGCGGTCGTGTGGCAGGAAGACCCCATATTGCTCCGGCAGAACAGGCCGGTATCGAGCAGCTCCAGTCCCTCATCGAAAAGGCACTGAAATAGGAGAAACCAATGACCCACGAAGAAGTAAAAGCTCTGGTGGAGGAGATGGGACTTCCTTATGCGTATGACCATTTCGCAGAAGGGGAGAGCCCTGATCCACCGTTTATCTGCTTCCTGTATCCGAATGCCGAGAATTTCAGTGCAGATAACCTTGTGTATCACCATTTCAACCGGCTGGACATCGAGGTCTACACCGACTACAAAGACCCGGATATGGAAGCAAGCATTGAAGAAGTCCTGACCTCACATGAACTCTATTATGAGAAAAGTGAGGTCTGGATCGAAACCGAAAAGATGTATGAAGTCCTGTATGAGCTGACCGTATAAGCAGGGCGATAGGAGGAATAATCTATGTCGAAGCAAAGCAATAAGGTCAAATTTGGCCTGAAAAACTGCCATTACGCCAAGGCAACCTTTGACGAAGATGGCAGTGTCACCTATGCAAAGCCGGTCCGCATCCCCGGTGCCGTCAGTCTTTCTATGGATGCCAATGGCGAGATTGAACCGTTCTATGCGGACAACATCGCCTACTATGTCGTGAATAACAACTCCGGCTACGAGGGTGATCTGGAGATCGCGCTGATCCCGGAGAGCTTCCTCACGGACATCATGCACGAGGAGCTGGATGGCAACGGCGTGCTTGCGGAGAACGCCAATGTGGAACTGGAGCATTTCGCCTTCTTGTTCGAGTTCGATGGTGACCAGCGCCATATCCGCCATGTGCTGTACAACTGTGTGGCAAGCCGTCCGTCCATCGAGGGTGAGGGTCATGTCCTGCTTGAAGGCGTTCTCGATGCCGATCAGTTTCTTCTCGGTGTCGGCTTCCTGAATGTTCTTGAGGTAGGTTTTTGCTTTGTTCGTCATGGTCTGTATCCTCCGTGTGTTTTGTTTTCCGTAGGGCTTTTCCCTTCGTTGTGACTGTATATTACCGTCACCGCCCGGACATAGCAAGCGGCTATGCTGCACGATCATACGCACCTCTTTTTGTCGGATTTATGTGTATTTACACGCCGGAGAAATCCGCCACTACGAGCAAAAGCCCCCGAAGGAGCTCTGCCCTTTTTCAGTGTGCGTTCTTGATGCACCACTCGATTGCGTGACCGGCATCCGTGTAGGTCTCATCGGAAATCTTCAGAAGCTCCAGTCGGCACTCAATCGGTGACCTGCCTTCCTCTGGGTCTTCCACAAATCCGTATACCGCTCCCTCCAGCATGCCGTTCCAGTTCATCTGGGCAACCAAAACCCGATCACCGAACTGCATGATGCTGTCGTAGCAAGGTCTGAGTCGGTCGTAGAAACTCTCAATGCTGATGTTGTTTTCTGGAAAGTCGATCAAATGCTTTTTCATGGTGAATTCCTCCGTGTTTTCGTTTTTCCCTTGGGGCTTTCCCCTTTCGATATGTGCATATTACCGTCAGGTGCAAAGGATAGCAAGCGGCTAAAGTACACGATCTTCTGCCCGGAATACCAGGCAGAATGTACGTCACTTTGCGTCCTGCTCCATGAGTTCCACAATGGTATCGTAGAAGAACTGCGGGTCATATGCCAGCGGTTCCCGTCCGGCTTCCTTATCCATCCTGATCTGGTCTTCCACCATATCCTCGGCATCCCCCAGTGTGAAGGCATCCTTATCGCGGTCATCCATGTGGTTGTAGATTTCCACGATGGTATCCATCATCCGTTCTTCCATGTGCTTTTCCTTCCTGGCGCATCCACGCCGCCACATCTGCCCCTGTCTGGGGCGCTGTCGGTTCATTCGGATCATTTTGCCAGCCGTGGCACAAGCCCCTGTGTGGGGCTGTGTCGGGGCTGTCGGTTTATCTGCTCATCCGTCCCAGCAGGTAGGCTTCTTCCATTGCCTTCTGGATACCCCAGACCGGAACCTCAATGAAGTCCTCGCTGTCATTATCGCGGGCTTCCAGATCACCCCGGCTGTCTACCGCTGCCATCAGGTGCTTGGCGATCTCCAGCAGGGCTTTTTCTTCTTCCTTGGTGATGTTCTTCTTCATGGTGGTTTCCTCCGTTTTTCTTGGTTTTCCGTTTCGGTATGTGCATATTACCGTCTATATCGTAAACGGTAGAACCTAAGTACCTTTTCATACCTGTAAACTCGTGCCATAATTATATTCAACAAAATCAAATAGTCAAAAAAGTTTAGTACTCAACTTTTTTAACTTGCTATGATCAGGAGGAATGTTATGGCTATACAAACCAGCCTTGTGGCTCAGCAGGTCAGACTCCAACAGTGGGCAGAGCAGATCCGCAACTGCCAAAGTCGACCGAAGGGAATGGATGTTGAAACCTGGTGTGCCCAGAATAATCTTACAAAAGCAAACTATTACTACCGTCTTCGTCGTGTCCGTGAAGTATGTCTGGAGCAGGTACAGGGGACGGCTGCTACTGCTTTTGTAGAATTACCAGTTCCAACGACTGCTTCAACCGAACTTCCCAAAATTCCGCAAACCGTTACTTCCGATGATACAGCTCCTTTAATACGAATTAAAAATACTAAGGGACTTTCAGCAGAAATATTTTCTGGTGTGTCACCGGAAATGCTGCGTCATCTTATAGGGGCATTCAGCCATGTTGAATGATGCGGATGCTTCCGGTTTCAAAAAAGTATATCTTGCCATGGGATTCACAGATCTCAGGCGCGGGATTGATGGCCTGGCAACAATCGTGCGTTTTCAGTTCAAACTTGATCCATATGATAAAAATACATTATTTTTGTTTTGTGGAAGAAGATCTGACCGTATCAAAGCTTTACTATGGGAAGGAGATGGATTCCTTCTTATGTACAAAAGGCTTGATAATGGTGCGTTCCGATGGCCGCGCTCTGCAGATGAAGCAATGTCTATCACTAAAGACCAGTATCGTATGTTGATGCAGGGACTTGAGATTGTTGCCCGGTATCCAATTGAAGAGTTAAAAGAAACGCCAAGTATCATGTAGTTTGTGCAGAATGCTGAAAATAAAAAAGTCAAAAAGACATCTGAACAGAGGCTGTCCACTCAAACCTAAAGGTTGTCCACAAACAGGCAGACCAGGCAGGATGCATCAGCAAAGAGCTGGTTTGTCTGTTGTGGATAATACATCTGAAATGCTGTAAAACAACAGCTTTTCAGATGTATTATCCACCGTCATTATGCTGAAGAAGCTAATGACCGGAATTGGCGGTAATACAAAAAATCTGTTATAATCAGAACCAGTATAAAGACAGGAGTTCCGGTTATGGCATTTAAGTACACAGAAGAACAACTGAATAAACTTGACAAAGAATTGTTGATCCATCTATTCCTGGGAATGCAGGAACAGATGGAAGAACTGACAGGACAGACACAGTCATTAAATGATAAGATGCAGCTGATGATGGAACAACTGATCCTCTCCAAAAAGAACCGTTTCGGAAGATCCAGTGAAAAGATGTCCGATCCAGAACAGATTTGTTTTATGGAGGTTGATGGAACGATTGTGTTCTTTAATGAGGCAGAAGCTGTCTGTGACCTGGATGCACCAGAACCAGATGATCTGGAAGTGAAAATGCCAAAGAAGAAAAAACAGCCTGGAAAAAAAGCTGCCGACATAGCATCCCTTCCTGTCAACCGTATCGATCATTACATGAGCAAAGAGGAACTGACTGCTGAATTCGGTGAGAATGGATGGAAACAGCTTCCAGATGCAGTCTCAAGGTGCTATAAATTTGTTCCGGCCCGCGTCGAAATAGAAGAACATCATATCGGTGTGTATTCAAGCAAGCTTGATGAACATATGGTAAAGGCTCCTCATCCTCGGAATCTGCTTCGTGGAAGTCTTGTTTCACCGTCCCTCGCAGCAGCAATCATAAACGGTAAATATGTAAATGCGGTGCCGTTGTATCGTCTTGAAAAGGAATTCGAGCGGTATGGTCTTGCCATAACCAGACAGAACATGGCAAACTGGATGATCCGGCTGGGGGAAGAATATCTGGGAGTTTTGTATGACCATCTACATAAGCTTTTGTATGATTGTTACGTAATACAGGCCGATGAAACTCCGGTCCTCGTCAATAAAGACGGACGTTCTGCCGGAAGCAAGAGTTATATGTGGGTCTACCGGTCAGGGTTTATGTATCCGGAGCGTCAGATCGTCCTCTATGAATACCAGAAGACGCGTAATGCATCACATCCCAGAAATTTTTTAAAGGATTACACTGGGATCTGTGTTACGGATGGATACCAGGTATATCATACGCTTGAAAAAGAGCGTGAAGATCTGAGGATTGCCGGCTGCTGGGTTCACTGCAGACGTCGCTTCTATGACGCGTTAGAAGTCATCCCGAAAGCGCATCAGAAAGAATCTATCCTGCATCTGTTTATAAAACAGATACAAGCCATTTACCGGGAAGAAGGAAAACTAGCAGGTCTTTCATCAGAAGAAAGGCTTGCCCAGCGTCAGCTGGTGGTGAAACCACTAGTGGATGCTTTCTTTGCGTACCTAAAACAAAATGAGACTAAAGTTCCAAAAAGCGGAAAAACAAAGGAAGCTTTTACCTACGCTTTAAATCAGGAACGGTATCTTAGAGTGTTTCTGGACGATGGTGATGTTCCGATCGATAATAACGCCAGTGAACGTGCAATCCGAGGTTTCTGTATTGGAAAGAAGAACTGGGAGATTATTGATACGATCAACGGAGCAACAAGTTCAGCAATCATCTACAGTATCGCAGAAACAGCAAAAGCGAATGATCTGAAGCCTTATGCTTATTTTGAATATCTGCTGACAGAGATCCCAAAGCATGCAGAGGATAAAAGCACTGACTTTCTAACGGAACTTCTGCCATGGTCTGCGTCTTTGCCTGAACATATCCGGAAGCCTAAGAAAGCAGTTGAAAAATAATATGGCCGCTAAAAGCGGCCTGATATTTGTCAAGGTACTCAGGTTCTATCGTTTACGACTTACATGTGGGTCTACCGAAACCGGCCGCTGCGCGGGACTCATCCCATCGTCCTCTTTGACTGGCAGCCTTCCCGTCATTCTGACCATCCGCGGGAATTCCTGAAGACATTCTCCGGAACTGTGATCACGGATGGATATCAGGTCTACCATAAGCTTGCAAAAGAACGCCGTGATCTTAAAGTAGCAGGCTGCTGGATCCACGCCAGAAGACCTTTTGCAGAATTCATAAAGTCTGTCGGTCAGGACACTGCCAGAGGATCGATTGCCCAGGAAGCATATAGCATGATCACAGAGATCATGCACATCGATAATACTTTTGATGACCTCTCTGTTACAGAACGTAAAAAGCAGCGTCAGCTTGTTCTTTCATAAAAGGTGGATGCTTATTTCGCATGGGCAAAACAGAAGTACTCACAGGTAACTCATAACAGTACAATTGGAAAGGCTCTCGCTTACAGCATAAATCAGGAAGAATATCTTCGTGTGTTTTTATCTGATGGGAATGTCCCGATGGATAACAATTATGCAGAACAGGCAATCCGGCCTTTTACCATTGGCCGCAAGAACTTTGTAATGATCGAATCTTCCAATGGTGCAAAGGCAAGTGCGATCCTCTACAGTCTGGTTGAAACAGCAAAAGCAAACATGATAAATACTTTCGAATATTTCAATCTGCTGCTTACTGAGATTCCTCAGCACATGGATGACAAAGACCTCAGATTTATTGATGATCTCCTTCCATGGTCACCCAGAGTCCAGAAAGAATGCCCCAGTCGACACAAAAAGTCTTAATTTTTCAATGTGCCTATCTATTCTGTAAAATCTGCTCAATCCCCGCTAAAATGCGGGGATTTTTGATACCCAGTACTCATGTTTGAGGATTTACTGCTGTCCAGTACTCATGTTTGAGGATTTACTTTTCAAATTCCAATCCATCTATATCTTTCAGCAAAAAAATATTTCTTATTCCTAAATATTCAAATAAAAGTAAGTAGGTAATCATTCGTATACAAATTTACCATCAATCAGTATTCTTCTTACAAGTATCTCCAATAATTTTTCACATCAACTGTTTTTCTTTTCCAGATAGTTTTTCAGAATTTCAAATTTCTTCTCATCAATTGATTTATTATCACATTGAATTTTTATCTCAATCTCGCATTTGAAATAATTATTCGGATTTTGATTCAGGTATTCTTTTAATGCGGCAAATTCTCTGATCATATAGTTATTTTTCACACAAAACCATTGGCACAAAAAATTACATGTATGCTCCTTTCCTCCGTCACATTCCTTTCCTGCAGTCAGATGCAATTCATTTTTATTCATAGAATTCCAGTCGATTCCGATGTTTTTGCACTTGTTCTGAATTTCACAGCCCGACATCTGTGCCATATTTACTTTTATCACAAAAATCAGTTTTTCCGTAACGGACTTCGGAGTCAGTAAATCTTCTTTTTCTGTTTCATATTCCGTCTCAATCGTGTAATCTTCCGTCAAAAGATGTGAAATCCAGTGAAATGCAGACTCTGTTGACATCTGATCGATATTATGGTTAAGAATCGGTTTGGAAATTCTGTAACTACTCATGTCCAAAACATCTGCAAGACGTAGGAGGATTTTATCAAATTTCAAACTTATCAACTGCTTAGAAGCAACTGATCTTGAACCATAAATATCTCTCTCATCCGCATAATGAGATTCTGCTACTTCCGCAATAAATTCTCTGTCACACGGTTCCATATAACTCATCTCAAACGGCTTTCTGATCTCAGCTGCACTGTCGGCTGCATGTCTATCCCGGACAATTCCTTCAAAATATTCATCCAAAAGTTTATAGCTGTCCAGCATAAATTTCTTTATCTTCAAAATATCCGGTTCTTTTTCCTGTGATTCACATTCTTTTCCGTAAAATTTATATGCAAGCTGATCTGCCTCATCCATATTTACCAGAAATCCATCTTTGGAAGGAATTTTCACCATAGAAATGTCATGCAGATAACAGGCCTGAAACAAAATATAAAAATCAATTGCTGATACCTTGATAAAGTCAATCGCATGGATCAATTTTACAATATTTTGTATCAGCACAATCGCATGTTCCTGGTTATGAAGCGTATAAAAATATAAATGCTTGGATCCATTTTTCCAGACATCACAGGTATATTTGTGTGTCAATATCAGATTATCTATCCGAACCGGATCTTTCACAAAAGAATAAAAAATTTCCACGACTTTCATAACCGTATAATCTATATCTGCTGCATTTTCCGGATCTTTCAGCGAAATTTTGCGATTTCTGAAATTCTCCATCCGGAAATGTCGGTTTCTGAGAAAAAGCAAAATTCTCAGTTCTCCATAGCTTAACGTTTTCCTGCTGTACTTGGCAACCACTGGATTATCCGAAATTTCCACAGCAAACAGATATGAATATATTGTATTCATCACCATACGAATAATCTGTTCTGTATTAGCAGAGACAATTTTCATTTTATTTGTCATGGATTTCGGAAGAAGTTCCGCAAAAATCTCTTCTGTAGATTTTTCTTCCATTTTCAGACAGAATTCTTCTGCAACCCGGTAATGCTTATTTGCATATTTTTGTAGTCTGAAAGCTGCATATTCCTTCAGGCTTTTGTAAGGATCATTATAATTCAGTCTCAGATAGCGTTCTGATAAGCCTGTATTCCACTCTTCGGAAAGCAGTTCTTTATATACCTGTTTCATATAAGAACAGTTCTTATCCGTTTCTCCCATACAAAGCCTATCGATCAGCAGAATATATCCCCGTAATTCCCTGTTTTCTTTTTCATCTGCAATCTGTCTGTACATTCCTACTGCTGCATCCCATATATTATTCCGGTACTGCCCCATAAATTCTTGTAAAATAGCAATTCTATCAGAATCAGAAAATTTCTTCTTGTTTCTGAATCTTTGCAAATTTTTCAGTCCATTTTTCCCGAATATAATACTTCTCAGTTCTTCTTTTTGCTTTTTATATTCTTCTTCCATTGACTCCGGTTCGTGCATTACCGCCAGTCTCATTCGTCTATATTCAAAAAATTTGTAATACCTGTTTAGTTTATCCTGAATCTTTTGAAGGTTTTCTTTTCTTTTTTCAGCATCTTCGGAATTCTTCTCTTTTTCCAGCGTTTTCCAACGCGCACTTACCTGCCTGGCAAGTCTTTCAAATTTCTTTTCCAGATTCCGGTTTTCTTCATCTGAATACATCCTGAAAAAATCATTGCCACCTTGTGAAACCTCCCTGCTGATACATTTCAGATAAAGATCACTTTCATCCAGTGTGTCCAGACGCACATAATTGCTTTTTCCCTCCAGATGCAAGCCAACGCCATAGAGTGAGCTTTTATAAAATCCCTCTGTATTTTCCGGATAGCACAGATCTGAATTTTTGTCTCTGTAAAATTCTTCTGTATTTCGTATTTCAGCATTAATGTGTTTCAGTTTTTCAGTAAATGCATCTCCTTCCTCGGATATCTCATTTGTAAAAATCACAGAATCATCTACATAAAAATATGCAACTCCGGGAAAATCTTTTTTAAGGATTTCATAAATGATCAGCATATAAATATTTCCCAGAAAATAAGATTGTGGAAGTCCCTGTGGAATTCCCCGTACATATCCACAAGTATCCTTTTCATATGAAACACCTGTGCTTCTGTGTTTTGATATTTTACAATATTCTTCCTGCATATCTCTGCTCAGCTCTGTCTCCAGTCTGCAAAAAACCAGCTTATGCAACATTTTTTTTAACAGTACTCTATCATCCTTGTTCAGATATGTTGGTAAATGTCTCATTATATAATCATATACAACCATCGGATCAATTGTCGGAAAGAAATTTTCCAGATCAAGAGACACTTCATATTTATATTCCAACGATGTATGATATTTTTTCAGCGCATCATTCGCTTTCTGATTATAAGTCTGATACTGATTTTTCCAGGTTTTAAATAAATACGCGGGATCTGTCGATACACGATTTCCAAAAAAATTTGCAGGTATCAGTCTGCTCAGATTTGACAGAATCAGCCGACCATCCTCAGTTCTGTCATAAATAAAAAGATGAAGCATGGACACAATCGCAATCTGAGTGATCAAATCCGTTGTATGCAGTGGGCGAAAAACAATTTTACCCCCATCCCCGATTTTTTTCGGTCTGAAATAGACCTTTGCGCTGATGTATTCACCTTCATCCAGGAGCTTTTCTATCCTTTCACGTACCTTCTTTATTGTTGCGTCCATACATTTTTCCGAAAATTTATCTTTCAGACGATGATAGCGAATTTTATCACCTATATCCAGAAGGTTGTAGTCAAATACATAAGACTCCATCGAATAAATCGCATGATATATATTTTCATCCGATAAAAGATATTCTCTATATGCTAATTTTTCCATCCTCATCCTCCCCGGTTTTATCTGGAAAATACTTTTTCAGGAATTCCAAAAACTGTCCTATACTCTCTTCAAATTTCTCCCGGGACATGTTTTTTATATTTATTTTTTCACTGTAAACATATCGCTGCATATTACATAAAACGCTGCACTCTATAAACATTTCATCACTGCATACTCTCTTTATATTTTCCAGACAGCTGATTTTCTCTTGTCTCCAGTCTGTTTCTGTCTCAACCTGCCAGTATCTGTCGATCTTCAGAGTAAGATTCCTTTTACCGCCCACTTTCGTAAACAAAATTTCTACATAAGGATATTTTTCCGCAAAATATCGCAGAAATTCCCAGAATTCATCTGTGAACTTGGGCAAATAGGTCTTGTTATAATAGTACGCTGAATCGGCATGGCTCATATAATCTGAAAAAGCCTTAATTCCATTACTGATTTTTTGCTGGGTACTTATTTTTTCCTCATTTGTGCTGCCAAGACTCTCCCACAGTTCTTTGTATCCCTTCCAGGTTCCCCGAATTTCCCCGTTATTGTCCATCCGTCTTTTCTCCATAGCACATGTCAGAATATACAAGTTTCAAGTAAGCATGAAGATCTTGTTTCCATCCTACATACTTGCTATAATCTTCCTCCCACTGTCCATTATTCATTTTCTGAAGTTCTGATGCAGCCAACATACTGCCCTTTTGTACTCTCTCTTTCAGTTCTTCCTTAGACGCTCTAATCTCCTGTCTGTAATCTGGAAATTTACCTAGCTTTAAAAAATATTTTCCGACCGGTGCATTTCCATTCATATCACGCAGCATTTTCGTTTCTTTTTTATTTAAAGAAACCTGTTTTATCTCCAGTGGCAAAAATGGAGGCAACAAAATTTCTTTTTCATCATAATTAGAATATTCTGAAGATGTTACAATCTTCTGAAAATCCGCATAGGGAATTCCCGGCAGAATATCTACTTCCAGAAGAATCACCTGATTCTTGTTCGAAAAATCATCCTGATAATTCCCTTTTGTACACGAAACAAATGAACCGGTATATCCGTTCTCATAGGCATACAGAGAAGCCTTCCGGTCAACACGTTTCACCCGCACAGGTTCTTCAACCCGATTTTTCCTGCACATCAAAGAAAATACATCTCTGTAAATCTTCAGTGGCTCCTCTATTCTTTCAATAAATGCAGGATTAAGCCTGTGGCCTTCCTTATAGATACGTTCTTTTTCATTCTCATATCCGTCAAAAAGCAGTGCATTCAACGTCCGGTAAGCTTCCGCATCTCCCCACAGTTCATCTGCCATCACGTCACCACTTACTATCATGATTCCTTCTTCTGTCTTTTCACGAATATCCCCACCATAAAATCGCAGCAGATCTATCTCATTTTTCTTTCTCATAATTTTTCCTCAAAGTTCATGATGTTTTTTATCTTGCCTTAATGCTTGCTGCCCCAATAATCCACATCTATCATATAATCTCACGATCTTTTGTTTTTCTCTAATTCCTCAATCACACAATCATGGCTTTTCGTCTTTTTATTATAATTGATTCCAACCAGAAGAACATCCCCTGTATAATCCAAAATAGAATCCGGATACTGTTTTTCCCTGATCTGCTGTAACGCTGTCTGTGCGTTCTGATTCCATTTTAGCTCCACAATCAATGCCGGATAATCATTTTTATATTCCGGCTTTGGAATATAAACAAAATCTGCAAATCCACGTCCTGTTGGCAGTTCCCGCACAGGTCTGAAATAATACTGCATGGTACTCAAATAAGCAATCGTAAGTACACTACTAAGAGAATTTTCATTGTTATATTGAATAACGGAAACATATTTCTCATGAATTTTTTCAATTTTCTCCGCAACAGCTCTGGTATCCAAATCCAGCGTAGCTTCCAGTAATTCTTCCGAAGCTCTGGAAAACTCAAGCATTTCATTCCATTTTTTTCTTCTTACTGCTCTGGATAATTCCTGACGTATTTCCTCATTTGGAACAAACGCCCTATGATGATCCTGATCATATGCAAGATAACCAAGATGTATCAGATATGTCAGTACATCATCCCTGCACGAAAAATGAACCATATCATTCTGAAAAGTCGTCACATCTATTTCTATTGAATCGCCGGAAAGCATCTCAATAATTGCCGCCTTCAATCCATCAAAATCCATATTGATAAGAGGAACAACTGACTCATATGAACCGGTTTCCGACCAATAACTCTGATACTTATTCCATGTAAGAACTTCTACAACAGCTTTGGGGTTATAAACCTGATATTTTTCCAGCAAATAACCATCATACCATCTCTTTACCTTCTGAAAATCTCTGCCATACTTTTCGCAAAGACTGTGCACTTCTTCCTCAGTAAAACCTGTATATTCCGCAAAAATCCTGGAATCCAGCATCGTAAATTCAGAAAAATTATTAAGAGCCGACTGCGTTTTTAACTTCTTGATTGGAAGAATACCCGTCAGAAATGCCAAGGCTATATATTTTGTAGGTTCCGTTCCTTTAAACATCCTGCGAAGAAATCCTATATACTCTTCCTGGATCTTCTGATTCTGTGCTTCATCACGTATCAGGACATCCCATTCATCAATGATCACAACAAAACGATTACCCAATTTTTCATTTATAACAGACATTGCATCCGGAAGCCCTGTCACATTCGCTTCTAAAACATCAGAATATTCCTCCCGCAGCTCCCCTACGATAATGTCCTGAATATTTTTAATAAATCCGTCAATTTTTCCATACGGATCAATAAACCATTGCAGATCAAAATGTATAACATCATATTTATTCAAATATTTATGGAAATTCTCTGCCCTGCCAACATCCAGATTCTTAAACAGACATTCTGAATTACACCCCTTGCTGTAATAAGCAGCTAACATATCAGCCGTCGTTGACTTTCCAAAACGTCTCGGTCTGCTATTGCATATAAAAGCCTGTTTTGTATCAACCACTTTATTGGTATAGGCTAACAGGCCTGTCTTATCCACATATATTTCAGAATTTACCGCTTTTTGAAACGCATAGTTATCAGGATTTACAAATCTGCCCATATGCCATCACCCCGTTTTTCTGCTGATCTCATTATATATAAATCCTATAGAATGTTTCATTTTCATTATAACTAATTTATCTTTGTTTCTCAATCAATAATTCTGCTTCAGTCCATGCATCACAACCCCGTCCGGAATAATCCGGATTCTGATAATACAAATCCGAATTAAAATTTGATATTTCATCGCTGATAAAAGAAGAAAAAATCTTCATTAATTCCTGTACTTCTTTTCCCGTTTCCGCACAGTCTTCTATCATAATACTGTAAAGTTTTCCTATATCAAGATAACTTGGAACATCATATTTGCAATTGGAAATTGTATCAAAATTTCCAGGTGTTATCTTATAATAATCAATTACTTCATCTCTTACCTGTTCAAAGCTAAGACAGTGGTTCACCTCAGCATCTTGCAATAACTTTTTTATTCCTTTTTCCTCTATTTTCCTGACAATATCTCCCCGGTGATTTTGGGTTTCCCTTGCAATGTATTCTATTAATGCACAAACATAGAAATAATCATTTCTTTCCTTATCTGTCATTATAGACCACCTCGCTTTTCACAGAATTCAATCAATTGATTATCGGTTCTCCAGCACCTCGATTCGCCTATCTTATCGCCTGTTCTATATTATTGGTACAATAAAATCCCCACGAAAAACCTTTTGTATATTTTGCTTTCCTTACTTCCGGATATTGAACTATCTGTTTGCTTGCATGATATAACTCCATATTGCCCCACTCCTCTACTGTAATCATATAGCAGACTCTTCTCCCAAATAGTTTCTTATGATTTTTATCGTTTTTTACAAAACGCAAATCTCATATGCGAAAATACCCTTTCGCCCTTATTTATATTCAATATTACACTTTTAAATATCCAAATAAAATTTCGAATATATATATATACAATTAGGACAAACAACCCCAAAACACTTCTTATTGTATGCACATACTGTTTTATTTTTTACAACTATAGAATCTCTATTATAATTTGGTGATATATTCCAACGTGAATTTCCATATCCATTAGGTATCATAAGTGTTGACATTCCATCTATTCTTCTTCTGAAAGAATGATAATATGAATTCGTTCCATGATGTGGAACCTTAACTATATCATAATGAGGATGCATTTCAACATTATTATCTCGATTCTTTTCTATAAATGACCAATTTCTTTTTTTTCCAAAGTCTCCTGTAAAAATAACATTTCTGTTTCCTTGATGACAATTTTGAAAAACTATACTTATATAATTGCCAAATTTTGTTAGTTTATATTGAATGTTGTTATCATAATTGCCTTTATATAATTTCTCAAATTCTGTCTGTACCTTAAGAAGTCGTTCTTGTAACTCCGTAAATTGAGTTTCATAGTTCTCCATAACTCCATCTCTACTATAAGAAAGAACTATACTATTTAATTGACTAGCTATGCTTATAATTTCTTTTAAAATTTTCTTATTTAACTTGTCTTGTAATTTTTCAAATATTTCCAACGCTTTCTTAGCGACATAATCCTTCTTAGGCCACAAAGCAATATACTGGTTATTATGAAATTTTATATTACGAGAAATAAAATAAATACGACTATGTCTAGTACAAATGCTTTTTAGAAAATTAATTATTGTATTATTTTCACTAATGACACTTCTTGTAAAAATCTCTCTAAGTAATGTTAATCCAGTAACCTGAACACTTTCGGGCATATCCCACACATCACTGATATAGACATTTTCAAATCTATGCTCAGAATTAGCAGCCATATAAATAACTCCATTAAAATGATCATCATGATAATGCGTCAAAAGAAAATCCTTCTTTTCTCCCATATCCGAAATAATTTGATCAAATCTCTTTACTTTTTCAATTCCTTTCCAAGAAGAAGCATGAATACCAAAATCTATATATAAATCTACTTGATTGTCCTCTCTTAAACGGAAGCAATCACCAAAACCACATTCATACATCCTGACGTTCAAAATTTGATTTTCTCCTTGTATATAAGTTATTATCTAAATATAATATATCGTCTACACTGCGCCATATATTATACTCCCGCCACAGAAACCTCTATTTTAATACATTCATCACAATTACTATTTTTATCCACACACAAAATCTTTCCTTTTTTCATTCGTTTTTCTTTAAGAAATGTAGCAAATGCCTCCGAATAATATCTGGGAACATAACCAATTAACTTCTCTCTTTGATCATATGCCTGTACAGCATTTTTATCGTACAAATTATCTGGTTCCCACACAAAATTTATTTCTTCGCCAGGTACAACTTCCACTGCTTCACAGCAATTGTCTCCGTTACATCCCAGATAATGTCTCACGCCAGCCAGATAAAAACTCTTTTTAAATTCCTGCGAGAAATTCAAAATTGGATCAATAAACTGCAAATTATCAATTGGCAATTTTGCTCCACTTCTTTTTAATAACTCGTAAGAATCATATTGTTCCAGACCATATCTTTTCAAAATTTTATTAATATCTTTTCTTTTTCTATCAGGCAGTCTACTAGAAAACACCGGAAAAAGCTCCTGGCTTTTGTAAACACGATTTGTGTCCTTAAAAGAAATTAACGGAGAAAATCCCTCTTTCACAGCTTCGTTAAATTCTTCGCAATAGCAGAATTCATACTGACCATTTTTGGAAAGCTGCCCTACAATATATTGCCTTCTGTTTGAAGAGCATTTCCAAATCAAATACAAATAATCTTTACCATCTTTTACTGACATTTCATGTCTCCCTTTCCAAATATATCTGTTTTAGCATATCGCATTTATCCAATAAATACCGAGTAATCAAGCTTTTTTTATCGTCTGACAATTCCGATGCAGAATACACTTTCAAAATATTACAAATTTTATCTTTTCCTATCTGGGTAAATATCTGTTCAGAAAATTCTCTAAAAATTGAAAAATAATATTCTTTTACATATTTCATAACAGACAAATGTGTCGGTGGCTTTTTTTCAAAAAATGTACAACGTATTCTTGATCTGGATTTTGTATCAACCAATGCACGCCACCTGTTTTCATCTTTTCCCAAATAACTTTTTACCATCTCTTCTGAAATATAAGCACATAGCGAAGAACCATTGTCGTACAATGGTGACCATCTTAATTTATCGTTTTCCAAAATCATTGCCCAATTGCTCTGATGTCTATCTGAATTTCCAATCAAATAATCAAACATTAACATTTTTATAAAGTCATCACAAGATCTATATTTTTCTATGACTTCTACTATCATTTCAATAGAATATCTTCGCTTTGTCCTACAATCTATGAGATTATCTGGATCATACTCAGGATAAATATTTGTAATAAAACTAACTCCTTCAATAAGAACCTGTTCTGAATTCTCAATTATATTGTAGCTCATAGATCCCTCACGTCCCTTATAAGATCCTACTTCAAATTTGGCACATGGTATATCAAGCAAACCAGCAATTTGACAGGCAATACATTCCGAAATATGATCGGTTGTCTGAATATCCTTCTTAAATTTAAATAACCCGGTTTTTCCATTCTCCATATTCTGAAGCCATATTTTCTCACTACGACCGCTACCTTCTGAGCTTCCTTCATACTCCTGCCAGTCAGAAAAATCTTTCATTGCATCCTTCCTACTACACTAAATATATTTCACGATATAAATTCATCTTTTCATTCCGTATCCTTATTTGATAAAATTATACACTATTTTGTTATCATTGAACAGCTGTTATTTCTGTCTATAGCAATTCTATAGTAATGACAATACCCAGGCAGTATATATTTTATCAAATTAACTTGTTAAAGTTTCTGCTTATTTTTTTACCTGGTGTTTCCTCAACACCAGGTAATTTTTCATACCCGTTTTCCTCTCGAAAACGTTTTTTTAATTTCGCCAGTTTATAATTCTGAATCCATCCCATGTACATGCTTAAGAATATCATCATATCTTCCCAATGATCTTTGCATCACACTGATTGCAGGACTATTCTCCAGTCCATAGACACAAACGCTACACCCCTACCACACAAGCCTGCAATCCGCCACACAAACTAAACTATCCATAAACACATTATTCAGATGCTCTTCCACTTCCTGTTTCAAAACACCCTTCTTCAGAATCACCTGGAGGAAACCACCTCCACCGGCGCCACAGACAAGTTTACCGTCAATCAGATCTTCAATACTGCTGAAAATCTGCTCGATCAGAGTATTACTGCTTCCTGCATCAACCTTCTTGCTCAGCTCCCAGTGATAATCCAGAAGCTTCGCAAAACCATCCACATTGCCACGTTCCAGCTCAAAACGCATCAGCGCAGCTGTCTTCTGAATCTCCTCCAGTGCAAAAAGACTGTCCGGTTCATTTCCCACATAACGGCCAACCACATCTCTGAGAAGATTTCTTGCAAGACGCCTCTGCCCGGTATAAATAAGAACAAATCTTTCATCCAGTTCCCGCTTCGTCTCCTCCGGAATCTCCACATGTGTCACTTTGATCTTCTGCTCCAGCCCCGGCATAGAAGTAATATATTTCAGACCCGGTGTAATACCTCCCACCTGATCCTGCCATCCGCCACCGGTAGACATGATCTGCTCCATAGCCAGCACATGCGAATACAGATCCTCTTCCGTATATGCAATACCCATAAACTCAAATACAGCTTTCACACAAGCCGCGGAAAGAATCGATGAAGTACCAAGTCCGGAACCTTTTGGCACATTCGTCACTTCAGAGTGCATTACAAAACCATCACCAAGACGCTTCAGTATCTCAGACAGCTCATGCCCTTCCCTCGGAATGATTCCGCAGGCCAGAAGACACGCCTTCTGCAGTGCAAACGGATCAAACGGATCACCCGTCATCTGTAACGGTTCGATCGTATCAAACTCACCGTGAACATCCATATCCCTGCTGTCAAAAATTACTTTCAGATCATCAATCCGCTCCAGTGTAACTTCCACCGGTTTTTCACCGTTCAGAAGAATCGCAACATTCAGTACCGTACCACCGTTTTCGTTACAATACGGAGGAGTATCACTCCAGCCGCCACCCCAGTTCACACGCAGAGGAAGTTTCACGGTATGACGCTCACTCACGATCCTGGACTTCTCGTTATAAACCAGATTCTTTATCGTAGATTCCAGAACTTCACTCTGGATTGTCTGGAAACACTTCTGAATCTCATTTTCATCATCCAGAACCATGCCCAGGTAATAATGAAGACGCATTTTTTCACTGAAATCCGCTTTTTTAAGCCGCTTTCTGACCCATTCTTTCTGAATCTTGGTCAGCAAATGTCTCTTTCCGATCTGATCCACTGGAACCTGATTATGAATAGCCTTTGCGATCTCATCCATAGCCACAAGATCTTCCATGCGTCTGTTCCATGCAATAATCGCATCCGGATCCGCATCATTAAAACCTGCACAAAGCGATTTGTGAGAAACAGCATTCCAGGAATCCCTGTCAAAAACCTTCTCACCGGTTACAGCAGCATATAATTCCAGAGAAGCATCTACCGCCTCCTGAATCGTATCTGCCTCCGCATACAAATTTGCCGACCATAATGTATGTGGCTGGTTCTCCCAGAATTTCACATCAAAATTCCGCTCAAGCTCATCCAGATCTCTGCCAAACAGCAGGTTCTCTTTCGGATTATCATTCACTCCGAAAATACGCACAATGAACCTTCCATCCCTCTGCTTCAGCCCATGCAGCACAATTCCGTCCGGAATGATCCGGTCCTGGATGTCTATGTAAGAAAGCACACAACGGTCACCTATTTTTGAATTTCCATGAACATAGGAAACTTCCAGGTAGCAGTCACTTCCGACAGAAGCCTTGCTACTCAGAACACTGTTATATCCCGCTGCATTATTTCGGATACTGCTGCCCACCAGACGGCTCCATCCAAGATCACTGTATTCATTCACTCCGCCACTCATCAACGCCAGAATCTCTCTGGTAGTACCAAAATGAATAAATTTCGCAGGCGACAGACGAAGAAGCTTCATGCGGTACGGCCGCAATACTTTCCAGACACGCTCCCTCGCTTCCGTCAGTTCCTCGCAGAATTCACCTTCCGGTTTTTCCTGATAAAAATCCTCAAGCGTAGAATCCTCAGCCAGCGGATACAGAATATCTGCATAAAGCGAAAGTCTCGTCTTTTCATTTACATGCCTGTCATAATCTTCCTCAGTGGCAATCAGAGAATACAACGATCTCATCATATCCGTGCTGAAGATCAGAGCACCCGTATCAATATCCACACAGTCCAATTCATTGACAGCTCCGACTTCCCGTAATACTTCCACAGACTTCTTCTGAAGACAGCACTTCACATTGCCGTTTTCACCATTCAGATACACGCCGTGATTCTTACCCGTCTCCACATTCTCTTTAAAAGAAATCGCCGCTGCACCCACATTGTTATAATCAATCTGAAGCGGATTAAACAACAGCAGAACATCTCCCGACAGCAAAACCATACCCTCACGAATCCTGGACGGAACAGAACTCATGCTGATCATAAACTCATCAAACAATGTAGAGTTACGTCCATTCGGAAGTTTATGCGGAACCGGCGAAAAAAACTTGCCCAGGGCAGAATACTGTGGGACGCGCTTGCTGTCTCCACCGGAATGGATCACCAGCACACGAAGCCCTTCAAAATCCTCTTCCTGTTCATGAAGATATTTAAGCACTTCCAGAGTCGCGCCACCGGAACCAACTCTCTTACCGCCACGATCAGGAATTGCAACAAATTTCGTACCTGCCGGCAAAAATTTCTTTCTTTCATCGATCTGCTTGCGAAAACCCTCCGCCTGCTGTTCATTTGAAGCAGTCAGAATTACCTAATCCCATTTTGGAAAATTTCGAAGTTTCAGTGATCTGTTGTAGTCATCCCAGCAATCCTGATAGGCCTGGGATAAAAATAATGAATATAAGTTTTTCATGGTTTTCCTTTCGTGTTTTGTTTAATCTCTATAATATCAACTAATTCATCTTTTGAAGAATTATAAAATTGACTTGCATCATTGGAAATCAGAACAGAAAATGATAATGCAGCTTCCATAAACAGAATTACTTCCACTATCAATTTGTTTTCGGAATCTGGATGTATCATAATCATATGATTAGCGCCTATTAGGAAAACACACTGTCAAAGGGGTTCGTAGCGGGGGTTAGCCCGCTACTGTGGTATCTTCCGTAGTGTTGATTTCAATGTACTCGGCAATCTTGCGGAGCTCGTCAGCAAATTTGAATTTCACGCTGATATTGCCGTTTTCATAGACCTTGATATAGTCCACAAGTTCAACCAAGATTTCACGGTTGAGGGCTTCAATGTTCTGATACTTCATAAAGGCTACCAGTGCAGGATGCTCGTTGTCCACACCGTTTGCCAGTTCTGCGCGTTCAGCGTTCAGCCGGGTAAGCACCGCGGAAATATCAGAAGTCTGCCGTTCGTAGTCAGCCTTCATATCCCGGTATTCCTGCTGGGTGATTTCACCGTCTTTCCAGTCCTGATAAAGAGATTGCTTGTAGCGTGTTATCTTTGTCAGTTCCCGCTCTTTTGCAGCTATCAGATCGTCCAGTCGGTAAGACTGGCTTTTTTTGATTGGAGCGGAATTGATCTGCGTGACGATTTCCGAGTAGGAAACAGCCAAATGTACCTGATGCTGTACAGCGAACAAAACAGCGGCCTCCAGCCGTTCATGCTTGATTGAGTGCATGGTGCAGGCTGTCCGGGAACGGTTCTTGTAGGTTGAGCAAGAATAATATACATTGTTGTTCTTGCCAACGCATCGGGTAATGGCCCGCCCGCAATCGGCACATTTCAGAAAGCCGCTGAATAAATGTACCTCACGGCCTTTCGGGGAAGTACGGGTATCACGCTGTAAGAGAGCCTGTACCTTGTCGAAAGTTTCATAGTCGATAATGGCCTCATGCGTTCCAGCCACTTCCACCCATTCCTCGCGTGGAACAGCTTCAATCTGGTGTACCTTGTAGCTTTTCACCCGGCTTCGGCCTTGGGCTAAATCCCCGGTGTAGGTCGGATTGGTAAGAATGGAGTGGATCATGCGGACTCCCCACATAGGATCGTCATACCCTCTTGTCGAAACAGGCAAGCCCTTTTGTACCTTGTAAGCCGAGGGGCTCGGTACGCCGTGTTCGTTCAGGTACAGCGCGATAGCACGTTTTGATGACCCTTGAATAAGCATTGTGAAAATGAGTTTGACATTTTCAGCAGCATCGGGATCAACAATCAGCCTGTGCTTGTCCTTTGGGTGCTTTACATAGCCGTAAGGAGCAAATGCTCCGATATACTGGCCGTTGCGCCGTTTGTAATCAAATACCTGCCGGATCTTTTTGGAAGTCTGATAGCAGTAATTATCGTTCATCACGTTTGTAATGGGAACGATGATATTTGAAATGCTGTCGGGGTTCTTGTAGCTGTCCACATTCTCAGCAAGGCTGATAAAGCGAACACCCATTTGAACAAACAGGTTATCGATCAAACTTCCGGCATCGCTATAATTTCGTGCGAAGCGGGACAGGTCTTTTACTACCACGCAGTTAATTTTTCCGCTCATTACATCGGAAAGGAGCCGCTGGAAGTTCTCCCGGTTGGCGTCCGTTCCTGTGTGTCCATCGTCTACATATTCGGAAACACTTTCAAATTCTCCGATATGCTTCTGGTAAAAGTCATTGAGCAGATCACGCTGGTTGATGACGCTGTTGCTGTCGTCCTTTCCCTTTTTCAAGTCCTCCTTGGAGAGCCGGATGTATGCGCCCAGCCGCCAGCGGCGGACGGTATAAGAGGGAGAGAAACTCTGTTGCAATCCTCTGTTTTTTGTTCGTGCCATTGTTCCTCCTTCCCTATCACATTACATCTATATTATACCTCTGCTCGGGCGGGACAACAAGGATGCCTCCGCCTCGGGACACTTTGTCTCAAAGTAGAAACGGGCCATAACCGAAGTTACAGCCCGCTTTTTTGCCGGAGAAGGAAGTCCGTCAGCGTGTCCTGCAAGGACGGCCCGCTTTCCGCAAATTCAATTTTTACACCGATCCCGCCGATGCAAAAGCAGTATGGATTTTCTACCGCCTGCAAAAACAGAGCGATCCGCTCCTCCCGGGGGAGAGAGGTGTCAAAGATCATACCGCTCACATCCGGCAGGGACTCGGGAGCCACTGCGCCGATGTCAACGCTTTTCATTTGTTCCAGTTCCTTTGCCGTTAATCTCACGGTAAAACCTCCTTATCAAAAATAGGATACGCCTCCCGCATATCATGGGGAAACGCAAGAGGGCAGCACCCAAACGATGCTGCCCTCTTGCCTCACTCCATGTAAGTATAAAATAGAGAACGCCGCTCCCATTTTCTTGCCCTGTCCAAAGACAACCATGCTCAAAGCGGCGTTCCCTCGCAGATAAGAGGACAGCCCGGAGGGACAAGCGGCCAGCCTGTCCTATGCCGGATCGTGGCCGTGGGGCGGCCCGGCCCAGTTGCGGCGTTGGTGTTGTTCGCTCGTTCTTCCGAAGAAAAAGTCACAGCGCACCCGCCACCCGGCTCCCCGGACTATGCCCGGGGCCGCCGCTGTTTATCTGCGAAAAGAAGAATATCTTCTTTCATAAACCGAGACATTTTTTCATCATTTCCAAGTGGGGAAAATGAAAAAATCAAAAAGTTTTTTTCATACGCTCAAGGCCACGCTTGATCGACTGGCGAACAGACTCCTCATGTACGCCCTCGGCCTCGGCAATTTCCTTGATGCTCTTTCCAAGAATGATGTGGGCATCAATCCTGCGGCCCTGGATCTCCGGCAAAGAGTTGAGTGCGTTCCACAGACGGATGAACAGCTCCATGCGCTCCAGAAGCTCCTGGGGCGTTGGCTCATGCAGGCAGGCGGAATATTCGATCCCGTCATCGCAGTCCAGAGAATACTGCGCCTTATGCCGGGAGAGCCGCCGCTGGTAGGCCATTTCGTGCCGGGCATCGGACACAAACACTTCGGCTACCTCGTCAGAAACCTCAATAAACTGATCCTGTGTGTACCAATAATAAAAATCCTTCAGATTGATTGTAGTCATAAATAAACCTCCGTTTCGGTGTTGGGTGGATGAGTGACCGAAACGGGGCTCGGTGGGGAGCGGCATCCCGGGGAGCCGCCCCGCACCTCGGGACAATTTGTCTCGAAGTACAAAAAAGCGCCCGCACAGCAAGACGCTATGCAGACGCATGAAATTACATTATCATAATTGTACTGATATATTGTACCTTCATAGTCAGACTGTCCCGGAGGGGGAGCTACGCTTTTTTTAGCTGGTGAAGGTCATGGGAATTGTGAGAAAGTAAGATGGACACGGCGACACCCTCCTATGGGCCGCCGTGGGGTTACTGAATATCCAAAGAGAAACGGCGGCTCTGAAAATTGAGCCGCCGTTTCAAATAGGCGTATTGATAGGCTGCTGTACGACGGCTTTTTTTCTTTTGCCGTCGTGCGGCAGTTAAATGCTTTGTTTAGTTATGGCTTGCATTACCTATGGGCTGATTTCCAGACATTCCGGCCTGTGTATGCTCGTCAAATTCCTCTTGACTGTATTTCTCGATGCCAGTTAATGTTCCGTGATGTTCGCTGTTCAAGTGGCCGTAATCACGAACGGTATAAATGTCTATTGTGCCAACACCACTTCCAAGCGTTCTCATTTCGCCTCGGAATTTTCCGCTGGTGAGGCTTTCACCATTAGAAGTGAGAACATCCCGGAAATAGCGGACTTCCTCACCATTGAAATACCACTGATCTTTTTCGGCATCATAGGTTACTCCAAATGCCTCATACTCTGCAACGAGCTTTGCAGTTTCGCTATCTTCAAGCGGCGTTCCTGCCATAGCAACGGATGTGCTGTTTTTCAACGCCTCAATATCCCGTGCGTCAAATTCCTGCTGGGTAAACTCTTTTAAGCCAATCAGCTTACCCGCCGGATCAACGGAACCGTCAGCCGCTTTTGAAAAGCTCTCTAAATCCCGTACAGCATACACATCTACTGTGCCATTCTCATTTAGAAAATCAATACCGGCGGTTTCATTGTTACCGATGGGATAATAGTCCTCAAACCAGCGAACCAAATTCCCGTTATAGGTAAGTTCATCTTTGACCGCATCATAGGTCATCCCATATTGTTCATAAGGTGCAAACATTTTTTCTTTGTCTGCGGCGGAGAGTGCCGAACTGTCCTCGCTGTTTCCCAGCGCCTCAGAGCCGCCAAGAGGTTGACTGATTTCTTCCTTGATAACGGGATTACCTTGTTCCTGGCTGTTCTGTGGTGTCGTGCTGCATCCGGCCAAACAGCCTAACAAGAGCATGGACGCAGCGCATAATACCATTCGTTTCATAGTGTTTACCAATCCTTTCTTTGAATGTACCCCAAGTATAGCAAAGCATTTTGGGATACCTTTGGGATTAGTTTGTGATTTATGTGTAGTTAAAAAAAGCGGCAGGTTGTTCACCTGCCGCTGATTGTCCGCTAAATCGTGAAGAAGAATTTAACACCGTTTTCTGTGTTGCAAGCCTCACAATAGCTGTTATGTTGTTGTAAAATTCTTTGAACCATATAAAGCCCTAAGCCGCTGCCGCCTGTTCTTCTACTGCGGGATTGCTCCATACGATAAAAAGCGTCAAACAATTTGGGAATATCATCTTCGGGTATATGTGTACCTGTGTTCTCTACAGAGAACAAAAAGCGTCCGTTGGTATTTTGTAAAATAATATCAACGCTTGCTCCATGCGGCGAATACTTTATGGCATTTGAAATCAAATTGGAGAACACCTTTTCAATCAGCAATTTGTTCCCATTGATAAAAGCGGGAGACTGTATAGCAAGATGTATTTGCAGCTCTTTTGTTGCCACTAAATCATCAATCTCCCTCAAATAGCCATGTATCATGGGAGCGCAATCAAAATGCTCCATTTTGAAATCGACATTGGTTTCCAGCCTTGAAATCGTTAATATTTCCTGCACCATCGTTTCAAGCGTAGCCGCAACTTCCAAGGATCGGGCAAGATACTTTTCGTGGTCTTTATATGCCCCTATACCCAATAGCATCCCCTCTAATTGACCCTTGATAATGGTGATAGGGGTTTTCAGTTCATGAGAAGCGGAAGAAAAGAAATCCTGTTGTGCCCGTTCCAGCGCCTTTTGATGTTCAATATCCTTTTGGAGCTGGAGATTTGCACTTTGCAACTCCTCCAAGGTAGCAGATAGTTTCCGGGACAGCGTATTCAAGCTATTCTCCAGTACACCCAGCTCGTCAGAACGGCGTTCCTCAAGTTGCCATTCCAGCCGCATATCAGACATTTCTTTAGAAATCCGACTGATTTTTAATACCGGGTTTGTAATGATACGAGAATACCCCCAAGCGGTTGCCAACGATACAAGGAGAATAACGCAAAACAAAATCGGTAATACGCTTACAAATGATTGCCGCAGTTCTGCGATTTGAGAGGCTTCTCCATAAACTGTTAAAATATATTGGCTATTATCATCTGCAAATGAGAAGTAATAGCTGTTGGATATAATCGGCGCACTTTCATAAGATGTTCCGCCAAGAGCCTCCCCGGTGATCCCATCGTAAAAGTCATTTTGGTTAGACGGTGTTTCCATCAGAACACCATCAGCAGTATAAAGTTCCACCATGCTAATCGTTGTGTTTTGAAGAAACTGGTCAAAAAGTCCGCCGCTATCCTGCATACGGATATGTTCTAATTCATAAATAAAGTCGCTTGTCTGTTCATCTAATGCCGCATTGAGATTGTTAGAATAGGTTTGAGGCATATACCAAGCCAAAACGCCATAGACAAGGAAGCTCACGCAGAGCAAAACTGCCACAGTCAGAATAAAGACTTTAGCAAACAGACTGCCTTTAATTCTCTTTATCAACTTTATATCCCACCCCTCTGATCGTTTGAATGAAATCTATTCCCAATTTTTTTCGTAGATTTTTGATATGGGTATCAACAACACGCTCGTCCCCATAAAAATCATATCGCCACAGCTTATCCAACAAGTTCTGCCGGGTCAATATCCGGCCCTGATGGGTCAGCAGTTCCCGCAATATTTCAAATTCCTTTTGCGTCAGTTCATAAGTAACTCCGTCCACGGTGGCGGTGTAGTTGTCACAATTCAAAAGCAAATTGCCATAAGTAATGATTTGATACTTTTCATCTGTTCCCCGGTTACTGCGCCGAAGTACAGCCGCAATTTTGCGGAGCAGGACAGGCATAGAAAACGGTTTTGTGATGTAGTCATCCACCTGCAAATCCAATCCTTTAATCTGATCTTCTTCTCCGCTTAATGCGGTTAGCATAATGATGGGAACATCAGATTGCTTGCGTATCAATTCACAGACACCGTAACCGTCAATTTTGGGGAGCATAATGTCCAATACAATCAAGTCATATCGTTGGCCTGCAAATAAAGAGAGTGCCTCGACACCATCATTTGCAACAGCTACTTCATATCCTGCTTCTTGTAAAAAATTCTGTAAAAGTTCTTGAATATCAAAATCGTCCTCAACGACTAAAATCCTTTGCATAATAACACCTCCAAAGATAGCGTATCATAGATTTTTGTGATTAAAGTGTAGTTTTCAATTTTTCTTTCTGTTATTATACCTTGTCCGTGTAACATCGGCAACCTTGCCGACGGGCAATAAAATACTACTAAAACATAAAATTGTGTTTCGTTCTCATAGTCAAACCCGAAATGTAAAATAATATAGGGGTGATATGAGAATGTACCAAGACACCAGACGGCTTGACTTCCACGCATTAGGCCGGGAGATCAAGCGCAAGAGAGAGGCGAAAGGCTGGACACAGGAATACCTTGCACAGCTCGTAGACCGTACCCCTCGTTCCATCATGTATTTTGAGAACCGGGGCCAGCATCCAAGCCTGAACACCTTTTACCAAATCGTCACCCTGTTGGATATTTCCGTAGACCAGTTCTTTTATCCTGACAGGCAGAACGGCGAAAGCGACTGCCGCCAGCATATTGACAGGCTGCTCAATACAATGGACGAAAAGGAATTGACGGTCATGGAGGCCACAGCAGAGGGACTACAAAAAGCCAGCGAAACGGAGGTCAAGTAAAAAGGGCCTTCGTTTTTCTCGTTTTTAGAGGGCTTTTCGGGGGTGCCGCTAAATGGCAAGCAATTCGGGTGTGGCCACACTCCGAAATTTTTGCAGGGCGCAGGGCCCGCAAAAATGCTTGTTGGGGAGCTCCCCAAACCCGCTGTACTTCGGGACAAATTGTCCCAAAGTCCCGGTGCGTTGCACCGTAGTCTGCGGCCCGTCACTATCGTTCCTGGGCCTTATTTTCACGCTCGTCTGTTATGCCGAGCAGATGATCAATGTTCGCTTTTATTGCCACGGCCTCCCGCATTTGCCGCTGGGCATCCCGGTATTCTGCATAAAGCTCTTTCTTTTGTCCCGCCAGCTCACGGCGGGATTTTTTTAGTGCTTCAATCTTAGGGAGCTTTGCGCCGTTCAGTATGGTGTTCATGGTATCCTTTGCCGCCCGGTAAGTGGCAAGCTCTGCTTCATGCTGGGCCAGATACTTTTTGCTGTACCGCGCAGCCTTGTACCCATCGAACACCGGGCGGGTCTTGGCATAGTCCACCGTGGCAGCCATCAGCTCCGAGGTTTTGGAAAGGGCCTCCTCCGTTGTGCGGAGCTCGTCAGACAGCTTGTGAAAGTGATCCACCGCAGCCTCGGTGCTGGCCGTCAGCGCCGCATAGTCTGTCAGATGATGCTCCTGCAAATACTGGAGCGCGGCAGCCATCTGTTTTAGGTTGTAGACCTTGGCCCATCGTTCATAGGCCGGGCCTTTGCCCTGGGCCATACGCTCTTGAATGTCGATGATAAGATTAACTCGCCGTGGCGGAACCGTGGGCTCCTCTGGTAGTTCAGGGAGCGGACGTTCCCCAGCAATTACCGCCTTGATGTCCTCCGGGTCAAATCCGGCTCCCAGTGTAGAAGCCCGGAGCCGGGTTGATTTTTCCTGTCCGGGCGCAAGGAATGAGATGACACCGCCGCGCCCCTGTTTTACGGCAAAGCCGGACTCCTCCATGAGACGAAGAAAGTCGGCAAAGTCCGTGGGCTTTTTCTCCAAAGCGGCGAGAATAGCCAGACGTACCCGCTGCTTGGCAGAGGGCGGCTTTTCCCCGATCCACTGGCCATAGTGGAGAAAGCGGCCCTTGCTGTGCTGGCGCGGATTTTGGATAACAGACAATTCATGTTCGATGCACACGCGGTCAGAGAGCCGCCGCAGGGCAAAGGACGAACCAATGAAATTATGAAATTTCCGGGAGCGGTCAAAGGCCGTCGCATTGAAATAAATGTGATTGTGGATATGGGCCTTGTCGGTATGCGTACAGACGAAGAACTGATACTTTCCCTTTGTCCAGCGCATCGCCGTTTCATAGCCGATACGGTTTGCTTCTTCCGCCGTAACCTCCCCGGGCAGGAACGCCTGCCGGATCTGAAAGAACAGGGCCCCGCGGGATACGGCCCGGCCTGTCTCTGCAAGGTATTGACTTTTTACCAAAAGAAACTCGGCGGGGGCCGTGTTCGGATCGCAGAGATAGGAAGATACGGCTCCCAGCTTTTCCGGGTTCAGGCCATAGGTGAAACGATCCTCCATCGTTTGAATTGCACTTTTTCCCGCCGCTGTTTTATAAGGGCGGATGTAGGTGGTCGCCGTAAAAATCCCTCCTTCCGGCAAACAGTATTTTTACTTTGGGACACTTTGTCCCGAAGTAGAAAAAGCCGGGGAGCGGTATCAACCACTCCCCGGCTGGATCAGAGCTCTACCAGCGCGGAGAGCTGTTTCAAGAGATCAGACAGCGGCCCCCACAAAGCGGCATAGTCCCGCTGTAAGGCTGCGAGTTCTTCGGGATAAATTGCGCCGTAGGTGTTGGCCTGAATTGCCACTTGGTTCAGATTGTTGGAGCAGCGCCGCTGGAGCGAAACCAGCTCACGAACAGGCGAAAGGTCAACATGAAGCACATACCCACTCAGGGCCATTTTCCGCATATAGGCTCCCATATTACGGATGCCAGCCTCCGCCATACGTTCTTGAATCAGAGCCTGCTCCGCCTCCGACACCATCACATGAAGATGGATCGGACGGCGGCGCTTTTTTGTCATCGCTCCTCACGCTCCCGGCTGCGGCAGGCGCGGGGCGGCTCCTTTACCTTATCCAGCGGCTTTTCCTGTTCGTCTGCCGGAACAGGGTGCGGCAAATGAAATTCACGGTGCAGGCGCAGCACCTCCAGTACAGACAATTCCTGTTCACGTTTCTTTTCCATATACGCACCTCCTTATCTATCGCCACGGTCAGGCTGCCTCCGTTGGGGAGCCGGAGCCTCCGAGCCGCGATCTGCCTCCGCCAACTTTGCCGCATTTTTCATCTGCTCGGCAATCGGACGGGGCCTGTCGGGATTATCAGGCGCAGGACGCAGCTCATAGTCGGATGCCTGTTTTTCCGTTAGCGGGCGGGTATAGGTAAGATAGCCCCAAGCCAGGAACGAGCCATTTTCCACCGGGATGCGCTGATCGTAATTGAAGATTTCATCCGGCTTGTTATAAGGCGGCTTCGGGAATGTCCCGATGTCCACAGGCCGCTGGGTCGAATAATACTTGTAAAGGCCGGGAGCCTCGGTCTGCCTGATCCCCACGTTATAAATACGCTGATAGTCCTGCACCCGGTCTGCAAAATCCTGTTCCATCGCGGTGCGGTCATTTCCATAGTGACCCCATTCGTACTGCCGCTGGCCGTCCTTGTCATCATAGCAGGCCCATGTGACATAGCGGGATGGCGCGGTGGGATGTTCGCCCAATGCAAATCCCCGCCCATTTTCCAGCATGACCGCCTTCAAAATAGCATAGCCTTGATTTTTGTCCATAGTACACCTCCCATCATCGAGACATTTCTTTGTTTTCTCTTTTCACAAACGGCTGGAGCTGATAGGGGCTTGTACCGTCCTCGGGTCGCAGAAAGTCTATCCGGGCCGCAGCACGGATGGCGTTCTGGTTAAGCTGCCGCTGCCATGCCCCTTGGCTGGGAGCCCACTTAAAGCCGTTGCTTTTCAGTTCCTGCCGCTGATCGGCATCGGGCTTTTCCTCAAAAATAAGCTGCAAACGGTTTTCAGCCTCGTTGATTTTGGCCTCACCTCCGGGGAATGTCCAGCCAGCAAACTCGGAGCGGCTGCTCAGTTCCTCAATGCGCTGGCGTACACGGCGGATGTTGGCGTTGTTGTTGGAAAGCAGATAGGCGGGGTACGGCTTGCTTTTATCCAAGTGCCATGACTGCGCCATATCTGCTTTGAGCTTTTCGGCCTGCTCCGGCGTAAGCTCCGGGCAGCCGTCCAGCGTTTTGTGTTTCCGAAAATACGCATTGACCGCCTTCATGGTGGCCTGCTGGGACTCCAGCCCCTCCAGCTTTTTTGTCAGCTTTTCCACGGCCAGATCATCGTCTGCGCTGATCCCGCCCATACCAACAGAGCGGATTTTATCAAGCAGCTTTGAAATCTCCGCATACTCTCCATAGTTGCGATCCCGGGCGGCGTTCTGCTTGTGCTTTTTTGCCACAGGGAAGTTGCCGCCCCCAGAGATCAGAATAGAGGGTACACGGGCATCAATCACATTGCGTTCATTCAGATTTTCGGCAAGTTTCCGGGCATAGCGATCCACCAGTGTGTCAATCTTATCATGGTACATGGGATCGACACGCGCTTTCTGGCGTTCCGCCGCTGCATACGCTTCATCGACCATTGCCCGGTAGCCCGCCGTAGCGGAGCCCGGCTGATAGTCGGAAAAGCTGTTCATATCTTTTGCCCGCTTTGCGGCTTCTTCGTTGATCGGATAATATTTCGGCATAGTATCTCCTTCCACAAAAGCCGGAACTTTGGGACAAATTGTCCCAAAGCCCCGGCAGCTAAAATGTTGACAGCATCTCACGGAAACAGGGCCGGACATAGAAACATACACCTCCCGCAGAAAAGGGCCTTAAAAAGCCTTGTCATAAGCGGGTTTAGGCTGGCCTAATTGTCAACACATCAGCCCCGTTTTTTCCGCATATATTCCCGCTGCTGTCTGCGGTGTGCCGCCTTTGCACAGGCCGCCGAACAATAGGTTTGCCGTCCATCAGGAGCCACGGCTCTGCCACATACCGGGCAAGCCTTGAAATCCGGCCTTGGCCCCTCTGTCAGCAACGCAGCCTCCAGCGCCGGATCAAGGGGCAGAACTGCCTCGCGGAAGTAGCGGCAATAAGCCCCCGTCCAGCATTTCCCAAACATATAGCACTCGCAATCCAGCGGCAGGCAGCCGCAGTCCCGGTCATAGTTGGCACACCATTTTGACACCAGCCTGCGGATTGCCGCTTTTTCTGTCCGGGTCAGTTCTCGGCCCACAGCATCACCTCCCGTTGCCCGGTGGTTTGAGCTGCTCCCGGTAGCAGAACACGCAGCCGATCCCGCGCCAGTAAGGGCAGCCGTCACAACGGGAGCCCTTCGGCGGCAGGCTGGGCGGCACACCCTTAAAGTAGCTTTTTTCTTTCATAAATCCCTCATAGGGGTTGTTGGTAAATCTCATTCATTATCCTCGCTTTCGGTATCGTCCTCGTCCCAAGGCGGCCCATCGTCCTCGGGATCGTCATAATCAGCCAGTTCCTCGCTGTAATCCTCTTCGGGTACAGCAGCTTTTTCATGCTTCGGGCGGTAAATTTTGAAGTACCAGCCTGCACCGCCACCCAGAACAGCCACAGCCAAAATCAGCAGAAGTGTCCCGGTATTGCTTTCCTGTTGGGGCTCGGGTTCCGGCTCCTCCGCAGGTTCCGTCACCGGGGCGGGTTCGGGAGCTGTGCCAGCACACTCGGTCATGTTGACCGCGCAGACCTCGCAATCCGTATGGATGGCTCCGGGCGCACATTTTTCTGTGCAGGAGCAGGCCGGAAGTTCTCCGCCAGCGGCCTCCAGTGCCGCCAGCAGATCGGCTTCATCCACCATGTTCAAAAAGTAGGTGTGATACTGTTCGCCGTCCTCGTCCACAGGCTTGTCATAGTCAATGACAATGTAAAAGGTGTTGCCGCCGTTGGTTTCCACCGTGATGAACTGTTTGTTGGTTGCAGCATCGTAGAGCAGATCGCGGGTCACAAGGTTTCCATCCTCCGAAAAGCCCTCGCCCGGGGTAATGGTAGGTGCAGGCTCCGGGGTCGGAGTTTCTTCCACAACAGGCGGTTCCTCATTCCCGCCGTCCGAATAGGCATAGGCCGGGATTGCAAAGCCGCATAAAAGAACGGCGGAGCAAAGCCCCGCCGCCAACATACGAAAATGTTTCATATTCAGTTTTCCTCCTTCTTTTCTTCTTCGGACTTCGGGACACTTTGTCCCAAAGTGCCGCCGTCCTTCAGCTTCTCAAACAGCAGCGGGAGCTCCGTAAGAGAAATGCTCATGCCGCGCACAATGTCCACGATCTCGCTGTTTTCTGCCTC
Source organism: Blautia massiliensis (ex Durand et al. 2017) (assembly GCF_051861785.1). Taxonomy (NCBI): domain Bacteria; kingdom Bacillati; phylum Bacillota; class Clostridia; order Lachnospirales; family Lachnospiraceae; genus Blautia; species Blautia massiliensis (ex Durand et al. 2017). Next base: position 203,528 of record NZ_CP146725.1, read on the forward strand.
CAGCTTTTTCTGTTCCAGTTCCTTGAGCCGGGCCTGCTGTTCACTGATTTTGGCCTTGACCTTATCAATCTCGGCCTGAATTTTCATGCTTTTGGTAGTTGCCATTTCAAAACCTCCTGTCACGGTAAACGCCCGTAGGCGTAAAAATGAGATTGCCAGTAGCTTGTATTCAAATTTGCGTAGCCGATGGGATCTCCGCAATGCAGCATTTTCCCGTCACCGACATAAATCCCGCAATGGCTCACACCCGGCGTGTCATAGGTGCCTTTGAAGAACACCAGATCACCGGTTTTGGGAGAACTGGTCGGCGTACAGATGTTATAGAGTCCCTGGGCTCCCAGCCTGCCCACATTCCAGCCGGAGTGATTGATGACCCACGAAACGTAGCCCGAGCAATCAAAGGAAGTGGCGGGAGAACTGCCGCCCCACACATAGGGATAGCCGATATATTTCTGCGCCTCGGCAAGCATCGCGGCAAAGGTTTCATCGTCCAGATATTCTCCGGGCACTTCGTAATCACCGGGTTTCCCGGTAATGTACTTGTTCACATAGGGAGAATCCGGGAACAGATCGGGGCGGTTTCCCAGCGTTGCCATATAGATGGCATACCGTGAAAGCTGCTCCTCGCCCATGACATATACGGGCACATGGGATAAATCAAAGTTCTCCAGCGTGACCGTACAGATGTAATAGTCGTAAGGCACCTGATAGGTGTCCGTATGGGAGTTGCCGTCCGCGTCCGTCCATGTGTCGGTTTCCGTGCGATACCGGGTTTCCACCACTACATCCTCCGTGAGAATGTACTGGCGGTCAAACAGCATTTGCAGCGTTCCCTGTACTTCGTCTATTGTCCATTGCCCCTCATGGAGCGCACACAAAAGAGAAAGCAGCACATAGGGGTCATGTTCGATTTCGTCCAGATCGAAGTGGTATTCGTCATAGTCATGGGTGCTTTCATAGGTGTCCAGATAATGCTGCAAATCATCTTCCAGCGCACAGTAGGCAGCTTCGGCGGCCAGCATATCCCGATCCTCGCAAGGATAGGTGCTGGCCCCTAATGCACCGGCCCCGGCGTTCCCCAGCATAAGCATGGTAGAGGAACAGGACTGCATAGCAAACAGGAGTAACACACAGAGCACCGCAATCACAGCACCTGCGGGATGACTTTTGACAAATTCCACTGCCCGGGCAGTCAGGCGTTCTGTGGCTGTGGCAGTTTTCCCAGCCGCAGCCGCGCTCTGCTTTGCAGCCTCCTTTGCCTGCTTGCGGTATTGCCTGCGGAGCCGTTGCTTCTGCCAGTAGCGGGTAAGGGCATTTTTCGTCAGCTCCGGGTGCTCCTGTGCGGCGGTGTGAAAATGGTAGTCCGCCGTGTACTTGGTATAGCGGGCCTCGGCCTTGCGTACCACTTTTGCCGGATGTTCCCGGACTTTACGGCGCACAAAGCGAGAGCCATGCCGTAGCGCGGTTTCTCCCACAAGCTCAGAACGGTGTGCGCCTTCCGTGCCGACATTTTCCTGTTCCACTTCAAAAATCTTGCCATGCACGAAGCTGTGAACGGAACCGCTGGCAACACGGCCTATGCGTTTTACCGGGCCGGGCTTTTTCGGCGGCTTTTGCTTTGCCAGCTTCTCCCGGGCCTGTTCCAGTTTTTCGCCTTGGGACTCCATGTGGAGCTTTGCCGCCGCAGCCTGTTCCTGCTGGCTCTTTTTGCGGAACTTGGACTTCGGGACACTTTGTCCCGAAGTGTCGGAAGCCTCCGGCCCGGGCTGTTCCCCGTCAGGGGCGTGGGCGGTCTGCGACCAAGCCTCCTCCTTGGTCTTATTCGTTTTTCGTTTCATTCTTCATATCCTCCGGGCGGGTAGTCAGCAGGTCATAGATTTCTCCGCGAGGGAACCGATCCACAAACGGAATGGTTACATTTCCATAGAACAACAGCCCCTCGCCGGAATTGCTGTGTGTGATATAGGAAAGCTGATGCTCGGAAATACCGAGCTGTTTTGCCAGAATGGTACGGTCACTCTGCGCCTGCGAAAGCAGAATCATAAAATCCGTGTTGTCCAGAATGTTCTCGATTTCACGGCTTGCCAAAAGGTCTTTGACGTTCTGCGTCAAAGCAGACGGCACACATCCTTTTTTACGCAGCATTTTCCAGACCGCCACAAAGTAGCTGGCTGTCAGTGGATCACGGAGCAGAATGTGAAACTCGTCAAAGTAGCACCAAGTTGCCGCGCCCTCGTGGAAGTTCTGATCCACCGCCTGCGAAACAAACTCATTTGTGATGTGCATTGCAATCTTTCTAAGGTTTTCGCCCATGTTTTTCAGAACGATGCACACCACACGGCTGTCCGTCTTGACGTTGGTAGGATGGTTAAAGAGATTGAGGGAGCCTGTGCAATAAAGCTCTAAGGCAGTTGCCACGCGCCGGGCTTCGGGCTCCGGCTGGCGTAAGAGCTCTTCGTACAAATCCTGCAACAGCGGTGTTTTTGCAGTTTCCAGTCCGAGCGCCTGTTCCCGGTACACCAAACGCACACAGCGGTCAATGACCGTCTTTTCAATGGGCTGCAAGCCTTCCTTGCCGCCGACCACCAGCTCGCACAGGGACAAAAGAAAATCCGCCTTCATGGAAAGCGGGCTTTCTCCGGCAGCCATATTGAGCTCCACATCCATCGGATTGAGATGGTGCGGGCTGTCCGGGGCAATCTCGATCACCTGACCGCCCAGCCTTCGCACCAGCGGCGCGTATTCGCCCATCGGGTCAACCACGATGATCCGATCCTGCGGGATGGTGAGAAACACATTCAAGAGCTCGCGCTTTGCGGCAAAGCTCTTTCCGGAGCCCGTAGAGCCCAAGTACATCCCGTTTGCCGATTTCAGCTTTTTGCGGTCAGCCATGATGACATTGTGAGAAAGTGCGTTCATGCCATAGTAGAGGGCCTGTCCAGCCATGCGGAGCTCCCTTGTCATAAAGGGGATAAAAATGGCTGTGGAGCTGGTTGTCATACCGCGCTGGATTTCTACCTCGTTGTAGCCAAGGGCCAGCGAAGAAACAAAGCCCTGTTCCTGTTGCCAGTCCAGACGGCGCAGAGCGCAGTTGTATTTCTGCGCGATGCCGCCCACGGTAAACACATCGTTTTCCAGCCGCTGGCGAGTAGGGGCAAGGTTTACCACCGTAAAGGTCAGCAGAAACATTCGCTCATTGCGGGATTGCAAATCAGCCAGAAGCTCCGCCGCGTCCTTGCTGAATGTAATCAGGTCAGGGGGAAGAATGTCCGGGTCATAGCCGGAGCGCACAGCCTTTCTCTGTTCCTCCACTTTCATTTTTCCGATGTCCGAGATTTTCCCCTTGATGGTCTTAATTGCCTTGAGCTGATCCACGGTCTGAATGTGCATGGTCACGGTCATTTCCGCATCCAGCTCCAAGATTTCCGCCAGCAACTTATCCGAAAGCTCCGATGCCATAATCTGTAAGTAGGACACCGCGCCCCAATACTGGCCGATGCGGAATGTGCGGGACTGGCGGAAGTCGAGACTGTCCGGGGCAATAAAGTCTTTTGTGCCGAGCCCAGTCTGCGGGATGTCTTTCCACGAAAAGCGGAACGCCTCACGGCTCCCCGGGTGCATCTGGCTATGAAGCAGCGCAAGGCGGGCCCGTCCGTCCATCGGCTCCGAGGGAACGCCCAGTCGCTTAAAGTTTCCCATGACATCGGCCTCCACACGCTCCAGACGGGGCCGTGCCTCCGCAATCCCCTCGGCGGGTATGCCAAAGGTGATGTATTTTGAGCGTTCAATGCCGTTATTGCTTTTGGCAATCTGATTTTTCAGCATCCCGGTAAACTCATCCCGGACGCTGTTATAGTTGTCATCCGCTTTCGGGATATTGACTTGATAGCGGCTGCGGGAATGGGAACGACGGTTGATAAAGGAAAGCTGGAACGGCAGCGAACTGTCAAAGTAGTTGAGAAATGAACTCCATCCGCTGAATATGGCAGTCTGATCCTCGGTGGATGCCACGGAGTAATTGATGTCCTCATATTCCACGGTTTTTGTATAGAGCCCACCCGGGAGCTTGCACACACCGTCCGGGTGCATGGACAGATACGGGATTGTCTGTTGGGCAGACAGGGTCGCCCGGCCTTTACCCTTGGCGGCGGCTACGTTTTTCTTCTTTGTGTTTTTCAATCACATCCTCCTTTCCAGCGCCCGGCCCGGCAAAGGGCGCATAAATGTTTTCGGTTCGGTAGGCCCTGATCCCCGGCCTTAGAAACTTGGCCCGGATGATATTCCGCACCACCTTTTCAAAGGGTAAGCCGTCCTTTTCATACATGGCCAGCAGGAACGCCGGGAGCATAATTCCCAGCATGAGAAACATCGCCCCGGTATTGCCGAGGGTGCCACGGGTCAGCAGATAGGCCGGAATCCCCACTGCGCCCGCGCTGCCGAAGCAGACAAGCTGGCGTTTGGTGAGGTTGAAAGCCATCTTTGTTTTGATTTTGGATAAATCGTTTGGTACGTTTACATAGGGCATAGATCACACTCCTTTCTGCACTTCGGGACAATGTGTCCCAAAGTCCGGGATGGTTGGTGTTACTTCATTTCCCCATACAGCCCAGCCGGGCGGGGTCTGCCTGGCAAAAAGCTCCACGCGGGGCAGATCGCCCATCAGGGAAATGATTTTGGCGCGGGCCTCGTCCGGCTTTTTGCTATGGGCTTCAATCGGGGAAATGATGAATTGATGAATGTTGGCAGCCTGCCGCTTTGGATGTCCCTTGGTCGCCAGCAGGCAGATTTCTGCATTGCCCCTTGTCCAGAAGCCAAGGCCGTAAAACCAGCTATCCGCCTTCTTGTTCTTTTTCAGCCAGACGAAAGCAACGCTTTTGTAGGTGAAGCCCCAAGCCTCGATCAGCCGGAGCGCCTCCGGGAGCTGCGGGAAAGTAGCCCATAAAAAGAGTGCGCTGTCCGGGGCTGCAAGATCAGCCACAGGCAACGCACATAAATCCTCAATGCTCATAGTGGGATAATGATTTTCCGCCGCGCCCTGTACTTTCTTAGCCGAGTAGCGCCAAGGGGGATCGGCGTAAATGATAGAATACTGCTGGATAATTACACTCCTTTCTCGCCGGAGCTTTTTACTGCCTGCGCCGCACGGATGCGCTCACTGGCGGCGGCATAAAAGGACGGGGCCGTTTCAAAGCATACAAAGCGGCGTTCTGTGTTGATGGCTGCAATCGCGGTTGTGCCGGAGCCAACGCAAATGTCCGCGACCAGTTCTCCGGGGCGGGTATAGGTGCGGATCAGGTACTCACAAAGCTCCACAGGCTTCTGTGTAGGATGGATGCCGCCGGACACCGTAGGCACAAATAGTACATTTCCGGGATAGCGGCGGCCATCGTTGGACTCGGAGCCCTGCCGTTCAAATTTCCCATAGTTGGAGCTTGTACCGCTTCGGGAATGAACACGGGTATAAGGCTTGCCATAAGTAAACTGCGGATTGTAGACCGGGGACTTCTGGTAAAACACTAAGATATTCTCGGACTTTTTCAGTGGAGCCCGGTTTGCATTGAGAAAGCCCGTTCCGCGCTCCTTGTACCAAATCCACTCATAGCGGAGCATGGCGAGGTTGGATGCGCCCAGCACCTTGTCAAAGGGGCACTGTGCGAAAAACAGCACTGCGCCATTCGGCTTGACTGCCCATTTCACCGCCTCCCACAGCTCCGGGAGCGGCAGGGGCACATCCCAATAATTCCGGGTTGTGCCGTAGGGCGGATCAGTCAGCAGCATATCCACGCTATGTTTTGGCAAAGAATGCAAGCCCTCGATGCCGTCCATGAGAAACAAGCCCTCCTTCGGGACACGTTGTCCCAAAGTGCGGCTATCGGTCATTGCGGGCCTCCTTTGCCTTGGCAGGCGCAGGCCGGGCGGCGTTTTCTTTTCCTGCCTGCTTTGCGGCCTCGGCCATCTGCTCCTTGATCGGGGCAGGCCGTACCGCCTGGGCCCGTGTAACAAGCTGTTCCACCGCCGCATGATACGCCTCCACACCAGCTGCATTGATCCGTTCCTGTGTGGCACGGTCAGGAATCCGAACCGTAGCCCGGTATCCCGTCCGGCTGGCAGGATCGGGTTTAGAGGGAGCACCGAGGAAAATTCCGTTTTTTCCGTCCACAACCTTAAAATCGTCGATGACCACACCGCCAAAATTGACGCTGGCGAAGCCGATCAGTTTTCCCTGCGGCTCAATCGGGCGGACAGATACCGTGATCGGAACAACCGCCTCCTGCAAGACAGCATCTGTCCGCATTTTTACTGCCTCATCAATGCTAACGCCCTTGACTTCTGCAAGCTCCGCGATGGGAGCATCAAACAGCCAGCGCCGTTCCTCCGCAGCAATCTGCTCCGGGGTCAGCAATACATCGTCCTTCTTACTCAGATAAAATTCCTCCTTTCCGCTTGCCGGAGCAGGCTGGGCGGGATCGTCCATCAGCTCTTTTCTTTGCAGGACGGCCTCCGTTTCCGCCATAAAGCGGTAAGCGTCCGCTTCAGTAAACTCCTCCGGCGTTTTTCCATTCCATAAGCGCGTTCCATTCGCCCCGTATCTTCTCGGCATAAGCACCTCCTCCTGTTAGTGAGCGCCAAAGATACGCTGGGCAATGCTCCCGGTCTTAAAGAGCATGAAGCAAAGCAAAACCGTGTAGCCCACAGTTCCCCAAATCGCCCCGATGGGATCGCCGCTTGTTGCGATGCCTTGAATGAGCACCGCGTAAATTGCAACACATACAAGGATCAGCAGCCCTTGAAAGCCAACGGCAAACAGGGACTTGATATAGTTCTGCCCGGTGCCGCCAAGCTCCCGGTTGGAAAGCGTAGCAACGGGGATGGGGGCCAGACTGGTCAGCAGTAGGGTAAGAACCCGGCGCCTTACCATATCACTATGGCAGGTTTCCGAGAACTCCCCTCCGAACCGGACTTACACCTCTCGATGTATCCGGCTCTCCAGATGTCAGTCTAACTTTCCTGCGTGTAACTTATCGTGGCAGTCAATGCAGAGTGCCATTGTCTTGCGCTTACGCCCAATCATGGCGATTTCCCATTGTTTTCTGCCACTTAAATCTTTGAGTTTTCGTATATGGTGTATTTCAAGCGGCACATTCTCTGCGCCACACCACTCACACCTGTTTGCTTGCAGTCTTTTTATAAGGCTATTACGCCCATAATTCTCAAAAATTCTTGCTACTATATCAGGATTTCCGCTTTCTACTTTAGTGTCCCGGCGGAACCCATTATTGTAAAACAATACCTTTCCGACCTTGCCGTTTTTCTTCGGATATTCCACAACAAAATCTTTTCCTTGACGGTACTTGCGGATAATTCTGCTGATTCGTGTCCGATATTTTCCAGCAAAGGTTTTGAGCATACTGTATCTCATTACATAGTAGAAGTTATTGAGTACTGACACGTTGTTTGCAAGTCGGTAGTAGTTATACAATCCACGGATTTCTGCGTTGTATTGGTTTAGGATTTCCAAATCGTCCAAGTGCAACAGGCGAGTGCGCCGGACAGGCTCCCAAACCTCTTTGTTTCCATTTTGTTTGTCGTATTTAATCTTGAGGGCATTGTAGGAGAACAATCGTTTTACCCACTTATCATGGGGAACATAAAGTAAGACTTTTCCATTGTTTACCCGTCTGGTAGCCCCGGTTTTGGTCTTTTTGTTGTGTTCGCCTTTGGCGATTGTGACCTCATATCCCAAGAACTTCGCAGAGTCGTGTCCATGAGTAATCAATGTCTTTTCCTCGGACATTTCCAGATGGAGTTTGTCCCGGATAAAGTAGCCTACATCTTGTTTAATCTGTTCTGCGTCCTCTTTGCTGCCGATAACTCCGATTAAGAAATCATCGGCGTATCGGATATAGCAAAGCCGTTTATAGCTATCGTCCATCTGGTCGCTATACGGTATAGATTTCAGACTACGCCGAAGTTCCCGGATTTCTGCAATTAAGCCCTCTCTTTCTTCCACGCTCATTTTAGAGATATTTCTTTTAAGCCTTTGTTCTTTTCCTCGGCAGACATCCAATTTCTTCTTGAACGCAGGATTGATTTTACGGCGGTTTCCGCAGTTGAATTTCTCTGCATACTCTGCCATATAACTGTCCAGTTCGTTCATGTAGATGTTTGCCAGGATAGGGCTGATGATTGAGCCTTGCGGAGTGCCGGAATAAGTATTGTGGTAATTCCAATCCTCCATATATCCAGCTTTCAAGAACTTCCAGAGCAGACCGATGAAATATTCATCTGCAATCCGCTTTCGCAAAATAGCAATCAACACATGATGGTCTACGTTGTCAAAACAGCCCTTTATATCCCCCTCAACGAACCACTTTGTCCCCGTAAAATATTTCTGCACATATTTGAGTGCCGTATGACAGCTTCTGTTTATACGGAAACCGTGGGAATAGTCGCTAAAGGTTGGCTCATAAATACTCTCTAAGATGAGCCGCACCACCTCCTGTATCAGTTTATCGTCGAATGACGGTATCCCCAGAGGACGCATTTTCCCATTGGATTTCGGGATATACGTTCTCCTTGTCGGGTTAGGCTGGTAACTAAAATCCCGCATCTTTTCAATGAGGGCGTTTATCCTTGCCATTCCCATTCCGTCAATGGTTTTGCCGTCTGTTCCGGCTGTCATGTTGCCTGGTTTCGCCTGTATCCGCTGATATGCCAGCAGATAGAATTGTGGATTGTACAGGTTGCGGTATAACCGCTCGTACTTGTAACTCTTGTTACACGCCTTGGATTTTAGGCTTTCCAACACATTTTCAGGACTTCTCATAATGCCTCACGCACCTTTCCTTTTTATGAATTGGTTGACATCCTGCCTCCCTTCGCCATGTAGACAGCTTTCCCGCCCTCGGACTACTACGGAGGCTCCGTTGCCATGCCGGATATTCAGCGTCATCTTTCTTGGGTTTTTACCCCTTGAAATTTATCGCCTTGCGGCATTACGCATAGCCGGATAGTTCCGGCGTTCCGGTTTAGGCAATCTCCAGTTAGACACTTTGGGATACGCGTATTGTGGTGTCGGTAGTGGGTTTTCGTCCTTTTCCGCTTACTGCGGCTGGCTGTCATAAGTATCTTGCGGTCTGTGTTTACCTGTCACATTCCGCTATGACATACGGCGAATACAACCATCCTGCGCCGCCGGGTCGAGTATCCCGCCTCGGACTACCCTTAAAGCAGTTTAGCCTTGCTCCTCATTCACAATGTTGCGTCTTGCCGCTCAGTCGTGGGTAGATGGTTTTCCCAACTCGCGATTTTTCCGATACGCTATTGTCCCCCTTGTGGTTTCCCTCCGGGGTAAATCGGATGACGCTAAAGTGACGCTTTTCACGTCTTTGATACTTTTCTTTACCGGCTTGCTAAAGCCGGATTCCCAAAATGTCCGCGCACCGCCTTTGGATGAAAAGCGGCGCTTCTGGACGCGCGATAGATTTCCAGCATCCTGCCATACACCAAAACGAAAATGATAATTCCCATCGCCTTCATCGTGAAGCCAATGAGCGCAGACTGCAGCCACAGCCCCAACAGCGGCCCCAAGTCCATCGCCTCCAGCGAGGTTTCCAGTTCGGCAAGCATATCCGCCGAAACATCGGTGGAGCCTTGAATGAGCCCGCCTGCCTGCGCGATAACGCTCTGCGACACATCGAACACAGCCATGACGATATTGAATGTATTTGACAGGATTAAGATTGCACAGGCTGTTTTGAACATCCATTTATAGAGGTTTGCAACGTCAACCTCGTGCATATTGTTCTTTTCCAAAAGCATCTGTATGAGCTCATAAGTGGCAACAAAGGTCAGCACCATTCCGGCAATCGGCAGGATCACCGTTTCGGAAAGCTGTCGGATCAGGGAGAAAACCCCGGCGTGCCACGCCGCCGGGGTAGTCCCTACCTGTGCCGCAATCTCTCCGACTTGGGTATTGACGGTATCAAAAAGCCCTTCGAGGTTTCCCATGATCCCGCCAATCAGAAGCTCTTTGAGCCAGTTTGTGAGCCAGTCGGTGAGAAAATCCATAAGCGCCTACCTTAAAACAGGCCAGACAGCAGAGGGATCAGCGTGGTGCCAATGACGATGATGCCGCCGCCCGCCATGAGCTGTTTTATGTCTTTTATGAGAAAATATTGGCTCGAAATGAGCCTTGAAAAGATTAAAATAGATTAAATTTTGATAGATTTTTCTTATTTATGGGAGCCGGAACCTCTTTCGATGGTTCCAAGCTCCGGTATTGGTTTTAAATTGAAATGAATTTCCATTGTAACCGTTTCAGGAGTACGGCGGTAATTTTCTTTTCCGTCTTTCTCCTGCGGTTCTGAGATAATGATTTTACTGATCAGTCGGTTCAGAAGATTGGCATCCAGTTCTTTGATATCCGCATACTCGCTGATATCGTCAATCCACTGTTGGGACTGTGCATCCAGTTTTTCTTCTGTATTCAGCACACTCTCATTTTGGGAAAGTTCCTTTTTGATATCTGCCTGCTCTTTCTGTGTCTTCTCCAACATCTTATCAAAAACAGATTCTGTAATCTTGTCATTGATGAGGTCGTCATACAGTTTTGCAATCAGCCGGTCTAACGTCTCCAGACGGTCTTTCTGCTTTGATACCAGCTTCTCCAGACTGTCTCTGTGTCCCTGCGTATCTTCCTCACACAACTCTTTTACCCTGTCTTCCAGTTCTGTTCCATCTCCGGTGACTGCTTTTGCACATTCCTGGATTCTGGTAAGGACTGCATCATACAGATCATCAGCGTCCACCCGGTGCTGAGTGCAGTGTGCTTTCCCCTTATGGATATAAGTGGAACAGGTATAAACTTCATGTTGGTCTTTGGTGTGTGTCTTCTTTAATGTTAATGCACCACCACACTCTGCACAGCGGAGTAAACCGGCAAACATACTGTATTCTCCCTGTTCTGTCTGGCGTTTCCTGCCTTTCATCTTCGCCTGTACCAGAGCAAATACATCCTGTGGAATGATTGCTTCATGGGTATTCCTGACTGTGATCCAGTCCTCCGGAGCTTTATCTCCCTGATTGCCAATCTTAAAACGGTAGTACCTCTTCTGGGAAGCCATATCACCACAGTAAACAGGATTCATCAACAGGGATTTCAGATAGGATTCATCCCATACATATTTCCCATTTTCAGGGTCTTTCTTTTCCCATTTTGTGTAATAGGTACGGAGTCCCCGTTCCCGGTGCCACCATGACGGGCAGGGAATCTGCTGTCGTTCCAGTTCTCTGGATATGAAGTTAATCCCATGATCATCCACCGCCCACTGGAAGATTTTCTGGACAATCGGTGCTGTCTCATCGTCAATCAGGAGATGTCCCTTTTCCTCCGGGTCTTTCTGATATCCCAGTGGTGGAACAACGCCTGTAAACTTGCCCTTAGTTGCCTGCAGGTGATAGGACGCATGGACTTTCTTGGAAATGTCTCTGGAATACATCTCATTCAGTACATTCTTAAAAGGAGCAATCTCATTGTCCCCGTCAAAGGTATCCACATTGTCGTATAATGCGATATACCTTACTCCATGCTTCGGAAAAAACTCTTCCATCAGAAATCCTGTCTGTACATGGTTTCGTCCCAGTCGGCTCTGATCTTTGGTGATTACAAGATTCACCAGTCCTTTTTCACAGGCTTTGAGAAGTCTCTGTAAGTCCGGTCGGTCTGTGTTCAGTCCTGTATAACCATCGTCTTGAAACACATCCACCACCTGCCAGCCCTGTGACTGACAGTAATTCACCAGAATGTCCCTTTGGTTGGAGATGCTGGCGCTCTCTCCGGTCAGTTCGTCATCTTTGGAAAGTCGGCAATATACGCCAACTCTCCATGTTGCATTTCTGTCTGTATTGTTACTCATATATCTGTTGTTCATCTGATACCTCCGTTACGTTGCACATCCTACGCAGATTTCAGATTACTGAACTCATAATCATTATACTGCTTATCTTTCATTATTGCAAGTTTATCTTTTGTTTTTGTGTCACGTATTTTCTGTGCAATCACCGCGGCAAATACTGCTTTTGCGTCCTGATCACCGTCAAAATACACTTTGATATTGATGATTTTCTTCTTCGCCGCCATTGTAAAACCTCCATTTTTTGCAAAAAAAGAACAGCTAATCCATTTTTCAGATTAACTGCCCAGACTGTTGGTTGCATTTTTTTATTTTCGTATGGATACCTACTGTTTCCGTTTGATTGCCTTGCACTGGCAGACGGCAGGCGGCAGATAGGGTATCTATAAAGCCTGCCGTCCACTCCAAAATCCTGCCGTCACCCATTTCTTTTTATTTTCTTAATCGAATAGTGTTTTCCTGCTTTTCATTCATCTGATAATCCAGTTCTTCTTTCATCCGGCTTCTGGCTTCACGCATGGTTCTCTGGGAGATCCCCTGTGCTTTTGCCTTTTCATCCAGTTCCCGGATTGTGACTGCATTTCCGTCTGCAAGCAGTTCATAGATCAGTTTCGTTCCCCGCTGCAGCTTTGTTTCTGTCGGCTTTCCTTCCTTTCCGTCCAGAAGATCATCGGCAGAAATCTCATAAGCTCCCACCCAGCGGAAACCTTCTTCATCTCCAAGTTTAAATGCCATCGTCTCACCCGGAGGTGCAAGGGAACTTTTCTCATGAATCAGCACTCTTGTTGTCGGGTCTTTCTTTACTTTTCCGATGAAAAGCAGGCTCCTCACTGCCGCCATGATATCAATAGAGCCAAGTCCCCGGTAAGTACTCTGCGTACCCGAAGATTTATTCAGATGTCCTATCAGCACAATCGCACAGCCGGTCTTTTCAGCAATCATTCCCAGTTTTCGAAATACCGGACGGACTTCATTTGCCCGGTTCATATCTACATCTGCACCGATAAAAGCCTGTACCGGATCAATGATTAAAAGTCTGACATGATTCTGATGGATTGCTTTCTCAATCCGGTCATCGGATAATGTCAGTGCTTCCTCTGTATCATCAATGACCATCACCCTGCTAAGGTCTGCTCCTGCTTCTACCAGTCTCGGCTTGATTGTGTCTCCCATACCGTCTTCTGCAGTCTGGTATATTACATTGAATGGTTCAATCTCTTCCATATTTGGGAAAGTCTTTCGGTTCGTGCAGGCTGCGGTCAACATCATGGCAAAATAAGTTTTTCCCTCTCCCGGATTGCCCTGGATAATCGTCAGTTTTCCAAATGGAAGATAGGGGAACCACAGCCATTCTACACTGGTCTGTTCAATATCTTCGTAACACAACATCGGCACCAGTTCTTCCTTCTCCGGTACTTTCATTGTAACTGTTTCGATGATTGCTTTCTTCCTGTCTGCATTTTTGTCACAGAGGATTTCATTCCAGTCCTTTCGGGACGGTTTCAGACGTATGACACTGTATCCGTCCGGGATTTCTTCTGCCAGCTTCTCACAGGCTTCATTCCCTGCCTGGTCATTATCCAGACACAGGAAAACCGAAGTAATCTGAGGGCGTTCAGAAAGAAAAGCCATCAGTGCCACACCGAAAATGCCACCCAGACTCAGGTAGCTCCGCTTCCTCCAGTCTTTGGGAAACAACTGAATAAAAGAGAGCAGATCAATGGCTGCTTCAAACACAAACAATTGATTATCCGTCCCTCTGTGACAGAATCCGTAAGATTTATCAGATCCAGCCACATCTCCCCGGTATTTTATTTCATCAGTTCCCCTGCAATGGGCATATCTTGGAATACCATCTGCATCTCTGCCGACAAACACCACATTATGATGCTTCTTTTCTTCATAAATATCCCCACTACTGATCCATTCTTCCACCAGATTCTTTTCCATCCCTCTGTTTTCTGTCAGATATCTGATGATTCTATCATTATTTTCCTCTTTCTCTGGTAACCGGAAGTCAGGGGACGGGGCGGGGCAGGTACTGTTCCTGCCTTCGCCTTCTTCCCCGGTCAGCATCTTGACAGCTTCCGGAAACGTAGCATTGTAAAATTCCATCACAAAATCCACCGGATAGCCACCCCTCCCCTGACTGTGCCTGAACCACCTATTTCCAAACACTGTTACACTGTCATGCTTTTTCCAACGGTATTCCTTTCCGCTTTTCATCAGTTGTTCTCCCTGTGCGTTCAGAAAAGATACAAGATCTGTCTGGTTTGCTCTTATAATCTGTTCTTCCGTATACTGCATTTTCCTCATCCTTTCCTGTCTGTCCTGCTGACAGACTGTTATAAACTCATCTCATAGTTCCGTTTTTTCTTCACTGTCTGTTGTTTTGCATCACGCTCTGCACATTCTTTCTTCTTTTCATCCAGTTTTCTCAAGAGGGAAGTCTTCTTTTCTGGTTTCTGCTCCTCCATTTTTTCTTCTGAACGCCCGGAAGTATCTGTTTCTGCCATTTCCCGGTCACGTCTGGCAATATCCGCACAGCTCTGTACCTTTTTTACAAATGCAAGTTCCTCCTGATACGGCTGATTGTCTGCTTTCAGCTCTTCGATCACCGACTGGAGTTCTTCTTTCTCCCGTTTCCATCTGGCAGTTGGGACTTTCCCATTTTGATCCAGATGCTGTTTTAGTTCCCGTTCACATTTACGGTAATAATTGATTTCTTTTTTGTGCTGCTGATAATATTTCTCCCGTTTTTTCTGGAAAAAGAAATGGTTGTACTCATCAATCAATGGCTGGTTCGTCTTGATTACCTCTGCCATTTTTTCCAGATTCTCCAGTTCCTTTAACTGTTTCCGCTTTTCGGAAATTTCTTTTTTGCTGACAGAAACAACACCGTTCAATTCCTCAATCCGTTCCTGCAAGTCATCCATCGTCTCTATCTGATGGGTTTGAAGATAATTGATGGATTTTGCAAACTCCTGTAAGTTGGAAAGATTCTTCCCTCTTCGTTTCATTTCCTCATAGAAATTCGGAAGTGGTGGTCTGCCCTGTGTCTTTTTATCATAATAATCCTGCAGGCTTTCCAAAAGTGTCGGGTTCTGCCTGCGATCCAACTCAGCTTTCATTTCTTCATAAGCAGTCTTCATCCACTGAATGGATTCTTTTAAGGAAATGAACATCTGGTTGAACTGCCGGATTGCCCGGTTCAGTTCCCCTATCACCGTTTTGATTCCCTTTTTCTCCATTGCCCGGACTTCATATC
The DNA here is from genome assembly GCF_051861785.1 of Blautia massiliensis (ex Durand et al. 2017). Classification (NCBI taxonomy): domain Bacteria; kingdom Bacillati; phylum Bacillota; class Clostridia; order Lachnospirales; family Lachnospiraceae; genus Blautia; species Blautia massiliensis (ex Durand et al. 2017). Next base: position 218,711 of record NZ_CP146725.1, read on the forward strand.
CCTCATGGATAGTCGGGATCAGGTCAATTCCCTGTTCTTTGTAGGAACGGTGGTCAATTCTGGCTGCCATGTGGCACTCTCGAAATTTTCCATTTACTTTCTCTGTCCATGCCCTCCGCCACTCCTTTAAAAGTTCCGGGTCATTCCAACCGGTAGTGGAAACAGCGTTGAAGATTTCCTTTCCGCTGGCATCCTTTACCCGGTTTCCATCCTCATCAAGAATATATTCCCGTCTCTGCTTATTACCCCAGATTCCCTCCTCCGTAAAAGGACGGATTGGAACAAGTACATGGAAATGGGGATTATCCGGTTCTTCTTCATTGTCCGATTTCCCCTCATGGACTGCCAGATCTACGATCATGCCACGTTCCACAAACTGCTCCTGACAGAACTCTTTCGCCAGTCTGATGTTTTCCTCAAGTGTCAATTCATTCTGCAAGGCAATGTCAAACGAATAGGCAAGCTGTGCCTTGTTGTTCTTTTCCACATGCTCCACCTCGTTCCAGAGGGTTTCCCTGTCAGTCAGACGCTCCGGCACATACTCCGGTGTCAGAATTTCTGTAAATACCACACCCGACTTGCTTGTATAATCGTGTATCTTGTTGTAATAACTGTCAAAAATCCTCTGCCCGGAAATATAGGCTGCGGAAGCGATCACCCTCTGTCCTTTCCCTCTGGATACATGTCTTACTGAAAAATGATACAGTGCCATTAGCTGTCATCTCCCTTCTCTGTTTTTTTAACTGCTTCGGCAATCTCTTGTCTGTCTTTTTGTGAAGCAGCTATATAATTCTGTCGCACAACACTCTTGTTGTAACTGCTGTTACGCATCTGGTTCATTACCTCCTGAAATTCTTCCTGTTCCAGATCTCTTGACAATGGAAACGCTTTCTCAAACTCTGCCCCTTTGACAATCAGCCTGTGGGAACGTTCTCTGCGTTCCACCAGCTTCTTTCTCTGTTCCAGAAGATTTTTATTGTGAATCGCAACTTCCAGTTCCTGTCTGCTCTTTTCCATATTTGCCTTCAATTCTTCCAGCGACATGGATTCGTATTTCGGATTTTTTGCTCTGCTCACTCTGTCGTCCTCCTTCTTTTCTGTAAATAAAAAGAACCGGTTCATTCATAAATGCCGATTCCTGGGTATAAAAAAACTGAGGTCATTGTTCCATAATTAGGAAATGCTGACCTCAGTAACTTTTGAAATATTTAATTGTCACAACGATATAACAGCGGAAGTTTTCACGCCATCCGGATATGCATTCATCTCAAATCTGATATCCGGATTTCTTTAACTCTTCCCTATACAATTCAGCAATATATGCTGGACCATTGCACCACAGCTTTGTGTTCTCATCATACAGTGCTTTTCCTGTCTTTGAACAAAGAAAATCTGTCAATATCTCTTTTCTGTCCTTGCCCGTTTCTTCTGCAATCTCATCTGTCACCATAGTGATAAGAAGATCGATTGTATAATTCATTTTTTCTTTTGGAATTGTTACTTCAGCCATATTTTCTCACCTTTCACAAATTTCAGACACTCAATAGCTGCTTCTGTTTTAAAACAATATTGATCTTTTAGTTTATTGGGCAACAACTGTCTGATGCAGAAATCGTCTGCCTCCTTATCGCCTGCTGTCCCGAAAGCCCCGGCGAGATAAGCAGTAAGGGTAGCGTTTGTTGCATCATCCGCAATCTTTCCTGCAATGATATCATACCTTGCCATTTCACGTTCCACTTCGATAAACATTTTTTTCTTTCGATGAGCTGCAATGCAATGTAACCAGTCTACATCTGCCTTTTCAAAAATATGCGTTTCAAGATTTCCTGAAAGGTTGAATTCAAAAGTTGAAATATATCCAAACTTCTGTCCTTCTTCAATTGTTCCGGTTGCGATTGCTTTGGCTATTGAGGTTCTCAGAAAACTTTCTGCCTGCTCCTTGGATGTAGTTAAATAGAATCCCTGCCCAAAATCTTTTCTCTTTGCACATTTGGCAAGATCTGGCTCTTTTACTTCACAATAACTTCCATGATAGAGAACAAATCCATCTTTTAACTCAAGCACTAATCTTTATCCCCTTTCCTTCCAGAAATTCTGTAATGTCTTCAAGCACAGCTTCATCACCCTCACAATGAAAAATCCCATAGCATTTTTCTATATATCCAAGAACATCAGCTTCTTTAAACAAGTGGATAATCTGTTCAACAGGTAAATGCCATTCTTCTGAAGCAAGCCGGATTAGTCTTGTTTGCATGAAAGTAATCTCTGTTTTCTCACTCATAATGAATCCTCCTAATTTCTTGGTCAATAAACTTTTTGCTTAGAACTCTTTTTCATGGGCTCTCCATTCTCATTAATCACTCCTTCAAGCCATGCCATAATACCAAAGTTACAAAACGGACAAGTTATTGCATCCTTATAGACTTCTTTCTCGCAGCGAGGGCATGTAACATATTCTTCATTTTTTATATCTTGCATATGATTATTCTCCTTTATCAGTTCCGATTTTCTTGATTCTGCAAATTTGAATTTCATAAATTCACGTATTAAGAATTCAATTTACGTCTATTGCCCTGTAAACTACTTTAAATTCCTCACAAAGAATACTTGTTTGTCCATTGAATTCAAGCTCTGTTTCTGCAAATTCTTCTGCAAAGAAATCTTCATGAACATCTCTCCAGTATGCAAGACTTAGGTCTCCTTCCCCTTCCTTGTAAGCGTGTTCCTTTGATACTTCATCAAATGGAACCACTGTAGTCTTAGTGGTTTGAATAACACAAACTGCCTCATCCTTTGAGTTTAAAATAACACTATAATCACCTGACTGTGGTAATGTATCTTCTTCTCCTTCCATAAAATATAGATCATATGCAGTTGCAGTTGCAGTCTTAATTCCCGTTAATACAAGGTCTGCCAGCTGATCATGTGCATCTCCAAATCCCCACGCCTTATAAGGAGTATCAATATCTATATTCTCTTTCTCGCAATATGCTTTCCATAATTCTTCTGCTCTCATAATGCTCCAATCTGTAAATTCCGATTTTCTTGATTCTGCAAACTTTATCGTCTTGTTCCATTCTTATCAAAATTCTTTTTTAATGCTATTTCTGTTGGGAGAATAGACCCAATTAAAGGAATAAGTTGAACACCACAGATAATACCTCCCATACTCCCAACACAATCTTCATTTTTTCCAATTACTAAAAGCATGAATATTACTGTTATCGGCAACATAACCATTCCACAGACATACCAGACTTTACCACAATATTTATGAGCAAATTCCCATGTGTCTTTATTCTTCATAGACATCGAAGTCCGATATCCAAAAAATGAATTTATTTCCTTTGGAGCCTTTTTCATAAAATATCTTCCAAAACCAATCATCGTAAATGGAAGAAGCAAATCCATAATCAACATAAAAATCCAAAACCCCATTGTAAACCTCCTTTACTATAACTTCCGAGTTTACAGTTTCTTTATAGGATGTCTAATGACCGTTTTCCATTTTTCTGGAGCAACCTTTCTTGCATCAGACAGATATATTTCATGATGTAATCTTTCCATATTCATATCATTAACATATCCATTCTGCTCCAAATAAGCATCCATAAGTGCAACAGTTGCAGGTTCATCATCAAATGCCCCCAAGTGCATTATTTGAACACACAATCCCTCATCAATGGTCAAAAACTCTGCCGATGAACAGTCTATTTTTTTCTTTTTAGCTGCTGTTTCAACAGCCCATTCAAAATCTTTTTGATTCACAAAATCAGGCAGGCGGATAACTGAAATCCAATTAAATGAATCTTTATCTGCATAATTTACACCATGTATATTTTCCTGCCACCAGAATCCTTCAAGTGGTGGAACTACATATTCAAAAAATCCTTCAATTTTATGATCTGTCTTGTAACTCATTCTCAAAGTATACGCAACCGCATATAATGCACTAATTGCCTGCTGATATGCCCCGCCTTCTTCGTTTGGATTACCTTTTCCTCTGACTGCAATATAATTTGCTTTAGGGACTGTTAGAATCGCTGGTGTATTTTTAGGCATATAAAACTCTTTATATTCTTTCTTAAAATCAAAAGCCATAACTGCCTCCTTAAACTTGAATTTTGTGTTTCCCATTTGACTTATAAATATTTGCTTGCTTCTCTGATGCTCAATTTATCCATCTTGTCTTTATGAGTTTCAACAAAATTTCTTACCCAATCCGGATTTGTCTTAGAATAATCTCTCAGACTCCAACCGATGGCTTTGTTGATAAAGAACTCTGAACTGCCAAAGTTATTCACTAATATTTTTTCAAGCAATTCCGTATTTGTTCTCTCTTTCCTACAAAGCTGGTGGTCAATAGCAATTCGGCGTACCCAAAAATCTTCATCTGTTGACCACTTCAACATTAGGTCATTTATTCGTTCATCTGTAAAAGCTATATTCCCGACAATTCTATCAAGTCCGTCTATTGTGTCCCACCATTGATTTGTTTTGATATATTTTTCTATATGAGGTACATCATCGAATTTTAAAAACTTCTGCATTGCCACAAGATAATCCATCACAAAATAATGAAATTCTCTATGTTCATCTGCATAACATCTGTCAAGCAAATCCCAGTCAATTATTTTTTTGCGTTTCTCAGATTTCAGAAAATCCTTGTAAATTGCTTTTCTTTTAGGTGTTGGTAAACCATAAAATGAAAACAAATTCCTCATATACGCCGCCATTTTTACAGCATTTTCATCATCTCTATTTGCTTCAAATTTTTCTTTTAGTTCAAGGTATTTATCCATTTCCATTCCTTTCACACTTCCAAATTCCGATTTCACACTTTCTTTCATTTTATATATCTGCATCTGAAATATTCAGTCACAAACTTTATTGGGGATAGGCATCTGTGCCGCAAGGGGAAACTCCCCTTGTCCTAAATCTCTGATTTCGCTATATTTCCCGGATTGAGATTTCTCAAAACCGGGAATGGCACCGCAGGTCGCACGATACAGGCAGATGGAATTGCCTGTATAGAAGTGCGCTCTTAGCTTTGCTAAGAGATTTATGCCGTATCCGACGTGTTATCTTTTTTCAATTTCTTTTTTCGACTTCTGAAGCATTCTGCCAGTTTTAATAATTTGACATGTCTGCTCTTGTTACTCATCATCTGTAAATTCCATCATCTCATCAACGGTGCAGTCCAGTTTCTTGCAAATCTTCTCAATCGTCTCCATTGATACATACTGATTTTTTCCCATCCTTGCAAGAATGTTTCCGCTGATCCCGGTAAGGTACTGCATCTCTATCCGCTTCATATTTTTATCTATGAGCATTTTCCATAACCTGTTATAACTTACGCCCATAAGCTACCTCCATATTTTTCATCTATACATATTTTGATTATATCACGATTTCGTTAGGTTGAATACATTTAATTTTTGATATCTTCCGTAAAATGGAAAAGAGGATACCCCGGCAAAAGGCAACCTCTCCAACCATTTACTCCGGTTTAGTCGAATGGAACCTCACCTTCCGGTATTTCCATGAATCCGTCCTTATCTGTTTTCGGTGTTTCCGATGATTCAGCCCCGGCACCATTATCCTTGTTCTGAGCAAATTCATGTTCTTCCACAATCACATCTGTGGTATAAATTGTTTTCCCGTCCTTGTCCTTATAATTGCCAGTGCTGATACGACCGCCAATCACAATCCTCATTCCCTTGTGAAGATATTTCTGTGCAAACTCTGCACTCTTTCCGAATGTGACACAGGAAATAAAATCCGCTTCCTGTTCTCCGTCACGTTTATATCTTCTATTTACCGCAAGTGTATATCTTGCCACTGCCATATCATTATCTTTTCCGGCATATTTGATTTCCGGATTCTTTGTCAGTCTTCCCATTAAAATCACTTTGTTCATAATCGCTACTGTCCTTTCCGCAGCTACGCTGCCATTGCATATTCTTCATCATCTACTTCACAGTCTGGCATAAACATTGCACATGCTTCCGGTGGATTGGTATCATCCGGTGAAAACATCTTCCGAATCATTTCATACATGATCGGATACCGATATACGATTTCCTCTCTTGCAAGGAATCTACATACCCTGTAAAGATTCTTTTTCATCTCTGCATCCGTTGCAAGCATGGCAACCAGATGGATTCTCTCCCTTGTATAAATCAGATTCGGGCATCCAAACCAGTTGATCAGCTGCATTTCTTTCATTTTCAGTTCTGTCATAAACTGCTCCTTTCCGGGCATTTCGCCCTGTAAACATTGTCATCAGTTTCATTCGTCCGGCGGTCTGGCGTGCGTTTCCCTGCCACCTGCAGCCGTCTCAGACTGCCTCTGCCTGCATCAGCAGGTCACTGACCATAAGGCTCCGGTCAGCCGCCCATCATCGGGAGTGTCATTATGATTCCGCTCGCTCTCAGAAAAAGAAAGGTCATGGCAGAACTCCTGGTAGGCTTCCAGGGTGCACTTATCGATTGTCAAGGTTCAGCGAAGGAACATTCCAAAACGTCCTCTGATTACTAAAGTCAAATGACTTGGCATGATGCAAAAAATTCGTGATATTTTTTTGCATTTTTATCATTTTTTCTTTTACTTTTGTTAGTCCCTTCACTTACTCTGTATTGGGAGAGATAAAAGCGGACATGATTTTGAAAAATTATGAAAAAATTTTGTTCCTCTACCTATAAAGCTTTTGAAAGTATATTTACCAACCCCCTTTTGCAAGTTTTTTTCGCAAAAATGAAATATTCCCTCACTAATAGCAAGTTTCAGAAGGCATTTGGACGGTATTTTCGCAGAAAAATCATTTTTCTACTAATCACACGTGGGAACTTGAAGAATGTCAGATAATTTTTTAAAAAATCAAAAAAAGAAGCACCAACTTTTATAGTCAGTGCATGCCATATGTCTCTATTGATTCTGAAAAACTCCTGTGGTAAATCCACAGGAGTGCTCGTCATCTTCTTTATTCCATTTTCTTCTTTCTTAAGATTAACCATCCGGTGATTACTGTTAGCGAAGCGATCAGCGTAAGCACATACCCTGACAGGTCTGTTGTATCACCTGTCTGCGGTGAATAGATCGACGTTGATATATTTCCTGTTGTTGTATCTTTCTTTGTACCGTTACTGTCATTTCTGCCCGTCTGTCCGGACTTTTTCACATCTTTATATGCAATGGCATAATCCGAAAACTAATTGGTCTGGAATGTAAGTGTCTGGTTATCTGCATCATATCGAGAATTTCCGTCCTACAAAAATTGTCAAAAGTTATCAAAGAATATAACTCTGATTGTAATCTTGATTATGCTGCAGTACAAAAAACCTTGGAACCATTTATCTGATGAATGCCAATCTTCCGCAAGCCAAAACACATTTTAAAAGCGCTCTCAAAATATATGAAAAGATCTGGGCTGATGAACCACAAATGATTGAGACAAAATATCAAGAAATACAGGAATTATATCCACAAATTGGTTTCTTTCTTGGACAACAAATATCAAACTTTTTAACAAAACAAACATAATTTTACGGCGGACAAATTGCCCGCCGTTGTTTCTAACTATTCGTCAAATAAATATATGTCTCCCAAACTGATATCATTATCCAACACACACTTCTTATTTAGCTTTTTTACTTAATACTTTTATATGAATTTCATTTTTATATACTGCTTAAATGAAATAGAAAAATGGGATTCTATCACCAGCTTAATCACCCCAAAATTACAGAAAGGAAAAATATTACTTAACAAATACTAAATTTCCCTGATTTAATCCCCATATCTCATCCGCATACCTGGAGACTTCTTTTGAATGTGTGACCACGATCACGCATTTATTTTCTTTGTGTGCCAGTGATTTGAATATATTCATAATAATTTGCTCTGTTTCAGAATCCAGATTTCCTGTTGGCTCATCTGCAATAAGCAGGTCTGGATCATGTGCCAATGCTCTGGCAATTCCCACACGCTGCTGTTCTCCTCCGGACAGTTTCAATATCTTCCTTCCAGCAGTCTCCTCATCAATTCCTACTTTTTTCAGAAGTTCCAACGCAGTTTTCTTCTTATCTCCTCCTTTTACACCACTGATATTCATAGAAAGTATGATATTTTCAAGTGCTGTCGCATTGAGTAACAAATTATAACTTTGAAAAATCACACCGATATTCTTTCCCCTGTAATCATCTCTGTCCAATTGCCGCATTTCCTGATCTGCATAAAATATTTCTCCTTCTGTGCAAAGATCCAGTCCTGATATTAAGGATAACAGTGTCGATTTTCCCGCACCGCTTTTTCCCATAATCACATAGAGTTTTCCCTTTTCAAACTCAATATTTATATTTTGTAAAACTTTTCTGTGTCCATCTTTGTATTGATAAGACACATCCGTTAACCGTAAAATCGCATCCATGTTTCTCAGCTCCTCTCTGACAAAATTTTCATTGGCTCATAACGGAGAATGCAGATCAGTCCTGATGCACTGGAAACAAGTGCCAGAACAAGTGCAAAACCTGCGATTTCTGCTGTTGCTTTTGCAGTCAGTGACACCTTTGCATGAAGAAGTGGATTTTCCACTGTTTCGGTTTCTTTTCCAGAATCCGTACCAACATCCACAAAAACTGTACCATTCTGCTCCAAATCACTATTTTCCGTCTGTGTTTCTTTGATCTGACTCTGCACAAGACTTTTTGAAATCGCTTCCGCTGCTGCATTACCAGTACCTAACCCAATCAGAAGGCAAAATGCAACCAGAATCAGAGATTCATAAATCATTCCTCTCGCAACCGTTTTCTTTTTCATTCCCATGGCACGCAGGACACCAATCTCATATTTTCTCTCCCTGACAGCTAATGTAGAAAGAAATACCAGAATCAAACTTCCAATGATCAGAACAAGGACAAGAAATATCGTAGCAATCCCGGCAACACTTTCTACCGGCTTCACAATGCTGTCATAAGTTGTTTTATCCGTAGACACACTGTAAACATTTGGCAGCCCTTTTGCTCTGGCTTCTTTTTCAAATGCAGAAATATAATCTGGATTTTTCAAAATATACGTTGCCTCGTAATCAATAAAATCTTCATCTATTCCACTTGCCGTTGCAATCTTTTCTGCATAGGACAAGACCGTATCTGCACTGGTCAGTATTTCATTATTTCTCCTCAGTTCTGTCGGCATATAAGGATAATTTTCATCCTTTGTTCCATCGTAATAAATCCCGCAAATATGTAATGTCAGTTTTGTCGATACACCCTCCATAACCGTATCCAATGTAATATCATCGCCTACCTTCAACTGATTCAGATCTGCAAGATTCTCACTAATCAATACATCTGTATCCTTTTTTGGCATTTCACCCTTTATTATTTTCCTCGTTCCTTCTTTAAATTCTTTTAATTCAGAATTGGACGAATAGCCTAAAAGTGTCGCATTGAAATCTGAACCTGCCGTACTTCCTTCGCTTTCCGTTTGCACGTCTGCATCCAGCGTATTTTCATTTCCTTCCCCTACTGTCTGCATATTTTCCAGTTTTGTCGGAATGGATGCCGTATATTTTGTTTCCTTCAGATAATCTGAATTGGCAAAACTTTGTTCTGTCTTAATGTCCATTGCCGGAACTGCATCATTCTGACCATCATTCAAAATCGCCTGTATCTTCTCCGGATCTTGATTGATATAAACTTCTGCTCCAAAATTTGCTTTGTAATTTGTAATAATCTGATCTGTTGCTGTACGGATAATAACAGATACCGCAATTGCTATCATCATCACAATCATAATAATTCCGATCAGTATATTTCGACTTTTATTTCGCAGTAAATTTTTTGCTGCATTTTTTAGTACATACATATCATTCATACTCCTTTTTCAGATAGTATTTATTGAAATCTTGCTATAAAATCTGTAACATCTTTGAAATCATCCATTTGAATTGACTTTTCTTTTGAGAGAAGTTTGCCGTCCGATGTATACCATCCAAGAAAACTTCCTTCTGTATCATTCGGAATTGCAATCAAATTTTTAATCTGTTCTACGGAAGATTCATCTGTATCTGCCAAACTTCCAACATCCCCTACGGTTTCACTCATATCCTGATTATCTGTTGTTGCACTAAAAGATTGCTCAGAACCGGAAGAAACAGAGGTATCTTTCGTATCTTCTTCATTTTTTACTGCTCCAATTTTATATGTTATTCCTATATTTCCATTTCCTTCACTTTGAAGTAAATGAACTGGAATCACAGAATCCGTTGGGATCTCCAACTGTGTTAATAAATTTTCCGCACAGTCCAGCTCTGCTAATTTTACTGCACTGCTCAAATCTAATTCTTTTAATTTGTTTTTATTACAATACAATTTTTCAAGTAATTTATTCTCCTGTAATTCAAGTGATGTCAGTTGATTTTCCGACGCATCAAGATAAGTTAATACCGGATTTTTACTAATATCCATAGTTTCAATCGAATTTTTGCTACATGTAATATCTGTAAGTTCCGGATTCTCTGTCGTATTTAATTCTTTTAACTGATTTTTCCGGCAATCCAGCGATGCAAGCTTCGGATTCTTACTAATATCAAGCTGTGCAAGCTTATTATTCCAGCAAAACAATGTTGTCAGTTTCGGATTATTTGTAACATCTAATGTTATCAAATTGTTATCCATACACAACAAACCTTCTAGCTCTGTATTTTCATTCAAATTTAACTCTTTGATAGAATTACTGTCACAGACCAGGTTCCATAATTTTTTATTCGTACTCAAATCCAATGAATGTAACTGATTATTCCCGCACCACACACTTTCCAATGCAGAGCAGCCTTCTACATGAAGCTCTGTCAGTTTTCCATTCTGCGAATACACTTCCTTCAACTCTGTGCAATCCCATAAATCAAGATTTCCACATAAACCTTCTTTTGAATCAAAATCAACAGTCAATACTCTTTTATTACTTTTAGAATCTGTCCAGTTAACTCCACGTGTCAGTGATCCATCCTGATACGTCCACGTAGATGGATCGTTTCGATTATATTTTTTATTTATCTTTGTTCCATTTTTCACACCAGCTTCATCTTTCTGTTCCAGAAATGAAACGACTTTTTCATAATCATGACGATTATACCCACTCGGAACAGAATTCTTTGTTCGCTCTCTCCAAATTCCAGCACAAATAAGGATACCTCCTCCAATCAGTACAACCAGTAAAATAACAATTACTTTCTTAGATAATCTTTTCGGCTCTGCCATCTGATAACTTCCTTCCTGTTTTCTACTTTACAGTATTATTTTTGAACATCATAACAAAGCAAATGTTACACCAGCGTTAATTCTGCTCTTTTATTTCCGGAAATGACAAATAAAAACAAGAGCCTTTTCCTTCTTCACTTTCTACAAAAGCAAATCCACCACATAGATTACAAACATGGGAAACCAGGCTCAGTCCTATGCCGTACCCATCTTTTTTCAGTTCATTCACCCGGTAACGGTTTTGAAAAATCAACTCCTGTTTCTCTGACGAAATGCCAATTCCTGCATCCTGTACTTTCACGACTACGCTATGATACTTGTTTTCTACAGTTACTCGAACTGGTTTACCTTCTCCATATTTCAAAGCATTATCCAGCAAACTGTTGACCGCACGAAAGATCCAACGTTCCTTTGCAAGTATCAACATGTTGGCATCTTCATCAAAGTCAAATGTAATCTGCGTAGAAATATTGCGATAGGTATCACAAACAGATGCACAGATCAGTGCAACATCTACCGGCATCACTGCTGACATTTTTACATCATCACAAAGTGTCAGGATATCCTCCATATTGTTCGCAATACAATCAATCATCTGAACCGCATTTTTATCCTCTTTTAACTCCATTCTCGTCCGCAGGACAGACAAAGTATTCTTCTGTTCATGGGAAATATAAGAATTCAAGCGTTTATAATCGTCCAGATGGTTTTGAAATTGCTGACTGATCTTTCTTAACAGACTTTGAATCGCCGGATCAAAATCCAGAATCATCTTTTCCGAAAAATTCATGGTTTGTAACGGCTGTAATAACCGTAACGATTCTCTTTTTTGGATTCTCTGCAAAACTAACCAAAGGATCAGTGAAGAAGAAAGAAAAAACAGGCAGAGAGCGATTGCAACAATCGGAACCCATGCCAGACTTTTTCCTATGTAATAACTGTCAAATACACTTTTGCTGATCACTCTTGCAGGATCAATTTGAACACTTTCCCCGTTCAGGCTCTGTAGCCATTCCTGGCGGGTCAGCACATATACACCACTTCCATCCGAATAAGCTGCTGTTTTTCCAACCATTGTCATATTTCTCAGCCAAAACAATCCCATGATTGAAAATGCCGATAAAATTACCGCATACATTACAACAGCAGTTCCCGTTTTCCATGTCATTTTTCGCATAAGTAATACCCCTTTCCCCGCATTGTCTGAATCATTTCATATCCTAAACTCTTTGTCAGCTTCCTGCGAAGTCTTGAAATGTGTACTCTCAGCACCGAAGAAAACGGATCAAATTCTTCATCATACACATGTTCTACCAGTTCTTCTGCCGAAACAACTGCGGGATATTTTTCTGCCAGATACTCCAGAATATCAAACTCCTTTGCCAGTAATTCTACTTTCTTTCCCTGAACACTTGCCTTTCTTGTAAGCGGATTGATCAACAGACCTCCGATTTGTATCACCGGATTTGTCTTTCCATAATAACGTCTGATTGCTGCCCCGATTCTTGCTCTTAGTTCTACCAGATGAAATGGTTTTGTCACATAATCATCTGCCCCAAGATTCAATCCTTTTGCCCGTTCTTCAATTTCATCTCTTGCGGTCATAATGATAACCGGTACATCTTTTCCTGCTTCTCTCAAATTTTTTAAAATCAGTAATCCATCCAGATCCGGAAGATTTAAATCCAGCAGGATACAATCATACGCATTTGTATCTACCTTTTCTTCTCCGTCCTGCCCATTATATGCAGCATCAACGTATAACCCTTCTTTTTCAAGACTTTCTTTTACCGAAAGTGACAATTCTATATTGTCTTCTATGATCAAAATACGCATTTTTACACACTCCCATCTTCTCATAAGTATAGCGATCAAAATGTTACATGAACGTAAACTACATAGTTTTGATGCAAAATATTTTTTGACAATCTATTATAGCAATATCCATGTTACATTACTGTGAATTTTCAAGCAACATTGCGAAATAAGATCCAGTGAATTTTTGTTGTACACTTGACAGCAAAAAAGCAGGAAATTACTACGATAAACTATCTGTATTTCCTGCCCTTTTCTTAAACTATCAATTGTTTCAAAAAATAACTTGCCTCAATAATATAGAGTACAATCAAAACAATCATTACCGGATTTTTTAATACATAAAATATTTTACTTTTGACTGATACACCAGTTTCCATTACTTCATTTTTTGCTATTACACATATCCTTTTTCTCGACTTATAAATAAAGAAAATCGCACCGATCATGCCAATTATGATTGTTGAAATATTTAATATTGCAGCCACATTATGATAAGTTGCCGTTGTCGATTCCAGCCATATGTCTGGCAAAAGGACTGCTGCATTATTTAATATATGAGCTATCACTGCCGGTTTTATAGAATCTGTTTCAATAGTTAGGATTCCTAACAAGATTCCTATTAGAAAAGTTGTCACTATCTGTAAAAAATTGAAGTGAAATATGGTAAAACATATCGCTGATATAAAAACAGCACTCATTTTCCCATATTTTTCCATATTCTTTAAAATAATTCCACGAAACAGAATTTCTTCTAGGATCGGACCTGTAATCACACAAGATATGGAAATCATAACTAATGACAATAATTGTCCCTGAGGCATTGTCAATGCATGATCTGACAATTCATATCCTGTCATCGAAAAAACTTTTTCCAAAATCTGAACGCAAAATAATCCAATCCATGAAGCTCCAAACACAGCAAAAACGCCAGACACTATAAATTGCTTATCTGTTTTTTCTACATCTTTTTTTCGTTTTGGGATCACGCCCAAAAGTAATATTCCTATTCCAATTGCGATAACATCAATCAAATCAGTATAAAAATAATTTGTATAAAAATATATCATACCTGAACTTATGTGATCAAAGATTCCTGTTTTTTCCAACATTTCCATAAAAACAGTACCCATATTCGAAAATGCTGCAGTAACTAATACGATAATTTCAAGATATACTCCTGTATGAGATATTTCCTGTAAAAGATGATTCTTTGGCTTCATTTTATCCTTGCCCTTCTTTTAATTACTCATGTCTTCATAAGTTTTTTTCTGTAAATTTCCATTTGCATCATATTCTTCATGAATCTGTTTTGTATTATCATCAGAAAAGTAGTCTTTTTCAGTCTTCACTAATTTTCCATCTGCATCATATGTTTCTGTAATCGTCTTATCATCTTTATCTGTATACTGTTTTTCTGTGCTTTGCAATTTTTTTTTGCTGTCGTAATTTTCTGTTACCATATTCTGATTTTTATCCTGATAATTTTTAACAATACTTTCCAACTTATTATCTGCTGTATACGTTTCTGTTACAGACTTTTTGTCTTTATCTTCATATTGCTTTTCAATTTTTTCCAGTTTCTTATCTGCCGAATATGTTTCTGTAACTGTTTTATTCTCTTTGTCTGTATATGACTTTGTCATACTCTGCAAATTACCATTCAGGTCATAATTTTCATTAAAATCATTTCCCTCTTTATCCGTATAAAACTTTACAATTGCCGTTTTCTCTCCTTCTGGTGAATATTGCTCATCTACATTTTTCCCTTCATCATCCGTATAAATGATATCCTGTAAAGTTGTTCCATCTGGATAATAGTTTTCGGTAATCTGCTTCCCTGAGTCATTTGTATAATCTTTTTCTTCCAGTACTCCATCTTTACTATAATACTCCGCAACCGTATTACCATTTTTATCAACATGTGACTTTTTTACCCTGTCATCCTGTGAGTTCGTATATTCACCCGCACTTTTCTGAGACTTCAAGTTGTAGAGGAAACTACCTCCTGCAATTAGAACTAATACGATTGCACATATAAAATAGTGATTTTTTTTACCTTTGATATTCACTTGTTTTCCATCCTTTCATTTGCTTTTGGATTAGGATAGCACAATCAATGTTACATGAATGTTAATTGTGATAAGCAGAAAATATTTATGATATACATTTTATTCATCAATATATAATAGCTAGATGACACAAATATTCAAACTAACTTTACTTATATTTTTTATCAATTTATTCTCAGTTTCCCCTCAATGCCTTTTACCTCTGATTTTCGTATGCTTATCTCACAGCAAAGCAATACCACACCGGTATGACCTGCTGAATCAATCAATACGAAAATAGAGATGTTTTTTATGCAGATGGGAGAGCAAAGACCTCCTGTGGCTGATTGCTTTCACAGAAGGTCTTATTTGTTTATGCTGTCACATTTTCATTTTTCAGATATGGTTGTCTTTCTCACACACCAGCCTTTCATAATCCAGAAATCCTCGAATATACATTTCTTTTGCCACAATCCCTTCCATGGCATTTTTCGCTGAAATAATTCTGTCCAATGCCTGCCACATCTCCTGTCCGTCACCTCTGAGGACTGGTTCCAGTATCTCTATGTAATGATGGATTTCTGCTTCCAGAGAAAACATCTCTGGATCGGATTCAAGAAATCTTTCCAGTTCCCGCTGGTATTCTTCATAATAACTTTCAATCAATTCTCTTCTCATATCTGGAATCCCCCTTATATATAAATCAGTTCCTGTTTGATGATTTCAGTAGCCCGGTTGCGGATATTGTTGCAGTGGCGTACCCATTCCATAGGATTCTGTCTCTTCAGTTCCTCAGCAACTCCCTCTGCACTTCGCATTTGAGCTTCAATCAGCTCAAAGCGTTCCTGTGACTGTTCATTCAGATCTGCCAGATAGCTGTCCAGTCTGGCGGTCAGAAGAAGATATGTATAAGTTCCAGATTTATGTTCTTTCAGGTATTCCTTCCGAAGCATTCCCCAGAAGCCAATCGGTCTGGTTTCTTCCGGATAGTAAAGATTCGGTAAATAATAGTCTCCAACTTTTGTGTATTCGATTTTCATTGTGTCTCCTTTCGCTTTACATCAAATTGTCATGTTATCTGCGTAGGATGTGCGTTTTTCCTTTAAAATCTTTTCACATAGAAGACATTAAGTGCTTCATGCCCTGGGACTTGGAGCCCGGGTTATCCGAGCCGTAGCCCTCCAGCAGATTGACCACGCCCCACACGCCAAGGCCAGCGCCGAGCGCAATAACGAGGGTCTGTAAAGTGTCGATTGCAGATGAGAAAAATGCCATATAAGCCTCCATTTCTCCGGGATTTTCCCGGTAACAAAAAAGCCGCCCATACAGGCGGCAGGTTACAAACTTCGGGACACTTTGTCTCGAAGCGTTTATGCAAAGGCGTCTGGATCGTCGATGTCATCATAGTTGAGGATGTCCTCGTCCTCTTCCGTGAGTGCATCGTCCGGCACAGCCACCTCATACATCGTACACGCCTCGTTCAGCCCGGGCCGCCTGCGGCGGTTAATGAGCCTGTCGAGGTCAAAAGCATTTTTCTGTTTATCGGCCTCCGCCGTATAACGGTAGTTCGGATGCCGTTTCAGATCATACTTGGGAGAGAAGAATGGGGGCAGGCCCCGAAGCTGCAAAATACATTTGTCTCCCGGCATGGTTGCAAGCTCGGCTGGGGTCATTAGTTCCCGGCCCAGCCGCTGGGTGTTTTGGCTGTAGCTTTCCGACTGGCCACGGGAGCGGCTGTCGGTCTGCATACTGATTGTGGCTTTTCCCAGCCAGTTCTCGGAGATTTCCTTGATAGTGCTGGCTTCGCGGCCACCGAGGAACACCACGCTGTCCATGTTGCCGAGGATTGTCTCGGCGTGCTTATCGTAAATGGCCTTGCACTGTGCCAACTGCTGATACAGCAGGCAAAGACTCACCTCGCGGGAGCGGATAACCGCGACCAGCTTTTCGAGCTGGGGCACCTGTCCCGTGTTGGCTGCCTCGTCCCACAGCACCCGTACATGGTGCGGCAGGCGGCCACCGTGAACATTGTCCGCACGTTCACACAGGAGGTTGAACATCTGCGAAAATGCAAGTGCCACTAAAAAGTTGTAGGTCTGCGTGGTATCGGAAATAATGAAGAATACCGCCGTTTTCCGATCTCCGATGCGGTCAAGCTCCAATTCGTCATAGGCCATGACCTCACGAAGCTGCGGGATGTCAAAGGGAGCCAGTCGCGCACCGCAGGAAATCAAAATGCTTTTTGCCGTCTTGCCGCTGGCCAATTTGTACTTTTTATACTGTTTGACCGCGAAGCAATCCGGCTTGCGCTTTTCGAGCCCGGCAAACATATAGTCCACCGCGTTCATAAAATCCTCGTCATCCTCCTTGACCTCCATGCCGGAAATCATATCCACAAGGGTATTCATGTTCCGATCCTCGGCAGGCCCCTCGAAAATGATGTAGGCAATCAGGGCGCAGTACAAAAGCGTTTCCGATTTTGTCCAGAATGGATCGCCTTCCTTGCCTTCGCCCTTGGTGTTGGAAATCAGGGCATCCACGAATTTCAGAATATCGGCCTCGTTGCGGATATACGCCAGCGGGTTATACTGCATGGATTTTGAAAAATCTATGCTGTTGAATACCTTGATTTTGTACCCGCGTTTTTGCAGGAAACCCCCGACCTGTCCCAGCACACCGCCTTTCGGATCGACCACCACATAAGAGGAATGAGCCTGTAAAAGCTGGGGCGTAAGCCAGAAGCGGGTTTTGCCGGAGCCGGACGAGCCGATAATGCAGCAATTCAGGTTTCGGGCATTTGCGGGGATTTTCGGACGGGTGTTCATCGTGAGAAACTCTGTCCCGGTCAAAATCACATTGTTTTCAAACTTCGGATCAACAAACGGTTTGATGTCTTTTTCCGTTCCCCACCGGGCGCTGCCATATTCTGCATCCCGCCGAAACTTCTTAGCGTTCTTGCTTTTGAAATAGATCAGCAGCCGGAAACCAACTGCGCCTACAATACCGACAAGCCAATCCAGCGGGACTAAACCGGGCGCAAAGTCAGCAAAGGCCGGGCCAATCGTCTGGCCCAGCCCGATGAGCTTATGTGCAAAATCGTTACCCGCCGCCAGCCGGTAGGCTGTCCCCAGCTTGAGGAACGCCCACAGAATGAACAGATAGGGAATGTTTGGGATGAGATATTTTCTGATCTTATCTGTCCTCATGGGCCACCTCCTTTGCACGTTCTTTTTGTTTCGGCTTTTCTTTGGAAAGCTGATCTGCCGCCTGTTTCAGTTGTTCCCGGATGGGAACACGGTTCGATTTTGCTTTGCTTAACACCTTCCGGGAGTACTCGGAAAAGCAGGCGGTCATCGCGTCTGCCTGTCCAGCCTTGAAAAACAACAGGTATTTGTCCGGCCCGGTTTTATAGAACGCATAGTCCACATTCCATTTCCGGGCCACGCGGTCAAAGGACTTGGCATCCCCGGATAGCTCAATGCTGTTTGTGGCTGTGCCGTGGGCCATGAGCTTTCGCACACTTTGTTTGCCATGTGGTACTTGCCGCTCACGGTATGCCTTGCGGATCTTCCGACCCACCATGCCCAGCACATACGCCAGTCCCCGCGCCGTCAGCTTGGTCGTTTTTACAGATATGGCTATCGTGCGCCGGGAAATATCTTCATCAATCAGTTACACCGCCTCCTTCCTTGGGACAATTTGTCTCGAAGTGCCATCACCGATCCCCACGGTCTTTTTTCTGCATTTGACGGTAGCCCTCCAAAGAAGAACCGTCTATGATTTCCTGATAAGCGGCCATTTGCTCCCGGATAGAGAGCTTCGGGAAAGAGAACACCTTATGCTCCTTGGGAATATCCTGCAAGCCGTGATACACTTCCACGAAATGATCGCTTTCTTTGACAACATAGCCGCCCGGGGCAAAATGGCTGTTTTCGTGGATGCAGGCATCCCGGCCATACGCCTCATAATCGAAATACGGTTTTACCTGATCCGGCACATCCAACATTTCCAGATCGTCCACATAAATACGCCCCAGCGTTTCCTCATCGGATACGCCGGGGTAAAAGCCGTAACAGTCCAGATTTTGTGTCAGATTGATGATGTCCCGCACCGAAGAACAGTGATCGCCGCTGTCGAGGACGGCCTCCAGTGTTTCCAGCTCCGATGAGGTAAGCTCGGAAAGCAGGCAGGCCAGATGATTAAGCTCATCCAGATTTTCATACTCGCTCAAATGGTCATAGAGCCCCAGCACATCCCCATCGAAAGAGGTAATAAAAATTTCCTGATAGCGGACGCCATCCACGCCGATCCGTTTCAAGAGAGCCTCCACCTCCTGGGCGGTTGTGGGAAATTTCAGTGTTTCACCCACAAGCTGGCCCTCGCTGTACTTCCCCGCGTTGGTAACGTAGGCTTCAAACAGGGTCGCCATCAGCGGCGGCCCTGTCCCTTGACGGTCAGGATGCCCTCAAGGGTTGTTGCCGTAATTCCCAGCCGCTGGGCCACGGCGATGTCATTTTTCATGGCTTCGGTCATACTGTGCCCGCAGACAACCAGCACATGAGAACGGCGGAGCAAGTCACGGCTCATGTCGATGCCGCTTTTATGCTCCTCGGGAACAGCATCATTGAGAAACAGGGGCAAGTACAGGGGCGGGCAAATAGGAGAAAAGCCTGCCTCATACACGGTGCGGCAATACTGCGCCGCCAGTTCTGCGTTTTCGCTATCGCCGCCGAGCCATGCAGCGGTGATATAAGCAAGGGGTCGTTTCATCGTTCATACCTCCGATATTTTAATAAGAAAGTTCAACCCAAACCCCACGCCCTTTCCCAGTCTTGGGAAAGGGGGCGGCTCTGGAGGATATACCCCCGCCGCTTGCCGGGGAAATAGCACAGCCGGGGCAGACCGTCAAGGGCGAGCCGCCGAAAACGGCGGTGCGCTGCACCCTTGACGGCCCACTCCCGGCTGTACTAAAAAACAGGCGGCGACGGGGGATATATACCACCAGAGCTTCTGCGCGAGGGCGGGGCCCTCGGGACAAAGTGTCTCGAAGTTGTTACTTGTCAAGTTCCTGCTTTTTCGGGGCTTTTGCCAGCTCCGGCGGCTGTTTTTCTTTCCAGTCATCCAGCAGAGACATAATCTGTTCTTTCATTTTGGCGGGAGTTACCTCCTTGCCAAAATACTTTTCCAGTTCCGCAGTAGAAATAATCACGCCTCGATCCTCCTTTTTCTGTTCTGATAAGATGCCGTCAATGACATCGCCGTTGAGCTTGCCTTCCTTATCCAGCTCCCGGAGCCGTTTAGCTTGGGCCAGCGAGGGCGAAGCCTGCTCCCCGTCAATGGAAACAGCAATAAGCCTCTGATTTTTCGGTTTGATGTAGGACAGTTCCACGGCAGGCATAAAGCCCATCTTTTTATCGTCTACCTTATCCAGAAGCTCCGTCACAAGAGAGTTGAGCCGCAAGTAGCGCATGACCTTTTTATAGTTCATCTCATGCGCCTCGCCCACAATCTCAACCGAGCGTTTTCCAACATCGCCTTCCGCAACGCCTTTCAGCCGCCCGCCCTGATGCTTAATGTCCTCAACCTCAAGTTCCAGCAGCGCGGCCAATTCACTGGGGAGCATCCCGTCACGCTGCTTGTTGCTGTCCTTCATGGCCTGCACCGCTTCGTGGTCGGTCATTTCACGGACAATAAAGGGCATTTCCTCCAGCCCCGCCAGTTCACTGCCGTGGGTACGGCGATGGCCCGCTACAATTTCATAGCCGTTTCCGTCTTTCTCCGGGCGGGCAAGACCGGGAACCATTACACCGTTTACGCGGATAGAAGCAACGATTTCCTGCATCTTCGCATCGTCCCGTACCTTAAAGGGGTGCGGGCGGAATGTGTGAAACGGATGAACCTCGGAAAGTTTCAGATAAACCAGCTTGCCTTCCTCAACCGGGCGGGGCGGTGTGGTCGGCTCGGGAGCCGTCTGTTCCGCAGTAGCAGTTTCCTTCGGTGCCGTATCCTGTGCGGGCTTAATGGGCTCCTTGGCATCCGGGGCCTTTCCGTCACTTCGGGACACTTTGTCTCGTTTGGACGGCTTGGGCTTGTCAGGGGCCGTCTTATCCGCCTTGGGTGGGCGGCCCTTGCGGGCCTCAGCCGATTTCTCCGATTTTTGATTTTCAGTCGCGGCCTTTTCTGCTTTCGGCGGACGGCCACGGCGCGGCTTTTTCGGTTCCTCCGTATTGGCGGGCTGCGGTGTTTCTCCGGGGGCTGCCGCCTCCGGCGCTTCGGGGTTTTCTGCCTTTTCGACTTCGGCGCGGGCGTTCTGTCTCTTTTCTGCCATAAGCTCATTGATTTTGTCAAAGGACACAACCACATCGCCGGGCTCAGGTATGGCAGGCTCGGTCTGTTCCTGCTGGGGTTCAGATGCTGCGGCCTGTTCGGGTGTGGCGATAGGCTCGGCGGCCTCCAGGGAAATATTCTCCGCAGGGCCAGTATTCAGTTTTTCATCGGCCATTTACGATCCTCCTTTTCGTTAAAGTTGCACAAATTAGAGCGCTAAAATTTTGTAGTTATTTTTGTGCCTCCTTTCCGTCTATCCACGCAAAAAGCCGCCCGTTTCTCATGCCGGACGGCTTTTTGCGTAATGTGATAGATCAAATATTATTTTTTCTGGTTTGCAGGCTCCGAAAAGCCTTGTATTTACAGTGTTCCTAATAGGAAGTAATCATATGACAATTCCACTTTATCTTTTTCAATGCTTCCTTTAGTACTTCGTCCTGAATAAATGAAACTCCTGAAAGTCCCACACATTCTTTTTTCATTTTTCCATCAATAGCATTCTTAAGATACTGCTGAATTTCTATAGCTCGGCTGTCTTTTAAATAGTCGCTTCCAAATTTATATATTGCATATTCAAAAGCAATTTTTAATGCTTCCAAAAAAAAGCGATGAAACTCTATCGTTATATCATAATGAATTTCCGGTTGTGAGAAAAGACTTTTCGTTTGGTCAACTTTATTCAGAATATCCGTTATCTCCTGCTCAGATTTATCCATTCTGATCAATTTTTTCTGAAGCATTTTTTTAATTTCCGCTTTGGAAGATGCTACAATTCTCTCAGTATTTCCATGGCGCTCAATGCGTGGAACAATTGTCGGTTGATAATTCTCATCTACTCTGATACGATTTCCGTCTTTATCTTTTCCCTCTCTAAAAGCATTAGGAATTTTTCCGTTTTGCCCTTTTAATCCAAGATTCTCTCTTATGATTTTAAGAAACATATGATTAACAAAATAATTGTCAACATATGTTCCCAATCCACTATTACATTTTTTGCAGACATTATATATCTTCAGTGATTCATTTCCAAGAGCGTTCGGAATAATATGTTCCTCTGACCAATCATTATTCTTGTCAAATTTTTCTTTACTTTTCCCACAAAATATACATCTCTCATGGGGAGATTCCTGTTGCATATCTGAAGATTTCATTTATCATCACCCACTTCTGTATTGCTTTTCAATAATTACCAACGATCCGTTTCTTCATTTCCTTCCAGATATTCTTCATCTTGTCATACCCACTGATATTATTGCTTCCTCTCGCTCCACAGTGGGGAACACCGAAAACCATTCCACTCAAGTTGGTGTTTCACTAATTAAGTCACTAGATAAAACATAACATGTATATGAAAGACTATCCACCGACATTAAACTTTTTCCTCGAATAGCTGGAAAATCAGAATTTTTATATGAATTTTAAAGAAATTTTTTCTTTTAAATATACAGAATCCTCCCACTTTTACTAATACTATACCATACATTACAAATATCTTCTTACACCGCCACTGTATTCTTGTTCCAGTTCATCTGCCAAATACGCATCACTCATACAATGCATATCCGATACACCATCTCGAATCAGTTGATAAACCTCAGAATGATAAAAAAAGTTCAACGCTTCATCTAGAGAAAGACCCTGTTGTTTTGCAAAGCATTCAATGATACGACAGTATTTCTTTTGAAGCAAAATCGGATTTGCTGTCATAATTTTTCACTCCCCTCAAAATGCAGAAAAGATAACGCTTTTTCCGTACGAAAACAAATTTGCAAATTTGGCTTTTCATAGCGCAGGCGATTGATGGCTTCTTTTTTATCAATTAATCCATCGAAAAACAATTCTACTGTATTGAATACCTTATCGTTGGCAACGCCTCCTGCAACAATATCGTAATTTGTCAAATCTGGCCGTACAATCTCTAAAAAAGAGCCATGATAAAGAATCATACTTCTACCCCTCTTTCTTTCATTACCTCAAGGAGATCATTTACGATATATTCCCGACTCTGTGTATGCAGAATCTCATATTCCGGAACTATATAGCTATTCAGAATATCGCTTTTTTCTGTAAATGCCTGATAGACACGTTCTGCATTTACATTTAATTTTGCCGCTACATTTTCAATGCAAAATACAGCAAATTCTAGTTCATTAGAATTTTTGATTTTTTCACCTGCCAGCATAAGCAATTCTTCCTCATATAATCAAGTGTTTTTTATTGAAAATTCAAGGTTTTTCAACCTTTCATATCTCAGTGAATAAGCCACAGCTATGAGCATTTCAATGTATCAGGTACTGAAATAGTGGTTAAAGGGTATACGAAATAAAACGTCATTGATTTCCGCTTTACTGGCCTTGTGTGTACCCATCCCTCTATGGCAGCTAACCTTCCTGATATATTCTTTATGGGGTCTGACCCCAATGACCCCGGAGTACTTCAAGCTAAGGTATTGACTGTCGTATTCATATCTTAACTCCAAATATAATAACTGTCCACTTCCCGTCTACGAAATTCTTTATGGGGTCACACCCCATAAAGAAATTTTCACTAAGATTATTACTCAGGCTACATTCACCATTTTTCCGTAAAGCAAATCTATCTGCAGCTGTCTATCGAGAACTCATTTCTAATGACTGGTAGGGCCACAGTCTCCACAATACAGCAGTTTGGACCCTTTACTCTTTTCTTTCACTCTTCCCGGACCACCTGCACCACAGTCTCCCGATACGAAATTGCTGTCTATAAAAGTTCCCTGATATTCTCTTTCCGTTTCGTAAACAACTAATTTTTCTATTTTTCCCTTTAATTCTCGTTTCACTTTCGTTTCTCCCTTGACAGATTATTTTTATAACCAATGCAATATGCAGCTACCGCCACACTTTTCCCACATATCACATTTTACGCATTTCTTCATAGGGCATCCTTCCAGCTTATTATACAGCCTAACGGTATCCTGCTTGTTATAAACATCGAGCATGCTCTTGTAATCCCAAAAGTCCCTCT
The DNA here is from genome assembly GCF_051861785.1 of Blautia massiliensis (ex Durand et al. 2017). Classification (NCBI taxonomy): domain Bacteria; kingdom Bacillati; phylum Bacillota; class Clostridia; order Lachnospirales; family Lachnospiraceae; genus Blautia; species Blautia massiliensis (ex Durand et al. 2017). The sequence goes on from NZ_CP146725.1 coordinate 243,168, forward strand.
GGTAACCTCCCATTATTATGTGCCGTAATTCATTGCACAAAATAATATTTAAATCAGGATCGACAAAAATTCCCTGTTGTTTCTTCACAGCACATGTAGCCATTACTCTTTTTGAATCCAAAAATTGTTTCAAAAAGGTCGGATTGTAACGACAAAACGGCTGGTTTAAACGTATATAAGGAACAATTCCTACTTTCTCCAGTTCCTGTGCTATAAGCTGTAACGGCTCCATAGAATGTTCCTTTATAACTTCACCAGATTCTGTAATATATGGTCTGATATCATGTAAAACAATCTCATGTAACCCATAATATCTCAGAAAATACACAAAATCGGATACCATAGACTGACTTAAGTTTTCAGTACAATTATAATTAACTCTGATAAATGTCCCTTTTTCGTTCAAATTTTCGATTGCACTGCAAAATTCAACAAATGATATTTCATCCGAAAATTCCTTAAATGATTTTTCATTAAATCCCTTTATAGATATTGTGATATCTTTTAAATTTTTTTGCTTGCACACATCTTCGCAGAATTTTTTCTCTGAAAATCTGATTGCATTAGTAAATAAGTGAACTTCCTGCTTTTCTAATTTTCTTAATATCTCCACAAACTGTGGATGTATTGTCGGTTCTCCACCAATCAAAGTCATAGATGTCACATTATTTTTAATGATATCATCATAAAACTTTACAAACAGCTCAAACTTTAATAACTTGTGTTGTTTTTCCTGATTATAACACCATTTACAATGTAAATTGCATGTTGTATTAAGATTCAGTGTCACAATATTGCATAACTGATGTCTCATGATTCTTTTTTGTATCTTCAAATCGCTCAATGTACTCTTTGATCCATGTACGCCCAGTCTCTGTCTGGTTATCAATAAGCATTACATTTTTGCTAAAAGTATACTCTTTCTTCTCCATTTCATATTTTAAATTTCCTAATATCAGATATTTGTCATCAAAAATGTAATACCCTTCATCCGGATGATAATTAAAACGAAAAATATCAAGCTTGTTAATTTTATGGTCATTTTCAATCATATGTTTCCAATTCAGAATTGCATTATCAATAGCACCTTCCATTGATTGATCGTAATATTCATCATTCTTATTATCATATTCTCGAAGCAAAATTTCTGCATGGTTAATAGAAATATCGTTTATTAACCGAAACATCTGTACGGATTTAAATGTTGAAATTGCAAAGATTCTTAATTTTTTAATCTTTTGGTTTTTCAAAGTTATCTGAAACGCATCATTTAAGTCCGTAATCTTAAATCCTTCGACTTTTTTCTGGTTGTTTGTCCGGATAGAATTTATCCAATTTTTCAGCTTAATTTTTGCGCTGTTTTTCTTTCCTACATCTCCCCATGTGATTCCCTCGAGATCACTCGCAAGTTTTGGTCTGCCCTCGCATAGAAAAATAGTATTAACCTTTGACAGTTTTCCTGAAAACAATCCATATTCCAACAGTACATTATCACGTACTGTCATTGTGCCTTCCCCTCTGAACCAAATTTTATCATCTTCTCCAAATATAAATACTGCTGCATCTACATTCTTACTCAAGTCTATAAGAGCATCCCATGTATAAGCACCCAGAGGAAAAACCTCCGGTTCATTCCACAATACAGGCTCTACATTCATACTTTCCAGCCAACTTCCAACCTCAATTGCCATATTTAAGCGTTCTCCGGAACTTGCAATAAATATCCTCATATGCGCCCTTCTTCCTGATATAAATCAAAAAAACTTCATTACACCTGCCTCGTATTCACATGTCAAGAAACAGGCAATTCAATTATTTACCACGGCCACCCTACTAAAGCAGGATCATTCGTTCTATAATAAGTCACCCACTTCCCATTCACCTAATTCGTCTGCAATATCGGCATGTGAAACATTTTACATTATATTCCAAATTCCGCCTTTAACTCATCTACAACATCATATGGAAAACACTCTGCACAACCTTCATCTTCCATCAAAACATTGATGATCTTTTTTGTCAGTTCTATTCCTTTGGTGCTATGAAGACGTTCTTCAATTCTTACCGCATTTTTTATATCTCGTGCCACCCACACCTGATCATATATTTCAAGTTGTGAGATAATCTTGCCTACTTCGCAAGAAAACTCCATTTCATTCATATCATTCGGATTACCCATAACTCGATAAATCTGTTGCAGTCTGCTCAATATCTGGTCGGCATTTAAATCCAATGGTATGTAAATACGGACATTATCATCAGCTAGAATGCCTCCATTAGCGTGAATTTTACCAGTGATTGCCTTTTGATGTTGTTTTTTCGTCTCGTAACCAAAAGCAGTATCTGCAATTGAAAGATCATTGATATAAAGAACTTTCTCCGGAATTGGGTGAATATCTAAATCGTGATGCATAATGAATTCCTCCATAATTTGATTACTTTACTGATTTTTTTATGGGGTCTGACCCCGGTACTTCACAGGATTCGGGAGGAGGTCACGGACGAGGATTGTGGATTGAAGAATTCTTGGTCCATATTGCTGCCTCCCTTTTCCTGATTACTTTAAGCATGTTCTGGCTTCCTTCAAACCCGTTTAGGCATCAATCTCATTCAATGAGAATCCATCGATCTTTTTGCATATTATCCGAAGCTTATACGGAGCTTTAATTTTATGTGGACTCAGCTTGTACGACCAGATCATTATGTTCAACAACTCTTGCTGTGATAAGGATTCACCTTCAAATAGCGTCAGTCCTGAACCAAGTATTGGAACGCAAACATCCGTCTGACTACAATGCAACTCAATCTGCTTCCACATTTCGTATAAACACTCAATATATTCATCTTGAGTAAAGAATTTCGCACGTCCTGCCTCATTTAACGTTGCAAAAGCCAACAGCAACGCATTCCCATTCACAATGATGCTGCCTGGCTTATAGCTTCGCGAATTATTAAATCTCGAAACACTTTCCTTTGGTTTTACCTCTGCATTATCAATAAGATTTCGAATATTGAGACTTCCTCCCACACTTTGAATATACTGACCACAAATTGATGAAGCCTTGATATCACTTGGATTGGGTCCAATATGTGTCGTATAGCACTCATCAAAATTAATTACTCTCTTACAATTTGTTTCCTTAAGCAAATTGCCATATTTGACCTTAATCGTATAATTATCGCCTTTGATTGTTACCGAATGCCTAACAGCATAAATCAATGTCACTATAACCCAAACAACAGCATAGCAAACAATTCTTGAAATTATAGTGTCAAGTTCAACATCTGTAATTCCTTTATCGGTCAAACTCTTTTGGACAGCTTGCGCCGGAATCCATCTTATTGTATGAAAGAAAGATTCCGGAACAAATGCAAATATTACCGAGATAATTCCAAATGCCCATGTTGCGCTTTTACAAAATAATTTTATCAAAATCCCAATGCCTCTTTTATGTATGAATAATCTCCTACTCTTTGTCCCCAGTAATTAGTTATCCAAAATGGTCTGGCAACGTTCTTATAGTCACTCATATACGATGGAAGCCATTCGTTTTCATATCTCGTCGAGTTATAAAGAATAATTACATTTTTCTTTTGTCTTACGGCCTGTTCAAATTCATGCCTCAGATAAGAATAATTATTTATACTACCAACATTGTTCCCCGTTGTTGGAACTGTACTTACATATTTACACAATTTAGTTCCATTCGTATTTTGCTTATATGGTGTACAATAAGCCTCCCACTGAGTTGTTTTACCCACTCTACCACAAGATTGCCCAGCAGTCCTATAGCGTGTCATGTTTCCGACAACAAAAATCACAGCCGAAGATGCGTTAATCTGACTGTTGAATTCAGCTTTCAAATCACATATACGGCAATCGGGTTCTTTCGATACACTTCCAGATGCCACTTGTGACATGTCAACAAAATCAACTCTGTGGTAATCATCATTTCCCCATTTATTTAGTTCATCAACCACATCTTTATCACCGTCAGTTTTCGAATAATCGGCACTGATGTAAACTTGTTTTCTCATGCCTATCACTCCAATTTCTCTTCCACTTTTTTACATTTCCATTTCATTTTTTAGTCCTTCACATCTCAGCCAGTCATAAGACCGTTGCCTGCTGCTCACCACGGAGAGGTGTGTGATTCATTCGAGCAGCGTAGGGAGCTACCGCTCTCCTTGTTTTGTTTATAATTTCTTTAGAAATGTTTATTTTTTCTTTATGGAGTCTGACCCCAATGCCCTGATCACCCCAATGCCCTTTGACCACAATATGAAATACACTCCAGTGGTTATTTGTCTTCTGATGCTTCTTCCTGATTCACTGTCTCCTTATCTTGAACTATTCTTCCAAATTCTACCAAAAAATCATATGTATTAGACCATTTTGTATATTCTGTTTTTTTTTAATTTCTCAATCTTATTACTCAAACTTTTTAAATCATCATCACTAAAATTTTCCCAATATAAAGCCAAAATACTCTTGAGGTTCTCTATTGCATCACGATAAATTTTCCATTTTTCCAAACATCTGGTAAGTGCAAGATATAAGCTTGAAAAAGAACTTATTACTGAACACATCATTGTAACTAATTTTATATTGTATTGATTTCCATCAAACGCATTAAAAACCATCACAATTAATGGTGCTATGATAGAAATAAAACTAAACATATAAAATTTAAATTTATTTTTACAAGCATATTCTATATACCATTCACCCATGCTTTTAATACGATGCTTTAAAATCTTATCTGAAATATTAGCATATAATGGTTCAAAATTTAGCTTTTCATTTTTTATTTCCTTCCAATATCTTAGCACTCTATCCCATCCTTTATATTATATATACAAAATTATTTTAAACAAATTTTAATAGAGTCTGCCCCAGCATTTGTTTAACAAAGTATCTCATTTATCTGTTACCTAAATCTCTATGTTGTTCTTTAACATTACTACTATTGTACTACTTTTTATCTCCAATTTCACTTTTCTTCTATCGACAAAGTTCGACATAATAAATTGTGTTTTCTATAATTACTTTGCTATTTTTTTACTGGTATCTTTCGATGTTTATATTTTTTCTTTATGGGGTCTGACCCCGGAGTATGGAGGCATGACATGAAAAAAGATACGAACTTACTAGACACTCAGGATGTCCGGGCTGAAGCAGCCACTGCACTTACACCGAATGCGACCAACGGCGAAAAAATCAAAGCTCTGCGAACCGCACAAGGTATGAGCATGGCCGAACTCTCCAGACGAGCATCCATGTCTGATCGTGCCATCCGCTATATCGAAGCCGGCGAGCGCGAACCAAGCGTGGACGCAATCCAGAAGATTGCCGCTGCTCTTGGTGTCACGACCGACTACTTTATGGACGATGCCACCTTCCAGAAGGAACTCAGCGATGATCAATTCTACGCTGATGTCCGTAAGAAGTATGGCTCCCGCGGTGTAGCGCAGGCAAAGAAAATAAAAGAACAGACCTCTGCCCTTTTTGCTGGCGGCGAGCTGTCCGAAGAAGATCAGGCTAATTTCATTAAGGAAATGGAAGCCCTCTTCCTTGACGCAAAAGAAGAGGCAAAAAAGTTTACTCCTAAAAAATATCTGTAATTGAATTGCAGAGGAAAGGAGTCGCCGTTGGACAACTTTGCTATTACTGCCGCCGACGCTGTAAGCCGCCGATACAAGAGCAATGATCCGGAAGCTATCATTGCCCAGCGCGCCATTAAGATTAAAGACATCCGGTTCTGCGAAGAGCTCCTTGGGTTTTACACGGTTCTTCTAAATTGCGAATACATCGGTATCAATCCAAACTGCTCAAAGCAACAACGCAGATCCGCACTGGCTCACGAACTTGGGCACGCCATCTTCGACCGGAAACATGCGGCATCCGGTCAGGCTTTCCAGGATACATATTTTTATAGTCTCAGCAATGCAAAAGCAGAGCGCAGGGCGAATACGTTTGCTGCTGAACTGCTGTTGTCAGATGATGATGTACTAAAACCAATCGGCTTCTATGAATTTAATGCCGACAGACTTCAGATGGAGGCTTCTCTGCCACCCCACTGCTCCAGCACATACCGTGCCTTGAAATATCACGAGCTTCTGCAGGACTTTCAATACACGCATACAGGATTCGCCACCCTTGAGGAGATCGCACAGGTGGCTGGAATCGAAAAAAACTTTGTTGATTTTAAACTGAACATTCTTACCGCAAAAGGGTACCAGCTTCCTGCTGTGCCGGAGCTTAAGAGCAACTTTCTGAAAGATTCCATGAAGAATTGCTCTAAAAGCTACGATTAAACATGGAGGTGACTGCTTATGACAAAAGAACGAGTCTATGTAAAGGTATCCTCCGACTTTGATTCTACAGGCTATATGCAGCCGACATCGATCACATGGTCGGATGGACGTACCTTCCCAATCGAAACAGTGCGCGACTTCCGTCCTGCCGGGACTGCCGATAACGGTTACTCCGGTGACTGCTTTACTGTGCTCATCCAAGGGCAGGAAAAGCAGCTGTTCTTTGAACACCTCAACTCACGCTTCAACGGACGATTAGGCCGATGGTTTGTCGAGAGAACCGGACATTAAAAGCATTATTATGAGAACACAGTCAGAAAGGAGGAAATTGCACGATGCAACGCACATATCTTGCGATAGATCTTAAAAGCTATTATGCGAGTGCAGAATGCGCCGCTCGACACCTCGACCCGCTTACTACAAATCTGGTCGTAGCAGATTCCTCCCGCACTGAGAAAACTATCTGTCTCGCTGTGTCTCCTTCCTTGAAAACCTATGGCATTCCGGGTCGCGCCAGACTGTTTGAAGTCGTGCAGAAGGTCAAGGAGGTCAATGCGAATCGGTTAAGGGAAGCGGTACGATTAAGAAAAGCTGTGTATAAGGACGGTAAACCATCCTTCTCCTCTGCCTCCTATGATTCCTTATCCCTTGCCGCCGACCCGTCACTCGAACTCTCTTACCTTGTTGCACCGCCTCGGATGGCGTATTATGAAAAGGTGTCGCGGCAGATTTACGGCATCTATCTGAAATACATCGCGCCAGAGGACATCGTGGTATATTCCATTGACGAGGTATTTATCGATGCCACCTCGTACCTGTCCCACTATAATATGACAGCACACGACCTTGCCATGACAATGATCCGGGAAGTGCTTTATACGACCGGCATCACTGCCACCGCCGGGATTGGTACCAATCTATATCTGGCGAAGCTGGCAATGGACATCACTGCCAAACATGCTGCGCCTGACAAGGACGGAGTCCGCATCGCTAAACTGGATGAAGAGAGCTTTCGCTATCTTCTCTGGGATCACAAGCCTCTCACAGACTTCTGGATGACTGGCCCCGGTACCGTCAAGCGACTAGAGAAGCATGGCATCCATACAATGGGCGAGCTGGCCTATTTCAGCACCGTCAATCAGGATATCTTATATAAGGAATTCGGTGTTGACGCCGAACTGCTGATTGATCATGCTTGGGGGCTGGAACCCTGCGGTATGAAAGAAATCAAAGCCTACAAACCCAGCACCAACAGTATCTCCGAGGGACAGGTTCTCTCCTGCCCTTACCCATATGACAAAGCCAGAATCATTGTCATGGAGATGGCTGACAGCTTAGTATTACAGTTGACGGACAAAGGTCTGGTTACGGACAGCCTGACACTGGATGTGGGCTATGACCGTGAAAACTGTGACAGCGGCAAGTACAGAGGTCCGGTACACATTGACCACTACGGCCGCACTGTTCCGAAAGGTGCTCATGGCAGCACAAAACTGGATAATCCAACCAACCTCGGAAGCATCCTGATCTCTGCCACGACTGAGCTGTTCGAGAGCATAGCTGATAAAACACTGACGGTAAGAAGAATCACAATCGCAGCCAACCGTGTGGTTAAAGACGAAGGCTTCTTCCAAGTCGATCTGTTCACGGACACAACCAAGCTGGAAAAAGAGAAAAAGCTGCAGAATGCGATGCTGGGACTCAAGAAGAAGTTCGGCAAGAACGCCATTCTGAAAGGAACCAACTATCTGGATGGCGCAACGATGAGAGATAGAAATCAGCAGATAGGCGGCCACAAGGCCAAGTAAGGAGGGAGAACATGGACTACAAGAACACACCGGAAGGCAGATCCGTCCAAAGTAAGTATTGCAAAATACTCCATGCTTCCCGCCCAGAACCGCCACATAATTATCCCCGGATGCCGATGTCCAATCGTGCTAAAATCTTCTCTCCGTTTGCCGCCTTGCGAGGCTATGAGGATGAGATTGCTTCTGAAGGCAGAGATCATCTCAAAGGAAACAGAATCGAGCTGTCTGAAGAAGGCAAGCAAGCTCTGAACCAAACGATCAGCCAGCTTTGGAAAGGTCAAGAGATCACAATAAAATATTTCACGGACGGCTACTATGAGAATGTAGCCGGAGTATTGGATGCTGTGGATGTGATAAACAAAGAACTACGAATTTACACAGGATTTATAAATGATACCGGAAAAGAGCTGCCGACCATTATTGCATTCGAGGATATATTAGAGATTGGGGTGAATATGACTTGAACTACTACTTTTGCGATTCCTGCCGCTACTGCTTCTCTGCTGAGAAACTGCCGGATCGATGCCCCGACTGCGGAGCGATAGCACACGATAATAAAAAGGCAGTACGGCCGGCGAGTAAAACGGAAATCGAGGAATTGCTCAAAATACAGAAAGAAGATAAGGAGGACACATAAAATGAAAGCACATAAATATTGGTCACTTGGCGCACTTGCCTGCATGGCAGGATGCTTCTACACGGGCTGCAAAAAGCTGATGCAAGCTCACAAGTATTTCGCTTGCGGCTCTCTGGTCTGCATGGGTATGGCAATCTACTCCGGTCACAAAATTGCACCGAAGAAGAAAAAAGCTGAAAAGCCTGAAAAATAAGAACACACGCCCTCGCCGTAACAAGCGAGGGCTTTTTTGAACTTCGGGAGATCATTTTATTTCCGTCACAAACTATATACTTCCATCATGAGTCGTATTCCGACTTTCAGACCTTCCTCAAAAGCGGTCTTCTCCCATGTGCAGCACACCGTCCCCTGCCGGTCCATAATCTTTTCCCAGAGTGGGATCTTATCGCCGACATAGTCATCTACGAGCTTATCCATTCCTTCCAAGCCACGCAGCCACTCTTCAAGTTCCTTTTCCTTGGCCTTTGCTGCTTTCCCGGCAACTGTGTTTTTCTCTACTGGGTTGTTCTCCGTGTAATGCTCGTAGATCAGATCCAGCAGATTCTCCACTGGCGGGTAATACTCCGGCTCTGTTTTCTTCAAATACTCCTCCAGCATTTCCTTCAATTTTTCTATAATGCTACCATCCTTCCCAACTGAGATTCACATCCTCAGTTACGGCACATCTTACCGTAGACTTTTGCACATAGCAACCTATTTTTTGCGGTCTTTCGGATGCCCCATCTTCTCCTTCACTTCATCCGGCACATCGATCAATCCGAACCGATAGAACATTCCGTAGATGTAAGTCACTCCCCGGATATCGCCCAGAGCTTTCGGGCGGTCTACCACTTCTCCTTTAATATTCTTCAGCGCCAGCAGCACTGAACTCCACGCTAGACTTTTACTCTTCTCCCGGCGGTCGATCCACAGCTCTTTTGTGTACTCGCCATTCCTACCTTTTTGAATTTCGTAAGAGAATGGTAAGCCAGAGTAGGTTTTGAATTTCACACCAGCATAAGCCAGAACCACTCCCCAGAAGTTCTCTTCTGTCGGATTAGTCCTCCACCGCTTCATTGCTCTGTATCTCCGCTGCCGCTCTGCTCCAACACTGATCTTCTCTTTTTCTGCTGTATTTGGGAAGTATACGCCTTTTTTATAAGGCAGGTACGAGGTAACGGAGGCTTTGGAGAGTTGAAGATCATTTGCGGTTGAGAGGATGGCGGTTTTGTAGTCTTGTGTTTCACTGTATTCTTGAAAGGTAGCTTGCACCTTCTCCGCCACTTCAGATTCATACACATCGGCCGTGATGAGCAGCTTCCGTACTTTGATTGGATTTAATCCCAGTTCTTCGCCGATGGCCTGCAAGGACATCTTAGAATCATAAAGCGCCACAGCACTTTCCATCTGCTCTTTCAGATTCTTCCCAGCATCATATTCCGGCTTCAGCTTCTTCCGGCCGCCGCCGGGCTTGCGCACTTTATTTCTTTTCTCTTCCATCTTTATTCATGCAACTCCAATGGCAAACCATCCGGGTCGTGGAAGAAAGTCATCTTCTTGCCGGTGTAATCATCCACGCGGATTGGCTCGCATTCAATCCCGACCTCTGCCAGCTCATTCACCGCCTGTTCCACGCTATCAACGCAGAACGCAAGGTGACGTAGGCCACAGGCCTCCGGGCGGTTCACACGCTTCGGCGGGTTTTCTTCTGCAAAAATCTCCAGCTCTGTGTGTTCGTTAACACGAAGATCCAGCTTCCAGTCCTTGCGCTCCGGGCGGTAGTTTTCTCTGATGACAGAGAATCCCAACTTGTTCACATAGAAATCTTTTGCGGCTTCGTAGTCAGATACGATGATTGCGATGTGGTGTATTTTAGATAAGTTCATTTTCTCACGCTCCATTTCTTTAAATTTTGTTCTTCTTTTATTTTCGTTATAAACTATACAGAGGCCTTCAAAAAATACCGTATGAACTCCTGAAGTTCAGTTTGTCCACACGGCATATCATCAAAACTTGATCACTTTCGGCTCATGGGTGAAAGAACTAATGGTAGCCACACCATTCTTGAAGTAGAACACCTCAGTGTTGCCATCATCTGCGGCATACATCTTCTTCAAACTCGGATAGGCATCCAGCATAGATTCTCTCGCCTCAATCCGGTCATCCTCTACCAGTTCACCGGCAACACGAATCCACTCGCCACCCTTGAATGCACACAGCTCTGCTTTCGGATTAGCATGCAGCTGCTTGGAAACATCCTTCTTCTTGCCAGTCTGGATGTACAGCTTGCCTTCAAAAATATGTGCCGTGCCAAATGGGCGCACTCTCGGCTGGTCGCCTTCGACCGTTGCCAAGTAATATGTTTCAGCTTCTTTTAAGAACTTTACGATTTCTTCCATTTTATTCTTTCCTTTCCCACACGGTCGTGTGTGTTTTATAGTTTTATGGTTTTATTTCAGTTTTTCGAGAATCTCGTCCGCACTCATACCGCTGGCTAATAATCTCTTAACCACACTCTCGGCTTCAGCCTTCTTAGCTTCTTCAGCGGCCTTAGCATCTGCCTTTGCTTTCTTCGCTTCCAGGGATGCCACTTCTTTTTCGGCCTTCTTCAGAGCAGTCTTCTTCTCTTTCAGATCAGCCTTCAAAGTGTCAATGTTTGCGGTGATGGATGAAATCTCAGCAGTCAGGGAAGTGATAGATTCCTGCTTCTCCGCGATCTGAGATGCGTAGTCGGTATGGGTAGTTTTGGGACGGTTTTTGCTGCCTTTTGTTCTGGGCATAGGTGATAACCTCTTTCCTTTTATAGTTGTTTAAGTACAGCACTGTGTTGGGGTGAGGGCAATATACTATTATTGTTCACTATTATCTACCAATAGGGAAACCGCCTTATTGTAAACCTGTATTCCAATCTTACTTTCAACCAAACCGCATAAAACGCCAATTACAAGTGCAGGCTTGATATCTGTAAAAGCCTTGGAAATATCTACATTTCCAATTTTTACATCTATAAGACCAACATTCATTAATAGTGCAAAAATCAACGAAGCAACTGCAATATAAATCAGACGGATAACTGGCGTCATTTTGTCTTTTTCCAATGAAGCAAGATCCTCAAATTCTATTTCAAATTTTCTTGCACCAAATGAAACCCATGTTCCTGTTAAGGCACCAATTATAATACATAATACTGAAATACATCCTATCCATCTTGTAAAATAGAAACATATTCCTAGCACTATACTTGCTATTGCGCCAATAATTAAGGCATCTATCCCTAAATATTTCATATAGTGGTTCTTGATACGTTTTCCTTCTACAAGAACTATTTCATCTTTCAACTTCATTAATGCAAATTCTGCTGTTTCTGTCTGTGCCGGATTTGCCACAAGTCCAACCTGAGACAAGGAAAGTAGCTTATCAAAATACTTTTTCTTAGTTTGTTTATCCGTGTTTTCTAATGCTTTAATGATATTGCAGGCAGATTCTGCTTTTACATACAGTTCTTGTTGATCCTTTGGAATAACACTATCCATAGTTGAATTAACTTGGAAACTGATATCAAATTCCTCTTCTGCATTTTCACATACAAGAAAGTGTCCTTCCATTATAACGGTCTCCCACAGGTTTTACACATATCTCCCGACATCTGTAAGGAAAATCCGATTGTATCAATTACTTTACTTAACGACTGAAGTTCCATCAATAAATGAAGTTCGTCCTCTGTTTTATTTTCTTTTTCTATTAGCTGAGCTTTTAGTTTTCTTAATTCTCTATAATCCATCATAGCTCCCTCCCACAAGTAGGGCACACTCTCGTTGACATTGAAAGGCTATGCTTCAGAAATACGGGTGTATTATCGAGAGCCTCAAGTTCAGCTTGGATTTTTTCTCGATCAATTCTTATATTTGATTCTCCTGCCTGGAGGTCATTTAAAAGTTTTTTCAACTCTGGCGATAACATATATTCATCTTCTTTCAATTTAACATAAAAATCTATCACATCTTCGCCGATCATAATAGATCGTTGCCTGCTGCTCACCACGGAGAGGTGTGTGATTCATTCGAGCAGCGTAGGGAGCTACCGCTCCCAGTATATCACAATTTCAGCCAGTTTTACAGACGCTTTCTTACCTTCATCACCGCACAATACATCAATCCGCCTAGCACTCCGCCGCCTGTGTTATAGAAAATGTCCGATAGTTGGAACGTACCCAAGCGAAGCAATAATTGCAGCATCTCAATACTTACAGAAAAGATAAATGCTATCTTACCGCTTTGCCACAGGATCTTCTTCCAGCTTCTGCCCACTTTCTCCTGAAATGTCCACATAACTACTGCTGAAAACGGCACCATCAGGATTACGTTCTCGATGCACTCGGTGGTCAATTGCTGTTCACCATTCACTGTCTCCCAGATGCCCCAACCGCCCATAACATCGGATAAAGGATTCATCCACAGCTGACGGTTTAACAGGGTTCGGAACAGAATAAGTGAGGTCACAAAGGCCAATAGAAACAGTTTCCGAAAAAATACACTCTCTTTGAATTTCTGATACCAGGTCACTATGGCACTCTTCCATCCTTTGCCCGCATGTATTGGCTCATACGCATACAGGTAGAAAAACATAGCTAGGAAGGAAAGCAGGAGTGAAAATCCAAATGGCTCATAGAGAGCAGTCAAGATGTTTGTGATGATCTTTCCAAGTAAATCAATCGTTTCTTTCATCGTTGTTTACAAATCACTGAACAGGTCGGCTTTATACACACCATTCTCCAGCATTTTCTTGAAGCTGTCCTTTACAGCTGCGACATCTTCGTGATAGGTCATGCCGTACCAGGTATCGTTGGTCTTCAGAACCTTTACGTTCATCTTTCCCTGCTCCAGCAGTTCACCGATGAAGATAGGAATCAGATACTCAGCTTTCAGAGGATTACCCGGCACTTCTTTCTTGAAGAACTCTTTGAAACCTTTCTCTAACACATCCAAGAAATCCGGAGTCAAACCCCACATGTTCATGGAAACCAGAGAATTTACATCCACAGCCACGCCGTCTGCTTCTGCTCCAGTTGCGGTCTTTACAATGTTCTTGGTTTCCACAACCTCAGTCAAATTGTTCTGATCATCCATCTTGCAGATGCCACGAGTCACGCCACCGTTATCAGACAGCGTATTCTTCAGCACAAAGCCTGCCATGCAGGACTTGCCACCATTCACCAGATATTCATGTACGGCTTTGAAACCTTCCTTGCCGTAGTAATCGTCTGCATTGATGACGATAAACGGAGTCTTGATGACCTTCTTCGCTGCAAGCACAGCCTGACCGGTTCCCCACGGCTTTGTCCGGCCTTCTGGCAAAGCTCCCGGGATATCATTGATATCTTGGAAAGCATAGTCAACAGTTACATTATGAGAAGAGCAAATGGAGGCAATGCGATCACCGATGACCTCTTTAAACTCCTTCTCGATATCCTTACGGATGATAAATACTACATGGTTGAAGCCAGCTTCAATCGCATCATGGATTGAGTAGTCCATAATGATATGTCCAGCATCATCCACCGGCTCCAACTGCTTAATTCCTGTTCCGAAACGGCTGCCGATTCCGGCTGCCATGATAAGTAATGTTGTTTTCATAACTCTCTCCTATATGTACTCGCAATTTAATTAAACCCCAAAAATCATTCTAGGCTATCTTCACTGCAAATACTTGTCTACGAACTCTAGTACAGAAGACAGTGTGTCAGCTTGTCCAAAATCTTCGTTCTTAGCATCTGTTCCGGCTCCATTAACCAGAATTGCTTTGCATCCGGCCGCTAATCCAGCTTTGATATCGTTCTCACCATCACCAATCATATAGCTCTGGCTCAAATCGATATTATAATCATCCGCCGCCTTTAGCAACATTCCCGGCTTCGGTTTACGACAATCGCATTCAATCTTCAATTCTGGTACTTCACCTTCATATCCCTTGTGTGGATGATGAGGGCAATAATAGATTGCATCAAGGTAAGCTCCCTGCAAGCCGAGTTCTGTTTCCATCTTATTATGGATCTCTTCCAGTTCTTGGAACGTCACCTCTCCTCTAGCAATAACAGGCTGATTTGTGACTACAATTGCAAGATGACCGGACGCATTGATTTTCTTGATTGCCTCTGCCACGCCATCAATCAACTCAAAGTCATTAATGTTTCTAAGGAACCCAACATATTTGTTGATCGTACCATCCCTATCGAGGAACACAGCTTTCTGCTTGTTTGATAGATTTTTAGCCGATACTCTTCCTGCTTTGAAATCCTCTTCTACCTGATGGAAGCGCTCTGGCGTTCCCATATCCTTTACATACTCTGGAGAATCATAGCAGAACATCTTGCCAGATCCAGCCAGCGGTTTCAGAAGCTGACGATCCAGATCAACTTTTACGGTCTTCCCTGTCGTCTTGTCCACAGTGCCAATTTTATCTGTATCAATTGCCACCATATCAAGGACTTTAGGATCAATCACATGCAGTCCCGCATTGACTCTATTTTTATAATATGTCGGGCAAACATCTTCCTTTGCCAACCAAGATCGAACCGACATATCCTTTTCCGCTATGATGAGTCCACTATCGTAAGGATGGTTATTAGGATGAGTGAACAGCGTCACTAATCCGCCATGTTCCTGATGAAATCTGACCATTCGGTTAAAATCAACATCAAAAACGGCATCTGCATTCAAAAGCAGGAACGGTTCATCTCCTAATTGCTCTCGCAGCTTAAAAAGTGCGCCGGCGTTTCCAAGCGGCGTAACTTCGTTGTAGTACTGAATCGACACCCCAAGTTTAGAACCATCTCCAAAATGGTTCATGATTTTGTCTCCCATATGGGAAACTGTCATAATGATATCTTTAAATCCCTGATCTCTCAACGAGACAATCTCTCGTTCAAGAACTGGAACACCTTCGATTTGAATCAAAGGCTTCGGAATATTAGGAAACAATTCAGATATACGAGTTCCTCGCCCTCCGGCCATAATAACTATTTTCATTTTACTTCCTCTTACTTTCCAAGAACAGATTTTACCGCCTCAAAAACACGCTTTCTATTAATGATGAGTGCAATAAAGGCTACGATCAGAATAGTATACTTCAGCCATAGCAACTTGTTAATAAATGTAATTACAACCCCCGAACCCACTACACCTACTGAGATTGCAAGAAGTCCTTTGACATCGTATAGCTGCGTACCGTTTAAAATTTCTGTACACACCTTTTTGTAGAACAAATAATGAATAAAGCAAAATAATGCATAGCAAAAGAAAGTAGTATAAGCTGCTGCTTGATATCCACAAAGCTTTATGAAAATATAATTCAAAATCAAATTAAGCAAAGCGCACAAGATTGATGGAATAACGACCGTTAATTTTCTTTCATAGTATTCCTGTACTCTTGCAAACAGTTGGAACATATAGTTAAAGTAAACGCCGATACAAATCGGAATAATCACATCAACGCTTTCAATATACTTCATTCCGCCAAATATCAATACAATCTCTCTGCTAAAGAGCATAATGACGGCCAGCATTGCAGCGACAAAAAATAGCACCTGATCCGCTCTCTTAGCCATAACTTTATATTCGCCAGATTTTAATTTCTGATATTGGTATGGTGCGAAAGTAGAGTTAATGGCATTTGTGATAAGGTTTATCAAACTTCCCGCTGAATACGCAATACTATATAGCGCCACATCACTTGGACCACATAAGTAGTTAATCATAATTTTATCGGAACTTTGTAAAACGAATTCCGACAGATAGTGTGGCATCAGTGGAATACAAAACCCTAATGAAAACAGCCAGATTCTCTTGTCATAGAATTTTTTTCCTTTTTTAAACACTGAATAATACAATGCGATTCCTATCAGTGCCATTACAATTGTATTTGAAAGAACTCTCGCTTCTGCCGTAGGACTAACAAAAACTACTGCAACAACTCCAAACAAGGTTGATCCAACTGTAGACAGCAGTGTAACCGCCACAAGTGTTTTATAATCATAGATATATCTTTTATACAATGACCAGCATTGAACAGCTGCCTGAAAAATAAAACTAGCAAAAAGACAGCAGACAAGTTGAGGTGATAATCCCAACCATTCTGCAACCAAATTTCTAAAACTAATTCCAATAACCAGCCATGTTAAAGACAACACCAACTCTAATCCACATACTGCTGATAACACCATCTCTTGGTTCTCGTATTTGACGTACAAGTTCATCATAGCTTTATAAAGACTAAGTGTAACAAGCATCATCAATACAGTTTCCCACGAAAGATATGTACTATATAAGCCATAATTTTCTGTTGAAAGCAACCGCGTAAATATAGGGGTCGCTATCATGCTAATACCACGCTGTAAGAAGCTACACACGGTAAACCAAAATGCTGCTTTAACAGGTTTGGACATTCCCAAATACTTATTTTTTATTGTTTCTACTGTGTGTTGCATCCACCCATCCTCATTTCTTCATTGTTATATTATAACTTTTTATAGAGACGTGCTGGTCTTCCAAAATAAATGGCATTATCTTCAAGATCAGTTGTTACAAGAGAACCTGTCCCAACAACTACACCTTTTCCAATAGTTACTCCAGGCATTATTATTGTATCTGCACCAATCCAAGAACCAGCACCAACTACAATACATTTTGTAATCCCTTGCGCCGCACGTCTATTTTCATCGCCAATTTCATGTGTTCCATTAATAAAATGAACATTCATTGCGATATTACAATTTTCACCGATTTCAATGTCGTCTCCTAAATCAAACCAGCAATTATAATTAATGAATGTCCCCCCCCAACGGACAATTTTCCTGGTCCAGGACCGAGAAAGATTCTTGGAGAAAGATAACAGTTTTTTCCAATTTTATTTCCAGCCAGCCGATACAAAATGGATCTAAGTTTAATCGGACACGCCACTCCAGCTGCAAGCCAATTTTGAAGAAGATCTGAACAAATAAGCTGTGATCCTCTTCTAGCTTCCTTTAATCGTCGCTTGATTCCTCTAATTACTTTTTCCAGCATCTTAGTTCTCCTGTAAAAAAACTTGCAATTCTTCTGGGGTTCCCAAAACATGAACCTTCTTTGCATCAACAATGCTAATCGTTACAGGCATGCCTTTTTCAATCATAAAATTGTAAAGAGGAGCAATATACTTCTCGTTTTTCTCTAAATGACTCTCATCTGCGTAATACTCCTCATAGAGTTCCTTATACAATTTAGCGGATGAGAAATAATAAGCACCCAATGTACAATTATCAGAGATACGCTTCTTTTCTCGTACTTCTACAACTTTTCCATCATCATTAAGTTTGGCAAAACTCCAGTGCTCACCTTCAGCATGGAAACAAGGAATATGCCCATCTCCTGAAATATCCTCATATTTCATTTCATTAGGTTCCACATAAGTATCAATATTATATACCATAATAGACGAATTCTCGTCGCAATATGGAATTGCCAGCATACAAGTCGTTGCCTGTCCATCTGTCATATGGTTCAATTCAACAATTTTCACATCATGAATTCCATATGTAGCACAATGCTTCTTAATAAATTCCTCTGCGTGATCCTCTGCTCTGACAACAAACACATATCTGTCAACGTTCTTATTATAGCCAACCAAGCTATCCATTGACCAGTCAAACAGTGTCTTACCTTTAGCTTCAATCATATACTTGGGGCAATTATATCCCGCTTTCCGAAAACGGCTTCCCAACCCCGCCATTGTAATTATAACATCCATTTAGAATCTTCCTCTCAATCTTTGCATTTAGATTTATTGCAGATATCATTCAACTCATCCACTGAACAATTTAGGAACTCGTCCGGACGAACTGTTCTGTCATCAACATAGAATCCTTTATGTCCTGGCCACGGTTTTCCATATAAGATTTCATCGTACGGAATGTTCCACTTGTCCAGCCATGCAGACAACACTTTCGCAGTATTTTTATTGATGAGGCCGATATTTCCATTGTAGGAATTCATATTTCGAGATGTAAATAAAACAATTCTAGCACCATTATCGTGGTAAAATCTCAATTTCTTCACCATTTCCTTGCATGGTACTAAGTCTTCATATTTTTCATCCTTTTTCTTTATTGGGCACAATGTTCCGTCTATATCAAAAACAAATGAATATTCTTCAAACATCATTCTTCTCCTTCAACCTGTATATTAACCACTCTATTTAGAATTTCCAATCCAGTTCCCAGCATAACCATTTGGTGTCTAATGCTCTCACCATGAAGCGGAATCATGCTTAGGAAAAGCAACGCTTCTATTAGTTCGACTTTTCTCAGATCATTTCCGATTTCTGCCGCAAACGTATCCAGGAACACTTTATACAAATTAAATTCTCTCTTACGATCTTGAATGCGATAATTAATGCAAGATGTCTCGATATTATAATCAAGATCGAATAAATCTTTTATTATAAAATCATATTTTCCATCTACACTATGGAACAATTTTGCGAGCTCATAGCGGAAATCACCGTAAATATCATATGTACCGAATTTACCACGCGGATCAATCACTTTAATAAAAGAGAAATTCGAGTCCACCATAATATTGGCGAAGCACAAATCCCCGTGAATAATATTAAAAGTATCCACATCATATAGCATCTCTGGTATTGTCGTTTCTAATGCTACAATGATTTTCTCCAAGGGCTGATATTTCTTTCCATTCACTGTTATCGGTGACTCGAAGAAAGCTAAAAATCGTTCATCTTTCTTCATCTTTTCAAAACGCTGCAAAGTTTTTGTCAGGTACATTTCTTCCAGTGCCTGGCGAATATTAGCGTCTTGGACTGTGTAACGTTTGAAATCATCACATACAAAACGAATTCGATTAAAAATGTCAATCCATTGCTGTAATGTCAAATCACCATAGAGGAACAATTCATGGACAGTATGATATGCATAATATTCCATAGAAACATATGGATTAACATACGATGTCGAATAATCAAAAATTCTAGGTCTGACATACTCAACGTCCGCCGGCAACTTTAAATACCATTTAATTTCACCGATAAACTTATCCTTATCATCGCTTGTCTTTTTTAGAATGCCACGATTTTTATCAATTGTAATATGATTGAATTCTCTAGCACGTACCTCAAGTTTTGAATTATAGTATTTATCCTCATGTCCAATGTCAAACCAGCTGTTCGTCAAAACTGGTCGCATAGGATGTATTTTACTATACTCTTGCAATGCATAATAAAAGGTACTTATCTTCAAAGAATCTTGTTTAAAAGCACTTTCCAAACATTTTCTAAAGCAGGTAGCATCAGTAAATTGAAATACTCCGACAAACAGTTTCTTCCTTACTTCTTCCTTTACAGGCTCTTTATCATAAATCCGTACAATCCTGCCATCTTTTTCATCAAAATATGTCCACGTGTCAGACATATAGTCCTCTTGGCAGAAAAAAGCATCGCCTTCGATTTCTGCAACATTATCTAGCACAATTGTATCAGCAAAGTTTATAATGACCGTATCCACAACATCTTTTAAGGCAAAATAAATAGTATGACCTAAGTCTCTTAGTTCCGGGAGAACCTTAATATTCACTTTCTCTCCAAGATAGTTTTTTAACCTTCTTTGTACCTTATCTGCCTTTTCAAAGCAAATGATATCCATTGAAGAGCAATGCTCTTTATATTCCTCATATAAATAATCAAATGTTATCTTCTGATTGACTGGATAAATGATACCGGGAAGCTTTCCAAGTTTCTGAAGTTCTTCAGGAACAATTTTAGCAGCCGGAATAATGACCTTTTTATCTGTCATCCCACTTCCTCCTTATAAAATAAATTCAGCATACTCTTCATACTTTTGATCGTATTTTAAGGTACCTTGATAAAGATTTAGCCATCGAATAAAGTCAAAATTGTAGCAACGAAAGGCATTTTCCTCCTCATTTAAATAATACGAGCCATTCTGAGTATTCTCCGAGTATCTACCCTCATACTTTGGCCAAAACAGACCTATTTCATCTTTATTAATCGTCACTAAATGATTTTTTATAAACTGCCAGTATGATTTCACCGTGCATTCATTATTTCCTCCCATGCGATGGATGTACTCACGCAAAAATTGAATTTCTGGTGCAATCATTTCTTCTGCAATTTTTCGTCTGGTTTTTCCGTTTCCATATTCTCCTTTTTGCCGCTTGTCTAGCGGTAAAGAAAAAAGTCCTTCTATATCTTCGATATACCCAAAATATAGAAAGTCTGCTAAGCAATATGGATAAAACAAATCTCCATATGGCATACACATAGTAACGATACGTCCCTTTTGCTTCTCAACAAAATCCTCATTATTTACAGGAAATGTCTTAACCAGATTTGTTAAGTAGTGCATTGCATCCGTATGATAAATTCTCTGGTCAGTGCGTGTTTTACAAACAAATTCTGCCCCCATTTCTTTTGCTTTTTTTACACCAGCTAAAGTATTCACGGTCTGATAGTTAATATTCAAATTTCCACAATTATCCGGCAAATCGCTCAGGACAACAACAACATTCTGTTGCTTAAGTTTTTCAATTGTATCTGAGTCACTGTCTTTCCATGTTGATACGATAATTATTGCTTGTGGATAACACCTTTTATAAAATTCTGCTGTTTCAAGCGTAAAGTCATTCTCAACCATCAATGGTCCCTGCATTACAATCGCTATTTTGTTATCTAGATTGCAGCTCAAGTGCGGTAAAATCGGAATATCTGTCATAGCTTTGGAGCGAAGACGGTATGTAACATAACAATCTGTATTGCTCTCCGCTGCAACACAGGCCGCCTTCATTTCTCTATTAACAAAGTTAGGATATTTTCTTTTGAAAATATTTATAACACTATATGGAATTTTTGCATGAAATTCCAGTGCCTTTAAAATTTTATGATTCACTTTTTTCCTCCACTTCTGACAAATATTATTCATGTCTTATTTATCTTATAAAAGTTCATCTCTACGTCAATATGTGATAACACATCAATATAATGTCAGTTTCATATTAGTCTTTTTTAATAACTTAACAACAATAACCGCAATCAAAGAAGTTCCAACGATTCTTAATACCCATAGAAAACATGCTCCAAATTCATTACCAAGAAAGTTCAATCCAAAGTATTTTACAAACAGCACAACAAATAAATAATTCAATGGTTCAGCATATAAATAAACACCAAATGAATACCCTGAAAGTTTTGAGATCATCTGCTCTTCTTTGTCTGTCAATCGTTCTGATACCAATTCACAAATCACCCACACAATTAGAATTCCCACACTTGCCAAATATAAATCTTTTGCAAGCCAAACCAAATGTGGAAGATATTCTAGTCCATAATAGCCAAAGATCCAAAGCACCGCAAGGAGCAGTTTTCCCCCCCCCCCCCATTCAAATCTTTTAAGATAGTTCTTGGCCACTTTGCCATATTTATTCAAGTTCATTCCAAAAACAAACCAGAGCAAATATCTCAGGGGATTTCCAAAAAGTGTCGTAACTACCGTTGCCCTTTCCAGAAAACATACTGCCAAATAAACTACAAATGAAGTCGTATTAATCATCCACATTTTCTTTGCATACTTGCATAATAAGTAAGCAAGTACAAAATCAAAAAACAATGCTTCCAAATACCATAAATACATATTGGTTGGAATAAGCATCTGCATCAAAATGTCTTTCCATATATTTTCTGACTGACTGTAATATCCAGAAATAATTTTTATCGGAGTATTCCAGAATAAATATACCAATACAAATGGAACAACTAATCTTGAGATTTTGTTCTTTACCACTTCAGTAACAGAACTAAATCTTCCATTTTTCACTTGACTATAAAACAATGTTCCTGATAAAGCAAAAAATGCTGGCATATGAAATGTATAAATCAATTGTTTAATTTGTTCTGCAAATCCATGAAATGCTGTATCCGCTATGCCTGCAGCCGACATTTGATCTGCGATATATATTCCGCCATATGCGTTTCCAGCATTATAATAATTTGCATGTCCAATTACTACCAAAACCGTTAAAACAATTCTAATCACATCGTATTTATAAATATGTTTCTTCATATCCGTCCTCTTTTACATTATCCCATCTAACATATTCAACAAATGTCACATAAAACGGAAGTGCAAGTGCAAATGCATAAAATGGATCCATGTTAACCCCAAACATAACAAATAATAGTGTCATAGATAAGCATAGCAGGGAATCTGCAATATTCATTTTCCTTAATTTTATTGAAATATATATTCCTCTGAAAAATACCGCAAAATAGAACAAAATAATCGGCACTCCCAATTGAACCACACCATAAAAGAACCCTGTATCTTCTAGCATTCCACCTGCAACTCCCGGCGCATATCTTTCACTTGTTGCAAGGCATCCAACTCCCCAAAAAGGTGACTTTAAATACATAGCTCCAAAGTAAGCATACGCATTTACTCTTGCTATCGTTGAATTTCCATACGTTTCGTTACTTTTACTGAATGAATCAACAAATGTATTGAAAACAGGTGTATTTATTAAAACTACTGCTCCTATCATCATTATAAATGCTATGACAACTTTCTTTTTATCATTTGTCTGATGTAGGAAAATCAACATAATAATAATAATCGTTTTATACAGCAACGCAGATCTTGCTTGCCAGATGATGTATGCATAAAAGATGTCTATTAATATTGTAATAACATATGTTAACTTTTCTCTTTTACTTTTGGCCTTTGAAATAAGCCAAAAAGATAATGGGATCACAAGTATTGAAAGCGCCGATGGATTTATTCTGTATAATCCATTTCGATATCCCATTTCTCCATTTACCAGGTTTGGCCATAACATAATTCCTGTTTTTGATTCGTAAAACGACATAAAAGCTTTTGCCAGAGTATCGATACTAGTTACTATCACCAGAAATTTTGCTACTTTTTGTGCTTTCCATTCGCCTGCACTAAATAAATTAATTAATGGAATAGCAATAATCAAATATAAATATGGCCATATCATCGCTAATGTATCATCCCATGCTGTACCTAACTGCGAAGCACCCATAATCGCTCTCACCCAGCATATTCCTAAAAGAGCTACTTCAAATTTGATAACTCCATTTGCACTTGGGCAAGTATACACTATACTAAATATCATCGCCATAATAACCATCGCCAAAAATAAGAACATTCTTATTTTTGGTATGTAGGACGTTGAAAACATAGCAGTGCCACTTAATGGAATCAAGAAAAAGCACAAGTGCATCAACACTAGTATACATATTAAAAATTTTGTTATTGAGCTATATTTTATCTTCATGCTTTTCCTCATCCTTTTATTTAATCAAAAAAATCTATCTTCCAGCATCAAACACAAACAATGATATACTGGTAGGTGCAGTTCTTGAATCATGTATGTTTCTGTTTGTGGCACTTTAATACAGACATCGCTCATCTGTTCAAGCTTACTATTTTCAGCTCCTGTTAAGCCAATTACTTTCATTCCTTTTGCATGTGCAGTAACAGCCGCATACAAAACATTTTTACTATTTCCGCTTGTGGAAATGCCAAAGAATACATCTCCTTCTCCGCCATAACCATTCACCTGTTGTGCAAAGCAGAGTAAGGGTTCACAATCATTCATATATGCTGTAGATAATGCCACATGACCATCTAATGCAATCGCCGGGAGTGCTCCTTGAAGATTCTCCGCTAAAACACGCCCCAGCTTTTCATCTTTTTCAATTAACTTACTGGCAAATCCCATATCAGGTTTTCTGGGAAGTTTAAATCCCTTCATCAATTCCCCGACAATATGCTCCGCATCCGCTGCCGACCCGCCATTTCCGGCTATTAGAACCTTGTGCTTTGTCTCGTAGCATTTTTCTAATACTGAATACGCCTTCTCGATATCCTGTTTTGACTCTTCCAAAACGGGATATCTACTAATTAGCAGTTCTATATGTCTCATCAAATCTTTCATTTTCTTACCTCTTGGTTATTTATTGGAAGGAACCTTGGTTCTCACCGACAAACAGCTTATGCTTCGAATTCTCACCAATTATTTTCGCCGGCACACCGCCAACAACCATATTTTCTGCTACACTCTTTACAACTGCTGCATTTGCAGCAATAATAGCATTGTCTCCAATTTCAATTTGGCCAAGCACTTTTGCTCCTGCCGATATTCTCACTCCATTGCCTATCACAGGTGGTTCCGAATCAAACGTATATCCAATCGTAACCTGCTGGTTAATCCAGCAATCACTTCCGATTCGCTTCGCACTAATATTTGTTGCGAATCCATGTTGTATGAATAATCTCGGACCAATTTCAAGAGTATTAATATACAGGGTATCCATACCTGGAAATAACATCTTTAGCAATAATTTGCTGTACCCCCCCCCCAGGCGATATTGCAATAATGTACGATACTCTTTTAACTCCAGCATTAAACTGCTAAAAATATCAAATCCAGACTTTTCAGTACGTCTTGTGCATTTTTTCCAATGCTGTATTTCCTCAAAAATAATTGCTTTATTATTGGATACGCAAACAATCAAATATGCAGGTATTAGTCTCCACAGATTTAATATCTGCAACATCCTCATCTTCTTACTCATACACCATTCCTCGGTTCATAAGTTTCCGGTGTATAGTGGATTACTCTTGTGCCACCATCTTCAAACGCAAACGGGATATGCATCAAGTCACGCATGGCCCAACGCACCGCATCCTGTCGTTCAGGCTGCACATAGAATACCAGGAATCCACCGCCACCAGCACCCAGCAGTTTTCCACCCAAAGCCCCAGCAGCTACGCCTTTTGCATATAGTTCATCAATACTATTCGTGGAAACTGCCGATCCCGTTTGACGCTTAAGTTTCCAAGTATGATCCAGCATTCTGCCAAAATCATCAAGATCCGCGTTCTTATCTGTCAGGACACGTTCAGCATCATCAACCAGAGCAAGCATCTCTTTCAGCTGTGCTGTCTTATCTTGTTTGCCTGCAGCATTTGCTTTCTGCACATCAGAAGAAAAACGGGTAAACCCGGTGAAGAACATCATTAAATTCTGATTAAGTTGCTTTTTTCTCTCCGGTGAAATAATAACCGGCAGGACTTCATATCCATCCGCATTAAAGTTGATACGGTTAAACCCACCAAAAGAAGCGGCAATTTGGTCTTGCCACCCGCCCGCTTCTTGGCAAAGATTACGCTCCAGATAAATGGCTTCATCTGCCAGTTTCTTCTTGTCAGCATACTTACCCTTCAAAGCGTAAAAAGCATTCAACATTCCAACCGCAAAAGAACTGGAAGTACCCAGACCAGAGCGTGCTGGGAGATCTGCTTCATAAGTAAGACGAATCTCATGCATGTCAAGCATTTTCATTGCATTTCGGATTGCAGGGTGCTGAATGTCGTCAATATTTGTTACACGCTCCGTCTTAGAATAGGACAGTTCCGTTGAATAATCAAAAAAGCGCGGCAGATGACGTACATTTACATAACAGTATTTATCAAATGTAGTGGATAATACCGCTCCACCATTTTCTTTAAAAAAACTTTCCATATCCGTTCCACCGCCAAAAAATGACATTCGGAACGGTGTTTTTGTAATAATCATATTTCTCTACCCACCATTTACAATTCTTCTTCAATGTTTGTGCTTCAATTTTCTTTTTACAATCGCAAGGAAAAAAGCTGCTGTTCCCGGCACATCCTTAATATCAACAATTGAATGGGCATCAGTTTTTAAGAACTCACCCACCCATGCTAAAAATCCTATTCCAAATTCTTTTCTATGCCTTAAATCAGATATGTCATCCATTAGTGTTTTTCCTATTTCTACTGAAACAGCTGCTTCCTTCGGCAATGGCAGTCCCAACGCATCCAAACACCAGTAGTACGGTGCGTTCACTCCATTTTGAATTAACGCATATCCATTTCCACTGTGTCTAAAATTAATTTCATTCAAATACACGCCATTTTCACACACTAAAAACTCTATGTCGTACTGTCCTCTATAACCATTTTCATAAAGCTCATTTATAACTTTTAAATTTAGTTTATCAATGTCTTTTTCACATATAAATTGTGCCTTTGTTAAGCTTCCTCCACCATTTATTGGATATTCTCTAGTTTTTTTTATGTATCCGCCTGCAAAATGCTGTTTCAATGCACTCTGCCGCTCAGATAAAATACAACCGTAAGAGCACACCTCATATTTTTTTATCAGGAACTGTTGAACCAGTACGTTTTTATATCCTTTTTGGCTAAAAGCTTTCAGTCCCTTGCGTAATTCTTCTTTTGTTTTACAGATCAAGATATCATCTTTAGACCCTGTAGCCGATATTTCTGGTTTTATAATACAGGGAATTGATATCTCGCTTATATTTAACTCATTGGCATCGCATTGAAGGCTCCACGTCTTTGCCATTGGAATCTGGTATTTGTCCGCAAACTTCTTTTGCTCCATTTTATCCATGAGAAAAGCAACTCTTCCAGGAGCATTGACAAAACCAGGTACGATAAATCTTTCCTTCAAAACCTTATAATTGGAATCGACAATATACGTTGCAAAATCAGAGCATGGGAAAATTACAGTCTTTTCTTTTTTTTCTGCATGATTCAGCAGCCAGTCCAACACCTTGTTTTCTTGCGGTGCAACTACAAACGTTCTGTTTTTTGCATATTTGGATTTACTTAAACATATATCTTCTAAGTCCTTATTTTCATGAATAAGGATTTCTATATCACACCCTACTGAACCGAGATTTCTTACAACGGCAAGTGTGTTATGGTGATCTGCACCAATTATTATCACTTTATTGTTAAATGGCTTCGTCATACTACCGCCTTCTCTCCGCATCTATTTTATCAAGTTAAAATTTCATCCAAAACTGCTGCTATATTTTTTCCCCAATTCATATGTTGCAAATGATACTGCACTGCATTTTCTGACATTACACTTCTTGTAGCATCTATTTCCAGCTTCTGTAATGCGTCAACATAATCCTCTTCTCTTAAACAAATAAACCCTGTCTTTTCATTATCAACAAACTGTGTCAATCCATCTACATTCGACACGATCACTGGCACGCCAAACTTATATGCAATAGGAATCACGCCACTTTGCGTTGCTTCGATGTAAGGAAGCACTACTGACCTTGCATGGTGAAAAAGCCACAACATTTCTTCATCTAAAATGTAGCGATTTATCAAAATCACATCATTCTTCACCTGATCATAGAGTTCCTTTTCCTTACTCGTCAGTTCACCATTTCCAGCAATTATCAATTTGTACTTATGATTTTGAACTTGAGAGAAAGCACCAAGCAGAATATCAATCCCTTTATATTTGTCTATTCTCCCAAAAAACAGATGAAATTGTTTTTCTGTAACCTCCGCCGGTCTAATTTCTTCAGCATTCGGCACATGTGCGCCCAAGCAGAAATACACCAACTTACTTTTATTTTGTGGTTTTAGAAATTTATATTTTTCAAAAGAAATCTTTGAAAGCAGTAAAATATAATCAACTTCACTTTCCAGTTTATTGCTCAAGAAATGCGTATACTTTCTCCGCAATTTATGATAAAACGCCTCATTCGTCGGATGTGATCCACCTGCATCATGTAACGTCAGCATCATCGGAATCCTTGTGCGAATCAGTTTTAACCCGATTTTTACCGTAATCATCGGGTTATCAACCAACCAAATCAAGTCCGCCTTTAATTCTGCAATCTTATCTGAAATATCTTTAAGCACTTTCTGCTTTGAAAAAAAGCTTTTGATTCTATTTCCTGATTGTACAGACTGATAATAGATATAATTCTTCTTATTTTGTAGTTTGCTTTCCACTTCGACAGGAGCAACTACTATCACTTCATAACCCAAATCATTCAATTTAGTTTCTATGGTCTCTAAAAACTGGATGATACCGCCTTTAGTATTTCCCGTAATTAATACTATTTTCTTCATTTTGATCTCCCAATCTACTGTGAATTACTCCTGCCGCTTCTCTGCGATTCTCATCCCTACATAATAAAACAGGCACGCTTATCACATATCTCTGCAGTTCTTTACAAAATACTCTTTCAGCGTACTCCCCTCAAATTTCCCACTTGCGTAAGCAAACAACGCTTCAAGATCTTTATAGAGCTTTTCAATGCTTTGCTCATCTTTAAAAGTAGGGCTTCCGCCTGGCATAAGCTCAGAGGAATGAATCATAAACATTGCATAATCCCTGTCTGACACATAAGTCTGATCTATCACATACTTCATTTCTTCCAGATTATCCCCATTTGGTCTAATCCAAAGTTCCGTTCCCTTCATGGCATGCCAAATACTCCTAGCTAGGTTTTTGGCACTGGATGTCTTAAGAAAGAGCTTATGTGAACGAATAATGGTAACCGGAACCTCCAAAATGCTAGAACCATTTGATGTACAAATCGAATATGGTTTATTCTTCGCTGACGAATAGTCACTTCCACAACTTCCTTCGGTTTGGCCCAATGAAGTTTTCCAATCCACATGCGGTGTGACCGAGCAATCCACCACATACCCATATTTTGATAAGAGCTCAAAGTATTTCTCGTTCGTTGCCCATCTTCCAGCTCGATGTGAAACAGGCTTGATTCCTGTTCTTTCAAAGATCAAATCTGTGAGAAATTTAATTTTTGCCTCCATTACATCATCTGGATACTCAATCAAATATGGTGCTCCTTCTTGCGCAACTTCGAGCTGATACATAGGAGGATTATTCCATGCATGAAGATGCATTCCGATTTCAGCTTTTCCTTCCAGAGCGTACTTTTTTACAAACTCAACATACCTGTCGTCCTGTATCATCTCATAGTTAGTCAGCCACACCGGAAAAAAGTTGTACTTATTGCACAGCCTTTGAAATCTATCAAGAAAAAGCGTATTATTAGTAGTAATTGCATTCCCTTGTTTCCAACTCCAGAGGTCGTCTCCTTCAGTATCAATTGTAATAATCAGCTTTTTCACACTATTTCCTCCCTGTTATCCAATAAGTTTGATATACTTTTCTACATCTGCCTGATTACCATATTCGTGTGCATTCAAATAGTTTTTAATGGTTTTGTACAACATCTGATTGTTGAACATTTTTTCAATTCCGTGTGCGATATCTTCTGCATCCATATTAACGATCAATCCTTCTTTTTCAGGAATGATCTGATCAACAACAGTGTCATAATTAGTCGAAACGATCGGAATGCCCAATATCTTCGCTTCATCCAAAACTACAGATTTTCCTTCGTACTTAGAAGACTGAACAACGACATCACTTTTTGCTATATAAGCATACGGGTTTTCCTTAGGCCCAAGCAGCTTTACCCAATCTTTTAATTCGAGGTCTTCAATTTGTGCATTTAATTTATCAAACAGTTCACCATTACCAAGGATGAACCACTGAAATTGGCAACCATCCTGCTTCATGATTTTCGCAGCATCTATTGCCATGTCAAATCCCTTCAACGGAATCAATCTGCCAACTGAAACAATCAATTTTTTTCCTTCATCAATACATTCCGGGATTTCTTCTTTGCTTCGTTTTCTCAAAACCTCAGAGGATGTGATGTTTGGAAGCCACAAAATTTTGTTTTGAAATTCAGGAAATACCGTTTTCAGAACCTCCGCGCATTTATCCGATACTGTAACGATAGAGTCCATATTTTGGTAATACTTTTCGTCAGCTCTTCGATCACATTTAGCGCCCACATAGTCCGTATGTACCCAACATAGTTTTTTATCTGCACTCACCAGGTCATTGACAAAATAAGTACATTCACCCACTACGCATCCCACTGCCACATCATAATGCTTTGACAAACGAGTAATTTTTCTTCTATAGAAATTTCTCCATCTGAACTCACGCATTAAATATGGATTACTTGTAAGTGTCTTTGAAATTGCAGTTCCAATTACTTTTGTAATAGTGTTTTTATTGAAATCCTTTACTGGACGGTACAGATTTTTAAGTGCGTCCGGTGCCTCAATAATGTTCACATAGTGTGGTACCTGAGGTAAGAACATTCCTTCCTTGCGAAATAATAAAAGATCTATTTCATACTGGTCTTCCGGCATTTCATTCAGCAAGTTCACCAAGCTTTTCTCTGCCCCACCATTTACTAATGAAATATTGACAAATAATATTTTCTTTTTCATATGTTTATTCTTTCATCTGCTGTGCAATATCAGCGTCCACAATTTCCTCGCCGGTCTTATGCTTCAGCTGTTCCTTGGATGCTTCGCTCAGACCGTTGTTGATCACACAGTTCATATCGCAGGTGCTGCACTTGTCCATATCTTCTTTGGTAACTTTGCCATCACGGTAATCACGGCAAATCTTCAACTCATACATGCTGTACGGATGCTTGGTGAAGAGAGCCTTAAACTTGTGCACCAGAACCCAAGTAGCAGGCTTCCAAATGTACTTGTGCATAGCAGGGCTTACGCTGCCGATCATCCAGCAGTCACGGTCACAGCAACGAACCTTTGCACGAACTTTCTCAGCCTCCGGGCTGTTCCACAGCTCATCCCAAGTCTGATTGTTCAGGTTGCCCATGACCTCTTTATCCTTGGTACCATTACAAGGCATGACATCACCATACGGGTCGATGAAGAAAGTATCGAAGCTCATATCGCAAGGCAGCAGACGCTTCTGGCCGTAGATATAATTGATCAGACCATGGTTAAAGTAAGCACGGAACCACTTCTTCGGGCTGTTGCTGCGGAGCAGTTCGTTGACCAGATTCTCAAAGTTCTTTGCAACCATCGGACGATCGTGGATGATGTTCTTAGCCTCAACGAAGTAGAAGCTGTTGTGCAGAGAAGCAGTTGCAAACTCCATGCCCATCTCGTCAGAAATCTTATACAGAGGAACCAAGTCAGGAGCGTTCTTATCCTGAACGGTCATTCCGAAGCCGACATCCTTCATGCCCATCTCACGCAGCTTCTTCAGTGTGCCGTAACCACGCTGGTAGCCATTCTGCAGGCCACGGATCTCATTGTTGGTCTGCTCCAGACCTTCGATAGAGATACGGATACCAATCTGCGGGAACTCCTTGCACAAGTCAACGATACGGTCAGTGAAGAAACCGTTGGTCGAAATAACGATACGGTCGGACTTCTTGTACAGTTCACGCACGATATCCTTCAGGTCGGTACGGATGAACGGCTCGCCGCCGGTGATATTTGTAAAGTACATCTTCGGCAGCTTCTTGATGGTTTCGATACTGATTTCCTCTTCCGGCTTGGAAGGTGCTTTATAACGGTTGCACATAGAGCAACGAGCATTGCAACGATACGTGACGATGACCGTACCATTTAACTTCTTTTCTTCAGACATGATTAACTCTCCTATAACCACACAGGGTTTTCTAGCAATAAAATCTGCTTTTTTCTTTATTCTTTATAGTTGTCTTCAAAGCAAAAATGGTCAGTGTTAACTCCACTGTATTCCATTCTTTTCTTTAATAAATCTTTGGTATTTCCTATCACTCTTGCCGGATTTCCTCCAACAATTGCGTAGGGTGGAACATCTTTTGTCACAACACTTCCAGCAGCAACCAATGCATTTTTTCCAATTGTAACATTGTAAAGAATGATTGCTCTTGCGCCAATTACAACATTGTCTTCTATGGTTATTGGCCCCGTGTAGTACTTTATATATGGACCTATATAATTAGGATCATTGTCAAACATGAGTCTAACCATATCATGTTCATAGAATCGTACATCTGCTGCGATAGTAACATTGTTCCCAATACTAATTAGTTCAGGCTGAGTGGGTATCCAGCACGGATGCCAGTACCCCCCCCCATAGCTTTTAAACAAATTGGCCTTTTTTATGACATCCGCCTTTTTTGTATGTTTCCCCAGCAATGTGAGAATCCAAAGATTCATTAATATCTTCAGCTTCTTAAGTTTCATTTTCTTACCCTATCAAACACTTTCATCAAAGTGTCATAATGAGTCTGCGGTGCAAACCGCTCTTCTAGTCTATCCCGGCTTGCAGCTCCCATTTTCTTTACCACAGCATCGTCGTCCAGCAAGGCAACTTTTTCGCATAGTTCCTGAGCATCGGCAGGCTTAAACAGATAACCATTAACTCCATCCAAAACAAGCTCTGGTAGGCTTCCGATATTGCTTGCAATAACCGGCTTTGAATACTGAAAAGACTCCAATGCAGTATTGGGAAGGTTGTCATACCAAATAGACGGAATCAGTGTGAATCGTGCACCTTTGATGATCTCTTCCAATTCCTCTCCGGCTTTGAAGCCCAAGAACTCAACATTCTTAATGTTCTTCTCTTTGATATATGCCTTTAACCTTTTTGCCTCGTCTGTTGTATCATCGCCCATTATTTTCACATGGCGATCCGGCATCATCTCATATGCTTTGACGACAGTGTCAACACCTTTTTCCTCTGTCACACGTCCAAAATACAAACCATATGTTCCAACCTGTGGTTTGCCGACTTCTGATTTGCTTGCAGTAAATGTCGGAATACAGGTGATTTTGTTCTCATCAAAACCATTCTCAATCAGTTTTTTCTTTAAAAACTCAGACGGCGTAATAAATGCATCCACACCTTTATATACATTCATCGCCTTATGTACTTTCATAGAAAAAACTCGAACGACCGATGCAAACAGCGACCCCTTTACACATCTTTTCTTTATGCAGGTCCTATATCCCTTCGTAAGGCACTCTTCGCATGGTTTCTTGTTGTACATAAAATCAAATCTAGGGCACAGTAAAAAGTAGTCTGACAGTCGCAGCACTACCGGAACACCCATCTTCTTTGCACCACAAATCACGCTCGGTGAAAGCTTGTTTACAAAGTGGATGATATATACCAAATCCGGCTTTACATCTTTGATTTCTTTCTTAATAGCTTTCTCAACCTCAGTGGAATAGATACTGCGAGTCAGCATTTGCCACATGACCTTTGGGGTCTTTTTACATTCTTCAAAATAAGTTGCGTCACGGCTTCCAATCGGCTCTACAAAATATTTGGAATACTCTGTTTCAACATTTTTGTTAGAATGGATGGAGAACGGAATCACTTCATGACCATTATCTTCCAACATTTTCTTAATATTGAACATATATTTTTCCGGTCCACCCGAAATAAAATATCTATAATTAACCAGTAAAATTCTCATATCTTTAATCCCTCTGGAAAATATCTCTTGTATAAACTTTTTCCTTCACATCATCCAAGCACTTGTCATAGCGGTTTGCGATGATTGCCTGGCTCTGTTTTTTGAACTCCTCTAAATCATTAACAACACGGCTACCAAAGAACGTATCCCCATTTTTCAGCGTAGGCTCGTAAATGATAACTGTTGCTCCCTTGGCCTTAATACGCTTCATGACACCCTGAATAGAACTCTGGCGGAAGTTGTCGCTGTTACTCTTCATGGTCAGACGATATACGCCAACCACTACTTCCTTCTCCTTGTTTTCATCCCAGCTATCATTTGCTTCATAGGCACCAGCAATTTCAAGCACACGATCAGCAATGAAATCTTTACGAGTTCTATTGCTCTCGACAATTGCTTCAATCAGATTTTCCGGTACATCTGCGTAGTTAGCCAGCAGCTGTTTGGTATCCTTTGGCAGGCAGTATCCGCCGTAACCAAAGCTAGGATTGTTATAGTGAGTGCCGATACGAGGATCGAGACAAACGCCGTTAATAATCTGCTGAGTATTCAGCCCCTTCATCTCAGCGTAGGTGTCCAGCTCATTGAAATAGCTAACACGCAGAGCCAGATAAGTGTTGGCGAACAGCTTAACAGCTTCAGCCTCTGTGAATCCCATAAACAAGGTATCGATATTCTCCTTGATAGCACCTTCCTGCAGAAGTTCAGCAAAAGTGTGTGCTGCCTTCACCAGTCGAGCATTATCCACGTCGGTACCAACAATGATACGGGAAGGATAAAGGTTGTCGTACAGAGCCTTACTCTCACGCAGAAATTCCGGGCTAAAAATGATGTTGTCACAGTGGAACTTCTCACGAACGCTTGCTGTATAACCAACCGGAATAGTGCTCTTGATAACCATGATAGCTTCCGGGTTGTACTCGATGACCAGTTTAATGACGGCTTCTACCGCACTCGTGTCAAAAAAGTTCTTCTTGCTATCGTAATTTGTAGGAGCTGCGATCACTACAAAATCAGCATCACTGTATGCTTCCCTAGCATCCAGAGTCGCAGTCAGATCCAGCTCTTTCTCTGCCAGATACTTTTCAATATATTCATCCTGAATCGGAGATTTCTTATTATTGATAAGTTCAACTTTCTCAGGAATGATATCCACAGCAGTCACCTTGTGGTACTGAGATAACAGCGTAGCAATAGAAAGACCAACATATCCCGTTCCGGCAACAGCAATCTTTAAATCTTTAAACTCTCTCATTTCTCTATCCCTCTAATTCTTTTATTTATAAAACTCAGCGTACCACTCAGCGAACTTTCTTAATCCAGTCCGCAGACTCGTGCTCGGTTTGTACCCAAAGTCACGCTCCAGTGCGCTAGTATCTGCATAGGTCACCGGCACATCACCAGGCTGCATCGGAACCAGCTCCTTGTGAGCCTCGAAGTCGTAATCTTCCGGCAGAACCTTCGCTCTTACTAACTCCTCACTCAGAATCTGTACGAAGTCCAGCAGATTCTCCGGGTTCTGATTACCGATGTTGTAAACTGCATACGGCGGAATCGGCAGACCATCTTCACCGTTCTTCTTGTCCGGTGCCTTCTTCATCACACGAACAACGCCCTCAACGATGTCATCCACATAGGTAAAATCACGCTTGCAGTTACCGTAGTTGAAGATCTTGATGGTTTCGCCCTTCACCAGCTTGTTGGTGAAGCCGAAGTAAGCCATGTCCGGGCGACCTGCAGGGCCATACACCGTAAAGAATCTCAGGCCAGTGGAAGGAATGTTGTAGAGCTTGGAGTATGCGTGTGCCATCAACTCATTAGATTTCTTGGTTGCTGCATAAAGGGAAACCGGATTGTCAACCTTGTCATCCGTGCTGTA
This sequence comes from Blautia massiliensis (ex Durand et al. 2017), assembly GCF_051861785.1. NCBI lineage: Bacteria > Bacillati > Bacillota > Clostridia > Lachnospirales > Lachnospiraceae > Blautia > Blautia massiliensis (ex Durand et al. 2017). The sequence continues at coordinate 279,025 of NZ_CP146725.1, forward strand.
TGGAACCTTTTTATTAGAGCCATAGACGGAGGAGGAAGAAGCATAAACCAAATGCTCCAGACTCTCACAATGACGGCAGGCTTCGAGGATATTAAAGAAGCCGACCAAGTTAGATTCCACATAAGCATCTGGGTTGGTGATGGAGTAGCGCACACCAGCCTGTGCTGCAAGGTTGACGACCACAGACGGCTTGTACTTCTCGAACAGCTCGGTGATCAGTGCCTTATCAGCGATGTTGCCTTTTACAAAAGTGAATGTGGGATACTTGGCCAGCTCGTTCAGGCGGAATTCTTTCAGTGCCACATCATAGTAGGCATTCATATTGTCGATGCCAATGACCGTAGCAGAAGGAGCCTCCTGATAGATTCGTTTCACAAGGTTGGAGCCTATGAAACCGGCTGCACCTGTGACTAAAATCGTTTTTTTATCTAAAGTTACTATACTCATTGCATTCGTCTCCTTATTTTTGAAGCGTATATATCAAGTGTCACTACCTCTGTTCAGATGAAGCACTTCCAATGTGTTATTCATAAACCAGAGTGCTCCATACAAACGCAGGTAGTGATACTGAAAGTCCTTATGATAATTTCATCTGCTGTTGCCGAACCTAGGTAGCGAGATAAAAACTGCTCTCGCAGCTCTACTCATCTCTCAAAAAGTGCCGTAAATACGCTATTTTCCAGGCGTTTTCACTATGTACATCTCACTACCTGCGTTCGGTTAGAGGAGATTATTTATTGTCAATACTCTCATCTATTGTTTTCTCCTGTACAGTTTCATCGTTTCCTTTACGACTTCATCCCAGTTGTATTTTTTGCAGATAAAGTCAGCTGCATGCTTCTTCATTTCCATAACCATTTCAGGATGGTCACAGGCATCTTGCAATTTTTCTTGCAAGTCCTCTACATTCGACTTTTGGAAAATCAACGCCTTATCTTCCACAACCTCAGCGCACTCTGGAATATCAGAAACCAAACAGCAATTGCCATAACTCATAGCTTCTAGCAGGCTCAAGGGCATTCCCTCCAGATCAGAAGGTAATGTGTAAATATACGCATTGCTATATAATTCATCAAGCATCTGCCCCTGAATAAATCCGGTAAAAATGATTCTATTATCATCCTTTGCCAGCTCTTTCAATTCCATCATAAAAGAATCCGTATCGCTAGAGCCACCAGCAATAACCAATTTTTTATCTGTTTTGATGTCTTCAAATGCCTCAACCAGATATCGAATACCCTTTTCCGGCACCAAACGACCAAGAAACAATATGTAGGAATCCTTTGTTAGACCAAATTTTTCTGTTATGAATTTTGCTTCTTTAATCTCTGGTCGATTCACACCGTTGGGAATAAAGTGAGTCTCCCTACCATAGGTATCTTTAAAGTAGTCCTGAACACCTTTGCTTAGTACGATAATTTCATCCGCATACTTTACGGCATTCTTTTCACCATGTCGAATGAATTTTGAGCCGAACCCTGATTTCCATTTCTCACGCTGCCAGTCTACACCGTGAATGGTAACCACAACTCTTTTCCCCAGAATCTTAGGTAGCCACGAGAAAAAAGCCGGACCTTCTGCATGGATATGTACCACATCATATTTTCCAAAAGCACTGTACAGAGCCGCAAAGAAAGAGGAACTCACCGCTGCAAGACCTTTTCTTTCAATGGTTGGAACAAATTTCTGTCGGATTCCATCATATTCAATTTTATTGTCATACTCTGCACCACTCACGTGATGACCAGATCTGTTGTAACAGGTAACCTGACATCCATCTCGTGCCATTCTGGTGCACAGTTCTTTTACAACAATCTCTATCCCGCCCTCACGGGACAGTCTTTTTTGTCCGAACATGGACACTGCAAATTTATCTTTCATAATGTTCTCCAACCAATATTGTCCCCTCTGCTCCTTTATATCTATCTACACATCACTGTATGAAGCTTCTGCATCCAATGTTGCGGTCAAGTTTAATTCTTTTTCAGAAAGATATTTTTCAATATAATCATCCTGGATCGGTGATTTTCGGTATCTTCTTTATCCTAACACAGAATATATCAACAACTTCCATCTCTCTTCAAAACCGCCAACACAGTCTTAAACAAAATCTTAACATCCAATCCAATATTCCACTCAGAAATATACTCTGTATCCAGTCGTACAATTTCCTCAAAATCCGTGATATCACTTCGACCACTTACCTGCCACATTCCGGTAATACCCGGCTTAATCGCAATTCTGGCTCTGTGATGCAACTCATATTGTTCCAGCTCGTCCGGAAGAATCGGTCGTGTTCCTACCAGACTCATGGAGCCATTGAGTACATTCCAGAACTGCGGAAATTCATCCAGGGATGTTTTTCTGATAAATTCTCCAATCCCTGTTTTCTTTCTTCCATCTGAAAGGATCTTGTTTCCAATGACTCGTGGATCGAAGTCTAACTTGAACATGCGTCCGTCGCTCATTTTATTCTGGGACATCAGTTCAGCTTTACGGGCTTCTGCATCCATATACATGCTTCGGAATTTGTACATTTTAAATGGCTTGCCGTTTTGTCCGATTCTTGTCTGTGAGAAAAAGATCGGGCCAGGGGAACTGATGTAAATTACGGGTCCGACAAATATAAAGAGGATTCCTGTCAGTATACAGCCCACAAGTCCACCTGCAATATCGATCAGACGTTTTATCAGTGCCTGACGGTCAGTAGTATAATTCATGCTGGTAGTGATTACTGTATAGTTTCCAATCTTCTCCACAAACTGCTTTTGTCCGGAAGTTTTCTGGATCCTGGATAAATTCACATGGACAACGATTCCCATCTCCAATAGCTCTTCATAGAGTTTCTGCGGATAGGTATGCTCTTCTGCTACATTGATCAATACTTCATCTACCCAATGCTGGCAGATAAAAGCAGCTGCATCTGAACTTGCAGCTACTACAGGTACTCCTGCAATTTCCCTACCTGGCATATCGCAGTCCGTCACAATGATTCCATTAATATCATATCGATTATAATTGTGCTGGCGAACTGACTCCACCACAGATTCTGCAATATCTGAGGAAGTAACGATATAAAGAGAATGTTCTCCTCTCTCGGCCATCATTCGGATAAGATGTTTTTTCCAGAAGATCCTGACTATGTAAGATAAAACTCCGTAAACAACACCTGTAAGATATAATACTGCTCTTGAAAAGTTTCTCCCGTCATCGACAGTAAATAAATAAAGTCCTGCTGCCAGCTCTATCAGTATAACCTGTTCTAATACCTGAATGAATTCACGGTAATAGCCTCTTCGCAGAACCCCTGTATATATTTCAAATAATATGATCACTACCAGGTCTGCAAATAATACAAATATCATTGCATTACGGTAGACTCCATTGTCGGTGATACTAATATAAGTGTGATTTCGAATATAGTACGCAAATATAAACGCCAAAAATATGCATAAAAGATCAAGTAGAATAAAATCTTTGTGTTTATACCAGCCATGAGACTTTTTCTGGTACATTTTCCTTTTCTCTCCTTCTGTTGTTTTTAATCCGATTTCATATTTTTATGATAGGATTTTGTTGTTTCTTGTTGCTTTCTACATTTTATTATCGGATTATGTCTTTTAAGCTATTTTTTAATATACCATTCATAATTTATCATGTCAATGTCATAACTTGCCTGTTGGATACAAAATATGCCATTTTGACATATATTTAACACTTTTATGCTGCTCCGGATATCTTCATTCGATTTCTCGGATGTAGTCTTTTTAGAATTTCTGCCTGTTTTTTTGCCGCGATATGTATATAAATCTGTGTTGTCTTAATAGAACTGTGTCCAAGTATCTGCTGAACACAACTGATGTCTACACCATCTTCTATCAGATATGTGGCAAATGAGTGACGGAACATATGTGGAGTTATATGCCTATCAATTTCTGCTTTCTGAGTATACTTTTGCAGCATTATTCGAATTGACTGTTCTGTGTAGCGGTTTCCTCTTTGATTTGGCAGAAAATATCCGCTTTTTTTAATGGATGTTTCATTTTCGACGTAGTACTTTCTTAGTATTTTCAGAACATGGCGGTTGCTGATCTGAACATACCTTTCCTTTCCACCTTTTCCCATGAATCTGACCAGGCCTGTATTGAGATCAATACATTCATTTTTTATCCCGGAAATTTCGTATACACGTGCTCCTGTCGCAAAAAACATTTCTATCACTGCGATGTCCCGCAATATATAGTTTTTCTTTACATTGCTGGAAGTATCCAGAATCTTGTACATGCAGTTCAATAACTGCTCTATCTCCTCCCGTGGAATGATCCTTGGAAGATTTACTGTTTCTTTAAATCTGACCTGTATTTTATGGAATGGGTTTTCTTTAATAATTTCTGCGTCTTCCAGATATCTGTAGAAAGCTTTGATGGATGCTATTTTCCTTTTGACTGTTTTTTGTTTATATTTTTTGTGTAATTGTGTTATGTAGTCTTCGATTTTTTCTTTTTGCAGGGCGTTTTCTGATATGTAGTGAAGATATTGGGTAAGATCGATTCTGTAGGCTTTTATTGTCTTGGGGCTGAGTTCTTTCCTGTATTTGCAGAATTCCAGGTATTTTTTCAGGTTGTTTTGTAAGTTCATGGTTTGTTCCTCTCTGGCGTTTTTTATTAATAATACGGTATATGGGAAAGATTGCAAGATGTGGGATAATTAGCAGTTATCCTTTATTGAGTAATCAAAGGATAATATTTTGCTGATAATATGTAGAATTTAGAGGAGGTTTCCATGAAAGATTACAAAATATACCCCAAGCAGTTTATTAATGACAAAATACCAATAGAAAAAAACCGTTGTTTTATGTTGATGCCATTTAGTCCAGAATTTGACTATATTTATGGAACAATAAAAAAAGATCTAAATGAGAATGGCTTAATTTGTAATCGAGCTGATGAAATTGCTGGTTCCAAGCCAATCTTAAATAAAATATTAACTGAAATATTAAAATCAAGATATATTATAGCGGATTTAACGGATTATAATCCAAATGTATTTTATGAATTGGGAATAGCACATTCATTTAAAGATGCACAAAATATACTTATGATTAAGCAAAAAGCATCTAAAATCCCATTTGATTTGACTCATCTTACATATATAGAATATGATCCTTCGAATTTAAGATTTTTAACCGCTACTATAAGGAATTTTATTCATGAGAATCAATATTTATCTGATTTTCATGAAGCACTAAATTTATGTGGCATTACAAATCTTATATGTGAATCGAGAGAAAAATTTATCGATTACATACAGGAATATTTTGGCTCTAACATTAGTATTATTACTAATATTTTAAATAAATCATCTGATAAATATACCGAAAAAGAGTTAGTAGAATTTTTTAAAGATTATGAAGCATTAATAATTCATGCACTCAATGATAATAAAACAGAACTTTTTTCTGGATTATTAAATGTATATTATAATTTATTAGTTAACTGCAACGATTTAAAGATATCTGAAATGTTTGTTCGAAATTTTATGGAGATATTATTTATTAATTATAGTAACATTGATGATGAGATTTTAACCTGGAAAACAGACCTAATGCTGTTGCTGGCAAAGCATAGAAAATTATTAAAAATTTCTATTCCATGGATTATTGATTATTTCTCACGTTCCAAAGCATCTTCTGTTGACCTGAATCGTTATAAATTAGAAAGCTTTCTTATGACAACTGAATATGAGGATATAAACCAAATAATAATTAATTCTCTTTTTAATCCTAATTGTCATATACGTGAACATATGGCAGATATTATCGGTGAGAAAAAATTATATGAAGGTCGTCAAAGCTTACTTAAACAGTTAGATATAGAACAAAATTACTTTACTGTAGCAAGCATTATAGAAGCACTCGGAAAAATAGGCGATTTTAATGACATAACTTTTATTAATCAATGGATAGATTCTCATATTGAAAAGGTAATACAGGATCATCAATATTTCCTTTTCAAACACATTTACAAAGCTTTAGGACACTTGGATAATACTCCTGATCAAAAGTATGTTCTCTCATTTAAGGAAAAATATATAGTCTATATGGATTCATATATTTTAAAATAATACGATCCCAAATACCCGTTTCTAATATAGCAAAATTGGAAACGGGTATTTGGGATGAATTTTTACAAATCAAAAAAATTAAAAATACGGCTTGCATCAATATAGTCAATTACTTCTGAAACAGTAAAAAATTTACTAAATTCCGAAATAATATACTTAAGATATTTTTTTTGAGCGATGTCATCTTGTTCTTTTCTTATAAGCATATCCAAAAGAGAAGTTATCAGCCTTTCTACGTATGAATAATATTCCTTTTTGTACCTTTCCAGACACATATTTTTTTGCAAGATACCACGTATCTGAACTAATGTATCAAGACAATCTGTAACTAATCTTTTTGAAAATGTATGAGTTGTAGAACTTTGTCTTTGATAATAATGATAATATGTATCTGTTACCAACGTTATTTTTTGAGAATATAAAATTGCGAAAAACGAAAAGAAGTCATCCTGAAAACTACGGGTAGAGTTAAAGTGAATATTTGTGTTTTTTAAAAAATCAGCACTATAAACTTTGTTGTTAACAATTGGTGTTATAAAACATCCATAGTTTTCTGATTTTGTAAGAAGCTTCAAAGCATACTCTCCGGTAATACAATTTTCAAAATTATATTTATATCGTAATTGACAATTTAACGAATTATTATATTCGGTTTTTATACCGCAAATTGACATATCACTGTTATTGGACTTTATTGAAGAAACTAGATTTTGATAAAAATTCATATCTATCCAGTCATCACTGTCAATAAAACCTATATAATGTCCTTTTGCCAAAGTAATTCCGTAATTTCGGACATCTCCTACACCAATATTATGCTGTAAAAAAACAGGTTTTATAATTTGATATTTAGCCGCATATTCCTTAATAATATAGGCGGAATTGTCTGTTGACGCATCGTCAATCACTAGTATTTCCATATTTTGATAAGATTGATTAATTACAGAATCCAAACATGTTCTTAACTTATTTTGGACGTTATAAACAGGTATAACTACACTTAATTCAGGAAAATCAGCCATGGAAACCTCCTCTAAATTCTACATATTATCAGCAAAATATTATCCTTTGATTACTCAATAAAGGATAACTGCTAATTATCTATCTTTATCTTTCAAACAACGGTCTTCACATCTGTATCATATTCCTAATCATCTATTATCAGGGATTTTGTGTAGCGTTCTGTAAATAGATCGATCAGATTTTCTACATCCGCGAATGTTCGAAGTGTAATTCCATCTTCGCGGATTTCGAACTTTCCCTGCCAGCGGGGTACAATCTGGATGCGTTTTAGCAATTCTTCTTTTTTCACATCTATATAATTGGGAAATTCGAAATCTGCATCATTTTCTTGGCGTACCGTATATTTGATCTTTCAACATATTCCCGTATTTTATCTACATTATTTATTAAGTTGATATTTTCTATTTTGTCAGCTATCTTCATTCCTCAGCCGCGTACGAATGTCTCAAAACCAAAATGTTTTTCGATTAAACTGGTTTCCTGGGTGATGATCTCATTATCTAGGATCAGCAAATCTATTTTCTTTGATCATGAACATCTGGTCTGTCATTTCTTCAAAAACATCCGACCGACCTGATTTGGCCCACAGCTGAAAACATGATTTCTTTTTATTCGGTATCGCAGCTGGTCTTATTTTTTGATATGCCCACAAAACCTTTAACTGATCATCTATGTATTTTGTAAATATAAGTTCCCTGCAATATTATGTTTTTAATTTTTGATGTGATCCGTTCTTTTGGCATAATACAACCACCTTTGTCGTTTGTATGATAAATTCAGACTATATAAGAATGCATAGTATAGCCATCAGAAACACAAATCTGGAAAAGCCTTTTAATATTCCAATTTCATCCATGACCATTGGCAAAACATATGTCGTGACATCCTCTCCCACCCTCGGCAAGTTTGGTTCTCGTTCGATAGTACTACTATACTAAGCATAAGCGAGCTATCCCCGTGTGTCCCACGGTTTGTATTAGGTTATTGCGTTATACGGTCATGCATTTACCAGCCGCATTCCCTCATTTCTGATATTTATCGCCGCATTTACATCTCTATCATGATGGGTTCCGCACTGTGGGCAAACCCACTCTCTCAGAGCAAGATTTTTCGTTTTTGCATTTTTGCAACCACAAACAAAACAGGTCTGGCTGCTGGCAAAAAATCTATCCACCTTCACAAGTTTTCTCCCCTGTTCCTCAAATTTGTATTTCAAAAATGTTGTAAACATTCCCCAGCCGTTATCTGAAACAGATTTTCCAAAATTCAGTGATCGCGACATTGCTTTCATATCCAAATCTTCTATACATACGCAATCATAAACATTGGCTATCTGTCTTGACTGCTTATGAAGAAAGTCTTTTCGTTGATTGGAAACCTTTTCGTGAAGTTTTGCCACTTTAATCCTTTGCTTATTGCAATTGTTCGAACCTTTCTGCATTCTGGAAAGCTTACGTTGTTCTCTTGCTAATTTTTTCTCTGCGTTCCTGTAATACCTCGGATAGGCAGGCTCCTTACCGTTACTGTCACGATATAATTCATGCATGGAAAAATCCAAACCTAAAAACTTTTGCATCTTCTTTTCCTGCACTTGATTTTCATACTCAAAAAGAATACTTGCATAGTATTTTCCACTTGGTGTCTGACTTACTGTTACAGATTTCAGTCTGTATTCACTTGGAACAGACCTGTGCTGTTTTAACCGAACTTGTCCAATCTTAGGTAATTTCAAATATCCATTAGATATCGTTATGTTCCCATTGATGCAGACCGTGGAATAGCTGTTTTTATTCCGCTTTTTTGATTTGAACCTTGGAAAACCTATTTTCGGTTGTTTGAAAAAATTCTGAAATGCTGTATCAAGGTGCCTGAGCGATTGTTGCAATGCGATACTATCTACTTCCTTTAAAAATCCGTATTCTTCCGTTTTCTTCATTGCAGCCATTTCTTTTGCACAAATGGTATATGTTACGTTGGTCTTGTTCTCCTCATATTGCCGAATCTTTCTATCAAGCCAATGATTATACACCATTCTGACACATCCAAAAGTCCTGGCAAACAAAATTTTCTGTTCATCATTAGGATATATTCTGAATTTATATGCTCTGTTTGCCATTCAAACGCTTCCTTTTCCTCGAAAAAACGCCTGCGATACTTGACCACAAGCACACAATGCTAGTACAGTAAGAATATTAAATGTGCGTTATCATCTAAATTTATTGTATTTTAATTTTTATTATCTGACTAAAGATATTATACTATGATCAGAATGTTCTATCAAGTAGGTAACAGGCGCAATTCATCTCCCACCTTAGAGGTCGAAGTCTTCTTGCTGTAAAAGGACAAAAAAAGTGACTCCACCATCGGAAATTTTTTCACATTGTTTTACAGACTCATTCTGGCTTGTAAAATTTGCACACTGCATGGCAGTAAATTCAAAAATGCTGAATACGGCACTTAAGATCCATACAATACCAATAATCTCAAATATACATGAGAGAAAAAGAGGGTGATTAAACACATGACTTATAATTTTAAAATCCCTCTTTAGCAGGTGCTCTGTCAGTTTCTTTGCTAGTATCAACATTTTTGCATCGAAGTTTTTTATTACCAAAATGATGTACAATGGCATAAATGACTGTATGATCAATTTTCTTTTTATATTTTTGTTTTCAGCCATTAATCTCTCCAAACAAAACTCTTACACTATATTATACGACAAATTGCTTTAGTTTTCTCTTATTTTGATATTTTCACACCACATCCTCTCGCATCCCAAACCCAACCTCAGATCCTCGCTCTACAAGAAAATCCAAAACAACTAGTACCTGTTTTCGCCTGTGTTCCTCTCTTCGTAATGTAGCCTTTTCTCTCTTTATCAGGCCGCTCATATATTCTTCTATATAATACTGCGTATTCATCGGCAGATCTGCTTTTTTCAGATGAGGGTTATTTTTTATGATAATACTCAGCCATTCCACACCTTCTTTGGAAAACGTATCTTTTCCTATGGAATTTAATATGTACGCAATCGAATATAAAACGATTGGATGGTAGCCGATTGTGACTGCTGCCTTTCTGTAGAAATTCGCATTTTCATGTTTCAGGGAATCCCAGGAGGTCAGATTTTCTGCCCATATCTCGGATGCCAGAAGGTAACTTTTTATCAACCGGTCAAATGCATATCTGTCTACAAAATATACTTCACTTCCGCTTTTTTCCATCATTTTTATCTCATTACATTTTCTGAAAATATCCGGCTGAAGGAGGTTCCAGAGATTCCAGAAAGCCTCATATCTGGGTCTTTCTACCTCGCAAACAACAATTTCCCAAATCCAGGTTGCAAATGTATCATCCATAGAAACACAAGGCATCATATTCTTAAGCAACTCCTTCTGTTTGAGTAATGACAGATTCAATACATAATCTGCCAGCCATTGTACATATTCACACTTTCCTACTGTGTTATTCGGCAAATTAAACGCTGCCGTTTCCATCAGATTAAAACGGGTCTTTCAGAGCACCTAACGATGGGATGAAGCATATATTTTTGGACGCTTCAGGCACGTTATTTTATGAGAAAAAACCATCATGCAGATTATCTTACATGATGGTTTCTAAAGCTATCCGAGTTCACAGTCATTGATTGCCTGCATGACGGCATCGGCGGTTATGATATTTAAATTTGAGCTGTTTCCAACCAACAGACTTGCATTACACAGTTTGTTGATCATACGTGGGGTCCCATTCGCTGCATTGAGGATTGCTTCCAGTGCATTGTCTTCGAATACCGTTTGTGTGCATCCTGCGCCATTCAGCTTGGCAGTAACATAGGAATGTCCTTCTGCTTTTGTCATACCTTCCAGGTTATAATTCATGACAATCCTTTGGCGGAAAGGTTCGTGGATGCTCAGGCGCAGGGTGCTGTTGAGCTGTGGCAGACCAGAAAGAAGAACAACTGCCCGGTCTTTGGAATCCATTTCAAAGTTGAACAGCATTTTTAAGTCATTGAGCACTGCGTTTCCGATATAGTTCGCTTCATCTATGATAATGACAGGCGTCTGTCGTTTTTCAAGTACGAGACGGTTGATCTCATCCTGGATGATCTTGAAGTTATCGGTCTTGCGGAATGCAGGCTGGGCTCCGAGCTCAGTGGCAAGGTTCCGGTAAAAATCATTTACGGTCAGGGTGGAAAGACTGGAATACATCACTTTATAAAGGGAAGTGTTCAGTCCCGAAGCCCAGTTCCTGACTGCGGTGGTCTTTCCCCTTCCGGCGCTTCCGGTGAGGAGCCCGAAACCTTTTGTGGTAAGCAGGTAGTCCAGCCGGAACAGAACCTCCTTGTACTCCTGTGTTTCTACGAGGACTTCCTTTGAGTTTTTCAGGAAAGGATTGAATTCCAATCCGTATCTTGCAGTATAATCCATGCTCATTCGTCTCCTTTACATAAGTGTACTTTTTCTCTTTTTATCAATGCGTTTTCCGTTTTGTTCAGAAGTCGGATCGGGGTTAGTGTTCCATCCGATTCCACGATGAAGATCTCTTTCATATCCGGAGAATAGCGCAGACGGATGCGCTGCCGTGCAAAACGGTAATCAACTTCGTATTCAATCTGGTCGATGACGATCACACTGTCAGCAGATACCCGGCGTTCAATCTCCAGAAGGAAGTTTTGGGTGATGTCTTCCTCAGAAAGCCTGCGGATCTGTTCCGGTTCCGAAAAGAAGCGGTCCTGTGGGGACAGCCCGTGGAGGGAAGAATGGGGGGATTGGTTGTATCTCTGGACAAAAGCATGCAGGCTTCCCCTCAGTTCTTCCAGTGAATGGAAATCCCGCATATCAAGGGCTGCCATCCACTGATCCTTCATGGTCCGGAACCATCGCTCGATCTTGGCTTTTCCGGTAGGAGTGTATGGCTGGCAGTAACTGAGTGTTGTACCGATCCTTGCAGCCAGGAGTTCCATTTGTTTGTTCTTATAAGATTTCCCATTGTCAAAGTTGAAAACTTTGGGGCGCCCGTACTTTGCTATGGCTGATCTCATAACGGACATCAGATTGATAAAGTTATCATTGTAGAACACATCGATCCCGGTAATGAACCGGCTGGCATCATCGATCAGGGCAATGATATAGACCCGGTGTTTTTTTCCGTCCGAATCTGTAAGGCGGGGACCGACACTGCTGTCCCCGCACCAGACTTCGTTGATATGGGGGCGTTCATATCGGCGCATATCCTTGTTCGGTGTCTGCCGCAGTTCCGACTGAAGCCGTTTCACAAAGCGGCTGACGGTGGATTCGGATACCTGTCCGTTTATTACAGAGCCATCGGATTTCAGCTGCCTGTAAATAGCGGCCGCAGACATGCGTGGATAGTTGGTCTTGAAATACCGGATTCTCTCCTGAAGTTCTTCGTCAAGCTTGCGGCTCATGCCGGCATCTGAGCGCCCTTTCGGGACGAGACCTTCAAAACCATGGTTCTGATAGTCCAGATACCATTTTTCAATGGTGGCGGGAGCATAATGATGGAGCTTCCCGTCGGGTCCCATGAGTCCTTTTGCAGAAATTTCCGTGTAAAAAGCGGTCTTGCTTGGATAACGTTCATCAAGTCCTGCAATAATCGGTGCGATGGCGCCATAGCGCATCAGTGCGATTTCCTGTTGTTTTTCTTGTTTCATAGATTTCATCTGCCTCCTTTTTCTAAAGGATAAGGGATAAAACCAGACCTGTCGTGTAAGGTTATGTTGGCAGGATAAAAAGTTTATTGGAGGTTGATTTAATCTGCATGAACTGTCTGGAAAAGAGGGAAAAACATCCTGAAATCAGGCTGGGGATATCGGGGAGGTGAAGCCTCATGGAGAGCAACCGTTGCTTCCAATGTAAACGGTAGTTCCGGATGATGGATTTCAGGTTGTTTTCATCCACGAGGTACTGTTCTGCCAGTATGTTTTGGAATCCGGTCTCATGCTCATAAGCATGGATCAGACGGACGTGCAGAACCAGAGGGATCTGGGAATACGGGATCATGGATGAAAGTAACAGCGCATGGGTATGCCCACATGCTTTGCAGTACACACGAACAACAGAAAGGGAGATGATTCTGTCAGCAAGCTGGACACTGCGTTTATAAGAGCCATGGCGGATGAGACAGCCGGAGTGACCGCAGGTACATGAAATAAGGTTCAGATCGAGAGAATCCATTGTTTTATTGTAAAAATCCTGAGAAATAAGGTTGTAGTTTTCTGTATTAACTGTTATCATAGGTATGCATGAATGTAGCGTAAGCTATGTTTGGGTGAAAGCAGAAATCGAACTTTGGTCGGGGAGGTTTCTGCTTTTTATTTCGTGGTTACAAAACCATATGATAACACAAGAGGTCTCATGATAAAATAATCTGATGGAAAATACGTCAGATTCCTTTATACCAGGATCTCTTTTATTTTGCATGAAAAGTAAAAAATCGGTTTGTTATAGTGTGGCTGATAATACTACTGGTCTTCTGCCATCTTCATCATCGTTATCAAAGATTTTTCCCCATACTTTTTTTCCTGTTTTTATGATAAATGAAAAATTATGCTCATCTTTTTTATCCAATAATTCATAGAAAAACAACAGACATTCAAAATCAAGTGAATCCGTATTTATTTTATCAATATCTGTTATTTCTTCTTTGAAATCCTGCTCTATAAGTTCTTTGTTTTCATCAAGGAATGTTTCCAACCGTCCTTTTTCTGCATACTTCCAGTCTTTTTTCTGATACATAGGATACAGATGGGCATAAGTATATAAGACTTTCAATGCCGCATGTCGGTCGTTTTTCCACAAAGTCTCAGAAATATACGATGAAATTCTCTTCAAATTTTCTGTACATTCCAACAACACTCCCGTAAATAAAAACATGGAATTATCCCAATTGGCAGACAATTTTTCGCAGGAAATCTGTCCGATCAATTCTAAAAGGACTGCATCCAGCACTCCAATCAATAGATAACTGTTGTCTGACAGAAGCACTTGTTTTATCCCTGTCTGTATAGTCTTCTCGCAATTGATAGCTGTTTCTTCGGAAAGTTCTTCTCTAAAATCCCGAAGAAGCACCACACACGTATGCATTGCAACTACGAATTTTTTTATATCTTCCGTATTATCAATATCATTCTCATTATTCAAAATTTCCTGCATCTCCGCATAGGCTTTCTCAGGCTGTTCTTCGTATTTCTTATAGTTTATGTAGCTTTCTGAGTTTTTCCGATAACGGGCATAAGACCACTCATCCAACTCCATGTGCAATTTTTTTCTTTCACTCTCTATATTTTCACTTCGTTCCGTCAGTTTCTCTCTTATCTGATCAATCATGTTGTTAAGTTCAGAGCTTCTTCTACTAAATTCTTCAGGCAGATTTTCATTCTCTATTTGATAATTCAGAATTACATTTTCAAATATTTTTTTCCGAAAATCCTGATTATTACTTGCAATTCTTTCCTTATCAAATATCTCACGCTTTGGAGTAATTCCCTTTAGAAGATTCACACCTGTTTCTGCAATTCTCCTGCTGAAATCGTAATGAAAAATTTCTTTTGTTCTAGCCAAAATACAGCTTATCTTAAATAATTTTTCAGGATAGGCTTCCACAACACTGAGCACCGTCGCTGTAATCGCTACATTATTACTGTTTTTCAGTAAAAATAAACAAAATTTATTCAATAGTTTTTCAGAACAGATTTCCGCCACTTCCAGCAGCCACCTTTCCAGTGCCATCAGAACACATTCCAGAACATTAGGATTCGGTGCGGTACCTCTATGCATTTTCCAGAGTCTGTCACTACTGATCTGTTTCACCTTTTCTTTTTCAGAAAAAACGATCTCTATTTCCTGACACTCACCATATTCTGTTGCCAATGAAGACTTTTGATAACATTCCGAAGCATAATTTAACAGATTCAGTACAAAATCCATACCCTGCTGTGGTGCTATAGCTAAAAGCTTATAAACAGGTGTCTGCAACGCACTCACTGGATGATACTCATATCCAAGATATGCTTTCAACCCAAATTCTGCTTCAAGCTGCGGATGTGTGTCCAATATGATCTCCGGTTCTGACTGAATCCAACAACACTCCAGCAGTTTTATCAGGGTCTCAGAAATAGCTGCATAGATCATTCCGCAATCCATTACATTAGAGGTCGCTTTTTCAATCAACGGATAATACTCCGATCTGTGATCCAATGCATTTTTCTGAATAACATCTGTAAAAAGTTCATCCAGTTCCGCTTTTATTTCTTTTGCCGCATTCAGTATAATATTGTCCAGCTTATCATAGACATTATTATTTTCCAGATCATATTTGTACTTTGTCTCCGCATAAATCTTTTTCCGCAGGTACAGCGCTATCAGACCTGCTGCTCTGGTTGCTTCTCCTTCATGATTCGCCTGTGTCCATGCATACAATGCTTCTGTTACCACTGACAAATTTTCCTCCGACCAGTCAATCCTGTCCCGATTGTCACAGGTATATTTCAGAAGAGTTTCCCATACTGTACCCTTTGGCCTTGTATACCGGTACTGATTAAATTCTCTTTCTTTCTGCCCATTAAGAATCTCCATGATTTCCGGATCTATCCCACCTCTACAAGCCGTATTCAACAAAAACATCATCCTCGTAAAAAGCTCCTGATCAGCCTGACCTAACAGAGTATCCAGAACAAAATATCCTTCTTCACTTTCAGAGTTCATTAATGCGATAAGTGTCTCGTCTTTCCATTGCTGTTCCAGCTCTTCATCGTCAAAAAGCCCAAGAAGAAATTCCAGTATCCGGTCGTCCTCATCTGATAACCGGCTTTCCAGCCAGATCCGGTATGATTTTCTGCTGCGGAGGGAATTTCCAAGGTCTGCGAAAAATGTTTTTTCGGAACAGGTATCCTGTTCCAGGTGTTCGGTAAAGATGTGATTGGTTACGATCTCTTCATATACATCATGACTCATCATCCAGTTTTTCCGGTTTTCCTGATAGGGTATGATAATTCCGCTGCTTTCCAGTGCGGAAACGGTCTCAAAATCATCGGTGGCTTTCAGGGAATAGGTATATCTTTCGTGCGCCATCATGTCACTGACCATCTGCTGGACGAAAGCTTCTCTTTTTACCGGCAGATTGTTGTACTGCTGAAAATCGTTACGGATGACCTGATTCCAGATTGCGTCCCGGAACAAGGTTACGTTCATGTTTTCATCTTCTGAGCTATGCTCCATATTCAGATACAGGTTCAGATAAAACAGATTGCACAGCAGGTCCTGTACTTTTGGGTCTGCGGGCAGCACGAAGGGATACTGAGTGTTTATCTGTGTCAGTGTCTCTTTTTTCAGTTTCGGAATTTCCTGTTGGCTGTATATAGTATTTTTCAGGTATGTATTGCAGAAACTTTCTTTATAAAAGGTGCGGATTGTGATCAGTATTTTCCATCCATGGTCCAGAAACTGACTGAGAATGTCTCCGAATACTTCCGGATATTTTGCAGTACAGTATTTTTCTGCGGAATCGATGATGCATAGTCTGTATTCTTCGTTTTTGTATAGTCCGAATAAATCCTGCAAACCGTAATTTCCATCATAGAGAAACAGATTTTCTTCTTTTACGTCCAGATCAGATGCTGAAAACATCAGTGTGATTTTCCCTTTCTGGTTTTTCTCTGCTTCAAGAAAGTCTTTTACTGTGGCTGATTTTCCGGCACCTGCTGCCCCGTGGATGATCATTACCTGGGTGTCTGATTCCTGGAAGTCTGTAAGTTTCTGGTAATCCTGGGGGATTTTTACCTCTTTCCCGGTAAATTGGATTGTAGAATGGATGTGTTTCAGAATGGAGTTTTTGTGGTTTATGAGGTTTTCGTGGAACCGGTCGATTCCGTCTTTTGCATTGAAATACAGATTTTTTACGTATTTCAGCTCCTCTTCTGCCAGCATTTTTTCTATGTGGCTCTGGCCTCTCCACTGGATTTCGATCCCTAAATCAGCTCCATATTTTTCAATGTACAGCTGATATTGTGGTTTGTCTTTGTCTTTTGCACTGCTGGCGGAGAATTCCTTATTGATATAGAAAATTATCCGGTCAATTCCGACATATTTGTTTTTTGCCCCTTTGATTGCGTCTTTCAGATCCTGTTCTTTGGATGACATCCGAGTTCCTGCGTCATAGTATTTGGCCTGGAATCCGACTTTATGGCCATTGACTGTATCTACGGGCTGTGTTTCGATGTAGGGCTGGTTGTAATATCGGAAAATTCCGTAGGTCTGTTTGAATTCATAGCAGAACAGAATATAGGCGAGGCTTTCAAATGCGGGGCGGGAATCTGTGGAAAATTTGTATTCGAATGCTTTCCAGTCGACGGGTCTGTTCATATATTTTACTTCCATCTCCTTTGTTCAATATCACTTTTCATAAACAACCGATACCTCTGTCCTTCCTTCACAGCAGTCAGCTTTCCCCTTCTTACAAGGTCGTCGATATTCTGCTTGGAACATCCCAGTTCTTCTGCTGCCTGGGAGGAATCTATAATATGGTCGCTTATCATGCTCTGAAGTTCACTGCTGGTAAGTGGAATCTTTTTCCCTGCTTTATGAAGCGTTTCTTTTGGAATGCACAGGCTTTCGCTTTCTCCCCAGCAGATTCCATAGCCTCCTGTTTCTACTTTGACTGAGCGGAAGATTTTTTCATTGTTTAATACTGGTACAAAGTATCTGTCTGAGCCGACCAGATCTTCTAATTTACATTTCCGGACGGAGTCATCGTAAAAGGATATCAACAGTGTGTAATCTTTCAGTGGGAATACATCTTTTACTTTTATGGTATTTCTTTTTATGATATAAGCTGGAAGATTTTTTTCTGAGATGGGTGTCAGGTAGTAATAGTCCTGTGCACAGCGGCCATCAGTCATGGCAAGGAGTTTAAACTCGTCATAGCAGTCCAGGCCATTGTCTTTCAGGATTCTTCCGAGATTTTGCCGGTCCTGGGGGATAATCCTCTGCTGAACCCAGATTTTACTCCAGTATGCATTTATGGTCTTTTCGCCTCGTTTCAGACGGGAAGAAAGAATTAAGGGTGTTTCCCAGATGTCTGCGTCGTCCGGGAGTTCTATATAAAATCGTTTGTCTTTTTCATAATAGATGAGATAGGCGAGATTTTTTCTTGTTTTATCTTCTTCATTTCTGATTACAAAAATCTTCATAGTATAACCACCTTTTCCAGATCATGTTCCAGATTTTTTCCTGTAAATACCGGGGAATAATTCCATCCAGTCCTTCCAATAATATTGCTTTATGTTTTTCCTGTAAGGGATGCAGCTGAGGCATTTTCTCCCGGGGAATCAGCTGCAGGTTTTGCTGTGCATAATAGGAGCCAACAAAACATTCGTGTCCTATTATTCCATTTATACCATCATAATTAGATAACTTATAGTATTTCTTTGGTTTTTGTAAGTCGTCTGTTGCTTTCAGAAAGGAACCTGCTGTTCCGGATGAGGATCGGATCTGTGACCATTGAAGATATTTCAGGTCTTGTTTTTCGTGAATGATACGGGTACTCATGCATGACCTCCTTTTTATTTTATTATATGGCTTTACTTGTTATACGTCAAGTTTTTAGTAATATAAAAGGTAGTCTCAGAATGGTTTGGTCTCTGAGACTACCTTTTTTCATCCAACAGTTTTTTCGGCCCTAATATAGTTCATATTTTAATTTTTATCTTCTGCATTATGAAGTACCTATCACCACCCTACAATCCTTCTTATAACAAGCAATCCCATACTTAATAACCGACCGCATGCCATCGTCCTCCAATTTTGCAGCATATTTCCGCTCTTCAATCTGACTCAGAGCTTTTATACAGGCGTCCTTCATTTTTCCTTTTTCGGCATACTTTACCTCAATGGCAATGCCAGTCCGGCTTTCTGGTATTTCTATCAGAATGTCACTGTAGCCGGTGCCGGATTCTGCATTTGACCGGATTATCCAGTTATCTTTATATCCGAGAAGTCCTAAAAGCATTCCATGATAAAAGTTTTCTTTCTTCGCAGTGGCAGTATCACGGATACTTATTGTATTCCACAGATAATTTCCAAAAAGTTCTTCTATTTTTTCCGGATTCTGTTCTGAAAAAGCATTGCAGAACTGATTCAGGGTGTCGCCATCCTGCCTTGAAGTCTGCCGGAACCACTCCCTGATCTGCTTTATGAAAAGATTTTTCACTTCCAGATTGGGGATCTTCAGACAGAACTGATTTTCTGCTGTTTTTCCCTTCTGGGTTAGATAACCGGTAGTAAAAAGCACGCTCCACAGGTTTTCGATACTGCTGTCCAGCTCATTATATGTCAGTTCCTGATGGATTTCCTTTGTGACAGTTTCTCCTGCAATCAGTCTTTCGATGTCATTTTTGGTCTGGCTATCTGCTCTGTTGATAAATCTTCGTATAATTACGTTTCCGCTGGTATTGGACCAGTAATCTTCCGGTTTGGCGTCTGGATCTGCATATAATTTTTTGCAGTAACATATCACGTCCCACGGGCAGTATACTTCCGTGTTTCCAAACTGATATCCATCATACCATTCTTTGACTTCTTTGTAGTGTCCGGATAAATCGTAATAATCTAGCATGTCATGTACTTCTGTATCGGTAAAGCCAAAGTACTCATCGTACTGCACATCCAGTACAGATAATACTTCAAAATTGTTCAGATCTGTAAATATACTTTCTTTGGCAATTCTCAAACAGCCTGTTAATACGGCAAAGTAAAGATTGGAATTGGTTTTTAATACATTGCCAAACATATTTCTGATCAGAGATACCATTTCCTCATAGTAGCCATACTGAAAAGCTTTATCCAGTGGTACATCATATTCATCAATCAGAAGAATGACTTTTTCTCCATAATATTTACAAAGTAAGGTCGATAGGGTCAACAGCGATTTTTCCATTGCTGAATATGACATTTGAAAATCACCGGTGTCAGAAACCATAGTCAGAGCTTTATACATTTTTTTATCTGTTTCAGATAATTCAGGGCTTTTTTCCAAAAAAGAGAATCTTAAGGCTTCTGCACCGATAGCATATTTCATTGCTGCACAGGTGCTTTCAAAGTTCATTCCTTCAACATTTTTTAAGCTGATGGAAATTACTGGAAAATGTCCCATATATTTTTCGCAGAATTCCCTGTCTTCGGAGATCTTCAGACCTTCAAATACTATTGGATCTGTCCCGATTTCAAAGAATGTCTGCAGCATATTCATATTCAGAGATTTACCAAAACGCCGCGGACGGGTGAAAAGATTTACTTCACTCCAGTTTCGGATGAGACTGTGGATCATTTCTGTTTTATCGACATAATAGAAGTTGTTTTTTATTATTTTTTCAAAATTGTCTATTCCTACCGGAAATTTCTTTTTTTCTGGCATTGAGGTTCCTCCCAAAACAAAAAAGGTTTCACGATATCATTATTTACTACAAATATGATATCATGAAACCTTTTTTACGTAAAGCTATACTCCCTGTTAAACATTCCGTTAATATTCAAATCGTTACTGTTCACTCCGTTCTCAGTAACACGCGGGAGTTTGACACATTGAAATCCAAAAAATTCTGAGTCCTTTTACATCACTCAGTCCTATACAAATGCCAATGGGAAAAGTACTTCCAAAACCATCCGAAATGAAGTAGAAAGAGCCTCAGAGTATGATTTTATACACTCTGAGGCTCCTCCCATATTCACATTTTAAATTTTTTATTCCACTGTCACGCTCTTCGCCAGATTTCGTGGTTTATCCACATCCAGGCCTTTGGCTACGCTTACGTAGTAGCCCAGAAGCTGAAGCGGGATCACTGCCAGGGATGTTGCAAAGTGCGGGTCTGTTTTCGGGATGTAGACGGTGAAGTCTGCGGTATCCTCGATATTGTAATTGCCAAATGTGGTCAGGCCCATAAGGTAGGCGCCACGGCTCTTGCACTCAACCATATTGCTGACTGTTTTTTCGTAGAGATCCGGCTGGGTCAGCACACCGATCACAAGAGTCCCGTCTTCAATCAGAGAGATCGTTCCGTGTTTCAGCTCTCCGGCAGCATAGGCTTCAGAGTGAATGTAACTGATCTCTTTCATCTTCAGACTGCCCTCCAGGCTGATAGCGTAATCGATTCCTCTTCCTACAAAGAAAGCATCTTTTACATTTGCCTGTTTTGAGGCAAACCACTGGATACGCTCCTTATCTTCCAGGATCTTACAGATCTTATCCGGAAGTGTCTGCAGTTCACTGATATAATTGCTGTAGGCTTCTTCTGTGATCGTTCCTCTTACCATTGCAAACTGGATCGCCAGTGTGTAAGCTGCGATCAGCTGTGTGCTGTACGCCTTGGTAGTAGCTACAGAAATCTCCGGTCCGGCCAGAGTATAAAATACATTATCAGCCTCACGTGCAATGGAAGATCCCACTACATTAACGATTCCCAGTGTATGAATACCATTTTCCTTGCATTTACGAAGTGCAGCAAGACTGTCTGCTGTTTCACCGGACTGGCTGATGATCACTGCAAGGCTGTTGGTGTTAAGGGCCATTTTTCGGTAACGGAATTCGGAAGCGAGCTCTACCCTTACCGGGATCTGTGCAAGATCCTCGATTACATACTGTGCTGCCATTCCTACGTGATAAGCGGAGCCGCAGGCTATGATATAGATCTGCTGGATGTTCCGGATGCTTTCTTCTTCCAGGCCAACTTCACTGAGGTCGATCTTTCCATCCTCGAGCACGGAATTCAACGTATCCAGTACTGCCTTTGGCTGTTCGTGGATCTCTTTCATCATGAAATGCTCATATCCGGCTTTTTCCGCTGCTTCTGCATCCCATTCAATGGTTTTCAGCTCTTTCTCGATCTCATCTCCATCAAGATTGTAGAAGGTGACTTCGCCTTTTTTCACACGCGCCATCTCCAGATTGCCGATATAATATACATTGCGGGTGTATTTCAGGATCGCCGGTACGTCAGAAGCGATAAAGGATTCATCTTCTGCCACTCCAAGGATCATGGGGCTGTCTTTTCTGGCTACATATATTTCACCCGGATAATCCTTGAACATGATCGCAAGGGCATAGGAACCACGGATACGTACCATGGAATGTGTGATGGCATCCACCGGTGTTCCCTCATATTTCTTGTAATAATAATCGATCAGCTTAACTGCTACCTCGGTATCGGTCTCCGAATAGAAAGTATAGCCTTTACGGGCGAGCTTATTTTTCAGTTCCTGATAGTTCTCAATGATACCGTTGTGGACTGCTACGATATTACCGTCGTCTGTCATATGCGGATGTGCATTGTTCTCAGAAGGTTCACCATGAGTTGCCCATCTGGTATGACCGATACCACAGGTTCCCGGTACAGTCTCTCCGCCGTTTGTCTTTTCTGACAGAACTTTCAGTCTTCCCTTGGCTTTGATCACTTCCGTCTCGCCCTCGCCGTCACGTACGGCGATTCCAGCGGAATCATATCCTCTGTATTCCAGCTTGGAGAGCCCATCTAAAAGGATCGGAGCTGCCTGGTGTCTACCTGTAAATCCTACAATTCCACACATATTTATCTGTCCTTTCTGTCTATGCAGGTATTTTCGCAAAAGACCGGGCTGTTACATCATATGCAACAGTCCGGTCAGAAGTTTCAGTTATTGCAATATAACATGTCCTACAGTATAGCACGTACCACTCTCGGTTTGCAACCCGCTTTTTCCAGAGCTGCAACGATCTGATTCTTATGATCTGTTCCGAATGCTTCCATAGTGATCCGAAGTTCTACGGCTGCATTTCGGTTGGTACTTACAAACTGGTTATGATCCAGTTTGATAACATTACCCTGATTTTCAGCGATCACACTTGCAACACGTACCAGTTCACCTGGCTTATCCGGGATAAGTACGGATACGGTGAAGATACGGTCACGCTGGATCAGTCCGTGCTGTACAACCGATGACATGGTGATCACATCCATATTTCCACCGCTTAAGATGGAAACGATCTTCTTATTCTTTACATCCAGATGACGGAGAGCTGCTACAGTAAGAAGTCCTGAGTTCTCTACGATCATCTTGTGGTTTTCTACCATATCCAGAAAAGCCACGATCAGCTCATCATCATCAATGGTAATGATATCGTCCAGATTTTCCTGGATATATGGGAAGATATTTTTTCCCGGAGTCTGTACTGCAGTACCATCTGCGATAGTATTTACGTGAGGAAGCGTTACGACCTCCCCTTTCTCCAGGGATGCCTTCATACATGCTGCGCCTGCCGGCTCAACACCGATGACTTTGATGTGTGGGTTCAGAAGCTTCGCAAGTGTGGAGACACCTGTAGCAAGTCCGCCCCCTCCGATCGGTACCAGAATGTAATCTACAAGCGGAAGTTCCTGTACGATCTCCATGGCGATAGTTCCCTGACCGGTTGCTACTGCCGGATCGTCAAATGGATGGATAAAGGTATATCCTTTTTCTTCTGCAAGGGCAAGTGCGTGTGCACAGGCTTCGTCATATACGTCGCCGTGAAGGATAACCTCCGCACCGTAACTCTTGGTGCGCTCTACCTTGATCAGTGGTGTGGTAGTTGGCATGACAATGACTGCTTTTACTCCATATTTATGTGCAGCATAAGCAACACCCTGGGCATGATTTCCTGCAGATGCAGTGATCAGACCTTTGTTCCTCTCTTCGTCAGAAAGTGTGCTGATCTTGTAATATGCGCCACGCACCTTATATGCACCGGTACGCTGCATATTCTCTGGCTTCAGATAAACCTTATTTCCCGTCATATCTGAGAAATAACTGCTGTATATCAGCTTTGTTTCCTGTGTCACTTCTTTTACTTTTGCTGCTGCTTCCTCAAAGCTCTCTAATGTAAGCATTTGTATTTAGCTCCTTTCTTCTACGTCAAAGAGGGCGTTTACAAATGCGTCTGCATCAAATTTCTGCAGATCATCGATACTTTCGCCTACTCCGATGTATTTTACTGGTATGTCAAGCTCAGACTGGATCGCTACTGCAATTCCACCCTTGGCTGTACCATCAAGTTTGGTAAGAATGATTCCGGTAACGTTTGCGACCTCGGCAAACTGTCTTGCCTGGGAAAGCGCATTCTGGCCCGTGGTTCCGTCAAGAACTACCAGCGTTTCCAAATATGCTTCCGGATACTCACGTTCCAGAATACGGTAAATCTTGCGAAGCTCTTCCATAAGGTTTTTCTTATTATGAAGTCTTCCTGCGGTATCGCAGATCAGAATATCTGCATTTCTGGCTTTGGCTGCTGCCACGGCATCATAGACAACAGATGCCGGGTCTGCTCCGTCCTGGCCGCCGATGATCTCAACGCCTGCACGGTTGGCCCACTGTGTCAGCTGCTCCCCGGCTGCCGCACGGAAGGTATCTGCAGCTCCGAGGATGACCTTTTTTCCCTGATCCTTTAATTTACCGGCTAATTTGCCTACAGAGGTAGTCTTACCTACTCCGTTGACACCGATCACAAGGATCACGGATTTCCGGTTCTCAAACTCATATTCTGTGCTTTCTACCTGCATCTGTTTTTTGATGCTGTCGATCAGAAGCTGTTTACACTGGGACGGCTCCTTGATATGCTGCTCAGCAACCTGCTCCTTTAAATGCTCCAGAATGGAAGTGGTTGCGTTAATGCCGATATCTCCCATGATCAGGATCTCTTCCAGTTCTTCATAAAAATCATCATCAATACTGGAAAAACCGCTGAAAATGGAATCAAAGCCGGCAACGATATTGTCTCGCGTTTTGGTAAGTCCGCTTACCAGACGTTTAAAAAATCCTTTTTTTTCTTCTGCCATACTGATTCATCCCCTCTGCTACTGGGTAAGCTGGTTCTCTACTAAATCTACGGATACCAGCGTGGATACCCCTTTTTCCTGCATGGTAATTCCATAAAGCCTGTCTGCTGCATTCATGGTACCACGTCTATGTGTTATTATAATAAATTGTGTGTTCTTCGTCAACTTCTGAAGATATCCCGCAAAACGTCCTACATTGGAATCATCCAGTGCAGCCTCGATCTCATCCAGAAGACAGAATGGTGAAGGCTTCAGATTCTGGATCGCAAAAAGAAGTGCAATGGCTGTCAGTGCTTTTTCTCCACCGGAAAGCTGCATCATGTTCTGGAGTTTTTTTCCGGGCGGCTGGGAAATGATCCGGATCCCTGCCTCAAGGATATCCTCGTCTTCCGCAAGTTCCAGAGTTCCCCGGCCTCCGCCGAACAGTTCTTTGAAGGCTTTATCAAATTCTTTCTGGATCTCTCCGAATTTTTCGCTAAACTGCTTCCGCATGCCCTCATCCAGCTCCTGGATGATCTGTTCCAGCGTTTTTTCCGCTTCCAAAAGATCGTTGTACTGACCGCTTAAGAACGTATGCCGTTCCAGAAGTTCTTTGTAATCCTCAATGGCATTGACGTTGACAGAACCAAGAGCTCGGATCTCGTCCTTTAATTTATGGATCTGCTGCTTCATCACATGCCTGTCATTCATTTCTTCTTTCCTGTACTGCAAGGCATTATTCGGAGTGATCTCGTATTCTTCCCACATATAGGAAGTCCTTGCTTCCCGGTTCTCTTCGATCTTTTCTGCCTGAGTCTTCAGTCGGAAGCATTCTTTGTCCAGAAGACTGATCTGGCCGGACAGCTCATCACGCTTTTCAAAAAACTCCTTATGGCTTTTTGTGCGCTCTTCCTTTTCCTGCTGCCATTTTTTCAGCTGTTTTGCAGCTGCCTCTTCTTTTGCGGCAAAGCCTTCGATCTCCTTACGGACCTTGTCGATCGTCTTTCTCTTTTCTGCAGTTTCCTGGCTGCCCTTTTCCAGAGAATCCAGAATTTCTTCCCTCTCTTTCGAAAGAACTTCGATTTCCTCTTTCAGGCGCCGCAGATTTTCCTTTATGAAGCTTTCCTTCTGCTGGGATGCAGATGCGTCAAGACGGATCCTTTCCAGCTTCTCTGAAGTCTCCGCTTCGTCCTTTTTCCAGTCCTCCAGCTCCTTCTGCCGGGTCTCGATAAACGTTTCCAGCTCTTCCTCATCCCTTTTGGATGCTTCAAGTTCCTGCGTGATCTTTATGTTATCTGCCTGCATGTCTCTTGCCTGAAGACGGATCTCCTCCTGCTCCCTCTCGATCCTGGTATAACCGCCGCGGATCTCCTCCGCTTTTTTCTCCAGCTGTTCAATGTTCAACCTGGCTGTATTCTGCTGAATGGATTGTTCCTGAAATTTCTGCTGCAGCGCCGCCACCGTATCACGCATCTCATTTCTTCTGCTGCGGTTATCTTCCATGGACTGTCGGATCTCATGATACCCGGCTGCCAGCTCTTTTACCTTCTTTTCCAGTTCCTCGATCTCACGACGACGCCCAAGAAGATTGCTGTTGTTCTTAAAAGCTCCACCGGTCATGGAACCGCCTGGACTTAAGGATTCTCCCTCCAACGTTACCATACGGATACTGTGTCGGTATTTTCTGGCAATGGCAATAGCATGATCGATATGATCCACCACCAGCACTCTGCCAAGAAGATACCCGATCAGACCGTCATATTCCTTCTCTGCAGTTACCAGGCCACTGGCAAGACCAATAGCTCCCGGTTCGTTCAAAGCACCTCTCTGATTAAACTCGCCTCTTGAAGAAATGCTGTTTAACGGGAGAAAAGTCGCACGACCATACCGGTTTTTCTTCAGGAATTCGATCATCTGTTTGGCAGTCTGCTCGTTATCCGTAACGATATTCTGAATACTTCCGCCAAGAGCAGTCTCAATAGCGATCTCATAATTTTTTTCAACGTGAATGATATCCGCCACTACGCCACGGATCCCAGGAACATGATTCTTCTGTTCCATGACACGGCGGATACTGTTTCCATATCCATCATAACGTTCTGTGATATTGCGAAGGGATTCCAGTCTGGATGCCTCTCTATGATAGGACGTCTGTTCCTTTTCCAGCTGTGTATTCTGCTGTTTAAGGGTTTCCTGGATGGTATGTATCTCTTTTGTAAGACGGCTGCCTTCTTCTCTGGTTTCCTGAATGGCCTTCGTGATAGTGTCGTATTCCTTCTGTGCCTGATCGATCGCTGACTGCTGCTCCTCTTCCTGGGTTTTCAGGGAAAGGATCCTCTGACTGATTCCTGCTTTCCGGATATCCAGCTGCTCCTTCATGGCATCAAAACGCTGTGCCTTACCTTTGGTGTTTGCACGGGAATTAAGGATCTCAATGATCTCATTCTTACCATCTTCCACTGCCTGGGTACATTCTTCGATGCTGCTCTGGATATTGTCCATTTTTTTCTGCTCGTCAGCAAGTTTTCTGTCGATCTCCCGTAAATTTGCCTGAAGATCTGCTTTTTGCTCTTCCAGAGCCTTCTGGTCTGCAGATTTTTTCTCCGTATCTTCCTGAACTGCTAAAAGACGGCTGCGATAATGACTGTCATTCTGCTCTCCTGCCAGGATCTGTTCATGAAGAACATTGATCTCACCGGACAGCTGTTGTTTACGGATAGCACGATCCCGGCTTTCTTCCCGCAACGCCTCCATCCGCTCATTCAGCTCTTCCAGTATTTTTTCCAGACGTTCATATTCATCCTTGGTACGACTATGAGCATTCTGGGCTTCTTTTAACTGATTTTCTGCGATCCTGGTTTTTTCTTCCAGCTCGCGGATCAGATTTCCGGTGTGTTCATATTCCAGGAGGAACATATTTATATCCAGCTCTTTCAGATTTTCTCTTTTTGCCAGATATATTTTTGCAGTCTCAGACTGACGTTCCAGCGGTTCCAGCTGCTTGGTCAGCTCACTTAAGATGTCCGTGACACGGACCAGATTCTGTTGTTCTTCCTCAAGCTTCTTCAGTGTGGTATTTTTTCGTCTTTTAAATTTGACGATCCCGGCTGCCTCGTCAAAAAGCTCCCGGCGTTCTTCGGGTTTTCCACTTAAGATCTTATCGATCTGACCCTGTCCGATGATGGAATATCCTTCTTTTCCGATACCGGTATCATAGAACATCTCATTGATATCCTTTAAACGACAGGAGCTGCCGTTGATGCGGTATTCGCTCTCACCGGAACGATACAGTCTTCTGGTAACGGTTACTTCTTCAAAATCCACCGGGAGCTTGTGATCGCTGTTATCAAGTGTAATCGCCACGGACGCAAAGCTCAGAGGCTTGCGAAGCTCCGTTCCTGAAAAGATAACATCCTGCATATTCCCGCCTCGAAGCTGCTTGGCGCTCTGTTCTCCCAGAACCCAGCGGACTGCATCGCCAACATTACTTTTTCCGCTGCCGTTAGGTCCTACGATGCCGGTGATCCCGTTATGAAATTCAAAATTTATTTTCTGTGCAAAGGATTTAAATCCCTGCACCTCTATATTTTTCAGATACATTGGCCACCTGCTGTTATTTTATACTGCGTATTGCCTCTAGGGCTGCAGCCTGTTCTGCTGCCTTTTTTGTATGGCCAGTTCCGGTTCCCATACTTTTTCCATTGATCAGCGCCTCCACAGTAAAGCTCTTGCTGTGGTCCGGTCCCTCTTCTTTCAGAAGACGATATTCCACCGGATGATTTCCGCCTTCCTGTACCATTTCCTGAAGCACTGTCTTGCTGTCATAAAAAATCCTCTTATCCTCCAGATCGTTCAGGATAAATTTCATAACAAAAGCCTGTGCCGGTTCAAATCCACCGTCCAGATACATAGCCCCGATCAGAGATTCCAGGGCATCAGAAACGATGGAATCTCTTTTACGACCGCCCATCATTTCCTCACCTCTTCCAAGGAGGATAAACTCCGGAAGCCCGAATTCTCTTGCACAGTAGGCAAGACTCTTTTCACATACCATACTGGCACGTTTCTTGGTCAACTCACCTTCCTGATTATTCCGGAATTTTTTGTACAGGAAATCACTGCTGATCAGCTCCAGCACCGCATCTCCAAGAAACTCCAGACGCTCATTGCATCCAAGCTTTCCAAGGTGTCTTTCGTTGGCATAGGAGCTGTGTGTCATTGCCTGCTCCAGTAAAGATTTTGCGGTAAACTGGTATCCGATAGTCTGCTCCAGCTTTTTTAAATTATTTTCCATTTCTTCTTCCCTTCGTTACCCGGCGAAGAGTCTCCACTGCATCGCCGACAGTAACGATCTCCTCGGCTTCCTCCGGGGCGATACGAACATCAAAAGTTTCCTCCAGATCAATAAGAATCTGAAAAAAATCCAGAGAATCCACTCCCAGATCATCCACAAAGGTAGTTTTTTCTGTAATGGCATCCATATTTCTTCCCAGAGTTTTTTCGATGATGGTCTTCAGCATTTCCAGTTCCACGACTGTTCGCCTCCTGTTCTGTCTGTAATATTTCCGGCAATCCCGGTTTTATTTTTTTTCGCTTTTTTCTTCCGCCTGTGCTTTCTGCTCAGCTGCTATAAACTCCTCGATCTTTTCATTGATCTTCTCTTCCTTAAACTGCTCGCACTGAAAGATCGCATGACGGATTTCTACGCTTCTGGCACTTCCGTGGCTTTTGACCACAAGACCTTTCAGACCAAGAAGCGGTGCTCCGCCATATTCACTGGCATCAAATGATTTTAAGGTTTCCTTAAGAGCAGGTTTTACCATCAGAGCTCCCATTTTACTGCGAATGTTTGTCATCATACCTTTTTTGATCATAGATATCAGAGTAGCTCCAACACCTTCATAAAGCTTAAGGATCACATTTCCTACAAAAGCTTCACAGACTACTACATCTGCATAACCTGACGGGATATCTCTCGCCTCAATACTTCCGATGAAATTGATATCCTTACATGCTTTTAACAGAGGGAAGGTAGCCTTTACCAGCGCATTGCCCTTTTCTTCCTCAGCACCGTTATTAACGATAGCAACTCTTGGCTTCTTAATACCCACTACATTTTCCATATAGATGGAACCCATCTGCGCAAACTGTACCAGGTGATCTGGTCTCGCATCTACATTGGCACCACAGTCGATCAGAAGGGAAACGCCCTTTGCCGTAGGGATCAGCGGAGCAAGAGGTGGTCTCCGGATCCCTTTGATCCTGCCTACGATCACCTGGCCTCCTACCAGTACCGCACCGGTGCTTCCGGAGGAAACAAAGGCATCGGCCTCCTGTTTTTTTACAAGATTTAATCCCACTACAATAGAGGAATCTTTCTTTTTTTGGATAGCCATGACCGGAGGTTCCGCAGTCTCGATCACCTGAGACGCATGCACCACACGGATCCTGTCCCTAGGATAATCCGGATATTTCCGAAGCTCTGCTTCAATCACATCCTGTACTCCTGTAAGGATGACCTGGATGTTCTCTTTTTCTTTCACAGCTTCCACCGCGGCTTTTACCGGTTCCTCGGGAGCATTGTCACCACCCATTGCATCTACAACGACTTTTACCATTTCTGACATATGTTGTCCTTTCTCTGTCCGAAATCTTTTCGGAATGCATATGGTACACTGTAGTGAAAATCCTCATACACATCCGTATAAGGATTTTCATTGCAGAGTACCAAAAGTTAAGCGGATATTCGAAATCCGCATTCGCTACCTGCTCATAACCGAATAACTGCTTCGCAGTTTATCCGGTTAACGTACCGTTATTTATGATACTAGAGTTTTGCCTGAGAAGTCAATATCTTTTACTCTTTCTGATTTTCAATCTGTTCTGCAAGATCATTTAAATATACCCAGCGATCCATTTTTTCGTCCAGCTTCTGCTGGATTTCCTGCTGCTCGTCGGAAAGCTCCCTGAGTTTTCCCGCTTTTGTGGCATTGGCAGCCATCTCTTTGTCGATCTGCTCCAGACGTTCTTCCAATGCTGCGATGTCATCGTCAATAGTGTCAAATTCTTTCTGTTCTTTATAGGTAAATTTCAGTTTCTGTTTCCGGTTCTGTTTCCAGGTATCTGCAGCGGATTTCTTTTTCTCAGGCTCGGCTGTTTCTCCCTGTACTGTACCGCCATTCATATCTGAACGCGTTTCCAGAGACTGTCCCTTTCTTTCCTTTGCTTCCAGATAATCCGTATAACCGCCCTCATACTGGACAAGCCGGCCATCTCCCTCAAATGCCATAATACGGTTCACCACATTATCCAGGAAATAGCGGTCATGGGACACCGTGATCACGATGCCGGAAAAAGAATCCAGATAGTCCTCAAGAATGGTCATGGTGGGAATATCAAGATCATTTCCGGGCTCATCAAGAAGAAGAACATTTGGCGCCTCCATCAGAACCTTCAAAAGATACAGTCTTCGCTTCTCACCTCCGGAAAGCTTCTCCACCGGAGTGTACTGCATGGCCGGATCAAAAAGAAATCTCTCAAGCATCTGGGAAGCTGTGATCCTTCCTTCTTTTGTCGGAACATATTCCGCCACCTCACGGATATAATCGATCACCCGCTGTCTTCCATCCATATCCGGAACGTTTTGGGCAAGATACCCGATACGGATCGTTTCTCCGATCTGAATCTCTCCGGAATCCGGCAAGATCAGTCCATCTGCCATTTTAAGAAGTGTGGACTTACCGCAGCCATTTGGTCCGATGATCCCGAGACGCTGATCACGAAGAACAATATGATCAAAATCATTAATCAAAAGACGACCTTCGATGGTTTTACTTACATGATGAAACTCTATGGTTTTCTTTCCCATACGGGTCTCAATGGAATCCATTTCCACATTCTGCTCTTTCAGCGGGGTTTTTCCCGCCTTCAGTGCTTCCAGACGGTCAAGCCTTGCTCTCTGTTTTGTACTTCTGGCACGACAGCCTCTTGCTGCCCATTCCAGTTCCATCCGAAGTACACTGCGGCGCTTCCGGTCACTGGCAAGCTCCATTTCCTCTCTCTGCGCTTTCAGCTCCAGAAATCTGGAATAATCTCCTGCATAGGAATATAATTTTCCGTGGCTGATCTCCAGGATCCGGTTTGCCACACGATCCAGGAAATAACGGTCATGAGTGACCATGATCACCGTCCCGCGAAAATTCCGGAGAAAATCTTCCAGCCATATGACCATTTCTCCGTCCAGATGGTTGGTAGGCTCATCCAGGATCAGAATGTCAGCCGGATTTAAAAGCATCCTTGCCAGCGCCACTCTTTTCTTTTCACCACCGGAAAGATTATCCATATTAATATTCTGATCGGTAATACCAAGTGTATTCAGCATGCGTCTGGCCTCACTTTTGGTACTCCAGTCCTTCTGCCATTTGCCTTCTGCCACATAGTCCAGAATGGTCATATGCTGCGGAAATTCCGGAGTCTGGGGAAGCCAGCTGATCCGGATCCCGTTCTGGGTGATCACCTGCCCTTCGTCCGGTTCTTCCTCTCCGGCGATCACGCGGAGCAAAGTAGTCTTACCGGTTCCGTTTACACCGATGATACCTATTTTTTCTCCCTGATCGATGCCGCAGGAGATATCATCAAATATCACCTTATCTCCAAAAATTTTGTGGATATGTTCTATATTAAGAATGTTCATGCGCATTTTCTCCGTTTTCTTCCAAAGTATATAAAAATCATTTCCATGATAGCGAATTTCCACGATTCCGTCAAGAATCACTGTTATGACAGGGGAAAGGGCTGTACCTCAAATCTGGAAGTACAGCCCTCTTGGGGGATTGTTTTTTATCTGGATCTTGGTCAACAGTTTCTGGTGTCGCCAGCTGCTGCCTTTATTCTTCGTATATCCA
Organism: Blautia massiliensis (ex Durand et al. 2017); assembly: GCF_051861785.1. Classification (NCBI taxonomy): domain Bacteria; kingdom Bacillati; phylum Bacillota; class Clostridia; order Lachnospirales; family Lachnospiraceae; genus Blautia; species Blautia massiliensis (ex Durand et al. 2017). Next base: position 311,914 of record NZ_CP146725.1, read on the forward strand.
CCGCCTTTCGTATCTTCTGACGCTATTGTAAAAAAATTATCAGGAAATGACAACAGACCTGTGACAAAATGACAGTTTCCATGAAATATGACATTTTTATGGTCAAACGGATATTTTCAATAAAAACAGGTGACTTGATCTGTTTGATCAAATGATCCTCAATTTTTTATTTCTGATAATTTTCTACATAATACGTCATTTCGGGCAAAAACCGACATTGGATGTACGCCAAAATTATGATATACTATTTTTACTACTCTTTTACAAACCGGAGGTTATATTATTTTGAATATTGCAATTATTGATGACATCTCAATGGATGCAGAAGCCCTGAAGAGTATCATTGTTTCCTATTTTGAGAAAAAACATATCCTGACAGAAATCTGTCAGTTTTTCAACGCAGAAGATTTTTTTGAGAATTATCAGCCCGGAAAATTTCAGATCCTGTTCCTTGATATTTATATGGACGGAATGACAGGTATGGAAGCTGCGCGCAGGATCCGAAGACAGTCCGATAACTGCATCCTTGTTTTTGTCACTACCAGCAGTGATTTCGCCGTGGAAAGCTATGATGTAGGAGCCTCCTATTATCTGCTGAAACCATTTCAGCCGAAAAAGCTCTGTTCCATCCTGGATTCCTTCCAGTCCAGATATCTGCTGGCATCCCGTTACATTGAAGTAGTTTCTGACCGGATTCCCATCCGGGTCCCTCTGCGCAGTATTTTATATGCAGATACATTCCGAAATGCAGTGTGCCTTCATACCGATGTCGGTCCGGTACGTTCTTATCTTACCTTTCACAAATTTGAGGAGCAGATCCGGGACTGTCCCAATTTTCTCTCCTGTTACCGTGGCTGTGTCGTCAATATGGACCGTATACAGGAAGCTTCTGAAGAAGGCTTTCTTCTGGACAACGGGGAGGTCGTCCAGATCCGGAAACGTGGCTCTTCTGCTATCCGTAAAGCCTATCTTCAGTATCTCTTTGCGTCAGATGAAGAAATATCTCAGCTTTAAAAATGCCATTTTCAGACTGAAAATCCGCAAATCCTCCATAACGTGCCGCAATTTCCATGATCGACGCAGTTCCGATCCCCTGTCCGGAATGCTTACCTGAAAAAAATCCTGTTTTATTTCTGCGTAAGGGATCTGTGCAGCTGTTCTCTTCTTTTATAAGAAGTTTATTACTTCTGGTACGTATCTGTACACGGACAAATCTGGAACTGCCTTTCGGACAAAGCTGTGCCGCTTCTATGGCATTTTCCAGAAGATTTCCAAAGAGACGACAGAAATCTGTATCCTGGATCCCTGTTTTTTCCGGTGCCTCTACCTGACACTGAAAAACGATCCCGTTTTTTCTGCATAGTTCTTCATAATAATGTAAGATCGCATCGGCAACCTGATTTTTACAGTAAGAATGATAGGTCAAACGTTCCTGAAATTCACGGGTATACCGGCAAAGGTATTTCTGCATTTCTCCATACTGCTCACGTTCCAGTAATGCAGACAGAACACGAAGGTGCTGACGCATATCATGACGGACACGGCTGGTTTCTTCCATCTGTTCTTTTAATCGGTCGTAATGATTTTTCTGGGCAAGGAGACGAAGTTCAGTCTGATGACTGTATACCTCATAAGTCAGACGGATCTTATATGCTTCTGACAGGTCTCTCCACAGAACACAGCCAAACGCAGCTGTCAGTATCAGCCCACCTGTCTCCGGGAAACCTCCTCCCAAAATCGGCTCATAAAGATACCCTATCCGATCTGCCACAAGGGAACAGGCATAAATCGTTGTTCCCGCCAAAACGATCTTTCCATATCTGCAATCTGTTTCTCCAAAAGTATTGAGCAGCATATAGATCGCTGCCACCCATTTGACTGCCTCACTGATCCAGACAACATCATAAAGAAGCCTGGCTGAAGGAAGTATACCCGCAAAAATCTCCAGAAAGAAAGCTACTACGATCCAGAGATTGATCAAAAGAAACAGATATATGCCCCTTTTTTTTCCTATAATACAATCCTCAAGCCGAATCATGCAGGAAAGGATCAGATAATAGATCATAGTTTCCAGGGCATACCAGGGCCTTGTGGGAAGAAGAAAAAAATTATGTACCAGGGAGCATAACGAATATCCTGCCACACAGAGACAGACCAGATTAAAAATAGCAAATTCTTTTGTCCTGGTTCTGACATGTACCATAAGAGTCCCAAACATGATACAGATACAGAACGCAATGGCACAGCCGCTTCCGAGTACCCGCAGTCCTCTCTGTATGCTTACACGGACCGGAGATCCCAAAACCGGAATAGCCTGGATTCCGGATCTGATATGGTTTTTGTCTGCTACTGCTATGACAATCTCCACAACCCCGGATCCCTGAAACGTAAAAACACGGTTCATGACCCGGTCCATATAGGTTTTTTCGTCAGGATTCCCCACTTCCCCGGCCAGTTCTCCATTGATATAGATTCGGTATGCGGAAAAAACCTCCGCCATAGATATAGCCCAGATTTTCTCCTCTTCGGGCAGGATCAGAAGCATCCGGTATGTCCCACATCCATACGTAGAAGCCTCTTCATTCCCCAGTTCCATTTCATTACGCTCTCCGATCGAAATATAACAGCTGTAATATCCTGGATCCTTTTTCAGCATCTCCGGTGTAAGCAGCTTTCCCGGAAAATATTGCCATTCCCTGGCAAGATAATGTAGCTTTGCCGCCGCATCTTTATCATCCAGACAAAGGATTCCCTGAATGGGCTGCTCGCCTTTCGCTGTATATTCATTATTCATGAGATACATCATAAAAAAAGCAGTCATAGATAACACCACCGTAAGTCCAAAGATCAGGGTCCATTGCCTACTTTTCTCCTTTATGACTGTCACCTCGCTTTCCGGATCTGCTTCGGATTTCTACGATCAGCACTGTTATCATTGTTGCTGTCGTCAGGACTGCCACTGCAAAAGGATTCTCTTCTATATCATCTATTTTCCGACCTCTTACGCAGAAGATTCCTGTCTCGTCCGTGTCAACGATCAGAAAATCCTTCTTTTTATCCAGGAATGTCTTTAGTTTTCTTCCTCGGGAATCCGTAATTTCCATAGTTTCCGGATCTCCGTTGGGAAACATCTCTTTTACCGGTATCATGATCCGGCTCCCCGGAATATCCGTGATCTTCTGAGTGCCTTTATAGATCTTTATTTCATATGAATGATTGGAAACCTTTTGTACCAGTGCCTGTATTGTACCATTCTCTGCTACCTTCCAGCTTTGTGCCACAGAAGCAGGGATACGAAGACTGATTCCTTCTTTTTCAAAATTTATATCTCCCATATATTTCAGGATAAGATCCAGACGTTTTCCACTGATCACAGTCCATTTTTTAGTAACAACTTCTGTTACCTTTCTGGCCGACTGCTGTACTTCAGGTTCAGCCCGTACAGTTCTCGCGCTATAAATCATACCGACACACAGCGCAATAACTTCAAGTATCAACAAAAAACCATATCGTATTGTTTTTTGCAGATTATGCATATCTGGTCATCCCCATTACATATGTTTCATCTATCTGCATCCAGAATACCTCTTTTTCAGCTTTCAGGCAATCAAATCTATACGTAATAAATCGACATCTTTCGAACAAAACAAAGGTGCTGATCACTGCTACTGCACAGAATCAGCACCTTTTCATATATCATTATTTCTTTTTCTGCATACCTGGAAATCGCCGAAAATAATAGATGACAAACAGTACCGCAGTAATTATCCAGGACACCGGATAACTGAGCATGATACTGTCGATCCCCGGATGAGATCTTACAAAGGCAAACAACCAGATGATACGTAAAAGACAGACTCCTCCACAGGTCAAAATCATAGGAACCAGTACTCTTCCGGCACCACGCAGCGCTCCGGAAATAATTCCGATCACAACATAAATAGCATAGGACGGAATCAGGAAACGGATCATATGCACCCCAATGTCTACAACCACCTGATCGGTTGTAAACAAATGGTAGATCGGATTTGCGAACAGAATAAGTGCTCCGCTTACAATAAACGCCGAAATGTATGCCATCACCATACAGACGCGGACACTTTTTCGCATGCGGTGGTATTTTCCGGCACCATAATTCTGTCCCACAAAGGTGGTAATTGAGATGGCAAAAGCATTGCATACCATCCAGAACACCGCATCAATCTTTCCCATAGTTCCCCAGGCTGCCACTGTGTCAGTCCCCAGTTCATTGACAAAAATCTGAATGGTGAGATTGGCAATATTATACATCACCGATTCCAGTCCTGCCGGAAGTCCAATCCTGAGAACTGCCCCCAAAGACCGGAGATCAAAACGAATCTCATGAAATTCCAGACGATAAATATCCTCTGCGCGCATCAGGAACCAGGTTACAAGGATGGCACTGACTGCCTGGCAGCTGACTGTTGCAAGTGCAACACCGAGGACTCCCATATGGAAGATCACTACAAATACAACATCCAGCAGAATATTCAACAAACAGGTAATGATCAGCACATAGAGCGGTCTTTTGGAATCTCCTACCGCTCTTAGGATACTGGATACCATGTTGTAGACCAGATTGAAAAATGTTCCCGCAAAATAGATATGCAGGTACAGCACAGAATCGGGAATTACTTCTGCCGGTGTTTTCATCAGGTGAAGGATCGGCTCAGCCAGGATAAATCCTGCTGTTCCCACAATAATACTGGCAGCCAGACAGAAGATCATGGATGTGTGAAGTGCTTTTTTAAGGTTTTTGTGGTCTTTCGCTCCGTAAAACTGAGAAATCACTACAGACGCACCGGAACATAAACCTACAAAAAAACCTACGATGAGATTCACGATCATACTGGATGAGCCTCCTACTGCTGCCAATGCTTCTTTTCCCACAAAGCGGCCTACTACAACTGTATCGGCAGTATTGTAGATCTGCTGGAACAGAGTTCCAAACAAGATCGGAAAAAAGAATATCAGAAGCTGCTTCCAGATCACACCCTCTGTGATCTGGTTCACGGCGGTATTTTTCTGATTCTTGTTCTGTTTCATATTTCTTTATTTCCCCCCAGAGTATAAAAAAAGCCGGTATACTTATCTCAGCATACCAGACTCTTTTCGCATCATATATTGACTGTCTAATTAAAATTAGTCCTCAACTTTGATGATTTCCTTCTTATTGTAGCTTCCGCAAGCTTTGCAAACTCTGTGTGGCATCATAAGTGCTCCACATTTGCTACATTTAACAAGGTTCATAGCGCTCATTTTCCAGTTCGCTCTTCTCTTGTCACGTCTAGCTTTGGAAGATTTGTTCTTAGGACAAATGGACATAGGTTACACCTCCTTAAATTTACTGAATATATCACTGATAGCTGCCATGCGGGGATCCTTAGGCTCCTCCTTGCATCCGCAGGGACCTTCGTTCAGGTTCTTCCCGCAGCGGCTGCAGATACCTTTACAGTCTTCTTTACATAAGACCTTTAAAGGCCAGCATATCAATACCTCAAGATAGACCAACCGGTCCACATCCAGGTTCATACCTGTGAGATAGCTGCTTTCATCCAGATCATTGACACGCTCTTCATCAGAAAGCTTCATATCGAGCTTCTTCTTAAATTCCAGCGGTATCTCGACGGCTACTGTCTCAAGACAGCGGTCACAGGGAATGCCCACTGTGATCTTACCGGTTCCTGTAAGCTCAAGAACCTTATCACCGGTATTGGTGATCGTAAGCTCTACCGGTTCCTTCGCAAGTACCGGAAAACTTCCCATCTGAAAATCAATCTTCTCCAGTTCAGGAACAACTGATTCCTGGATCGTCTTGCCATCACAGGAAGAAATGTCTAATAAATGAATCTGCATAAGTCTCTCCTATCCACACTCAATCCATTATACATATGGTCTTGTGATTTGTCAACGTTATTTTCGGGAAAATATTACATTTTTTTAATTTTTTGTTACTGTTGGCTTAATCAGAAATTCGGGGTAAATTACGGGGGTGGACCTTTAATTGTCCGCCCCCCGAATGTATACTGCTGATCCACAGTAATATATAATTCTGCCTGATTACCGATCATGCCCGAACGGTTCTGTACCGGTACTGAAACAGCTGATTATACCAGTGCTACAGTCTCACGGCAGATTGCAAGCTCCTCGTTTGTCGGGATAACTGCAACCTTAACCTTGGAATCCGGTGTGGAGATCACGATTTCCTCGCCACGATGTCCGTTAGCATCTTTGTCAAGTGTTACGCCAAGGTATCCAAGATAGCTGACAACCTTCTCACGTACCGGGATCGCATTCTCACCGATACCTGCTGTGAAGACGATCGCGTCAACACCATTCATTGCTGCAACATATCCGCCTACGAATTTAGCGATGCCATAGCAGAGAACGTCGATGGCATTAGCTGCATCCTCGTTTCCGCCTTCAGCTGCCTCGTTGAGGTCACGGAAGTCGCTGGAAAGCCCGCCGGAAAGTCCGAGAAGACCGGATTTCTTGTTGAGTACGTTCATAACGCCCTCAATGTCCAGGTTCTCTTTCTTAGCAATGAACTCCATGATAGCCGGATCGATGTTACCGGAACGAGTTCCCATAACAACACCTTCAAGTGGTGTAAGACCCATTGTTGTATCTACACATTTGCCATTTACAACTGCGCTGATGGAAGATCCGTTTCCAAGGTGGCAGACGATAACTTTGGAGTTGTCTTTGTCAAGGCCAAGGAAATCAACAGCTCTCTTGGATACGAAGCTGTGGGATGTTCCGTGGAAACCGTATCTTCTTACTTTATATTTCTTGTAGAAGTCAAGCGGAAGTCCATAGAGATATGCTTTAGCAGGCATTGTCTGATGGAAAGCGGTATCAAATACGCCTACCTGCGGTACGCCTGGCATAAGCTCTGCACATACACGGATACCAATGAGGTTAGCCGGGTTGTGGAGCGGTGCAAGGTCATTGCACTCTTCTACTGCTTTGATCATCTCGTCTGTGATCACTGCGGAAGAAGCAAATTTCTCGCCTCCATGTACAACACGATGTCCGATCGCATTAACCTCTTTAAGGCTTCCGATTGCACCTGTCTTATCGTTTGTAAGAGCATCCAGTACCATCTGGATTGCTTCTTTATGTGTTGGCATAGCTGCCTCTGTGATCTCTTTGTCACATCCGGCTTTCTGGTATACCAGTCTTCCGTCGATACCGATTCTCTCGCAGAGACCCTTTGCAAGTACATTCTCTGTCTCAGAATCGATTAACTGATATTTTAATGAAGAACTTCCACAGTTGATAACTAATACGTTCATGATTTAACTCTCCTGATCTTTTAATAATTATTTATCCTCTGCCTGGCACTGTACTGCTGTGATCGCTACAACACCTACGATATCATCTGCAGAGCATCCGCGGGACAGATCGTTTACAGGTTTTGCGATACCCTGTGTAACAGGTCCGTATGCTTCTGCTTTACCAAGACGCTGAGCAAGCTTGTATCCGATGTTACCTGCATCAAGGTCAGGGAATACCAGTACATTAGCTTTACCTGCTACTTCGCTTCCCGGTGCTTTGGATGCGCCTACGCTTGGAACAATAGCGGCATCAAGCTGGAACTCTCCGTCAAGTTTAAGCTCCGGATGCTCCTCTTTGGCAATTCTTGTAGCCTCTACGACTTTATCTACGTCAGGATGCTTTGCACTTCCCTTAGTGGAGTGGGAAAGCATAGCTACGATCGGCTCCTCCTGAACAAGAAGCTTGAAGGACTCAGCAGAAGATGCTGCGATCGCAGAAAGCTCATCCGGAGTCGGGTTCTGGTTCAGACCGGAATCAGCAAATACGAATGCACCGTTTGCACCATACTCGCAATCCGGAACAACGATCAGGAAGAATGCGGATACAAGCTTGGTTCCCGGTTTTGTCTTCAAAATCTGAAGGCATGGACGAAGTGTATCGGCTGTAGAATGGCATGCACCGGATACCATGCCGTCTGCATCCCCCATCTTAACCATCATTACGCCATAGTATGGGTACTGAGTATGAAGGATCTCTTTCGCTTTCTCAGGTGTCATTCCCTTCTTTGCTCTCAGCTCTACAAATTTATCAATATATGCCTGAGTTCTGTCAGATTTCTCCGGATCTACGATCTGTGCACCGGAAATATCAAAGCCGCCCTCTGCAGCTTTCTTGTTGATCTCTTCCTCATTACCGATGAGGATGATCTTTGCAACTCCCTCTTTCAGAATCTTGTCAGTTGCCTCAAGAGTTCTCATATCCTCTGTCTCTGGCAGTACAATTGTTTTTACGCTTTCTTTTGCTCTTTTTTTAAGCAGTTCAACAAATCCCATGATTAAATGGCTCCTTTCTTGATGTAACAAAAACGCTAGTGTCTGTTCGGGCACTACACTATGTTTATTATACCCCCTTACCCTTTTCTTTTCAAGCGTTTCATTGTCAGAAAATGGCTATACTGCGTATTTTTTGAAGTGCAATTGTTACTGTTTACCGACAATGTTCTGCGATGTGTTTTTTGTGGATAAAGATCACAGATGGCCCGAGGATTTCGGCGCATGATCGTAAATTTGCGTGATTTCTGTATCTCACAAAGGGTGTTGCCGGACCCAGAGCGGACAGCAGTATTCTGTTTTATGGCAGCAAAACAGATTTCGAATGCCGCTTAACTTTTTACATTGCTTATGTTAAAATAGCACCATTATTATAATATAAGAACTTATTTCAAGATTTGAATTTTCAGAAACGGCAGGTACTTTTTTATATGAGAGTTGTTGGAATCATTGCAGAATATAACCCATTTCACAAAGGTCACGAATACCAGATCCGCTATGCCCGGGAGATCCTTGGTGCTGATTATATTGTGATCGCCATGAGCGGGGATTTTGTCCAAAGAGGGGCTCCTGCCCTTATGGAAAAACATCTCCGGGCTGAGATGGCTCTTCTCGGAGGCGCCGATCTGATCCTGGAAATGCCGGTACAGACAGTAACGGCCAGTGCGGAAGGATTTGCCGCAGGTGGCGTAAGCCTTCTTGACGGGCTTGGTGTTGTAGATGAGCTATGTTTCGGAAGTGAATGCGGAGATACAGAGACTCTTATGAATATTGCACAGATTCTTGTAAAGGAACCGTTTGAATACCGCAAACTCCTTCAGCAGAATCTTCGTACCGGAATGAGTTTTCCTGCTGCAAGAAGCAGTGCTTTGATCCGTTACATGCGAGAAAAAGCCACTTCCGCGCATAACACATTCGGCGTTTCATCAGAACATATTGAACTCATTCTTTCTTCTCCCAATAACATCCTGGGAATCGAATACTGCAAAGCGCTTCTCCGTCTTAACAGCCGTATCCTTCCTCATGCACTTTTAAGAAAGGGAAGTGGTTATCATGATACGGATTTTTCTCTTCTTTCCGACGAAGAATTTCCCTCTGCTTCCGGCATCCGGAGCCTTATGAAAAAATCCGAAGGAACTGTGCAGTCTGCGGATCTTTCCCGGTTGATCCCTTCTGCTTCCCTTCCCGGATTCCTGGATTCTCTCAAAAAAGGAGCATGGCTTTCTGACTCAGCACTGGATCTTCCTCTGCATTACAAACTGCTTCTGGAATCCGAAGAAACTTTAAAAATGTATCCGGAGCTTTCGGATGCACGGATCCGGCGTATCCTGAAATCCCGAAATCAATATGAAGGTTTTTCCCAGTTTGCGGATCTTTTGAAAACACGGGATATTACCCGTTCTGCTATCTGCCGCAGCCTTGTCCGGATCTTTCTTGACCAAAAAACAAAAGCACCCGGACACATTCCCTATGCCCGGGTACTTGGCTTTCAAAAAAACAGCGCTCCGCTTCTCAGCCAGATCAAGAAAAACTCCTCGATCCCGCTGATCACCAAAGCCGCCGATGCATCTGCGATCCTCGATGAAACTGCGCTTCGACTTTTTAATGAAACCTGTGCGGCTTCCAGTCTTTACGAAATGCTTCTCTGCCACAAAACAGGTCAGCCTTTCATCCACGAGATGAAAAAGCCGCTGCGGATCATTTAAGATCCACAGCGGCTTGAACGCTGATAAGTAATCTTTTCATGGCTTGAGATTGGATTTTGAACAACTTTCAGTTATTCAGTTTAATCCGCTTTTTCGGATCGCTTCCACTGCTTCCCGGATCTTCTCCGGCGGAAGTACCAGGGCGAAACGTACGTAGCCCTCTCCGTGGGGACCAAAGCTTGCTCCCGGAGTCACGATGACGCCGGCCTTTTCCATCAGTTCCATACAGAATGCCATGCTGTCGGTGCGGCCACCCGGGATCTTCGCCCAGACAAACATGGTGCCTTTTCCATTTGGAAGTTCCCATCCGATATCACGAAGTCCCTGGCAGAGAGCATCTCTTCTCTCCTGGTACTTCTGACACTGTTCTTTTACGCTGTCCAGCGGTCCCTGAAGTGCTGCAATAGCTGCTTTCTGAAGCGGCAGGAACATGCCGAAGTCGATCTGGCTTCTCAATTTGCGGAGCGCTGCGATCACATCCGGCCGGCCTACCAGAAAGCTAAGTCTTGCGCCTGTAACATTGAAGGATTTGGAAAGACTGAAAAATTCCACTCCAATATCTTTCGCTCCCGGAGTGGCCAAAAAACTTCCTCCAAATGCCCCGTCAAAGATAATATCGCTGTACGCATTATCATGAATGATCAGAATATCATATTTTTTCGCAAATTCCACGATTTCTTCGTAAAGTCCCGGAGTGGCAATGCTTCCTACCGGGTTGGACGGCAGGGATACTACCATATATTTAGCCTTATTCGCTATTTCTTCCGGAATTCCCTTTACATAGGGAAGGAAATCATGCTCTGCAACCAGAGGATAATAGTAAGGAACTGCTCCTGCCATCAGACTTCCTGCTGCAAATACGGGATAGCACGGATCCGGAAGAAGCACTGTATCTCCCTCATCACAAAGCGCCATGCCAAGATGCCCCATTCCTTCCTGGCTTCCATAAACAGTCATTACCATGTCCGGTGTCAGTTCCACATCAAAACGTTTCTTATAATAAGTACAGACTGCGTCCAGAAGCTCCGGCAGATCGCGGAGACTGTATTTCCAGTTGTTGTCATCCATAGCTGCTTCCGCTACAGCTTTCTTGATATATTCCGGAGTCTTGAAATCCGGAGTTCCCACACTCATGTTATAGATCTTCATGCCCTGTGCTTCCAGCTCCATACGCCGGTTGTTCAGAGCAGCAAAAATTTCATCTCCAAATCGGTCCAGTCTTTTTGAAAACTGCATGTCATTCGTCCCTCTTCCATAATAAAATCAAACGGATATTCGCAATCCGCTTCGCTACTTGCTCATAAATGAAATCACAAAGTGATTTCATTTATTTTATCACGGTAACGTGACATACTCAAGAATTTTCATAAAAAAAGAACCATCACCTGTGTAAAGCAGCTATTCATTTTCCACTTTACACACGATCGGTAACGGTTCTTCATTATTTATTCCGTTTATTCAGACAAAAGAATACGGTCATTATCCAAAGCCTTGCCCACTCCCGTTTTAAATTTCTCAAGAAGGCCATCCACGGTCATATCCTTCTTCTCTTCCCCTCCGATATCCAGCACGATATTGCCGGAGTCCATCATCAGGATACGGTTACCAAGATCAATTGCTGACTGCATATTGTGTGTGATCATCAGACAGGTCAGCTGATTTTCTTCCACGATCCGTCTGGTGAGATTAAGGACTTTCTCAGCAGTTCCCGGATCAAGGGCTGCAGTATGCTCGTCCAGAAGAAGTAATTTCGGCGGATTCATGGTTGCCATCAAAAGCGTCAGCGCCTGTCTCTGTCCACCGGAAAGAAGACCTACCGGATGGCTCATCCGCTCTTCCAGCCCAATGTCCAGCTTCTTTAATTCCTCACGAAAACGCTCTTTTTCCTGCCGGGTCGTGCGGGAAAGCCACCCACCCTTGCCGGCTGCAAGTGCAAGATTCTCTTCGATCGTCATTCCCGGTGCAGTACCACGCATCGGATCCTGATAAAGACGTCCGATCTCTTTTGCGCGTGCATGTTGCGGCATAAATGTGATATCCCTGCCATCCAGTTCGATCGAACCGGCATCTGTAAGAAAATCACCGCAGATTGCATTAAAAAGTGTTGATTTTCCTGCACCATTGGAACCGATGATCGTAGCAAAGTCGCCTTTTTTCAGTTCCAGGGAAAGATCTGTGATCGCCTTTTTTTCGTTTACGGTTCCCGGATTAAATGTTTTTGAAATATGGCTGATTTTTAACATAGATCATCTTCCCCCTTTTGCATGAGTCATTCTTCTTCGGATCTGCGGCCACTGTTTCTTAAGATACGGACCGGAAATTGCAAGAACAACGATCACAGAGGATACCAGCTTCAGCATAAATGCCGGCATATTGAACCGAAGTGCGATGGTATACACAAGGCGGAAGATAAAGGAACCAAACACCATTCCCACCGCTCTCACAAAAATTCCTCCATGTCCGAGAAGGGTACCTCCGATCAGCAAGGATGCCAGTGCGATGGTGACCATACCCTGACCGATGTTGATATCTACGGATTTCTGTGACTGAGACAGAAGACATCCGGAAAGTGCGGTAAATGCATTTGCCACGCAAAGGCCGATCACCGTTGTAAAGACCGGATTGATGGAGGAAGATTTTACCATATCAGAATTATTTCCGGTTGCCCGGATCGCAAGGCCAAGTCTTGTTTTCAGAAAGAATACCAGAAATACGATCACGAGGATCACTGCGATGGCTGCAATGAGGATATCTTCCCTGCCTTTTAACGGTGTACCTGCAAGCGCATCCTTCATCATGGTAAATACTGTGGTCGTCCGGTTCATATTGATCAGGGATGAGCCTCCCATAACTGCGATATTTACGGAATATAACGCCGTATTTACAATGATACCTGCAAGCAGGCTGTCTACTCCCAGCTTCGTCTGCAGGATAGCCGTTACAAATCCTGATGTAACACCTGCTGCCATGGCTGCCGCAATGGACAGAAACGGATGTCCGCTTACAGCAACTACGGCTCCTACAGCGGCTCCGAAGGTAAAGCAGCCATCTGTAGAAAGGTCGCAGACATTCAGCATGGAATAACTAAGGAACAAAGCAAGAACTGTCAGAGAACAGATCAGTCCAAGCTTCAGGGCAGTCTCCCCGAGGGAGAGCATAGTTGCAATCGTCACAGTGATTTCCTCCAATTGGATTTATTTCATAACTGCTCACAAAAGTGAGCGGTTAATTTATTTTGATTCTACTTCATCAAAGCTTTCTGCAGTTGTGATCTCATTTACCTGTGTGCAGAGAGGCTCAAATGCCTTCTTTACGGTATCGAAATCAAGTCCAAGTGCCTTGCAGGTTTCTGTATTAACTGTTGCAGTACCATTGTCAAAGGTTTCAACAGCTGTCTTAGACGGATCCGCATTATCTATCAGGATGTCAGCGATCATATCGGCTGTTTTCTGTCCCAGATTTGCATAATCAACCCCATATCCTACAAAGGCACCATTTAATGCAAAGGAGTCGGCACCTGTGTAGTGCGGGATTCCTGCGTCGATGAATTTTTCATAAATAGAAAGTTCTGCTGTCATGATGGTGTTGTCCGTAGGTGTAAATACGGCATCCACACCGTCAGCGATCAGTGCATCTGCTGCGAGCTGGACTTCATCGGTAGTGGTTCCGGTACGCTCCACATATTCGATTCCCTCTTTATCCAGATAATCTTTTGCTTCCTGGATCGCTGTTGTGGAGGAGTCCTGTCCTACATCATAGAGAAGACCGATCTTCTTTACATCCGGATTCTGTGCCTGGATCAGCTTCATGATAGAAGAAGTATCCAGGTAATCGCTGGTTCCTGTGATATTTGCACCAGGAGCATCCAGAGAATCTACAAGACCGGAGCCAACCGGATCAGATACTGCGGAGAAAACAACCGGTGTATTGCTTCCCTCTGTAGCGGACTGCATACGCATTGCCACCGGTGTAGCCACACCAACCATCAGGTCAACCTTATCCGCCTGAAAATCTGAAATGATCTGTTCCATAACACTGGCATCTGCATTACAGTTATCATAAGACACATCAAATGTGACACCCTTTTCTTTGCCAAGCTCCTCCAGACGGGACTGGATGTTGTCTACGATCTGGTTCAGGGAAGCATCATCTACATAATTGCAGATGCCTACTTTAAAATCCTCCGCCATAACCGGGCTTGTCATCATCATAGTTGTTGCTGCTACTGCTGCTGCGATCACTAACATTCTTTTTTTCATAGTTTTGTTCTCCCTTCTTATTTCCGCTTATGATTACCTTTTGTACACCTTGCGGTCTGCTTTTCCGGAACAACTTTCATGCAACAGAATCGCTTTTCCTGTAACACAAAAACCGTCCCAAGCTTATATCATGCTTGAGACGGTAATAAAAGTTCTTTATTATCGCGGTACCACTCAAATTGACGAATCGTCCACTTTCCGGTGTACTAACATACACTCCTCATTGGTAACGGGTTCGGTTCCCGTCGGCGCCTACTGTACAGATAAATAGTTCGGGCCGCCCTCAAAAGTCCATTCAACATCTGGTCCCCTGCGGATTTCCACCATCACCGCTCTCTGTGAAGCTTCCTGAAATGTTTACTTCTCTTTCTCACCGGTTTGTTTTTTAAGTTGTGTTTACTTTAGCACATCAACGTGAGTCTGTCAAGTCCAAAAATAAAATTAATTCTTAAAGCTGTGGATCGGTGCAGGGATCCTTCCACCTCTCTGTACAAATGCATCACAGGAGAAGGAATTTACAGGCATGATCGGAGCATAGCCAAGAAGACCTCCGAACTCAACCGTTTCGCCCACACCCTTACCGATAACCGGGATGAGACGTACTGCAGTTGTCTTCTGATTTACCATACCGATGGCAGACTCATCTGCGATGATACCTGCCAGTGTAGTCGCCTTGGTATCTCCCGGAACTGCAATCATGTCCAGACCAACAGAGCATACACAGGTCATGGCTTCCAGCTTCTCCAGAGTAAGAGCTCCCTCGTTTACCGCATCGATCATTCCTTGATCCTCGCTGACAGGAATAAAGGCACCACTTAATCCGCCCACAGCAGCTGCTGCCATAACGCCGCCTTTCTTCACCTGGTCGTTGAGAAGTGCAAGCGCGGCAGTTGTTCCAGGTGCACCGGCTCTCTCAAGGCCGATCTCTTCCAGGATCTCAGCTACGGAATCACCGATAGCCGGTGTCGGTGCAAGAGAAAGATCCACAATACCAAACGGCACGTCAAGACGCTTGGATGCCTCACGTGCAACCAGCTGTCCAACTCGTGTAACTTTGAATGCGGTACGTTTGATCATCTCGCAGAGAGTTCCGAAGTCCTCGCCACGAACCTGCTCCAGAGCTTTCTTTACAACTCCGGGGCCACTGACACCTACGTTGATGATGCAGTCCGCCTCTGTGACACCGTGGAATGCGCCTGCCATAAACGGGTTATCATCCGGTGCGTTACAGAATACTACCAGCTTGGCACATCCAAGAGAATCCTGGTCCTTAGTAGCCTCTGCTGTTGCGAGGATGATCTCGCCCATCAGCTTTACGGCATCCATGTTGATACCGGTCTTGGTGGAACCAACGTTTACAGAACTGCAGACGCGCTCTGTTTCTGACATTGCCTGAGGAATGGAGCGGATAAGAAGCTCCTCTGCCGGAGTCATTCCTTTGCTTACCAGTGCAGAATATCCGCCGATAAAGTTAACGCCAACTTCCCTGGCACATTTATCCAGCGTTCTTGCGATGGTCACAAAATCCTCCAGTTTCTTACATGCAGCCCCGCCAACCAGAGCAATGGGTGTTACGGAAATTCGTTTATTTACAACCGGGATACCGTACTCGGTTGCGATCTTATCACCGGTAGCTACCAGATTTCTGGCCTTTGTGGTGATCTTTTCGTATATTTTCTGATTCAGTGCATCCAGGTCAGGATCGATACAGTCCAGAAGGCTGATCCCCATGGTGATGGTACGCACATCCAGATTCTCCTGCTCGATCATTTTATTTGTCTCGTTTACCTCAAAAATATTGATCATTTTATTTTCTCCCTGATGATTGATGTAAAGTAGATATCATATGCATTGGCAATCCGCATTCGCTGCTTGATCATACTCGATGCATCATGTTAAAAATATCTTCATGCTGGCAGTGGATCACAACACCGATCTCCTTGCCCAGATTTTCAAGCTCTTTTGCAAGTTCACCGCCATCCTTTTCACATTTTGCTGTGTCTGCGATCATCATCATGTTGAAGTAACCCTGAACGATGGTCTGAGAAATATCCAGAATATTAACCTGATTCTCTGCAAGATATGTACAAACCTTTGCAATAATTCCTACTGTGTCATTTCCTACTACTGTGATAATTGTCTTCTTCATCGTTTTTTCCTTTCTACACTGTGATTATTTCTGATATGTGATCCCTCTTCGCTACCTGGATCTTAAAATCCCTGGAACGGTACGGGTTGTCACCAAGTGTCACCTCCGAGCACACAGTCTCGTAGGCAAGTTCTTCATAGTTGTTTTCTCTGCTTAAATGGCCAAGAAAAACCGCCTTCAGATTATCATGGAGGATCCGACAGAGCAGACGTCCTGCATTCTCATTGGAGAGATGCCCACGGTCTCCCAGAATCCTCTGTTTGAGATAATAAGGGTATTTTCCAACCTGAAGCATGCGGATGTCATGATTTGCTTCCAAAAGCACTGCATCCAGATTCTCCAGATTTTTTACAATGTAATCATTATATTTTCCAAGGTCTGTGGCAATGCCCACAGAATGCTCTCCACATTCCAGGCGGTAACCCACCGGCTGTGCAGCATCATGGGGAATGGTAAAAGGATTTACCGTCAGATCCTTGATCCCAAAAGGCTCATCCTCCCGGATCTCGTGGATCAGTCCCTCCGGCATTTTTCCAAGGGATTTCATACGAAGCATGGCATCTGCTGTTCCACCTGTGGTATAGATGGGAATTCCATATTTTCTGGAGATCACTCCCAGTCCCTTGATATGGTCGGAATGTTCATGTGTGATCAGGATGCCGTCCACATCTTTCCCGGTAAGATCCAGGGAATTCAGGCCCTTTTCGATACTCTTCCCGCTGATCCCCACATCTACCAGAACATGTGCCTCCTCAGATCCCACATAAATACAGTTGCCGCTGCTTCCGCTGGCAATACTACAAAGTCTCATTTCTTTCTATCCCTTCTCTGATCTGTCTCCGGGTACCCTTCAGATCTCCATTGTTCTCGATCACATAATCCGTATGTTCTCTGAACACCTGGTCAGATACCTGGTTTCGGATAATGCCAAGAGATTTCTCTCTGGAATAACCACGGCTTTCCATCAGACGACGGATCCGGATTTCCTCCTCTGTATACACATACCAGACTTCATCACAGAATTCCTGATAATTCTCTTCCAGAAAAAGAGCAGCTTCCACAACACAGATCTCTCTTCCGGCTTCCTTCTGTTCTCCAAGAAGATCCAGGATTCTCTGCTTTACAGCCGGATGGATGATCCCGTTTAATTTCAAAAGCATATCCTTATCTGTGAATACTACATCAGAAATCCGTCTCCGGTCAATAGTTTTATCCTTTTTTATGATTTCTTTTCCAAACAATGCGATCACCGCATCGTAACATTCTTCCCCCGGTTCCATCAGAATGTGACCAAGCTGGTCTGCCTGGATCACATATGCCTGGAAATCTTCTTCCAGGATTCCAAGTACTGTACTTTTTCCGGCCCCTACTCCGCCGGTTACTCCGATCACTCTCATTTATTTCGCCTCATACCAGCTGTCACCCTGGTGCATATCTACGTCAAGTTCCACTGCAAGGTCTGCCGCTCCCTTCATCTCTTCTTCCAGAATACGGGAAACTTCCTCGATCTCTTCTTTCTTTGTCTCGATCAGAAGCTCATCGTGAACCTGCAGCACCAGCCTTGAACGCAGTCCCTCTTTTTTCATTCGTTCATAAACATGGTTCATGGCTATTTTGATGATATCTGCTGCAGTACCCTGGATCGGAGAGTTCATGGCTACACGTTCTCCGAAGGAGCGCTGCATGAAATTACTGGATCTCAGCTCCGGCACGGGCCTTCGTCTGCCGAACATAGTTGTCACATAACCGTGTTCCTTGCCATCCTTTACCAGACCGTCCAGAAAGCCCTTGATCTTCGGATAGGTCTCGAAATATTTCTCAATATAGGCAGCTGCCTCTTTTCTGGTAATACTCAGATCCTGGCTCAGTCCAAAGGAACTGATCCCATAAACGATTCCGAAATTTACCGCCTTGGCATTTCTTCGCTGAAGAGATGTCACTTCATCCAGCGGCACATGAAACACCTGGGATGCGGTGAGCCGGTGGATATCCTCCGCCTCACGATAAGCCTGGATCAGTTTTTCATCACCGGACATATGTGCCAGCACACGAAGCTCGATCTGGGAATAATCTGCATCCAGAAATACAAATCCCTCTTCCGGCACAAAAACCTTACGGATCAGCCTGCCCAGCTCCATGCGGACCGGTATGTTCTGAAGATTCGGATCTGTACTGCTGATACGACCGGTTGCTGTGATCGTCTGATTAAAAGTAGAGTGGATCCTTCCATCTTCTCCGATCACATTTCCGAGACCATCTGCATAAGTGGATTTCAGCTTGGTCAGCTGGCGGTACTCCAGGATATCTTTTACGATGGCATAATCCGGCGCCAGCTTATCCAGGATATCCGCCGCTGTGGAATAGCCGGTCTTGGTCTTCTTTCCACCTGGAAGTCCCAGCTTTTCAAAAAGGATCACACCCAGCTGTTTCGGGGAATTGATATTAAACTCCTCCCCTGCTTCCTGCCAGATGGTTTTTTCCAGCTCCTGGATACGGACTTTAAGTTTTTCACCATAGCTCTTAAGCTCTTCACCCTTAACGGAAATCCCCCATTTTTCCATGGAATCCAGGGTAAAGACAAGAGGAAGCTCGATCTCATCATAAACCTTACGCATGCCTGTTTCATCCAGTTTTTCAAGAAGAACCTTTCGGGCCATGCAGGGCACAAACGCCTGATAGCAGGCATAATTTCCAAGCCATTCCAGTTCCTCTTCCCAGGCCTTTTTCAGAGAAGTCTTTCCAAGAAGGTCTTCCTTTGAGGGGAGCATCATACCATCCAGATATTCTCTGGCGATGTCATCATGGGAATAGGAAGATTTCAGCGGGTTCAGAAGATATGCAGCAACCCCCGCATCAAAAACCTTCTTCGGATCATCAAGGGAAACATGTTTGAGAACTGATTTAATATCCATAGCACAGAGCACCGTACTGTCCGCCAGAGCTTTCAGTTTTCCGCAAAGATAATCCCCTGTGAGAAGTCCTCCTACCGGGATCTGATAGATTTCTTTTTCATCCAGGACCAGTCCCACGGTATACACCTGATCCGGATCTGCAAGAACAGAAATACCCACCTGATCTTTCTGCGCTGCTTTTTCAAACAGTGCCTCCACACCGGAAAGATCATTACAGGTAAAAAATTCCAGTTCCATGGAGGAATCTGCTGTCGTAGCCGGATCAAAACGGTTCAGCATGTTCTTAAATTCCAGGCGTTTACACAATTCATATGCCTCCGGAGTATAGGGATTTTCCACTTTCGCTTTTTCGTAGGAAAATTCCAGCGGACTGTCTGTGTTGATGGTTGCAAGCTCTTTGGAAAGCTGTGCCAGATCATAATGCTCGCGGAGAGATTCTTTCGCCTTATTAGGCTTTACCTCTTCCAGATGCTCATGAGCATTCTCAATGGAACCGAACTGCACGATCATCTTGGTCGCGGTTTTCTCTCCAACGCCCGGGATTCCCGGAATATTATCGGAGCTGTCGCCCATCAGCGCTTTCAGTTCTATGATCTGCGGCGGCGTTACCTGATATTTCTCAAGAACTTCCGCTGTATGGTAGTTTTCAACGGTTGTCTTTCCCCGGACAGTCTTCGGAAGCCGGATCAGCACCTTATCTGTGGCAAGCTGAAGAAGATCACGGTCTCCGGAAAGAATGGTAACATCCATACCCTTTGCTTCACTTCTTCTGGCGACCGTACCAAGAAGATCATCTGCTTCATAGCCTTCCAGGGACATGATGTTGATTCCCATGGCAGAAAGCATCTCCTTGATCAGCGGAACCTGTTCCCGAAGCTCCTCCGGCATGGGTTTTCGGGTACCTTTATAGGCTTCATATCTCTTATGCCGGAACGTAGGTGCACTCAGATCAAATGCAACGGTAAGATACTCCGGCTTCTCTTCCTCCAGGATCCTGAACATAATATTCAGAAATCCATATACCGCTCCTGTATGACGTCCTTCTGCATTGGTAAGATCCGGCAGACCATAAAACGCACGGTTCAGGATGCTGTGACCATCGATCAGTAATATTTTTTCACTCAAAATCAAATTCCCTCCTTCAGTTCCAGGATCACAAAAACAAGAAAGACCACCAGTGCCACGATCAGAACGCAGACTGCCACTGCAGCGATCGCTCTGTGAAATTTCTTTTTTCGGATATACCTTCTGGATTTTCGGATATCCTCTTCCAGAAGCTCCTTAAAATCCAGAACAGTATCTTCCTGTTTCTCATCCAGCTGCTGCATGGCCTTATGTACAATGAAATATGTGGCAAGCTCATCGTAGCAGGAGGAACACTTCTCAATATGCTCCAGAAAATCCTCCAGATCACTTAACGGCAACGTATGATCGATATATTTATTAACCATTCCCTCTGCAATACGACAGTTCATATTTTCCCTCTCTTTCAAAGCAGCGGATCCTCCCATATGATAAGCCTCTTCGGAGATCCCGCTTCACAATTTGCCCCAGACTGGGGAAATATTTCCCAGAATGTTATACCATTATAGCGAATTAAACGTTGAATGACAAGGGCGGTTTCCTGTGGTATACTTGAGATGTTCCGGTCAGAAAACAGAAAAACTGACCAAATATGAAAATCCATTCAAGGAGGATCACCATTATGAAATCTATAGCAATCGTTACAGACAGTAACTGCGGCATGTCTCCCGCTCAGGTAAAAGACCTTGGCATCTACATGCTTCCAATGCCGTTTTTTATAGATGATAAGGAATATCTGGAAGACATTGACATGAACCAATCAGAGTTCTTTCAGCATCTTGAACAAAATCCAGGCTGCAGAGTTTCCACATCCCAGCCTACACCGGAATCCGTCACTACCCTCTGGGACAAGCTGCTCAAAGACTACGACGAGATCGTACATATCCCCATGTCCAGCGGTCTCTCCAGCTCCATGCAGACTGCCCGCATGCTTGCAGAAGACTATGATGGCCGTGTACGTGTCGTAAACAACCAGAGGATCTCCGGAACCTTACGTTACTCTGCCATCGAGGCTATCCAGCAGGCTAAAAACGGTCTCTCTGCCGATGAGATCGGAACCTGGCTGGAAGAAACCCGCTTCGACTCCAGCATCTATATCACGGTAGCTACTCTGAAGTACCTGAAACAGGGCGGCCGCATCACTCCTGCAGCTGCAGCCATCGGAACCATGCTCCGTCTGAAACCGGTTCTGCAGATCCAGGGCGAAAAGCTGGACGCCTTCTCCAAGGCCCGCACCATGACCCAGGCAAAAAACACTATGACTAAAGCCATCAAAGATGACATTGCAGACCGCTTTGGAGAAAAGATCAACCTGGATGTCATCCACTCCCACAACCTGGAAGCAGCCGAAGAATTCCGAAAAGAAGTCCTCACCACCTTCCCGAATATCGGTGAAGTCAACATCTTCCCTCTCTCCCTGAGCGTTTCCTGCCACATCGGCCCCGGAAGTCTGGCACTCACCTGTTCCAAGGTACACCCGGAAATATGGTAAAGACTAGTCAGAAGCAATCCACATGGCCAGAGCACAGCCGGAGGGAATACTTCTGTATGGCTCTGTCTTTGGAGGAGGGCTGCTAGTCCTTAGGTTCCGGAAATCTGCGTTATAAAAAAAAGTTCGGCTGTCTGAGCGGCAACAAGCCGCGAGTTCCGAACTTTTTTTAATGGTTTTAGCAGATTTTCAGGGCCTTAGAACTAACGCCCAACGGAAGCCGAAGACCATACAGAAGTATTCCCTTCGGCGTCCCTCCCGCCAACATATTTAATTTTCCTGTGTATTCTCAATCTCCACCGGCGCTTCATTCAGGATCTTCATAAACTCCTCACCGGTGATCGTCTCATGCTCATACAGATACTTGGCAATCTCATGGAGCTTTCCGATATTATCTGTCAGGATCTTCGTAGCCTTTTCATGCTCCCGTCTTACAAGCTCCACAACCTTCTTGTCCAAAAGCGTCTGCGTCTCAAAGGAACAGGTTAGACTTGCATCTCCGCCAAGATACTGATTGCTTACATTTTCCATGGCAACCATGTCAAAATCATCACTCATACCATACCTGCTGATCATCGCTCTGGCAATCTTGGTCGCCTGCTCAATATCATTGGAGGCACCGGTAGTAATGGAATGGAAGATCAGCTCTTCCGCTGCACGGCCGCCTGTAAATGTAGCGATCTTATTCTCCAGTTCTTCCTTAGTCATCAGGAAATGTTCCTGCTCATCTACCTGCATGGTATATCCCAGTGCACCGGAGGTACGTGGAATGATCGTGATCTTATGGACCGGTGCAGAATCTGTCTGCTTGGCAGCAACCAGTGCATGACCAACCTCATGATAGGAAACGATCAGCTTTTCCTTATTGGAAAGTACACGGTTCTTTTTCTGATATCCGGCAATAACAACTTCGATGCTTTCTTCAAAATCCGCCTGTGTGGCAAATTTCCGTCCGTCGCGGACTGCACGGAGAGCTGCCTCGTTGACAATATTGGCAAGCTCCGCACCGGAGGCACCGACTGCCGCCTTGGCAATTTCATCAAACCGGACTGTATCCGCAATTTTGATTTTCTTGGCATGAACCTTCAGGATTTCCTCACGCCCCTGAAGATCCGGAAGCTCAACCGGGATCCTTCTGTCAAAACGTCCCGGACGAAGAAGTGCAGGGTCAAGGGAATCCGGTCGGTTGGTAGCTGCCAGGATCACAACACCCTTGGAACCGTCAAAACCGTCCATCTCTGTCAAAAGCTGGTTCAGTGTCTGCTCACGCTCATCGTTTCCGCCGCCCATTCCGGAGCCGTCACGTTTCTTGCCGATCGTATCGATCTCATCAATAAATAC
Organism: Blautia massiliensis (ex Durand et al. 2017); assembly: GCF_051861785.1. Taxonomy (NCBI): domain Bacteria; kingdom Bacillati; phylum Bacillota; class Clostridia; order Lachnospirales; family Lachnospiraceae; genus Blautia; species Blautia massiliensis (ex Durand et al. 2017). Next base: position 335,204 of record NZ_CP146725.1, read on the forward strand.
GATACATGGTGCCTTCTCATTGGCCTGTTTAAAAAGATCACGGACCTTGGCAGCACCCATACCCACAAACATCTCCACAAATTCCGAACCGGAAATTGAGAAAAACGGAACCTCCGCCTCACCGGCAACTGCCTTGGCAAGAAGAGTTTTACCGGTTCCGGGAGGGCCTACAAGAAGGGCACCCTTCGGCATGGAAGCACCGATCTCTCTGTATTTCTCCGGATTATGAAGGAAATCTACAATTTCCGTCAAAAGCTCCTTGGCTTCATCCTCACCGGCAACATCTGAAAATTTGATTCCCGTAGAGGATTTCACATAAACCTTGGCATTGCTTTTGCCAAAGGACATCATTCCTCCCGGTCCTCCGTTTCCCATGGAACTCATCATCTTCTTGCTGAGCCAGCGTCCCAGGAGAATAAAGATTGCGATCGGGAATACATATCCCAGGATCAGAGATAAAAGCAGGGACTGTCTCTGCGGTGCCGTACCCTCTATACTTACGCCCGCATCGTAAAGATGGGATACAAGATCCTGATCCTCTACAGATACCGTCTTACAATAGACATCATTTCCATCCACTTTCATAGTATAATAAATGTAATCGGAATTAAGGGTTGCCTCATATACTTTTCCTCTGTCTACGGCTTTCAGGAAGGTGGTGTAATCGGTTTCTTTTACACTTCTCTCAGAAAGAGCAGGAAGAGCAAAAACATTCAGCAGAACAATAATTACGACCGCAATAATGTAATATACATACAGCGGCCGCTTCTCTGGTTTTTTTGAATTCAGATTCATGCAGTCTCCTCCGTTATCTTATAGTATATTGCTATATCCACAGTGCTATATCAGGTGGTACAGCCTTGTAGTACACTCTACCACTTTTTTCAGTCAATTTCAAGGATGCCTCATCCGATTTCATAAACTTTTTAGAATTGAAAATCTTTCCAAATAATACCTTTATTCTGAAAAAATCCTTGCAAGCCACCTGATACTGTGCTATTATAATAAATGGTTATGCCGCTGTGGCGGAATTGGCAGACGCACTTGACTCAAAATCAAGCGGAGCGATCCGTGCCGGTTCGAGTCCGGCCAGCGGCATTCGCATAAAAGACCTGACGGAGAAATCTGTCAGGTCTTTATTATATACTACCAAAAAACACGAAAGGAATGGATATAAAAATGGAAAAAGACAAAAGCTTTTTAGGAACCGAGTCTGTCGGAAAGCTTCTTCTGCAGCTTGCACTTCCTACCGTTGCCGCACAGCTCATCAATATGCTCTACAATATCGTCGATCGTATCTATATTGGTCATATTCCCGGAGAGGGTGCTCTTGCCCTTACCGGTGTAGGTGTCTGTATGCCGCTTATTATGGTCGTATCCGCCTTCGCTGCTCTTGTCGGAAACGGAGGCGCTCCCAGGGCCAGCATCTTTATGGGTAAAAATGACACATCAAAAGCCGAACAGACTCTCGGAAACTGCTTCGCCATGCAGGTCATCATCTCCCTGATCCTGACTGTTATCCTGTTTCTCGGAAACCGCAGCCTTCTCCTTGCATTCGGCGCCAGTGCAAACACCATCGACTATGCGGTGGGTTACATGAATATCTATGCAGTAGGAACTATCTTTGTACAGCTGACTCTTGGCATGAATAATTTCATCACAGCCCAGGGATTCGCAAAAACCGGAATGCTCTCCGTACTGATCGGTGCGATCTCCAACATTATTCTGGATCCGGTTTTTATTTTCGGATTCCACATGGGTGTCCGGGGCGCTGCTCTGGCAACGGTAATCTCCCAGGCATTTTCCTGCATCTGGGTTCTCTCATTCCTCTTTGGAAAAAAGACCTTCCTGAAGCTTCGGAAAAGCACCATGAAACTGAAAGCCGATATCATTCTGCCCTGTATGGCTCTTGGCTCTTCTCTCTTTGTCATGCAGCTCAGTGAAAGCGTTATCTCTGTCTGCTACAATTCCTCACTCTTAAAATACGGCGGGGATGTTGCAGTAGGAGCCATGACCATCCTTACCAGCGTCATGCAGTTTGCCATGCTTCCTCTTCAGGGGCTTGGTCAGGGTGCACAGCCTATCATCAGCTACAACTATGGTGCACGTAACAAAAAACGTGTACGTTCTACATTTAAGCTTCTTGTAAAAACAAGTGTTTCTTATTCCGTGATCCTGTGGCTGATCATTATGATCTTCCCGCAGCTCTTTGCAGGAATGTTTACTTCGGACAGTACATTACTTGCTTTCACAAAGACAGCTCTCCGGATCTATATGGCAGTTGTGTTTATCTTTGGTATCCAAATTGCCTGCCAGATGACCTTTATCTCCCTTGGCAGAGCCAAAGATTCCATCATTGTGGCTATTGTCCGGAAATTTATTCTGGTCATCCCGCTGATCTATATCCTGCCCAATATTTTCCGTGCTGACCGGACAAATGCAGTTTATATGGCCGAGCCGGTTGCGGATATCCTGGCCGTTACATTTACTGCCATCCTGTTTTTCTTTGAGTTTAGAAAAGCCCTGGCAGAAATCTCCGGCAGCCGGAAGCTGTAACCCTGCATTTGACCACCTTCCGCCCTGCCCGCAATCTTATACCTGCCAGACACTTAAACATAAAACAGCCTTCCGGCATCACTACCAAGATGCATAGAAGGCTGTTTTTATATATTTCCGCTATTTTATTTCAGTTCGTCTTCATCCTGAAGAAGTTTCTCAAAAACAGGGAAGCAGTCAAAGGTTGCAAAATAATCTCTCGGTGTCTCGGCACGACGGATCATCTCAAAGCTGCCGTCCTCATGAAGAAGGATCTCTGCAGATTTCAGTTTACCATTGTAGTTATAACCCATTGCAAAACCATGAGCACCTGTATCATGGATCACAAGAAGATCTCCCTTGTCGATTTTCGGAAGCATACGGTCAATGGCAAATTTATCATTATTCTCACAGAGGGAACCTGTCACATCATATTTATGATCGCACGGCTCGTTCTCCTTACCCATAACCGTAATGTGATGATAAGCACCATACATAGCCGGGCGCATCAGATTTACTGCACAGGCATCTACGCCGATATACTCTTTATGTGTATGCTTCTCATGGATTGCTTTTGTGACAAGACAGCCATACGGTCCCATCATGAAACGGCCAAGCTCTGTATAGATCGCAACATCCCCCATTCCTTCCGGAACAAGGACTTCTTCATAAACCTTGCGGACACCTTCGCCGATCACACGGATATCATTTGGCTCCTGATCCGGTTTATAAGGAATTCCGATACCACCGGAAAGATTGATGAATTTAATGTGTGCACCTGTCTCCTTCTGAAGCTTCACGGCAAGCTCAAACATAACCTCTGCAAGCATTGGATAATAATCATTGGTCACTGTGTTGCTTGCAAGGAATGCATGGATTCCGAACTCTTTGGCACCTTTGGATTTCAGGATACGGAATGCGTCAAAGATCTGCTCGGTAGTCATTCCGTATTTTGCATCTCCGGGATTATCCATGATACCGTTACTGATCTTAAATACTCCACCTGGATTGTAACGGCAGCTGATCACTTCCGGGATTTTTCCGAGAGCTTTCTCTACGCTCTCAATATGTGTGATGTCATCAAGGTTGATGATCCCACCGATCTCATCTGCATATCTGAACTCTTTCTCCGGTGTGTCATTGGAGGAAAACATGATATCGCCCTTTTTGCAGCCTACTGCCTTGGCCATCATAAGCTCTGTCTCTGAGGAGCAGTCGCAGCCACAGCCATACTCCTGCAGAATATTGATCAGATATGGATTCGGTGTTGCCTTTACCGCAAAAAATTCCTTGAATCCTTTGTTCCATGCAAAGGCCTCTTTCAAGGCTTTTGCATTCTCACGGATTCCCTTCTCATCATAGAGATGGAAGGGTGTCGGAAACTTTTCGGTAATTTCGTTGAGTTTCTCAAGTGTCACAAATGGTTCTTTTTTCATAATAACTGCATCTCCTGTTTTTCCGACTGCTGTTCCCGAAGAAACCTCAGTCTTATTCTGCCTCGATCACGTGCATCATATTTGTCACTGCACCACGACCGTTTGTCATGTTGGTCGCAGGGTCTCCTGCTGTAAATACAACAAGGTCTCCTTTATGTATCAGATGACGGCAGCGGACAACATTCATGGCCTGAGACATGATATGGTCCGTGGTATCTCTCTGATATCCTTTCAGAGGTGTTACACCCCAGATCAGCTGAAGTTTATGCTGGATGGTTGAGTTCGGTGTGATCGCATAGATCGGAACCTTCGGGCGGAAATTGGAGATCAGTCTGGCTGTATTTCCACTCATTGTCGGTGTTACGATAGCGTTCGCCTTCAGGTTCTTTGCAGTACGCACCGTTGCAAGTGCCACTGCACTGGAGATCTTCTCTCTTCCATCCATGGAACGATGTTCAATAAACACTTTATAATCCAGATGCGGCTCTGTCATCTCTGCGATATCTGCCATCATCTTAAGAGCATCAACCGGATATTTACCAGCTGCTGTCTCTCCGGAAAGCATGATCGCATCGGTTCCGTCGTAGATCGCATTGGCAACATCGGCTACCTCTGCACGTGTAGGACGCGGATTACGGATCATGGAATCAAGCATCTGTGTTGCTGTGATAACCGGTGTATAATGTTCGTTACACTTACGGATGATCTCCTTCTGGATGTGAGGTACCTGGCTTGCAGGAATTTCCACACCGAGATCTCCTCTGGCAACCATGATACCGTCAGATGCTTCAATGATGGAATCAATATTCTCAACACCCTCTGCATTCTCGATCTTCGCGATAATACCGATATCCTTTCCACCATTATCATTCAGAAGCTTACGGATCTCACGGATCACCTCTGCGGAACGGACAAAAGATGCCGCGATGAAATCAAATTTCTGCTCGATACCAAAGATAATGTCCTTTTTATCCTGCTCTGTGATTCCCGGAAGATTTACTTTTACATAGGGAACATTTACACCCTTCTTCTCTCCCAGCTCACCACCGTTTAAGATATCACAGACAATATCGGTTTCCTTGATCGCCTTAACCTCCAACTCGATCAGACCATCATCAATGAGGATTCTGTTTCCCGGTTTTACATCCTTGTAAAGTGTCTCATATGTGATAGCAACCTTTGTGCTGTCGCCTTCAAAATCGCCAATTCCAAGTACAAACTGTTTTCCCGCTTCCAGCTTAACCTTCTGTCCGTCCTTTAAAAGTCTGGTACGGATCTCCGGTCCCTTTGTGTCAAGAAGCATGGCAATAGGCATATTAAGCTCCTCACGAAGCTCCTTGATCATATCCACACGGCCCTTCTGCTCCTCGTGATCTCCGTGAGAAAAGTTGAATCTGGCAATATCCATTCCATTCTCCATAAGAGCCTTCAGAGTTTCCCTGTTATTGCTGGCAGGTCCAAGTGTACAGATAATCTTAGTTTTTTTCATAATAATGTTCTCCTTCGCTTGTGCGTTTTACTGTACGTGTTTATGTGTAAATAAATGATCCTGACAATATTCATAATTTCCGTTGCACTTTGAGCAGAAACGAAACTCCAGGTTTGGGTCATCCTTTTCGGTACGTCCGCAGATCGCACATTTATGCTTGGCGATCCCATCCGGACCGAACCCTGTTCTGGAAGGAGCCACAGCCTTCTTAAACTGCTGCCTCCTGTGGATCTCCTTCGGATTGTATCGGTTCATATCACGGGTACTGAAATAAAAGATCACAAAGTTTAAAAGTGATGCTACGATCGGTACTACGCCTACCCAAAGCCCGACTCGAAGATAAGATACGATATCCCACGCAATGAACAGTCCGTATACAAAGGCCATCCATTTCATCCTGATCGGGATCACAAACATAAGAAGCAGCTGAAGATCCGGATATGTGACTGCATAGGCAAGGAAAATAGAAAGACTGATATAATATGTGGTAAAAATATTTCCGCCAAGAGAATAGGCGATGCCGTTCATCACCACATAACCACCTGTAAATACATGTAAAAGCACTGCTGCGATCACAGTAAACAAAACACCTGAAAAAATATACAATGTGTACCGGAAAGTTCCCCAGGTACGTTCCAGTGAAGTACCGATCGGATAATAGAAAAAAAAGATTGCGAGAAGGAACATCACAAGATTGCCGGTTCCTCCCACACTGGACGGCGGATAGATCACCCATGTCACCAGTCTCCAGATCTGTCCCTTCATGACCATGGACATATCAAGACTCAGCATGTTCAAAACTCCCGGAGCAAACATAGCCAGAAAATACCCCAACACATAACATCCGATGATGTAAACAGTCAGATTCGGAACCCCGAATCTTCCGAATTTACGTTCCAGTTTGTCGATAAATTTCATTAAAATCTCCTTTCAGAAAACTTTTGAAAATCAGAAAAATCGCTTCTTGGAAAGAATGATCGCTGCCACAACACTGATTGCCACAGAAATCAGGATAATGATCAGAAATCCCAATGGACTCCCTGATAAGGGCATACCGGAACCAGCCACATTCATTCCGTAAGCACTGAACACAATAGTCGGAATACTCATGACAATAGTAATGATCGCCAGTACCTTCATAACGATATTCATATTATTGGAGATGATCGATGCAAAAGCATCCATAGTTCCGTTCAGGATACCGCTGTACACATTGGCCATTTCGATCGCCTGCTTATTCTCAGTGATGACATCCTCCAGAAGATCGGTGTCCTCCGGATATTTCTTGATGCTGTCTATCTTCAGAAGCTTCTCCAGCACAACCTCATTGGACCGGAGTGACGTAATAAAATAAGTCAGGGATTTCTGCAGCTCCAGAAGCTCGATCAGCTCTTCATTTCTTGTGGAAAGATGCAGTTTTTCTTCCACCTGCTCACTTTTTTGTCAATGATACGCAGATAACGCAGGTACATGCTCGCATTTCTGTAAAGGATCTGAAAGATAAAACGGGTCTTCATATAGGTAAAAAAGCTCCGGACTCTTCCCTCCATAAATCTGGTAAGAACCGGTGTGTCCTCCAGACAGATGGTAAAGATCATAGACCCCGTCACAATGATGCCAAGCGGTATTGTCCCATACCAGTCCTTGTCATTACGTTCCTCGATCATAGGAACATCAACCAGGATCAGTGTATAATTATCCTCAACTTCGATACGTGACCGTTCTTCCTCATCCAAAGGGGATCGTAAATCGTCAACCTCTATATCAAACTTCTCGGAAAATTCAAAAATCTCTGTTGCCGTCGGATTCGTCAACGCAATCCAGCAGCCTTCCTCCGGTTCCTGTATCTGGTGGATGGCTCCGTCTATTGTCTTGTAAATCCTTACCACGATTCCCACTTCCCTTCTCTTGCTTTTCTTTTGCCAGGGCAAAATTCTTTTTTATTATAAATAGTCAAAATAGCTTTGTCAATTCATACCTTTTCTTTTTAAAAGAGCTTTTAAATAATTTCACATGATCTTTACATAAAAATTCCTTCTGCCTTCCACGTTCTTTACATTTTTTCCGGCTTCCTATATAATGATTCCAGAATTCCAACGAAAGGAAGTTATACAAATGAGTCAGTCATCATTCGGAAAAAAATTCGTGGTTACCACCTGGGGAGAATCTCACGGCAAGGCTATCGGTGCCGTTCTCGACGGCTGTCCCGCAGGTCTTTCTCTCTGCGAAGAAGATATCCAGGTTTTTCTTGACCGGAGAAAGCCCGGGCAGAGCCGTTATACAACTGCCCGTAAGGAAGGAGATCTGGTGGAGATTCTTTCCGGAGTTTTTGAAGGAAAGACTACCGGTACTCCAATTTCTCTTCTGATCCGCAATACAGATCAGCGTTCCAGAGATTACGGAAATATCGCATACTCCTATCGTCCCGGTCACGCAGACTTTACCTTTGACCAGAAATATGGATTCCGTGATTACCGTGGAGGTGGACGCTCCTCCGGAAGAGAAACCGCCGGACGTGTGGCAGCCGGTGCCATTGCCATCAAGCTGTTAAACGAACTTGGCATTACATTAACTACCTACGCAAGATCCATCGGTCCTGTGGAAATCCGGTCCTTCTCAGAAGAAGAGATCCGAAATAATGCACTCTGCATGCCAGATGCCGACGCAGCCGCAAAGGCATCTGCCTATCTCGAACAATGTCTGAACAGTCAGGACAGTGCAGGCGGTGTGATCGAATGCCGCATCAAAAACGTTCCTGCCGGTCTGGGCGATACGGTTTTTGACAAGCTGGATGCTACCCTCGCTCATGCGATCATGTCCATCGGTGCTGTAAAAGCTGTTGAAATCGGTGATGGCATCAATGTGACACGTCTTACCGGTTCCGAAGACAACGACGGTTTTGTACAGAAAAACGGCATTATTTCCAAAACCTCCAACCATGCAGGTGGTATTATGGGTGGTATGAGTGACGGCAGTGATATCATACTCCGTGCACATATCAAACCTACTCCTTCCATCAGTCAGTCTCAGTCTACTGTGACCAACACCGGAGAAAACCTGGAGCTTGAGATCAAGGGCCGGCATGATCCGGTGATCGTACCGCGTGCAGTAGTCGTTGTGGAAGCTATGGCAGCACTTACCATTACAGATGCACTTTTTAACAATATGAGTGCACGGATGGATCGTATCCACGAATTTTATCAGCGGTAATTTCACATTTTGACCTGTCCGATAAAAAATTATAAATGCGCAAAAAAACAGACTCAGGGAAAGTTCCTACTCGTCCCTGAGTCTGTTTTTGTCTGCCTGTACAAGACTTACTTTGATCAATCCTGTTCTTAATCCAACTGCTCGCATGTATCCGGTACCGGCCAGATATGGATACTGTTCGGTGTCTCGATCTTTCTCGGTTTTTCGTTCATCATGATGATATTCTTTTCATAATCCACAGTGAAAACGGTAATACTGTTGCTGGCATGATTGGCAACAGCAATATGCTTGTTATCCGGGAAGATCATAAGATCCTTCGGATAATCACCACTGATCGGAAGTGTAAATTTCTTGGTCAGAAGGCCTGTTTCCTGGTCTACTGCATACATAGTCACAGTATTTTCCCCTGCTGTTGTACAGAAAAGATATTTACCGTCCGCAGAAAGAGATATACCGGAAGCTGCGTTATGAAGCGCATCATTGGAATCCTCTTTTCCAAGAGTGGTAATGCTCTGAAGCAGCTGAAACTCCGGATTCTTACCGCTTCCGTCATAGCTGTATACCTTCACCTCATTGCTGAGCTCAAAAAGAAGATATGCAAATCTTCCGTCATCACTGAAACGGATGATACGAGGGCCGCTCTCTCTCGGGCAGCGAAGAATGTCAACCAGCTCCAGTTTGTCTTTCTTCTTATTGATACGATAGATCTTAACCTGATCGATACCATTATCTACCGCACAGAGATACTTATTATCCGGTGTCGGACGTACACAATTAACATGCGGACGGAAGTTACGCTCTGCCACGCTTCCAAGTCCCTTGTGGAAAACGCCGTCCATAACACTTCCCAGACGGCCGTCTTTATGTGTATGTACAACCGTTACCTTACCATCATGGTACCCTGCCACATAAAGATATCTTCCGTCCACATCTGTTGCAAGATAGCAGCCTCGCATTCCGTTGATATCCACACTGTTGAGGCGGGTAAGATCACCGTTCTTGTCTCTTTCAAATACAGCTACACCCTCATCCTCAATGGAATACAGATATTTACCGTTTTTTGATACTGCCAAATGAGAAGCATTGCTAACTTCCACTTCGCTTCGTTCTGTGAGTGTTCCTTTTTCTACATCTACATCGTATACCTGAATTCCCTTACTGGTTCCATGGGTATATGTTCCCACGTAAGCCACGTACTTCTTTTTTCCCATAAGTTCTGGCCTCCTGCTTTTTACATTGGTTACGTATTTTTGTGTTTATTTTATCACAAAGCTTCTGCAAGAACAAGTTATCATCCTGTTATCTTTTGTGCAATTTTTTATGCAAAGCTGCCGTTCACTATGGCGTTCACACATGATCCACGCAAATGTATCGGCTCCTGCGCATCCATTACGCCTCTTTACAGATCTCCCAAAGCGCCTCTCATTGCTTCCAGAGTTTCATCAATTACTTCATCTGTATGCGCTGTGGAAAGGAACATCGCCTCAAACTGGGAAGGTGCAAGATGAATGCCTCGTTTCAGCATTCCCTTGAAATATTTTGCAAAAAGCTCCAGGTTGGATGTTTTTGCAGAAACATAGTCTTTTACCTCCTGGTCTGTAAAGAAAATACTTGCCAGAGAAGAATCATAGTTTACCTGATATGGAAGACCTTTTTCCTCCACGATCTTCTTCAAGCCGCCGTAAAGCTTCTCACCTTTGGCAGCCAGATCTTTGTAGATTTCCTGATGCTCATAGAGATATTTCAGCTGTGTGAAACCTGCAGCCATGGCAACCGGGTTTCCGCTTAAGGTACCTGCCTGGTATACAGGACCACACGGTGAGATCAGATCCATGATCTCCTTACGTCCGCCATAAGCGCCTACCGGCATTCCTGCGCCGATTATTTTCCCGTAGGTGACAAGATCCGGACGGATACCAAAATACTCTGCTGCTCCGCCAAAGGCAAGTCGGAAGCCTGTGATCACTTCATCAAAGATCAGCAGACAATTGTGCTCATCGCAAAGCTCACGAAGCCGCCTTAAGAAACCTGGTTTCGGAGGAACCACACCCATGTTTGCTCCTACTGCCTCCACGATCACGGCTGCCACATTTCCCTCTTCCTGTTTGAGAAGTGCTTCCACACTGGCGGCATCATTGTAGGTAGCCGTCATGGTATCCTGTGTACAGCCCTTCGGAACACCGGCGCTGTCCGGAATACCACTTGCCATGACACCGGAGCCGGCACTTACCAGAAGGCAGTCACTGTGTCCGTGATAGCAGCCTGCAAATTTGATGATCTTGTCTTTTCCGGTAAAACCTCTTGCTGCACGGATGGCACTCATAACAGCTTCTGTTCCTGAGTTTACCATACGGATCATATCTACATGTGGAATATGTTCACAGATAAATTCTGCGATCTCTACTTCAATTCCTGTAGCACAGCCAAAGCTCAGGCCATTTTCGCAGGCCTTGATCACATTCTCGCGGATCTCCGGGAAATTATGTCCCAGGATCATCGGGCCCCAGGAATCAATGTAATCCACATAACGGTTTCCATCTACATCATAGATGTAGCATTTATCTGCTTTTTCAATAAAACGAGGTGCCTCACCGATGGCTCCGTAAGATCTTACCGGGCTGTTTACGCCTCCCGGGATTCTTTTTACCGCACGCTCAAATAACTGTTCTGATCTTGTCATCAGCCGATCCTCCCTTCATCCATAAGTCTTGCCAGAAGCTCCGCATAATAGGTAAGATAGATCTGCGCGCCGGAACGGAATGCTCCTGTAGCCATCTCACCCACGATCCTTTCTTCGTCGATCCAGCCGTTTGCAGCTGCTGCTTTTACCATTGCATACTCACCACTGACACTGTATGCGGCAACCGGAACGTTTGTGATCTCCTTTACCTGCCAGATCATGTCCTGGTATGCAAGAGCCGGTTTTACCATGATGATATCTGCACCCTCTTCCACATCTGCAAGTGCCTCTTTCAGCCCTTCTCTGCTGTTATGCGGATCCATCTGGTAGCTTTTTCTGTCCCCAAAAGACGGAGCAGAATCTGCTGCCTCACGGAACGGGCCATAAAATGCAGAAGCATATTTTACTGCATAGGACATGATCGGTGTTGTATAATGTCCGGCCTTGTCCAGGCACTGACGGATCGCTGCAACACGACCATCCATCATATCAGACGGAGCAACCATATCTGCACCTGCCTCCACGTGGGAAAGTGCTGTTTTTGCGAGAAGCTCCAGCGTCTTGTCATTGTCCACATCATGACCGCAGAGAACGCCGCAATGGCCATGGGAAGTGTACTCACACATGCATACATCTGTTACATAATAAAGCTCCGGAAATTTCTCTTTTGCAATGCGAAGAGCTCTCTGAACGATCCCCTCCGGATCATAGGCACCGCTGCCCACTTCATCCTTATGGTCAGGAATACCAAAAAACATCACACTGCCTACACCGGCTTTGGAAAGCTGCTCCAGTTTATACGGAAGACGGTCCAGGCTGTAACGGTACTGCCCGGTCATGGACGGAATTTCTTCTTCCTTATTTTCTCCTTCCATTACGAACATAGGATACATAAGAGAAGATTTATCCATTCTTGTCTCACGTACCATCTTACGAAGGTTTTCGCTACCTCTTAATCTTCTTGGTCTTTTTGTCAGTTCCATGATCATTCGCTCCTTTTCATATCCTCCACCAGCTTGACAAGACTGTCAATGGTGGCTTTTTCTGACATATATGCTTTCATTCCAAAGCTCTCAGCAGCCGCCTTCGTCTGTCTGCCGATGCAGGCCGCCTTAACCTTTGAATAATCCAGTCCTTTTGTTCCCTCCACAAATCCCTTCACAGTGGAGGCACTTGTAAACACCGCACAGCTGATCTGTCCTGTTTCAAATTCCTTCTTCTCATCGATGAGCTGGCTCTTTTCGTAAAGAGTCTGATAGGTCGGAACATCCTCGACCACAGCACCTGCCTGTGCAAGAAATGCTGTGAGCTTTTCATTACCCTTTTCTGCCCGCGGGATAAGTATCTTTTCTCCACCGGAAAGAAGCTCTGAGAGTTCCTTTCCAAGAGTATCCCCGTCATATACCGACGGCACAAAATCTGCCAGCAATCCTCTTTCCTGCAGGGCCTTTTTTGTTCCCTCCCCGATCACGGCCAGACGGGCATTTCCCATGGCACGGATATCTTTTCCATGGCGGATCAGTTCTTCAAAAAATACCCTTACACCTGTAGGGCTGGTAAATACAAGCCACTGATATTCCTCCAGGTGATCCAGTGCTTTATAGAGACGGCTCTGGTCTTCCATGGGGACAGTACGGATCGCCGGAAGCTCCAGAACCTCCGCACCTTTTTCACGAAGCTTGTCCGCAGTTCTGGAAACAAGCTCTTTCGGTCTTGTGACAAGAACCTTCCATCCTGAAAGCGGCAGTTCTTCATACCAGGCAAACTTCTCTGCCAGTGTACACACCTTACCCACCACAATGATCGCCGGTGTCTCGATCCCCTGGCGTTTCACCTCTTCTTCCAGGGTAGAAACTGTTGCTACGATCCGTTTCTGACCTGCTGTAGTTCCCTTCTGCAGGATCGCCGCAGGCATATCCTTTTCCATTCCTGCGCCTATAAGACCCTCGCAGATATCCGGAAGTGCGGACACCCCCATCAGGAATACAAGCGTTCCCTTTGTATCAACAAGTGCATGGAAGTCTATATCGTATTCTTCTCCGGCTTTCTTGTGTCCTGTAATGATGTGGACTGAAGAACAGAAATTCCTGTGTGTTACCGGAACCCCGTTATATGCCGGTACTGCAATGGAGGAAGTAACACCCGGAACAACCTCATAAGGGATCCCATTCTCCCGAAGAAGCTCCAGCTCCTCTCCCCCTCTTCCAAAGAGGAATGGATCTCCGCCTTTCAGGCGCACCACACGAAGACCCCGCTGTGCCTCCTCAAGAAGTACCTGATTGATATTTTCCTGACGCATGATATGGTGACTGGCACGTTTGCCTACATTGATCAGCCTGGCATTTTCCGGGATTCTTGACAGAACTCCCTGACCTACCAGACTGTCATAGACGACCACATCTGCCTGTTCCAGCACTTTGAGGCCTTTTAATGTAAAAAGGCCGATATCGCCAGGACCCGCTCCTACCAGCCATACTTTTCCTGTTTTCATCTGTTTTCTCCTTTTTTCCGAAGAGTTTCTGCCAGTTCCCTGCCTAAGCTTTCCGCATCTGCCTTATTGCCACGCAGTGTTCCTGTTACATAGGAACCGTCTTTTTCATCATAATAAAGCCCTCTGAGATAGATCTCATCCCCGAGAATTTCCGCATGGGCAGCCACCGGAGAAGAGCATCCTCCATCCAGGAGCTTTACAAAAGCGCGCTCCGCACTTCCCGCGGTCCAGGCATCCTTATCGCAGTAGCCCTCCAGGAAATCATAAGCTTCCCCTTTTCTTCCCTGTACAGCAAGGATTCCCTGACCAGCAGCCGGAATGATCTCATCTGCTGTAAAATACCGGTTGATCCTGGATTCCAGTCCAAGTCTCTTAAGGCCGGCAGCAGCCAGGATCAATGCACTGTACTGTCCTTCATCCAGCTTCCGGAGTCTTGTCTGAAGATTTCCGCGGATACTTCTGACATCCATATCCGGATACAGTTTTTTAAGCTGTAAGGTTCTCCTTAAGCTGGAGCATCCAAGTGGCTTGCTTTTATCAAGTTCAGAAGCTCCCTCAGGAAGAACCAGTACGTCTCTCGGATCTTCTCTTTTGGAAAAAGCCAGAAGCGGCAGTTCCTCCGGAACCTCCATAGGCATATCTTTCAGGCTGTGTACAGAAAGAATACTTCTTCCAGCTATCAGTGCTTTATCCAGCTCCTTTACAAAAAGCCCTTTTCCGCCAACCTTATCCAGTGTACGGTCCAGAATGATATCCCCGGTAGTTTTCATAGTGAGGATTTCCACTTCCAGATCCGGATTTTTTTCTTTTATGTAGTCACGGACCATTTCGCTCTGCAGCACTGCAAGCTTACTCTCTCTGCTGCCGATCACGATCTTATCTCTCTTCATCTTCATCCTGCTCTCCCAGTACTTTTTCCAGCGCATTCTGGATCTCTTCCCTTACACGCTTTGCTTTTTTATGATCCAGTCCGCTGGCTGTAACTCCAACTACCATTTCATCCCGCATATATACGCCTGGGAAATAAAAATCACAGGCTTCCCGGTCGGAGGCTACATTAACATAAATGCCCTCCTCTTTACAGACACGGTGGATCTCATCATTCAGCTTCCAGTCATTGGTGGCTGCGATCACCATATATGCATTGGCAAAATCAGAACGTTTCACGGGACGGATATACAGAGTCACGGTTCCTGCTTTCCCGAGATCCATAAGCTCCTGGGTCACTTTTGTAGCCACTACCGTGATATTTCTTGTAAATTTCAGAAGAGTTTTTATTCTTCTGGTAGCAATATTACCACCACCTGCCACAACGATATTTTTATCGGACAGGTCTATAAACATGGGGAAATAAGGTTTATTCTTCATAAAGTTTCTCCAGTCCTTCCACACATTCCAGAAAAGCATCCTGGTTCAGACTGTCCCGAAGCCCGAAGATCAGCTTGTTCACAACCTTTCCGGCTGCAGTATCCACTGCTTTTTTCAGGTTTTCTCTGTCTGAATCCTCCATAGGAGTTTTCCGGAAGATTTTTTCGATCCTCAGGTTCAGATCTTCCACAGCATCCGCTTTGATCTCCTGGATGCGCGGGACGATATCACGACCTTCCAGCCACTGGAAAAATTCGTTCATCTGGGCCCTCACAATGGATCCTGCTGCTTCCAGGTTATCTGCAAGTTCCTTCGGTGTCTCACCGGTTCGGAAGCTGTCCATATCATAAAGTGTGATGTTATCTTTTTTTCGGATCTCCGGATCAATATCTCTTGGAACTGCCAGATCGATAAGGATCATAGGTCGTTCCACACGTACATCCTCAAACAATTCTTCCGTCAGTGTATAATTGGGGCTTGCTGTTGCGCTGACCACCAGGTCACACTCCGGCAGATAATCCATTCTTTCACCATAATTGATCCTGCTGCATCCAACAGGAATGCTCACAACACCACTTCTGTACTGACGGATCGTAACCGTCACATCCGCTCCTGCTTCACGCAGTGTCTGGGCAGCCATCTTCCCCATCTCACCGTTTCCGATCACCATACAGACTTTATTGCGAACATGATAACCACCCTCTTCCAGAAAACGGATGGCCTGATGGATCACAGAAGGATTTCCATGGGAAAACGGCACTTCCGTTTTGATCTTCTTGCCTGCAGTTACCGCCATACGGAAAAGCACCTCCAGAACACTGTCTGTGGTAAACTCATCCCTTGACATACTCAACGCATCTTTTACCTGGGTCAGGATCTGATCTTCCCCCAGGATCTGGGATTTCAGTCCGCTGGTAAGATAAAAAAGGTGCTCCACCGCCTCTTCGTTTTCTCTGCTGGTAAAATACTTCTGGTATTGTTCTCCCTGCACACCTTTCAACGAGCAGAGCCACTGATACAGGTCCGGCTTCTCCTCATCTGCAGTACTTACCCACAGTTCCAGACGGTTACAGGTCGACAGAATAATACACCCGCAGATCCCAGCTTCTTCTTTCAGCCTGTGCAGCGCCTCTCCGGTATTTTTACGGGTAAAAGCAAACTGCGCTCTGACATCTACAGGTGCCATATTATGATCGATTCCAAGCATGAATATACTCATGTCCTACGTTTCTCCTTTGTTTCCACAATCTTTTATAATGATAAACATTTCCGTAAGGAAAGTCAACTACGATTGACAATGTCAGCCCTCCCTTTTATAATATCTTATGGTAGAAATTGCGGATCATCTTTATATTCCAGCGGAGAAATATAAAGAGTTTATCATAATCACCATAATTATCAGGATGGAGGAAATCCCCGTATGAACTCAGCTTCAAAAAAAGCGATCCTAGTAGTAAGTTTCGGCACAAGCTATGAAAACACCCGTAAGCTTACCATCGAGGCCATCGAGCACGATATTGCCGATGCATTCCCGGCCTGTCCCACCTACCGTGCATGGACAAGCAAAATGATCATTGCCAAACTGAAAAAGCGGGACGGTCTTACGATCCACACGGTAAAGGAGGCTCTGGAACAGATGCTTCTGGATGGTATCACCGATGTGATCGTACAGCCGACTCATGTGATCAACGGTATCGAAAATGATCAGATGAAAGCCGATGCGCTTTCTTTTCGTGACCGTTTTTCCAGTATTGTTTTCGGAAATCCTCTTCTCACAACAGAAGAAGATAACCAGGCGATCGTCCGGGTAGTTGCAGATGAATTCCGGAACATGAATCCGGACACTGCGCTTGTACTGATGGGACATGGAACAGAGCACTACGCAAACACGGTTTATGCTGCTTTGGATTACCGTTTTAAAGATACCGGACATAAAAATATTTTTCTTGGAACTGTAGAAGCCTATCCGGCCCTGGACTCCCTTCTCCGGGCTGCCGACAGCTTTCATCCGAAAAAGATCGTGCTGGCGCCCTTCATGATCGTAGCCGGCGAACATGCACAGAACGATCTGGCCGGTGCAGATCCGGACTCCTGGATGAACCGTCTTTCTTCCGAAGGATATGAAGTCACCCCTGTACTGAAGGGACTTGGAGAATATCCAAAGGTCAGGCAGATCCTTGTGGAACATGTACAGCAGGCCATGAACGTTTCGGTCTGACAGAGATCAGATGATCCATATATATCCCTCATAAAAAAACTGCACCGTGATCCATCCCAGGATCTTCCGGTGCAGTTTTTTATTTTTTATGAAATTACTTGAAGTTCTGAACTTCCTGGTATTTATGCCATCAGTTCATCCAGTTTTGTCTTTACAGCAAGGATAAACTCTTTGCTGTTCAATACCTGTACCTCTTTCAGAGAAGTGATCAGTGCAAGATCCTTGGTCATCTTTCCGCTTTCAATGGTATCCAGTGTTGCTTTTTCCAGTTTTCCTGCAAAATCAGCAAGTGCTTCATTTCCGTCCAGCTCGCCTCTCTTGCGGAGAGCTCCTGTCCATGCAAAGATCGTTGCAACGGAGTTTGTGGATGTTTCTTTTCCCTCAAGATGACGATAATAGTGTCTCTGAACTGTTCCGTGGGCAGCCTCATACTCAAAATATCCCTTCGGGGATACCAGTACAGAGGTCATCATGGCAAGAGAGCCAAATGCGGAAGATACCATGTCGCTCATAACATCTCCGTCATAGTTCTTGCATGCCCAGATAAAACCGCCATCTGCCTTCATAACACGGGCTACGATATCATCGATCAGACTGTAGAAATAGGTCAGGCCGGCTTCCTCAAATTTATCCTTAAACTCTGCATCAAAGATCTGCTGGAAAATCTCTTTAAATCTTCCATCGTATGTTTTGGAAATGGTATCCTTGCTTCCGAACCATACATCCTGCTTTGTGTCCAGTGCATAATTAAAGCAGCTTCTCGCAAAGCTCTTTACGGAATCATCAAGATTATGCATGCCACGGAGAACACCTGCCCCATCAAAATGCTGGATCAGCTCCTTACGCTCTTCTCCGTCTTCACCCTCAAATACAAGATATGCATCTCCCGGCTTGTCAATATAAAATTCTGTATTCTTATAGATATCTCCATATGCATGACGTGCAAGTGTGATCGGTTTCACCCAATTCTTTACACATGGCTCGATTCCCTTTACAACGATCGGCGCACGGAATACAGTTCCATCAAGAATGGCACGGATCGTTCCGTTTGGACTCTTGTACATTTTTTTCAGGTCATACTCTTCCATTCTGGCTGCGTTTGGCGTGATCGTGGCACATTTTACGGCTACTCCGTATTTCTTGGTTGCTTCTGCTGCATCAATGGTAACCTGATCATCTGTCTCATTTCTGTGCTCAAGACCAAGATCATAATATTCTGTATTCAGTTCCAGATACGGTGTGAGAAGTTCATCCTTGATGATCTGCCACAGGATACGTGTCATCTCGTCTCCGTCCATCTCAACTAAAGGTGTCTGCATTTTGATTTTTTCCATATTATTTTTCTCCTTTTGAGGTTTATTCTCCTGTTCGGATTCCAGGTGCTCTTTCCTTTAGAATCTTTCTTCAGCACTTTTACTGTACATTGTACTCATATTTTCCGGTTCCGTCAACGCTTTTGTGCTTTACCGCACTATGTTTATAAGAATTGTATAATAATTCAGCCTGCCAACAGTTTTTCACAGTTAAATTTTCCCCATCCCTGCTGATTTCTGGGAAGTCCCATATCTTCTGCATTTTCTCTTAACAACATCTTTACCTCTACATTAGAAAGCCGGGGATCTTTTTCCAGAAGGCAAGCGATTCCTCCTGACACCAGAGGCGTCGACATGGAGGTTCCGCTTTTGAGCCCATATGAGTACGGCAGTCCCGGTGCACAGGCAATGACCTGGCTTCCCGGCGCTACCAGATCCGGTTTGCACACACAGTCAAAAGTAGGGCCTCTTCCGGAAACTGCCTTTCTGCCATTCAGCATATCACTGGAGCCTACGGTAATGATCTTCCGGCTGCTTCCCGGTGCTGTTACCGTGCCGGCCCCCGGTCCCTGATTTCCTGCTGCAGCTACCACCACAAATCCCAGATCCCAGAGTTTTTCCACTCCTTCAAGAAGATCTGTCTGTTCCTTATGATCCCGGGATGTTGTTCCCACTGAAATATTAACGATACGGATATGATAAATGCTTCCAAACTCCATGATCCACCGAAATGCCCGCATCACATCCTCCCTGCTTCCGTTCCCGAAACGATCCAGAACCTTCAGAGCAGCGATACTGCAGCCAGGTGCAGCCCCTTTATATTTTCCACCTGATGCAGTTCCGTCCCCTGCAAGGATCCCGCTGACATGAGTCCCATGTCCGTTATCATCATATGGGCTGCGTCTGACTCCTGTAAAATCACGAAACACGGAAATACGGCTGCCAAAATCTATATGAGGAAAAATACCGGTATCCAGAACCGCCACGCCTATCCCTTTTCCTGTATACATCCTTTTATACCTTTCCAAAGCTCTCCCGTCGGACAGCTGACCTTTCTTTAGCTTATTCTGCGGACATCTTTCCCGCTACTCGTTTTATATAAAAAGACCCCGGGATCTTTGCTGTATATTTTATTTAGGTTCCGCGATCAGCTGTGGAAAAAATGAGATATACAGAAGCTGTTTTAAAAATCTCCATACCCGGTGATAATTATATTTTCTTGCAATATAATGTATAAAATACATTATCTCCTCCAATACTTAACATATCTGAAAAATAAAGGAGGTTTTTCTATGCTTCTCTTTTTTCTTGTATTCTTCGGACTCCAGATCTTTGTTCTTTTCTGCTGTGCCGCTGCAGGAAATGACGCCGCTTCCCAGGAACTATCTGACCAGGAACAGCTTCAGTTTATCGCAGAATGGAAAAAACAACATCAAAAAAAGGACGTCTGCTGAAGAACGTCCTTTTTGCTTTGCAATTCTATTCTCCATTCATATGATGATACACACCAGTCCGCCTTTGCTGTCATTTACGATCTTCTTCATAGTATCCTGAAGCTTCACCTGACTTTCTTCGCTGATCATGGCCAGCTTGTTCCGGATTCCGTCTTCCACCAGCTGCTGGATGGATTTTCCGAAAATATTGGTCTCCCAGATACTTTCCCCTCGCTCCGGGCTTTCTCTGATATACTTTATCAGATCCTCCGCCTGCTGTTCTGTACCAACGATCGGAGCGATCTCCGTTTCGATCCCCGCCCGGATCATATGAATGGACGGACTTTTTGACCGGATCTTTACTCCAAATTTATTTCCCTGACGGATCACCTCAGGTTCCTCAATAGTGATCTCGGAAAGCTCAGGCACCACAACCCCATACCCTGTTCCTTTTACCGCTTCCAGGGCAGCCTGGACTTTTACAAATTGTTCCTTCATACCGGCAAGCTCTTTTATGGTCTGGATCAGTTCATATTCGCTTTCCATGGATATCCCGCTCATTTCACTGAGCATCTGATAATAATAAATGTCTTTTACTGCGATTCGGATACGGACTTTTCCATCGGAAAGACTGACCTGCTCAAGCAATGTGTCTTCCACATATGGACTTTCCAGATATACTGATTCTCTGCTTACATCACGCACATGAGTAAGTCTGGTCATCTTTTCCCGAATCTCATTTAACAGAGCCGCCTTTACCTCATGTTCCGGAGAAAGCATCTCCACCCATCTGGGAACAAAAAGCTCTATCTCACTGACCGGGAATTCATAAAGGATCTTCTCCAGGATTCTGGTCACATCCTCTTTTCGAAGCTGTTCACAGTTGACTGCCAGAACGGATACTCCAAATTTCTCTTCCAGATGTTTTACAGTTTTTCCGGTTTCCTCACTGTAGGGAGTCTGGGAGTTTACCAGGATCAGAAAGGGTTTTCCCTGGGCTTTCAGCTCTTTTATCGTCTGCTCTTCTGCCGGAATAAAATTTTCTCTGGGAATTTCCCCGAAGCTTCCGTCTGTTGTGACTACAATTCCGATGGTGGAATGCTGGCTGATTACTTTTTCCGTCCCGATCCGGGCCGCATCATGAAACGGGATCGCTTTTTCCTGCCATGGTGTTTTGACCATCCGTTCCCTGCCTTCTTCCACATTTCCGGATGCATCCTTTACCAGAAAGCCCACACAGTCAATAAGCTTCACCCGGATCTTCTGGTTTTCCCCTATGGATACCTCCACCGCTTCTTTTGGAATGAATTTTGGTTCTACGGTTGTGATCATTTTCCCGGCACCACTGAGCGGCAGTTCATCCTGAAGCTCTGCTCTTTTTCCCTCACTAAGCGCAGGCAGTGCCACCAGCTCCATGAATCTCCGGATAAATGTGGATTTTCCTGTACGGACCGGGCCCACAACCCCTATGTAGATATCCCCGCCCGTCCGTGCCTGGATATCACGGTAAACCTGAAAGTTTTCCATATAAAAAAGCCTCCCTGCATATACTGGCCTGTAAGTTCCGGGAAACGTCTTAAAAAAGACAGTTCCCGCATACCACAGTATATGCCCGGAAGGCTTCTTATATGCTGCTGTTCACCGGGAACAGCAGCTCTTTGTATTCCTCATATCAGTCTTTGATATAGAACTCATTGTGAAGCAGATGATGCTCTTTGCCTTTGAGGAGTCCCTCATAAAGCTCCAGAACCAGTGGGTTCTCATCGGATTTCTTGATGATCATGGTATTGTCTGCATTGTACAAACCTCTTGCCCTGGCTGCCTTGGTTCTGTCACCGGATCTGGTCGGCTGACCTCCACCCATGATACATCCACGGCGGCATGCCATAACCTCGATCAGATGATAGTTTGCCTCGCCGTTCTTTACACGTTCCATAACGGTTCTTGCATTTGCAAGGCCACTGGCTATGCATACATTGATATCCATTCCCTTGTACGGTACGGTAAATTCCTTGATTCCCTCTTCACCACGAACACCGCACTCTGCAATCTCATGCATGGCTTCCTTGCTGTGATCCGGGCTCAGTCTTCGAAGAACTGCCTCGGTAACACCACCGGTAACACCGAAGATAACGCCACCGCCGGAACCAAATCCAAACGGCATATCGCATGCTTCCGGATCCAGTGTTGCAAAATCAAGACCAAAGTTATCGATCATGCGGAGAAGCTCTGTGGTTGTGATAACGATATCGGTATCCTGCTCGCCATCGGTAAAGCTGTTCGGGCGGATTGCCTCTGCCTTCTTGGCTGTACATGGCATAATGGAAACCATAACGGTCTTCTTGCCTGCTGCATGCTCCGGATCACGGAAATACTCTTTGATGACCGCAGACATCATTCCCTGTGGGGAACGGCAGGTAGAAATGTTCGGAACATATTCTTTATATTGATCAGTGATAAACTTCACCCATGCAGGACAGCAGGAAGTCAGAAGCGGAAGATTCTCACCCTTCTCCACTCTGTTTAGGAACTCCTTGGTCTCTTCCATGATGGTAAGGTCGGCACTGAAGGTTGTATCATAAACTTCATCAAAGCCCATTCTGTGAAGTGCATTGACGATTTTTCCCATTACACTCTTACCTTTTGTCAGCCCGTAATGGTCACCAACAGCAACTCGAACAGCCGGAGCGATCTGTGCGACAACACGGACATTCGGATCTGCCAGTGCTTCCCAGACTTCATCCATATGTGTCTTGATCGCAATCGCACCTGTCGGACAGTATACACGGCACTGTCCACAGTTTACGCACTGTGTATCAGCAATTTTTTTGTTAAATGCAGGCATTACGATAGCTTCTGTTCCACGGAAAGCAAATCCTAATGCGCCGATTCCCTGAATTTCCTCACAGGCACGTACACAGTCGCCACAGAGAATACATTTGTTTGGATCACGCACCAGAGACGGAGAACTTGTATCCAGTTCATAGTGTTCTCTGGTATTTTTGAAACGGATATTCTGTACTCCCAGTCTGTGAGCAAGCTCCTGTAAAACACATTCACCGCTCTTTACACAGGTTGTACAGTCACGGCAATGTGCTGCAAGAAGCAGCTCCACGATCAGTTTACGATATTTTTTGATACGTCCGGAATTGGTGTAGATCACCATTCCGTCTCTTGGTTTCTCAGAACATGAAGCAAATGTTTTTCCTCTGTCATCTTCTACTGTACACAAACGACAGGCACCAAAAGTGGATACCTCTGAATGATAACATAATGTCGGAATGTTGATGCCGGCTTTGCGGATGACAGTCAGTACATTCTTTTCATCGGTAAATTCTATTTTTCTTCCATCAATGATCATTGTACCCATAACTCACCCCTCCTATGCTTCGATATAAATGGCATCAAATGAACAGTTATCCTTACATGCCCCACATTTGATACAGATATCATTGTTGATCACATGCGGCTGTTTCTTCGCGCCTGTGATCGCACCTGCCGGACAGTTTCTGCTGCACTTTCCGCAGCCAATACAGAACTCAGGATTAATAATAAATCGTCTGAGAGCTGTACAGACTTTTGCACGGCACTTCTTGTCAACGATATGTTCTTTATACTCATCATAGAAAGTATTCAGGGTACTGATAACCGGAAGAGGAGCACTCTTTCCAAGTCCGCACAGAGCCATGGAACGGATCATCTCTGCAAGTTCGGAAAGTTCATCAAGATCACTTTCCTCACCTTTTCCGCCTACGATCTTCTCCAGGATCTCCAGCATACGTTTGGTACCTTCACGGCACGGAACACATTTACCGCAGCTCTCACGCTGTGTAAAGTTCATGAAGAAACGGGCTACTTCTACCATACAGGTATTTTCATCCATAACTACCAGGCCACCGGATCCGATGATCGCATTATATTTCTTTACGGAATCAAAATCAAGCGGGATATCCAGGTGCTCTTCTGTCAGACAGCCACCGGATGGTCCTCCGATCTGAACACCTTTAAATCCTGCGTCACCTTTAAGGCCGCCACCGATATCATAGATGATCTGACGGAGAGTACTTCCCATAGGAACTTCGATCAGACCGGTGTTATTTACATTTCCTGTCAGGGCAAATGCTTTTGTTCCCGGACTTCCTGCTGTTCCGATACCCTTATACCACTCGGCTCCGTTGTTAATGATCATCGGAACATTCGCATAGGTTTCAACATTGTTCAGCACAGTAGGTTTGCCAAACAGACCCTGCTCTACTGTACGAGGGGGTTTTACACGAGGCATACCACGGTTACCTTCGATCGATGCGGTAAGTGCACTTCCCTCACCACATACAAAAGCTCCTGCACCACGGTTAATATGGAACTGCAGTGAAAAATCTGTTCCCAGAATATGTTCACCTACCAGACCATATTCTTCTGCCTGTGCGATTGCCTTACGGAGACGTTCTACTGCCAAAGGATACTCTGCACGAACATAGATATACGCATTCTGTGCTCCTGTCAGATAAGCACCGATCAGCATACCTTCCAGCATCTTATGCGGATCACCTTCCATGATGCTTCGATCCATAAACGCACCCGGATCACCTTCGTCACCGTTACATACCACATAACGTTCTGTTTCTTTCTGGCGTGCCACCTGTTTCCATTTCTTTCCTGCCGGGAATCCGCCGCCTCCTCTTCCGCGGAGATTGGATTCTTCCATGAGATCCAGGCCTTCCTCCTTGCTCATATCAAAAAGAACTTTTTCAAGGGCTTTATATCCACCGACTGCAATATATTCTCCGATATTCTCGGCGTCAATATGTCCGCAGTTTTTCAAAACCAGACGGGTCTGTCCTGCATAAAACGGAATGGACTCCTCGCTCTGATATACCTGGCCATCTTTATGATAGAGAAGTCTTTCAATAGCTTCACCATGACAGACTGTTTTCTCATAGATTTCTTCACAGTCTTCCGGTTTTACTTTCAGATAAAGAATTCCAAGAGGCTCAATTCGCATCAAAGGTCCCATCTCACAGAATCCATGACATCCACTCTTCTTAATCTCAGGATGTGGTACTTCACCGCCAAAATCAACGGAAACATTTTCATTGACCTCGGCAAGATTTTTCATTTTTTCATAGATCTCTTTGGAACCGCTGGCTATACATCCGGTTCCTGCGCAGATAAGGATACGGATCTTCTGAGCATGCAGTGTTTCTTCAGCTTTTTTTCGTAATTCCTGAAGTTCTTCACGATTATGTAATAACATTATTCGGCACCTCCCTTTTTCAGATTACGGATAATTTCCACAGCAGCATCTGGAGTCATTTTGGGATGTACTTCATCGTTGATGGTCATTACAGGTGCAAGTCCGCAGGCACCGAGGCAGGATACGATCTCTATTGTAAACATCATATCATCTGTTGTATGTTTCTTGTGAGTTAATCCCAGTTCCTTCATAAGTGCCTCGCGCACCGGAACAGAATTACGTACATGACAGGCAGTACCGTCACAAACCTTGATCACATATTTTCCTTTCGGTTCAAAGGAAAAATTCTCATAGAAAGTAGCTACACTGTACGCCTTCGCTTCTTTTACACCAATCTGTTCCGCAACATAAGTAAGAAGCTCTCCCGGAAGATAACGGTACTCAGCCTGAATATCCTGCATGATCGGAATCAGTGATGCAGCTTTCCGGCCGTAGTGCTCGATGATCTCGTCCGTTTTTCTGTAATACGTCTGGTCTAACATTCGGTTCCCTCCTTGTTTCTCATAGATTTTCCACTTGATCAACCTGTTCCACTACAGGTTAATGCTTTAACACTCTGTCAGTGCCGCGCATTTATGCAAATCATTATTTTGCACTATTTCATGCTTTTGATTATAACTTATATCGTCATTTTTCACAAGCAGTTTTTTTGCTTTTTTCAGAATATATCGAAATGTTTATAACGGCTTACTGATTTTGTATCTATTTTCCATAAAATATGTTCAATTTTTAACAGCTTTGATAATAAAGATACAAATCTGCTCTTTGTTTCTGCACAAAAACATTAAAGCCAGTTATTGATTTTATCTCTCAATTACTTTAAGATGGATAAAAAGTGCGTGGAAAACATTTAATTAATTTATTTTGTAAAGGAGAACATCTATGCGAAATCTTGACACACCAGTAAAACAGATCCGGCGAAAGATTTTTACCGAAATTGCTAAGATCGGATTTGAATCCACGGACGAATCAATGATCCATGATATCGAATCCATTCCCTACAATATTGTAGAGGAACGCGCGAAATACCGCGAAAGCATCTATCGTGAAAGAGCTGTTGCAAGCGAACGTGTCCGTCTTGCCATGGGACTTTCCCTCCGCCCGGAAAATCGTTCCGTCCACCTTACCGATGGCGTGAAGGCCAGCAACATTGACGAGAAATATTACGAACCACCTCTTATGCAGGTGATCCCTTCCGCATGTTCCGCATGCGAATCCAACAAATACGAAGTCAGCAACATGTGCCGCGGCTGTGTCGCACATCCCTGTTTACTCACCTGCCCCAAAGGCGCCATTTCCATGGTAAACGGAAAATCCTTCATCGACCAGGACAAATGTATCCATTGCGGAAGATGCAAAGCTGTCTGTCCTTACGATGCCATCGCCCATAAAGAACGCCCCTGCGAACGTGCCTGCGGTGTAAAAGCCATCGAGAGCGATGAACAGGGACGCGCCTCCATCAACCAGGATAAATGCGTATCCTGCGGCATGTGCATGGTTAGCTGTCCATTCGGAGCTATCTCCGACAAATCCCAGATCTTCCAGCTGTCCCACGCCCTTCGAGAAGGAACTGAGATCATTGCAGAAATCGCCCCCGCCTACATCAATCAGTTCGGCGAAGACGTCACCCCGGGCCAATTCCGCTCCGCTCTCAAACAGCTGGGCTTCTCAAACATTTATGAGGTAGCACTGGGCGCAGACATCGGCTGCATCTCTGAAGCACACCACTACGCCAAAGAAGTAGCAACCGGCCACCTCCCCTTCCTCCTCACCTCCTGCTGCCCGTCCTGGTCAGTCATGGCAAAGAAATACTTTCCGACCATGATCGACAACATCTCCCAGGAGCTGACCCCGATGGTAGCAACCGCCCGGATCGTAAAAAAAGAGCACCCCCATGCGAAAGTAGTCTTCATCGGACCATGTGCCTCCAAAAAACTGGAAGCCATGCGTCATTCCGTAAGAAGTGATGTAGACTTCGTGATCACCTTCGAGGAACTCTGGGGCCTGTTCGACGCCAAAAGCATCACCCCATCCACCTGCGAAGAGCTCCCGGAAGAAACCCAGGCTGCAACCGCCGCAGGACGAGGCTACGCCATCGCCGGCGGCGTAGCTGGAGCCATCGAAAACTGTCTGAAGGAATACTATCCCGATGTACCAGTCCACATCGAACACGCAGAAAGCCTTGCCGAATGCAAAAAAGTCCTCACTCTGGCAAAGGCCGGAAAACTCAAAAACTGCATGATCGAAGGAATGGCCTGCCCCGGAGGCTGCATCGGAGGCGCCGGAACCAACGCCGGCTTCGCAAAAACCTCCAAGGCCCTCAAAAAATACGTAGACAGCTCAGAATCAAAACTCCCCTCACAGGAACTGGAAAACCTGGAGTTGAACTAACTACCCCCAATATATCGAAATACTTTTTAAGCATTATTAAATAAAAAACGGAGATGCAACCTAGATGATTAAAAATCCAGGTTACATCTCCATTTTTTATCAACCAGGACAGGGCAAAGCCCGCCTCCATCCCTCATCCACATCCTTCCCCATAGCCAGACAACCTAACACCGCCAACGCACAGGCCCGGAAGGGAGTGCGGTACTGTCTGCGGACGACTCTGCAGGAGGTGTGCTGGATCTTAGGCGGCGGGAGTTCTGCGTTATTTTTCAAAAGCCAGCTGTCTGAGCGGCAAAAAGCCGCGAGTTCTGGCTTTTGGAAAATGGTTTTAGCAGAATCCCGGCGCCTTAGATCCAGCCGCCGACGAAGCCCGGCCGCGGACAGAACCGCACTCCCTTCCGGGCCGTCCCGTTCGCCACCACCACTACTTCTCCACCGTCTCCGTACTCTCCGGCCAGGTATACTCCTCCCCCTTCAACTCCGCCAGAAGACTCCTAAGCTTATATCCATAATTCCTCCCGGCGGCCCATCCGCCCCCATAAGGATTCTCCTGGATCCCAAGCCACTCCACATAAGGCGCACTCTCACGGGAAACATACTGGAACCGATTATCCACACAAGCCTGATTCAGCTCCTCCGAAGAAGCATAAGCCTTCAGATGCTGCACCTGCGCCCGGATCCCCGTCCTTACATCAGGAAAAGAATTACCGGCAACACCACCACCGGTAGTTCCCAGCCCCGAAAAATTAAACTGCCCCGCACTGGCATCCCCACCAAACTGAAGCCATCCGGTCTCAAGCATGGCCTGCTCAAAAACAACCTCTCCACGGACGCCCTCCGCATCCGCTTCCTCTATCACAATCGTGCAAAACGTATCAATATCCGGTGCACCACCCTCCGTCAGGATGCCGGAAGGATACTCCACATTCTGCGCCTCATACTGCACTACCATATCCTCCGCATCCACTGTGGTACACCCCATGATCGTATAATATCCATAAGTATTATCTGTGGAATCATCCACAAAACCCTCTGTATCACTCTCTCCAGATGACTGAGGCTTCGAAATCTGACCCTCCATAGAATGATCCGCTTCCTCTGCCAAAACACCTGCAGGCGTTCCAAACACCAGAACGCCTGCAAGTACCATCATCCGTAAACAAAAACTATTTCGGAATCTGTACATATATCAATGATCAATCCTTTATTACTGTTATTACTGCGCTTTTCTCATTGCAGCTTCAACCACATGACCTACAAGAACAGAAGTTGTAACACTTCCTACTCCGCCAGGAACCGGTGTAATCGCATCAACGATTGGCTCAACTGCCGCATAATCAACATCACCACAAAGCTTACCCTCTGCATTAACATTGATACCTACATCGATAATGGTCTGTCCCTCTCTGACATAATCAGCACCGACAACACCAGCACGGCCTGCTGCAACGATGACGATATCCGCCTCTTTTGCAACAGACGGCATATCAACAGTTCTTGTATGGCAGATAGTAACTGTCGCATTCTTCTTAACAAGCATCATTGCAGCCGGTTTACCAACTACAAGGCTTCTTCCGATTACAACCGCTTTTTTGCCTGTGCAGTCAATTCCATAATGATCAAGAATCTCCATGCAGGCCTGCGGTGTGCATGGTGGGAATCCGATCTTCTTGCCTGTAAATACACCAGACATGGAAAGATCTGTCATACAGTCAACATCCTTCTCTGCTGCAAGTGCATTCTCGATCACTGCCTGATCCAGATGTTTTGGCAGCGGACGGAACAGTAGAACTCCGTGGATCTTATCATCTTTGTTTACTTTATCGATGGTTGCAAGAAGCTCATCCTGGGAAACATCCTCCGGAAGAAGGATTTTCTCACATGCAACACCAAGAGTCTCACAGCGCTTTGTAGCACCTCTCTCATAGGAAATATCGCTTGGATTCTCACCAACACGGATAATGCAAAGTGTAGGATCTACACCTTTTGCCTGAAGCTCTGCAACGTTCGCTTTGATCTTTTCATTGAGAGCCGCTGTTACTTCTTTACCTAATAACTGCTTTGCCATTTGTCTGGTTCCTCCTATTTCAGTCTTCCGAGAACACTGTCAAATGTCTCGTCTGCGATCTTTGTATATTTCTCAAGCATAGCGTCTGCTTTTTTGTTTAATTCCTCTGCATACGCACGGTCAGCCATAGATTTTGTGTTAATGTACACATTCAGGCTTGCTCCCTTAAGAGCTGCTTTGCAGAATGCAGCACCTACACCAGCATCACTGATTGCAAGCTTAGAACCTTTTGCTCCGAACTCAACGATAAGTTCAATAGCCTCGCAGCATTTCTCCATGATCTCCATAGGAACAGAGCATGCTTCCTTGAGGGCAGCTTCCATTACCCGAGCCTTCTCAGCCTTCTCTTCTTCTGTCTCTCTCGGCATTCCGTAAGCCTTGGAAAGAGGCTCAAAAACTTCCGCATCTCTCTCGATCAGATGAAGGAAATCTTTCTGAAGCTGATCACATTTCTTTTTCAGCTCCCACATTTCATCTTCTACATCTGCATATTTTTTCTTACCGACAGTAAGGCTTCCAACCATGTTTCCAAGAGCTGTACCAACAGCACCTACAAGGGCAGATGCACCGCCGCCGCCTGGAACCGGTGCCTTGGAGCTTAATACCTCGACAAATTCAGTACAAGTACTTGTAGAAAATCCCATAGGACTCTCCTCCTCATATTCTTATTTTAGCACTCCTGAGAGCCCATTGGGGGCCTTATAAAAAGCCCCCTCCGGTTGTTTCATAATCTTATATTGTGATTAGAAGAGACCTGTGATCTTTCCTGTCTCATCTACATCAATCTTAGTTGCAGCCGGTACTTTCGGGAGACCTGGCATAGTCATGATCTCACCTGTAAGAGCTACGATAAATCCTGCACCAGCAGAGATCTTAAGGTTACGTACTGTTACCTCAAAATCTTTTGGCGCACCAAGCTTTGTCTGATCATCTGTCAGGCTGTACTGTGTCTTAGCTACGCAGATCGGGCAGTTACCAAATCCAAGTGCCTCAAGCTGTTTTGCCTGTTTCTGAGCATTCGCTGTAAGAACAACTTTCTTACCACCATATACTTTCTGTACGATCTGGTTCAGTTTATCTTCAATGGAACCCTCAAGCTCGTAAGCATATGTGAAATCGTTTGGCTCCTCAACAAGACGGATAACTTCCTCGGCAAGCTTCAGGCCGCCCTCGCCGCCTTTTGCCCATACTTCGGAAAGTGCAACATTAACACCAAGCTCTTTACATTTTGCCTCTACCAGGTCAAGCTCTGCCTTGGTATCTGTCGGGAATGCGTTGATTGCAACAACACATGGAAGCTTGTAAACGTTCTTGATGTTGTCAACATGTTTC
Organism: Blautia massiliensis (ex Durand et al. 2017); assembly: GCF_051861785.1. Taxonomy (NCBI): domain Bacteria; kingdom Bacillati; phylum Bacillota; class Clostridia; order Lachnospirales; family Lachnospiraceae; genus Blautia; species Blautia massiliensis (ex Durand et al. 2017). The sequence continues at coordinate 366,422 of NZ_CP146725.1, forward strand.
AGAAGGTTCGGGATACCCTTCTCAAGAGCCTCAAGGTTCTCATTGTTAAGATCCGCTTTTGCAACGCCGCCGTTGTATTTCAGCGCACGTACTGTTGCAACGATAACAACTGCACTTGGTGTAAGACCAGCCATACGGCACTTGATGTCAAGGAATTTCTCAGCTCCAAGGTCAGCACCGAATCCAGCCTCTGTGATCGCATAATCAGCAAGCTTCATAGCCATCTTTGTAGCTGTTACGGAGTTACATCCGTGAGCGATGTTTGCGAATGGTCCGCCATGCACGATTGCAGGAACATGCTCCAGTGTCTGTACAAGGTTCGGTTTCAGAGCGTCCTTCAGAAGCGCTGTCATAGCACCCTCTGCATGAAGATCACCGGCTGTTACCGGTTTCTGCTCGGAAACTTTACCATAGGTGTATCCGATAATGATTCTGGAAAGTCTCTCTTTCAGATCCTTGATGTCACTTGCAAGACAGAGAACTGCCATGATCTCGGATGCAACTGTGATATCATATCCATCCTCACGCGGCATACCGTTTGTTCTTCCGCCAAGGCCGTCTACCACATTACGAAGCTGACGGTCGTTCATATCAACGCAACGTCTCCATGTGATCTTTCTCGGATCAATATTCAGCTCATTGCCCTGGAAGATATGGTTGTCGATCATTGCTGCAAGAAGGTTATTAGCTGCACCGATCGCATGGAAGTCGCCTGTAAAATGAAGGTTGATATCTTCCATCGGAACTACCTGCGCATATCCGCCGCCTGCCGCACCACCTTTTACGCCGAATACCGGTCCGAGGGACGGCTCACGAAGTGCAACCATTACACTCTTTCCAAGTTTCTGCATTCCGTCAGCAAGACCAACTGTTGTAGTTGTTTTTCCCTCTCCTGCCGGTGTCGGGTTGATAGCTGTTACAAGAATCAGCTTACCATCTTTTTTGTCACTCTCGTTTAACAGATTGTAATCAATTTTTGCTTTGTACTTTCCGTACTGCTCCAGATATTTGTCGTCAATACCTGCCTTCTCTGCAATCTGTGTAATTGGAAGCATTTCGCACTCCTGTGCAATTTCGATGTCACTTTTGAATCCCATAATGTTACCTCCCTTTAGGTATTTTTACAGTTTTTAATCCCTTAAAACTGCATCTCTATAAAAACAGGTCCCATCCTGTTCTTAACTATTTTTAATTTAAAGACATTTCAGAAACGCCTTTAAAGACCCAATGATAACGTCTCCCATAACAGCCATGTCCTCGGCTGCAAAGGAAACCGGAAAATTATCGGAAAACAAGATCTGCGAAGACGGCGGGAACTCATCATCTCCCTCCCAGAGGATCATCTGAACTACATATCCCGGAAAGATCTCCACCTGGTATGCAATATCTCCATGATCCACAGGAACCGCATGGAGGTGTTCCATGATCTCCTTGAAATCCTTAAGTCTGTTTCCGTATGTGAAAGCCAGGCGTTTGATGCACCTGCCATCAAACTGACGGAGATAAACCTCTCCCCAGGGCATTTCCCTGTATGTTTTAAACCTTCCGCTTCCCTGAGATACATTCCCGTTCAGCAGAAAACGGATAGCAAGGATCTTTGCATAATGCATTTCCTCAAGAGGATAAAATCCCGCATCATCTTCCTCATGAGTTACCTGAAAATCCGGCCAGGAAATATAATAAACGCTTCCCAGGAATTTCAGAGTCAGTTCTTTCTTCTCTTCGTCATAAGGAAGCGAAAGACGTCCGGCAATTTCTGCCGGGTCTGCCTTAGCGAACTCCTCTGTATAATGCTCCCAGGGCATTCTTTCTTTGCTGTCTTTTTCATAATTCAAGTCATTTATACTAAAAGCCATGTTTTACCTCTGCTGTTTTAGTCTGCTTTATCTCTTCTGCTGTTCTTCCATAACAGACGGAAACAGATTTGTGTCCGTATGCGGAATAAAGCATGCACCTACAAACTCATCCATATAGGTAGGAACTGTAGAAAGTTCCAGGTAAGTCATATTTGAAGCCAGTTCATAGGTTTTCTTCTCTGCTGATGTGGAATGAAGCATCAGATAAGCACCCGTCAGAGAAGAGTTCCCAATGTAATGGAACTTCTCAAGAGGGATATCCGGGAACATTCCGATATGCACTGCATTAGCCATATTGATCCCGCTTCCGATTCCACCGGCAACATATACGTCATCGATCATGGACACATCGAAATCAAGAGAATTCAGCATAGTACGGATTGCAGAGAAAATAGCACCTTTGGCACGGATAAAATTATCAATATCTACTTCTGTGATCTCAACATCCTTGGCAGAACCGGCTTCCTCTTCAAACGCGATCACATAGCTTCCCATGCCATAATGATCGTGACGGATTCTTTTGCCCTCACGGACAAATTTTCCCTTCGGATTGATGATTCCTGTCATAAAAAGTTCACTGATCACATCAATGATACCGGAACCGCAAAGTCCTACCGGTTTGGTTCCAGGTTCACCTACAACCTTATATGTCGGCTCCATAGTTTCTTTATCAATGGTACATGCCTCAATAGCACCGTCTGTAGCACGCATACCGCAGCTGATATCTCCACCCTCAAAGGCAGGACCTGCAGAACATGCACAGCTCATCATAAAATCGGAATTACCGAATACAAGCTCTCCGTTAGTACCAAGGTCGATAAACAGAGAAAATTCCGGTCTGTTCCAGATCATACTTACCAGTGTACCGGCAGTGATATCTCCACCTACATAGCTTCCGATATTCGGAGCCATGATAATATGTGCATCCGGATTGATCTCAATTCCCACATCGGATGCAAACAAGGAATTTGTTTTGAAAAACGTAGGAATATACGGTTCCATACGAAGCGGATCCGCATTGATCCCTGCAAACAGATGATTCATGGTTGTATTAGAAGCAACACACATCCGGTAGATCTGTTTCTCCGGGAAATGAATGCTTCTGCACATCTCATGGATCATCGGGTTAATGGTCTCTTTGATCACCGCGTCCTGAAGTTTCTTCTTTCCGCCAGGTTTCTGAGATTCGATGATACGGTTGATAACATCCGCACCAAAACGGATCTGTCCGTTTCCGGAAGAACTCTTGGCCAGGATCTCTCCTGTTTCCATATTGATCAGGACTGCCGAAACGGTTGTGGTACCGATATCTACAGCAAGACCACCGATCACAACATCTTTCTTACTGTCAAAAATATCATAAACATACATGTCATTTGGTGCTGTACGAACCACGCACTTCACAGAAAATTTACTCTCACGAAGTACATCTGGAAGCTTCTTAAGCACCGCATACGGAATTCTGACACGCTTCAGGTTCATAAACTTCTGAAGTGCACGGGTCAGTCTTTCATTATCCGGCATGGTATCATCCAGTGATGGAATATCCATCTGAAGTTCCACAACATCAAGACTGTTTGTAAGTTCTATGCCAGCCATCTCGACTTCATGCTTGGCATTTTCAAAAATAGCGATTTCTTCTTTTGAGCTCAAATCAGCCACTTTCATTCGGCTCTTATATGCGGATGCAATATCCGGAACAAGAACCTCCACATCTGCACTGATCTTGCTCATACAGGCCAGACGCCAGCCTGCGCCATATTCTTCATCCGAAATATGAAGAGTTTTCTTTGAGTCCAGTTCTCCGCCTTTTAACTGTACCCGACATTTTCCACAGGCTCCGTTTCCGGAACACGGTGCATCGATAGCCACATTGGCACTACGAGCAACCTCCAGTAAATTATCCCCCGCATTGGCAAATGCTTCTACCGTACTGCCATTTTCAAAAGCAAAAGTCACCTTAAACATTCGGCAACCACCTTTCTCGCCTCGTAAAAGTTATTCGTCTTCCACCTGTGGCGTTGGGAGTTAGACTAAACTATATTAGTAAAAAAGAGGCTGAAGGCCGAAGCCCCCAGCCTCTGAAACAGCGCTCCTGTTTTGTTCACACGCCAAATTAGATCTCAAGGTAAGAATCTGCGTAAAGTGTGTTACCCTTGAATACGTCACAGGATTTGATTGTCTCCATAAGACGAAGGTCGTTAGGGTTAACGATTGCAGATGTAAGACCATTCATCATAGCCATTGCTACAAGAGCAGAGTCCATGATCGGACGGATATGTTTTGGCATACCGTTACTGTTGTTGGAAAGACCGCCAGTGGAGTTCAGACCCATCTCGGAGAACATCTTGATTGCCTCAAGAACTTCCATCTGTTTGTCCTGCATTCCTTTTACAACAAGGAAAAGCGGATCAAACCAGAGATCCTCTGCTTCCATGCCAAGGCCAAGACCTCTCTCAAGCATGTTCTGGCAGTGCATCATACGCTCGTCATTGTCTGATGCAACCATACCGGAAGAGCAAAGTGCGATACAGATCGCATCGTTAGCTGCTGCAAGGTCGATATTGGAAATTCTGTCTCCAGCATCTGCAGAGTTTACGATCGGTTTTCCCTTACTTCTGTTGTATACGGAAATACCAGCCTCAATAGCTTTCTGATTTGTAGTATCCAGAGCAAGCGGAACATTGTCAAACTCAGACTGAAGGAGCTGTACTGCCCATTTCATAAGGTCCTCTCCATCGTTCTCAGCCGGTCCGATGTTTACATCAAGATATGTAGCGCCCGCATCAAGCTGCTGTTTTGCTCTTTTGATGATCGGCTCAGGATCTCTCTCAGTAAATGCTTTATTTACTGCCGGTGCTGTTGTTGAAAGTCTCTCCCCAATTGTTACAAATTTTGCCATACTCGTGTTCTCCTTTACATATTAGTAGGATATGGCTGTGCAGCAAACCTGCACAACCGCTTATAACTGTCGGCGCTATTACCGGACAGCTGATTTCTTAAACCTTAAATTTATGCATCAAGGTCTTTTAAGAATTTCACAAGCTGTACTGCTTCTCTTGGTCCTACGATGATCTCCCATCCAGGAAGCTTAGCCTCAAGATCGCCCTTAAGAACTGCTACTTTACCAGGAATAACCAGTCTTCTGCATTTAACCTTCGGCTCAACATTCTCTTTGATGTACTCGGAGATGCTGTTTCCGGAGAATTTACCTGCTGCCCAGGATGTAAGTACGGAAAGTCCGCCTGCATCATTGATCACTAGGTTAAGCGGAACACCGGAACGCTCCAGCTCGCCAGATACTACGAAATATGTAAGAGCAAAGTCTACTGTTGTTACAACGAGAGAATTCTCGTCTGCTCCGTTCAGAGGATAAATACCCGGCTCTACCTTCATTGGCTTCTGAGGATCTGTAAATACATTCTGACGAAGTCCGAACAGCGGAAGTGCCTCTGCATATGTCATCTGCTCCATAACGATGATAGAACCATATTTCATAGTAAACATGGAAGCAAGTGCTGCCTGTAAATGTTTGTCACCCTTCGCAAGTTTAACAAGGTTAACGATAGAAGGATAACCAAATGTTCTGTCCTGATTCTTAAGAGCTGCACGACGAACCTGTACAGTATTTGCAAAGGTCTCTTTGATGTCAGCTCCTGTTGTATCAAGTACGAGATTCTTGTTGCCAAGTTTCTCAATAGCTGCTGTAGTATCATATAATTCATTGATGTCCTTACCGGATACACCGAGAACTACGCCTGCATCTGTAGCAACCTTGCTCATTGCCTCGTAGTTGGAAGCGTTTGCTCCGTTAAGAACCGGTTTGCTGTCCTTACATACTTCAAGGGCAGCTTTTGCGATCTCAGGATCTGTACAGCCAAGGATCAGTGTTTTTCCAAGACCTTTAGCCTTCTCTACAAGTGCTGTAAATTTTGCAGCATCTGCATTCTCATCGCAGTTTACATAAACAAGCTCTACATGCATTCTCTCACCGATACGATCATAGTCAACGTGTGGGATCTCTGCAAGTTTTGCTTCTACTTCTTCATCACTCATACATGTGCAAAGTGATACGGCATATCTTGTTTTGCTTACAAATGTCTTCTCATGTCTGAAAAGAACAGTCTCGCCACCAAGTGTAAACTCTCCATCGCCTGTTCCGATTTTGATAGTTTTCATTGGCGGTGCAGTTGCCTCAGAAAGAGATGCTAATGCATCCTCTGACATATGTGGACACTGCTCAATTTTCATAGCGCCCTGTGCAACTTTCATAGAGAAAGCCATACATGTAGGGCATCCACATTCCTTACAGTTTTTCTTTGGTGTTAATTTAAAGATCTGAATACCATTCAGTGCCATAGCTCTTTATCCTCCTATTTATTACGCAAGTGCTTTGATCAGCTTGGAAATTGTCTTAACAGATTCCGGATGTCTTAAGATAACTGCATCAGAACCAGCTGCAAGATCAGCTGCTGCTGTCTCAACTTCCATGTCGATTCCACGCTCGTCCTGTGGTCCCCATGCAGGCATGTCTGCTTCGGAAGCCATTGCCTCTTTAACATTCCATGTCTCAGCGGATACAGGTGTAATAATAGGCATCTGCAGCATGTTATCATTCTGGCCTAACGCGGCACCTTTGATACGGTCCATAGTAGATACTACGTACTCATATCCATAACCAACTGCTGCACTACCGATATTCATAACGATCTTCTTTGCATCTACACCAAGCTGTGTAGTAACAACGTTAAGCTGTTTAGCAAGGTTGATATCAACGGCAGACTCAGCGCCTACGATCTGATTGTAAGCAAGACCTGCTGCTGCACCGATCGCTTTGTAGTTCTCCTCTTTCTCGGAAAGGATCAGTGCATTTCTGCCCTGAAGAGCCTCTGCAACCTTCGGAAGGAGCTCTGCATCCTTCTCAACATTCTTGCAGCCCTCTACAACCAGCGGACAGTCAACTGCATCTGCAACTTCTTTAACAACTGCGATCAGCTCATCGATAGATTTGTTAACACCGTTCGGGTCGCCGCCCTCAAGAATAAGTGCAACAAAGTCAGCACCCTCCATAGCTTCAGCTTTCTTAGCAATGTCAGCCATTGTAGTAGCACCTTCATAGTAAGCTTTGATACCTTCAGATACGCCCTCAAGGCCCATATCAGAGATCTCTACACCGATCTTCGGGCAGTTCTCTGACTCTGCGTCAAAGGAATAAAATGGGAATGTACAATCCCCACCAATTGTCACAGTCTTATCTCCGCTTCCGATTGTGACAGCATTAATCTTTGCATTGAACTTTTGTGGTTTCTGATTAAACGGCATTTTTCGTTAGCCTCCTTAAAAATAATAATTAAAAACTACAGAGCTTCTTATATTATACTACATAGCACCAGTTATTGGCAAGATGCAGCACTATATTTCCGTTAAAAAATCGACAAACTTTTTAACAGTTTACAGGAGAAAGGATGTCCGCACATCCTTTCTCCCGGATAAATTACATCATCGGATCAAGTCCGAGAGCCGGATGTCCTTTTTCTGTAAGGAATGCAACCAGTGTCTCCGGATCTTCTGCAATCGTCTCATCACCGATCATGTCTGTAAAGTTATCGATTCCGTAAAGCTCTTTTGCAGTCTTATTAAGTCTGTCAGCTACGAATTCTTTCAGTTCTTTCGGCATCCATACGATACGCTCGATACCGCCCTCAGCCTTCATGAACTTCTTGGAGGAAATGAAATGTTTACCATGTCCCATGAATCCAGGTGTCTGAACTCCACCACCTGTCATGGATGCCATCTCAGGGAATGTCATTCCAAGTGGTGTCATGCCTGCATACTCACGGTTAGCAATAACAACACCGTTGGAGAATGGCTCGATACCACAGATACACTCGAAGCATCCGCAGGAAGTCATCGGATCCTGCATGATGGAGTACAGGGTAACGTGCTCCAGAGCACCCTGGGAGAATTTCTGAACTGCCTCATCAACGTCCTCATAAGCACCAAGATTCTCATCGATCGGACGCTCTTTTGTGATGATCTGGCAAGGACCAGCCGGGTCAAGCTGATGTGTAGCTTTTGCATCCAGCCATGAAACCGCACCGCAAAGACCAAGTCTCTCAGGTGTTACTACACATACGTGGCTTGGTGCGAATGCCTGGCAAAGGATACAGCTGTAATATACGTCAACAGACTCATCTGTCAGAGTATCAAGACGCTCATCACGTTTGTCAAAAATCGGAATTGCAACCTCATGACGGATTCTTGTACACTCAGCAGGATCTGTATAGATAACAACCTCACATTTATCAACAACTGCATCGAACTCATTCTTAACAGATGCATAAAGAACCTCACCGATATGTTTGATTCTGAAGCCTGCATTAAATGCATCAATGCTGATACGGATACGCTGCATATCACGCTGTCCTGTATGGTATACACCCTCGATACAGTTGATATAGTTGTGGAATTTACGCTCGATAACCGGCTCAAAATCAGCCTGCATATTCTTACCTGCAACTTTAACAACATATGCAATGCTGTTCTTGCTGCCGAATTCCATCTCATCTACTTCAGGTCCGATTACTGTGATCTTGTGATCCTCGATCTCAGAAGCATCACAGGTCTGTACAAGCTCTGCACAGTCTACACGGGAACCATCGAACTCAACCTGCATGTCTTTACGACGGATGATCTCACCCTCGAATGCAGATGCGAAAGCAACCGGAATATCGATATTTGTGATCTTGATCTTAATATCACGCGCCTCAAGAGAAGTAGCGTTAAATTTGCTTACGTCCTCCTGAACGATAAGGCTCTTCGGTACACGGAAGATATTCTCTGTCTCATTTGTAACAACCGGGAATCCAAGTGCGATAGCGCCTGCACCGCATGCTACGATCACATCATCCAGAGGTTTGAATGCGTTAACAAATGCCGGTACACGATCCATTGTGTATTTCATAAGTGTTCCTGCATCTCCAGGTGTTACGTTACCGAAGATCAGAGCTGCACGGATCGCAACGGAAACTACATGGACAACAGATGTAACATCTTTTCCAAGAGGAATAACACGAACGTTGGCACCTGTCTTCATTCCGGCTTCTGCAACCTGATCAATAATTCCGCCAACAAGTGTTACCAGGATACCCTGTGCCTGATAGCTCTTTACAAGAGCAACACCCTCTTCTGTAGTAGGAGCAGCACCAAGGATAACAGCAACGCCTGGGATATCGCCTGTTACAAGCGGTACACCGAGCTCACGGATAACAGCATCACCAAGATGTCCATAGCATGGCTCTTCATAAGGAGTTGCTCCGTCGATATATTTCAGAACCTCGATGAACTCTGCGCAGAGTGCTGTAGCAACACCGGACATGAATGCATCGTTCAGTCTTTTCTCTCTTGTCATAAGTGTTTTTACAACGCCAAGAGCTTCTTTTAATTCTTTTAATGTTGTAACTTTTGTTCCTGTTACAGCATAGTAGCAAGGAAGGCTGTAAGCGGTATTCGGGAAGCTGACAGCTTTGTCTTCGCCATACTGAGCGATTGCGCCGTCAATAGCACCCTCTGTTAAACCATATACAGCATCGTTTCCGCCGAATACTCTATCAAATAAAGTCACTGTAATACCTCCTATTTTTACAGAATTGAATTCTGATCAATTTTGTCTTTGATTTTTCTGATTTCAGCTGTTACAGTTTCACTGAAATCGTAGGGAGATTTCCCCTGACGATCAGCATCTATAACTTCTGTATTATAGTGGATCATTCCAAGCAGATCCTCTGCCGGGATCTTACTCCGGATAAATTCCTCATCCTCCGGATTTCTTACCTTATTGGCCACGACCTTAACCTGAGAAACTCCCAGATCCTTTGCAAGACGTTTAACATTCTTATATGTCTGTACACTTCTTGCCCCTGGTTCGATCACTACAATAAATTCATCCATGCTCTCCGTGGTGCCCCGGCCCAGATGCTCCAGGCCGGCCTCCATATCCATGATCACCACATCATCTCTGTGGATCACAAGGTTATTGATCACTCTTTTAAGCATCACATGTTCAGGACAGACGCATCCGGATCCACATCCGCCGCAAGGACTTTTTTTCCCTCATCTGCGTATAGTCTTGCAAGTGTTGCTGCGAAAGTTGTCTTTCCTACTCCGCCTTTACCGGTTACTGCTATTTTCATTTTACGTCTTCCACCTTTTATAACATTTTAAAGATCGTAACGGATTAGATTCCTAATGCTGTTCTCTTCTCTTCAATTCTCTCGATCATAAGATCAACTAATTTCTCGATGTCTGTCTCTACTGTATAAGCAGCACCTGTCCATTTTCTTGTTCCCTCTGTAAGAAGCTCGCACATTTCTGAAGAACCGGAAACATATGGATCAACACCAAGGAATGTATCAATACCAGTACCAACTACGTAGTTACCAATGGATACAGCTTTTTCAGACATCCACTCAGGAGCACATCCTACTACAGGAAGCTGATTGATCTGAAGTCCTGAATCTTTTGCAAGTTCAGCAGCCAGGATCATCATACGGGAGATATCTACGCAGGATCCCATATGAAGTACTGGTGGGATATCAGCCAGCTCGCAGACACGTTTCAGACCTGCACCGCAGAGATCTCTTGCGGATTTGTCCATCAGACCAGCTTTAGCAGCTGCCTGTGCGGAACATCCGGAAGCGATGATAATGATATCATTTGCGATACACTTCTTCATCAGTTCGATATGTGCATAGTCAGGACGGATCTTAGGATTGTTACATCCAACCATAGCGACAGCACCACGGATAACACCGGAAGTGATGCACTCAAGTAATGGTTTGGTTGTTCCTGTTACATCAACCTGAGAGTTTGTAACACCATCAAGAACTTTAACGATCGCTTCTACTGAATAACCAACAGTAGCTTTCTGTTTCAGCTGTGGGATATGTACAAGCTCAGGTTTTCTGTTCTTGAAGTTATCGATAGCCATCTTAACGATTGCTTTTGCATTTTCTCCTGCTGTCTCAGCGTTGAATCTGATAAATTCAGAATCCGGCATCTGAGCGATCGGAGAAGTTGTAACAAATTTAGTATGGAAGCATTTGCTCAGAGGTCCTAATGCAGGGAAGATACACTGAACATCAACTACGATCGCCTCGCAGGCACCTGTCAGTACTACGTTCTCCTGCTGCAGGAAGTTACCAGCCATCGGAACACCACGACGCATAGCTACCTCGTTAGAAGTACAGCACACACCGGAAACGGTGATTCCTTTTGCTCCTACAGATTTTGCATAATCGATCATTTCTTTGCTGTCTGCATACTCACAGATCATCTCAGAAAGACTCGGATCATGTCCGTGTACAACAATGTTTACGTTCTCTTCAACCATTACTCCAAGGTTAGCCTCTGTATCAAGTGGCTTCGGAGTTCCGAATAATACATCAGAGAACTCTGTTCCCATCATGGAACCGCCCCATCCATCAGCCATACCGCAGCGAAGAGACTGTTTTACAAGTGCCTCCGGAAGAGATGAACATCCCATATGAGACATATGCAGGGAGCTTGCAACCTCACGGTCGATAGCACGTGGTGCGATTTCGTTCTCGATCAGTTTTTCTTTCTGTCCTGCAGGCATTCTGTCAAGGAATCTCTGATATCCGAACGGTTTACCATATTCCATAAGACCGATCTCAGCCATCTCATGAGCCAGATCATAGATATCCTTGCCTTCTGTTTCCACGCCCCACTCTTTAGCGATGCGAAGCAGTTTCTCAGGATCTTTTACCTGATAATTTCCGCCCTCTTTTGCACAGTACAGTGTATGGCAGATCTCACGACCATGATCGGAGTGAGTAGCTGCACCACCGGCTGTAAATTTAAGGAAGTTTCTTCCTACGATACCATGGGCATCACATCCGCAGACTCCTCTTGGAGCCTTCGGTGTAATACGACACGGTCCCATTGCACAGATACGGCAGCAGATACCCTGCTCACCGAATTTACAGTGCGGAGTCTGGTTCTTTGCACGGATCTGCCATGCATCTGCTCCTACCTTTGCACCTGTCTCGAGAAGACGGGCTGTAGCGGCTTCAAATTCCTCCACTGTAGTTAATTTGAATTCACTCATTATAGACCTCCTTTAATAGCACATCTATTTTTATTTTTCTTTTTATAATAAGCCCAGGGCAGGAACCCATCCCCACCCATGGGTTATTTTCTTTTTTAAAAAAAGGTTTATATTTCGTTATAAACCTAATTTATCAAAAATTTCAAAAGCTGCTTTTCGCATCGGATTATCCTCAGGAAGAGTAACAGTCGGTTTCCCGTCGCAGTCATATTCATAAACTGCCTCATCCTGTGGTACCACACCGATCAGATCGAGTCCCTGATTCCGGATCTCCTCAAGGATTCCTGGATTCAGTTCTGCTTTTGGCGCGCGATTGATAATAAGACCTACTCTGGAAGGCTTCATATCGCATTCCTTAATAAGTTCTGCGATCCTGCCAACTGCCTGAACGCCTCTTCTGGAGCAGTCACTTACAAGAATTGCTGTCTCCATGCTCGGAAGGATTCCTCTACTGATATGTTCCATTCCGGCTTCGTTATCCACAACAATATACGGATAATTTTTCTGGTATTTGGCAAGCTGCGCCTGAAGCAGACCATTTACAAAGCAATAGCAGCCTTTTCCCTGTGTTCTTCCCATCACAAGAAGATCATAATCATCTTCCTCTGCAAGAGCATCCTCAAAACGTACCTCCGCATAATCTGCCTTGGACATTCCTTTGGGGATCGGGCTTTCCTCTGCTATCTCAGCATGTGCGATCTCCTCGCGGACATCGCCAAGAGTCGTATCTACTTCTACGCCAAGAACCTCATTCAGATTTGAATTGGCATCTGCATCTACAGCCAGTACAGGTCCTTTTTTCTTTTCGCAAAGATACTGGATCAGCATTCCGCATAATGTAGTTTTTCCAACGCCGCCTTTTCCGGCGACTGCAATAACATGTGCCATAAAACGGGTACCTCCTGATTTTATATCTGTTATGCCGGCGCATAAGGGAGGTGCCTGATACTGTTCTGACACCTCCGCATCGTGCCGGAATTCTTATTTATTTCGTTGATGATTAGATAAGTGTACGAAGTCCGGATCTGTCAATGATCTCGGATACATCTTTCCATTTGTTTAATGCATAAAGATGGATACCGTCAACACCAAGAGCGCGATACTCATCGATCTGTCTGATGGTGTATTCGATTCCTTCTTCTTTGAATCGTTTAACCTTGTCCTCATAGAACATGTCAAATGGTTTACCATCAGCATCTTTAGCGTTAAACGGATTCGGGAACAGCCAGTTTCTGGAGATCAGCCTGCAAAGCTCACTGTCCATTACACAGCCGTTACGTGAAAGAGCCATATTAATGGTAGCTGCCTGATCCAGGATCGGCATTACACCAACATCTACAGGCATTGTCACTCCAGCCTCGCGGATAGCGTCCAACCAGTATTTAAACTGTTCCATATCCCAGCAGAGCTGGGTCATGATATAATCAGCACCATTGTCCTGTTTCTGTCTCAAAACAGCAATATCAGCATCCAAGCTTCTGCATGCGATATGGCCTTCCGGTGAACCGGCTACTGCGATCTCGAACTTATCGCCAAATTCATCACGGACAAATTTAACAAGGTCTGTCGCATAATTGAAGTCTCCGCAGGTTGTTGTCTCACCAAGTGGAATATCTCCGCGAAGTGCCAGCATATGGTTAACGCCATCTGCCAGATACTGTTCCAACTGCTGTCTGATCCCTTCTTTTGTGTTCTTGATCACTGTGAAGTGTGTTACAGGAACAGTTCCTGCATTCCTGATCATCTGGCATACTTCCCTGTTGGCACCGACATTTCCGCCGCCTGCACCGTATGTACAGGAAATATACTCCGGTCTATACTTCATGAGATGTTCAATGGTCCCCGGCAGGTTTGCCATACCTTTTTCTGTCTTTGGCGGAAAAAGTTCAAAGGAAAGCAGCATTTTTTCTCTCATTGCTTCAGATAATTTCATTGATCGTCCCTCCACATATTTGTATCAGTCACACTGCAGTTTCACGATGCTGTTTGCAAGATCCACCATAAGGATACTGCCTTCTACCTCGCGCTCATCTCCCATGATATCTCGAAGGATCAATTTATTTCCGTCCACATCAATCCGGCTTACATTCTTAAAGATCACAGAATTATCTTCTTCCTTATATACTGTTGCAAGACACATAATCATTCCTCCAAATAAGTGGCATCATTTAACCACTATGCTGTCAAAACTGTTCTGTCGGTTTTTATTTCAGCTCTTCCTTAACAAGTGTAAGGGCAAGTCCAAGTCTCATATTGCCTTTCTGAAAATCTGCAACTGCCTCTTTGATCGTCTTCGCAGCTGCATCCATGTTAAGTTTCTTAAGATTGTCAGCCATCTGATCAAGTTCTGCGGCATGATGCTCGTTATGCTGCAGCATGTAGGTAAGAAGTGCTACAGTCTCATTCTTGCAGTCACCGTTCTCGCAGGAACCGCAGTGTCCATCACCGTGTGTATGACAATGGTTATCTCCTTCCGCATGGCTGTGTGTATGGCTGTGAGTCACACCGTCCTCATGGGTGTGCTCATGTGTATGTTCATGGCTGTCTGCATGTCCATGCTGAACAAGATTGCCATTCTCATCTTTGATTAAATGCATAAATACCCCTTTCCTGTATCCGCCGGGCGGACACTCTCATGACAAGAATTTATCAATTAAATTCATTATACATCTTTTCACTGTTATTATCAAGAAAATAATTATAAAATATAGCCAAAATTATATGCTGTTTTTCCTATTTTTCCAAAAACTTTGACAGTAAATTAACTCGATTGTTTCATTTTTAACGAAGTTAGTTTCTTCAAACCACAACTTATTACTCAGTCTGCACGTCTGTCCAACTCTAAGCTTTATCACTTTTGTAATATAATTGATGTGATTCTTTCATATTTTTGTGCTATAATAGCAAAAGCATGGAAAGCAGAACATACAAGGAGGAATTATTTTGAAAGAAACTGTTTTTCTGAACAACGACAGAGAAATGCCTCTTCTGGGGCTTGGCGTATACAAGTTGCCCGATGACGTACAGGCCGAAGCAGCAGTCACTTCTGCTATTTCCGCCGGCTACCGCATGATCGATACCGCTTCTGTTTATAAAAATGAAGAAAGCGTTGGACGTGCCATTGCCAAATGCGGAGTTCCCAGAAAGGATCTTTTCATCATCAGCAAAATCTGGAACAATGCGCAGCGTCTCGGCGATGTCCAGGGAGCTTTTTCCCGTAGTCTCGACCGTCTGAAAGTCAGTTATGTAGATCTCTATCTGATACACTGGCCGGTTCCCGGCTGCTATTTGAGCACCTGGAAAGAGCTGGAATCCATTCTGGAATCTGGACGTGCCTTAAGTATCGGCGTCAGTAATTTTGATATCCGGCATCTGGAAGAGCTCCGTAAGATATCCGGGGTTATTCCTGCGGTAAACCAGATCGAGTGCCATCCTTTGTGTTACCCTGCTGAACTGATCGAATACTGCAAGGCTTTCGGTATTCAGGTACAGGCTTATGCTCCTCTGGCAAGAGGTGCATATTTTGATAATGATGTAATGTGTGTTCTGGGGACCAAATATGCCAGGACTCCTGCACAGATCGGGCTTCGCTGGGCAATACAGAAGGGAATTTCTGTCATTCCGAAATCCATCAACCCGGAACGAATCCGCAGTAATGGAAACATCTTTGACTTCAATATCGAGGATGAAGATATGGCGATCATCGATACACTGAACGAAGATCTGCATACTTCTCATGTTCCAGAAGATCTCCGTGATATTCAGTTTTAATTTCCATAATAATGCAAAAAAGATATCTGTCAGATCATAAGTGATCGTCTGGCAGATATCTTTTTATTTTTTCTTTTCAGTTGATACGGCGATCCTGTTATTCCCAGCTTAGCATTTCACATATCTGAAACCCGGAAATATTTAGCTGATCCGCTCACGCATTTTCCCACGGGAGCATGGGCGTTTCCACTTTTTTATCACGCAGCATCAGGTCCATTACTGCTTCCGCTGCTGATTTTCCTTCAAACAGTACGCGGTTCACTTCCGTTATGATAGGCATCTCCACCTCATATTTCTCCGCAAGTTCTCTTGCAGCTCTTGCAGAATAAACACCTTCCACAACCATCTGCACTTCTTTCATAGCTTCTTCCATCGTATATCCCTGGCCGATCAGATATCCGGCCTTTCGATTACGGCTATGCTTACTTGCACAAGTCACGATCAGGTCGCCGATCCCGGACAGGCCGTAAAAGGTTTCCATCTGCGCCCCCATTTTTTTACCAAGCCTTCCTATTTCCGTGATTCCCCTGGTGATCAGTGCCGCCTTGGTATTATCTCCATATCCAAGGCCGTCGGCAGTACCTGCTGCCAGTGCGATCACATTTTTCAGTGCTCCGCCAAGTTCCACCCCAAGGATATCCGGTGTTGTATACACGCGGAACACAGGGCTCATAAAAATACTCTGAAGGTATTCCGCAGTTTCCTGTGTATGTGCGCTGATCACACAGGTTGTAGGAAGTCCGCGCCCTACTTCTTCCGCATGGCTTGGACCGGAAAGTACAGCTACATTACCCTGCGGGATTTCTTCTTCGATCACCTCGCTGAGTGTTTTCAGTGTCTTTTCCTCAATACCTTTAGCAACATTGACGATTTTCTGATCCCTGCACACAAACGATGCCATCTTGTGTGCAATACTCCGGATATACGGGGAAGCTACTGCCAGAACTGTTACATCCACATCCTTAAGCGCACGCTCCAGATCTGTCAGGACATCAATTTCATCCGGAAGCCGTACCCCCGGAAGCCTGTCAGGATTTTCTCTTTTTTCCCGGAGTTTCCGGGCATTCTCCGGTCTTGCTGACCAAAGAAGGACTTCATGGCCATTATTATGCAACAGGAGTGCCAGGGCTAATCCCCAGCTCCCCGAACCCAGTACACTGATTTTTGCCATAAATCTTACCTCTTATTTTTTATTCTTACTGCTTAAAAACACCTTATTCTCTGTTCCATGAAACAGTCTTACAATGTTTGCCCTGTGTCTGTAGAACGCCATTGCTGTAAGAACCGCCATCACGATATAAAGCTCAACCGTATGCGCCTGATCCATCCCATATTTTCCCATATGTCCAAAAACAAGGACCAGGATAAAAGCCACCGCATATGCACTGAGAGAGCAAAGTGATACATAATGAGTTATAAAGAACAGCGCAAAAAAGACAGCTGCACATACAATAAATATCTGCCAGTCAAAAGCAATGATCATACCCACAGAAGCAGCAATTCCCTTTCCACCGCGAAATTCCATAGAAATCGGAAAATTGTGGCCAAGGATACATCCCAATGCTGCATAAAGGGTAAGAAGCGGAAGGATAACATTCATGGAATTTCCATAAACCATTCTTACGATCACGATAGCCAGTACACACTTCAGGCAGTCTCCCAGCAGGGTGATCGCTCCCGCCTTCTTTCCAAAGGTCCGGAAGGCATTCGTAGTACCCGCATTCCCGCTTCCATGCTTTCTGATATCTGTCTTGTGGACTTTTCCAACAATATAGCCTGTCTGAAAAAGCCCGCATACATAACCGATAACAAGACAAATAATACGTTCCATACTTTTATTCCTTTTCCCCGCGCTCGCGGATGATAAATTTCAGGGAAGTTCCGGAAAATCCAAAAGCATCCCTGATCTTGTTCTCCAGATATCTTACATAGGAAAAATGCATCAGTTCCTTGTCATTGACAAAGATAACAAATGTCGGCGGTTTTACCGCAACCTGTGTCATATAGAAGATCTTCAGTCTTCTTCCTCTGTCAGACGGCGGCTGCTGAAGAGCGACTGCCTCAGAAAGGATCTCATTAAGAACACCTGTCTGGATACGAAGTGTCTGATTTTCGATAACTGTATCAATATTTTCGAAAAGCTTTGGAAGTCTCTGGCCTGTTTTTGCAGAGATAAAGATGATCTGTGCATATGGCATAAAGGAAAGGATCTGACGGATCTTTTCCGTATGCTTGTAGATGGTCTTGTCATTTTTCTCAATGGCATCCCATTTATTTACCGCTACGATGATACCCTTTCCTCTGTCATGGGCGATTCCCGCGATCTTAGCATCCTGCTCGGTAACGCCCTCGGAGGCATCGATCACAACTACAACCACATCTGCACGCTCTACAGCTGTCACAGTACGGATAACACTATAGCGCTCGATTTCTTCTTTTACCTTACCCTTGCGTCGAAGTCCTGCAGTATCGATAAAAATATAATCTTTTTTGTTCCAGGTAACCTTTGTGTCAATAGCATCACGTGTGGTTCCTGCAATATTGGATACGATCACACGCTCCTCTCCGAGAAGCTTGTTGATCAGAGAAGATTTTCCCACGTTCGGCTTTCCTACAATGGCGATCTTCGGAATATCATCCTGATCTTCCTCTTCACTCTTATCCGGGAACTCTTTGATCACCTCATCCAGCATATCTCCAAGGCCTTGTCTGTTAGCTGCGGAAATCGGGATCGGTTCTCCGATTCCAAGATTGTAAAACTCATATACGTCCATCATATATTTCTGGTGGCTGTCTACCTTGTTAACTACAAGACGTACCGGCTTGCCGCTGCGGCGGAGCATATCTGCCACCTTGGCATCGGAATCCACAAGACCCTGGCGGACATCTGTGATAAAAATGATCACGTCTGCCGTATCAATGGCGATCTGTGCCTGCTCTCGCATTCTGGAGAGGATGATATCGCTGCTGTCCGGCTCGATTCCGCCTGTATCAATCAGAGTAAATGTCCTGTCAAGCCATGTGACATCTGCATAAATCCTGTCACGGGTTACTCCTGGTGTATCCTTTACTATGGAAATATTGTCACCTGCCAGAGCGTTAAACAGAGTGGATTTGCCTACATTAGGCCTTCCCACTATCGCTACTACTGGTTTGCTCATAAATTTGTCTCCTTCTTGTTTGTTTATGTTCCGGAGGGTAGATCACGGCTTCCACCAGATCACGTCCTCCTGTGTCTACGATTACAATTTCTGTATTCAGTGCTTCCGAAAGCTCTTCCAGCGTCATGTTATCCAGAAAAATCTCCTCATCACCTTTCAGCATGCTGCATGGGATCAGAAGCTTCTCTCCAAGGTCAAGACCGGAAAGCTGCTCTTTCAGATCCTGCCCTGTGATCAAACCGGACACTGTGATCTTTTCACCGAAAAAACGATTCTCGATGGTTGTGACTGAAATCTGCACATTGGGATATTTCTTCTGGATCTCTTTTATATAGCGTGCGATAAAAGGCGCTGCCAGTTTTCCTGTGGCGATCCTGCCTGTCACCTTACGGTCGTCACCGGAAAGCCCCTCCAGCGTTTCTTTTATTTCCGTTTCCAGAAGTCTGAGCATTCCCACGCCATTCTCAAGCTGCAGATATCCATCATATTCATCCTCACAGGGAAGCTCCCTGTCTGCCAGAATATACCATTCGTCTGAAGCATGGATAAAATGGATCCCGTATTTCTCCATCATGCTCTTCTGCCAGCGTGCGATCTGCCCCAGGACTTTTTCAGCATCTTCCTTATTAAAAGGCTCCAGAGGATAGAGACCTTTTCTGTATTTGGTAAGTCCTACCGGTACAACAGAAACGCTCTGAAGGACCGGCGCATAAGCGGAAAGCTTTTCAAGGCTGTATTCCAGCTCGTCTCCGTCATTGACACCCTTACACAGTACGATCTGTCCATTCATGGTGATTCCTGCATTGTACAGCATATCCACCTTATCCAGAGCTTTTCCTGCAAAACGGTTATGCAGCATTTTACACCTGAGTTCCGGATTCATTGCCTGGAACGAAATGTTGATCGGTTCCAGATGATAGCGGATCACACGCTCAATATCCTTCTCACTCATATTGGTAAGCGTAACATAATTTCCCTGAAGAAAGGAAAGCCTGGAATCATCATCCTTAAAATACAGCGTCTCGCGCATACCTGGCGGCATCTGATCAATAAAACAGAACATACACTTATTTGAACAGGAGCGATAGTCATCCATCAGTCCTCCGTTCTCAAATTCTATTCCAAGGTCTTCCTCATATTCCTTCTCTACCTCCAGCTCCCACTCTTCACCATCAGGCTTCTCTACCAGAAGCACCACGAGCTCTTCATTCATGAGATACCGGTAATCGAAGACATCTTCCACAGGCTGTCCGTTTACAGACACAAGTCTGTCTCCCGGCTCCAGCCCCAGCTCCTCGGCAATACTGTCGGGCAGCACCCTGGAAATCATATGCTTTCTTAATTTCATCATTATCTCCCTTTTCTATCCCGTATATAATAACAACTTTGCTCTTAAAAATCAACACTTTGAGAAAACACCTTGACTGACACGTGGGTCTGATGTTATAAATAGACTGAGAATTTTTAATGACATACACTTAGGAGGAATATTATGCCAAACATAGAATTGCTGGAAAAGTCTATGCCTGTTGCCCCGATCCGAATCGCCGCACTTGCCGGATGCCGCGAACTGGCCGAGGAGGTTGACAAAAAGCTGGTTAAATTCCGTAAAGAACTTGTAGCCGCCAAGAAATCCACCATTATCCCACAGGGATATGCAGAAAAATCTTTCCTTGTAGATTGCGAATGCCCACGTTTCGGAACCGGTGAGGGTAAGGGTTACATCAAGGAATCTGTCCGCGGAACAGACCTTTATATCATGGTAGATGTGACCAATTACAGCCTTACTTACAGCGTATGCGGTCATGAGAACCACATGTCTCCGGATGACCATTACCAGGATCTGAAGAGAATCATCTCCGCAGCCACCGGTAAAGCACACCGCATCAACGTTATCATGCCATTCCTTTACGAGGGACGTCAGCACAGACGCACCAAGAGAGAATCTCTTGACTGTGCACTTGCACTTCGCGAGTTAAGTGCCATGGGTGTTTCCAACATCATTACTTTTGATGCTCATGACCCACGTGTACAGAACTCTATTCCGCTGAAGGGCTTTGATAACTTTTTCCCCACATACCAGTTCCTGAAAGCACTGGTCAAAAATGTCCCTGATTTCAAGCTTGACAATGATCATCTCATGATCATCAGCCCGGATGAAGGTGCCATGTCCCGTGCTGTATACTTCTCCAATATCCTTGGAGTCGATATGGGTATGTTCTACAAACGCCGTGATTACTCCACCGTGGTCAACGGAAAGAACCCGATCGTTGCTCACGAATTCCTCGGAGATTCCGTAGAGGGCAAAGATGTTGTCATCATCGACGATATGATCTCTTCCGGAGAAAGCATGCTGGATGTTGCCCGTCAGCTCAAAGAGCGTAAAGCCGGACGTGTATTCGTCTGCACAACCTACGGTCTGTTTACAGATGGCGTAGCCAAATTTGATGAATATTACGAAAAAGGCTGGCTGGACAGAGTCATCACAACCAACCTTAACTATCGTATTCCTGAGCTTCTTGACCGTCCATACTATATCGAAGCAAACATGAGCAAATATCTTGCAAGTATCATCGATATCATCAATCATGATGTATCTGTCGAGAAGGTTCGTTCCAGCAACGAAAAGATCATGGATCTCATGAAAAAAGTCAACGAACAGTAATAAATGCTCCCAGGTTTCCACGTTTCCCGTGAGAAGCCCTGTGTGAGTAAAGAAAGAGCGGATTACAGCAGGTGCAGATGCCCGGCATTGAGATCCGCTCTTCTTTTATGCCTGCATCCAGAAAGAGCCTTCGGTTCGCCTCCCACAGATTCAGCTGGTATTTCCCATCTGGTTTTCTGTAGAAAAGCACATCCCAGTATTTTTCTTCAAACGCCTCTCTAAACTGATCGATCACATCTTCACTGACTTCATAGCAATCCTGACAGATAGAAGGACCAATGGCTGCATAAAGCTCTGAAGGATCTGTCTGAAATTCCTCAGTCATCTTCTCCACCGTCACTTTTCCGATCTTTCCTACAGTACCTCTCCAGCCGGAATGAGATAATCCCACAGCTCTATGTACCGGATCTATAAAGAAAAGTGGTACACAGTCCGCATAAAACGTTGCCAGCACCAGTCCCGGCACATTGGTGATCATTCCATCCACATCCGTATAAGGTCTTGGTTTTGTGATCCCATTTCCTCTGTCTTCTTCCGTGACCACACGTACATTGGTGGTGTGTGTCTGATCAGAGGTTACGATATCTTCCATGGAAAATCCCATAGCAGCAGAAAGTCTGCGGTAATTTTCCCGCACCGCAGACTCTTCATCCCCTCTTGTGAAGCTTAAGTTCATAGATTCATAAATCCCCTGGCTTACTCCTCCCAGACGGGTACTGAAGCCATGTACGATTCCGGAAAATTTCTCAAAAGCAGGATATGTAAGCCAGGTAACCTCGTTCTTCTGATTTACATTCATTAGCTGTTTATCTTTATACCATTTTATTTTCATCTTATGTGACCAGTCCTTTCAACTGCAAAAATCAAAAGCATTTTTTATCCAGTGGATGTTCTCTCCATCAATTCCTACTACGTCAAAACGGCAGGGAGGCAGCTCCCGGTATCCATGTGCAATCAGATAAAACATTGCCACTTTGCTGATGATCCTCTGTTTTTCTCTCCCTACCGCTGAAAAAGGATTTCCACTCTTTCCGTTCTTTCTGTATTTCACTTCAATAAACACCAGATATCTTCCATCCTGCGCAACAAGATCGATCTCACCACTTCGGCAGCGAAAATTTCTTTCCTTGATCTGCAGCCCCTTTTCTTCCAGGAACGCTGCAGCAATTCCTTCATAATAGCTGCCCTTCTGTCTTCTATTTTCCTTCAGATAAACAAAACCTTTCTGTTTTTGATGTCGGTATCTTAAGTATTTTTACGATAAATGTGTGATAAACGTTTTTCTGTGT
This sequence comes from Blautia massiliensis (ex Durand et al. 2017), assembly GCF_051861785.1. Taxonomy (NCBI): domain Bacteria; kingdom Bacillati; phylum Bacillota; class Clostridia; order Lachnospirales; family Lachnospiraceae; genus Blautia; species Blautia massiliensis (ex Durand et al. 2017). Next base: position 389,293 of record NZ_CP146725.1, read on the forward strand.
ATCGGACTTGGTCCATATTTCTTCAGTGCTTCAATATGCGCTGCAGAACCATATCCTTTATTGGAGGCAAATCCGTATTCCGGAAGAACCTTATCATATTCTTCCATCATCCGGTCTCTGGTCACTTTGGCAACAATACTTGCTGCCGCAATGGATACACTTTTTGCATCACCTTTGATGATGGGTACCTGCGGAATCTGGATTTCCGGTATGGTAACCGCATCGTTCAAAAGCAGCTGAGGCTGTACAGAAAGCCTGCTCACTGCCTGACGCATTGCCTCATAGGTTGCCTGCAGGATATTGATCTCATCAATCCTCTCCGGACTTGCCATTCCAATTCCAACAGAAACTGCTCCCTCCAGGATCACATCGTACAATTCTTCTCTCTTCTTAGCTGTAAGCTTTTTAGAATCATTCAGCCATAAAATATCGCAGTCTTTCGGAAGGATCACCGCACAGGCGACTACCGGTCCGGCAAGAGGGCCTCTTCCCACCTCATCGATCCCGCAAAGATATCCAAGATGCTCATATTCATGTTCATATTTCTTCATGCTCTCTGTACGTACACGCTCATCCTCCAGAGCCTGAAGCTTTTTGTGATACTGCTGGATCAGTTTCTGTACACCGCTTCTCTCATCATTTTCATAATGACGAAAAAGGGCGTTATATTCGCCCTCCTTCGCTGACGCAAAACGCGCCTTGATATCTTTCATTGTTTCCATTACGCTTCCTCCGGTTCTTTTGGAAACTCAAGAGTCACTTTTCCCAGTTTTCCGGAACGAAATTCTTCCAGCAAAAGGCGGGATGCTTTCTCATAATCAAGCTCTTCGCCCTTTTTCAGACATCCTCTTGCTTTCGCAACTGCAGTAAGGATATCCAGCGGTTTCAGCTCTTCTTCTACATTGTATCTCTCTCTGATCGCTGCCGGATAAAACTCCTGCAGATATCCGATCAGACCCAGGGCAAGTTCTTCGATGTTCAGAATATCGTCCTTGATCGAACCGATATAGGCAAGACGCATTCCAACTTCCTGATCTTCAAATTTCGGCCAGAGAATTCCAGGGGTATCCAGAAGCTCCACACTTTTATTCAGACGTATCCACTGTTTTCCTTTTGTAACTCCTGGTTTATTACCAGTCTTGGCACAGGCTTTTCCTGCAAAGGTATTGATAAATGTTGATTTTCCAACATTAGGGATTCCTGCAACCATCGCACGTACCGGACGGTTTTTGATTCCTCGTCTCCGGTCTCTCTCTGTCTTTTCCTTACATGCCTCTGTGATTGCCGCAGAAACGGCCTTCATAGATCCCTTATTGCGGGAATCAATACTTACCGCATAGATTCCTTTTTCTTTGAAATATTCCATCCAGGCACGGTTCTGTCTCTCATCGGCAAGATCTGCTTTGTTGAGAAGGATCATACGCGCCTTGTTTTTTCCCAACTCATCAATATCCGGATTTCGGCTGGAAAGAGGAACTCTTGCATCTACAAGCTCAATGATCAGATCGATCAGCTTGATATCTTCCTGCATCTGACGCTTCGCCTTCGTCATATGGCCTGGATACCACTGTACGTTCATAATTCACCTCATTTATCTATACTTTAATCTGTTTACTTTGATCTATTTTATAAAACCTATTTTATTTTTCGGAGAAACTGTAAACCAAACTTTCCCGACAATGTACTTCTTACTGATATTTCCTATATCGCTGAAGCGGCTGTCCTCACTGTTATTGCGATTATCACCAAGGACAAAATATTCCTCGCTTTCCAGAGTTATAGCACTATTTGCAAGTCCTCCATCTGTCATATCCTGATAAGCTCCGTTTTCTTCATAAACCTTGCCGTTGATATAGATCTTCCCGTCTTTAACCTGAACAGTCTCCCCGGGAAGGCCGATCACACGTCGGATATGCAGGGCTGCCGAGTCACTGGCGCTTGTTTTAAAAACGATCACATCTCCACGTTTTGGTGAACTGACCTTATATAAAGCCCTGTTTACAAAAAACTTTTCATTTACAGAATACGTGGGTTCCATGGCACTTTCCTGCAATGTCACAGTCTGAAATGCAGAGATTGCAACCAGCACAGCAAAAACCAGGGTCACAATAATTTCAAACACCCATTTCACGATTCCTCTTGTCCTGTCATCACGAAGCTTCTCCCTTGCTTCGGAAACAGCTCTGTTTTCCTTCAGATTTTCGATATTAATCTTCTTATTTAATCCCATATTCTATCCCCTGTATGTGTCTTTACACGCATACGCACTGATGTAAAAAGAGGGACAATAGCAAATGTTATTGTCCCTGCCTCTTTACTTATGAAATTATTTTACAAGCTCTTTAACCTTAGCAGCTTTACCTACACGATCTCTCAGGTAGTTCAGTTTCGCACGGCGTACTTTACCATGACGGATAACCTCAACCTTAACTACATGTGGGGAATGAAGCGGCCATGTTTTCTCAACACCAACACCGTTGGAGCTCTTTCTTACTGTGAAAGTCTCTCTTGTGCTTCCACCCTGTCTCTTAAGTACTGTACCCTCGAAGATCTGAACACGCTCACGTGTTCCCTCTTTGATCAGTGCGTGTACTCTTACTGTGTCTCCTACGCGGAACTGCGGTACTTCAGCTTTCAGCTGAGCGGACTCAATGTTCTTAATAATTTCGTTCATTTCTTTCTCTCCTTAATTATACTGGATGTTCTTAATACACATATGGTAACAGAGGACCATCTTTTTTCACAACATATGTGATTATACACTAGATAACTTCTCATTGCAAGGACTTTTTTTCCGGATTTTCGATGGCTTTTACCAGCAAAGGACCTCATGTCCTGTTTCTGTGACAAGGACCATGATCTCCCACTGTGCCGATGGCAGACCATCCTCTGTCCTCACTGTCCAGTCATCGATCTCATCTGTATAGATTTCATCAGATCCCATATTGACCATTGGTTCAATAGTAAAGATCATTCCAGGTACCATGAGTACACCTGAATCTTCCTTAGATGTGTAGCTTACCCATGGATCTTCATGAAACTCAAGACCTACACCATGTCCGCCAATTTCTCTCACAACTGTATAGCCGTTTTCCACTGCATGTTTGTGTACAGCACTTCCCATATTTCCGATCGGTGTCCATGGTTTTACCTGTTCAAGGCCAAGCTCTATGCATTCTTTTGTCACACGGACAAGCTTCTCCTTCTCCGGACTTACCTGTCCAATACAGAACATACGGGAGGAATCAGAAAAATATCCCTGATAAATGGTGGATACATCTACATTGACAATATCACCTTCTTTTAAGACAATTTCTTCATCCGGGATTCCGTGGCATACTACCTCGTTGATAGATGTACATACGCTTTTTGGAAAACCTTCATAATTAAGTGGTGCCGGAATTCCGCCATGACGTACTGTTTCTTCATGTACCCAGTCATCAATCTGCTGTGTCGTCACGCCTGGTCCGATATGCTCTGCAACATAATCAAGAACTGCAACATTGATCTTGCAGCTCTCTTTGATCTTCTCGATCTGTGCAGGTGTCTTGATCAGATCATGGTCAAGAACTGCATACCCCTTCTTTTTCATGAGTTCCATTTTTTCATCAAATGCTTCATGACATTTTTTATATTTTTTTCCGCTTCCACACCAGCAGGGATCATTTCGTTCGATTTTTTTAGACATCTTTTTCTTCTGCCACTCAAAATATGTGTAAATATACTCACATCGAGATAACGTAGACTCTCACGAGTTCTACTTACTGCTTCACCGTGTATGTTTTTGATTGACCGAAATCATATCTACTCACAAGTTCTTGTACACTCCGCAGTCGTAAATTCCCGAAAATAGCCTTCGGTACATACTTACGTTTGCGTTTTAGTTATGCAACTTCGTAAGTTATTGCATCTCTCAAATTAAGTGCAGCATTGAGATCTCTGTCTTCGACATAACCGCAACTGCATTTGAATATTCTATCTGAAAGCTTTAAATCTTTTTTGATAGCGCCACAGCAGTGACAGGTTTTAGATGATGGATACCATCTATCTACTATTCGAAGTTCGATCCCATTTTCATTGCATTTGATTTGCAGCTTTGTTCTAAATTCATAAAACTTTTGTGATGCAACTGCTTTTGAAAGATGTCGATTCTTCATCATACCATTTACATTTAAGTCCTCGATCGTTATATAAGATGGCTTGGTTTTCACTATCTCAGCGATTGTCTTGTTAATGTAATCAGTACGGATATTATCTATCTTATGATGAAGTTTCTGTACCTTGAGTTTTTGTTTTTGTATATTCGCCCTTTGAGTGACTTCTCCTTTCTTTAGATTTTCATACTTACGGGAGAGACATCTCTGTTCCCGAATAAGTTGTTTCTCAAGCTTTTTCAGTCTTGCTGACTTGTTGATGTTCTTATAAGTCTTACCATTAGAAACAATGGCAAAATCCTTTAATCCCAGGTCTATGCCAATTCCTGCATTGGAATTATCAGCAATCTTGTTATCAGAAATTTCTACAAGAACTGAAACATAGTATCTGTCAGCTTTCATTGAGACCGTGCCACTTTTAACCACATATCCGTCTTTAGTTGTTGGAATATATCCTTTTTCTTTGATACGGACCCAACCAAGTGACGGAATATTGATTCTATGCCTTTCGCAACGACAATCCTTTGGATTATTCTTTACAAAATACATCTTTACATCAGATCTGCCTTTCTTTTTGAACTTAGGAAAAGCACTCTCGTGATTGAAAAATCTTGTAAAAGCAGTTTGTCCATTATTTACTGACTGTATTACTGCTTTTGAATAAGCTTCCTTGATCCACGAATACTCCGGATGCTCAGAAAGATATTCATTGTTAAGCCAGACTCTAAACCTGTTACTGCTCATAAACTTTTCACCGTTGTTGTAAAGTTCTTTATTATGGGCAAGATAGAAATTATAAATAAATCTACAAGTTCCTATCGTCTTATGAATCTTGACTTTCTGTTCCTCTGACGGATTTATTTCCGTCTTGAAGCTCTTTAGCAATTTCCACATCCCTTTCTATTTGTTTTTTATACTTACGAAGTCCGTACAACCTGCAAGAGAACACATGGAGTATTGAAACAATATCCTGCACGAGGTTTTGATTTTTTGTTCCATCACTTCATCTAATAATTCGTTCCACTTTTTACGATTGTAATTAAGGCCACTTCCATAATCTTCAATACACTGGTCTACAATAATACCTTTGGCATTACAAAACTGTCGTAAAAATGCAACCTGGTTTTGTAAATCATCTTTTTGATTTCTTGTAGATACCCTGGCATAAATAACTACCTGACGTTGGTCATCTTCAGTACTTATTCCTTTGAATTGCAGATATTGGTCATAAGTGTAATAACGTCTATCAGTTGGAGTTCGGTTTGCCTTTAGAGTTCCGTCTCTATCCCAACGCTGTAATGTTTTTACAGATACACCTAACAGTTCAGCAAAATCTTTTGGCTTGTAATTTGTGATATTTGATGTGTTCATAATAATTTACTCTTTTGAGTACTTTTAAACATATTTGATCACATTAGTCAACAAATTTGATTACTTAAGATATTCTCCTTTTCGCAACTGTATGGCTGCTTTTTCTTTTGTATTTTATATGTTCAGATTATATCTGTCTGAAATATTTTAACCGAATCAAAGAAGTCTCCTATGTGGTTGCGAAAAGCAATAAACTGTAGGTGGGGACTTGCCTTCATCCGTTTGAATGGGAAATTATTCCGCCTGATTATCATAGCACAACTTTCTTTAGGTGAAAAGTATTCTTTGTGTTTTTGGTTTGTTTTATATAACTTTTTGTGATTTTTCAATAAAAAAAGATCGTAGTAGCTTGAACGATCTATTTTTATTTATGTGTCTGTATTAATTATTTTTCGGTGGCTGCAGATTGTCGGTTTCCACCAGTTGCCATTATTCGCATTCGCCCAAGTGCACGGGATACTGCCGGAATAGAAATTACTACGATCGTCAGTACACCTTCCAGAAGAATATAACTGTAATTGTAAATAATCGGATACAAAGCTGTCAGAGACTTCGGAAAATTATCCGGCATATAATCCATCCAATAAAGATATCCACCAAGTGCATGGAATGCCCCTCTTGCCAGAATTGCTAGTATGTATGCTTTAAGAAGACCATGTTTTCTGGATTTTGTAAATAATCCGGAAAGCCCCATGGCTCCAAATGCCAGAATGTAATCACAGCATACCTGAAAAAATGAAAGGACATATGGCTCCTGGAGGAACTGAAAAATCCCATATACAAGACCGGTAAGAATTCCTACCTTAATGCCATACCAGTAACCGATCAGAACAATAAACAACATACTGAACAAGGTCACAGATCCGCCAAATGGCAGTTTAAATATCTTAATGTAGGAAGTTACATATGCAAGTGCCAATGCTACTGCACAGGTAACCAGCTGCTGTGTGGTAAATTTTAATGCAGATGTGTTTTTCTGAAGTAATACTGCTACCAGAATTATCAAAATCAGGACTGCAATAACAGATACGCCATATCCTGCCGTTGTGAGACCGCCTTCGGCAGTCACAAGAAAATTAAACATCCTCTTTTCTTTCCTCCTTACGATTAAATTGCCCAAATCAAGTTCAAAGGTCAAAGCCTGCACCTCTTCACAGCCTGGTCAGGCTCCTTTGGTCTTACCTATTGTAGCATATGGAAAAAGAGATGTAAATGGTGGGAGATGTATGATCATATATAACAAAAGCAGGAGAAAAATCCATGTACTGATTTTTCTCCTGCTTTCCTCTTTCCCTTTGTACCTTAAAAACTACATACATGCTTTGTTGATGGTTAATCAAACTTTTTGAATCAAATTTAACCTGCGTACCGATACTACAGCGGTAGTCATCTCACGACTCCGTCGTTCGATGTCATTTGCTTCGCAAATGTTCAGGAATCATCATGAATGCCTCTCCACAAGCAAGCTTGTTCCGATCCATTCCTGCTGTTTCCTGCCCGCTTCCTCGGCTTTTTGGTCAAGCCCTCACCCGATTAGTAACAGTCAGCTCCATGTGTTACCACACTTCCACCCCTGCCCTATCTACCTCGTCGTCTTCAAGGGGGTTTACTTCATAAGAATGGGATATCTCATCTTGAGGGGGGCTTCACGCTTAGATGCCTTCAGCGTTTATCCCTTCCGGACTTGGCTACCCGGCCATGGCTTTGGCAAGCCAACCGGTCCACCAGCGGTCCGTCCATCCCGGTCCTCTCGTACTAAGGACAGCTCCTCTCAGATATCCTGCGCCCACGCCGGATAGGGACCGAACTGTCTCACGACGTTCTGAACCCAGCTCGCGTACCGCTTTAATGGGCGAACAGCCCAACCCTTGGGACCTACTACAGCCCCAGGATGCGATGAGCCGACATCGAGGTGCCAAACCACTCCGTCGATGTGAACTCTTGGGAGTGATAAGCCTGTTATCCCCAGGGTAGCTTTTATCCGTTGAGCGATGGCATTCCCACTTAATACCACCGGATCACTAAGCCCTACTTTCGTACCTGCTCCACCCGTCGGTGTCGCAGTCAAGCTCCCTTCTGCCTTTGCACTCTTCGAATGGTTTCCGTCCATTCTGAGGGAACCTTTGGGCGCCTCCGATACCCTTTCGGAGGCGACCGCCCCAGTCAAACTCCCCGCCTGGCATTGTCCCACCGCCGGGTCACGGCGGCTGGTTAGAAGCCCAATATCACAAGGGTGGTATCCCAACAGCGGCTCCGCGGCAACTGACGTTACCGTTTCTCAGCCTCCCACCTATCCTGTACATGCAACACCGGACCCCAGTGCCAAACTGGAGTAAAGCTCCATGGGGTCTTTCCGTCCTGGCGCGGGTAGCCAGCATCTTCACTGGCACTTCAATTTCACCGGATGTATTGCCGAGACAGCGCTCAAATCATTACGCCTTTCGTGCGGGTCGGAACTTACCCGACAAGGAATTTCGCTACCTTAGGACCGTTATAGTTACGGCCGCCGTTTACTGGGGCTTAAATTCAAAGCTTCGCGTTACCGCTAACCTCTCCTCTTAACCTTCCAGCACCGGGCAGGCGTCAGCCCATATACCTCACCTTTCGGTTTCGCATAGACCTGTGTTTTTGCTAAACAGTTGCTTGAGCCTATTCTCTGCGGCCTGCTCTCGCAGGCACCCCTTCTCCCTAAGTTACGGGGCCATTTTGCCGAGTTCCTTGGCAATACTTCTTCCGCCGGCCTTAGGATTCTCTCCTCATCCACCTGTGTCGGTTTACGGTACGGGTACAATATGAACGATAGCGGCTTTTCTTGACGCATGGCTCACGGGCTTCGTTACTAAAATTCACTCCACATCACGTCTTCCCATTGCATGGCGGATTTTCCTACCATACTGGTACCTCGCTTGTACCGGGCTTTCCATTCCCGGCTCCCGCTCTCCTTACGTGTCCCCACAGTTCTGTCATACTGCAGTACAGGAATATCAACCTGTTGTCCATCGGCTACGGCTCCCGCCCTCACCTTAGGTCCCGACTCACCCAGGGCAGATCAGCTTTACCCTGGAAACCTTGGATATTCGGCCTAGAGGATTCCCACCTCTATCTCGCTACTCATTCCGGCATTCTCTCTTCCATGCAGTCCACAGCTCCTTCCGGTACTGCTTCTTCCCGCATGCAATGCTCCTCTACCAATCTTTTCAGATTCCTTAGTTTCGGTGGCGCGTTTCAGCCCCGGACATTTTCGGCGCAGGACCTCTCGACCAGTGAGCTATTACGCACTCTTTGAATGTATGGCTGCTTCTGAGCCAACATCCTGGTTGTCTTCGAAATCCCACATCCTTTTCCACTTAACGCGCACTTTGGGACCTTAACTGTAGGTCTGGGCTCTTTCCCTTTTGACCGCCCAACTTATCTCGTGCAGTCTGACTCCCGGTGATATCTACACGGCATTCGGAGTTTGATATTCTTCGGTAGGCTTTGACGCCCCCTAGGAAATTCAGTGCTCTACCTCCGCAAGACTCACACCGAGGCTAGCCCTAAAGCTATTTCGAGGAGAACCAGCTATCTCCGGGTTCGATTGGAATTTCTCCCCTATCCACACCTCATCCCCACCCTTTTCAACGGATGTGGGTTCGGTCCTCCACTACCTCTTACGGCAGCTTCAACCTGGACATGGATAGATCACCCGGTTTCGGGTCTACTCCTACTGACTCTGGCCCTGTTAAGACTTGGTTTCCCTACGGCTCCACACCTGAAGTGCTTAACCTTGCCAGTAAGCGTAACTCGCCGGACCGTTCTACAAAAAGTACGCGGTCGTGCTCATAAGGCACTCCCACAGCTTGTAGACACAGGGTTTCAGGTTCTCTTTCACTCCCCTCCCGGGGTCCTTTTCACCTTTCCTTCACAGTACTATGCGCTATCGGTCACTAAGTAGTATTTAGCCTTAGGGGGTGGTCCCCCTTACTTCCCACAAGGTTCCTCGTGTCTCGTGGTACTCCGGATCCTGCTCAGTCAGCTCTGTTTTCACGTACGGGGCTTTCACCCTCTCCGGCCGGCTTTCCCAAAACCGTTCTGTTAACTTCGCTGAATCTTAAATGCAGTCCATGACCCCGGCATGCACGCACACCGGTTTAGGCTCCTCCGCGTTCGCTCGCCGCTACTTACGGAATCGATGTTTCTTTCTTTTCCTCCGGGTACTTAGATGTTTCAGTTCCCCGGGTTCCCTTCCATACGTTATGGATTGGCGTATGGATGCATGAGGTCTGCTCATGCGGGTTTCCCCATTCAGACATCTCCGGATCACGGGATATTTGCTCCTCCCCGAAGCTTTTCGCAGCTTATCACGTCTTTCATCGGCTCTTAGTGCCAAGGCATCCGCCCTGTGCCCTTATTGCTTGACCTTTTGCCTTAGCATGCAAGTGGATCTTCCTGTGGATGATCTGCCTGCCGCTTAACATCACCCTAGCGTAGGTGATGCGGTCTCTTGATTCTCGTGTTACTACAGTAAGTGCTTTCTTCTCACGAAGTTTACACTCACGTTCGTAACGTATGTGTTTGATTACTCTGTTCATAACAGATAAATCGATGTCTTCCTATCTTTGCGTTTGCATTAATTTCTTAATACTTTGCGTTTAAGGATATTTGATTAACTTAATCAAATTTCATGTATGCAGTTTTCAAGGTACAATGCTGACTGATGTTTTATCAGCCATCTGAAAGGAAAATAGCTTTTTCTCTCAGATCACTGGTAAAACCAGCATCTATCTCATCAGGTTTCCCTGTTCTTCTTTTTTTGATCTGGCGCCCACCTGCTCTCCCACACCGTCTCCAGTGCAGTACCATCGGCCGATTGGGTCTTAACCGTCGTGTTCGGGATGGGAACGGGTGTGTCCCCCAACCGCATCGGCACCAGAAATCTTTCAGCTTGATAGCTAAACAGTAAAACACATTCTTACTCTCTACTTTTTCCTTAGAAAGGAGGTGATCCAGCCGCACCTTCCGATACGGCTACCTTGTTACGACTTCACCCCAGTCATCGGTCCCGCCTTCGGCAGCTCCTCCCTTGCGGTTAGGTCACTGACTTCGGGCGTTACTGACTCCCATGGTGTGACGGGCGGTGTGTACAAGACCCGGGAACGTATTCACCGCGGCATTCTGATCCGCGATTACTAGCGATTCCAGCTTCGTGTAGTCGGGTTGCAGACTACAGTCCGAACTGGGACGTTATTTTTGGGATTTGCCCACCCTCGCGGGTTCGCTTCCCTTTGTTTACGCCATTGTAGCACGTGTGTAGCCCAAATCATAAGGGGCATGATGATTTGACGTCATCCCCGCCTTCCTCCAGGTTATCCCTGGCAGTCTCCCCAGAGTGCCCACCTTATATGCTGGCTACTGAGGATAGGGGTTGCGCTCGTTGCGGGACTTAACCCAACATCTCACGACACGAGCTGACGACAACCATGCACCACCTGTCTCCCCTGTCCCGAAGGAAAGGAACGGTTAAGTTCCGGTCAGGGGGATGTCAAGACTTGGTAAGGTTCTTCGCGTTGCTTCGAATTAAACCACATGCTCCACCGCTTGTGCGGGTCCCCGTCAATTCCTTTGAGTTTCATTCTTGCGAACGTACTCCCCAGGTGGAATGCTTAATGCGTTTGCGGCGGCACCGAATGACTTCGTCACCCGACACCTAGCATTCATCGTTTACCGCGTGGACTACCAGGGTATCTAATCCTGTTTGCTCCCCACGCTTTCGAGCCTCAACGTCAGTTACCGTCCAGTAAGCCGCCTTCGCCACTGGTGTTCCTCCTAATATCTACGCATTTCACCGCTACACTAGGAATTCCGCTTACCTCTCCGGCACTCAAGACGGGCAGTTTCCAATGCAGTCCCGGGGTTGAGCCCCAGCCTTTCACATCAGACTTGTCCATCCGTCTACGCTCCCTTTACACCCAGTAAATCCGGATAACGCTTGCCCCCTACGTATTACCGCGGCTGCTGGCACGTAGTTAGCCGGGGCTTCTTAGTCAGGTACCGTCATTTTCTTCCCTGCTGATAGAAGTTTACATACCGAGATACTTCTTCCTTCACGCGGCGTCGCTGCATCAGGGTTTCCCCCATTGTGCAATATTCCCCACTGCTGCCTCCCGTAGGAGTCTGGGCCGTGTCTCAGTCCCAATGTGGCCGTTCACCCTCTCAGGCCGGCTATGGATCGTCGCCTTGGTAGGCCGTTACCCTGCCAACAAGCTAATCCAACGCGGGTCCATCTTATACCACCGGAGTTTTTCACACCGAGCCATGCAGCTCTGTGCGCTTATGCGGTATTAGCAGTCATTTCTGACTGTTATCCCCCTGTACAAGGCAGGTTACCCACGCGTTACTCACCCGTCCGCCACTAGAAACCAGCTAGATCTGCCGAAGCTTCAATAAAAGGTTTCCCGTTCGACTTGCATGTGTTAAGCACGCCGCCAGCGTTCATCCTGAGCCAGGATCAAACTCTCTGATAAAATGTTTGATTCATTTACTCAAGACAACCGTTTGGCTATCTCTCGTTTTTACTGCTTTTGGTTTGTTTAAACCGTTCTTTAAATGTAAAGAAATTTTCGAGAATCGTATGTGTTTCACTGTTTAGTTATCAAGGTTTGTTGCGTCTGTCTCTCAGACAGCTCTCTTATTTTATCTCATCTCTTTTTGTTTGTCAAGCACTTTTTTGAGTTTTTTTCAAACATTTTTGAGTTAAGATTTTGTTGTCGTTTCGTTGACGACTTGGATACTTTATCACATCTTCTGTCTTTTGTCAACTGTGAATTTCATTTTTCTGAAATTCTTTTTAATTGTTTGTTTTTTGAAAACAATTATTTGCGACAGCTCAGTTATAATACCACTGGGAGTTATGCTTGTCAACCATAAATTTCAATTTTTTTAGATTTTCCTGGAAGTTTATTTTTATAGGACAATTTTTTTATTCTTATTTGTAATTTTTAGGATTATTTTTATTGTTGTTTATTGTGTTGTTTTTTTAATGATAAGTCTCTTCGCTGGATGGCGCTACGCCGGTCGCATTTTCAATGCGGGAATATGCAGGGAGAAGGCCATCTCAGAGTTCCGTAGCTCGAAGGCCCTCCTCCTGCACCCCCACCCTCTTGGGCACGGAAGTAGTTCTTCGTTGTTGTGTGTGCTGCGTTGTTGACTTTTATCTGTGTGCTGCGGTACTCAGGATGGAACGTTGTGCCGATCTGGTTTCTGTATTCTTCGGTACTTATGGTGGTACGCTGTGCCGATCTGGTTTCTGTATTCTGAATTCTTTGATGTTTCTTTGATGTTTCTTTGATGTTTGCTTCTGTCCCATGCTCTGGCTTTTTCCTGTCGGTTGGAAATGTCAGCCAGAGGAAGGTGGCATCGGGCTGGGCTGCTGCGGAGGAGGGGTGATTACTACTTGGGCTGCGGGAGACGGCGTTATTGCGGCAGGGTCTGCTGTCTGAGCCGGAGGCGAGTTCTGACCCTGCCGCAATGCTTTTAGCCGTCTCACGGAGCCCTAGTAGTATCCCCCGACGGAGTCCCTGCCCGGACCGATGCCACCTTCCTCTGGCGTCCCTCTCTCCATCCACCCCACAAAACCTCAACAACATCCCCAACTGCATCCCCCACAGACCGATGCCACCTTCCTCTAGCGTCCCTCTATACCTCCAACAAAACAAAAAAGCCCCGGTGTCCAGCAAATACAACACTGCCAGACACCAGAGCAAAAAGAACAAATGTCAAGCGGATATTCACAATCCACTTCGCTACTTGCTCATAACCGAATAACTGCTCCACAGCTTATCGCTTTTCGCACCCCCTCAAGGAACTTACTTGATCCAGTTAAACCTCAATCACTTCCCATACACTGCATTAGACTTACACCCCGAAATATAAGCTTCATAATTCAACGCACTATCATAACGAGCCAAATGCCCCTGCATAACATACGGATTCCTCACAACTGACGCCACATATCCCCCAGACTTCTTCAGGCAGGCCAGATAAGTCCTCATCAGCAGCTGATAATCCCCAATCTACTGATTCGAAGCTCCACCATTATTCTTCGCCTGAATGATCTCATTCCGAAGCTGCATAGCAGAATTTCTCAAAGTCATCGTATTTGACACCGAAACCCATTCCTGCTTATAACCCTCGATCGTCGGTCCAGGGATCATTGTACCGGTAACTTTAAAGATCATCTCCGCGAGCTCAACATAACAACTGCCTGTGTACCCCTTATGAATCCATACTGTATCCAGAACCTTCGTCAATGACTTCGTAAAATATAAAGCAGCCATATTTTATTACTGCTTATTATCCTGATTTTCTTTCTGATCCTTTTCTTTTTTCTGAGCAGTACTGTCGGACTCTGCAGAATCTCCCTGCATGATCTTATTCAGTTCCTGGATCATCTCTTCATCCTTCAAACGGAATTTTACCTCTACACGTCTGGACGCCTCCTTATCTACATTTCCTTCTGCATCCAGAACCGGATCTGACATGGAATGCCCATTCACTGTCAGACAATCCTTCAGTTCCTGAACCTGTGAATCCTTCAGAAAATCACTCTTAATATCCAAAAGATACTGTGCTACCGCCAGAGACCTCTTCTGTGACAGCTCCAGGTTATAACTGTAATCTCCGTCTGTATCCGTATAACCATCAATAATGATCTCGCCAAGATATTTCTTATAGGAATCATCCAGCAATACCTTACAATATGTCGGCAGTACCATGGACAATGTCATCTTACCGGAATCGGTAAGCTCTGCCTGATCATAATCAAACATAACATTGGCATTCAACGTCAGCGCACCTGTCTGTGGATCAATATCCACATTGAGGTTCTTTTTCTCAAATTCCTTCTGCAAAGCTTCCACAACCTCCGCTTTCACGCCGATGATCTTGTCGATCTTCTCCTGCTGTTCTTCCAGAAGCTCTGTTTTTTCATCCAGCGCAGACTGCTGCTCTTTCAGTGTATCCTGCTGGCTGGAAAGCTTCTTTTTCTGAGAGGACAGCTTTTTCTGCTGTTCTTTCAGCTTCTTCTGCTGTGCCTCCAGTGTTTCCTGCTGTTTGACAAGCTTCTCCGCCAGAGAAGACAGTTCTTTATCCTGAGATTTGATCTGCTTGTCCTTGGACTTGATCTGCTCATCCTGGCTCTTTAATGTTCCTGCCTGCTCATCCAGCGCATTCTGTTTTTCCAGAAGCTCTTCTGTATATTTTTCCTGAAGAGCGATTTTTTCATCCCGTTCCTTCAGACTGTCCTGATAGCTCTTCTGTGCCTGAAAAAGTGTCACACACATAATCAGAACAAAAAGCAGCAAAACTCCTGCCATCATATCCGAATAAGAACGCCAGACATTAAACCCATGCCCCTCCGGCTTTCTTTTTTTGCGCATTGACAATTCCTCTCTTATTTAAATAAACCAAAACGGCTTTTCTGTGCTGCCTTCGTTGCCTCACGGATACTGCGCTCGATCTCATCCAGCAGCGCTTCCTGTCTTGCACCCTGTCCTTCCAGAAGATCCTCCAGACCCGTCAGCTTATCCTTAAGTTCCTGGATACCGGCATTGCTTCCATAGCCCCAGGGCTGTCCGGCGATCAGATGGATATCACGGTTATTTTTTGCCGTCTTGATCTCAGAAAGAAGCCTGCGTACCTCATCCAGAACACTATTGACCATCTTCTGGCTCTCGGTAAATTCTTTCACTCTGGCTTCGAAATCTTCGATCATCTTCTTATCTTCACGAAGAAGCTCCTCGCTGATCCTATTGGAATCCGCAACTGCTTTCATCCCCTCTGCAGCGCTGTCCACATACTGGCGCATAGATGCATTGCAGTTTTTCCAGAGATCTGCGGATTCTTTTTCATTTTCATGCATATGCCGGGCAAACTTTTCGTAATCCTGTTTCTGCAGCTGCTGGATCATCTGATTATCCCGGATAATACGGTCTGCAGTCTTCATATAACTGCTCTGCATCTCATCGATTTCCTTAATGGCATCCTTCATGGCACGTTCCTGCTTCGTAAAAGTTTCACTCAGCTGACTGCTCATGGTCTTGTACAATTCTGATGTATATTCTGTATTCTCCTTCTGCACCTTCTTAAGTTCTGCCAGAGCATCATTAAAATCTTCAAACTGCATCTGAAAGGAACCATGCATCTCGCTTAAAAACGTATCCAGGATCTCCCGGATCGCATCCTGCTGCCCTTTTGTCACAGATGCGGTAAGAACGTCCAGAGAATCATTCATCTTCTGAAAAGTAGGTGTGATCACTTTCTCAAAGCTATCTGCCATCTGCACAGAAAACTGTTCCGCCATCTGTTTCATGGCTTCTGTCTGTGTCTTCTGGCTGGAAACAAGGAGATTCCAGGACTCATTCTCCGCAGTAGGGAGCACCAGTGCGTGAAAACGATCCAGAAAATCCTGCATCGCCTGGGACATCGCAGAATATCCGCTTTTCATCCCAAATGTATACACAACAGAAAGTGCAACTCCATAAATGGAAGTCAGAAACGCAACTTTGATGCCATCTACAAGAGCGGATACCGAGCTTGTCATCACTTCATAATCTGTGGGCTGGAAGTTCTTAAGTCCCCACACAAGACCGATAAAGGTTCCAAGGATACCAAGGCTTGTAAAAATGTCCGGAGCCATCTCAAGGAGTCTCTTGTGGATATGTACATCTACATCCTCAATATTCACAAAATCCTCTACTTCAGCGATCCCTTCTTCCGTTCTGCTGATGCTGTCAACAAAATCATCCATCTTTTTGTCGAGATAGCGGTCACCGAAAATCCCTCGCAGCTGCCCAATCTCTTCTTTTCTGGCTCTTCCCGGAAGCTGAAACACTTCTGTGATCTCACCAGAGCCATGCTTCAGTGCTCTTGACAGGTTATCCATCCGATATAAACCTGCAAAAAGCCCCACTGCGTATATGATCAGCATAAGTCCCAGAAATGTAAAATTATAAAGCAACACATTCCCGGAGCCTTTTCCAACATAAGCAGTCAGGGTTGCCGCGGCCACTGTTACTGCCAGAAACAGCACTGTATTCATAAACTTTTTTCCCATAATATGCCTCCCCTGTCTTTATTTTTGAAAAAAGTTACTCTTTTGTTCCCATACTATCATAACATCTTCCCTAAAACAACCAGAAAGGACAATTCCTTCGCCAAAAGAATTGTCCTTTCGTCTTTTTTCTATTTATACTTTTATACGGCAGGCTGCATCATCGCTGATCAGGATCCTGCGTCCGCAAACACCTACGATCACTCCGCCAAGTATCCTGCTTATGATCTGCACGGTCTTTCCTTCACTGACATCATATTGCCTGATCTGTTCCATAGTCTCCGGCATTCCGGTCATCCACTTGATCGTGTAGCTTTCCCCTGCTTTTGTCTCATTTAATGACTGCATATACTCACCCCATTCCATATATCACATCGCTATCAGTAATTATCCTCTATCCGTAGGCGGATATTCGCAATCCGCACTTGGTTAAATGATTTCATATAGTTCCAACACAATTCTGCATCTTTATATAATTAGTAAAGTTTAACTTTTATTTTTCTGAATTATTCATTACTTTTATATATTTTATCTCATTTTATCTTAATTAGTCAATCATAACCTGTGAAATTCCACCAATAAAAATAAGCAAAAAAAGAAACGCAGAACAGCCATTACAGTTATTCTGCGTTTCTCATTATTTTCTATGCATAAACTCTATCTTCTTCCAGAAGCGTTGTCTTTCCATTCTTTACTTCCACAAGATTAACACAGCAGTTTGGCGGCACGGAGCCTCTCCAGAAATTCTCCGGATCAGGATCTACATTCTGAAGAAGAGCACGGACTGCACATCCATGAGAGGCAACAAGAATTGTTTTATCCGCAAGAGTCGGATCTGATGTTATTTCATCCCAGAAATCCTTTGTCCTGGCGATTACATCAAAAATATCCTCGCCCTTTTCCGGTCGTTTAAAATTTACCGGAGCACGGAAAAAAGTCTCGATCTGCGGATCGATATAATTGCCATCTGCATCTCTTACCTGATCACCCTCCAACACACCAAAATCGATCTCCTGAATCCGCTTATCCGGTATGATCGGAACATCACGTTTCCCCAGAATATATTCTGCTGTCTGTTTTGCCCTTGAGAGCGGACTTGTAAAACAGATATCAAACTTCACATTACGGAGAGCTTCTCCGGTTTTTTCTGCAAGAAGGATCCCTTCCTTCGCAAGAGGTACATCCGCTGCACCCTGAAGCTTTTTTAATTTATTCCACTCAGTCAGGCCATGTCTTACAATGTAGATCAGCATCAGCTTCTCAGCTCGATTCCAAGTCCGTTAAGACCATTCATGATCTTTTTCATTGCTGCGGAGATCTCGTTTTCACCAAGAGTCTTGTCATGGGCACGGAATACCAGAGAATAAGCCATGGATTTGAAACCTTTCTCAATCTGTGCGCCCTCGTAGATATCAAACAGCTGATAACTCTCAAGAATATTTCCGCCTCTCTGATCAAAAATCTCCTCGATCTGTCCTGCGAGAACTGCATGGGGAACTACAAGGCTCAGATCACGAGTTACAGCCGGATATTTGGCAATTCCTGTATATTTGTGGTTGAAACCAGCAAATTCCAGAACATCCAGAATGTCGATCACTGCAATATATGCTTTTTCTCCGATAGAGTAATTATCTGCAACAGCCGGATGAACCTCCCCTAAATATCCGACTACCTTACCCTCATAGATCATGTTAGCCTGTCTTCCCGGATGAAGGAATGGTTTTCCGCTGTTTGGATCGTAGGTAACCTTTTTCTTCATTCCGATCTTCTCGAAGAACTCCTCGCATACACCCTTCATATCAAAGAAATCGCCTTTTCCGTACATTCCAAGTGTAAACATGGTACGCTCATCCGGAAGCTCTGTAACCGGAAGGGACTTCGGAAGATAGATATTTCCAAGCTCGTAAAGACGAACATCTTTATTACGTCTGTTATAGTTTGTGGAAAGGGATGCCAGCATACCGTTCAGTGTGCTTGTACGCATGATACTGTAGTCCTCTCCAAGAGGATTGCTGATGGTGATGACTTTACGAAGATCACTGTCCTCAGGAATACAAAGCTTGTCAAATACCTTCGGGCTTTCGAAAGAATAGGACATTCCCTCTGAGAATCCGCAGTATTCTGCGATATCTCTTGCAACCTCCTGGATACGAAGCTTAAATGGCAGCTTACCTGTAGTAGCCTCTCCTGTAGGAAGTGTCATCGGGATCTTATCATAGCCATAGAATCTTGCAACCTCCTCTGCAACATCTGCATTACAGTGGATATCCTGACGGAATGTCGGTGCAACGATCTCGTCTGTTTTTTCATCATAAGCCAGTTCTACACGTCCAAGATAATCGATCATCTCTTCTTTTGTAAGGCTGGTTCCAAGAAGCTTGTTGATCTTCTCAGGCTCAAATTTTACTCTGGATGGCTCTCTTGTCTCGCTGCAGACATCAACCATTCCGCCTACAACCTCACCTGCACCAAGCTCTTCCATCAGCTGGCATGCACGGTCAATTGCAGCCTGTGCATTGTTCGGGTCAAGACCCTTCTCAAATTTACCGGATGCATCTGTACGAAGTCCGATCCTCTTGGAAGAAAGACGGATGCTGGTTCCATCGAAGCACGCCGCCTCAAAAAGAACCGTTTTTACATCGTCTGTGATCATGGAATTCTCTCCCCCCATGATACCTGCGATGCCGACAGCCTTCTCACCGTCACAGATCATCAGAACGTTCTCATCCATGATACGCTCCTGGCCATCCAGTGTGACGAATTTCTCATCTTTTCCTGCACGGCGTACAACGATCTCCTGATTTGCGATGGTATCCAGATCATATGCATGCATTGGCTGTCCAAACTCTTCCATTACATAGTTTGTGATATCAACCAGGTTGTTGATCGGGCGGATTCCATTGGAAGCCAGACATCTCTGCATCCACTTCGGGGACGGACCGATCTTGACATTTTTTACAACTCTTGCGCAGTAACGCGGGCAAAGTTCCGGATCCTCTACAGTAACTTTTACATAATCGGAAGCTTTCTCATCATTTTCCTTAACCTCTACAACCGGCGGGCAGAATTTCTTCTGGAAGGTTGCTGCTGCCTCTCTTGCGATTCCAAGAACACCGTAGCAGTCTACACGGTTAGAAGTGATCTCATACTCAAATACCACATCGTCAAGGCCAAGTGCCTTAACAGCGCTCTCACCCACAACTGCGTCCTCAGGAAAAATATAGATTCCGTATTCCGGCGCTTCCGGATACATTTCTCTGGTGCTTCCAAGCTCCTCGATAGAGCACATCATACCAAAGGACTCAACGCCACGGAGTTTGCCTTTTTTGATCTTGATCCCTCCGGGAGTCATTTTTCCATCATGGCCGCCTGCAACACGTCCGCCATCAAGAACAACCGGAACCTTATCTCCTTCTTTTACATTTGGAGCGCCTGTTACGATCTGCACACTCTCAGTTCCGATATTTACCTGGCAGATGATCAGCTTATCTGCATCCGGATGCTTCTCGATCTTATCGATCTGGCCGATCACGATCTTGTCGAGATCTGCATCCAGCTCTGTAAAGCCCTCTACCTTTGTGCCTGTTAAGGTCATGGCATCTGTATATTCCTGTGCCGTTACATCCAGATCCGGCACATATGTTTTAATCCAAGATAATGAAGTATTCATTTTGGTTGTCCCTTCTTTTTTCTATATTTACTGTCAGACGGATACTCATGATCCGTGTTCACTGTTTTAGAACTGTTTCAGGAATCTGCTGTCGTTCTCATAGAGAAGACGCATATCATCAATCTCATATTTCAGAAGTGCGATACGCTCCAGACCTACACCAAAGGCAAATCCTGTATACTCATCCGGATCGATTCCGCACATACGAAGAACATTCGGATGAACCATACCACAGCCAAGGATTTCGATCCAGCCGGAACCTTTACAGAAACGGCAGCCTTTTCCGCCGCATTTGAAGCAGGAAACATCAACCTCAGCGCTCGGCTCTGTGAACGGGAAATGATGCGGACGGAATTTGGTCTTTGTCTCCGGTCCGAACAGCTCTTTTGCAAACTCCTGAAGGGTTCCCTTAAGATCTGCAAACGTAACATTCTTATCAATAACAAGGCCCTCGATCTGATGGAAGGAAGGTGAATGTGTTGCATCTACCTCGTCAGAACGGAATACACGGCCAGGTGCGATCATACGGATCGGAAGCTTGCCTTTTTCCATCTCACGTGCCTGCACCGGTGATGTCTGGGAACGGAGCAGAATGGAATCATTGATAAAGAATGTATCCTGCTCATCTCTTGCCGGATGATCCTCCGGAATATTCAGCTTAGTAAAGTTGTAGTCCGCATACTCAACCTCCGGACCTTCCACAACCTCATAGCCCATTCCGATGAAAATACGCTCAACTTCTTCCAGAGCGATAGTATTCGGATGGCGATGACCGATCTTCGCTTTCTTTGCAGGAAGTGTTACATCGATCACTTCTGCCTTCATTTTTTCCTCACGGACCTTCTCCTCGAAATCCTTTTTGGAGGCTTCCAGAAGTTCTTCGATCTTAGCTCTTGTCTCATTGACAAGCTGTCCAACCTTCGGACGCTCTTCCGGAGCAACATCCTTCATACCTTTTAAGATTGCAGTAAGCTCACCTTTTTTTCCAAGATATGCAACACGCACATCATTCAGCTTATCCAGGCCCTCGGATTCCTCGATCCGTTTTCTGGCATTTTCAGCCAGTTCCTGAAGTCTTTCTTTCATATCCATGGTCTATTTCTCCTTTAATTAAAATGATCAAATGATCCGCCGCCCACCCCGAAGATCCAGATATGGGCAATAAAAAACCGTCCCTCATAAAAGGGACGGAATATCCGCGGTACCACCCAGTTTCCCATGAAAAGATCACGGGCACCTCTTGTCTGCTTAACGCGCAGCTTACGTCATCTCCTACTGTTACTTCAGAGAGGAAGCTCCGGTGGGAAATTCAAGAACCATCTGAACCCGGGGAAGCTTACAGCCGGTGACTTCCCTTCTCTGTGAGAAAATGATCCTCTATAAACACCTTCACAGCTTTTCTGTCTTTTAATACTATGCCACAAGGTCTGCCTTCTGTCAAGCGCAAAGTCAGGATTCTTTGGAACTGTTTTTTTCATTTTCTTTCTTGGAAAGAAGTGTTTTTACAGATCTCTGGGCCTTTCGGAATTCATTTTCGAAGTAGGCATTGATCTCCGCCCCGTAAAGAAGCAGATTCATACACACATACAGCCACAGCATTACCATGATCAGCGCAGTCAGACTTCCGTACATATTTCCAAAACTCGGAAAAAATTCAAAATACAGGGAAAATCCATAGGAAAATATCATCCATGCCACTGCGATCATAAATGCACCCGGAAGCTGGCTTTTAAAGGTTGCCTTTCGGTTTGGAAGCACTTTATAAAGGACCAGAAACACTGCAAACAGCACGGCAAATACAAGCAATGTCCTGGCCCCTATAACCTTGGCCAGCAGCCTCCCGAGAATCGGAATGGTTCTCTGTGCAGCTACTTGGATTCGATTACCAAGAACCAGGACCAGAAGAGTGACAATGATCGCCAGCACAAACAACAGCATATAAAAAACCGAATAGATTCGGGTCATCAGCCAGTTTCGGGTTTCCTTTACATGATAAATGGTATTTAAGCCATTGGTGATCGCCTGCATTCCCTTTCCGGACGCCCAGAGCGCCATCAGCGCAGACAACGGCACGATGGCTGTACTTCTTTTGTATACTTCTACCACAATGCTCAGCACAAAGGTCTGCAGATTTCCGGGCACAAACCCGATGATGGCATCCCTGACAACATTATAGCTTAACGGTGTATAACGGATCAGCGTTGTAAGAAACAGTATAAACGGGATAAAAGACATGATCAGAAAATACGCTGCCTGGGCCGCATATGCACTGACATGATCTCCGTTTGCCCTGCGCACAAATCCCAGCATGAGCTGGATTATATTTTTCTTTTCCTCGTCCATGCTGACCTCCCTCAGGTTTCTTTTTTCACCAGGAAAAACGTTCAAATCCGATCTTATCCTGGATTTCCGGAAAAAGCTTTACTTCCGGCTGCAGGCTCTTATGTTCGCCTATCATCTTTTCCATCCATACCATATTATACCAACGGTTAAACTTATAGCCGCATCTGTGGAACTCTCCCACACGCTTATAGCCGAAATGCTTATGAAAATCCACACTGGCACTGGTCAGGTATTCATCTTCTTTTGGTGCAACTGCAATGCAAGCGTTCAGGTTCAGAATTCCCATCTCTGCAAGAAGACTCTCCAGGGCTCGATAGAGTCTGCCTCCTGCACCGCTGCCCCGCCGGTCATGCCTCACATAAATGGACATTTCCGCACACCAGCCATAAGCAGCTCTCGGATGAAACGCAGAACCATAGGCATATCCCAGGATCTCTCCGTTCTCTTCTGCCACAATATACGGATATTTCGCCTTTATATCATGGATCCGATGCGTAAACTCTTCTATGGAAGGTGTTTCATATTCAAATGTGATCGCAGTTTTTTCTACGTAGTAGGAATAAATTTCCAAAAGTGTTGCTGCATCCTTCTCTTCTGCCACACGTATCTGCATTGCCTTCTCGCACCTCTTTTAATTCTGTTTGTCTGTTATTTCACAAAGAAACGGTAAACCGTTTCAGAGCTGTACTCTTCACCGGGAAGCAGGATCGGAGAATGGAAATCCTCTACATTGACTGCATTTGGCTCCACCTGTGTCTCCAGGCAGAATCCATAACGTTCATGATAAACATGACCGTTCTTTCCCTTCTCATCCTTAACAAAATTGCCTGCATAGAACTGCACACACGGGCAATCGGAGGAAACCTCCATACCGATACCGGATTCCCTGCAGTATGCAGTAGCGATCGAACGGACATTGCCCTTTGCATAATTATCTGTTACATAGTTATGGTCATAACCGCCTGTAAACTTCAGCTGTTCAAAGTCCGCCTCAATGTCTCTGCCGATCGGTTTGGAAACATTGAAATCCATCGGCGTTCCCGCCACCGGTGCATATTCACCGGTAGGAATGGACTGGCTGTCTTTTACCGGAGTAAAATACTTCGCATGAATACATACTTCCTGGTCAAGCACATCTCCGCTGCCTTCTCCGTTCAGATTAAAATAAGAATGGTTGGTCATATTGGCGACGGTAGCTGCATCAGAGCGTCCTCTGTAAAAAATCTTCAGTTCGTTTTCCTCTGTGAATTCATATTTCACAACAATGGAAAATTCTCCCGGAAATCCGTTCTCTCCATCCGGACTGATGCGGAAGAAATCCACGCTGTTCTTCTCCTGGGAAATTTCTTTTACTTCCCACAGCTTTTTCTCAAAACCATCCGGACCGCTGTGAAGATTGTTATGATTCTCATTCTCTGCAAGAACCACTTCTTTATCATCAATAAAAAATCTGGAATTCTCGATACGGTTTCCACTTCTTCCAATGATCGCACCGAAAAAACATCCATTAATCTCATATCCCCGGATATCGTCATATCCAAGGACCACATCCTTCAGATCTCCGTTCTTATCCGGAACACATATCTTCACCAGGATCGCACCATACTGAAGCACTTCCGCATAGGCACCTTTTTTATTCTCAAGATGATAGATTTTTACTTCTTCTCCTGTAGGAAGTACCCCAAATTTCCTTTCAGAAACACTCATGTTTTAATTCCTCCCATATATGAAAAAAGAGCCACTAACCGGCTCTATGTCTTTAACCGATTAATCCCGGGATGCCGTTCCCTTATTTTTGACGCCTAGCAGATGCTAGGTGGGTATCCTCAACAGTGTCTTCTGCCTACCACGACGTGAGGTCTGACATCCAACCTGCGATTTTGGATTCCCAAAATGTCAATGTAGGTTCAAAAAGAAAAGGGGGATCGAACATTCCAGGATTCGGTTTTCATTGTTTTTATTATAAACCAGTATTTGTGCTTTTTCAACAGAAAATACATTTTCTTACTGATTTTATTATCAATTATTATTTGATCTTAAGGATATCCTTTACTGCTGCCGGCATATCCACTGCATCTACCACCCTGTCATGAAGAACCGGGGCAGTACGGATTTCTTCAACTGCACGTGGAACAGGTACTCCGGAAAGCGCACTTAATGCGTCTACAAGGCCAAAATCATCCAGATCTTTATGCTCCTCACCAAGTGCTTCCATAACACTTCTTGTGAATTTATACGGACTTGCAGTAGAAGCGATCACTGTCGGAAGATGATCCGCCGTCTCACTTACATACTTCTTATATACGCCGGCTGCAACTGCAGTATGCGTATCGATCACATAATTGCTGTTTTTGTAGATATCACTGATGGCCTGTGCAGTCTCATCTTCACTGCAGAAATTACCATAAAAATCAACAAGCTGTGCTTTCATCTCGTCAGTAATGGTATATTCACCGCCCTCACTTAAGGATTTCATAAGCTCTGCACATTTTTCAGCATTTTCTCCGGTAAGACGATAGATCAGTCTTTCCAGATTGCTGGAGATCAGGATATCCATGGAAGGAGATGTCGTAAGGATGAAATCTCTCTTTCTGTCATAGGTTCCTGTGCGGAAGAAATCATAAAGAACACGGTTCTCATTCGATGCACAGATCAGCTTGTGGATCGGAAGTCCCATCTGTTTCGCATAGTATGCAGCAAGGATATTTCCGAAGTTTCCGGTAGGAACTACCACATTGATCTCCTGTCCGTCTTTGATCCTGCCGTCGCGTACCAGTGATGCGTAGGCATATACATAATATACGATCTGAGGAACAAGACGACCGATGTTGATAGAGTTTGCAGAAGAAAACTGGAAGCCTGCCTGATCCAGCTCTGCTGCCAGCTCATGATCATTGAACATCTTCTTAACTGCAGTCTGGGCATCATCAAAGTTACCGGTAATACCTACCACATAAGTGTTGGCACCCTTCTGAGTTACCATCTGTTTCTCCTGGATAGGGCTGACACCATGCTTCGGATAAAATACAATGATCTTCGTTCCCGGCACATCTGCAAAGCCTGCCATGGCAGCTTTACCGGTATCTCCTGATGTTGCGGTAAGGATCACGATCTCATTCTTAACATTATTCTTCTTCGCTGCAGTTGTCATCAGATGCGGAAGAATGGAAAGTGCCATATCCTTAAATGCAATGGTCGCGCCATGGAACAGTTCCAGGAAATATGCCCCATCCGCTTCATGAAGAGGCGCGATCTTTTCTGTATCAAATTTGCTGTCGTATGCTTTGTTGATACAGTTCTTAAGCTCATCCTCGGTAAAATCTGTAAGGAAACGGCTCATTACCTCATATGCTGTCTCCTGGTAGGTCATCTGTGCCAGCTTGTCCATTGGTACATCCAGCTGTGGAATGCTTTCAGGCACGAACAGTCCGCCGTCCTCAGAAAGGCCCTTAAGTATGGCCATAGACGCTGTAACTGCCTGCTCTTTTCCTCTGGTGCTCTTGTACAATACCTGCATTGGTGTTCCGCCTTTCTATTGTAAGATATTCGTTTTCTTTTCAACGTTATCACATTATAGCATGGAATTATGGAAAATGCCACCACTTTTAAAAAAGAATCTGTCTTGCCCAATCCCACCCTGTGATCAGACAGATATTCACAGCTTTCGGATAAAAAGAAACCGCCGGTCTGTTTCTGCCGGCGGTTGATTCCTTCTGTACTGCATCAGTTCTTCCTATTTATATGTATAAAATTCATGAACCCCGTATTTAAAGAGCCTCTTCAGGTCCTTTTCAAACCATTCCACATTATGTTCCTCTGCTGCAGATTTCTGGATAAAGAACAGTGCGCCTTCAGAATAATCCGTACCCTTCAGCGCCTGCTTGACCGCTTCCCTTGTTTCATCGGAAACTGCAACTTCATTGATCCTGCCATCATAGGTCGGTGAAAACTGCGGAACGCCGTCACTGTTATCCCAGACAACCTCTGTCACCGTATTCGGAAAATCTTCGCTTTTTACACGGTTCATGATGACGTTGGCCACCAGAATACGGCCTTTGATATCTTCACTTCCTGCTTCTGCCTCCACGATCCTCAGAAGTGTATCATAGTCTTCATCTGACATCAGTGTGGGATTTTCTGCCAGTGTGATCGATCTTGCATCAAGTTCATTTACTTTGTTTTCCATAGAGGAGCTTACATTAAGATCTGCAGCAGTATTGGTTACTTTCTGTACTCTCTGGCCTACGATCACCTGCTCACAGGAGCTTCCGATCCTTGTAACCGTGCTTCCGGATAATGGTGTATCCGTAACTCCTGAAACCACACCTGCAATCCCGGTAGGAACAGTAACCTCTTCATAGGGAGAGCCCTCTCCTCCATCTGAAGCTGCATAAACCCTGCCCCCCTCACTTTCTGCAAATGTCCTTGTCCCCAGAGAAATAACCATCGCCAAAACTGCACATAATGTCAGCACTGCAAAACTGCGCGCGGAATTTCCTCCGGTTTTTCCATTTCTACGTTCATCCTGCACTCCGTCAGCCTCGCGTAAATCTTTCTCAACTTTCATAATCTCATTCCTTGCGTTTCATTTTCTGTAACAGCCCATAATCCTCCGATGCGACATCACAGCCCCCATTATCATCGCTTCCCGGATAAATACGGATCATTACGATTTCCTTTACATGTTTGTAACATTTTTGTAATGTATGGGAAAATTATATTTAATAATATTGAATATGTCAAGCTTTTTCCCGTATTTAACGCTTCAACGGCGGTATTTGTGTTTTATCCACACCTTATCCACATGTATTCCACATAAAAATCCACATAAAATCGCAGAGTTATCCACACTCATGCCATATTTCATTTCAGAAAAAAGGCAGATAGCGTTTCCATCTCCGTCCAATGTTGTACACCCACTTTCCGGAAATCGTACTTCTATCTGCCTGTTTATCCTTTTTCAGAACAGTTTTTTCTTCTGTTATTTACAGATTTGATTATAATATTTTGTTTTCAGCCAGTCAAGGATTTTTGCTCGACCAGATCCGACACCTTATGCAAAACGGCACAATGCCTGCACGAAAAGTGTCGCATAAACACACAGATCGATACTCCAGGCTCCCAGAAACAGTCCCCATGGTGTTCCCCCGGCTCCTTCGGCAAACCGTTTGGGCTTCAGCGCAAGGATCAGCGGAAAAAGAAGCGGCAGAAAATACCGTCCCTGCACGCCCAGGATCTTATCGTAGCCATAGGCTGTCCACTGTCCATATAACGTTACAAAGATCAGCGCAAATACCAGGAGACTGACTCCTCCCAGAATGCCCTTTGCCGGAAGATCCAGACGGATTCCCGACATATCATCATTCCCGGAAACCTGAAGGACCAGGATCAGAAGATATCCCATTGCCAGCAGGGCACAGACAGGAATGTTCAGCCATCCAAGATTACTTCCTATCATTTCTGTAAGATAGGTCACACCAAAATTATCCAGGCTCCGCACAAAAGTCAGGATAAAGGCAGCCGGATCCTTCAGGATCCCCACAAGCTGTGCAGCTGTATCCACACCCGGCTGTGACTCACAGAGATATCGGGATGCAATGACCAGCCAGCCGAAACTTAAGATCAGGATCACAGCTCCTGCACAGGCCACATGAAACCAGTAATTTTTTCTGCTTTTAAACCGTTCTTTCGGGATCAGGAACAGGAGCAGGCAAAACGGCATGTAAACCACTTTGCAAAGACACAGGAATCCGGTCAGCACGTACATCCATATCAGCTGTCTTCTACTCATCACTTTTTTCTGTTTATATCGCATAGCCAGTACAAATGCAGCCAGAGCAACCGTCAGAGCCAGGGCCAGGGCATCTGCTGACATGGAATTTGCTGACTGGATATTCACAGGTACCAGCCCCAGAAGTACGAGGAAATTTTTCCCAACAGGCGTCAGACGAATGGCAAAGAAAAAGAACAGTCCAAACATAAGCATATTGGCGATCCTTCCCGCATAGGCAAGAACCATCGGCCGGTCCGTAAACAGATCTGCAATGCGGATCCCTACTGCCTGGGGAAGATACGAAGTAGGTGCATACAAGGCTGTATTTCCAAATCCGTAAAACTGTGTTTTTTCCCGGTCGATACGCTGATCTGCATTCTCTCCGATATCCCATAATGATACATGATCCTTGGCGGAAAATTCCGGAACCAGACCACGGTTAAACGTCCTTCCATATGAGAATAAGTCGTTTCCTCCGTTGCCTTCCGACGTCAGATATCCTCTGGAAACCTCATAGCTTCTCAGATAATGGCTGTACTCATCCGGCGAATTAAAGGCCGGAACCGCCGCCAGCGTACAGATACTCATAAAAATATAAACAACGGCAAACACCACTTCTGCCCGGAGCTGTCTGCGTTTCAGAAATGCAAAGATCACCAGCATCACAGCTGCCGCCACTCCAATCACCAGAAACACCAGTGATTTTGGAAATGGCCTGGAAATGATCCGATAGGCAAGTGTCTGTGTATCATCCTTCTGGCTCACCAGCCCTGCAGCCACTCCGGTATCCCCTTTTGCGCCATCTAAAACGATCCGGAATTTCTGCCCCTTACATTCCGTAAGCTTCTGGTCAAGCCGGAAATACGTGGTATCCCCCGACGATATGGTCAGTCTGCTGGCCTGCCAGCTCTGGATCTCCCTTTCATTCTGATACAGCGTTATCTGAAACGTTCCAGCAACCGATGCACTCTCTGTAGAAAGAAAAAGCTCCACACCGGACAGACGGTTCGTTTTGCAGGTAAACTCCTCTTCAAAGCTTCCTCCCGCACCGATCATAGACCAGGTATCCGGTCTTGCCTGCTGCTTTACATTTCCGAGGATCTCCGAATCACTAAGCAGATATGCGGAAAAGATCAGGATCATTCCCCATATCAGCAGATATTTCAGAGCGTTTTTCAGCTCTGCGGACAGGCTGTATGAGCTCCTGTTTTTTTTCTTATTTTTCATAATATCCCTCTTACTCACTGTTATTTTCACATTCCGCACTATTATAGCATCTGCACGGCAAAAAAAGAAGCTGCATTTTATGGCAGCTTCTCATTTTTTGTAAACCTATCCGGAACCGGATGCTTATCGATTGTTGATCGCAGTTACCAGTGCATCAATAGAGGCACGGATGATATCCTGATCAACACCCGCTCCCCAGGCAAGCGTTTCATCCGGTTTACGGATTCCCACATAAGCGATAGCCTTGGAGGAAGAACTCTGCTCCAGAGCATGCTCCTGATAAGTTTCCAGTGTGTATTTCAGTTCGTAAGCTTTCTTCAGTGCATTGCTTACCGCATCCAGACGACCATTTCCGGAAGCCTCTGTAACGATGGTTTTTCCACGGAATGTAGAAGTAACCCGTGTTACGATGCCGTCTTCCTTCTGCTGGAAATGAACCTCATTGATGCTGTATGGTTCAACCACATTTTCGAAGGTAGATTTGAACAGACTGAAGATCTCGTCCGGATGAAGCTCTTTGTGCTTGTGATCGGACACTGCTTTGGCTGCATAGCCCATAGCCTCGCGCATTTTCGGAGGAAGGTTCAGGCCAAACTTTGTCTCCAGTACATAGCCTACACCGCCCTTTCCGGACTGGCTGTTGATACGGATAACATCTGCATCGTAGTTTCTTCCCACATCTGTCGGATCGATCGGCAGATACGGAACAGTCCAGTGCTCCAGATTTCCGTTCTCTCTCCAGTGCATACCCTTTGCGATGGCATCCTGATGAGATCCGGAAAATGCAGCAAATACAAGAGCTCCACTGTACGGACTTCTTTCATAGATCTGCATTCCGGTACATTTCTCATAAACCTCACAAATATGCGGCATATCAGAGAAATCGATCTTCGGGTCCACACCCTGGGAATACATATTCATACCAAGCGTTACAATATCCACATTACCGGTACGCTCACCATTTCCGAACAAAGTTCCCTCAATTCGGTCAGCACCTGCAAGAAGACCCATCTCGGAGTCTGCAACGCCACATCCACGATCATTGTGCGGATGAAGAGAAACGATCACGTTTTCACGGTATTTCAGATTATCACACATGTATTCCACCTGACTTGCATACACATGCGGCATAGAATGCTCAACCGTAACAGGCAGGTTGATGATCGCTTTGTTATCTGCAGTGGGCTGCCATACATCCAGAACCGCATTGCACACCTCCAGTGCATACTCCGGCTCTGTTCCCGTAAAGCTCTCCGGGCTGTACTCAAACTGAAAATTGCCTTCTGTCTCATCAGCCAGTTTTTTCAGAAGTGCAGCGCCATCTACTGCGATCTTCAGGATCTCCTCTTTTGATTTTTTGAATACCTGCTCTCTCTGCGATACGGATGTGGAATTGTATACATGAACGATCGCTTTTGGGGCGCCTTTAACAGCTTCAAAAGTCTTACGGATAATATGCTCTCTTGCCTGAGTCAGAACCTGGATCGTTACATCCTTCGGGATCAGATCCTGCTCGATCAGCGTACGGAGAAACTCATACTCTGTCTCAGAAGCAGCCGGAAATCCAACCTCGATCTCTTTAAAACCAATCTTTACAAGAAGCTTGAAAAATTCCACTTTCTGCTCCAGGCTCATCGGGATCACAAGTGCCTGATTTCCGTCACGAAGGTCTACAGAGCACCAGATCGGGGCCTTATCCACATATTCTTTCTCCGCCCATTTCATACATTTCACCGGCGGCATGTAATACTGACGTTTGTACTTGGATGGTGTCATCATTTTGTTTTCCTCCACTTTCTGTTTCCATTAAAATTTCTCTTTGGTTTCTGTTTTTGATATAAAGACATAAAAAAATCTTCCGACTCTGCAGATTCTGCAAGAGACGAAAGACAACTGCTGTCCTACGCGGTACCACTCTTATTTCATGAATAAAAATTCACACACTTGACAGATACGGAATGTATATACATCCTTATATCCTCTCCGGATAACGGCGGACACCGTCTGCGTCTACTCTCTTATATAATATATAAAGATTTCAGGCAGATGCTCCGAGGCGAGTTCCACAAATCCCTTCCGCTGCTTCTCACCGGCCAGCAGCTCTCTGTGCTCCGTTCTCTTGTGTACTATTCCTCATCTACGCATTTTCTTTTTGAAACTGGTATTAGGTTAACACGTTATGGAAGATTTGTCAACGAAATTTTAGCGATGCACCGCGCAAAAATTTCAGTGCATCACTCACGAACAGCAATCCGGGCTGATCCGTTTCTCTGTCTTCCTGCTATCTGCGGCAGACATTATTCGGCTCCCCGCCTGACTGAAAGCTGATGACCAATCCAGTACACAGCCCCGCCAATACCTCCTCCAAGAGTATTATATGTCAGATCAGAAACCTGGAACGTCCCAAGCCTCAGGAAAAGCTGCAAAAGTTCAATGGACAGTGAGAATACAAAGGTAATTTTAAGTCCGGTCCACACAATATTCAAGAATGTTGTTTTTTTCAATATTTTCTTTCCTGCGGTCCAGAACAGCAGGATCGTGAACGGAATGAACAGCATCAGATTCTCAATACACTCGGTTGTGAGATATCTGGTACCATCCTCTCCATATTTCCAGATCCACCAGTTCTCCATCACATCCGAAAGGGGATTCATCCACATATCCCGGTTCAGCAGCGTGCGAAACAAGATCATGGTTGTATAAAAGGTCAGAAAAAACAGCTTCCGAAAAAAAGCATTTCCTCTGAAATACTGCCACCACACGGAAAAAGCTCCCCTGATTCCCCTTCCACCTGTCTCATTATGGTAGGCAAAGAGATAAAAAAACAGTACCATCACAGACAGGATCACAGAAAACCAAAATGGCTGGTACAAAGCTGTCAGTACACTTGTAATAATACTTGATATGATGTCTTTCATTATAAGTCCTTTCACCTAAACCAGACAGTCGACCATTCTTCTGTCCGGCAGCTCTGTCATTATTCCTACCTATATTACTACACTCTTCCCACAAAAGCCAGAAAAAGATATCTCTCACCGCTCTGTCAATCGACCTGCATATCGTTTTTATATTCCTGAAAATGTGAGAGGCAAGGGATATTCGCAATTGAAGCAGGGGACTTACTTGATTCAGCTAAACTACAATATTTTTTTATTTTTAACAAATTTTTGTTATATTTTACCAGCAAAACATGCTATAGTTCATAGTAAGAAAAACATTTCGGAGGTATTTTTAATGAAACGTGATCTGAAAAAAATCGTAAGCCAGATGACACTGGAAGAAAAAGCCGGCATGTGCTCAGGTCTTGATTTCTGGCATCTGAAACATGTGGAACGCTTGGGGATCCCGGAAGTAATGGTCAGCGACGGCCCTCACGGACTTCGTAAGCAGGATGACAAGGGCGATCATCTTGGAATGAACGACAGCATCAAAGCCGTCTGCTTCCCGCCGGCCGCTTTAAGCGCCTGCTCCTTTGACCGCAAGTTGATGGAAGAAATGGGCAAAACCATCGGAAAAGAAGCTCAGGCCAACGATGTATCCATAGTTCTCGGACCGGCCGTAAACATCAAACGTTCTCCTCTCTGCGGAAGAAACTTCGAATATTATTCCGAGGATCCATATCTCGCAGGTGAGATCGCAGCCGCTTTTATAAACGGAGTGCAGTCCCAGCATGTAGGAACCTCTATCAAGCACTTTGCAGCAAACAACCAGGAATATCACCGCATGAGCAATTCTTCCGAGGCTGATGAGCGCACTTTACGTGAGATCTATTTCCCTGCATTCGAAACCGCAGTAAAAAAAGCTCAGCCATACACCTTCATGTGCTCCTACAACCAGATCAACGGCACTTTCGCATCTGAGAATAAATGGCTTCTCACAGATGTTCTCCGCGGCGACTGGGGCTTCAAGGGCTATGTAATGTCCGACTGGGGTGCAGTCAATGACCGCGTCAAAGGTCTTGAGGCAGGTCTTGAGCTGGAAATGCCTTCCTCCAATGGGGTCAACGATGCCCTCATCGTACAGGCCGTAAAAGACGGTTCCCTCAAGGAAGACATTCTTGACCAGGCTGTTGAACGCATTCTACGCATAATTTTTGAATATGCAGACAACCGGGCACCGCAGGAATTCACCATGGAAAAAGACCATGAAGAAGCACGCCACATTGCCGAAGAATCTATGGTTCTTCTGAAAAACGATGGGCAGATCCTCCCTCTGAAAGCATCCGAGAAAGTTGCTTTCATCGGTGGTTTTGCAAAGAAGCCTCGTTTCCAGGGCGGCGGAAGCTCTCATATCAACTGCTTCAAGATCACAAACGCACTGGATTCCGTTCCTTCCGATGCACAGGTTACTTATGCAGAAGGTTTCCCTGCAGACAAAGATCTCTACGATGACGCACTTGCAGCTGAAGCGATCAAAGCTGCTGCCGCCGCTGACAAGGTTGTGATCTTCGCCGGACTTCCGGACAGCTTTGAATCTGAAGGATACGACCGTTCCCACATGAGGCTTCCTGAATGCCAGAACCGTCTCATTGCTGAGATCCTTAAAGTACAGCCGAATACCGTGATCGTCCTCCACAACGGTTCCCCCGTGGAGCTGCCATGGCTCAATGATATAAAAGGCCTTCTGGAAGCATACCTCGGCGGTCAGGCAGGCGGTACCGCTGTCGCAAACATCCTTTACGGAAAAGTAAATCCCAGCGGCAAGCTTGCCGAGACAATGCCGCTCAAGCTCTCCGACAATCCATCTTACCTGAACTTTGGCGGTGGTGAAAAGGTTGAATACCGTGAAGGCGTATTCGTAGGCTATCGCTACTACGATACAAAAGAAATGGATGTAGCATATCCGTTTGGCTATGGACTCTCCTACACTACCTTTGCCTGCAGCGACCTGAAGATCTCCAATGAAAATCCTACAGACAAAGACACTGTCACCGTTTCGGTTGATGTAACAAACACAGGAAATATGGCAGGAAAAGAAGTCGTACAGCTCTATGTCAAAGACTGTACCAGTTCCGCAATCCGTCCGGAAAAAGAGCTCAAGGGCTTCGAAAAGGTTTTCCTGAATCCAGGCGAAACCAAAACAGTAACCATGGAGCTGGACAAGAGAAGCTTCGCATGGTACAATACAGAACTTCATGACTGGTTCGCAGCCAGCGGCGAATATAAGCTCCTTGTCGGTACCTCTTCCAGAAATATCCGTCTTGAAGGCAGGATCCATCTGAACAGCAGCCAGGAGCTTCCGATGCATGTTCATATGAACACCACCCTGGGCGAACTGTTCCGCAACCCGAAAACAAGCGAAACAGCAAAAGAACTGACAGCAAAATATATCTCAGCCATGAACGTTGGTGAAGAGTCCTCTTCTGAAGCCGCTTCCGAAGCTGTCACCGAAGAAATGACAGAAGCCATGACCGACTCCATGCCATTACGTGCGCTGGTAAGCTTCGGCGGGTATTCCAGAGAAGAACTTACAGAAATTATTGAAAAATTAAATAAACTGGTATAATTTCACAGAGCATCCTCTGCCACTCGAATTATACTTACATAAAAAGCTGACAGAATAAACCTGCTTTTACAATGACACAGGTTCGTACTTCTGTCAGCTTTTTGATTTTTTATCAGCAGTGCATCAATTTTTTTATATTGCTTGATCTGCGATGCACCCATATTTTACACACCCCTTTTTTGCCTGTAAATTTCCTTAAGATCCTCCACCGCCATCTCCGGATCCATCGTGTGAAACATCAGGTAATTTACATTCATGGTTTTTGCCGGAGCCTGACGATAAATCTCTCTGCTTGATTCACCTGTTACATAATGCCAGTATCGATACACGTATCCCGCCCAATACATAACTTCCTTATCATACTGTATACCATCTTTCTTTACTTCCGGGCATTCATCTGCAAACTCTTCCAATAAATACTCTTCTCCAGCCCACTGCATCCGGTTATACTCCGAATCTAACGCCCGGGCCACCTTTGAATTCATAAAATATCGTATAAATCTCTCACTGTTATAATGCTCTTTCCACGCCAACTCAAACAACCTGCCCTGAATATCACAAAGCTTCAGTTCTATCGAATCCATTATTTTCACCTACTTCTGTCTTGCACTGTCAATGATTTCATCAAAATACTTACCTTCACGGCGATAGTCTCTACATATCCGATTAGCCAAGGAAATACCTTGTTTTCGATTTCGACCACTTACTTTCTTTAACGCCTGTCTTTCCATCCAAAGAAGCGGAATTTTCCTTTCAATCCGGATCGCATCACATGCTTTCTGTGTCATCGCTACATATTGGCACCCTAATTGCAAAGCAGAAAGACTTTCAACCAAAGCCATATCTGTCACATTCCTTTGAAAAAAATTGTCCAACACATAAAACATCCTGTCATTAGCAATCCTACCTGCAATAATATCATATCCTTTATCCATCACCGCATACTTAGCATATAATTCTGTCCCTGCTATTTCTTCCAGTTTTCCCCTGTGATAAGCAATCAACATGGCCCATTCGATATCTGCTGGTATTTCAATTTTTTTTAACTCATTTTCATCTATTGAAACTATATAGAATACCGATTCATCATAATCGCAAATCAAAGTCAGTGGCTGTAATGGCTCTGTCCCCATATAAAACCCAGCTCCAAAATCACATCTGTCTCTGCTGGATGGTGAAATATTTCCTTTCAATCCCGACTTAGAACCATGAAACAAAATTTCTCTATACGGATTACTTTTCGCAATTTCCTGTGCCTGTTCTCTGATTGACTCCTCTACTACTTCAGCCAAATCTATTTTTTCCTTCTGGCATATAGAGATAAGCTTCTCCTGGGCAGCTTTACCCGGAATCCCATCCTCATTTTCCCAGCGCTTCACTGTAGCAACTGTAACTTTCATCTCATCAGCCATTTTTTCCTGATCCCATTGTAAACTTTCACGAATCCGATAAATTGTATTCACTAAAATCACCACTTTATATGTCTGTTATGTTCAAAAGGTTCCATAGCATCAATTATATATAAAATAATGATACCATGAAACCTTTTTTTCGTAAAGTTGCCTATCATTGCTCTGCAATCATGCGAACAAGTCGAGCTATTGTTTGATAGTCCTCTTCCTTTTTTATAATAAATTGTCTTACCAGCAACTGTTCAATATTTCCAATTGAATTTCCTAGTGAACTCGCAACGCGGAATAATTTTTCCTTACTATCTCTAGCCCCATTGAAACTTGGAAATTCCTGTTGACCACAGATTATTCGCAAATATTCGTTATTACTATATTCATCAAAGTCAATCCATCTCAGATATCATAGATCAACTTTTCGTTCCGCGGTTTTGTATTTTATCATTCACCAGTTCTCCTTGCTTAAATAAGCATTTTAATTCAATACTTCCTTTACTGGCA
Source organism: Blautia massiliensis (ex Durand et al. 2017) (assembly GCF_051861785.1). Classification (NCBI taxonomy): domain Bacteria; kingdom Bacillati; phylum Bacillota; class Clostridia; order Lachnospirales; family Lachnospiraceae; genus Blautia; species Blautia massiliensis (ex Durand et al. 2017). The sequence continues at coordinate 426,335 of NZ_CP146725.1, forward strand.
TTCTGATTGCATGTCAACAACATAACTGTTGCATTTTCTCTTTGAATACTATGACCCTGCAAACGGCCAGGAGCTCCCCGGAAGTTTCTGTTGTATTAACTGCTACTCATATCGTAACGGTGTGCATTTTTGAACAATTACTATATCATTTCTCACATAGCCATTGTTCTTTATTTTCAGCTGAAGCACATTTCTTAATCTTTGCGCTTCTTTACTATAGCACGAACGAAATGATGAACAATCGAGTTTTTCATCACTATTAAAATTCCCACATATACCACTACCGAAATTAAAACTGAGCTTATCATTCGCCATAAACTGCTATCAAAGCTTTTGTTGCAAAGCATGCAGATTATGCCAATAGCAACACTTCCACATATACACGACTTAACCGATTTAATATCCAACATCTTCCAATCAAAAAATGTCTTTGAAAAATGTATCTGCATCACACAATTCTTTATAATAGGTAACTGCTGAATGAAGCTTTTCTGCTTTCCTCCCCGGAATGGACTTTTGCCTGGATATGTGACTCTTTGCTGCGGCTATGGCACTGTTTATCGCAGCTCGCCTGAAATACAATGGGACTTTTTCCCAGGGAAGGGGATTCTGTGGAACCTGCTTGTCTCTTCCCATAATAGTCAGAACCTACAGGGCCCGAAGAGTTTTCTGGCTCCCCAGTTCTCCCAGTTCTTCATGAGCCAACAGAAGATCATAATAAAAGCTTTCAATTTCATTATAGAAATCCTGGGTTTTCCTGAGTCATTCCGGATGTCCGCAGCAAAGTCGGAGTCTTCTGGTTGTTATGCTGTAGCCTGTATTGGACGGCATGTTCTCTTTCTTCAATTTATTATATAACTTATCCAATATCATTATCTTGTCGCTTAATGTTAGATTAAGCGACAGGACCTGAAAAAACCTGTATATAAGGAAATTCGCCATTTTTCTGACCAAAAAGCTGACCACTTATGACCATGAATCTTATAACAAGAAGCCTGATATTTCCCGTAAAATACAGGTCTCTGGGACTATACATCTGACCACTTATCATGACCACTTTTATATATTGATATGTATTTTTCTTTCTCTGATATATAAAAAGCTGCGTAAAACGGCACAAAAAACGACATAATTGGACAGCTATGGCAGTTTCAGATCGCTTGACAAGCATTAAAGCGGATGTTATCATTACATATGGTTCAAAATCTTGAATCAAACAACAGAATAATCCGAAAAAATTACTGTCGCTTAATCTAACATTAAGCAGCAGTTTTCACATTCTTTTCATTTTCCTTTCACACAATGCACACATTTTTTTACTATATTATTAACTGTAAATAGCAAATGCTAAACAATCTTTTTCTTTTTCATACTTTTTTGCCGGGAGTCCGCACAACTCCCGGCCTCCTTTTTTTATTCTTCAGGTAGTTCGCCTGCATTTTCTATTATTATTAAAGATATAAAAATATGTCTTGTTTTTTCTTATTATATATATTATACTAGTCAAGAACTTATTGTTCCCGTCCATTTTGTTCTTTGATAATTTCATAGACTTCACACTCGAAACATGATACAATATCCGCACAGAGAAATATGCGGTACAATTTTTATAGGAGGATGCGCATATGCTAGATCAGAAAGATTTGGAATTATTAGCCGGTATGATAAACCCGATCAATGTCCAGCTGGGCAATATAAATAACCGATTAGATGGTATCGACGCCAGACTGGATGCAGTGGATACTCGTCTCGACGGTATCGATACTCGTCTCGATGCTATGGATGTTCGTCTCGACGGTATTGACGCTCGTCTCGATGCTATGGATGTTCGTTTTGACGGTATCGACGCTCGTCTTGATGCTATGGATGTTCGTTTTGACGGTATCGATACTCGTCTCGATGCTATGGATGTTCGTTTTGATGAAATAGATGCCCGCTTCAACCGGGTAGAAAACAGACTTGAAATGATCGATCTGAAATGTGATACCAACAGAAAACGCCTGGACGACCTTTCACTGGATGTTAAGCTTGCAGAATGGGATATCCGAAAAGATATCAAAAATTTACAGGACACAACAGAAACTCTTGTCGTTGTACTTCAGGGAAGAGGTATTTTACCTGACCCAGGTAACACAATACAGACAGCCTGATCATATCATGTAAAGAGTGTGAAGCCTATGAAAGTATCAAGGGATCACACTCTTTATTATCATCCATACAACCATCTTTCTCCTCAAAAAATGGTTGCATTTACAATTCGTTTATGTTATAGTTATATGCGTTGCGGGGTATGGCGTAGCTTGGTAGCGCGCACGGCTGGGGGCCGTGAGGTCGCAGGTTCAAATCCTGTTGCCCCGATATTTCTAACAAATTCAAGGATTTCCGAGGTCTGATGACTTCGGATTTTTTTATTACCTTTATTACTTTACTATTTTTCGAAAGGAAGGTTTTGCATGCAGGATAATCTGTCTCTTTATCATATTTTTTATACGGTAGCACGTACCGGCAGTATCTCCCACAGTTCCCGGGACCTTTATATCAGCCAGCCTGCTATCAGCAAGGCGATCCAGAAGCTGGAGCAGAATCTGGATACCGTTCTTTTTAAACGCAGTTCCCGGGGTGTCACTCTGACCCCGGACGGTGAGCTTCTTTTTGAAAAAGTAAAAGAAGCTCTTTCACTTCTGGATGAAGGAGAAAATTCCATTCGCCATAACCGTTCCCGGGACATTCCAAAGCTGCGTCTGGGCGCCAGTTCTACTCTTACCAGATATGTACTGCTCTCCCACCTGGAAAACTATATTGCACGTTTTCCTCATGTACGTATCACAATTTCCTGCCAGTCTACTTATCAGACGCTGCAGCTTCTGGATGAGGAAAAAATCGATCTGGGACTCATCGGACGGCCGCAGAAGCTTCGGGGATATTATTTTCAGCCTCTTTTGAAAATCCAGGATACCTTTGTCTGTACACAGCAGTATCTGGAAAATCAGAAAAAGCTCTATCCGGATGAACCTCTGATCCAGGCAGCAACTTTCATGATGCTGGATGAGGACAATATTACACGTCAGACCGTGAACACTCAGCTGAAAGAACATCATGTGGAATTAAGTCATATTCTGGAAGTAACAACTATGGATCTTCTGATCCAGTTTGCGGAAATTGGTCTTGGGATTGCATGTGTGATCCGTGATTTTGTAAAAAAAGAGCTGGAAGAAGGAACGCTGGTGGAAGTACCGGTAGGATTTTCTTTTCCGCTGCGTGAGATCGGGTTTGTATGCAGACAGAAAGATGCTGATTCGCCTTTGATCGCGCCATTCTTTGATGATGAAACAGAGCATCCGGATAAATAAAGGAATGTAAAAAAATTCCCATCTGATCATTGCGACCAGATGGGAATTTTAAATTTCAAAAAAGTTTCCTGCCACTGTATTACGTGTGTGACTTTTTTGACTCAAACTTCGCTGCGCTTCGTTCGAGTAGCACAAAATTTATTGCACCTGCAATAAATTTTGCTTAGTTATTAATAAGCTTGTCCTCGCCGTTCCAGCTGTAGAGTTTACGGATCTCTTCGCCGACTTTCTCAGACTGATGCTCAGAAGCTAATTTTCTCATAGCCTTGAAGTGTACCTGTGCACCTGCATCGGACATGTCGAGTAAGAACTCTTTTGCAAATGTACCATCCTGGATATCGGAAAGAATTTTCTTCATTGCTTTCTTTGTATCCTCTGTGATGATCTTCGGTCCTGTGATGTAATCGCCATACTCAGCTGTATTGGAGATAGAATATCTCATTCCGGCGAATCCTGACTGATAGATCAGGTCAACGATCAGTTTCATCTCATGGATACACTCGAAGTATGCGTTTCTTGGGTCATAACCAGCTTCAACAAGTGTCTCGAAACCAGCCTGCATAAGTGCGCAAACACCACCGCAAAGTACAGCCTGCTCACCGAAAAGGTCTGTCTCTGTCTCTACACGAAATGTTGTCTCAAGAAGACCAGCTCTTGCTCCACCGATACCAAGACCATATGCAAGTGCAAGCTCCTGAGCTTTTCCTGTATAGTCCTGCTCTACAGCGATAAGACAAGGTGTTCCTTTTCCAGCCTGATACTCGCTTCTTACTGTGTGACCAGGTGCCTTAGGAGCGATCATTGTTACATCAACGTTCTTCGGTGGCTTGATGCATCCGAAATGGATATTGAAACCATGAGCAAACATAAGCATATTGCCTTCTTCAAGGTTCGGCTCGATGGACTCTTTGTAAAGTTTAGCCTGTAACTCATCATTAATAAGGATCATAATGATATCTGCCTGTTTAGCAGCCTCTGCTGCTGTATATACCTTAAAGCCCTGCTCTTCAGCTCTCTTCCATGATTTGCTGCCTTCGTACAGACCAATAATGACATCGCATCCGGAATCTTTTAAGTTCAGAGCATGTGCATGTCCCTGGCTTCCGTATCCAATAATCGCAATTGTCTTACCATCTAATAATCCGAGATTACAGTCTTCCTGGTAAAAAATCTTATTTGCCATTTTACTTTCCTCCTCTGATGTTTACAACATCTTCTTCATAAAAATTATTTATCGTTAAGAGAGTAGATGCTCTCCTAGCAAACATATGTAAAAATTTTTACAGGTACCGGACATCGTCACTGCCTCGTGACAGACCTGTGATTCCCGTTCTTGCAAGCTCAAGGATCTCATAGTCAGCCATCAGCTCCACAAACGCCTGCAGCTTGTTCTGGCCTCCGGTCATCTCCATAATAAGAGAATCCTTACTTACATCCACCACCTTGGCACGGAAGATATCTGCAACAGAAACAGCTCCCTGTCTCTGTTCCGGCTTCACAGCAACCTTGACGAGCATCAGCTCACGGGCAACGCTGTCGTCCTGTTCAAGGACCTTAACATCCCGTACATCTTCCTGCTTCGCCAGCTGCTTGGTGATCTGCTGGAGCATCTGATCATCTCCCTCACAGACAACTGTCATACGGGAATATCTCTGATCTGCAGTCACTCCTGCGGTAATGCTGTCAATATTATATCCACGGCGACTGAAAAGACCAGCCACACGGCTAAGGACTCCGGAGGTATTATCCACAAGGATGGACAGTATTCTCTTTTCCATAATACACCTGCTTTCAACACTTTTATGTATAGAAAACCGACTTCGTCAGTTAACGCTTTAATCTAATAAACCCTTGCTTTCTTATCATTATAACAACTTCGAAAATTTTGTCAATCAAAATTTCCTGCAAAATTCCTTCAGGATGATAAGAAATGTTTTTATCCTCAGATCAGATATTTTTTCTTAAGCTCCTCGGATGCCTTTGGTGTCAGATAGAGTTTTTTCCGAAGGAATCTTTCAATTCCTCCGTTTTCTTTTTCGATGACATCAAAAACTGTATTGATATAAGACTCCTTCACCTGATAGAAGGCTTTCAGATCTGCAAGCTTCCGGCTGTTTTCCGGCCGGTCTGCCCGGTAAAGCCTGCACATATATTTCAGTTCATCTTCCAGACATGGATTCGACCGCATATAATCCCTTCGTATCGTTTCCTTAGGTACACCCAAAGCAAAGAGCAAAAGTGCTGTTCCGACTCCTGTCCGGTCTTCTCCTGTGGCACTGTGAAAAACAACAGCTCCATTCTTTACATGAAGCAGGACATCCAGAAAACGTGCATACTGTTTCAGAGAATACTCATCCGTAACGAAATTCCGGTACCAGTCCTGCATATACCGGTCTACATCACCATAGCGGGACATCACATGTTCAAAAAAGCTGTTTCCGCTGCTGTCCTCATCCCGGATCGGAATGTGATAATACTCCACTCCTGCCATGATATCATCCGGTTTTTTCTTTACTTCTGCAGCTGACCTGAAATCGATCACTGTTTTTACATTATATTCTTCTGAAAGGATCCGGTTGTCTGCTGCAGAAGCATGATAGATTTCTCCGCTGCGCAAAAGCTTTCTGGGAAGAATATGCGAACCGTCTACTGTCATCAATGCACCCAGATCTCTTGTATTCGGAAGATTCTGAAGCGGAAGCCTGCTTCCTTTTGGAAAACCAACCGCAAGATCCGGATTCAGTACTTTAAGAAGCTGAAGGCAATCCTGTACCTCCTGCTCTGTCATATCAAATTTATAACGCTTCTGACGTCTGGTTATGATCACCAGATAATTGATGATCAGCTGCTTTTCACCGGTTTTATCGGTTCCTTCACGGCGCATGTACGCCCAGAGAATATCTTTACACGGAAGACTGTTGAGCATCATATGTCTGGTAAACACAAAAAAACCATCTTCGATCCGTATTTTTCCGTATCTCATTTTCTTTCCTTTCTCCTTCTCAACCCCTGTGCTGCTTTCTTCGCAACACTTTTTATCATACCAGAAATCTCCAGTCCCGTATACCTCGTTTGACAATTTTCGTAGTTTGGATATAATAGACAGAGAAATTTTACCACAGGGAGGCTTTCTTTTATGGACAATCTTATTTTCTGTCTGAATGTTACCGTGCCCATCTTTCTTACACTGCTCCTGGGATATTTTTTCCGGAGGATCGGACTGTTTGATGAAACATTTGTCAATCGTATGAACAAATTTGTGTTTGTCATCCCCCTGCCTGTGCTTCTGTTTCAGGACATCGCTAAAATCGATATCTATGAGGCCTGGGATCCCAAGATGGTTCTTTTCTGTTTTGCGATCACATCGCTCAGTATTATGATCTCCGTGCTCCTGTCCCGTTTTCTCCACCCTTCCGATATCCGGGGCGAGTTTATCCAGGCATCCTACCGCAGCAGCGCAGCGATCCTTGGTATCGCCATTATTCAGAACCTTTACGGAAATGCAGGTATGGCACCACTGATGATCATTGCCAGCGTCCCTCTTTACAATGTAATGGCTGTTGTAGTTCTCTCTGTCTTTAAACCAGGTCAGGGAAAAATAGATGGTACCGTTCTGAAGCGCACTTTAAAGGGAATTTTCACCAATCCCATCATTCTCGGCATTGCAGCCGGTACACTCTGGTCCCTTCTTCGTCTTCCATTTCCGAAGATCCTGGACTCTACGGCAGGCAATCTTGCAAAAACCGCCACTCCTCTTGGCCTCATGGCTATGGGCGGATCTCTGCACTTCGGAAAAGCCTTTTCCCGGCTGAAAGCATCTGTTGCCTGTACATTTATGAAACTTGTCGGTTATGAAGCACTTTTTCTTCCTCTTGCCATCCGTTGCGGTTTTACAAAGGACAAGCTGGTTTCCATCATTATCATGCTGGGGTCTGCCAGCACCGTTACCTGCTTTGTCATGGCAAAAAACATGGGACATGAGGGCTCTTTTTCTTCGGGAGTCGTGCTTCTTACCACATTATTCAGTGCCTTTACCCTGACACTCTGGCTGTTTATCTGCAAAGGTCTGGGACTGATCTGATATTGCAGCTTCTGCATATTATCTACCCGGAAAAATCTGTAGCATAAAATGCTGTAAGAACTATGATTTCTGGTTCTTACAGCATTTTTTTATAAAAGCATATTCACATAAAGCTATCATTTCTGATGTGGATATTTCTGTTCTTACAACCTCATAGCCTACAAAACAAACGAAGCATTCTCTCAGATCAGCTTCAGATATTTCAAGCCATCCCGAATGCCGTAGTGGAACATATCAGACGTAACATAATCTGCCAGTTCTTTGATCTTCGGAGAAGCATTTCCCATGGCAACCTTTGTTGCTGCGTATTCAAACATGGCAAGATCATTGTTGCTGTCTCCAAAAACAACGGTATCCTCCCACGGAATAGCAAACAGGCGGATCACAGCTGCGATCCCAACAGCCTTGTTAAAGCCCTTTGGCACCAGTTCAATGGTATTTCCCACAAACGAACTGCTGCCTTCATGGCGGATGATATCATAGTATTCTGATAAAATGGATAACGCTGCCTCCGCATCACATCCCTCAGTCATTTTTGCACTGATCTTATTGATCCGCATACAATCCTCATTTCCACGGATAGGCCTCCATTTATCGCCCAGGGATTCTGTGATCAGACTGGCATACCAGTTCACTTCATCGGTATACTCCTCTTTGTCATAATACATAAAATCCGCGCCTTCCATTACCGGGATCAGTCCGTATTTTCTGAGAACCTCCACAGAAAGCTTTGCAACCTCCGGCGTCATCTCTTTATTAAAAAGTCTCTTCCCGTCCTTCTCAATGGTGGATCCGCAGGCACTGATCATTCCCGTAAAAGGGATCTGCTCCAGATACCAGGATACAAACGCACGGCTTCTTCCTGTGCAGAGCCACGCTTCATGTCCGTTATCTACCAGCGCACGGATGGCTTCTATGGCACTGTCCGGCACTCCTTTTTTCATATCACAGACTGTTCCGTCCGCATCAAAAAATACTGCTTTTCTGCTCATTTTCCTGTCCTCCGATATCACCTGTAAAATACCTTTGCCGCACGGATCAGGCTTTCCGTATCTTTCACTCCGGCTGTTTCATAAGCGGAATGCATCGCCAGCTGCGGCAGACCGATGTCGACCGTATTCATGGCCGCCTGGGTATTGGAAATATTTCCCAGAGTGGAACCACCGGCAATATCGGAACGGTTCACAAATGTCTGATATGGCACATCTGCTTCTCTGCAGAGTTCCTTGAAGATTGCTGTGGAAATCCCGTCGGTACAATATTTCTGATTGGCATTATATTTGATCACAATTCCACCATTCATCACCGGACGGTTTACAGGATCTGCCTTGTCTGTATAATTCGGATGTAATGCATGTGCATTATCCGCAGAGATCATAAAGCTCTCCGCAAGGGCCATCAGGTAACTTTCCTGGTCTCCGCCAAGGGCCAGATTGATACGAAACAGTACATCTTTAAGAAATGTGGATGCAGCTCCCTGCCTGGTAGTGCTTCCCACTTCTTCATTATCCAGTACGCAGTGGACTGCAATGACCTTCTTCTTATCTGCCTGAAGAAAGCCTTCCATTGAAGCGAAAGCACACTGCAGATCATCTAATCTTGGACTGGAAACAAATTCATTCCTGGATCCCCAGATCGTTCCGGGCATCCGGTTATAGAGAAACAGATCATGGCCCAGGATATCCTCCGGACGGATCTCTGCCTCTTCTGCCAGCATCCGCATGAAGTTTCCTTTTTCGCCACTGCCACTGTACAATGGAAGCATATCCTTCTGGACATTATAATGATAGCCTCCGTTAATATCTCGGTTCATATGGATCGCAAGGCTCGGGATCATGACCAGATCTCTGTCAATATCTACAAGCTTTTCCAGAATTTTTCCGTTTTTGTGGACGATCATGCGGCCTGCCACAGAAAGGGGACGGTCAAACCAGGTAGAAAGGATCATTCCTCCGTACCGCTCCACATTCAGCTTCACATAAGCTCCGTTTACAGACATCTCCGGATTTTCTTTTATTTTAAAAGACGGGGAGTCACTGTGACTTGCAATGATATGATATCTCCTGCAGTCATTGACAGGAATGGAAAATCCGATGATCGCGGAATGATTTCTCATGACAAAATATTTTCCGCCCTTTTCCAGCTCCCAGCGCTCCTCTTCCTTCAGTTCTGTAAAGCCTTCCTCCAAAAAACGTCTTCTTGTTTCCTCTGCCGCCTGAAAGGCTGTAGGACTTTTACTGATAAATTCCAGCAGTTTTTCTGTTGTTTCTTCGTACATAATCTTCTCCTCTGTCGGCCCGGTAATATCCAGGCTGTTATGCTATTACCCATTATACGGCAAAACTTTTTTCAGGGCAATATCTCAGATTTCTGTACTCTTTCGTACCCACATATGCTGCACGAGCTTATCCCCAAGCTTATTTGCGAGCATAGTATAAATTGAACTAAATACATTGGCTCCAATACGGAGCAGCACTGCTGCCGGCATTCCAAACAGTCCTGATGCAATGGACAATGCTCCAAATGTATTAAATGCAGTCTGCCACGCATAACCTGCGGAATATCCCACACCGATTCCTCCGATCATTCCAATATAGGGATACATAGATTCCGGAAGTATCAGATAAAGCACTGCAAACAGAATACAGCCAACGATGTTGAACATAGCTCTTTTTCCGGCTCTTCCCCTGCAATCCGCGGTAAACGGCAGACACACGGACATACAGGCAATTCCGGCCCACATTGCTCTCGGAAGTCCCAGAAGAGACATGATCAGCATAGCGCTGGAAACGATCAGCGTCAGTCTTAAATACCACCTGCCTCTTGCGGAATGCAGATCAAATTCCCGGAACAGGTCCAGAAATGTCCTGCGATACGGGCGGTTTTTCTGATTCTTATAAAAAACTACCATGCAGAAAAACATTCCGGCCAAAAGCCCCTCTACACGAAGCAGATACGCCTTTCCGGTTACGTCATATCCCATCAGAAGCAGATATCCGAGAACAAATGTGGAATGGTTATACATAATTACATTATGGCATCCCAGGATCATCAGTAACAGGATGCTTATCGCATTAACAAAAAATGCCGGTACCGGTGAAACCATATTGGATAATCTCGGTCCTGCGATCAGAATACAGAAGATCCCGGCAATGGACAACAATCCGTGGGACGTCCGGATCCCGAAATCCGCCTGTCTTAAGACCAGCACTGCCAGCAGTACAGTTACTCCTACAACACTGTTGTCATTGCCGGTTATCTTACTGTACAATGTCACAACCGCCACACAAAATGCCATGACAAGATACACTTTAAAATTATAGATCAGAATATGCCTTCTTTTCTCCTTTTTGTCTGTGGTATTTCTGATCAGCTGTTTTGATCCGGTTGAGCTTAACTGCAATTCCTGATAAAATGTCATTTTCATCACTCCTTTTGTAAAACAGACATTCTCATTTCGCTTTTTTCACATGCTCATAAACGCAATCTCTTTACAATTTACGTTCAAAGATACAAACAGCCATTATACTTGGTTTATTCTGAAACGTCAAACATTTTTTCTGAAATCATGTTCACGCATTACACTCCCAGCCCCGATCAGATCACTCCGAAAATGGCCAGGAACATTTTTATTATTTTTATATTTACTGCAGCTCCGCTATCCTGGTCACTGCTACATAAATGTCCTGTATCTTATACCAGGTTGGATAATCCACCACTCCGGATGCAGGAAGCCCGAATATATTCTGGAATTTTTTTACAGATGCAGCAGTAGCCGGACCATAAATACCATCCACGATCACTGACGGGATGGCAGGATAGGCTTTTGCTATGGCATTAAGCTGTTCCTGGATCTGCTGTACCTTTTCTCCGGTAACACCGATAGTCAGGTCATATCCAGGCCAGGATGCGGGAATCCCGGAAACTGCTTCCGCCACATTGATATACATATCGTTTCCATAGAAGCTCCGCAGGATCTCAATTGCGGAATATCCCTGATCTCCCAGAGCTTTACTTCCCCACTGGGTCATCCATCCCCGGTTCCTGCACTGCACCTGGTGTCCGTCACAGTACTGGGTCAGGATCGGCTGACGTACATCCGGTCTGGAAAGGTAGTTTTCAAAAAGTTCATCCACGATCCGGTCTATACTCTCAAAAATATTCCTGCCATAGATCCATTTGTGGTCGTATGCTGTGGAGGATGTAATGGTGAAATCATAACCCTTATTCCGGTACCACTCTGTATAAACTCTGTTCAGAGTAAACGACATGATTGCCAGAACATTGGCACATAAATGATGATACAATATCCGTCCGGCAGTGGGTACCTGCCGGACTTTTTATAATAGGAAGTTATTTTGTGTTTGCCTTCACATGTTCGATCACCTTTGTCCAAGTGTCTTTTCCGCAAATCCCGTCTGCTGTGAGCTTTACATTTTTCTGAAATGCTTTCAGCGAGGTATCTGTATCGTTTCCGAAATCACCATCCACCTTCACTCCGAGCATGGCCTGCAGCACGGATACAGCCGTTCCTTTGCTGCCTCTCTGGATAACCGGGAACTGGACTTCAATCTTTTCGGTTAATGTTATGGTATTCTTTGTTGTTGTATTCTTCACTGTCGTTGCTCCCTTCATATATGCTGCAGTCTTTTTTACAAATTCCGGCCAGCGGCCTTCCGCCTGGATCCGGCGCGGGCAATTCTTCCGGGAAGCATCATAGTGACGTTTCAGGCGATCTGTTCCCCATCCATACTGCTTCAGGAGCTGTGCCGCCAGCTGCTCTGCGTAGTCTACTGCTTTGTAGTAGTCTGTTTCCGGATTTACGCATATCTCGATGTTGATGGAGTTACGGTTTGTGATGCCGTACTTTCCTTTTCCGTCACCTACAGCCCAGGCACCGTCACTGTGATCAAGTGTCTGGTAGACTGACTTGGAATCTACATAGTAGTGCACGGTTCCGGCCAGATTGCCATTCTTCATGGCTGTAGCATGGGCTTTTGCATCTGCGCCCTTGCTCCAGTTGTCTGTCTCGTGGATCACGATGTAAGCAGGTTTGTTCTGGCCGATATAGCAGTTCTTCTTGCTGATCATTTTGATAATGTTCATGGTAACACTCTCCTTTTCTGTTTTTAATGCCTTCTTTGATGCCTTAATAGATAATATGCTGTTCAGAATGTTGATGATCTTCTGTCCGTAATTCCGACCGGAAGCCCAGCCCTGCCATTTGGGATTCTCCTGGATCCCAAGCCATTCCACATAAGGCGCACAGCCTCTGTTGACGTATGTATAGCGTGGATCCACGCAACGGTTCTTCAGTCGGTCCATACTGGCATACGCCTGCAGGTGCTGGATCTGGGCCCGGATGCCCTCTGCCGGGGTCTTGAAGCTGTTGTCTCTCATACCGGTTTTGGTCACACCAAGGCCGCAGAAATTGTTCTGGCTGAGTGTTACTGCAGATCCGCTGAATGTGAAGTTTCCGGTTTCCAGGCAGGACTGGGCAAAAGCAATGTCACCACGGACACCTTCCGCTGCCCCTTCTGTGATATACAGAGGAATCATCTTTATGACCGAATCGGACACCTTCGGATTCATCTTTCTGATATAAGCCCGCATCTGTTCAATGCTGGCCTGTGATTTTCCCATGATCTTTAACATGTTCTTCTCCTCTCACTCAAAAGAGGACGATTATTCGCCCTCTTCTGCCTCTACTTCCGGAATACCCGCTACGCTGGTAAGAATACTTACCACTCCGGCCACGACTGCTGCCGATGCTACCATCTTCCAGTCTACCGCCGAGATGACACTTCCAGCACCAATCACGCCGACTGCAGTCTGCGCCATAGTCTTGACGGCTCTGATGCCCGCTTTTTTCAGCCATTTCATAGTGTCAACGCTTGGTTTGAAAACACAATTCTTAAACATGTCCATTCTCCTTTTCTTCTAAATCTGAAATCCGGTGGTTTGCTACTTTGATCTGTTCTTCCTGAACAACTGCTTTTTTTTCCAGGGAATAGGTTCTTTCCACTACATTGTTATGTTTGTCTACTCTTTTTGTGAGTTCTTCGAGTTTGTACTCCATCAATGCGCGTGTCTTTTCGTTCTGGCTGTGGTTGCTGATCAGGCATACCAGGAGAGTCACTGCTGCACTGATGCATGATGAGATGATTGTTTCCACCCTTTCTTCCTTTCTCCGGTGTTGCGCCGGCGCAATTTTAAGCATAAAATAAGAGCCTTCCGGCTCTGCTCTGATTTTCATATTCTCATCTCCTATTCTGTCAGGTGTGTATCTTCGATGTACTTTTTGATTTCACTGATGTGATTTTTCAGGTCTTTATTAAGTACGAGGAAGTTTTTCTTGTTATTCTGGCTGATGATTGTTCCGTCCTCTCCAACCTCTGAATACGTGAACGAGATTCTTTCTCCCTCTCCAGTGTTCAGTGCTATAAAACTTGTTAATACTTTCATATTTCCTCTCTTTCTTCGATGAGTTTTTCTGTTTCTGCTATATACTCATCATCATATGCTATTTTTTTAAATCCTACTACTCTATCCTCGCCATCGTATCGGTTATACTCATATCCTTTCTGTTTTGCTTTCAGCTCCCAGAAGAACTTGAGGCCTGGTGTGCCGGTGACTACAAAGTAATCCGGAGAACATTCTGACACGTACAGATCTCCTTCTCCGCGCTTCTGTAAAAAAACATAGTACTGCATTCCTGTGTTGATCATCTCTTTCAGGATGTCTTCGATGTCAATGTAACATTTTCCATCTTCTGATATCTCTCCGGATCCGATATCTCCAAAGTACGGTGTCGGGGTTTCGTAGCAATAGACGCCTTTTTCTCCGTAGTTTTCCGTTTCTCTGACCGCCTGTTTAGTTCCGGCAACCCTGAGTCCAGCTTGCACATACAAAACTCCGTATATGTTTGTATATCCTAGGGAATGATGTTTTCCGCCGGTAAAATCATCACCACTCTCTACATCCGCATCCGATATCAGATCTAAGCATTTCCAATCACTAGTCCTCAGACCATTTATGCTGAATGTCATATAGTCAGATGTTCCAGGGCCCTTTCGAAAAGTAAGACGTTTGTCTCGAGACGAGAAATATGTGTCGTAATAAGTCTGTCCGATGCCACTTTCAGGTTTTGTAGTACTCTGATGTGATATTGTATCTGCTGAGATCTTGAATCCGGCTATGTTTGCTTTCAGGGAGTACAGGTCGTCTACTTTGAGTTTTTCCGCGGTTATAGACTTTGACTTTATGTAAGCCCCGTTCCAGTACAGCTTGCCGCCGGTCATGTACATGCCCTGGATGTTTCCGTTATTAGTTAACAAATTGAATATATCCTCGGAAGAGTATCCGTGCCGCACGTCTGGTCGGTAAATGTATATGGTTCCATCGCCGGTGCTAATCGTATTCCCGCCACCGAACATGATCAGGCTTCCCCACTCTTCCACGCTCGTGACGTCTTTTACGAATGAAAATTTTTTCCACGATGTGGTCAGTGCTATGCTTTCTCGCACTTTATTGAAAGAGAATGCTATACTCTGTTCTTTTGATGCTTTTGCCCAGAAAGTTACCGTATACCTACCTGTAGCATTAAGGATTGCGTTTGTGTCCCGCTTTGCTGCCAAAATGCAGTTATCCGCGTCAGCATTGATCACTATCGCATTTTTCCCTCCATCCGGATCGTTCTGTCCTGTTTCCACAGTCCCGACTGTATTCCAGTACGTTTTTACATTATCCGCTGATAACCGATATCCTTTCACAAGGTTTCCACCAGACTCTTCTAGCTTTCCGATTTCCGCTAGCGTATACGCCCGTGTATAGTCCTGTGAGTCTTTAAGAACCAGTACATCACAGTCATCCGTATACTTTTTCGCATCTGATAGCGCTGTGATGCTATATTTTTTTATAGTATCCATAGCGTCGTTAGATATATCCGTGATACTGATGTTACCCTGCAGGTCTATGATGCTTGCACGGATCTTGATCTGTTCCGCAGACTGATTGATCTGGCTGATCAGTGATGCTTTGTCAGCCTTTTCTGTCCATTCCGCACTTGATGTGACTGTTGATACGATAGCGCTGTCAGTGATCTTCTGAGACGCTTCTGTTTTCCATGTTTGCAATTCGCCAACAGAATTTTTTGTGGCATACGTAGATGATACCTTACCTTCAATGCTTTCTGCCTTCTGGTCAATCATTGACTGTGTTTGCGTAACTGTGGCATATGACTTTAACAGCTCTTTTGCTGAAGCCTGTGCGGTATTAACAGCTGCCTGTTTTGCCGCAGCTGCATAGCCTTTTGCAGTTGCATCAGCAGATGCAAGTTTCTGCTGAACATCTGATCCTGTGGCGTAAGTCTGTGATATAGTTGAGGACAGGCCATCTATCTTGGCCTGGATAGTAGCATTCATCGCGGCTGTGGTACTATAGTTGTCCCGTAGATTTGTCTGCACCTGCGAAAGGTTTTGCGACATGCCATCCACACCTGATTTATATTCCGCAACTTTCGCATCCAGGCTTATGTACTGGCCGGATACAGAATCATATTTTGATGATATATCTGAATATTCCTGTGCAAGGCCATCTACAGTAAGTTTCACATCTGCAAGTTTACTGTACATTGTTACTTTGCTGTTCTGCAGTTCGGTAATCTCGCTTTCACTGATCAGAGCTTCTATTTTACCTTTCAGAACAGAAAAATTTGTCTCATTTGCCTGAAAACGTTTCAATATAGCTTCTTTCGAAAAAATGTTTACTTCCCTTTGAAATTTCGTATTATTCACCTCCTCTCTATGAGATTACTGTCAACCTGACGCAAAATAAATAACGGTTGGCACTTTTCGTCCTGTAGTCCCCTCAAAGATCGGATTGATCTGTCGTTCTCGCAAAACGGTCTCACAGGATCCTCCTCCGTCAAGGCTATAGGCAAACCGCACTCCTTTGCTGATCAGAAGATTTGCAACGTCATCGTAGTCGATTCCTGCTTCATTTGTGGTTATAGATCCTTTTATACCATCAAAGCTACAGACAACATAATCACCGTTCTGATACTGGCCTATGACCTGTCTCACATATTTACCTTTGTGTACAATCTCATTCCAGGTATCCGTTGAGGTATTTTTATAATTATCAATGATAGTCCCCCAGGCAGTTACTGCATATTTATATCCTGAAGATATCAACGCAGCTGGTCTGGCCCCGTCTGCTTTCCGATTCGTGTATGGAGTCGATAATCTCCCTGCAGCGTCAATACACAAAGGATAGCATTCCGTGTTGGAAATCGCAGTTCCCATATCATCATCCATCCATGGGTATAAGTTCCCGGAGCTATCCGTTTTGTATGTGGTCATATCCACACCGTTAATGACCAGCTGACCTTCTGCTTTCAGCGTTTTCGTATTAAACAAGGACGCATTTAAACAGAAGGCTGTGTTTTCACGGCGGGCATAATCCAATGCAGAGTATTTCTGACCATCTGTGCTGCCGTCCTGACTAGTAATCGCCACCCGTGGGGTGACTTTATTCCCAGCCAGGTCATACTGCGGAATCCTTGCAAGATAGTAACTGCTGCCATTCAGTCTTCCGTATTCAACTGTGATCGCGTTCACCAACAAATCCCTGGGCGTGTAGGATAATTTTCCAGCAGCTGCTAATTTTATAAGTTGTTTGTAAACCTGCTCGTCTGTGGCTGCATAATTAACAGGACGACATATTAGTTTTCCGTCTTTGCTTTTTAATATATAGGTCATTTGTTTCTCCTTATCGAAAAACCAGCCCGAAGCTTTTCAAGGATCTCATCAGTTATAGTCGCAGAACCTGCTGCACCATATTTGAAGTTTACGTATAAGTCCAGACCATCTTCTGCCGGGGTATAATTAAATTCTGTTCCCGATGTCCTCCATCCCGAATCCACAATTCTTGTCTTTGATACAGAAGAAAATATCTGAACTCCATAATAACATCCACCTGCCAACTCTGTGTTCAATCGAATCGTATATTCGATTCCTTGTTCCAGTGGAATGCCATAAATATATCCTGTATCTGCGGAAACTGGTGCTGTAGAGCCGACGTAAGCATAAGCTCTTGCGGCATTCCCTCCAAATCCAGGGATACCGTTTGAGCTAAACCAACCAGCCGCTTTTGCAATATTCACTTTTACATTAAGATTTTTAACCGATACATTGATACTGCTGGAATAGCTTCCACATTTTGCAGTTATAATAGCTGTTCCTTCCCCGACAACTTTCACAGTGCCGTCCAAAGTTACTTCTGCAACCGTTGGATCTGACGAAGACCAGCGGACTGTCTGGGTACAGCCGGAAGGGGACACGAATACGCTCAATGCTATAAGGGCACCTATATTTTCGATACTACATATTTGATCTGATTCCTGAATTCTTATTCCAGTGCAGTAAACTACATTTCCGCTGCCTGCCATCGGAACTTTTGATATCTGTTCCTCCCTATAGAGCAGATAAAGAAATTCATCATCTGCATCCAGGGTTAAGTTATTTTTTATCAGGGATTCAACATCGATCACAGAATCCTCTTCATCCGATTCTTCGAACAGGACAACATTGTCCGGTACCGGATCAACCGCAGGATTGTTTTCCGCGACTACCCATTTACCATCGACAACCTGTAAAATCTTTCCCTCGTCTTCCGCTGTCGGTATTGGGAGCAGACGCAGATCTTTTATATTTCCTACAATATCTCCATTCATTAATTTGTATATATCTAATCCAAATTGTGACGGAGAATCGGCATAACCTGCTTCAACAGCACCAGCGTATACACTTCCGGCTATATCTACTTTCGTACCCTTTAAATCGTAACAGTATATCCTCCCTTTTTCTGTGAAATATAATGTGTTGCGAAAATTAGAAGGGGTCACTAATTCCTGTTCTTCATTAACACGGCATACTCTTAAAGTAGCATTTGTAGTATCTCTGCCGCGAATAGAAACTTCTTCCTTCAGATCATATAAATACGCTTCTTTAACAGTAAGTACCGTTCCTTTTGGAAATCCGTAGCTCTTAAATCCGACAGTAAGTGCTGTAGCATTATCCGGGACAGTAAACGTGCAACAGGTCATTTTTTCATTCCACACTGATGATTCTTCGCTTATATCACTATATAATCGGGCTGACGTTGGATCTGTTGTGTTCGTTGATATTCCAAATGCAAAGTGCGTCCAGTCACTTCTTGGACGGCCGGTTTCGCCATTCGAAAACGTCATACTGGAGCAGCCTAGTTCGAGGGTATGTCCACGTAAAGCAATAACTTCATCGCTGGGAAAAGAATACATAGACCAACCCCAAGGGTCATTACAAGTCACTGCCATATCATATACTGGTCTGGTTTGTTTTTTAGATGTAGTTTTTGTTACAGTAAGTGCCGATGTGTTGTTAAAATCGGATGGAAAAATATTTGTATACCATTTTTTAGAGATCTCATCTGAATGCTCGCCGGTGTCTATTAGATATAGATTTTTAAGGGTAACCGTGCCATTCAGTAATTGAGATGATCCAGGTGATCTGGCCCACACGTATATTCTAGCTGAAGTTATAGTTCCGCTTTTCGTTCTTTCGTAATGGCCTGTACTTTCTCCAACCTCACTGCCGACACCTTTGATCCATGTTAATTCATCATCAACCCCATCCGTTACATAATGGAGATACGGACGAAAAGAAGGATATCCCCATATGTTGGCACCATAATAAGCAGTTCCATTGGGCAATGTCCAACTCTCTTCAGACATATTGAATATTACATCGGAAAATCCGAATTCCAATGGCTGTCCTGTCAGATTTAAGCTTTCGTAATTAGATGAAGTAATTACATAAAAAGCAACATTATTATATTCGCAATTTGTATATGTTATTTCCAAATCGACAGTGCCATCGTCATTTTTCCTAAGAATCGCTTTTACATTTTCAGGATGACTGTATGTAAAATTAACTACGTCTAATGCTGCTAAATTTCTATAATCAAGGTAAGATAAGTCCGGCTGCCAATCATCAATAGCCATCCTCCAAAATGATGAAGAATTTTTTCTATTATCTTCAGTCATACCGTCTATCCGGCTTTCAACTGTGGATAACCGTCCTGAAAACTGATATCCAATTCCAGAAGCAGTAAGAAAAGCATTATTAAACGGAGTGCTATCATACAGGTAATAGCATTTGGATATAGAAGATTCCGACACGGTTCCGTCTGCACTTTTCCATCTATGTACCTCTAACTCATGATCGCCCACTTGCAAATGGTAAGTATTATCATCCATTTTAGTTATGATCTTTTTGGTTCCTTCTGTAAGTGTTTCTATAAAAAAAGGCTTTTCCATAAAGAAATTAACACCCGCAGATATATAATGTGCTCCGCACGCTAAACTCATCGCACACAAATATGTGATCAATTGATTTCTATAATCACCAGAGCTCTTTGGCGCGTAATCAAGAGACCAGATTTTCGCCTTACATTTTCCATTGACATACCAATTTGTATAATAGTCATAAAGTGAAGTATGCCCATTCTGCCAAGTATTTCCAGCAGAAGAGATCATGCAAGACTCCATAGCTATTACATCGTTTTCATTTAAATAGCTATACCAATCTCCAACATTAAAGGGTCGTCCGCCATTCGTAATAAGTGCTAATCCCCGCTTGTGACAGGCCGTAATCAACATTTTCCATTTTTCATTCAGTGCCGCATTGAGCGTATCATAGTCAGCAGGATTCAGTCCCATCTGGTAACAAACATCCTCTTTTGCAAAATCATAGCCCCAGTCGTCCCAAAACACTCCATCAGAGCCAGTTTCCTTGAAATAATCCAGCCAATCGCAAATTTGTTCATATGTATAAATTTTGGTGCAACCAGAGAGTTCAGCCGTAGATCCAATCCAAGTACCATCCGAATTTAGATGCGCATGGTCTCCATTGTAAGTAAAGTCTATTCGTCCACTCTCAGATTGAATATACTCAAACTGTCTAAGCTTTGGATTTAATTCTTTGGCTCTTTTTAAAATTGCTTTAGAGTCCCCTGCGAAAGTTGGCTTTGAGGTAGCTAATGAATTCAAGTCAAGTCTCTGGGTAAGAACCAAATCATGTTTCGAGTACATAATGGCGTCATTTTCTATACCATTCCCTAATTCAAGATTATTCGTCCAGTAAATCCATGCTAACCCAAAATCCTGTCGCATTATTTTCCCTTGTTTCATGGTATCCAGCACCTCATCCAACCTGGTACCATCATCGTCAACCTGGATGGCGTGGGATTCCATCAGGGGGAAATCCTGGTTGTTGGCCTGGGTAATCCCTGAGATTAATTCTACGGATCCGTTGTATTTTGCCATGTCCTGCCTCCTATGTTACTTTTATTGTTTTTGTGCCCAGGTTGCCGTTATCTGAGCGATAGACTGCATATTCCTCTGTATAGCCACTGGCATTGGTGAAACTGATGGATGCTGCTTTTGTAAAGCCGCCATCGAAGCCACCAACATTGAACACCGGGGTTCCGTATCCGGATGGAAAAGCATACCAGACGTACTGGCCTTCTGTGCTGATTGTGCTGAATGTTTTTGTACGGCTTCCCTGCAGTGATCTCGAAAGCGAAAGTATGAAAGTATTGTTTACTTCTTCAGGGATCTCTGATACGCCATAGTAAACCCCATTCTGGAACACAACAGATGTATTTTTCTGTGCCGTTTTCCCTTTTTCATCTCTAACCTGCAGCATGAATGTTTTATCAGCAGTTAATGCCATGTCTTTTAATGTTAATGATCGTAATGTTTTCAGGTCGGCCCTGACCTGGCCATTCATCAGGATGGTTTCCGGATCTTTGTTCAGCTGCCATTTCAGTGTGAGCTCATTGAGCGTGCTGCCTTTTTCTGCAACACCAATGTTATTGGAAAATGCTAAGATCTCAATAGGAATATACTGCAGATCCCGGTTCAGTTCGTTCAGTGCATCCGGCAGGGTTTTGGCTCCCTGATCCAGTTCGAATGTCTGTGTTGTCAGGTTCAGCAGGATCTGCCTTGCAAGATTCTCCAGGGCAACGATCCCGCCCTGATTAGTTGCAGCATCTGTGAAAATGAACTTTTTGCCCGCTGGGATAGTAACTACCTCGGAAAGCGTATTCGCGTCAACATAATCCTTCTGTTCCGCACTAAGGCTTACTGGTTTTCCATCGATCTCCACTACACCTTCCTGGACCGACAGCAATGCTTTCCGTTGGTTTTCATCTGCATCCGTTGTAAACTGCCCGACTACAACACCGCCAAATATATAATCGTTGTTGCTGACAGTAATGGAATATCCGGAGCCTAAAGCCTGTTCCCCTGCTTCTGTCTTTCTTTTCCATGTATAACAGCTTTCCGGAAATTCTTTTGTAACATCCTTACCTGCACGGTACACCACTGCCGTTACTGTAGTTGTATTATCACCATTATCGTGATAGGTACAGTTATATAAGAGTGTTCCTTCTTTCAAGCCGTACAGTTCTGATGTAGTTTCGGAAAGCTTTAAGTTCATCCCATCTAAGCCAGTTTTAATACTTGCCACATTTTGATTTGTGGTCTGAATTCCTTCAGCTGCATTCTTCGCTACGTCAGATGCTGAATCAGCCTTTTTCTGAGCTGTTTCGATGTCCTTTGCCGTCTTGCTGTACAGCTGGCTTAATGTCTGCTTCTCCTCATCAAACCAGATCAGCGACGATTTGATTGTTTCCGTGCTTCCGTTGATTTCTGATACCACAGATGGAATATCCAACTTGGATCCTGCGATTCCTGCGTTGTCTGCAACCATCTTATTGACGATCATACCGTCTGCGATCGCGTTTTCCTTGATCCCGGTAGAATCGATCAGGACGCCTTTTCCGGTTTTGTCAAAAAGAGAAAACGTAAAATCTCCATTTGCATCCCGGCCAGCCTGCATCCGGACCGTTCCGTCCGAATCTGACCACTGCTGTGTTGCTCCCTGGATCCGGATGCCGCCATCGTCAGAAGCAATCGTAAACTTATTCGTTGAGATTGTGCCCGCCAGAAGATCTGAAACCGCAACCGTCTCTATTACTGCCGACCGGATCAGGGCAGAATCGATCACTGCGTTTGCCGATGTAAGGTGGATGTTCTGCAGATCCCCGATGCCAGCACCTCCGGACAAAAGTACTTTGATATTTGCGTAATTTCCGTTCAGGATATCGATCTGCGCGTTAGCCGCTTTAAAATTCGCAGTGGTCAGTTCCTTGAAGTTACCAACTTCTCCGTTTATCTTCTGTACATTCTCTTCCACTACGCTCAATTTTTTAATCGTGGCGTATGTGATGTTCGCGGTATCTACATCCAGTTTGTTGATCATCGCCTGGTCGATCATGACCAACTGTGCATAATACCGTTCCATCTCTTTTGTCTGAGGCCCCTTATAGTCTGCATTGGTTTCTTCTTCTGACAGACCGACAGCTTCAACTGAGTACGTAAGGCCTCCGTCATATTCCCATTCCAGTTTCATGACCGGGACTTTATATGTATTTCCGGACAGATCTTCCACAGTCAGGATGTCCCAAGGATCCAGGCGGGGATCTCCCATCATTTTCAGAGTGCCTGGCATGTAGGAAAAACTCTTGAACGATGCCAGGATATTATTGAGTACGGTCTGTGTCATGAACGGATTGGAAAACGACACGGACCTTGCTCCGGATCCTGAAGTTATTGATATGCTTTTTCCATTTTTGTCCTGGCTCGTAAAACACACAAATTTCGAAACATCAAAAACATAATCATTATGTTCAAAATTTCCCCAGTACCGATTTGGTTTTACCTTATAATCTGAATCCACATAGGTATGCAGCTCGATCTGACCTCTACGATTACATACAGCAAACGCGCCATGAAGCTGCGCCACATAAGAAAGGACTTCCCTGCAGCTATATCCTTTCGGCACTTTTATGGATATCGCAGTTAATCCGAATGTCACTACAGGAACACCTGTGATATCCGCAATCTTCTTCAGTACTGCCACTGTATTTGTGGTTGTGCCATCCATGGAAAATGTCCGCTCTGTGTTCATCATACGGTCGTAAGCTGTGAATGTGATCTGATCGTCCGCTTTCTTTGGCTTCCCTACGGTAAAGTATCCCATCGGGATGTATTCTGTCAGACCGTTCACGTCCATCCCGATCTGCAGGAAGATTTCTTTTCCCTCGATCAGGAGGTTGCCATCCGGAATCGTTACCTCGATGTACTGGGACATGGTCGAACCCAGGGAAAAATCATCCCCTCCTTCTGATCCACCGGTAAGCTTGATACTTTTAACCTTTGTGATGGATACAGCTTCATATGTAAGTAGTGCTTTAAAAGTTCGTGAATCCTGCTGTACCAGGTTTCCGAATGCTGCTGTTGACTGATACACAGGACCGCCTCCTTACTCTGTAATCATAAACTCAATGACATCCAGTTCTTCCATGGTCAGCGAATCATACTTTGGATCGTCATCGCATTTTTCGACAATATCAATTGATACCGTGTGGATTTTCACTGCAGTTTCAATCGCTAAAAGTTCACTCATATCCTTCTCAAATTCATCTTTGTTTTCGAACACATAGCAGCTATCCTTGACAAGATATTCTCCCTTTTTGTCCTTTTTCGCATATCTGGCTATAAGCTCTTCTCTTTCTTCCATGTATGCAGTTGCCGCTTCCTGAACTGCTGCCATGTTTTTCTTAATCGCATACGCCAGACGGACCGGCAGGCGTTTCTCTCTTAAGCCTGCACAGGTGTTAAGGAATGCTACAATCTCACTGTTTTTCATCTTCATGCTCCCTGTTCCTCCGTATCAGTATCTTTTGCAGTGTCTACCGTCCCCTGATCTTCCAGTTTCCACAGGAGCTCGTCAAATGCAGCCATGTCTTTTCTGCATTCTGCTTTGTTCGCCTCATACATCTCCTGGTCCTGAATGGTCTTTGTGCAGTTGCTCTTTCCGGTTTCCGGAACCTGTGCAGACATGTATACCACACTTTTTCCATCGATGATGGAGCTGTAACTGAGATTCATTGATTTTGTACCTTTTAACATGTTTGTTTCCTCCTATTTTCCGATCAGTGTCGCCCCTACTCCTTTGTATGTTTTCACACCGTCCACATAACTGTATACCGGATAGGATGGTGTGTTTGAGTAGAATCTCTTTGTTATCCGGGAATTGCTTCCAGGATCCGTAAATGTCACACTAAAGAAAGCAGGGCTGATTGCTGCATCGATCTTGGCAGCATCCGCTCTGCTTAACATGGGCCATGTAATTTCCAACGTGTATTTAATAGCAATAAGATCGCCTACCATATCACCATTCGCTACACGTCCTGTATTATTTGACCAAATTTTTTCCTTTTTTATTGTCAAACCCGAAAGGGCCGGAGTCGGCATCGTAACTCCGTCAATAATGATATCATCTGTCACTTTACCGCCTCCTTATCCAAATACCGGATTTCCGGTCTGTTTCTGATAGTTGTTTCCTTCCTGGCGGATCACCTTAAACAATTTCTTTGCATCGCCTTCCAGATAGATGTGGAGTTCCTGTCCACGATCATTTCTGCCCTGCATGCTTTCAAAAGCATTCACAACTGCTTCAAATACACCTGCCCGGATTCCGGCAATGATCTGATTATTGTTTGCCACCGCAGAACGGTTTCCCATTCTTCCGACAAGCTCCGGTCCGGACTCTCTTGCCACGAACATTTCTCCCATACCAGGGAATCCGCCATTTGCGTACCAGCTCAGATTGAAACGTGGCAATGAAAATTTGAAGTTACCGATTTTTATAGATCCACCTTCCCAATCCCAGCCGATATGTGGCATAGGGATATGGATGCTTGAAAATCCATTTGCAAAAGTCTGAATAACATTCTGGCCAACTGTGTATAAGCTTGGAATTGCGTTTGCCACCTTGCCTGGTATATTACTTAATATTCCAGACAGAGAGCTCCAGTTATTATTCAGGCCGGTTCTCATTCCGCTTATGATATCCCTGCCTTTCGGCGTTACTTTGCTTTTGATATCTCCGATAGCGTTGAAAGATTGAGAACCGATTTTCTTTACTCTGCTCAGGAATGTTGATTCCCTTACAGCTTCCCAGCCATTTTTCAGACCGATGATCGCAGCATTTCCTTTCCCACGTAGCCATGTTTTGGCATTTCCAAGTCTCTCTTTTGTCTGCCCTGGGAGTTTAGCAATCCAAGACAGTACAGCTGGCAATCCTGCTTTCATACCATTGAACAGGCCAGATATAACATATTCGCCCTGCGTACGCATGACTGTTGATGGTGAATGGATTCCGAAAGCTTTTTTGAATCCGTTTATGAATGGTTTAAAAATGTGTGCCTTGATCCAGGTTCCTATATCTTTAAATGACTGCACAACACCATTTTTAAAACCTTCCCAGGTGAATTTTCCAGCTTCTGTGAAATGCTTTATAATATACTTCCTTGCATCTGCAACTGCATTTTTAAAGATACCGCCAATAAATGCGGCAAAACCTCCAAATGCAGCTCCAATCGTTTCAAAAACTCTGTCAGCAATTCCGCTCCAGTCAATGTTTACCATCAGATCTTTTGCTTTGTTATAGATGGTGTCCCCCATGGACCACCAATCCATGTGTTCAATCGCTGAGATTGCAAAATCAAAAAAGCCTTTTATCCCATCGGATAAGGTCTGTCCTATTTTTCCTGTATCAATGGTTTTGACCGTGTTGGTTACAAGATCAGCCAGTGCAGTGCCCAAGCCTCTCCAGTTAAAGTTATGAACTGTGGTATAAAGTGCTTCCAGTCGTGTGTTAAAGCACTCTCCAACAGTTTTTCCAACAACACTCCAATTGGTTGTCGCAATCGCTGTATTCAGTGTGCTTACCAAGCCAAATACAGTATCATGTACGGTTCCTTTGATCAGGTTCCAGTCAAGGCCTTCAAGAGCACCGTTGATTCCATCTCCGATAGCTTTCCCAAGACTGTTCCAGTGGAAGTTCTTTGCAAAGGTATCTGCAAATCCAAAGGCTGTGTTCAGTCCCTTAGAGAATGTATTGCCAACTAATTTCCAATCCGCAGCTTCAATAAAGCCATTCAGAAAAGTGGCAATGCTTTTTGCAATCTTGTTACAGGTATTCTGAATTTTACCCCACGGAATACGTTCCAGTGCTTCGTTGAGCTTATTGCCGACCATGGCGCCAAGTTCTGTAAAATCACCGGACTTCCAGGAATCTTTGATCAGTTTTGCAAGATCTTTGAAACGGCTCTTGATGGCCGTTGTCTGGAACATATCATTAACGCCACCAAGCGGTGATGTATCCGTTTCACTTCCTGTTCCTCCTGATCCGGAGCTGTCTGAATCATCGTTCAGCTTGTTAATCTGGTCGAATCCCAAAAGAGTGCGCTGATATTGTTTTGCCGCTTTTGATGCCATATCCGCGTTCTTTGCATTATTCTTCAGACCCGTTGAGGTACTGTTAAGACTTGCAGCATAATCCTGATTGACTTTCTTGGCCGTGACCATGGTGGTTTTGCCTGTGAGGGCTCCCATCAGCTGGCCTATGGAATTTACCACGTTGATAACCGTCTGAATGAAACTGTTCAGAATTGGTGCTACAACATTCAGGATTGGTGCAAAGGCTGTGGCCAGTGAATTTTTGAGCTGTGTCAGAGAAGACATCAGCAGAGAAAGACTTCTGTTTGTTTCTCCACTGTACTGTGCAAGGTTCTGAAATCCCTGCTTTGCGCCATCTACAGCTCCACGGATCACAAAACTTGCAAACATAAATTTTGCAGTCATTCCGATCGTCTTCAGTATACCTGTCAAGCCTCGTCCGGATGTTCCCAGACCATTGAACGAAGATTTTGTCCTGTTAAGAAACGGGATTCCGGATGTGAACTTCTGGATTAGTGCAGCATAAGCACCGGAGCATTTCCGGATCACACCGGTAAAGGAAGATGCAATGTTTCCAATACCTCCCAGAAGCTTTGTAAGGCCTCCCCAGCCCTTTGAAACAGTTGTTCCTATTCCTTTGAAAATTCCTGTTCCAAAGTTCAATGCCTGTCTCGGAAGAGATACCGGCCGCTTTACGTCTGTGTTGTTCTTCTGCATTTTTGCAGCTTCAGTCTGATATTCGTTTACCGTTCTTTGCGCGGATGCAATATCGTTCTTCAGTTTTTTCCATTCCTGACTCTCTTTGGAAACTCCCAACGCCTGTAGTTTTTCTTCCTTCTCTTGATATCTTTCCAGCTCTTGCCGCGTTCGCGAAATATCCTCTTTCAGTTTTTTGTATTCCTCTGTAGGTACTTTTTTTGTCGCCTTACCTGATTTTTCCAGTTCTTTTGCCTTATTCTCATATTCCCATAGCTGCGTATAAGCCTGGTCAATGTCATACGCAAGACTTTGCCACTGTTTACTTTCTTTTTTTACACCTGTGGCTTCTAATTTATCTCCCTTTGCCTCATATTTCCTTATCTGTTCATTTGCCGCCTTGATGCTGTTTTTGATATTAAGATATTCATCCGTTGGATTTTCTTCAAACGCAGTTCCTGATTTTCTCATTCCTGCTGCCGCTGTTTTATATTCAGTAAGCTTCTTTTTGGCATGTTCAATGTCATACGCAAGACTTTGCCACTGCTGGTTTTCTTTTGATTTTCCTGAACTTTCAAATTTCTTTTTCTTTTCCCGTAACCCATCCAGCAGCTTCTGAGCTTTCATTGTTTTTTCCTGAAGCTGCTGATACTCTTCCGTTGGAACTTTGATGCCTGCCTTGATCTGGAAATTTTTCACAGGATTCCTGCTGAGCATTTCCCTGATCTTATTCAGAGTATTCCTTACCGGCTGCAGCGCTTTGCTTTCCATCCCCTTGAACGGATTCTTTACTTTCTCAGTTTCCTTCTGGATTTCTTCAACACTTTTCTTTACTTCCCGCCGGCTGTTTTCCATCCCTTTTTTCAATGGTTCTGTTGTAGCTTCAATTATCACCTGCATCTTATGAAGTGTATCTCCCATGGTCTCACCTCCTCTCTTTTTCTCAACAAATTAATGATTATGTCTATAGTTCCATTCGGCGTTGTACGCCCTTCTTTTTTCCATGTACTCTTCCCACTGGCGGGCTTCCTCTGCTTCTTCGTATGCCTTCTGTTCTTTTTCAAACAGTTCCGGATAATAATCCCAGGGATGGGCTATCTTGCCATCTTTGGCAAATAACGCTGAGATATCTACTGCTATAGCCTGAGCCTGAATGAAATTATCCATGATCCGCTGCTTTTCTTCTCTTAGCAGCCGCTTTCTTATATTTGCCAAAGTATCAAATATCTCATTTACAGAAAGGTTCCAGAATGTTTCCGCCGGAATCCCCATCTCAAGAGCTACCAGATACAGCTCTGAGAGCTGTTCTGACATCAAGCGTTCTCGATTTCCTCCAGAAGGGATGCCGCTGTTTTCTCCGGTAAAAAACCCGATACCACCATGAGCGGGATCAGAATCTTCTGATAGAGTTCCAGCTGACTGTTCCCTTCATCGATCCATGCGTCATACAGCTTCTGCACATCCTGATAATCAATCCCATGCTCCCACGGTGACATTGCTTCCTGGATGATCGTCAGCATCACGGAAAGTGGCGGAATATCATCAATCATATTCATGAGATTCTGTCTGTACTTATTTTCCAGGCGTCCGATTCCGGAAGCTTTCAGTTTCATCCTGAAGCTCCTACCGCCTACATTCCAATAAGCAAAGGGCTGTCTCTTTTTCTTCTGTTCCTCCAGATTGACTACTTTTTCCTCTGGAGCCTGTGTCTCATTCTGGGCAGAAGCTCCGCCCAGATCCTGAATACCTTCAAAATTCATCATCTTTTATTCCTCCTTACGCCGGATCTGTCTGTTTAATCTCAGACTGTACGGCCATGGTCACCTCAAACTCGATCACACCATTTACTCCACCGCCTGTACGTTTTACGGAAAACTGTGCAGTAAACTCGGTAACTGTTCCATCTTTTGTTTTTTCCTGGAAATCCCAGATCTCTTTTTTGTCTGCTGCATCTCTCATAAGCCTGTACGGGCTTCCGGCTTTACTGTTGTCGTACTTCCATTTGTACTTCATATCCGGAAGGTCTCCAATGCCTTCCTCGTACATCTTGTGCGGATCTGTAAGGCAGGTGTTTTCCTCCTTATCCAGTTCCACTCCGACTTCCGGGATCTCTTTCAGTCCTGGAAGATCTGTGTAAGCTGCAGAGTTTTCTCCAGCTGTGTGTTTTCTGTAACCTAATGTTGCTCCATTTGCTAACATCGCTATTCCTCCTTATCTCCAGTACACGCTGTCAGAATCCATATCAATGATCCCTTCGTAGCGCATCTGTTTATGCTTCATCCCTGACGGATCCGGCACATCTGCACATGCGATTCGTTTCAGGCCTGTCACTTTCATCGCTTCATCTACCTGCAGAGCTGCTTCTGAAGTGCTGTGATTGTTCCAGATGTCGATCCGGTATCTTACAAGGGCTTTATCCTCTCTCATTCCTTCAGCATCGGAGCTGGCTTCGTATACATCGTTCTGCTCTTCGGTATACTGGATCGTTGAACCCTCCGCCCAGGAACATGGATAAGCATCTGAAACATTTTCGGACACCGTGCACAGTGCCGCGTACACCTGATCTTTTACATTCTTCATATATCCTCCAAATCTGACGCAAGGCTTCCGCCCAGCATCTTTAAGATTTGTTCTTCGTTATCCTTCATAGCCGGATACAGGAACGGATAGGCCGGATTTCCGCTGCATCTATAGAATCTTCCATCCGGCGTGTCTATATATGGCCAACGGTACTTTTCAGCCACTCTTCTGTCTATCTGGCTTTCATGGATCCACCATGGCTGCTGGGTATAGACCGGAGTTACTTCCGGAGAGATGCCAGCATGTTTCTCCTGGCCTTTCGGTCCGGTTCCGAACTCTATGTATGGAGCATAAGCTTTGTCTGTCCAGCAGATCCCTGTGACAGTGTTTTCTTCCTCTGCGGTTTCGGCAAAAATGCTCTGCCGGAGTTCTCCGGTATCTGCATGGCAATTCTCAACTGCTGCTGACCGTACAAACTGGATCGCTTCTCCAACTGCCTGCCGGGTGTCCAACTCGGACACCTCCTGCAAAGCTTTCTCCACTTCATCAAATCCATTTACACTCATATCTTTTCCACCTCCATGGTAAGGAAACGATATGGTTTGATGGATATGATCCGATAGTCTGGAAGCTGATCTGCTGCCACATATAGACAAATTCCGTCCCGTTCCTCCATATCCGTTCCATCTTCCAGGATATAATGCAGCCGGCCTTTTTCATCCGTCTGGATCTTATAGCTTCCCTGTATCCGGATATTCCGGATATAATTCAGTCTCTGGCCGTACTGCTCAGCCTGTACTTTTCCGGATGCCGGCCAGCTTTCTCCGGTAACAGAAGAGGCAGCACCATATTCCTCGCTGGTACTGCCTTCCTTATCTTTCTTTACCGTCATTTTCTTGTGGAAAAATCCCTCAAGTCTGCTTCTTCTCAGCCTCATAAATCTTTCCTCCTACTCTGGCCAGGCGATACCGGTTCAGCGTGTCATAGATCTGTTTCGGCGCATCCTCAAAAGTATAACTCTCTCCACCCTCACTTCTGGACTTTTCACCCTCTGTTCCCATCCGGTTCAAAGCGATTACAGCAAGATCCCGGACTGCTTTTTCAAGTCCAGTTTTTAATCGTGTCCGGTTTGTGTAAGACAGTACGAAAGCTTCTGCATCATCAAGAAGAATCTCTATGAGATCCTCATCTTTTTCTCCTGTCAAGGTCTGAACTCTTTCTATGTCTTTACTTTTCGCCACAGGATCATCCTTTCAAAATAGCAAGCAGATCTGCCTTGGCAAGGGAAGATACACCAGTCAGGCCTTTCTCCTTTGCAAGAGTTTTCAGCTCCTCGACTGTCATATCTTCAATATTCTTGCCTGCTTTCTCTTCTGGTACTGTATCTGGCTTTTTTTCTCCCATTGGCGTAAATCCATCGCTGATCAGCTTTTCTGCTGTTGTCCCATCAGCTTCTCTTTCCACATTTTCACGGATCAGTCTCATGCTTTTGCCTCCTGCATGCTCAGGTAGATGGAATCCAGTTTGTTGTCCAGAATCCACATATCATGGAAACGGCGGTAATCCATCTGCCATGCATTCAGTTTCTGGTTTGTTGTTGGGTCGAAGATACGCATGATATCCTGTTTTGTGACAGCGATCGGCGTGGTTACAGGGCAGATGAAGAAGTTCAGGTTCTTTGCAGATGTTCCTTTTTCATATCCGCCTTTTTCCTGGCCACTATCTTTACCGTTATTGATCTTGATAGCTGTGTACATACGGTTGGAAGGTGTGGAAACCAGTGGTACACTATCTACAGAAGGAACCTGTGTCTGAATTCCGCCTTTAGAGAAGGTCACTGCAGTGATCTTGCCTGCAAGTTCCAGTTCCAACTCCATAATAAAGTCCGGTGTCGCCTGGCAGATAAGAGCTCCGTTATAGTTTTCTCTTACCGCTTTGATTCCTTCTTTCAGCTTACGCAGAGCAGATGTAGAAGCAGTTCCCGGTACATAAGATTCTCCGATCATTCCTGCTTTATCTGCAGTGAGTGTTTCTGTAGCCAGCTTGCTGATACGGTACGCATCGATCTCCGGAACTACCTGTGTCCTCTGGAACTCTCCCATAACTGCACCGGCAGTCGGGATAAAGTTTGCCTCATTGATATCCATCGGATCCAGCTGGAAGAGACGGCCACGGTCCTGTGTCATTTTTCTGGTCTCGTACTCCAGGGTAACGGAGCCGCGCTGGTATCCAGCCTCACGGTCATAGTCGCCCATTCCCTGAACGCTCATTTTCGGGATCTTTACTTCAGATCCACCGTTATAGATCACCTGACCGGCATTGGCATCCATCCAGCCAGTGGTTGCTTCCTGGACAGCGATCTTATCAAGCTGTGTCATAAATAAGGTTGCTATTGCTAAAGTATTGATTGCCATTGTTTATTCACTCTCCTTTAAAAAATACCCATCATCGCATTGTATACCTGCTTTTCAAGGGCTTCCTGTGTGTTTGTTTCTGGTGCTTTTTTCGGAGGCTTGCCGCCTTTCAGCTTCTCATCGACTGCTTTCTCAACTGCAGTCTGGAACGCTTTTTTGACGGTTTCCATGGATTTCTTGCAGGCATCTGCATCTGTATAATTCAGTACTTCTGCAAGCTCCACCGGAAGTCCTTCGTCTGACAGGTTGTTCTTTGCTTCTGCCATGAGCTCACTTCTGGTTACTGCTGCCTCTCTGTCGGAAAGTTCCTTTTCTTTTTTCTTCTGCATGTACTGTGTTTTTTCTTCCTTGGTCATCTTGGCCAGCTTATCAGCTTCGGAAAGTTTATCATCCGTCAGTGCCTGCCACTTCTCCTGTGCGTTTGTCACTGCCGTATTGACTGCCTTCTGGACACGTCTGTCAAATTCTGCCTGATTACTGCCTGTTTTCAGGAAGTCATCAAAAGATGGAGGATTATCTCCTTCGCCGCCCGTACCTTCTCCAGATCCGCCGCCATTGCCCTCACCGGCCCCAGCACCGTCTCCGCCTTCTGCGAATAACTGCAGGTTCATTGGAACTTTACACATTGCTTTGAATACTCTGTTTCTCATATTTTTTCCTTTCTGCCCAGCCTATTCGTTCTCACGCCCGGGCCATTCAGTTTGTGGAATCCGCTTCTTTAACGCCTGGCGGAAAAAGGCATAAAAAAATAAGACGCTTCACCCTGCGTCTCACCGGGAGATAATTGGATTACCTATTCCTTCCCTTTGACTGCTGCCTTTGCTTCTCTTACTGCCTCTGCAACACCCTCGCTGATCAGATGTGCCCCTCTGTTTTCTGTTACTTCCAGAACAGTTCCCTTCTCAACTACTTCTTT
Organism: Blautia massiliensis (ex Durand et al. 2017); assembly: GCF_051861785.1. Classification (NCBI taxonomy): domain Bacteria; kingdom Bacillati; phylum Bacillota; class Clostridia; order Lachnospirales; family Lachnospiraceae; genus Blautia; species Blautia massiliensis (ex Durand et al. 2017). The sequence continues at coordinate 459,726 of NZ_CP146725.1, forward strand.
TAAGCAGATGTCGCTGTATCTTTTGATGCATTTCACTTTCATTCTCTTCACCTCCCCTCCGTTGCGCCGGCGCAATTACTCTGCAAAAATCCAGTCTTCAGCAAGCATATCTGCCTGGGATGCAAGCCAGCCCATCTGCACACCGGAGGTTCCTGTAAAAGCCACCGCCATGTTGCCAATAGCATTGTGCTCACAGTTTACAACTTCGCCATCTGCTGCCTTATAAGAAATCCCAGTTGCAAGCTGGATATACTGTTTCTTACCATTCCATCCTTTACGAGCTACTTTAAACCCTCTTTTCAGGTACTTAACAGCTTCCCCGAAAGAAAATGTCGCTTCGCCACCAAGAATTGGGCAGTTCTGACCATTTGCAACAATCCATTCATCAGCAAGGATATTCTGAAGAGTATACTCCACATTCTGGGTTTCTCTTATATCCAGACAGTCACCGTCTTTTGTGTACATAAGGATTGTTTTGGTTTCTTCATCCCACCACCAATAACCAGCCCATGACGGAAGTTTTACTGGGAGTCCGGATTTCATTGCCTTTAACGCTTCTTCAAACTTCATTTCTTGTCCTCTCTTTCTTAAAAATTAAAAATGGGTATAAAAAGACCACCGGCCGTTTCTGACTGGTGGTATCTCTATTCGATCACTTCAATTTTCTCAATTTCCGGTTCTGTCAGCTCCGTCAAATACGAACATCCTTCTTCCTGGACGCATATAGAAGCTACTTCCGGTTCATTATCAAGCGGCTGTGTAAAGTATTCGTTTATTCCCTCGAATATCTTTCCATCTTTACATGTTACCCTTATCTTCTTTTCAGATGTTCCCATCATCTTTTCCTGCATTTCAGTTATTTCTGCCATTTTATTTCTCCCTCGGCTTCGCCGGAACTACATGAACACCATTTTTCGAATAATGGATTGTTGCAATGTCGGTCGGAAGTTCGTTTCCTTTAAGATCCTTGTAAACCCCAATATTCTTCCTCATGGTTACAACTTCTTTGTGGTTCCAATGTCCTTGTCTGTCTCTTTGAATTTTACCCGTGCCAGCATACTTGTTCACAAGATCCTGAGTTTCTTTTATATCTGTTGTCAGATAGCTCCTGCCGTCAATATAATTATTATGTCCCAAAATATGTTTGCCCTGCTTGCCTTCTTCTATTTGTTTCGGATAATCTTTTGAACGTATCTTTTCCTGAAGCTGTGTATCCTGATATTTTCGCTGTAACTTCTCCCACTTCTCAGGTTCATTATACTTCATTTCCTGGAAGTCTGCAAAATGTTTCGGCATGTCTTTTCCAAGGAGTTCCCGGTACTGATCATACTGTTTCCTGTCTGATGCAGCGTTCTTGATTGCCTTTTCCTGGGCTTCTGCTTTTGGATTTCCTTTGACGTATTTCTCATACCACTGTTTATAGGTCATATCCGCAGGAACCATCTCTGTACGCCCTGTTTCCGGGTTGTAGGCACTTCTTTTCATGTTCCTGAGAATTTCTTTGTCTATAGCAGAAATTGTCGTAGAACGGCAATATGGATGCATGGGCGGATAGTTCACTCCGGCTTTCCGGTCTTTCACCGGAAAAACCTTTCCATCCAGCTCCCGACAGATCTCACTGGTACGAAGATCCAACACAGCCACATAGCGATAATTCTTGATCCCGCAGTCAATATAACTCTGCGCAGTCAATTCTCCTGCCATGTAACAGGATTCTGTTCTTACCAATCGCCTGGCCTGCTTTGCTCCCCCTCCGCACTGGGCCTGGACGGATTCCGCTGTTTCCCGGTCTGTCCGGCCGGTAAGGAGGCTGATCAGCAGTTCATCCTTCAAAGAATCTGCAAGTTGCTGCGTGTTCTGCCAGATACGGTCTGAAAAATGTTTTCCGGACCATTTCATCTGCAGAGCCTGGTCGATCTGTTTCCTGCTCACATGAGAAAAATTGAATGCCAGACCGGTTTCTTTCTGCATGTTATAGATGGAATGATAATACGCTTTTTCTCCAAGCTGCTCCAGAAGTTTGGTATCGAACTGTTTCTCCTGCTGATACACCTGCTGCATCACTGCATCCACCTGTGTCATAAGATCCTGCAAGCGTTCCAGTCTTGCACGGTACGCCGGAGCTTCCAACTGTTTCAGGATCTCACTGTCCCTTTTCCTGTTCTGAAGTTCCTGTTTCAGCTGATCAATGGAGTTTTTATCCTGGATGGAATTTATAATCTGCCAGGCTTCTGTTTCTGACAGACCATATTTTGTCATGAACTTCTCAAAGATATCTCTTGCGGCATATTCCAGCTGGAGGGAAGCTTTCCGGTATACCCTGGCAATAAGATCTGCTGTTTCTTCTGCGTCTTCCATGAACCGATACATATCCCAGGCAGATCTCCGCTCCCAGTATTTCCTACTCATCCACCTTTTCCTTATCATCCGGATCCTGTTCTGGTGGGGTATTGTCCTGTAGGCCAAATACTTCCTGCTGCCGCTTTAATTCTTCTTCTGCTTCTTCTTTCACAGCCGCAAGCTCTTCATCTACATTTTCCACGAACGGAATCTGTGCCAGAAGTGTTCTTCTGCTTACAACGCCTTTCAGATTGGATACCATCTGTGAGATCTCAAGAAGATTTTTAGGAAGAGCTCTGGTGAATATCATTGTAATCCCCATCATGTCAATATTGACGCCTTTCATTGCAAGGAATTTACAGAAAATCCTCATTCTTTTTCTCAGGCCCTTACGATAATATCTGGTCTTAATTTTGGTAATATTCTCCATACCCAGAAGCTTGAATTCCATAGCCACGCCGCTGACATTTCCACTAAAATTTTCGTCTGTCATGCAAGGAATGTGCGAAAATTTATGAATATCCTGCTCAATGGCTTTCTTGAGGATCTCCACTCCATTCTCATCAAATGTCCTTGTTAGATACTCTGCCTTCGCCGTATCGGGCATCTCTAGAATTTTATATTCTTTTAAACGTGCTTTTGCTTTTCGAATACTTTCGTCTTCACCCTCAGCATCTGATTCGTCCTCATCCGTCAGCAATGTTCCGTAAATAGCCAAAATTGCATCAATGAACTGCTCTTTATCGGTTATACGATCACTCATCAGTGCGTTGTACGCATCAATCAGAGGTATCTGTAGTTCAAAATCTCCGATTGCCAGTTTATTGTTTAAATACTCAATGATCGGAATTTCGCTAAGATAATGGGGCAATGCCTGTTCTGTGGTCGGCTGGTATGTGTTGCTATTTTCAATATCCAACTCATATTTATAATTTGGGGTTACTACCGTAGCTCTATAATGATCCGGTCGCATTCCAGAATCATCTTTTCGGATGTAATAATAAACAGCAAAGAGTTCATTTTCCTCTATGCTGTCGTCCTTTACCACAAAAGTATTTTCGGCAGATATATTCTTAGTTACTAAATAATTTTCATTTTCTTTTACATAGATATATTCGTAGGCTATGCCATAAATAGACAGCTCCAGGCCATTGTCTCCGTCCGTCTCATCAGCTTCTGCAGTCTGCAGAGCATCTGTAAGTGGTGTGATAACTGCTTCAGATTTATAAGTTACAGGGTTACCAATGAAGTAACTACTGGCTGTATCTGAGATATCTTTTGCATGATTGCACACCAGCTTGTTTTTCCTTTTTTCTTTTAGGATCTCATGATCTCCACCGTAATAACGCATATTCTTTTGCAGTCGTCCAACCATGCTGATATGTTTGCTGATCAGCTGACGAATCACCTGCTTGTTTGGATTTAACTCATCGAAATCTTCTCTTGGTATTGTAAATGCGTATATTTTTCTCACCTCCTTATCTCTCGGAAACGTGCTGCTTTTCTGCCGATTATGGTGCTGCATAGGTACCTCACAGCGTCACAACAATGGTCAAATTGCTTCACTGGTTTGTCTTCTCCTCTTTCCAGTGCTTTCTCATCCCAGATGTAAGAAGCAAACTCTTTTATGGTTTCTTTACAGGAAGAAGCAAAGACAATCTTCTCCAGGTTCAGAAGCATTCCAACCAGCCGGATTCCATCCAGAACATCATTGTTGGCTTTCAGGACCTTATATCCCCGTTTCCGGAGTTCTGCAATAAAAGAAGCGGCAGATGGATCCACGATGATCGCTTTGATCCTGGTTCCATCCAGCCACTCTTTCAAGTCGTCTGCATATTCTGAATCTGTTTTCTGTTTACCTTTATCTCTTCCGGAATAGTAATATTCCCGGATGCAGTACCATTTCCCGTTGGTTCCTTTATTCCATAACAGGAATACTGTGGCGTTCTGTGTACCATAATCGCAGGAAACATACCGGTTCCCATTGATCAGCAGCTGATAGAAATCTTTGATATCCTGGACATGTTTGTTCTCGTCGAACATGTCGTAGATGATTCCCTCTGCTGCCGCCCAAAGCCCCATGATGTAACGTTTAAAGAATACTCCAACGTACATGCTCCTGTATCTGACCTTGATCTCTTCATCCAGGGACAGGTTATCGTCCATAGTGAAGTGGAGATACAGAATATCTTTCAGGCCGGGATCTTTCCCCTCCGCGGCCGCCTGCTGCCTGATACGCTCTGTTTCTTCTTTTCCCAGATATCCGATGGATTTATCTATCCAGTTCTGTTTGAACCAGTGATACGGGCCATCCGGATTACAGTTAAACCAGAATTTTGAACCTTTCACAGAGCATCGGCCTGTTGCCTGGTTCACAAAGGATTCCGGCATCAGGGCAACTTCGTCAAAGAACACTCCTGCCAAGGTAATTCCCTGGATAAGATCCTGAGATCTTTCATCCTTGCCACCGAAAATGTAAAAGTAATTTTCTTTTCCGTCTTTTCGGATGGTCAGAAGGTTGTCTGCCCTGTGATCCGTGATGGAATATCCTCTTGACCGGAGCATCAGTTTCAACCAGAACAGAACATTTCTCCGGAAGGATCCTATGGTCTTTCCGCACATGGCAAAGTTCTGGCCAGTGAAGGTACTCATGGCCCACATAACGAATGATAAAGACATGCTGATTGTTTTTCCTGATCGGATCGCTCCATCGGCAATAACTCCATCCATATTATGAACCGGGGATTCTTTACACCACCAGGTCAGGACCTGTTTCTGTTTTCTTGAAAACGGAGAAAAATGAAACGTCTGGCCTGTCTGTCTATTGGCTCTGTTGGATTTCATTTTCTGCAGCTTATCTTTCAGGGTTTTGAGTTTTTCATACATTTTCATCACCCCAGATATCCTGCGCTGTTGCATTCATTGCCTCCAGGAAACCATCATCGGTAGTCTCTTCTGCCTGGTTATCCTGCTTCAGCATCTCAAATTCAAGCTGCATGGTTGCAAGTTCCAGTTTTGCATCGTCATAACCAAACTTATGCAGCATCTCGATTGCTTTCTGCTGCCGGGCCTGCACTCTAGTCAGAGCATCCTCTATAGCCTGGATTTGGCCAAGGATGCCTTCATACTTTCGAAGTTCTGTTCGTTTTCCTTTTTCGATACCGGAAGTATATTCTATTACAGACATTCCGCATGGTACCGAATCTTCTTCAGATCCTGTCTGTGCTTCCAGTTCACGGAGAGACTGGATTCTTTTCAGCATCCGGCGTTCCCTGACTGCAAGAAGCTGGATTTCTCTGAGAAGCAGCTGTTCTTTGTCCGGCCTGATCATCTCTGCCAATGTTCTTTCTTCTGGTTCCAGGGTATCAAAAAAGAGAGTTTCAAACTCTCCTGTCCTGACTGCATTCTTATTTCCCGGCGGGCCGGTTCCTCCATGCCCCTCCGCATTTTTATTTCCGGGCTGTCCGCCCTTCTTTTTCGCAACGTTGCGTTTATTCTTTTGCAACGTTGCATTATCCCATTTGTATCTATTTTTCCAGCTTCGGATTGTCCCTACCGGGATTCCAAGCTTTTGAGAAACTTCAATTAATTTCGCTCCAGAAGCATATAGTTTTCTGGCATCTTCAACTCTCTGATCTGGTGCTCTTGGCAAGCCTCACCACCTCTCATTCGTTTCGTTTTTGATATTTGTAAATTACAGTCCTGCCGGCACCATAGTGACAGCCGATTGCCGCCACGCCGAAAGGAGGTGCGCTAACACTTACATACAGTGAATCCATGCGTAAAGTATGTATGTGCTGGTGCCGTGCACGCTGTAGGAAAATTACATCACAAAAAGACACCTGACTGCTGCCAGATGCCTTTTTGTGATGTAATCGGAGTATTATTATGTGGGCATGGGCTTGCCCGATCGGAACGGATGGATTCGAACCATCGCTATTGACTTCTTCAGTCAATTCCTGATTAATGCAGCCGCTCTACCATTAAGCTACGTTCCACGACTGCTGCCAGGTCCCGTTTCCTGGCAGTGTGCTCATAAAAGGAGGATTCCATTTGTTTTTTTGAAATCCATTGTAATGATATCATAAACAAATAGTGTATTTCTAGTGAACTGTTTTTACATTTTAAAATTTCTTAATGCTCTCCCATGAAGTTTCAAAGTCCATTCCCTGCTAAATCCCATCTTGTTTTCTACTTCATGCCATTTCAATCCCTGAATATACCTTAATCGCAATATCTCCCGTTCATTTTCATTCTCCATCTTTTTGATCTGTCTCTCAATCTTCTGATAGCATCTGGCTTTTTCCAGTCGTTCTGCCTTCAGGAGTTCGATCTGTTCATCCAGAATAGCTATATAATCTGACAGATCGGACTGGCTGCTGCCTTTTGGCATCCCGTCATTGGTCACAGAAGGGAACATCTTGTCTGCCCTCAGTCTCTGGATCTCGTCAAGGATATCCTTTTCTCTCTTCACTGCTCTTCGATAGGATTTCAGATATTCTTTTTTTTCTTCGTTTTCTTTCTGGATTTCTGTTTCCACTGGTATCCTCCCCTTTCGATGCTTTTAGCCGGGAGCATACACGTTCCCGGCTTTCTCTGCATTTCTTTTATTTATCCGCGATCACGGCATCGGCGCCCTGGACTGTAACCCAGCCGTTTTTGTAGTGAGCTTCTGCCTCCTTCATCTTGATCAGCTCGTCTGTGATGGATGCACTGAGCTCGTTATTAGCCTCTGCCTGTGCTTTTGCTTTAATCTTTGTGTTCTCTGCTTCTGCTGCTGCCTTGACCTTGGCTTTCTTTGCATCTGCTTCGGCCTTGGTCAACTCAATCTGGGCATCCGCTTCTGCCTGAAGCTTTTCTGTTTCCTTCTGGACTTTTACTTTTTCCTGCTCTGCCTGCGCCTGCTGTTTTTCCTGTAGGGCAGTAACACGATTATCAATGGCCTGTTTCAGCTTTTTATCCGGATGCACGTCCACGATGGAAGCATCCAGAACTTCAATGCCATACTTTTTGTGAAAATCCTTATTAAGATATTCCGTGATGGCATTGTTCAGTTCGGATCTGTTTCCGGAATAGATATCCATCATTGAATAATTTGTCGTAATTTCGGAAATCTTTGATTTCAAGACAGTTTTCACACGGTTTTCGATGATATCATCTCCGTCCATTCCTTTGAAACGCTTATATGTATCAATCACCGTGTCCGGGTCGTATCGGTAACTCATCTGGAAAGATACTGCAATGCTGGCATCGTCTGATGTGGCCACTTTAAAAGAATCATCCTCTTTACTGCCGTCCCTTTTGTCCTTTGTGAGAACGAGAATCTCGTTACTGGTACTGAATTCCTTTACTTTGTTCATCGGTGCGATAAAATGCATTCCCGGGGTGAGTACTGTGTCCTGTACTCCATCTTTGTAGTTGTAGACGATACCAACTTTACCTGTGCCGATAAGATCCATTCTTGATACTGTGTATCCTCCGCCAAGAACTGCTACTGCTGCCACGATTCCGATAATAATCTTACTTTTCATTTTTGTTCTCCTTTTCTTTGATAGCTTCTTTTACTTTGTTGTATGTTTCATCTTCAATCTCGAATTTCTTCTGCTGCCGCCTGATCGACAGGATCACTCTGCTTCCTATCCAGATCAGCGCCAGGGCTGCGGCTCCGAACACCATGCCGGAACCAAGAAATATTACCCACATCGTTCTCACCTCCTCTGTGGCCATTCACGGCCTGTTTTTTTATCTCTTAATCCCATGATTTCAAGGCCATGGAGTCCGGCCACAGCATTTAGAGCACAGCTGACATTGTAAATATGTGTAGGCATCCTACTGGCCCTCCGGATTGCTTCCCCTTCAGTCGGATCTGGATAGCCTTCCTTGTTCTTATAGTTCATTTCACACCTTCTCTCTTCTAAATATGGCGCAAGAATTCTTAACATAGCTTCTTTCCAGTCTTCACTGTGTTTCTCACAGGAATCTTTGTCTTCTGCAAGAATCCCCCTGCGGTCACAAAGGCCGTCATCGTTGTTGATACAGATTTTACATGTCTTTTTCATTATCTTCCTCCTAGCTTAACTCTTGGCATTTTCATTCCACTCCTTTTTTTAATGCACATAACGTACAACACGCTCCATCAAGTTTACTGTGATAGATCACGCCAGCGTCCTCTGGTCTTTTCCAACAAAGTTCTCCGCATACGGAACAATGTACCTTTTCCCAACCTATTATCAGCCACACTATAACAAACCGATTTTTTACTTTTCATGCAAAATAAAAGAGATCCTGGTATAAAGGAATCTGACGTATTTTCCATCAGATTATTTTATCATGAGACCTCTTGTGTTATCATATGGTTTTGTAACCACGAAATAAAAAGCAGAAACCTCCCCGACCAAAGTTCGATTTCTGCTTTCACCCAAACATAGCTTACGCTACATTCATGCATACCTATGATAACAGTTAATACAGAAAACTACAACCTTATTTCTCAGGATTTTTACAATAAAACAATGGATTCTCTCGATCTGAACCTTATTTCATGTACCTGCGGTCACTCCGGCTGTCTCATCCGCCATGGCTCTTATAAACGCAGTGTCCAGCTTGCTGACAGAATCATCTCCCTTTCTGTTGTTCGTGTGTACTGCAAAGCATGTGGGCATACCCATGCGCTGTTACTTTCATCCATGATCCCGTATTCCCAGATCCCTCTGGTTCTGCACGTCCGTCTGATCCATGCTTATGAGCATGAGACCGGATTCCAAAACATACTGGCAGAACAGTACCTCGTGGATGAAAACAACCTGAAATCCATCATCCGGAACTACCGTTTACATTGGAAGCAACGGTTGCTCTCCATGAGGCTTCACCTCCCCGATATCCCCAGCCTGATTTCAGGATGTTTTTCCCTCTTTTCCAGACAGTTCATGCAGATTAAATCAACCTCCAATAAACTTTTTATCCTGCCAACATAACCTTACACGACAGGTCTGGTTTTATCCCTTATCCTTTAGAAAAAGGAGGCAGATGAAATCTATGAAACAAGAAAAACAACAGGAAATCGCACTGATGCGCTATGGCGCCATCGCACCGATTATTGCAGGACTTGATGAACGTTATCCAAGCAAGACCGCTTTTTACACGGAAATTTCTGCAAAAGGACTCATGGGACCCGACGGGAAGCTCCATCATTATGCTCCCGCCACCATTGAAAAATGGTATCTGGACTATCAGAACCATGGTTTTGAAGGTCTCGTCCCGAAAGGGCGCTCAGATGCCGGCATGAGCCGCAAGCTTGACGAAGAACTTCAGGAGAGAATCCGGTATTTCAAGACCAACTATCCACGCATGTCTGCGGCCGCTATTTACAGGCAGCTGAAATCCGATGGCTCTGTAATAAACGGACAGGTATCCGAATCCACCGTCAGCCGCTTTGTGAAACGGCTTCAGTCGGAACTGCGGCAGACACCGAACAAGGATATGCGCCGATATGAACGCCCCCATATCAACGAAGTCTGGTGCGGGGACAGCAGTGTCGGTCCCCGCCTTACAGATTCGGACGGAAAAAAACACCGGGTCTATATCATTGCCCTGATCGATGATGCCAGCCGGTTCATTACCGGGATCGATGTGTTCTACAATGATAACTTTATCAATCTGATGTCCGTTATGAGATCAGCCATAGCAAAGTACGGGCGCCCCAAAGTTTTCAACTTTGACAATGGGAAATCTTATAAGAACAAACAAATGGAACTCCTGGCTGCAAGGATCGGTACAACACTCAGTTACTGCCAGCCATACACTCCTACCGGAAAAGCCAAGATCGAGCGATGGTTCCGGACCATGAAGGATCAGTGGATGGCAGCCCTTGATATGCGGGATTTCCATTCACTGGAAGAACTGAGGGGAAGCCTGCATGCTTTTGTCCAGAGATACAACCAATCCCCCCATTCTTCCCTCCACGGGCTGTCCCCACAGGACCGCTTCTTTTCGGAACCAGAACAGATCCGCAGGCTTTCTGAGGAAGACATCACCCAAAACTTCCTTCTGGAGATTGAACGCCGGGTATCTGCTGACAGTGTGATCGTCATCGACCAGATTGAATACGAAGTTGATTACCGTTTTGCACGGCAGCGCATCCGTCTGCGCTATTCTCCGGATATGAAAGAGATCTTCATCGTGGAATCGGATGGAACACTAACCCCGATCCGACTTCTGAACAAAACGGAAAACGCATTGATAAAAAGAGAAAAAGTACACTTATGTAAAGGAGACGAATGAGCATGGATTATACTGCAAGATACGGATTGGAATTCAATCCTTTCCTGAAAAACTCAAAGGAAGTCCTCGTAGAAACACAGGAGTACAAGGAGGTTCTGTTCCGGCTGGACTACCTGCTTACCACAAAAGGTTTCGGGCTCCTCACCGGAAGCGCCGGAAGGGGAAAGACCACCGCAGTCAGGAACTGGGCTTCGGGACTGAACACTTCCCTTTATAAAGTGATGTATTCCAGTCTTTCCACCCTGACCGTAAATGATTTTTACCGGAACCTTGCCACTGAGCTCGGAGCCCAGCCTGCATTCCGCAAGACCGATAACTTCAAGATCATCCAGGATGAGATCAACCGTCTCGTACTTGAAAAACGACAGACGCCTGTCATTATCATAGATGAAGCGAACTATATCGGAAACGCAGTGCTCAATGACTTAAAAATGCTGTTCAACTTTGAAATGGATTCCAAAGACCGGGCAGTTGTTCTTCTTTCTGGTCTGCCACAGCTCAACAGCACCCTGCGCCTGAGCATCCACGAACCTTTCCGCCAAAGGATTGTCATGAATTATAACCTGGAAGGTATGACAAAAGCAGAAGGACATTCCTATGTTACTGCCAAGCTGAATGGCGCAGGATGCACACAAACGGTATTCGAAGACAATGCACTGGAAGCAATCCTCAATGCAGCGAATGGGACCCCACGTATGATCAACAAACTGTGTAATGCAAGTCTGTTGGTTGGAAACAGCTCAAATTTAAATATCATAACCGCCGATGCCGTCATGCAGGCAATCAATGACTGTGAACTCGGATAGCTTTAGAAACCATCATGTAAGATAATCTGCATGATGGTTTTTTCTCATAAAATAACGTGCCTGAAGCGTCCAAAAATATATGCTTCATCCCATCGTTAGGTGCTCTGAAAGACCCGTTTTAATCTGATGGAAACGGCAGCGTTTAATTTGCCGAATAACACCCAACCTTCTTTTCCTTCCGGCACGCTCTTGACTAGGGGGCATGCACAACCAACCACCTCTATCTGTTATTTTTCTTGGTTCCATTCTTAATTTACCCATCTTTTTTTCTCCTTTATGAAGTTGTGAATGCTCTGTTTATTCTTCTCCGTCCGGTTGGCCTTGCTTTGAAGATACCTTTCTTCTTGCATTCCAGAGGACTGCATCCCCTCCGGTGACCTGTGATTAGCAAATATTCACAGTGTCTGGATCCGGCCGTGGTTGTACTTCCGTCCCTAGAAAAATATAGGCATTTCTCACAAGTGTTTCTTTTGTTTCTGTTAATCTCAGCTTCTGTCAATTCTGACCAACTTTTTTTCATAACGTCTCCTTCTGTTCATAGGATGTGCATGCAAAGCACCGTTTACATTTTTCCAACGGTTCATCTGATGTTTTGTTTCCGAACCCCAGGCACATTCCATTGCTGTCTCTTCCCGCGCTTCCGATCTTGCGCTGTATGCTGCATATCTGGATTCTTTTCTTGATCCTGCATTCTCTGCAAATAACCTTTTTTCCAACTGTGCAGCCTTTCTCTCTCGCAAATGCTGCTGCCCAAATTCTGCTGACTCCTGTGTCATTAGATTTCCAACCTGTAATCCATTCTCCACAGATATCACAGTATACGTCTGTTTCTACAGTTCTTTTGATTGCCATTTTTATTCCATCTCTTTCTCATGACCTGATTGAAATTCTCTACACTTCTGGTATTATGGTCATATTCTGTTGTTTCAAAAATTTCTTTCAGCGTCTCATTGAACTTCTTCCACTTACTTTTTGTCATTCCAATTCCTGTCCAGATCTGAAATCTCAAAACGTCGGGACCTCCCGGCGGATAGAATCCTGCTCTTTTCTTGAATAACTTCTTTTTCTGTCTCTTATTCATACACATCCTTCTTTTCATCTTCCTCCAGGCAGTTTTCTCCGAAGATCTTCATGAACTGCTCCCTGCTGCCATGCTCTCTTTCGAAGGCTCTCTGTGCTATCTGTCTAAGTCTATAATCGACTTCCCTGTTTTTGTGAGCTGACATCTTTCCTTCTTTATGGTGTTCCAGACACAGATGTACAGTAAGGCCGCAATAGTCTGAGTTCTTTCTGTTGCTATTTCCGAAAAATATGTGGTGGTTCTGTATATTTGCATGACTCCCACATATGTAGCATCTGCCTTTTTTATCCCCTGGAATGATGCTCTCCTTCTGTCTTTCGCAAGGATACTTCCCCGGTTTAAGTTTCTTTCTTTTTTTCTTTCCCTGTTTTGGGAATTTCAAATTATCGTAGTTCATTTTGCATGTGTCCGAATCGGACACCCTCCTTTCCCCTGCCGCATTTCTGACAGGCTCGTGCGGCAGGACTGATGGGTTTATATGTTAATCGGTTTTTTCGAAAACACCCTTAATCATTCCAGTGGATCTCTATCTTGATACTTAGCCATTCTTCTGTACCTCCTTCAGAAATTCAATCAACTCTGTTTCTGAGTTCGGGAATTTGTGATATTTCGAATGGTATGTCCATTTCGGTATGCCCCCAGACCTTTCCGGTTCCGGTCCACCTACAAGATGCAGGAAATATGGTTCTGTTGGTACCCACCAGCTTTCTTTCTTTGGCTCTGGATCGTATTCTTCTGCTATCAGACGGGCGCCATTATTGAAATCGTACTTGTAATACCGTGCTCCAATATAAGGATCTGTGTACCAGAGTCCCCATGATTTGTATTCTCTCAGCCACTGTTTACGCTGATCATTGTTTCTCATCTCTGGAAGAGGTGGCTGTTCTGGTTCTTCCATACTTTCGATATGATTCTTCAAAAATCTGAGTCCAGCAACTGTCATCTGCTGCTTCATGATCGTCATATGTGGGAGCCCCGGTTTTTCTTTTTCACTATCAAGAATCTGTTTAAGTGTTCTCTCCTGGTCGTACAGATAGCTTGCAAGTGCAGTGCTTGTTGGAACCGGAAGATCTCTCAGATACTCCGGCCAGTTTTCCGGAAGCATCTCGGTGGAATCGCCGGCATGGTCAGACGTTTTGTTATCGTCAATAGAATCCTGCTGCTTTTCGTCCGGTGTTTCTGCTGCCGGCTGGCAGCGTTCTTCCAGCCATCCACAACGGCTGTTACAATCATCCGGACACTGAGCACAGCATTTGTATTCTGTGTCGCAATAAGCTGCTGCCCCGCAAATTCCTGATTTACTTTTTCCGGTGATACATTTTGCCGGGCTCGGCATTTCGTTATCTTTCTTTTTCGGCTTCTCCGGTGCGTCTATAGACACCATCTTGACCGGTTTCCGTTTCTTCCCGAATCTTTTTATCAGCTCGTGGGCCAGCTCATTCCAGGTGAAAGCGCATTCCATGTAACTTCCAGGATTGAACATGATCCCGGTTGAATTTGCCTGATAATTAAAATTGCCATTCCTGATCCGGACATCCCGATACCTGGTTTCGAGTAAATATGTTGTTGCACTTACATTGCACGTAAGAACATATTCTTTGTCTCCTCTGTTCAAGGCTTCGAAAAAGCGCTCTATCTGCAGTTCTGGTGTAATCGGAACCTCATTCTCTGGCGGCCGGTTCTTGCCTGTTGCTGTTTCTATGCTCATCTGGCCTGGGGTACCTTTCTCGGCTTCCTGCTGCCGGCTCAGCTCTTTGATATCATTCAATGTCAAAATTCCCGTTTCTGCATACAGCTCGCAAGCCTGTTTCTGGTAATCTTTATTAAGCTTTGATGCTTCGTGAGCTACTGAAATCTTAATTCTATCTTCCTTGAACTCTGACATAAGCTGTTCGCAAAGATTTGCATTTATAGAATGATACCTTTCCTGCTGACTGCCAGATATTTTACTTACTTCTCTTAAAATGTCTCTTGTTTTGCCTTGCATCGAAACCTTTTTTCTAAGTTCCTTTACCAGGCTTTCCATCTTCAGAAATTCCGTCATTTTTTCCCAGTCGGATTTGTCGCGGTAGCAGTTGGCCTGGATGATCATGATCTGGCGTACGATGTCGTCTTCCTGGCCTGCATCCTGTTCCAGTTCAGATGAGGTCTTGTATACACACGGGATCCGGCTGAATTTCTCGTTTCCTTCGTTGATCAGGTCAATGCAGCACTTCCGGCGGCAATGGCCTGCTATTACATAGTCTTTCCCGTCCCGGTTTTCGATCAGGAGCGGCTGGAGGATTCCCAGGAGCTTAATTGACTGTTTTAGCCGCTCAAGCTTTTCCGTGTTGTAGAAATTTTCCTCAGAAGGGATCAGATCTTCCGGGTTCCGGTATACGATTTTCTGATCCTGCTGCCGGTCCGGAACTGATCTTTTGTTAAGCATATCTTTCAGATAAAAATCCATTATTCTTTTCCTCCGATCATGTCAAGATACTCATTCACAAGAATTCCGTAATCTTCCGCTGCTGCCGATCGTGGGCTGTGTAACGCCACTGGCACACGCATAAACGTGCTCCTTGCTACTACGCCCGAAAAACGAATCTTTGTTTTCATCGTGGGATATCGTTCTTCAATAATTTCTGCTCCCTGCAAGTGTGCCTGATTGAATTTCTGGTACTTTGTTATGAAACAGTGAATGTTCTTCAGCCCTGGGTTTAATTCTTCTCTTACAACAGTAATCTGATTTAAAAGCTCGTCCATCCCCTCTAATGTGTTATCATCTACCTCTACGGGGATCAAGACATCATTTGCCGCTGTCAGAGCATTGATAACTGATACGTTGATGTCCGGAGCGTTATCTACTACACAGAAGTCATATTTATCCGATACCTGCTGCAGTGCTTTTTTTAGTCTATCCTGCTGCGGACGTATGGGATCCTTAATCACTTCCGTGTTTGCTGTAAGGAGCCCCAGATTTGCCGTAATAATATCCAAGTTTGCATAATCTGTATGATGAATCAGGTTGTCCATGTCTGGATGGCGATCTACCATAATTCGATCGATTCCATCTCCATCCTGGGTTCGGCGGTTTAGTCCACGTGAGCAGTCTCCCTGCTTGTCGTTATCCACCAGGAGCACCTTATATCCCCTCTGGGTCAGTATATAAGCAATGTTAATGCTTGATGTGGTCTTGGCTACTCCGCCTTTTAAGTTGATGATTGCTATTGTTCTCATGATATCCTCCTTGATCTTTTACAGCATTTCTCTGATCTTATCTGTGTACTGCTGCATCTCGCAATGACAGCAAAAACATTCCATTTCCTCCTGTGTCAGATTCTCCCCGCGATGGCAGCACAGCTCGTCACACACGTAGGCTCCTAAGGCTTCAAGAATGCCGTCTATGCCTTCGTCTTCGTTCCTTATCTGCTCTCTGCATCCATTCTGGTTTTCCTTCTTCGGGTTCATCATCAAACCATATTCCTCCTTTTTCGTCTTTGTAGTATGTAAACCGGGTACCTGTTTTAGTAATGGTACCCAGACATTCCATTGTTAATATGTCCTGTTCCGGGCGCAGGCTCCAGCCCTTGCCCCAGTATTCTTCCACATTCACGGTGCTTCATCTCCTCTCGCAGCCACATGGAATAACTGTGTTTCTCTGTCTTTGCGGTGATCTCGTGTGGATCCGGAAGAGCGTTCATAGCCTTGTATACCTGCTGCCATTCTTCCTTGTTTTTGATCGGCTGCCCTTTTGAATCCATCCATCCGGCTCCGGCCATTTCTGTGATCTTTTCCAGTCTGCTGCCTACATACAGATCTCTTGTGTGGATACAGATCTTACAGGATCTTGTCATGTGTTCCAGAGCATCCGCAATTGTAAGCAGTACTGCCTGGTGATATGTACCGGATACCGTTCCAAAATGTTTTCTTGTTTCTTCCCCGCCTCTGAGCAGAGTTGAGAGCACATATCCGCATTTTCTTTCCACTTTTCCCTGGAACTGACTGCTGGTTTCAATGTATATGTCTACTTTCAAAATCTTTTCTCCTCTCAAATCTGCATCCGTTCAATATTTGCCCCACTCCACCCGGTATCTTTTCGTGGTTTCAGGCGGATCATGGTGTAATGTCTGTATTTAAATCCTGTTTTTGGATTGATCCCTTCGTGGATCCGGGCAATGTAATAGCCTTTTATCGGTTTCGGCTCTTTTTGCCACCGTACAAGTTTCTGTACTCGTGGTTCTGGAAGCGGCATGTTCCTTGATGTGTTATAACTTGATTCTGCAATCCTGGGTTTCGCCAGGCTTCCGTCTTTTTTCTTTTCCCGTGTGTTTTCATCTTTCGTGATATAGTTACTCAGGTCTGAAAAATCCTCATCATAGAATTTGCTTTTTCTGATCTCAGTGAACCACGTTCCGCCCTTTTTCCAGGCTTTCTGTATGATGCTTGCAGTGTCTCCGATCTCATTGACTATGATGTGTATGTGCCAGGCTCCCTTTGTCCCTTTCTCTATATTCCTGATCCAGAACAGTTCCCGATTTCTCTTCTTATATTCTCTTCTAACTATGCGCATTGCTCTTCCAAAGTCATCTACAGCTGCCGCCATGCTTGCCGGTCTTTCTTCCACCAGATATGTCCATGTTGCCCATACATCCCCCGGATTAAAATATTCCAGAAGGCGTTGTCTGGCTTTTCGTTCTTTATTGGCTGCATTGACTTTCTGCATATCCTCTTTCGTTGGTTTTTTCTTTTCCAACCGCTTTCCTCCAAGGGAACCGTGCCTTATATCCGGAAACTCTTCACGATCAATGATATCTCCACCCCGTAGCCGGTATTCTTTCCTCTTTGTCGCCATACTCTTGTCCTAACTTTAATATCTTAATCAAGGTCTAAAAGGATCTTTCGGTCCTTCAAAAAAAAGTTAAAAATATAGCGGTACATGACCGCTGAAAGATTGACTTTCCGGCTCCCTGGTGTTATATTTATGTAAACTAATTTACTCCAGGGGCCGGATGGTCCTGGCTCAGGTGATGCAACACCTGAGCCTTTTTTCTTTTACCTCTTGATTTCTTCTGTGAATTTGATATACTAAATTTGTCTTAGTTACTTAAGCCCTTTACATTTGCAGATGTGAGGGCTCTTTTTATTGTTCTGGTTTTATCCTCCAGCCATGTGATTGCGATCATGGCCACAATCGTTATGCAGATGCTTCCTGTCAGGAATGTGGGTTTATCTCCCCAGTCCCAAATCGGAAGCAGTGCTGCAAGCTGGCCTATGACTAGGCTGATGATCAGGTTCTTCTGCATCTTTGTTCACCTCCTCTCTTTTGATGTTCTGCATCCACAAGAGGGCGGAGCTCTGCAAGTTCTTTCTCGATCTGGTTCAATTCCAGGCCGTATTCCGGTTTCCAGTCCACACCACTGTGGTTCAAAATCTGTGTCCGCCTGTTTACAAGATCTATATATCTACTTACCTGCTGTGCTGTCATGAATTCTCCTTTCTACCCCACGGATTTTCTTATGTAATAATCATTCACTATCCGGGATACGTTATCTATGATCTTCTGGTTGTCTTCCGGAGTGTTGTTCTTGCAGTAGTCGTCGTGGATCCGGATTACTCCTCCGGATCCGTTTTTGATTTCTTTGATAACTGCCATCTGGTTCACCTCCTGTTTTATCGTATGAAGATTGTATTTGTTGTGTTTATAGAATTTTTACTACTTTGTCGAACGCTTTTTCTTGTGTTTTCGACAGTACGCTCCTATTCTGTATATACAGGGTGCTGGCACACCCGAGTACATACGGAAGGAGGGTTGATTATGACAAACGAACAGATTGCTCACGATCTGGCAGTTGCCAGGATGGCTGGAAAACAGCTTCCGGCAGATGTTCTGGTTGATGAATACAAGAAAAACTACAAAGAAATTCTTAAATATCTAAAATCCCAGACACCTAAAGCCAGATTCAGAGAAATCTAAACCCCCTGAAACTGCAGGTATATATCTGCAGCATCTTTAAGGACAAGTATGGCATCTTTCGCTGAAATGTTTTTAGAATTACCTGCTATCGTATCTAAGACTTTCAGTGAAAGGATTGCCAGCTCATCTGTGGATGAATATTCTAATGTTCCAGCTTTAATTGCTTTTCTCCCAGCCTTTTCATATTTTCCTTTTTTCATCTTTGTTCACCTCCTCCTGATTTGATGCAAATATTGACTTTCTGCTGTTTCTCTCCTATTCTTTTCTTACAGGGCACTGGCATGCCCGAGTATCTCAAAAAGGAGAAAATATCATGCAATTAACACCTGACTGTATACGTGATGTTTTACTTGAACTTGAAACATTTCATATGGGTGCGTACAAAGCTGATGAATTTCAAAACTCTATATCATCACATGATCGTGAACAAGTTTTGTATACCCTCATTAAATTGTTTGAGGGTGGCTATATCAACGCTCAATACGAACGATCACCTACTGGCCAGTTGATTACATTTCGAGTTTATGATATGACTTTTCAAGGACATGAGTTTCTTGAAAAAATCCGGTCAGAAACCGTATGGGATCAAAAATTAAAACCTGTTTTTACAACCATCGGTTCCATGTCTTTGGATGTAATATCCAATGTAGCAAATAGCGTCATAACATCCCTCGTCTTAAAAAAACTGAACTTATAATTTAAAAAGCTTTTTTGCTGCGAAACGGGTGCATTCTTCCAGATCCTGATTATCCGGAAGTCTGTATCCGTTTTTTTCAATATAATAGATAAGTGCTGCACAAGAAATGCTTCGAGTCAGCCACCCTACGGCGCATATCGCTGTTGATATAACAAAAACTGCTGTTATCACTTCTCTCACCTCCTAAGCTGATTCTTTATGTTCTGGATTATTGAAATATTTTTCACATAATGTTAAAATATTTTCATAAACCCAAATACGGGCAATGAAAGGAGCGGTTTATTTTGGCCAAACTTTTGACTTTGCCCTGTTCCCTTTATAAGGTTTGCCGTAGTGGTTCCCAAGACACTTTAAACTGGGTAAGTGTTTTTTATAGGTATTAAGTAGAGACACTACTATAAAAGCCGTGATACTTATAAAAAATCCCTTATATTCGTCAACTAATGGGCTGCTAATCTTTTTTACTTAATTGCAGAACTAAAACTGCATAAGTGGCGAAGTATTTCATAGAAACGCTTGGCGCCGCAGGTGTGACTGAACATGTATGTAATGGTCTGGGGCTTCTGCAATGGACTGGGGCTTAAGTGAACAGTCTGCAAAATACATAGGGTGAACAAATTTAGGCAAAAGCTGATGGGACGGCGCTCCTGTCAGCTTTTTGTTATTCGTTCCATCTAAACCGCCTTTCTCTGATCGTCTGAAAAAATAATCGGATTAACACCAAGGTGATTGCACAGGATCAGAAATTCATCTACCCGCAAATCTCGATTTCTTTTTTCATTGAAAAGACTGTCGTACAATGCCATGTACGGAATATGAGTTTTTCTTGATATATCTGACAGGTTAAAGCCTTTATGTCTGATATACTCAGAAACTCTTTTTGTTGCTCCATCCATTTTTCCACCTCTTTTCTAAGTTTCTAAGAACTTGTTTGTATGATATTCTATTTTTCTCAGAATGTCAATGCTTTTTTCTAATATTCTTAGAAATTTTATTGACATGTTAAAAACTTAATGGTATATTCGAGATATAAATAGAAGTGAGAGGAGCATCCATGAAAGGTTCTATTGGTGAAAATTTAAAAAAATGTAGAGTTGATGCCAAAAAGTCGGTAAAAGAAATTTCTGATTTATTAAAATCCAAAGGCTTTAAAGCATCCGAAAAAACTATTTACAGCTGGGAAAGTGGGAACAGTCAGCCAAGCCCTGATGCTTTTCTCATTATGTGTAAAGCTTATAATATATCTGATATATTAAAAACTTTTGGATACGTTAATTCTCCAGCACACAAAGAAGATTTCATTTCTAATGATAATCGTGATTTTATAAAAAAATACCGTGAGCTCGACACTCACGGTAAAGATATGGTCGATACTGTCCTCCAGAAAGAATATGACCGCATTATTGAATTGCATGATTCTGTATCAGAAGAACCGTCCAAAGCCCCTGATAATATCATCACTGTAAATCCACTCTCCCCCCAGCAGATGGAGGAAGCTCTCATCCCCAACGCCGCTCATGCTTTTAACCCGACTGAGGAAGAAAAGAAACATGCGGATGATATTATGATGGATGATAAAGAATGGGAATTATAAGGGAGCGAATTCGACACCTTTTATATATAAATAAAAATAATTTGCACATGTTTCTTTACACATACAATACAAAGGAGAACTGCTTATGTCAGAAAAATGTACTGTTTATATCGATGAAGCCGGTGACTTAGGCATTGGCCGTGGAACACATTGGTTTGTTCTTACTGCTGTAATTGTAAATAATTCTTCAGAACCAGCTTTAAGAAATATTTTTAAAACTATAAAAAAAGACCTCAATTTAGATAATATTCATTTCAGAAAACTTAGAAATTTTGAGCAGAGAGCTTACGTTGTAGACAAACTTATTTCTGCCGATTTTGAGTATATAAACATTATTTTAGACACAACAAAATTGGATATAGCAAGGCTAAAATCAAATAGAGAAAGTCTATCAGAAAAGCCAAGTGTTCTCTTATATAACCATGCTTGTCGATATTTAATCGAACGTGTATCCTGGCTGCTCAGAGATACTGATCGTGTTGGCGATATTGTTCTATCAAGTCGTGGAACATCTAGAGACTCTGAATTAATTGACTATATAAACAATAAACTACTGCATTATTCGCAAAACAAAATCGCTAACCGTTTTACAAATATCAGTAGTAAATCCGCTGATTCTTGGGACATGTTGCAATTAGCTGACATATGCGCCACATCTATGTTTTATTATCATGAAGTAAACTCATATGGATTTGTACTGCCATGTTACACATACAAATTAAAAAAATTCTTATACCAACGAAACGGTACTATTTCCAAATACGGCATGAAATATTATAACGACGATATGAAGCCTGATAACACATATTTTTCTAAACATATGATTTGTAAATAAAAAAAGAAAAGGAACTCCCAGCGCGACTACCACATGTCAAGCATGCTGGTGATTTCACCCTCGCGTTATCTGGCGACGTTCCTTCTCTGTATAGTTATATTACACCATTTATAAATTCATGTCAATGACAGAATCAATGTTATAATTTTCATCTTCACAAAGAAATGAGTGATTTTATTGACCTACGAAGAACTATTGATTTTATCCGATTCAAAAAAACTAGTTGTTAAAGAAAAAAACATTCCTGGATACGGAGGTCGGTTATATAAAAACCGAATTGCTATCAACCGTTCTCTTCCCACCCAGTCCGAGAAGTCCTGCGTACTGGCCGAAGAGATCGGACATTACTGTACCACTACCGGAAACATCCTGGATCAGAACGACACCATGAACCGGAAACAGGAATACCGTGCCAGGCTTTACGGTTATAATCTCCGTGTAGGTCTAATTGGTATCATCAACGCCTACGAAGCCCGCTGCCGGAATCTTCATGAAATGGCTGAGCATTTGGACGTGCCAGAGGATTATCTCATGGAAGTGATTGACTGCTACCGTTCCAAATACGGACAGTATGTTGCTGTGGATAATTATATGATCTATTTTATTCCGCAGCTGGCTGTGATGAAAATCAACAATTTATAAAGGAGGTTTATATATTTGATTAAATTTGCTTGACACAATAAACTAATAATGGTAAGATGAATTCCAACAGAAATGGTCGTTGTAGAGATGACTAGCAAAAATCCCTCTTACCGTTATTCGGAAGGAGGGGTTTTTTCTTTGTTTAGATAAACTAATTACTCAAAAATTTGATTAATAAAAAACCGCCCTTGTGCTACCAACACAAGGACGGTCATGAGGGTTTTTACACCCCTCTCCATATTGCAAGACTCGCTACCAACGAACCTTGCGCCCGTAATCAATACGGACACTCATTTCAAGACTACTGCTCCGAAGAATACAGTAATACGCTCATATAATATTGTATCATCTTCGGAGCGGCTGCACAATCAGAACATTTGTGTGGTCGTTATTTTTGTACCCATTTTTACATATTTTAAACCGAGGTGATATTATGGAACTTTTAAATGTATGTATCTACCTGCGTAAGTCCCGTGCTGATCGGGAGGCTGAAGCCAGGGGCGAAGGTGAAACTCTTGCACGCCATGAGCGAATCCTGTTGGATCTTGCTAAAAAACGTGGCTATAATGTAGGCGCAATTTATAAAGAGATTGTTTCCGGTGAGACAATTTCTGCCCGACCTGTTATGCAACAGGTTCTCCGCGAAGTTGAATCTGGTATGTGGGATGGTGTTCTGGTCGTTGAAGTAGAGCGTCTGGCCAGGGGCGATACTATAGATCAGGGTGTTGTTGCCAGAGCCTTCCGATATTCTGAAACACTGATTATTACTCCGCTCAAAACTTATGATCCAAACAATGAATATGACGAAGAATATTTCGAATTTGGCCTTTTTATGTCTCGGCGAGAATATAAAACCATTCGCCGCCGTCTTACTGCAGGTCGTGAATCTTCTGCAAAAGAGGGGAAATATTGTGGCAGTAAACCGCCTTACGGATATTCCCGTGTAAAACTTGTTGGTGAAAAAGGATGGACACTGCAGCCTGTTCCTGATCAGGCAGAAATCGTTAAGCTCATATTCAATTTGTATGTCCACGGAGTGGCAGGTGAGCGAATTGGAATGGCTAAGATCTGCCGTAAATTAAATGATTCCGGAATTAAAACCATGGATGGTGGTTTATGGACCGTCCCTCGTGTGCAGGCAATTCTTAGAAATCCAGTGTATGCAGGAATGATACGCTGGAACAGCCGAAAGGCTGTAAAGCATATACAAGATGGGCAAATAACCATCTCTCGCCCTTTTGCTAAGGATTATATTCTTGTTGAAGGCAGACATCCTGCTATTGTATCAAAGGAACTTTTTCAGCAAGCCCAAGATATCGTGAATCAAAATCCTGCACGACCGCTCAATTCTCTGCATGTACTCCGCAATCCACTTGCCGGTATTATTCGTTGTGGAAAATGTGGCTATGTCATGACCCGTAAAGCACCAAGCGGCAGACAGGTTGATCTGCTTCGATGTCCATACAGTTCCTGCAACAATGTAAGTAGTAAGCTCCCTCTTGTTGAAAAAGCTCTTCTTGACGGAATCCAGGAACTTGTAGATGGCTACAAGTTAAATAGCAATTTTTCTGATCAGGAATATTCTCTTTCTATTTCCGAGAAAGAAGAAATGATCCGGGGAAAATTAAAAGAAATTGATGTTTTGAGGAAGAAAAAAGAAAAGCAATATGATCTTCTTGAACAGGGGATTTATTCTACAGAAGAATTTCTCGAACGTTCCCGGGCTACTGCTGCCGAACTGTCTGCCTGCGATACAGTAATTCATTCTTTAAGACAAGAGATTAAACACGAACAGGAACTCCAGTTTCAGCGTTCTTCTTTTATCCCCAAATGCGAAGATCTTCTCGCTCATTACTGGACATGGGATACCTCTACAAAGAATCAGTTTCTTCGTGAGCTGATAGAAAAGGCTGTTTATACTAAAAACGCAAAAAATACATGGAAAAATGGCGATGACATCTCTTTTACTTTAGATATTTATCCGAAAATCCAGCAAAAGTAAGTGTGGGTAGCCTTTATGTACCTACACATTGGCACGTATCGTGTCCTCCGGCCAAGTTGCGTAGATCTCACTGCTGGCCACGTTTTTGATATAATCCTTATATCTTACATAATGATCCTGTGCAGCGGTATCCCCTATTGGCCCGTCGTGGACTACGATATACTCCGGGATCACCACTTTGTTTAATACGATCTCGCCGGTTTCATTTATCGGCTTGATCTCTGCTTCCGGATTTTTAGGAGGATATTCCCCAAAAAGCGTATGGGGTCCGATGACGATCCGCTGATAGTCCTCTCCACTACCCTGCTGTCTGCTAAGGGATGCTCCCTGCCTGGCAATGGAATGGGGAAGAACTTCTGTCCCGGCAACTTCTTTTGGTGTAAAACCCTCTGCACTGATCTGAACTGTATATTCTGCATAAGGCTGCTGCTCCACCGGTTTCATGCTGTATTCCAGTGGAGGAGCTGCCAGCTCCAGCATCGGCGTTTTTCCGGAGGAATCCGTACGGATTTCTTCGATCACATTATCCGGGACTCCTGTGTACGAGATCCGCACTGTAGCATTTTCCACAGGACGGTTACTGGCACTGTCCAGCACCGTCACCTGCAGCTGTCCCTGATCCGGCATATCCTGCTGCATGGAAATATAAGAATGATTTTTCATAAACAGAGGCTCCTTTTTGTGCCTGAAAGCACACTGGTTCTCTGCTAGTATATGTACAGAATCTCAAAATGCCATATCTCCTACTGTGCTTCCTCCCAGTAATCTTCCGCATCCTGGATATCATCAAACTCATCTGCATGATCATAATAAAAATCTTCCGGATCATCATAATCCTGCACATGCCCTTCCCAGAAGCGTAATGTTTATGTATTTTTCTTTCATTCCCCTATATGGCTCATCCTTCTTTCTCATTCTTTCTTCCTCTTCTTTTTCTTTCTGTGCCATATATTTTTTGTATTGTTCTTCTGTATCTTTCTGGGCCTTCCTCATTTCTTCTATATATTTGCTACTGTACTCATCTCCCTTTGGAACATACCATATAAGCTTATGCAGCTCCTCAATTCCTTCTCCATTCTGAACAGCATCGCAAAACTTTGCATATTGGATAATATATTTTACATCCTCAGAATATCCCGGAAGTTTTTCCAGCAGCTCTATCGCCTCATCATATTTGCCTGCATCCATGCATTCTTCCGCTTTTTCATAACATTCCCTGTTCTGTTTTTCCTTAAATTCCTCATTTTTGATCTGGATTGTCTCTTCTGCCTTTGTAGCCAGAAAAGGAACTGCTATAACAACTGCTATCAATGCCCCAGTATTAAAATATCCTTTTTCAAATTTACATATCCCCTTTACTCTGATGCCTTTATTATATAATAAATATCTGCACAAAAAAAGTGCTGTATCATCTCCTCACAGATCATACAGCACTTGCTAGTTACTGTTCACTCCGTTCTCAGTAACACTTGATATTTACCTTTTTCCGCCAGATATCAGAATATCTTCAGAATATCATTATACATAACGATAACCATCAACGCCATCAAAAGCATCAGCCCCGCAAAATGGATCATGCCTTCTACCTGACGGTTTACCGGTTTTCTCCGGATCGCTTCTGCCACCAGAAATACCAGCCTTCCTCCATCCAGAGCAGGAAGAGGAAGAAGGTTCATCACTCCCAGGTTTGCAGAAAGAAGAACTGCCATGTTCAGCAAATTCATCCAGATCATCAGCGTTCCCTCACTCTTGGACTGTTCGTAAGTGTCGCCAATGGCATCCACAACACCCACAGGACCACTTAAGTCTTTCATTCCAAGGTGACCGGTCACAAGCTCTTTCAGGCTTAAGATCGTAGTACGGATCATGTATTTCACTTCCACAGCACCATATTTCAGAACATTAAAGCCGGAAGTCTTTTCACTGTATGTGTTATATCCGAAACCGGAAACCGGTGTTCGGTATTCCCTTGGTGTTATCTCTGCCTCATATTCCAGTCCGTTACGCTCATAGGTGATCGTCACAGGTTCCTTGGATAACGGATGCTCCTCGATGTATTTTTCATATGCCTTTCCATCCGGAACCTCCACACCATTGATCTTCGTGATCACATCGCCTGCTTCCAGACCTGCCTCTTCCAATGGCATTCCCTTGATCAGTGATTCCACTGTCATGGAATTTACATCGGAACGGTTAAAGCCAAGAAGATACCGCACATTTACATCTGGTTTATAGGAAATCTCCTGTTCCTTTCCATCACGTTTTACTTTCAGCCGGATGGTATCTCCCTCTTTCAGTTCGTTGAGATACGAATATACATAAAGATCTTTCCCCAGATCAATATGATAGCCCTGATATTCCGTGATCACATCACCCTTTTTCAATCCTGCCTTTTCCGCAGCAGAATTTTGGGTTACTTCTAATACGGTTGCCGGATCATAGCCCATACAGCCTACAATGATCACAGACAAAACAAATGCCAGCAGAAAATTAAATATCGGACCTGCAGCAACCACTGCGATCCTGCCCCACACAGGAGCCGAATTAAAGGTTCCCGGACTGTCATCTTCCGCATCCTCTCCGGCCATGGCGCAGGAGCCTCCAAGAGGAAACAGTTTCACGGAATAACGGGTGCCGCCCTTTACCGTACTTATGATCCTGGGTCCCATACCAAGAGAAAATTCCAATACCTCGATATGGTTCTTTTTTGCCAGAAGAAAATGTCCCAGCTCATGGATCAGTATCACAACACTGAAAATAATTACAGCAATCACAAATCTCAATTTACCACCTGCTTTCGATCCACTGATAAGTATCCTGCTCTACAGAAAGGATCTCATCCAGATCCGGATGTGCGATTTTTTTATGTCTTTCCATAGACTGTGCAATAATCTCATAAATATCCAGAAAGCCGATCTTTTCCTCCAGGAATTTCTTTACTGCAAGCTCATTGGCTGCATTAAAGACAGTCGGCATACTTCCGCCCTCCCGGGATGCCTGGATCGCCATAGGAAGTCCCCGGAATGTCTCCATATCCGGAACCTCAAATGTGATCTCATGAAGCTTCGTGAAATCAAGGCGGTCTCCATCCAGATATCGTCTGTGCGGATAGTACAGAGCGTACTGGATTGGAAGTCTCATATCCGGAGTTCCAAGCTGTGCCATGATCGCACCATCCTTAAACTCCACCATGGAATGGATGATACTCTGCGGCTGCACCACCACCTGAATATGATCCAGATCCATGTCAAACAGCCATTTGGCTTCCATAACTTCCAGCCCTTTGTTTACCAGGGTTGCGGAATCTACGGTGATCTTTCGTCCCATTACCCAGTTTGGATGCTTCAGAGTATCTGCAACAGTGACCCTTCGCAGCTCTTCTGTGGTACGTCCGCGGAAGGGACCACCGGATGCCGTGATCAGAAGCTTGTGGATCTCTTTGTTTTCTTCTCCGTGGATAGCCTGGAAAATAGCGCTGTGTTCACTGTCTACCGGAAGGATAGATACGCCATATTTCTTTGCCATGGGCATGATCAGATGACCGGCTGTGACAAGGGTTTCCTTATTTGCCAGGGCAATGGCCTTTCCGGCACGGATTCCCTCCATGGTAGGACGGATCCCGATCATTCCCACGATCGCAGTGACAAGAATTTCTGATTCCGGCATGGACGCAAGCTCCAGAAGTCCTTCCATTCCGCTGACTACCTTTGTATCCGTGTCCGCAATACGTGTTTTCAGGTCCCGGGCTGCTTTTTCATCCCAGACTGCTGCCAGAAGCGGATGAAACTCACGGATCTGCTCTTCCAGCTTCTCCACACTTTTGCCTGCACTGACTGCAACAACACGAAGGTCTTCGTTTTTTCTTGCCACATCCAGTGTCTGGATCCCGATGGAGCCGGTAGAACCTAAGATTGCAATATTCTTCATTTCTAATGTCTCCTAAATTCCAAGAATCGTTTTTGCAAGATAGTAAATAACAGGGGCTGTGATGATCACACTGTCAAAACGGTCCAGGATTCCTCCATGGCCCGGGATCAGCTTTCCATAGTCCTTGATGTTCTGATTTCTCTTGATCGCAGATGCGGCCAGATCACCCACCATGGAGATCAGAGCTCCAACTGCGCAGATCAGGGCATACTCTGCCATTTTTCCCTGTGTTGCCGCTGCATAGATCACTCCAAGAAGCGCCGCTCCCGCAACGCCTCCTACAGCTCCCTCGATGGATTTCTTCGGGCTTAAAACCGGCGCCATTTTATGTTTGCCGATAAGCATTCCCACACAGTAAGCACAGGTGTCACATCCCCAGGAGCACAGGAATATCAGCCATACCAGGAATTTTCCGTCCGGAAGGCTTCTGGTAAGATAGATAAAGGAAAGCATCACAGCAACATATACCACTCCAAAAAATGCTGCCATCACCTGTTCTGCATGGTATTTCGGATAGCCGAATACATAAACAAACAGGATCAGGATCATACTGATGATGATCGCCATTGTTCCGTAATTTCCAAAATCAGCTTTCATGGCAATATAATAAAGCACTGCTCCAAGATATCCTACAAGTTCCAGCACGGTAACATGCTCATCGCTTACCTTCATTACCTTGTAAAGCTCTCTCATTCCGATCAGTGAAACAGCCAGAAGTGTAAAAAATAAGATCCAGCTTCCGGAAATGATAGTTGCCAGGGCAATAATGACAAGGACGATACCACTTATCAGTCTTGTCTTAAACATGATCTACTCCTCCTTGACGCCACCGTAGCGTCTGTCTCTCTGATTGTATTTCTCGATGGCTTTGATCAGCTCTTCTTTATTGAAATCCGGCCATGCAACCGGTGTAAAATAAAACTCGGAATAGGCAAGCTGCCAAAGCAGGAAATTGGAAAGTCGCTGCTCACCGCTTGTGCGGATCAAAAGATCCGGATCCGGTACACCCGCAGTATCCAGATAGCTCTCAATCGTATCTTCTGTAATGCCATCCGGCTCAACTTTTCCGTCTTTTACATCCTGTGCCATCTTCTGCATTCCACGGCGAATCTCATCACGGCTTCCGTAATTTAATGCCAGCTGAAAATAAATACCGTCAAAATCTTTGGAATATTCCTCCAGTTCCCGGACACTCTGCTGGATATCCGGTGCAAAGGCAGTAACATCTCCGATGACTTTCATCTTCATATTATTTTTCTTGGAAATCTTGATACATTTCTTAAGATAACCGCGGAACAGTTTCATCAGTGCTTCCACTTCTTCTCTGGAGCGTTTCCAGTTTTCTGTGGAAAAAGCGTAAACTGTAAGATATTTCACCCCAAGGTCTTTGATATCATAACAAATGTTTTCAAGATTTGCGCATCCCTTTACATGTCCGTAGGTTCTCGGCATTCCTCGTTCCTTTGCCCAACGTCCGTTTCCGTCCAGAATGATTGCGATATGATTTGGTACGTTCATAAATCTCCTCCATACAGAAAGAGAGCTTCTTCAAAGAAGCCCTCTCTATCCTCGTATTTCTTACAATTATACAGTCAGAATCTCTTTAGACTTGTTCTCGATCGCCTTGTCAACTTCCTTGATGTACTTATCTGTAAGTTTCTGGATCTGATCCTCAAGCTCTTTGATCTCATCCTCAGAAACATCCTGTTTTGCAAGTTTCTTAAATGCATCGTTGGCATCACGACGGATATTTCTTACTGCAACCTTGGCACCCTCGCCTTTTTTCTTAACGTCCTTCACCAGCTCTTTACGACGCTCCTCGGTAAGCTCCGGGAAAACAAGACGGATCATTTTTCCATCGTTGCTCGGGTTTAATCCCAGATCAGAGCAAAGGATCGCTTTCTCGATCGCTTTGATCATGCTGGATTCCCACGGCTGGATCTGGATCATACGTGCCTCCGGTACAGAAATGTTTGCAACCTGCTGGAGCGGAGTCGGTGCTCCATAATAATCTACGGTAAGTTTGTCAAGAATATGCGGGTTTGCACGGCCGGCTCTGATGGTTGTCAGCTCACTCTCCAAAGCATTCAGTGTTTTTCCCATTTTTGTTTCGTATACCTGAATTCTCTCATCCATTTCACATATCTCCCTGTATGGTTTTTCTTATTATTCCCTTTTGATCACACGGTTACCTTTGTTCCGGAGAACTTGCCATGTACGGTATTGACGATGCTGTCCTTTTCATCAAGACCGAATACCAGCATAGGCATCTTCTGCTCCATACACATGATGGAAGCGGTAAGATCCATAGCTGCCAGCTTCTTTGCAACTACTTCATCGATGGAAATCTCATCATACTTCTTGGCATCCGGATTTACCTTCGGATCACTGTCATAGATTCCGTCAACAGCCTTGGCAAGAAGAATGGCATCTGCGCCGATCTCAACAGCACGAAGTACAGTAGCTGTATCTGTAGAGAAATACGGATGGCCGGTACCACCTGCAAAGAATACGACCTTTCCTTCTGCGAAGCTCTCTTCTACAGCATCCTTGGAATAAAGTGTGGTAAATGCACCACATACAAACGGGGTAAACACCTCTGTCTTAAGTCCCACATATCTGCAAATGTCAGACACATAGATACAGTTCATGATAGTAGCAAGCATGCCGATCTGATCCGCCTTGCTTCTGTCCATGGCTCCGCTGGTACGTCCTCTCCAGAAGTTTCCACCTCCGATCACGATACCAACCTGAAGTCCTTCATCCACGATCGTCTTGATCTGTTTGGCAACCTCTGTAACAGTTGCTTCATCAAAGCCTCTCTTCTGCTCTCCTGCAAGAGCCTCTCCGCTTAATTTCAGTAACACTCTTTTCATATGTTTATTCTCCTTTACCATACGCCGGATACAACTTCATTGCCGTCATCGTCAAAAGTTGTGGATACCGTAAACGTATCATAATAATAATAACCTGTCTTACCGGACTCCGGCTCGTCCTCATAATCACTGCCATTTGGGCTGCCGCATGCATTCTCAAGCTCAGACATAGACTGACCGATATATCCTGCTGCTACAGATGCCAGATCCTTCTTGCCGGATGGTGCTTCCGTAGGATCCGGTGCATCGGAAGAAGCAGAGGAAGCTGGTGCAGATGTTGGATCCGGTGTGGATGTGGAGTCCGAACTGCCGGACGAACTGCTGTTTGTACTGTTTCCATTATCATCAGAACTCTCCGGAGTCGGAGTCACAACCGTACTGTCTGAAGAATCTGTACTGTCACTGTCACTGTCATCCTCAATGCCAAGCCTTGCCTTTACATCCTTCAGGGTAGACACCTCCTTGGTGCTTCCGCTCGCCAGATATGTAGCATATGGGATTCCGTCTTCACCCTCACCATCCATGCACAGGCTCAGCTGTGAGATCGTCAGAAGCGGCAGCTGGCGGAAGAAACATTCATTCTGCTCTTCGTCAGTAAATGTGATCCTTACATCAAAGCTTGTTGCTGTATCTCCGTTATCGTCCTTCTGGCTCTTCTCCATATAATAAACAGCCTTGTCGTTGGAAGCCAGTGTGAATTTACCATTTACAAGATCACTTCCCCAGGTCTCATCACTGTCATCGCCATCATCTCTGGTCGGACGGACATAAATTGCAGAAATCGTGGAGTTCATCTTGTTGGTAAATACAATACTGGTAGTGGTCTCACTCTTGGTTCCCATTACGTTCTTGATATTTGCTGTTTCATCCGCAGATGTCTGCATCTCCACCACATCCGTTTTCGCAGCTTCCGTTACCATCGGGGTTGCCGTTGCCTCCACCTTCTGCTCCGGTGCCACAGAGTTCTTCTTTCCACAACCGGCTGCAAGCATGCTCGCTGCAAGAATTCCGGCAAGAATCAAATAACGTTTTTTCATTATATCTCCTCCATATAAAATGGTTCTATTCGCTGTCAGGTTTTCCTTTTCTATTATTACAGAGTATCACTTTCTTGTCAACCTGACCGTTCTGAATTTCACAGAATCTTTAGAGTTACTGTTCACTGGTAATATTCCGCGAGGTGTTTTTTGTGAGCGAAGGTCACAGAAAACCCGAGACATTTGGAACAGCTGAGGTCAGAACCCGTTTTCCCTTCGCTGTCTGCGCATATCACGGCGCATTTTCGCAGCTTCATTCCGGGCTTTTTCCGCTTCTGTGGTAATGATCAGTTCCGGCACCTGGATCGGTTTCTGGTCTTCATCTACAGCCACCATCACAAAAAATGCCCGGTTTACAGTATGACGCATGCCATCCGGCTGTTCCACATACGTATCGATCTCGACCTCCATGGAAGTTCTTCCCACATAAGTCACATATCCCTTAAGTACTACGATCTCTCCCTCATAGATCGCATGCTTGAACTGAAGATTGTCCACTGCCGCAGTTACCACCCGATATGTCTCCGCATGACGCATAGCTACCACTCCGGCAACCTCATCCAGCCACTGCATCAGCGCTCCGCCAAAAAGTCTTCCGCCTCCGTTCAGATGCTGCTGCATGATCAGATGAACCTGCTCCGTCATCGATGCTTCTACCGTTTTTTTACGTCTATCCTGTACCTCTGTCATTTCTCATTCCCCGCATTTTATCATACTTTTATTTTTTCAGTTGAAACCAGCCGATCAATAAAGATTTTTTACTTTAAAGTCTCGCTCCGCTTCTCTTCTCTGATCCTTCTTTGCAATATCCTGGCGCTTGTCATAAAGCTTTTTACCACGTGCCATGCCAATCTCTATTTTTACCAGGCTGTCCTTGAAATAAACCTTCAGTGGTACCAAAGTCAATCCTTTTTCCTTTAATTTAGCTTCGATTTTATTGATCTCGTAGCGATGCAGCAAAAGCTTACGCACACGAAGAGGATCTTTGTTAAAAATGTTTCCTTTCTCATAAGGAGTGATATGCATTCCATATACATAAACTTCTCCGTTTTCCACACGGACAAAGGCCTCCTTGATGCTGCATTTACCGGAACGTAAGGATTTCACCTCGGTTCCTGCAAGTGCGATCCCGGCCTCATAGGTATCCTCGATAAAATAATCATGAAAAGCCTTTTTATTATTTGCGATCAGTTTCATTCCTGTTTTTTTTGCCATTTCGCGCTCCCTCAGTCTTCCTCAGCCAGGACAAAATCCACGGTTTTCAGCATTTTATCCGCATCTGCCACACGGACACGGACCTTCTGCCCAAGACGGAAGATCTTTCCTGTCATGTCGCCCCGCAGTTCATATGCATCCTGGTCAAATACATAATAGTCATCTCGTAATGTATTGATATGGATCAGTCCTTCCACGGTATTCGGAAGCTCCACATAAAGTCCCCATCCTGTAACGCCGGAAATGATTCCCTCATACTCCTCTCCGAGATGATAGGACATATACTCTGCTTTCTTCAGCTTATCGGATTCTCTTTCCGCTTCGTCTGCGCGCCGTTCGCACACACTGGACTGGCGCGCCACTTCATCCAGGATCTCCTTGTAATGCTCGGTACGTCCTTCCCTTACCAGTCTGCCTCTCAGACGGTCATGGATGATCCTGTGGATCTGAAGATCCGGATATCTTCGGATCGGAGAAGTAAAGTGGCAGTAATACTTCGCTGCAAGTCCGAAATGTCCGCTGCATTCCGTAGTATATTTTGCCTGTTTCATGGTACGCAAGGTCAGTCGGCTGATCTGTGCCTCATTGGGCATTCCCTCAATACTTTCCAGGATCTCCTGGATCTCACCAGGCGTGATCTCCTGTCCGGATTTCTGTATGTTGACTCCTTCATTATGAAGAAGCATCAGAAGACTTTCAATCTTTTCCGGATCCGGATTTTCATGGGTTCTGTATACAAAGGGATAATCTCCGGTGCAGTATTCCTGTGCCACAGTTTCATTGGCAAGAAGCATAAAATCCTCAATGATCCTGGTTGCCACATTGGCCTCATAGGGCTGCACATCAATAGCTCTTCCTGCAGCATTCAGGATGATCTTACTCTCCGGAAAATCAAAATCAATGGAACCTCTTGTATGCCGACGGCTGCGCAGGATCCCGGAAAGTTCTTTCATCAGGAAAAACATGGGAATCAGAGCTTCATAGCGCTTCTTCGCCACATCATCGGTATATTCCAGAATATTTTTCACATCTGTGTAACACATACGCTCATCTACACGGATCACGGTTTCTGCGATCTTATGGGAAATCACCTTTCCTTTTTCATTAACATCCATCAGACAGCTTAAGGTCAGACGGTCCTGTCCCTGGTTCAGAGAACAGATACCGTTGGAAAGCCGCTCCGGGAGCATGGGAATGACACGGTCTGCAAGATAGACGGAGGTTCCGCGCTTCAGTGCCTCTCTGTCAAGGGCACTGCCGCCCTGAACATAGTTGCTCACGTCTGCAATGTGCACACCCAGATGGTAGATTCCATCCTCCTTTGTCAGGGAAATGGCATCATCCAGATCCTTTGCATCCTCACCGTCAATGGTGACTGTAACAAGGTCTCTGAGATCCAGTCTTCCATCCAGATCCGCCTCCTGTACATGGTCCGGCACACGGTCAGCCTGACGAAGTACTTTGTCAGGAAATACACTTGGTATGTTAAAGCTCTTCACAATAGCAAGGATATCTGTTCCAGGTGAACGTAAGTTTCCCAGCACCTCCGTGATCTTTCCTTCCGGCTTCCGGTTTCTGGAGCCGTAATCTGTGATCTCTGCAACTACCTTGTCTCCGTCCTTTGCTCCCATGGAGTTTTTTCTGGAAATAAAGATATCTTTGGAAAATTTGGGGTTATCACCGATCACAAAGCCATAATCACGGCTGCTCTGGTATGTTCCCACGATCGAAGGCATTCCCCTTTCCAGAACCTTCAGCACAACGCCTTCCTGACGTTTTCCCTCTTTATGTCCGTTCCGTACAAGGATCTGCACCTTATCCTGATGCATGGCGCTTCCCGTGTCATTTTCCGGAATAAAAATATCCTGTTCCTGATCCTCCACCTCCACAAAGCCAAAGCCCTTGTAATGGCCAATAAAAGTTCCCTCCATGAGGGTTCCGTCCTTCTCAGAGAAACGATATTCCTCATGATTCTTCTCTCTGCGTTCTCTTCCCTTACGGCCACGCTCCGGCTTTTCTGCCTTCAGAGCTTCTTTATTCTTTCGTCTATCTCTGCGCTTGCCGGAAACCTTGCTGTATCTTCCTTTATTATCTACCTCAGCCTTGCCCTGGGCGCAAAGCTCGTCCAGCACGTCAAAAAGCTCTTTTTTCTCACTCTTATCCAGCTGAAGAAGAGATGCGATCTCACGCAGGCGCATGGGCTTATACAGCGGATCTCCCAGAAGCTCCATTATAAACTTTTTTCTTTTTTCAAAATTTTTCGATCTTTTCACATTTTCTCCTGTTTCATATTTATATTTCATTTTTACCCTGTTGTCATTCCGGAGGAAGGCTCACCCGTGCCCCTGTATCAACGCAAAAACACTCCTGCTGATTAACAAAAGAAGTCCCCATCCGAGTTTCTTCTGCATGCTAACGCAGCAAGAGTGTTACCAACCTCTGTTCTGCCCCTGGCAGATCAGATAATGTTCAGTACGATTGACAGTACAAAGAAAATAACTCCCATGATAATGGTACCTCTTACAAGACCACCTTCCATGGAACGGCCCTTATTCTTACCCCAGTAAGTATCAGCTACTCCGGCGATAGAGCCAAGACCCTGCTGCTTGCCCTCCTGCATCAGTACGACAACAGTCAGAGCGATACAATCTATTGCATAAATTACAGTCAGAATAATCTTCAAAATGTTCACGCGGTTACACCTCCTAATCAACTAGAGGTTATTTTACCATAGCTAAACCGGGATTTCAACCATTTTCCGTTTATTTTATACAGGGCTTTTTCTGCGTTTTTTTTGCAAAAGGATCTTTATATCTTCCAAGAGCTCCGAGCTGTTCGTGGATCCGCAGAAGCTGATTATACTTGGCATTCCGGTCCGAGCGGCAGGGTGCGCCTGTTTTGATCTGCCCCGCCCCACAGGCAACTGCCAGATCTGCGATAAAGGAATCCTCGGTTTCCCCGGACCTGTGAGAGATCACTGCACGATACCCGGCATGCTGAGCCATCTCCACCGCATCCAGAGTTTCCGTGAGAGTTCCGATCTGATTTACTTTAATTAGGATAGCATTGGCAACATCAAGTCCGATGCCGCAGTGCAGCCGTTTGATATTGGTGACAAACAGATCGTCACCTACCAGCTGGATCTTTTTCCCCAGGTGTTCCGTCAGATATTTCCAGCCTTCCCAGTCATCCTCCCAGAGACCGTCTTCAATGGAAACAATGGGAAATTTTTCCACCAGTTTTTCATAATACTCTGTCATCTCACCGGCATCCCGGTAGATCTTTTCTCCTTTCATGCGGCTCTCCCCAGGAAAAAAATACACGCCCTTTTCCTCATCATAAAGTTCGCTGGAGGCTGCATCAATGGCAATGGTGATCTCTTCTCCTGGTTTATATCCTGCTTTTTCTATGGCATGGACGATCAGGGTAAGCACTTCCTCCGAATCTGAAAGATCCGGAGCAAAGCCGCCTTCATCTCCAACCGCTGTGGAGAGTCCTTTTTCCCGAAGAAGAAGCTTTAAGTGCTGGTAGACTTCCACACACATGCGGATACCCTTTTCCAGACAGTCAGCTCCAGTTGGCATGATCATAAACTCCTGAAGATCCACCGTATTGTCCGCATGCTTTCCCCCGTTTAAAATATTCATCATCGGTACTGGAAGCTGCATGGTATGGCAGCCGCCCAGATACTGATAAAGAGGAAGCCGAAGGGCTCCGGCTGCTGCACGGGCTGCTGCCAGAGATACTGCCAGCGTGGCATTGGCTCCTGCGCTGCTTTTGTTCTCCGTTCCGTCGGTTTCGATCAGAAGATGATCGATCCATGCCTGGTTCAGGGCATTCTCTCCGATAATGGCATCTGCGAGACGTGTATTGATATTTTCCACTGCTTTTTTCACACTCTGGCCCAGATATTCCTCCCGGTTTCCGTCCCGCAGCTCCACAGCCTCAAATTTACCTGTGGATGCTCCGGACGGCACCATGGCTCTTCCTGTGTATCCGTTAATCCCCACGATTCCTTCACCTACCGTCACTTCCGCTTCCACTGTAGGATTCCCCCTGGAATCAAGGACCTGTCTTGCATGAACTTTTCGAACAGGCAGATAACGTAGCATAAGTTTTTCCC
The DNA here is from genome assembly GCF_051861785.1 of Blautia massiliensis (ex Durand et al. 2017). Lineage (NCBI taxonomy): Bacteria > Bacillati > Bacillota > Clostridia > Lachnospirales > Lachnospiraceae > Blautia > Blautia massiliensis (ex Durand et al. 2017). The sequence continues at coordinate 497,137 of NZ_CP146725.1, forward strand.
TCCTTGAAAATAATAATACTGTTTATGATCTCCTGCACTTTCTGATTTTCTTCTTATGTTTATGAGGGTAGCTTGTCCGAAAAGGGTTGGGTCTATACCTTTTATCCGGCCTTGATATTGTCTGATTTTTCAGTTATTTTATTTTTATTGTTTTTTCTTTTTATACTTATCTTTATTATTTTTTAAATTTAGTATTGACATTTTCTATTTTATCTGTTATAGTTTAACCATCAAATAAAACAAACGGAAAACAACAAATTAAATCAAAAAGGAGCGTGAACCCACCGAAAGCATAACTTACTTCCCATAATCTAAGAAAGAGAGGTACAGTCCACCAGAAGATTTAAAGATTTTCCATCATAATTAAAACAAGGAGGTACGGACCACCGAGAACGTAAATTTTAATTCCGTATAAGTTTAAATCTAAGAAATGAGAGGTATATTCCATTGGATAATGAAAATTAAAAGAGTCATCGGCAGAAGAAATCAATCGCTGATGACTCTTATTTTTTACTTATTTTGACCTCTGTCTCACAGACATGATCTCATGATCTTCTGCTTTCATATCTTCTGCTTCGTGTTCATAAACATATTAATAACTCCACTTTCTCTGAGGTTCCCATGAAACAAAAACACATCTACCGTCTTATTTTTTTCTTTGTCATGGCTTTTGCTCTTGGCAGTCTTGCAGGAAAGATCTATTCTCATTTTACTTCCGACCCACGATCCGATCCGGATTCTGCCAAAAACAGCCAGACCTCTTCTGCTTCTATGACATTCCAAAATGAAAACTGGGGGCTCGGTTTCCAGGAAGAAGGCAAACGGCCCACAGGAAATGCTTCTATGGAAGAATTAAAAAAATACAATGCCTGGTATGCAGCCGATACCGATGAGAAAAAAATCTATCTTACCTTTGACGCAGGCTATGACAATGGAAATATGCCTGCCATTCTGAATGCCTTACATAAGCATCAGGTACATGCCACATTTTTTGTTGTGGGAACACTGATCCGTGAAAAACCGGAACTGATCCGTGAGATCGTAGATGCAGACCATACCATAGGCAACCACACCATGACACACCCGGATATGTCCGGCATCTCCACAAAGGAAGCCTTTCAGAAGCAGCTTGAGGATGTGGAGGTTCTTTATAAGGAAGCCACCGGAAAAGAAATGACAAAATTTTATCGCCCGCCCCAGGGCATTTACAGCGTGGAAAATTTAGAGATGGCAAAAGAGATGGGATACCACACCTTTTTCTGGAGTCTGGCTTATGTGGACTGGTATCAGGATAAGCAGCCTTCGAAAGAAGAAGCTTTTGAAAAGCTTCTGGGACGGATCCATCCGGGTGCCATCGTGCTGCTGCACAGCACCTCTTCCACCAATGCTTCCATTCTGGATGAGCTGCTGACAAAATGGGAAGAGATGGGATATACCTTCGGAACATTAGAAGAACTTGTGGCATCGGAATCCGCCTGAAAAAAATCGCACATGATCCATGCATCCTCAGTGCCATCGACACGGATCTTCCCACTTTTGGATTTTCCAGATAAGCACACAAAAAATCTGCCCCGGGACTATGTTCTCATATGTCCCGGGACAGATTTTTCTGTGCTATTGATTTCAGAAGGTGTTCTTCTTATTTAATTGTCTTATTTACTGGACAGCCTTGAATGCCTCATCAAGATCCTGGATGATATCATCAATATTCTCAGTTCCGATGGAAAGACGGATCGTGTTTGGCTTGATTCCCTGATCAAGAAGCTCTTCCTCTGTGCACTGGCTGTGTGTTGTAGTAGCCGGATGGATAACAAGGGATTTCACATCTGCAACGTTTGCAAGAAGTGAGAACAGTTCAAGGTTATCAATGAAATCCTTTGCCTTCTGCGCATCTCCCTTGATCTCGAATGTAAAGATGGAACCGCCGCCGTTAGGGAAATATTTCTTATAAAGTTCCTGCTGGCTTGGATCTGTGGATACAGACGGATGATGAACCTTCTCTACCTGCGGATGATCATTCAGATACTGTACAACCTTCAGTGCGTTCTCAACATGACGCTCTACACGGAGAGACAGTGTCTCAAGTCCCTGAAGGAAGATAAAGGAACTCACCGGAGAAATTGTTGCTCCTGTGTCACGAAGAAGGATTGCACGGATCTTTGTAACAAATGCAGCCGGTCCGCATGCTTTTGTGAAGCTTACGCCATGATAGCTTGGGTTTGGCTCTGTAAGAGATGCAAATTTGCCGGATGCCTCCCAGTCAAACTTACCACTCTCTACGATCACACCACCGATAGTAGTTCCGTGGCCACCGATGAATTTTGTTGCGGAATGAACAACGATATCTGCGCCGTACTCAATTGGTCTTACGAGGTATGGTGTTGCAAATGTATTATCTACAACAAGCGGAATTTTATGTTTGTGAGCGATTTTTGCAAGAGCCTCAATATCTACAACATCAGAATTCGGGTTTCCAAGAGTCTCAATATAAACAGCTTTTGTGTTCTCCTGGATCGCATTCTCTACTTCCTCGAGATTGAATACATCAACAAATGTTGTTGTGATTCCGTATGCCGGAAGCGTATGCTCCAGAAGGTTTGTTGTACCGCCGTAAATATTTTTGGCTGCTACAATGTGATCTCCCTGCTGTGCAAGATTCTCGATCGTGTATGTGATAGCTGCTGCACCGGATGCTACTGCAAGTGCTGCGGAACCACCCTCAAGTGCTGCGATCCTCTTCTCGAATACGTCCTCTGTCGGGTTTGTAAGACGTCCGTAAATATTACCGGCATCTGCAAGTCCGAAACGTGCTGCTGCATGATCGCAGTTGCGGAATACATAGGAAGATGTCTGATAGATCGGTACTGCTCTTGCATCTGTAACCGGATCCGGCTGTTCCTGTCCTACGTGAAGCTGTAATGTCTCAAATTTGAATTTTCTCTGATCTCTTGTAATTTTGCTCATGTGTTTGTCCTCTTTTCTTTTATTCTTATATTCGGTAAAATAGTAATTTCTTATCTTATGATCATCTGCTTATCAGCGACAACAACACATTCGCTTTTCTTCGATAAACACCCTTGTTGACTTCTGTAAAACTTTCATGATTTCCTCCTGATCATCACGTTGCTCACCTTGTTTTGTGTGCTCCGTTTTTTGATGATGCAATCATATCACCCTTTTCCTAGTATGTCAATGGGGTTTATCTATTTAGGTTCTCACCTTTATTTATGACTGGCTATAGATTTTATTTATAACTCCACCGCCTACAACCTCATCTCCGTCATACATCACCACAGCCTGACCCTTTGTGATGGCTCTCTGCGGTTCATCAAATTTCACATGAAGGATGCCATCCGGTGTCTGCCATGCAGTGGCAGGCTGCTCTTTGTGACGGTAACGGATCTTGGCAGTCACTCTTTTCGGCTCAGCTAAGCTGTCCACAGAGATCAGATTTACACTGTCTGCCTCAAGTTCACTGCTGAAAAGATCTGCGTTGTCCCCGAGAACTACCGTATTGGTCTTCGGAGAGATCTCACAGACATAAAGACGGCTGGCCGCCGGAATGCTAAGGCCACGGCGCTGGCCGATGGTGTAATGGATGATTCCCTTATGGCGTCCGATATAGTTTCCCTCTTTATCTACAAAATCACCCTCCGGTGTTTTTTTGCCTGTGTACTTTTCAATAAATTTCGCATAGTCGCCGTCCGGAACAAAGCAGATATCCTGACTGTCATGCTTTCTGGCATTGATAAAGCCATGTTTTTCGGCAATGACACGAACCTGGTCCTTCCGGAGACCTCCAAGCGGAAGCTTTACATGTGCCAGCTGTTCCTGGGTCAGCATATAGAGAACGTATGACTGATCCTTTGTATCGTCCACTGCTTTTTTCAGAAGGTAGCGGTCCCGTTTCTCATCGTACTCCACTCTTGCATAATGTCCGGTTACAATATAATCGTAGCCGATCTCCTGCATACGGTGAAACATTTTATCAAATTTCAGATATCGGTTACAGTCGATACATGGATTAGGGGTGCAGCCGTTTTCGTAGGCATCTACAAACCTGTCCATAACCTCTGTATGGAAATCTGCGGTAAAATTAAACACATAGTAAGGCATATCCATCTGATAGGCTACGCTTCTGGCATCCTCAACATCGTCCAGGGAACAGCAGGTCTTTTCCCTGTGGACACCGATATCTTCGTTGTTGTAAAGTTTCATGGTAGCGCCGATGCACTCGTCACCGGATTCCTTTGTCAAAAGAGCTGCTACGGAGCTGTCTACACCGCCGCTCATTGCTATGATCGCTTTTTTCATATATATCTTAACCTTTCCTGATGATTGATGATTTCTCAGCTTTGCAGACTGTATTCTCTTACAGTTACTGCAATTTCGCATTTATTATAATATGGCAGTTATTCTTTGTCCACGATTTTTCACCCGGAACCTTTGCTTTGCTTCTTTCCTGCAGGCTCTCTTTGGTATATAATAGAAAATATTTTTCAGAAAAGGATGTGACTATATGAAGCTTTCCCTGTTTTCCACGCTGCGAGGATATCGGAAGGAATACCTTCCCAAAGATATTTTCTCCGGCATCATCATGGCAGCTGTTTCCATCCCTATCTCCATGGGATATGCCCAGATTTCCGGGATCCCGGCGGTATACGGACTGTACGGTTCTGTTCTGCCGATCCTTTTGTTTGCTCTATTTTCCACTTCAAGACAGTTTATCTTCGGAGTTGATGCGGCACCTGCTGCCATTGTAGGTGGTGCACTGTCCACTCTTGGCATTGCTGCAGAGTCAGAAGCTGCCATGGATTATGTTCCTGCCATCGCACTTTTTGCAGGTCTGTGGCTGTTTATCTTCTTTCTGCTTCACGCAGATAAGATCGTGGACTTTATCTCCACACCTGTTATGGGCGGTTTTATCAGCGGTATCGCAGTTACCATCATCCTGATGCAGATCCCGAAACTTATGGGAAGTCCTGCAGGATCCGGAGAGCTCCTGGAACTGGCAGAGCATGTCTTCGCTGCTGCCAAAAATATCAGCTGGCTTTCCCTCTTCATGGGGCTTGGTGCTCTGGTGCTGATCCGCACATTTAAAAAGCTGGCGCCGAAATTCCCCATGGCTATCGTTATTATGGCTCTGGGTGTTCTTTCCACCGTTGTTTTTCATGTGGACGAAAAAGGAGTAGTCCTCCTGCAGTCGGTAGAACGTGGACTTCCCTCCCTGGTGATCCCGGATTTCGGAAATGTTGATCTGACCCAGGCGGCAGGCCGCGGTCTTATGGTTGCTGTTGTCATTATGGCAGAAACTCTTCTTGCAGAGAATACCTTTGCGTTCCGCAATGATTATAAGCTGAACGACCGTCAGGAAATCCTGGCCTGTGCCGCCGGAAATATTGCTGCCGCCGCAGTAGGCTGCTGCCCGGTAAACGGCAGTATCTCCCGCACCTCCCTCAATGAACAGTACGGTGGAAAATCTCAGGCGGTTTCCATCACTGCCGGGATCACCATGGCTCTGATCCTTCTTTTCGGCACCGGTTTTATCGGATATCTTCCGGTTCCTGTACTGACAGCCATTGTGATCTCTGCTCTGATGGATGTGGTGGAAACCCATCTGGCTGTACGTCTTTTCAAAGTAAGCCGTACAGAATTCTACATCTTCATGGCTGCCGGTTTCAGTGTGCTCTGTCTTGGAACCATTTATGGGGTTATCATTGGTATCCTGCTCTCTTTCGTAGCTGTGATCCTGAAGGCCACCAACCCGCCGCGCTCCTTCCGTGGTATGATCCCTGGAAGAGATGCTTATTTTGATCTGTCCAAAAACCGTTTCGCCTACCCTATTAAGGGCGTTGTGATCTACCGTTTCAGTGAAAACCTGTTTTTTGCAAATATAAAGATTTTTCAGGAAGATATTGAGAACAGCATCCAAAAAGACACCAGGGTAGTGATCGTAGATGCCAGTGCTATCAACAGCATTGATGTCACAGCAGCAGACCGCCTGGATGCCATCTCCGCAAGCCTGAAAAAACGTGGGATCCGTTTTTACCTCACAGAGCATTCCACCCAGATCAATGATCAGCTGCGTCAGTTCGGCATCGGTCATATGATCAAAGACGGTATGGTCCGCCGTACCATTCTTGCTGCTCTCCATGACGCAGGGATCGAAGCCCCTTATGAACTGGATGTTCCAAAGGAAGACGAGACAAAGCTTCTGCGCCGCAGTATCGCTTTTCTTCCGGCAGAGGAAGAAAATACCCTGGAAGAGTTCGCCTGGGCTTTTGGTGATGATGCAGTAAAAGAGATTGAAGAATCTGTCCATCACATTATTGAACAGCTGCACCAGATCCCGGATATCCAACGTCTCTCCGAAGAAGGTCTGGAAGAGCTTCTGGATAACTGGCATGGGCTGGGTGTTCTGGATGAGGATGAACTGCTTCGAAGAATTGAATTACATATGGATGAGCTGCCTGAAGAATTAACTTCCGACCGGAAACTGATCCTTCAGCTTCTGGAAAAGCGCCGTGGCAAGCTGAAAGAAAAAATCCTTGCCGAGCATCCGGAAGTCCTGGAACGACTGGAACAGCGCCGGAAAAAGCTGGAAGAACGGCTGGAAAAGCAGAATCCGGAAGCTGTTCAGAAATGGAAGCACTGGAAGGAAGAACATCTCAAAGACTGATTTCTGCATACATTCCCTTTCCAGGTCCATGATCAGATTGCAGGATTTCCTGCATATTTCTCACAGATATTGATAAAATCCTGCATCACGGCAGAAGGCCTGCGATCCTTTTTCCAGGCAAGAAGAATCCTGGTCTTCAGCTTCTCTTCTTCAATGATGCGGATCGGAAGATCTGTACAGAGATCCTCCATGGATCTTGGAAAAACGGCGGTTGCAAGACCTTCCTGCACCCAGAGCATGGCATCTCTGGGATCATCGCAGACACAGAAAATATCCGGCTGGAGATTTTTTTCTCCAAAGGCTTTCATCAGAAATTCTTCGTACCGCCGGTAAATAATGAGAGGGCATCCGGTCAGCTCTTTAAGGCTGATGCCCTCTTTTTTTGTCTCATTTTCCGGGATCTCCGGAGGAAGGACCGCGATCATGGGTTCCTCATCCAGTTCCAGATAATTTAAACCTTCCAGCTTGATAGGTGTACGCACTACCGAAACATCAATGATCCCATCCATCAGATAATTCAGAAGTGTAAAAGTGATCGCATCCCTTACCTCAAAGTTTACATCACAATTTTCTCTGGAAAATCTGGAAATATAAGGCATAATGGTGGTCACTGTGGTTGGCGTGATCCCGATACGTAAAACCTGTTTTTTCCCTGCTTTGGATACTTCCAGTTCTGTGGAACGAACGTAACTCAAAATGTTCTCTGTCCTGTCATAAAGAAGCTTTCCGGCTTCTGTCAGTGTCACGCCTGCCCTGGTCCGCTCAAAAAGCTTCACCTTCAGCTCTGCTTCCAGCTGCTTGATCTGATAGCTCAGCGGCGGCTGGGACATGTTCAGTCTCCTTGCGGCTTCATTGATGCTTCCTGTTGCTGCGATCTCATGAAAATATTCCAGCTGTCTGATTTCCATATATAAATCCTTCTTTCTTTATCTGATATATAACACAGGCAAAACCCATCTACTGCTTATTGCTTTTCGCTGTCCCACAGAGTACTTTCTTAATTCGGTTAAGAAATACTATATCTGCAATACTTTGTAAATACTATGAATATCTTTCCCACGCAATTATCCGAAAAACCATACTTCTATCATCCCACAGATTTCCGTCCCAGACAATAGCAAAATTATATTATCATACATTAAAAACAATATTATACGTATTATCTCCATAGGAGTATAATAACAGAGGTTTATTATAGAAAAATAAGGAAACGGAGGAAGAAAAAGAAATGCGAACACTCGCAAAATATCTTCGAGATTACAAAAAAGAAAGCGTTCTGGCTCCTTTTTTCAAGTTTCTGGAAGTTGTATTTGATCTGCTGGTGCCTGTCGTCATCGCCCAGATCATCGATGTGGGAATTGCAAATAATGACCACGGCTATATCGTTCAGAAGTTTTTTGTCCTGATACTGATGGCTGCTGCAGGACTTGCAGTCAGCATTACTGCACAGTTTTTTGCTGCAAAAGCCAGCGTAGGCTTTGCCACAGAAGTGCGTCAGGCTGTATTTGACCATATCCAGAAGCTTTCCTATACGGAGCTGGACACCCTTGGCACGGACACACTGATCACCCGTCTTACAGACGATGTCAATCAGGTACAGAACGGAGTAAACATGGGACTCCGTCTTCTTCTTCGAAGCCCGTTTATTGTTCTGGGCTCTATGGTAATGGCTTTTACCATCAATGTGCGCTGTGCACTGATCTTCGCGGTTGCCATTCCGGTACTGTTCCTGGTTGTCTTTGTGATCATGTTTTTAAGTATCCCGCTTTTCAAAAAAGTACAAGGACGTCTGGATTCCGTCACCCGTCTTACCAGAGAAAACCTGACCGGTGTCCGTGTGATCCGTGCATTTTGCCGTGAAGCTGATGCCGTTGCGGAGTTTGACGAAAGCAATCTTGCACTTACCAGACTGAACGAATTTGTCGGAAAAATCTCTGCACTTTTAAATCCTGCAACTTATGTACTGATCAATATCGCAACAGTAATCCTGATCCGGACTGCAGGTGTACAGGTAAACCTCGGAAACATGCAGCAGGGTGAAATAGTTGCTCTTTACAACTATATGGCACAGATGATCGTAGAACTGATCAAGCTTGCGTCCCTGATCATCACCCTGAACAAATCCATGGCCTGTGCGGATCGCGTTGCCGGAATCCTGAAAGTCGATTCCACCATGACTTACCCGGACAAAGCTTCCTTACCGACTGTGGAAAGCAGTGACTATGCAGTTGCTTTTAACCATGTAAGTTTCTCCTATGCAGGAACCGGCGCACCTAGCCTTTCTGATATCACTTTTTCCGCAAAAAAAGGCTCTACAATCGGAATCATCGGCGGTACCGGAAGCGGTAAATCCACTCTTGTGGATCTGATCGCCCGTTTCTACGACGCAACCTCCGGAGTCATTACCCTCGACGGTCAGAATGTACAGACCTATTCCAGGCAGGAACTCAGGGAAAAAATCGGCGTAGTTCCTCAAAAAGCAGCACTTTTCCAGGGAACCATCCGCGATAACTTAAGCTGGGGACGGGAAGATGCCACGGACGAAGAAATGTGGGAAGCACTTACCACCGCTCAGGCTCGTGAAATCGTAGAGAAAAAGGACGGTCAGCTGGATTTCCGTCTGGAACAGAACGGCCGGAATCTTTCCGGTGGCCAGCGTCAGAGACTTACCATTGCCCGCGCCCTTGTGAAAAAACCGGAGATTCTGATCCTGGATGACAGTGCCAGTGCTCTTGACTTTGCCACAGATGCGGCACTTCGGAAATCCCTTCACCAGCTTGGTGGAAAAACAACCACCTTCCTGGTATCCCAGAGAGCCGCCAGCATCCGCCAGGCCGATCTGATCCTGGTACTGGATGACGGTCAGCTTTCCGGAAAAGGAACCCATCAGGAGCTGATCTCTACCTGTGAAACCTACCGTGAGATCTTTTTCTCACAGTTCCCGGAAGAGCGTACCAAATATGAAAAAGCGACTGGAAAGGAGGTCCTGGCATGAGTAAAACAGATAAAACCGAAAAAAACAAAAACAGCATGGCAACCTTCTTCAAGGTACTACGTTTCATTGGAAAATACCGTTTTCTTCTCGTATTAAGTGTGATCCTGGCAGCAGTCACTGTAATTTTGCAGCTGTATGTTCCCGTACTTTTTGGTTATGCCATTGATGAGGTCGTTGCTGCCCACGAAGTTGATTTTACAAGAATGGGATTCTATCTTTCCCGTATTCTTGTCATGATCGTATTTTCCGGCATTGCCACCTGGATCATGAGTGTCATCAACAACCGTATGACCTACCGCACAGTACAGGATATCCGTGCAAGATCCATCCGCCATATCCAGAAGCTTCCTCTGTCCTACCTGGACGGACACAGCACCGGTGATATCATCAGCCGTGTCATCGCAGATACGGATATTCTTTCCGATGGTATGCTCCTTGGATTTACACAGCTGTTTTCCGGTGTCATCACCATCATCGGAACCCTGCTCTTCATGTTCTCCAAAAATGTGTGGATCACTCTGATGATCATTGTCCTGACACCTGTAAGCTTTTTTGTGGCGAAATTCATCTCCTCCCATTCCTTCCAGATGTTCCGTGCGCAGAGTGATGCCCGTGGACGTCAGACTGCACTGATCGAGGAAATGATCGGAAATCAGAAAGTGGTTCAGGCCTTTGGTTACGAAAATCGTTCTTCCGAACGTTTTGCTGCGATCAATGAAGAACTCCGTGATGCCAGCCAGAAGGCTGTTTTTTACAGCAGCCTCACCAACCCGTCCACACGATATGTCAACAACATCATTTACGCAGGTGTAGCTCTTGCAGGTGCCTTTCTGATCCCGGGCGGTCATCTGACTGTCGGTGGACTTTCCGTACTGCTGGCTTATGCAAACCAGTATATGAAGCCCTTCAACGATATCAGCTCTGTGATCACAGAGCTTCAGAACGCTCTGGCCTGCGCTACCAGGATCTTTGATCTTCTGGAGGAAGAGCCGGAAAGTCCGGATCCGTCCGGAACTCTTGATGATGTAAAAGGTGCAGTGGATATCCGGAATGTTTCCTTCCGCTACGAAGAGGACAAACCTCTCATTAAAAACTTTAATCTTCATACAGAACCAGGCAGACGTATTGCCATCGTAGGCCCTACCGGTTGTGGCAAGACAACTTTTATCAACCTGCTGATGCGTTTCTACGACGTCACCGGTGGAAGTATTTCTGTAGACGGAAAACCCATCACCGAGGTTTCCAGACATACACTTCGCGGAAGCTATGGCATGGTTCTCCAGGATACCTGGATCAAGCATGGAACTGTCCGTGATAACATCTGCATCGGAAAGCCGGATGCATCCGATGAGGAAGTGATCCAGGCAGCTAAAATATCCCACAGCTGGGAATTTATCCGCCGTCTTCCAAATGGCCTGGATACCATTCTTTATGAAGATAGCTTAAGTCAGGGACAAAAGCAGCTTCTCTGCATCACCCGTGTCATGCTGTGTCTGCCGCCGATGCTGATCCTTGACGAGGCAACCTCCAGTATTGATACCCGAACAGAAATGCTGATCCAGGAGGCCTTTGACCGGATGATGCAGGGACGAACAAGCTTTATCGTTGCACACCGTCTTTCTACCATCCGCAATGCAGATGAGATTCTTGTCATGAAAGACGGAAGCATCATCGAGCAGGGAAGCCATGAAGAGCTTATGGCAAAAGGCGGATTCTATCAGAAGCTTTATAACAGCCAGTTTGTGAAGGTTTCTGAGTAATATAAGCTGATTTTTTTAACCGAATCAGGCAACTGGCTAAATACGGATCGCAAATATCCGCCTGACTTAAAATTCTCCGGAACACAGATTTTCTGTACCGGAGAATTTTTTTATACTGTTTCAACGATATAAAAAAATAAACATCTCCATATGATATCTATTTTGATATCCAGGATGATGTCTATTTTTATAAAACTATATTCCGATCTTTTTATAAAAAGTTATAGGGATCTTTGCTCCGTTAAGATGAAATTTTTTATCGAATTCTGCATAGAGACTTCGGATCTGAGCTGTAAGTATTGGAATTTCTTTCTGCAGGGCCTGTGAAAGTGTCTGATCGATCATTGTATCTGCAACTCCTTATCGTCACCTTTTGCAAATTTATAAAATGAACAATCGCTACTATATCATTTTTCGGAAAAAATGTAAACACCTGAAAAAAATTACTGTTCCAGTTCTTTCCTCACATCCGGGAACATTTCCACACAACGTTTCAGGATTCCCTGCATGTAGGCAATGGCAATTCCGTAATTGGTGATAGGAATCTCCTGATCCAATGCACATTTCTGACGGTAACGCATTTCTCTCTCATTAAGCATACATCCGCCACAATGCACGATCAGACTGTACTTCGTCACATCCTCCGGGAAATCTCTTCCGGAGGAATACTCAAATTCCAGCTCTTTCCCCGTATAATTACGGATCCAGCGTGGAAGCTTGACTGTTCCGATATCATCACACTGCCTGTGGTGGGTACATCCCTCTGAGATCAGGATCTTGTCACCGTCTTTCAGCCGGTCCAGTGCTGCTGCCCCAGCTGCCGCTGTCTTTAGATTTCCTTTAAATCTGGCAAACAGAATAGAGAATGAAGTAAGCCAGATGTCTTCTGGAGTTTCTTCACTGACTCTGGCAAAGACCTGGCTGTCTGTGATCACAAGCTTTGGTTTTTTCCCCAGGGTTTCCAGTGTATTGGAAAGCTCATCCTCTTTGATCACGATGGCTGCTGCTCCGGCTTCCAGCACATCACGGATCGTCTGCTGCTGCGGAAGGATCAGACGCCCTTTTGGTGCAGCTTTATCTATGGGAACTACAAGAATCGCAAAATCTGATGGTTCAAGGAGATCCCCTACCAGACGCAATTTCAGTTCATCCGTTACTGCCAGCGAAGCGATCTTTTCTTTCAATTCGTAGATATTCTGACCGGTGGCGGCGCTGGCATAAATAAATTGCTCTGTGTTCTGGTTTTCATGATCCTGTTTCTGGCTGACACTGCTCTCTTTGACCGCACCCGCATGGGTATTCCGGTTTAAGTTATTATCTGAAGAAAGCCGGTTCCCATCTTTTGTTTTCAGCAGATCTGCCTTGTTATAAACAACCAGATATGGAATCTCCTTCTCTTTAAAAATATGGATCAATTCTTCATCCACACTGGTTTTTCCCACAGTGGCATCTACTACAAGAACTGCTACATCCACTCTGTTCAACACCTGTTTCGCCTTGCGGACGCGAAGTTCTCCAAGATGGCCTTCATCATCAATACCTGGTGTATCTATGATCACCACCGGGCCCATAGGAAGTAGCTCCATGGCCTTACTTACCGGATCTGTAGTAGTTCCCTTTACATCGGATACCACAGCCAGCTCCTGGCCTGTCACCTTATTTACAATACTGGATTTTCCTGTATTTCTTCTGCCAAAAAAACCGATATGTACACGGTCTGCTGACGGTGTTTCATTCATTCCCATAATTTATCCTCTTTTCTTTCAGCATCAGACAGGTCCTCATCCATTCCTGTTCCCATCAACCTGCTTCTTTTTGATTTTTCAAAATAACTTTATCGGAAAAACAGATCTTTATATTCCTCCAGACAAAGCTTACACAATCTCTGAGTAGTCAATTTTTCTGTCTTTAAAACAATACTCTCTGTCACGCTCATTTACTTCCCGAAGCACCTTACAGGGATTACCGACTGCAACCACATTGGAAGGAATATCCTTTGTCACAATGCTACCCGCTCCCACTACAACATTATCCCCGATGATAACTCCCGGTAACACAACAACTCATGCTCCCAGCCAGCAGTTTTTACCGATATGGACTTCCATGTTATACTGATATCCCTTTTCACGGAGTTCCAGAAGAATCGGATGACCTGCAGTTGCAATAGTCACATTTGGACCGATCATGGTGTAGTCTGCCACGTAGATATGACTGTCATCTACCAGTGTCAGGGTGACATGCTCCCACCACTTAAATCTTACGATTTTGAAGTGGGGGCTTCCTGCTCGATTACCCTTTAGGGCAAAGCTAAAACAGGCTATCCCCGCGTGTCCCGCGGTTTTGTTTTTTATGTTTATCCGGTTACGGATTTTTTTCTTGTGCCATCAGGCACATTCTTTATAGATTCTTTTTCCTTCTTCACGGATGTTGACTGCTGCATTCACATCCCGGTCCATCCTGTTTCCACATTCACAAACATACATTCTATCCGACAATGCCAGTTCCTTTTTCTTATGTCCGCATACACTGCAGATCTTGCTGGATGCAAAATAACGGTCTACTTTTATAAGATGTTTCCCGCATTCTTCCAGCTTGTATCCCAGCATGAACAGAAACTGACCGTACCCGTTATCCTGCACACCTTTCCCAAGGTGCAGCCCTCCGGACATTCCCTTCAGATTCAGATCTTCCACACATACTGCATCATATCTTTCCGCAAGCTCCCTGCTGAGCTTATGCTGAAAATCTTTTCTCTGGTTCTTTATCTTTTCATGACATAAAGCTACCCTTTTTTTCTGTTTCTGATAGTTCCGGCTTTCTTTTTCACAGTGGGAGAGCTTTCTCTGTTCTCTTGCAAGTTTTTTCTCTGCTTTTCTGTAAAACATAGGGTACCCGGCTCTTTCTCCTGTAGAAAATACACACATTCCCTGCATGGCAAAATCGATCCCAAGAAATCTCTCTGCCGGTCTTTTTTCCACTGTTTGGTTCTCACAGCAGAACAAAAGGCTGGCAAAATATTTCCCGGATGGCTCACGGCTCACAGTTACAGACTTCAGTTTCCAGTCTGATGGAATCTGACGGTGAAGTTTTATCCTTATGACGGACATCTTTGGAAGCTTCAGATGGGTATCCTGCAAAAGGATATTTCCGTTTAGTGCATTGGTCGTATATGAATTTCTTGCATGCTTCTTTGATTTATAACGTGGAAATCCGCAGGCTGGTTCCCGAAAAAACTTCCGGAACGCACTTTCCAGATGCAGCTGCGCATTCGCCAGGGCAAGGGAATCCACCTCTTTCAGCCATGGATATTCCTTTTTATATCCGGCCGGTGTGTTCCGGAGCATCTTTTTTTCTTTCTGGTAATAACTGATCTTATCTGCAAGCATCTGGTTATAGATAAAGCGGCTGCAGCCGATTGTTTGCTCTATCTGAACTCTCTGCTCTTTATTTGGATAGATCCTTATTTTTACGGCGCGGTTCATTCTTCTCACCCTGGCTTTCTATATACTGCCGTATCGTTTCAATCGTTGCTCCGCCTGCACTGAGCAGACCGAAGATCTGACCCCAGAATGCATCTTTCATGGTCTAACTCCATTATATTTATCATCCTTTTTCTTATATCGACGGATATGTATTTATGAACTAATTGTTCTTTTTCAGTATACTACATCAGGGAAGGGAGAACAAGTGTTTCTTTTATACTATAGAGATTTTTTTGAGCAGATATGCTCAGATGTGCAATTCATCTCACCACCTGAAGAGGTGGGAGAATTCTTGCTACATTTGTTAAAGTTGGCATAGACATTTTTTCCAAAATAGACATAAGCCCCTGCCATATTTGCATGGAGAGGTGGTTCAATATAGCAACCCTCACCAATCTCCGCAAACATCTCTTTCAGCATTTCTTTTCTTTTATCCAACTGTGTGGGACGTGTCATTATTATTTATTTCAGTGCCATTCCGGCTTTAAAAGCATCGCCGACTTTTTCGCCAAGACGGATATATGCATTGTTGAACGGATCAAAAGTGATCGGTGCTGCTTTTGCAACATCTACATTTCCATTTTCATCCAGAACGCTCTCATCCACGCTGACATTTACGATCTCACCGATCAGCCGGCAGGTGTCTTTGTCATAGCTTTTCAGCTTACATTCTATACAAATTGGAAGCTCTTTGATAATAGGTGCATCTACTTTTTCAGATTTTTCTGCTGTAAATCCGGCTTTTACAAATTTATCCGGCTCTTTGTTTCCGGAAACAATTCCTACATAGTCGCAGGCTGTCATATGCTCCACATCTGCCATACTTACTGTAAAAGCGCCTTTTTTCAGGATGTTTTCAGTTGTTTTATGATTTTCACTGACACAGATGGAAATTTCCTTATCATCGCTGATTCCTCCCCAGGCTGCATTCATAACATCCGGTTTTCCATCTTCACCATATGTAGCGATCATTAATACCGGCTGTGGATAAGTGTAAGGCTTTGCTCCGAAATCTTTTCTCATGATCTTTCACTCCTTTATTGTATTGCCGTTACTTTTTATAAATTGACGTACAAGCTGCAGACCTCCCAGCGGAACACAGAATTTATCTCTGTGCTGACTGCATTGCTGATACGTTTCTTCCAGATCAAACCACTGTACCTCTTCTACTTCTTCCTTTTGAAGTGTAAGATGATCGATCTCTACCGGGTGATCGTAAATATAAACAAAAGCGATTTCTTCATCCCGGAATATTTTTCCATGAAATTCTCTGGCAAAAGATATGGGGAATTTTCCTGCAAACTGCAGATCAGCTGATTCTGCATGGATTCCCAGTTCTTCTTCTAGTTCCCGCAATGCCGATTCCATTGGTTCATCTCCCGCCTGTATGTGACCTGCAGATGAAGTATCAAATTTTCCAGGAAAGGAGTCCTTGTTTCTGGATCTTTTCTGAAGAAGGATCTCTGTTTTTTCATTCCTCCGACGGATGATCCAGATATGAGCAGTACGATGAGGGATTCCTTCTGCGTGAGCAATACTCCGTTCTACGATCTTTCCAGTGGGATTTCCGTTTTCATCTATGATATCAAATAATTCCATTTTTCTGCTTCTTTCTCATAAATTATTCTTTCTTAACCAAACCAATTTCATTCTAGCATGATTTCGAAATAGTTTCCAGTCTGTTATCAGAAAACATTCTATAGGGGATTACTTGATTCGGTTAAATATTACGATATATATAACGGATATTTATACAAACATATAAAAAGCGCCTGTAAACAATTCCTTGTTTACAGGCATAAAAAAACTCCCCCTGTTGGACTCGAACCAACGACACTGCGGTTAACAGCCGCATGCTCTACCGACTGAGCTAAGGAGGATTACTTAAATATTTAATTAAGGTTTGTACCTTAAAAACTACATACATGCCTGTTGATCGTTAATCAAACTCTTTGAATCAATTCTAACCTGCGTACTGATACTCCAGCGGTGGTCATCTCACGACTCCGTCGTTCGATGTCATTTGCTTCGCAAATGTTCAGTCTGTACCATAAATGGTTCTCCACAAGCAAGCTTGTTCCGATCCATTCCTGCTGTTTCCTGCCCGCTTCCTCGGCTTTTTGGTCAAGCCCTCACCCGATTAGTAACAGTCAGCTCCATGTGTTACCACACTTCCACCCCTGCCCTATCTACCTCGTCGTCTTCAAGGGGGTTTACTTCATAAGAATGGGATATCTCATCTTGAGGGGGGCTTCACGCTTAGATGCCTTCAGCGTTTATCCCTTCCGGACTTGGCTACCCGGCCATGGCTTTGGCAAGCCAACCGGTCCACCAGCGGTCCGTCCATCCCGGTCCTCTCGTACTAAGGACAGCTCCTCTCAGATATCCTGCGCCCACGCCGGATAGGGACCGAACTGTCTCACGACGTTCTGAACCCAGCTCGCGTACCGCTTTAATGGGCGAACAGCCCAACCCTTGGGACCTACTACAGCCCCAGGATGCGATGAGCCGACATCGAGGTGCCAAACCACTCCGTCGATGTGAACTCTTGGGAGTGATAAGCCTGTTATCCCCAGGGTAGCTTTTATCCGTTGAGCGATGGCATTCCCACTTAATACCACCGGATCACTAAGCCCTACTTTCGTACCTGCTCCACCCGTCGGTGTCGCAGTCAAGCTCCCTTCTGCCTTTGCACTCTTCGAATGGTTTCCGTCCATTCTGAGGGAACCTTTGGGCGCCTCCGATACCCTTTCGGAGGCGACCGCCCCAGTCAAACTCCCCGCCTGGCATTGTCCCACCGCCGGTTCACGGCGGCTGGTTAGAAGCCCAATATCACAAGGGTGGTATCCCAACAGCGGCTCCGCGGCAACTGACGCTACCGTTTCTCAGCCTCCCACCTATCCTGTACATGCAACACCGGACCCCAGTGCCAAACTGGAGTAAAGCTCCATGGGGTCTTTCCGTCCTGGCGCGGGTAGCCAGCATCTTCACTGGCACTTCAATTTCACCGGATGTATTGCCGAGACAGCGCTCAAATCATTACGCCTTTCGTGCGGGTCGGAACTTACCCGACAAGGAATTTCGCTACCTTAGGACCGTTATAGTTACGGCCGCCGTTTACTGGGGCTTAAATTCAAAGCTTCGACTTACGTCTGACCTCTCCTCTTAACCTTCCAGCACCGGGCAGGCGTCAGCCCATATACCTCACCTTTCGGTTTCGCATAGACCTGTGTTTTTGCTAAACAGTTGCTTGAGCCTATTCTCTGCGGCCTGCTCTCGCAGGCACCCCTTCTCCCTAAGTTACGGGGCCATTTTGCCGAGTTCCTTGGCAATACTTCTTCCGCCGGCCTTAGGATTCTCTCCTCATCCACCTGTGTCGGTTTACGGTACGGGTACAATATGAACGATAGCGGCTTTTCTTGACGCATGGCTCACGGGCTTCGTTACTAAAATTCACTCCACATCACGTCTTCCCATTGCATGACGGATTTTCCTACCATACTGGTACCTCGCTTGTACCGGGCTTTCCATTCCCGGCTCCCGCTCTCCTTACGTGTCCCCACAGTTCTGTCATACTGCAGTACAGGAATATCAACCTGTTGTCCATCGGCTACGGCTCTCGCCCTCACCTTAGGTCCCGACTCACCCAGGGCAGATCAGCTTTACCCTGGAAACCTTGGATATTCGGCCTAGAGGATTCCCACCTCTATCTCGCTACTCATTCCGGCATTCTCTCTTCCATGCAGTCCACAGCTCCTTCCGGTACTGCTTCTTCCCGCATGCAATGCTCCTCTACCAATCTTTTCAGATTCCTTAGTTTCGGTGGCGCGTTTCAGCCCCGGACATTTTCGGCGCAGGACCTCTCGACCAGTGAGCTATTACGCACTCTTTGAATGTATGGCTGCTTCTGAGCCAACATCCTGGTTGTCTTCGAAATCCCACATCCTTTTCCACTTAACGCGCACTTTGGGACCTTAACTGTAGGTCTGGGCTCTTTCCCTTTTGACCGCCCAACTTATCTCGTGCAGTCTGACTCCCGGTGATATCTACACGGCATTCGGAGTTTGATATTCTTCGGTAGGCTTTGACGCCCCCTAGGAAATTCAGTGCTCTACCTCCGCAAGACTCACACCGAGGCTAGCCCTAAAGCTATTTCGAGGAGAACCAGCTATCTCCGGGTTCGATTGGAATTTCTCCCCTATCCACACCTCATCCCCACCCTTTTCAACGGATGTGGGTTCGGTCCTCCACTACCTCTTACGGCAGCTTCAACCTGGACATGGATAGATCACCCGGTTTCGGGTCTACTCCTACTGACTCTGGCCCTGTTAAGACTTGGTTTCCCTACGGCTCCACACCTGAAGTGCTTAACCTTGCCAGTAAGCGTAACTCGCCGGACCGTTCTACAAAAAGTACGCGGTCGTGCTCATATGGCACTCCCACAGCTTGTAGACACAGGGTTTCAGGTTCTCTTTCACTCCCCTCCCGGGGTCCTTTTCACCTTTCCTTCACAGTACTATGCGCTATCGGTCACTAAGTAGTATTTAGCCTTAGGGGGTGGTCCCCCTTACTTCCCACAAGGTTCCTCGTGTCTCGTGGTACTCCGGATCCTGCTCAGTCAGCTCTGCTTTCACGTACGGGGCTTTCACCCTCTGCGGCCGGCTTTCCCAAAACCGTTCTGTTAACTTCGCTGAATCTTAAATGCAGTCCATGACCCCGGCATGCACGCACACCGGTTTAGGCTCCTCCGCGTTCGCTCGCCGCTACTTACGGAATCGATGTTTCTTTCTTTTCCTCCGGGTACTTAGATGTTTCAGTTCCCCGGGTTCCCTTCCATACGTTATGGATTGGCGTATGGATGCATGAGGTCTGCTCATGCGGGTTTCCCCATTCAGACATCTCCGGATCACGGGATATTTGCTCCTCCCCGAAGCTTTTCGCAGCTTATCACGTCTTTCATCGGCTCTTAGTGCCAAGGCATCCGCCCTGTGCCCTTATTGCTTGACCTTTTGCCTTAGCATGCAAGTGGATCTTCCTGTGGATGATCTGCCTGCCGCTTAACATCACCCTAGCGTAGGTGATGCGGTCTCTTGATTCTCGTGTCTTCCGATACTCACGTATCTTCCGACATGTGTTTGATTACTCTGTTCAATAACAGATAAATCGATGTCTTCCTATCTTTGCGTTTGCATTAATTTCTTAATACTTTGCGTTTAAGGATATTTGATTAACTTAATCAAATCTCATGTATGCAGTTTTCAAGGTACAATGCTGACTGATGTTTTATCAGCCATTTAAAAAGAAAATATCTTTTCTTCTTAAATCACTGGTAAAACCAGCATCTATTCTCATCAGGATCTCTCCTGTTTTTCTTTTTTGATCTGGCGCCCACCTGCTCTCCCACACCGTCTCCAGTGCAGTACCATCGGCCGATTGGGTCTTAACCGT
>NZ_CP146725.1:520000-1302500 GCF_051861785.1 Blautia massiliensis (ex Durand et al. 2017)
GCTGCGTTGTTGACTTTTATCTGTATGCTGCGGTACTCAGAATGGAACGTTGTGCCGATCTGGTTTCTGTATTCTTCGGTACTTATGGTGGTACGCTGTGCCGATCTGCGATCTGGTTCTGGGATTCTTCGGTACTTATAGTGGTACGCTGTGCCGATCTGCGATCTGGTTCCTGTATTCCTCGATATTTATGGTGATACGCTGTGCCGATCCCGTTTCTGTATTCTTCGATACTTATAGGAATATTCTGTATCAGTCTGACATTTCAGGACAGGACGCCCAGTCCGCTTCCATCCCCCGCATGTTTTTTCCTGTCGGCTGGAAGCGTCAGCCAGAGGAAGGTGGCATCGGGCCGGGCTGCTGCGGAGGAGGGGTGATTACTACTTGGGCTGCGGGAGACGGCGTTATTGCGGCAGGGCCTGCTGTCTGAGCCGCAGGCGAGTTCTGGCCCTGCTGCAATGCTTTTAGCCGTCTCACGGAGCCCTAGTAGTATCCCCCGACGGAGTCCCTGCCCGGAGCGATGCCACCTTCCTCTGGCGTCCCTCAACCACATCCACCTCTCAAAACCTCAAAAACACCCCCGCCTGCATCCACCCCCGGACCGATGCCACCTTTCTCTGGCGTCCCTCTCCATCCCAACAAAAAAAAACGTCACCCGGCAGTTCCAACACTGCCAGACACCGGAACCAAAACACCCGTCAAACAGACATATACAATATATAATCAACATTCGCTATCTGCTCAACTCAATTACCACCAGAAAGTTCTCTCAGCAACTCAAGATCGCTGGCCTGCACTTTAATATTCGTAGTCAGCTTCTCACCCTCAGGACTAATATATGTCACCTCAAGAATACTCCCCTCACGAATCCCACGCCGGGAAACCGCACTACAAAATGCCGGAAACTTCGGATGATTCTGTTTAAATGTATTCCATGCATTCATAACCTTCATCATATTTCCAATATTACCAATCCCCATAATCAACACCAGCCTTTCCCTTACTATCATCTATGTTTTTTTATCTATTAACCCAAACACAGCCGCCGTACAAACCATACAGCGGCTGACCACATGATCCTATTCAAAATAACCTGCCGGGAACTCACAATCCTCTGATAAAAGAAATCGCATCCCGGATCCCAGCCACATAAACCAATTTAATTCCTTTAATACTCTCTGTAGCCGTCCGGTTCACCTCAGGAAGTATCACCGTCTCAAACCCAAGCTTTTTCGCTTCCTGCACACGCTGTCCGGCCATACTCACTGCACGAACCTCGCCACTCAGACCAATTTCACCAAACGCCATCACAGAATCCGGGATCACGATCTCCTTCGCACTGGAAATAATAGCAAGACAAATACCCAGATCGATCGCCGGCTCTGTCATCTTCATGCCACCCGCAATATTCACATAAGCATCCGAAGCAGCAAGATGAACTCCCGCCTTTTTCTCCAGAACCGCCATCAAAAGATTCACACGATTAAAATCCGTACCAACTGCCGTTCTTCTCGGAATTCCAAAATTACTCTGACACACCAGAGCCTGGATCTCCACCAAAATCGGTCTCGTCCCCTCCATAGAACATGCAACAACAGATCCCGAAGCATTCTCCGGTCTTCCATTCAAAAGGAACTCGGAAGGATTCTTCACTTCTTCAAGTCCGGAATTCTGCATCTCAAAAACACCAATTTCATTGGTAGAACCAAAACGATTTTTCACCGCACGCAGGATCCGGTAAGAAGCATGCCTGTCTCCCTCAAAGTAAAGTACAGTATCTACCATATGCTCCAGTACACGAGGACCTGCCACATTTCCCTCCTTGGTCACATGACCCACGATAAAAATGGACACTCCCATACCCTTAGCGATCTGCATCAGTACATTGGTAGATTCCCTCACCTGAGAAACACTTCCCGGTGCAGACGAAATATCTTCATGAAACATCGTCTGGATAGAATCCACAACAGCTACATCTGGTTTCGTCCGCTCAATGATCTCCCGGATATTTTCAAGATTCGTCTCACAGAGCAGTTTCAGTTTATCATTAAACGTTCCAAGCCGATCTGCCCGGAGCTTGATCTGTCTGAGAGACTCCTCACCAGAAATATACAAAACAGAAATCCCCTGTGAAGATAAATTTCTGCACACCTGCAACAACAATGTAGACTTGCCAATACCAGGATCTCCACCTACCAAAACAAGAGAGCCAGGGACGATTCCTCCTCCCAGCACCCTGTCAAGTTCACCGATTCCGCAGCTCTGACGTTCATCTGAAGAAAGACTGATATCTTTCAGAACTACAGGCTCCGTTTTCTTTTGTGTAGTTTTAATACTCCCTGAGGAAGCTTTTTTGGAAGAAACCGTTTCCTCCACAAAAGTATTCCATGCCTTGCATGCCGGGCACTGCCCCATCCACTTGGCTGATTCATACCCGCATTCCTGACAGAAATAAACCGTTTTTTTATTTTTTAGCATTTTACAATTTTAACTTCTGCTTTGGTGCTCGCATCCAGTTCAACACTGAAAGAAAGCTTGCCGCCCAGGTTTGTGATCATTGTACCTGTACTTACATCATCAATAAATACCTGATACTCTGTCTCAGCTTCAAGTTCAACAGTAATCTGAGAATCCTCAAAGCCCTGAACCTCAAAACTCATTGCTGTTCCATCCTGCTGAAGATGGAACACACTGGTTCCCGGAACAGACTCATATACGAACATTCCATTACGCTCAAGTTTGGTGATCTCCTTATATGTTTTTACTTTATACATATCTCCCTGATACTGATAATCCGACAGTTTGGATTTCTGATTTAATTCATAATCTCCAAAACTGATAGTCCCATTATCTTCTGTGCGGATCAATTCCTGTACCACTGCCATGATCTTATGTCCTCCTGAAATCTTTCGTTGTATAGTTTTAATTTTGTTAATTATAACTTATTTCTGTTTTTTTGGCTATAGAAAGTAATAAAATTCTTACGCTTTCTCCGCATCTTTTACTTCAAAGCAGATTTTCTTGTCTTTGACCTTCACCTGTACGGTATCACCGGCTTTGATCCGACCTTCAAGAATTTCTGTTGCCATCTCATCCTCAATCTTTGTCTGGATCGCACGACGCAGCGGTCTTGCACCGTATTTACTGTCAAAGCCTGCATCTGCGATAAGATCTTTAGCTGCTCCGGTAACTTTCAGTATGATATCCAGCTGTTCCTGACAGCGTTTTTCCAGGTTTTTCAAAAGAATAGTAACGATCTTTCTGATATTTTCTTTATTCAGAGAATGGAATACCATGATTTCATCGATCCGGTTCAGAAATTCCGGTTTAAACATCCGCCGCACTTCTTCCATCACTCCGGACTTCATCCTTTCATAATCACGCTTTTCCGTATCTCCGGACATAAATCCAAGATGTTTCGGTTCCATGATCATCTGCGCACCTGCGTTGGAAGTCATGATAATGATCGTCTGCTTAAAATCCACTTTTCTGCCTTGAGCATCTGTAATATGACCATCATCAAGTACCTGCAGCAGAATATTAAACACATCCGGATGAGCCTTTTCAATCTCGTCAAAAAGAATGACACTGTATGGATTTCTGCGCACTTTTTCGCTGAGCTGTCCACCTTCTTCATAGCCTACATATCCGGGCGGCGATCCGATCATTTTAGAAACACTATGTTTTTCCATATATTCGGACATATCTACACGGATCATTGCCTGCTCACTTCCAAATACAGCTTCCGCCAGCGCTTTGGAAAGCTCCGTTTTTCCCACTCCGGTAGGTCCCAGGAATAAAAAAGAACCTATAGGCCTTGCGGGATCCTTTAATCCTACTCTTCCCCTTTTTACCGCACGGGCAACTGCAGAAACTGACTCATCCTGTCCGATCACACGTTTTTTCAGAACCTTTTCCAAATTTGCAAGCCTACGGGATTCCCCCTCTGTCAGACGCTGTACAGGTATTTTTGTCCAGTCAGACACAATACCGGCAACTGCCTCTTCATCAACTGTAAGTGGATTTTTCCGATTTTTCCGCTCCGCCTTTCTTCGGATCTTTTCCAATTCTGCTTCCGCCTCATTCTGCTTTGCCTGTGCTGCTTTTGCACCTTCAAGATCTGCATTTATGACTGCCTGTTCTTTTTGTTTCAGAATATCGTGGATCTCTCTTTCCAGTGCTTCTGCTCTCGGAGACGGACGATATCCCGCCAGCTGTACTTTCGACGCTGCCTCATCAATAATGTCAATGGCTTTATCCGGAAGAAACCGGTCATTGATATAACGAACGGACATTTTTACAGCCGCCTCAAGGGCCTCATCCAGAATCTCTACACCATGATGTTTTTCATAATATGGGCGCAGCCCCTTCAGGATTTCAACAGCCTCCTCTTCTGTAGGCTCTTCCACGATGATAGGCTGAAAACGCCGTTCAAGCGCTGCATCCTTTTCAATGTATTTCCGATATTCTTCCAGTGTCGTTGCTCCGATCAGCTGGATCTCTCCACGGGAAAGAGACGGTTTCAGGATATTGGAAGCATCCAGTGCACCTTCCGCTCCACCTGCTCCGATGATCGTATGGATCTCATCAATAAAGAGCAATATTCCCTGCTGTTCGCTTACCTCATCGATCACATTTCGGATACGTTCTTCAAACTCACCGCGATATTTACTTCCTGCGACCATTCCGGAAAGATCCAGAACTACAACCCGCTTATCCTTCACAGTATCCGGTACCATTCCTGTGACGATCCGCTGTGCAAGTCCCTCTACGATAGCCGTTTTTCCTACTCCCGGCTCTCCAGTCAGGCAGGGATTGTTCTTTGTTCTTCTGCTCAGGATCTGGATCAGTCTGGCAATCTCTTTATCCCTTCCCACTACAGGATCCAGCTTACCTTCTTCTGCCATGGCCGTCAGATCTCGGCTATACTGATCCAGAGTTGGTGTTACACTGCTGTTTCTTCCCTTTGAAGCTTTTACAGCCTGGAATTCTTCCGCAATGGCATCGCTGTCCATTCCCATAGCTGTCAGCACTGCCGCATAAAGCTTCTGGATATTGGCACCCATTGTGTACAGCAGTCTGGTACCCACACAGTCTGTTTCTTTCAACATTGCCAGCAGAATATGTTCTGTCCCGACTTCCTCAAAACGCATGGATTCTGCTTCTGCATATGCACCCTCAAGAACTCTTCTGGTTCTCGGACTGAATCCCGGTTTCTGTGAAACAGCCGTATTTCCCGGCGGTGCGATCAGTTTATCGATCAGAGCCATCGCTTTATCAGCCTGGATCCCAAACTCCTCCAGAACTCTTCCTGCTGTGCCCTCCTTTTCTTCTACAAGCCCGACCAGCAGATGCTCCGTGCCGATATAACTATGTCCGCAGGAGCTGGCTGCCTCTTTTGCCAGAGCAAGAACATTCTCTGCCTGTTTTGTATATCGTTCCTGCATGATGTCTCCTCCTATCTGTCTGTGTCATACTCGTCAAAAATCTCGTCCACCAGCTGATGGACTTCTTCTCTTGTTACATTTTTACAGCATCCCCATGCCATTGCTACTGTCAGATTCTGTTTCATTTCTTCCAGTGCTCTGACCTTATCTGCATCTATGGAGATCACCGCTCCCTTTCGCCTGTCAATAGTCACAAAGCCTTCCTGACGAAGCAGCGCATATGCCTTATTCACAGTATGCATATTGATTCCTGCAATGCTTGCAAGCTGCCGTACAGAAGGCAGAGTATCCCCTTCATGAAGCCTTGATGTAGCGATCCCCATTATGATCTGATTGGTGATCTGCATATAGATTGCCTCATCACTGTTAAAATCGATTTCTATCACCATAGGGTAATCTCTCCTCTACAACAGCAAAAGGCTGCACAGTTTCATCCTGGCAGCCTGCTGTGATTTTTGTTTTTATTTACTGATCCCTGCAATCTTCTCTATCTGTTCTTTGTTAAGAACCAGATTAAATCCCATTGGATTTACCACATAAGCGTTTGCCTGCGGAATCATCAGGCTCGGAAGTTTGTCTATAGTCACTTTCGCAACACGGAGATTCTTGCCTCTTCCAAATTTCTCAAATTCCATAACATCTGTAAACACAGGCTGCATGATCTTATCCTCTTTATTTTTCAGATACGGAATATGGAGCTTTCCATCTTCTTCCTGCTCTGCATTGATCGCGATCAGGAATTCTGCCTTACGCAAGTTTGCTATCAGCTCTTCTTCCAGCTCACGGATATTCTTGTGCTCTTCCTGTTTTACCGGGCGACGCAATTCCTGCATAAAATAGATTCCGGAAAGTTCAAGAGACGGGTTCAGAAGCGGTCTCTTTGACGGCTCGATCTTACTCATATCTCTCTGGTTTGCGATCTTTCCGATCTCAATCTCGATCTTCTCTTCTCCGTCGATCCAGATCACACTGTTCACTCCGATCGCGTACAGCGTACCATACAGTCTTGGATAGTCTTTTTTCTCATATTTCATGCCCATAAGAAGGATCTTATCCTCAAGGAGCTGTTTACCATATTCTTTGATCTCTTCTTCTGTGGCAAAAATCCTTGCCTGGTCATTAAATGTTTCTTCATCACAGGTCACATATGGAAGTCTGGTTGCCTGTGAATATGCAACAAATACTTCCTCTCTGTTTCTGAGCTCATGGATTGCTTCTTCTACACTGATTCCCATTTTTCTGTCCTCTCTGCCTCATCACTTGGATGCGACACCTCATCAAGGAAAATGGTTGGTTCCTGTTGTGCCCTGTCAGCATCCAGCTTTTCATATTCGTAACTACTCACTGTGTTTCATAGTTGTTACTATTGTACAATGAAATCCCTGTTTTCGTCAAGCTGTGCCTGTGAAAAATGACCAACTTAAGCCTCGTCGATAGCTTTTCCGATATCGTGACGCATATACTTGTTTGCAAAGCTGATCCACTCTGTAGCAGCATATGCATTCTTTCTGGCTTCTTTTAATGTCTCTCCTTTGGCAGTGATGCCAAGAACACGCCCACCGTTTGTAACGATCTCTCCATCTTTAAATTTGGTTCCCGCATGGAAACAATAGTATCCGTCTTTGTCCTTAAAATTCTCAAATCCATGGATCGGGATACCTTTTTCATATTTTACCGGATATCCATCACTTGCAAGAACAACACAAACTGCTGCATTGTCCTCAAATTTCAGATCGATCTGATCAAGTTTGCCGTCTACACAGGCTTCCATTACTTCAATGATATCATTCTCCATACGTGGAAGAACAACCTGTGCCTCCGGATCCCCAAATCTTGCATTATATTCCAGAACCTTCGGGCCATCTGCAGTAAGCATCAGTCCGAAGAAAATGATTCCCTTAAACGGACGTCCCTCTGCTGCCATGGCATCTACTGTTTTCTGATAAACATATTTCTTACAGAATTCATCTACTTCCGGAGTATAGAACGGACTTGGAGAAAATGTTCCCATTCCGCCTGTATTCAGTCCCTGATCCCCATCCTTCGCACGCTTGTGATCCTGTGCGGATGTCATGGTACGGATCGTCTTTCCATCTACAAAAGAAAGTACGGAAACCTCACGGCCAGTCATAAATTCTTCAATTACCATGGTATTTCCGGCATTTCCGAATTTTTTGTCTTCCATGATCTCTTTTACGCCAGCTTCTGCCTCTGCAAGATCCTGACAGATCAGAACTCCTTTTCCAAGAGCAAGACCATCTGCTTTCAAAACGATCGGGAATTTTGCCTCGGTCCTTAAATATTCCAGAGCTTTTTCCGGATCATCAAAATTCTCATAAGCAGCTGTAGGAATGTCATATTTTTTCATAAGATCCTTGGAAAAAGCCTTGGAGCCTTCCAGAATAGCAGCATTTTTGCGCGGTCCGAACACACGCAGTCCCTCTGCCTCAAATACATCTACGATTCCGCCCACAAGAGGATCATCCATTCCCACGATAGTAAGATCGATCTCTTTTTCTTTGGCAAAGGCTGCCAGTTTTTCAAATTCCATTGCTCCGATATCTGCACATTCCGCATACTCTGCGATTCCTGCATTTCCAGGTGCACAGTAGATCTTGTCAACTTTCGGGCTTTTTGCAACACTCCATGCAATTGCATGTTCTCTTCCGCCGCTTCCTACGATTAATACTTTCATCTGTTTACTCCTTTGTTTCATCTGTCTGCTGATTACTTTAAAGAAACAATTCCATCTGTCACTGCGATCTTGTCATTGGCGATAAGATTGATTGCTTCCGGAAGGATCTTCCACTCTGCTTTTTCCATTACACGTCTCTGAAGCTCCTTGGATGTATCTCCGTCTTTTACCTTTACTGCCTTCTGAAGGATGATCGGACCTGTATCCGTTCCGGCATCTACGAAATGGACCGTAGCGCCTGTTACTTTCACTCCTCTTGCAAGAACTGCATCATGGACCTTAAGTCCATAAAAACCTTTTCCGCAGAAAGACGGGATCAGAGATGGATGGATATTGATGATCTTGTTGGGATACGCTTCCACCATCATCGGAGGGATCGCAACCAGATATCCTGCAAGAACGATCAGGTCTGCCTCTTTTTCCTGAAGCTTCGCCAGTAATGCTTTATGGAAAGCTTCTCGGTCCGGATAGTCTTTTGGTGCGATGCATGTCGCCTCTATATCGTGCTTTCTGGCTCTTTCCAGAGCATAAGCGGAGGCATTATTGCTGATCACGATATCCACTTTTGCATTTGTGATCTCTCCTGCATCAATGGCATCCAGGATCGCCTGAAGATTTGTTCCTCCACCGGAAACAAGAACACCGATCTTTAACATAAGGTCACTCCCTTTTCTCCCTCTTCAATGGTTCCTACCACATATGGCTTATCACCGGTTTTGCGGATAGCTTCCATTGTTTTGTCAACATCTGCAGGATCTACTGCCAGGATCATTCCAAGACCCATATTATATGTATTATACATCATATGCTCATCAATATTTCCTTTTTCGGCAAGGAGCTTGAAGATCGGAAGTACCGGATAGCTGTCTTTTCTGACAACAGCTCTGGTTCCCTCTTTCAGCATACGCGGGATATTCTCATAGAATCCACCACCTGTGATATGGCTGCATGCATGGATCTTCACGCCAGACTCCCGGATGCTCTTCAGCGCTTTTACATAGATTCTGGTCGGTGCGATCAGTGCCTCTCCCAGAGTTGTTCCAAGCTCTTCATAATAAGTATCCAGAGACTCTTTTGTCATGTCAAATACTTTACGTACAAGAGAAAATCCATTGCTGTGAACTCCTGTGGAAGCCATACCGATCAGGACATCTCCTGGTTTCAGGGCCTCTCCTGTAAGAAGATCTTTTTTGTCAACGACTCCTACTGCAAATCCGGCAAGATCGTACTCATCTTCCGGCATAAGTCCAGGATGCTCTGCTGTCTCACCACCGATCAGAGCTGCCTCAGACTGTACACAGCCCTCTGCAACACCTTTTACGATCTCTGCGATCTTTTCCGGATAATTTTTGCCGCAGGCAATGTAGTCCAGGAAAAACAATGGCTCGCCGCCTGCACATGCAATATCATTTACACACATGGCTACAGCATCAATTCCGATGGTATCATGCTTGTCCATAACCATGGCTACCTTAACCTTGGTTCCACATCCGTCTGTTCCGGAAACAAGAGTAGGCTCTTCCATATCTTTGAATTTCTCCATGGAAAATGCACCTGAGAATCCACCGATTCCTCCAAGTACCTCCGGTCTCATTGTCTTGGCAATGTGCTTTTTCATCAGCTCTACTGATTTGTATCCTGCCTCAATATCTACGCCTGAAGTCTTGTAATCCATAATGTCCTCCTTATGACAACACCTTTTTATTTTTATGGTAAAAGATTTATTTAGTAATTTTTGTATCCAACTTCCTGAAGCCTTGCGTCTTTCTTCTCAACCTGCTCTTTCAGCTCCTGACTGTAGGCTTTCAGTCTGGAAAGAAGCTCTGCGTCGGAAGTTGCAAGGATCTTGGCAGCAAGAAGTCCCGCATTGGCACCACCATTGATCGCTACTGTGGCAACCGGGATACCGCTTGGCATCTGTACGATTGAGTAAAGGGAATCTCGTCCTCCCAGAGAGGTTGTATGCATCGGAATACCGATCACCGGCATTGGAAAGATCGCTGCGCACATTCCCGGAAGATGAGCTGCCATTCCTGCGCCTGCGATGATAACTTTGAAGCCTTTTTCTTCTGCTGTCTTTGCATACTCGAAAAATACATCCGGTTCTCTGTGTGCGGAAATGATCTTCATTTCATAATCAATCCCCAGTTTCTCCAGGATATCTGCTGCTTTGCTCATAACCGGCATATCTGAATCACTACCCATTACAATTCCTACTTTTGCCATTGTGTTCTCCTTTCATGGTACACTAACTGAATATTAGCCTGTGTCCTTTGACTATTGTTATGGTTATTCTACGTATATTCTCACTTTCTGTCAATACGATCGAAAAAACTGTAAATTTACTAATTAACTTATATTATTATTTAATGGAAGATTCTCAAAAGGACGGTTTAATTCCTCTGTTCCCGGAAGAACAAACCTTCCGTTTTCGATAATGGAGATCATTTCTCCCTCATCATCGATCACACGGATACTTCCAAGTTCATCATAAGGTATCGTAATATCTGTATGACAGCCATAATAAGCAAGGCTTACGTCATCCTTTCGCATCTCGGAAATCTCATTATCCCTGGCAATGATCTCTTTTCCATCCGGATTATATACCGGTGTATCCTCTGCCCAGCTGTAACAGGTATCGCCCACAGCAAAATGCGGTCCCATTTTTTCTGCGATCAGGATCGGAAGCTTATCCGCAATTCCGTATTTCAGCGCCGCCACATAAGCTGTGGTATTTGTACCGATGGCAAATTCTCCCATAGGGATCTTCGGATGGTGGTGGAGGATATTATCTTCAATATATTTCCGGTTCTCTTCTTCGGTTTTAAAATTCGAGCAGGTGTAATCAATAACCTGGCCGCAGTCAAATACCAGCTTCAGATCCCGGAACTGAAGACCGTTCAGATATACTTTTTTCACATGAAGGATTCCGCCTGTGCCTGCCAGCTGCGGAGATGTAAAGACTTCGCCCACCGGAATGTTCACATCTGCCACACAGTTCTCAAAATTCGTCTGTTTCTTCGGATCTGTCAGTTCATGAAGATGGATCAGAAGATCCGTCTCATTGTCTCCACGTCCTTTGACTTCCACCCACTCACAGGTATCCAGGGTATTGATGATCGTCTGCTGGATTTTCTGATAGAGATGGTAATCCAATGTATTGATCTTTACGATCTCACGGAAAATTTCCTCATAATTTCCACCAATCTCAGGAACCGGATATGCAATGATCGTAAAACTTCTCTCATCACCTTTGATGTATCGGTTTACGATCTGTCCGGATTCATTGTCAAGTTCTGTCTGAAGCTTCTGCTGTGTCTCGCTTAATGCATAAGCTTCCGGTTTACTTATCGGAGAGAAAGGATTTTCTCCAAATGTATCAATGCAGGCCGGACCGCCATGTACTTCTGCCAGTTCTCTGTACTTCTCATAAGAAGTCTGCATAGCCCGAAGTTTTCGCTGAACAAAATCCCCATCCAGGAACAGCGCACTGTCCTGGCGATGATCGTAATCGTACTGCGGATTGGCAACGCCGCCTGTATAACCTACTCTCACTGCGCCTCTCTTATTTACCACATGCGTTGCATGGCGATAGATCACCGGCTTCAGACCCATTTTTTCAAACTGGAGGATCGCTGCTTTTACCATCCGTTCAAAACCAAGACTATATCGGATATTTACTGTTTTCTTTTTTGTGATATCCTTCCGTCCGGTGATAAATCCGATCCGATAGCCTTCTGTATAGGTAGAAGCCATCTTATCGATCTCTTCCTGAGAAAGGGAAGTCAGAAACTCTGCAACTCCTGTTTCATTCTCTGAAACAAACTCGCCATAGCGATACAGATATCTCAGATCCGAAAGATCCGAATTCATGATGATATCTGCTGCAAAGTCAAGCTCCGGATCTACACCTTCCTGTATCCTCTGCTCCATCATATCCTGGCAGTAATCATTCACATAGGAACGGAGAATCCCTTCCACTGTTGCAGCCTCCGGAAGTTCTTCCTCACAAAATGCAGAATATACTTCCAGAAACAGTTCCATGGATACAGTCATATCCCACAGCCTTTTCTCATGTGCATAAGCTACAGTTCCTGCGATCTCTGCATACAGAAAACTGAAGGCTTTTCCATATTCTCCCAGCTGCTGTACTGCATACGCCGGATTTCCATAGCTGCTTTCATAATTTTCCGGGAGGATATCCTGATAAAAGCAATGATTTCTCTCTTTCAACGCCTCCATCGTAAGCTCTGCTACGCTCTCATCCATCACATCTGCTGCCATGGAAAGAAACTTTGCCCTGTTTCTGAAAAAATCTCCAAACGGTTTTTTTACGGTTTCTTCTGTTATGATCTCATGGATCCGTTCCTTCGCAAGTCCATAACGTTCTTTCATGCATTCTTCCAAGACTTCATCTCCCATCTTTTTCATCATCGATCACATGCCCCAGGGCAATGTGTTTGTCAACGAGTTCTTTCATATATTCCCAGATCACTTCAGAACCCTCTCCTGTTTTCCGGTTTCTCTTATAAATCTGACTTTTCTTCACCTGATGCTCTTCCCAGCTTTTCCCGTTGGATGCATCGTTGAGAAACAATGGCTGACAGTTATCCAGCACATGGGCAAATTTCGCCTCCGGGGTTTCGTAAGCCTCAAACTCCTCCCATAATGCTTTTAACCACTGGCCCTGATCTTCCGGCAATAGTCCATAGATCCGTTCTGCTGCCTGCTTCTCCCTGTATTCCTTGGTTGTCGCTCCTTTTTCATCATATGCATAGGTATCACCTGCATCGATCTCTACCAGATCATGCGCCAGTACCATAGGAATCACCTTCGAAAGATCCACTTCCTCATTGGAATATTCCTTTAAAAGCACTGCCATCAACGCCAGATGCCAGGAATGCTCCGCATCATTCTCTTTCCGCTTTCCGTCTGCAAGATATGTCTGACGGAAAATATTCTTGACTTTATCTATTTCCATAATAAAGTCCAGCTGTTTTTTTAAGCGTTCTTTTTTATCCATCTGTTATACCCCCGATAAAAAAAGTCCCAGCCAGATAACCAGGATCACTCCGTTCAAAATAGACCCGACCATGCTCGTCCTGTGTTTCCGGTTTTCTTCCGAAAAGCTGGAAAGCCCCAGTGTAAAGCCATATGCAGAAAGCAGCATGGCAAAAAGCCCGGTTCCGCCGATCAGGCCCCCGAGCTTTCCATCAAAAAAGAGTGCAAGCACAACTGCCGCGATAAACAGCACGAGGGAAGCCGCCGCAAGTCCTACAGACCATTTTCCCTTGGAAGCTTCTCTTTTTTTTGCAAATGCATATCTATATCTTCTTGCCATTAATTTTTCTCCTAATCCTGTCGCAGACTGCATAAATCCCATATCCAAGCGCTGCGCCCAGAGTATTCAATATCATATCATCCACATCAAAGCAGCCAACTTTTGTAAGCAGCTGGATCACTTCTATCGTCAGACTGATAAAAAAGCCGGATAATATGATAAAAAAGCCATTTCGCATTTTTCCGGTTATTACCGGAAGAATAAATCCATATGGCACAAATCCCAGCACATTTCCAAAAACATTTGTGAAAAGCGCAAATGTACCCACTATTTTTCGATAAGTCCAGAAACGCCTGATCTCCACAAACGGAACAAGATTGTAACGGTATTCTCTTTCTGCATCCGCCACTCTTCCGTATCCTTCCGAAAAGAACAGAAGATACACAAGAACAAGAACATACAATACAAAAAAAGCTGTCCCGAGTTTTTTTACTCTGCGTTTTGTCCCTTTTTCCAATATTCTCCCCTGCTTAAATAGTCCGAAAAGCCACACGGAACAACGTGCGGCTTTTCAGATCATATTAGATTAATATCTCTGATTTTCTTCTGAGCAGTCTCGCACCGTTCACGATCATCAGAATTCCTGTGACAAGTCCCGTCGCCAGAACGACAATACCGAGTGCAAGGCTTCCCGCCCCGCTGCTCGCCATAGTTTTATAAATCTTTTCATTCATAAGGCTGCGTCCTCCCAGTAAAAGCGGACCTTCGGAATCCGCCGCTCTTTTATGACCTTTTATAACAATATTATTCTGCGCCGTACTGGTCATAATATGCATCAATGGCAGCTTTCAGCTTATCATCGATCACAACACGGCCTTTGTATTCTTTGTTGTAGAGATGCTCAACAACCTCCGCCATAGTTACAATAGCTGTAGTCTGAAGGCCGTAGGTTTCCTCGATCTCTTTGAGTGCACTCTTTGTTCCCTGGCCACGTTCCATACGGTCAACAGAAACCACAAGACCTATCGGATTTACATCTCCCTGCGCTTTGATGATCGGAAGTGTTTCTTTAATGGATGTTCCTGCAGTCGTAACGTCCTCAATGATCACTACCTTATCCCCATCCTGGATCGGGCTGCCAAGAAGAATTCCTTTATCTCCGTGGTCTTTCACTTCCTTACGGTTGGAACAGTAACGGATATCCTTTCCGTACATTTCACTGATCTCCATAGTTGCTGCTACAGAAAGCGGAATTCCTTTGTATGCCGGTCCAAACAGCACATCAAAATCCAGTCCGAATTTACTTTCTATCGCTTTTGCATAATATTGTCCCAGCTTGCGAAGCTGCGCACCGGTACGGTAAAATCCTGTATTTACAAAAAATGGTGTCTTTCTTCCTGATTTCGTAGTAAAATCTCCAAATTTCAGGACATTACAGTCAATCATAAATTCAATAAATTCCTGCTTATACTGTTCCATTTATCTAATCCTCCATGTTTTTCATATATACGACAAACCCAGGATCCACACTCTGCTGCAATCCCAGTGTAAAATCCCTTTATTTATCCTGTTAATTCTAACATATGAACAACAGAATTGCAAATACGGCAATCCTCCGTTATTTCACTGCTCCGATCAGCTCATTGATGTCTTCCACTTTCTGTTTTTCAAGAAATGCCCGAATACCATCTGCGATCTCCACAGTAGCATAAGGGTTAAAAAAGTTTGCAGTTCCCACAGACACTGCAGTAGCACCTGCCATAATAAATTCCAGGGCATCCTCAGCAGTTGCGATTCCTCCCATACCGATGATAGGAAGGGATACTGCATTTGCCACCTGATATACCATACGGACAGCTACCGGTTTTACTGCAGGACCGGACATTCCACCGGTTTTATTTGCCAGTGCAAATGTACGTCTGTTGATATCGATCTTCATTCCTGTCAGGGTATTGATAAGAGAAAGAACATCTGCGCCGCCAGCTTCTGCTGCTTTCGCCATCTCGGTAATATCGGTTACATTTGGGCTCAGCTTCATGATCACCGGCTGTTTTGCATATTTCTTTACTTCTTTTGTGATCTCTTCAAGAGCTTTCGGATTCTGACCGAAGGCAATTCCGCCTTCCCTGACATTCGGACAGGAAACATTGATCTCCAGCATATCCACAGGCTCGTTTCCAAGGCGTTCTACAACCTCACAGTAATCCTTTGCAGATTTTCCACAGACATTGACGATGATCTTTGTATCATATTTTTTAAGGAACGGAATATCTCTTTCACAGAAAACATCAATCCCCGGATTCTGAAGACCAA
Source organism: Blautia massiliensis (ex Durand et al. 2017) (assembly GCF_051861785.1). Lineage (NCBI taxonomy): Bacteria > Bacillati > Bacillota > Clostridia > Lachnospirales > Lachnospiraceae > Blautia > Blautia massiliensis (ex Durand et al. 2017). The sequence continues at coordinate 535,737 of NZ_CP146725.1, forward strand.
TGGCATTAAGCATTCCGGATGCTGTCTCTGTCACTCTCGGTGTAGGATTTCCCGGCCACGGTACATTTGCCACACCCTTTGTCACAACTGCGCCAAGTCTGTTCAGATCCACAAATTCACTGTATTCCGCTCCGGAACCAAATGTTCCGGACGCTGTCATCACCGGATTCTTAAGTTCTACGCCGGCAAGATTTACATTCATTCTGCTCATAGCTCTACCTCCGTGCTCAGGAATACAGGTCCGTCTTTACATACTCTCTTGTTATGGACATGAGAATGAGAATCCACATCTTTGGATTTGCACACACAGGCAAGACACGCGCCTACGCCACAGGCCATACGCTCTTCCATGGAGATCCAGCACGGAATCCCCTTTTCAAAGGCATATGCCTTGATGGCACGGAGCATCGGGGCAGGTCCGCAGGCAAAGATCGCATCTGCCTCAAGATCGTTCTCACGGATGGCATCCATAACATTTCCCTTTGTTCCTGCAGAGCCGTCTTCTGTTGCCACATAGACATCTCCATAAGCTTCAAATTCCTTATTTAAAAACAGCTCATCTCTATATCCGAGAACCATGATCTTTTCTGCGTCCAGCTGTTTAGCAGTTTCCAGCATTGGCGGGATTCCGATTCCTCCACCCATGAGAAACACTTTTTTGCCTTTTACTGCCTCCAGCGGAAAGCCATTTCCCAGAGGTCCCATAGTCTCAATGGGGACCCCTGCATGAAGTCTGGAAAATTCCTCCGTACCGGTTCCTTTTCCTGTAACGCGATATACCAGTCTCAGTTTTCCTTCTGCTTTATCGATCTCACAGAGACTGATGGGTCTTGGCAGAAGCTTACCGCCATTGCGGCTGTAAAGTGATACAAACTGTCCCGGCACTGCATTTTTTCCAATCTCACCTGCATCCAGCCACATACTGTAAATATCTGTACCAATACATTCCTGGCTGAGTATCTTACAGGGCTTTTTTGTTTTTTTACTTTCTGATGTACTCATAAAATGCCTCCTGTATTATCTGTTCTCCAGCGCACCGCTGATATCCGCGATCATATCTTTTACTGCCGCTCTGGAAGCATCTGCGTAATTTTCAGCACCAAACTCTTTATATTTCTCCTGCTTATATGCAGCGATGATTCCTCTGGAAGAGTTTACGATAGCACCAAGTCCGTCCTCATTAAAGAAATGGACAAGATCTGCGCCTTTTCCACCCTGAGCACCATATCCGGGAACAAGGATAAATGTCTTCGGCATGATTTTTCTTAATACCTTTCCCATTTCCGGATAGGTCGCACCTACAACAGCACCAACATAACTATATCCATCACCCATAAGCTCATCGCCCCACTGTGCAACCTTCTCACCTACCAGCTCATAGAGCGGGCGACCGTCGATGACACGATCCTGGAACTCACCACTTGATGGATTGGAAGTTTTGACCAGAACAAAGATACCCTTTTTCTCTTCCTTGCATACATCCATAAAGGGTTTCACACCATCAGAACCAAGGTATGGATTGACTGTTGCAAAATCCTCATCAAAACCTGCATATTTTTTTGAGCCTACCTGAACCTGTCCCAGGTGACCAACTGCATATGCTGCAGATGTGGAACCGATATCTCCTCTTTTGATATCACCGATCACAACCAGATCTTTGGATTTACAATACTCAACCGTTTTCTTGTATGCGATCAGTCCCGGGATACCAAACTGCTCATACATGGCGATCTGTGGTTTCACTGCCGGGATCAGATCAAAGGTCGCATCCACGATCCCTTTGTTATACTGCCAGATTGCTTCTGCAGCGCCCTCCAGAGTCTCCCCAAACTCTGCAAAAGCCTTTTTCTGGATATGCTCCGGAATATAATTCAGCATAGGATCCAGTCCTACAACGATTGGTGCATTTGTTTTGCGGATATTGCTGATCAGTTTGTTAATCATGATTCTTTCTCCTCCTGGTTATTAAATACGATTTTTCCGTCACAGATGGTATAAAGCACTTTTCCCTTTACTTTCCAGCCATCAAACGGTGTGTTATGTCCTTTGGAAACAAATTTATTTTTATCGATCGCATACTCCTGCTCCGTATCCACGATGATCACATCTGCCGGATGGCCTTTCTGGAGAGTTCCTCTGTCAAGCCCGAGAATTTTCGCCGGGTTCAGGCACATCTTCTCAACCATCTGTTTCAGTGTGATCACATCTTTTTCCACCAGTTCTGTATAGGTGAGCGGAAGGCTTGTTTCCAGACCTACGATCCCAAATGGTGCATTCTTCATAGAACCTGTTTTTTCCTGTGCACTGTGCGGTGCATGGTCCGTGCTGATCACCTCGATGGTACCGTCCTTCAGGCCCTGTTTCAGCGCTTCCACATCCTTCGGTGTACGGAGCGGCGGATTCATCTTGTAATTCGGGTCATCTGTTTTAATATCATCGGATGAAAGGATAAAATGGTGCGGGCATACTTCAGCTGTGATATTGTCGTATCCTTTCTCTTTTACGATCTTCATCATCTGGGCATCCCCATAAGTGGAACAGTGGCAGAGATGAAGATGGACTCCTGTCTCCAGCGCCAGAATGATATCTCTGGCTGTAATGGTATCTTCCACTGCATTGCAGATTCCGGGAAGCCCCAGTCTTTTGGCGTTCTCATCCTCATTCATACATCCATCTCCACGCAGATCGATATCTTCACAATGGTCAAAAAACGGCACGCCACATTCTGCTGCGATCCTCATTGCTTCTTTACAAAGTGCTGTATTCATCACAGATTTACCATCCTCGGACACTGCCGGGATCCCTGCTTTCACCATTCCGGCAATATCTGCAAGTTCAGTACCTTTTTCTCCCATGGTGGCTGCACCTGCCTGAAGTACATGAATACCGGAAACCTGCGCCGCCTTGTTATGTACATAGTTTACCCGGTCCGGATTATCAATAGTGGGAGTTGTATTTGGCATAGCAACTACAGTTGTCACACCACCACGTGCTGCCGCAGCAGCACCACTCTTGATATCTTCCTTATGTGTCTGGCCCGGATCACGAAAATGGACATGAAGGTCGATAATTCCCGGCATGACCAGCTTTCCTTTCGCATCGATCACACGGTCGCCGTCTTTCTTTTTCAGCTTCTGGCCTATTTCCGCAATGATTCCGTCTTCCAGATAAATATCGCCTGTTTTATCCGTATCTGTAGCCGCATCCACGATCCGGCCTCCTCGAATCAGAATCCCCATTTCTGTTCTCCTCTCATCCTGTATTTTCAAAGCAGATCCTTCAATCCGCTTGTATTCTACTATATCATACACGAAATTTCTCTATTTATAAAGATTTTTTTTACAAAGCAATTTCGCCCCTTTTTACACCCCGGAATTGTTGGAATTTTCTCCTTGACATTTCAAAACACGGGTTATATAATCAGAGCATGGCAAAATATTTAATGTAAAATCACTAGTTTTTAGAGATTATATTTACATGAATATAGTCTGTAAAATCTGGTGATTTTTTATTATCATCAGAAGGCTATTTTAATTTTTTTTATTTTTATGGAGGTAACACAAAATGAACAAGGGAACTGTAAAATGGTTCAACGCAGAAAAAGGTTATGGTTTTATCACAGGTGAGGACGGACAGGATGTATTCGTACACTTCTCCGCTATCAACGGTGAAGGCTTCAAATCTCTTGAAGAAGGACAGGCTGTATCCTACGACTTAACAGAGGGCGCTCGCGGAATGCAGGCTGCTAACGTTACAAAGTTATAATTCTATAACCATAAAAAACGTATAAGTCAAAACGGGGCTGCTTTATGGCAGACCCGTTTTTTATTGCATTATATTTATCCTGTATATAAAAATCCCCGGGATGCTTCAACACATCCCGGGAACCCATCATTTCATATGTGTTTTCTATTCCGCACTGTCTGAAGATAATCCGGAAATATAATCTGTCAATGCAGAAGTATCCATCACAGTATCCACCTTCACGCTGGCTTCCTTCGCCTGAATCTTGGCGTATGCGGAATATCCGATCCATCCCACAAGCAGAACCGCGATGAGGATCCATGCCGCCATCTCAAGTACAAATTCTGCGCGTTCCTTCTTCAGGGCACTGTTTCGCGAGTATTTGCTGTTTTTATATTTGTCAACTTTCTTCTGGCTCATTGTCTTTCTCCTTTGCCGCTTCAGTACTTTGTTCATTATAGCACACTTGTTTTCAAAAGAAAAGCGGCAACTCCCTGAAGAAATGTGATAATTTTCTGAACTGGAGATTTTCTCTGATCAGACTGCTACGATAACGCCACCATCGTTGGCATACATACTGCTGACACCGGCAGTATCCATAACTACGATCTTTGCTGGGTGCAGTTTCTCACGGATAGCCTCCTCCAGCATCTTCGCTCTTTCCGGACAGTTGCAATGAGTGATGGCAACTGTCTTTTCCGGGATGTTGATCCCCTTCTCTCCAATGTGATCCACCATTTTTACGATTGCTTTATTCATGCCTCTGGCCTGATCCAGCTGACAGATCGTTCCTTCCGGAGTAGATCCCATAACCGGCTTGATCTTCAGCGCACTGGCCACCAGAGCTTTCACTCTGCTCAAACGTCCGTTCTTGCGCAGAGTTTCCAGATTCTCCAACACAAAAAATGTGCTCATCTCTTCAATATATTTCTCTACTTCACTTACTACTTCTCCAAAAGAAAGTCCCTTTTCTTCACACTCCATGATTTTCATGGCAATCAGACTCTGACCACCGGATGCAGATTTGGAATTAAATACATGAACCTTTTTCTCCGGATGCTCTTCCAGGAACAGGTTTTTTCCAAGAATCGCACTGTTATAGGAACCACTCAATTCTGCCGATAGCGTCACCGCATAAATGTGTTCCGCATCACACTCATATGCCTTCATATAGCGTTCCGGAGAAGGGCATGCAGACTTGGGGCATTCCGGGCAGGCCGCAACCTTCTTTAAAAAATCTTTCTGATCGAAATTCTCATCATCTATAATATTCTCACCGCCCACCGTCAGCGTCAGTGGTATGGATTCAATCCTGCCGTCATTTTTCCATTCATCTAAGAGCTCCCCACAGCTATCTATCACGATCTTATAGCTCAATTATATCGTCCTCTTTTCCATTATATGTAGTATTCAATACCACATCTATCGTATCACATAAACAGATATTTGAAAAGAGTTTTTTAAAAAGTCTGTCCTTTTTTCTTTATCTGAGATATAATGTCTACACGCGATCACATAAAAGAAAGGAAGTGCGGCATGCTTGCATTAAAGATCACAGATATCCGGGATTTCACAAACAAACTTTTTATAGGAGAAGTATTTGACAAATTCTGTCTGTCCGAAGCGACTGTGACTACTTTTAATACTTTTACCATTGATGGCAGGCTTCAGAAAGATTTTTTTGATACAGACAGCATGAACAGACTCACAGAGCACGGCCGGACACATTCTCTCTGGAAGGACATCAGACCTTTCTGCTGGTCTGTGATCCGCGGTAAGCGTACGCCCTTAAGCTTCAGGATCGTGCTGCATTTAAGTCGGAGTGGAGTTGAAGCTGCAATGAGAAATACAGATTTCGGAATTTCCTCCGAACAGATAGACGGACTATTCCTAAATCTTCAATTTAAAAATAACAGCCTTCTTTGTACTACCGGAACCTCTCTCAAAACATTCTCTATGGATAAACGCCCGGAGCAGCTCTGGGATGATATGATACTGAGCTTTCTGTCCAAGAATCAGATTCTTTTTGAAAGGCTGTAGTCAATTCTCTTCTTCTATTTCCCTCAGGTAATACGCAAGCATATCAATAAATTCACTGTTGGTAGGCTTGTATTCCAGAGGATATCCTGCAATCTCATCCAGCAGTTTTTTATTTCCTTCCCAACACACATTTACCATTGTTCTGATATCATGCTCAATATTGGTAGGTGTTGATCTGTACTTCCGCGCCAGGCATGGATAGATGTCCTTTGTGATCCGCAATGGTTTATACTGATACCCCATGGAAATCTTTACCGCTTCCGCAACGAAAAAATATCCTTTGTATTTCGAATTTGCACCAAGTCTTCTGATCAATCCATACACCTTTTTCATACATTTGTTCCTCCATTTCATCCTTTTCTCTTTTTAAAAGCACTCCCTTATATATAATACGACACTTATCTATATTTTTCGCTTTCTTCTGAAAATTTGTTTTATACATATTAGATACTAATTTGAATTTTTAATCATATTTTACAGGTTGTTTTTATTTAATATCTATTATTTTATTTAAAATCCCTCGAATTGTGTTAAAAATACACATATTGTTATAAAAAAAACAAAGGCTTTGCCCCATTACGGGCAAAGCCTTTCGATCATTTTATATGTCGTTTTATTTTGTAAGGACCATAAGGATATCGTTGCTTCTCTTTACAAATTTTGTCATTTCTTCAGGAGAAAGCTGTTTATGGCTCATCATTGCAAGATCATACAGCTGTTCACAGATCACCGGAACATACTCTGATCCCTGATTTTCTGCTATAAATCTTACAAGAGGATGATTTGCGTTCAGTACAAGTACTTCCTGACCACCGAACATATTCGGATCCATTCCGTACATATTGTACATTTTCATCATATCCTGCATACGGCGGCTCTCCTCAGGAAGAGTGATCATCGCTGCAGTTCCCTCATTTTTCAGCTTCTCTACTTTTACTTCAAGTTTATCCTTGCCAAGATTCTTACGGAACACCTCAGTAAGTGTCTTGACTGTTGTTTCATCCGCTTCTCCGTCTTCACGAAGCTCTTCTGTCAGATCTGCATCAATTCTCTTGAACTGGATCGTCTGATCCTGCTGTTCAAGATGGGAAATAAACTGTGAATCGATCACATGCTTCAGCAGTACAGCATCTTTACCCGCTTCACGGAACATATTAATGTACTGGCTCTGCTGTACCTCATCGGTCACATAATAGATCACCGTTTTTTCCGGTTCCTCATTCTGGGCTCCTTCAGAAGCTTTCTCCTCTGTCTTCTCCTCTTCAGCTGCTTTTGTTTCTTCTTTTTTATTTTCCTCAATGCAGTCTTTCAGGGTAAGATATTTGCCATCCAGATTCTTAAAGAGGATATAATCGTTCATCTTCTCACCAAATTTCGCATCCTTGATGCATCCAAATTTGATAAACGGGCTGATATCATCCCAGTACTTCTCATAAGACTCTCTGTCTGTCTTGCACATTCCGGTGAGCTTATCTGCTACTTTCTTGGTGATATATTCAGAAATCTTTTTCACAAAACCATCATTCTGCAGTGCAGAACGGGAAACATTCAGTGGAAGATCCGGGCAGTCGATCACACCTTTCAGAAGAAGAAGGAATTCCGGGATCACCTCTTTGATGTTATCTGCAATAAATACCTGATTATTATAAAGCTTGATGGTTCCCTCAATGGAATCATACTCTGTCCTGATCTTCGGGAAATACAGGATACCCTTCAGATTGAACGGATAGTCCATGTTCAGATGGATCCAGAACAGCGGCTCCTTGTAATCCATAAATACCTTACGGTAAAATTCTTTATACTCTTCATCCGTGCACTCATTTGGGCGTTTCATCCAGAGCGGCTGTGTATCGCTTAAAGATACCGGCCGTTTATTGATCTTTACTTTATCTTTGGCAGGAGAAACTTCCACAACTTCTTTCTCGCCTTTATCATTCTCCTTTTCCTCTGTCTTGGCATCCTCATGGATATGCTCAACTACCACATCATCTTCACGGAGATCTGTCTCATCGATGGTTTCATACTCCTGTTCAGCATTTGCTTTGGAAAGATAGATATTTACCGGCATGAAAGAACAGTATTTCTCAATAACCTCTCTCATACGATATTCATTGGCAAACTCCAGGCTTTCCTCATTGAGGAAAAGAGTGATCTCTGTTCCCGGTTCTGTTTTGTTTCCGTCTGCCATCTCATACTCCGTACCACCGTCACAGGTCCAATGTACCGGTGTGGAACCCTCCTTGTAAGAGAGAGTATCAATATGAACTTCATCTGCAACCATAAATGCAGAATAAAATCCAAGTCCGAAATGACCGATCATCTGATCATCCGTTGTTTTATCCTTATATTTCTCAAGAAACTCTGTGGCACCGGAAAAAGCGATCTGTGTGATATATTCCTCTACTTCATCTGCTGTCATACCAATACCGTTATCGATAAACTTCAAAGTTTTCTGATCCGGATCAACGATAACATTTACAGCCGGTTTGTAACCTTCCGGGAATGTATAATCTCCCATAACTTCCAGCTTTCTCAGTTTGGTGATCGCATCGCATCCGTTGGAGATCATCTCTCTTACAAAAATATCATGGTCGGAATATAACCATTTCTTGATAATCGGAAAAATATTTTCACTGTTGATTGATAAACTGCCATGTTTTGCTGACATATATGTCACTCTCCTTTGGTTTTTATTTTTATTTCTGATGTTCCGACAGAGCCGGAAACCTGTTGTTTTTTTCAATAAATATATACTAATACGACTTTTTACAAAAGTCAAGAAAAATTTAGCACTCATCATTGCAGAGTGCTAGCAGCAACATACAAAACGGATCTCTATGTGCAAAAAAATCCCTCCGTACATTTTTTTACGGAGGGTGCTGTAAAACTATCTTCTACATTCTGTTCTTATTTTTTCTTTCTACGATATACAAGGATTCCTCCAATACATACCACAGCCACGATCAAAATGATCACAAATGTCATGATCGGTGTACTGTCTCCCGTCTGCACTGCAGATTTCTGATTTGTCTGTGTCACTGCCGGACTCGGAGTCGCAGTAAGAACTGCTGCCTGTGATACCGTAAAAGTAACCGCACTTTCTGACTGTGTACCGGTATCCTTCCAGCTGGAGCCGTCATATTTCTGCTGTCCAAAGGTAACTTTCAGAGTATATTTTCCCGGCTTGCTGACACGGAATGTTGCAGTATAAGGCTCTCCATCCCAGGTACGGGTCTCTGTGATCTTCCAGCTCTTCGGCTGATATCTGGTATCTCCCTTACGCGGGTTTGTATTATCCATCCCTGCACCAGCTGCTGTAAAGGTGATCTTTGTATTGGTATCATACTTGCCATTGGAATCAATTCCTGTGATCTTATTATCCGATGCAGCGGCTTCCTTGCCCTGATATCCGTTTACTGTAATACTTACTGCGATCACTGTACTGATCTTGTTGGGATTCTTAACCCCCTCCGGAAGAATGACAGTACCTTTTACATTAAATATCTGACGTTCTGCAGAAGACGGATCATAGGAAGATCCCTTAACATCCCATTTAACAGATGCCTTCTGCTCTCCCTTTGTTGTAGTGATCTTTACTGTTCCCGGAAGCTTCAGGGCTTTCTGGGTTTTCTGGGTTCCATTGGGAAGATCTTTGATATCGGATGGCTTTTTGATACCTGTAAGGTTATTCGCCTTCTTACTGTTATCTGTTTTTTTCTTTGTAACGCTGAAATGGACATTTACATAAGCTTCCACATTTGCATCATTGGCGATCACAATGTCTTCCAGATATTCCCCCTGTGAAAGTCCGCTGACCGGCTGTACACTAAAGGTTGCATTATCTCCTGCTTCCAGCTCTGTGGCGGAAAGTGTACCAATTGTATATGCATTTGATGAAGGCTGTTTCAGAACGATCTTTGTATTTCCGGTGTTGGTAACTGTAACTTTCTTCGCATCAGGAAGTTCCTTATAGCCTTCTTCTTTGGTTCCAAACTCCAGACTGTCTGTTACCGAAAGGCCGGGATTGGGTTCCGGTTCCGGCTCCGAAACTGTAAATTCCAGCCGGACTTCAGCCAGTGTGTTTCCGGTATTCTGATCTGTCACAGAAATCGTACCGCTGTGATCTCCGGCCTGAAGACCGGTCTTGGGCTGTACGGTAAAGGTTGCCGCCTTATCTCCGGGATTGAGCACTTCCGCAGAAGGCTCTCCCACCTCATAATCCTCCGGAGCAGAAAGCTGGATCCGGATAGCCTCTGTACCTGTATTCTCTACGGTTACAGACTGTGCATCCGGCGCGGTCTCATAGCCCTGTTCCAGTGTTCCAAAAGACAGAGGACCTTCCGGTTTCACTGTTGCAGTAACTGTTTTTGGTGTTTCTGTCTTTACCATAACCGAAGCCGTCACTGTAGCAGATGCTTCCGTGCTTTCATCAGAAGCAAATACAAGTTCTTCCACGTATGGATCATCTTTTGCAGAGAGTCCAAGCTTAGGCTGTACGGTAAAGGTCTGCTCTCCTCCCTGCGCCAACTGGATATTTCCGCTGCTCTCCACTTCACTGACCGGCGCAATATCAAAAAACTCCGACTCAGGCTGTACTAACGTCACAGCTTCTGTACCTTCATTTTTGATCGTGACTGTACTTGTTGTTTCTACCTTTTCATAACCGGCAGTCAGATCATCAAAAGGCAGTTCTGTCGGATTCGCAGTTAGCTTGTATATTTTTTCCGTTGCAGGGTCCGATGTTTCCCCGGGATCTGTCTGCCCATTATTTTTATTATCTTCGACTTTATTATTTTCCGGTTCTTTTACTGTAAAGTCCGCTTCAAAGAAGACATCGGCACCTTCTTCTGTCTGATACGTGATCAGATCTTTGTATTCTCCAGCCTTCAGACCTTCTCGTGGTTTTACCCACACAGTAACACTTTCACCACTCTTTAATGGCGCATCATTAATATCTTCAGCCATGAAATTCTCCGGGGCGATCTCTTTAAAATTAAGATCTCCGGTTCCGTTATTTTTGATAGTAACCATCTGTGCTTCCGGAATTTCCGTATATCCTTCTTCCACGGAACCAAAATCCAGAATTCCACTTCCATCTTCCGTGTATGCAGATGCCGAATATGTCGGTTTCTCATTTTTTTCGGAAGCGTCTGCTGCTGTATCTGCAGAATCCGGTGTCTCTGTCTGACTGTCTCCGGATGCATCTGTTTCATCGGTATTCTGAGACCCTGACTGTTCTCCGTTTCCGTTTACTTCTATAACAGAGTTTTCGGCAGGCTTCTGGGTATCTGCAGGTTCCTGTGCGTCCGTAGATTCCTGCACATCCGCAGACTCCGTTCCTTCTGCCGGATCTGTGGTTTTCTCAGGCTGAGCACTATCAGGCTCCTCTGACGTTCCAGCTTCTGTATCCGGCGTGTTCTCTGAAGACTCCGAAGCTGCCGAAGCTTCACTTTCCTCCGCATCCGGATCTTCTCCTGCTGCTTTGGCTTCTTCCTTTTTCTTTTCTGCCAGTGCTTTGGCTTCCTCCTCTGTTTCGGAAACCTCCTGGGTCGTCACCGTAAGCTCACCACTGACTCCCGTCTCTTCTTTTCCGGTGATCTTCAGAACGATCGGAAGACCCAGATCTTTTTCATCGATTTTATAAGTCTTGTCAGTTCCTACCTCTGTAAGAATGTCTCCGTCCTTTAATGACCAGGAAAAACTCACATTATCATCTGTGATCCCCTCCGGCTTGACCTTTGAGTAATCTGCACTTAAGGTAGACCCGATCGCAAGTGTTCCTTTGACCTTCAGCTTTCCATCAAGAGTTCCCGATGGAGCTGCAGTGGCAAATACCATAGATGGAAGCAGCGTTACCATCATAAGCACAGCCATGACGACTGCCAGCACTCTGCTTTTTTTCATATCCCATCCTCCTTTACATCATTTTATTTTCCCCACATTTCCCATTTCTACGCAGGGCTATCTTTTTGCTGATGCAAGTTTAGCATATTTAATTTTCAGAGGTGTAATCCCTGCTTTCCGTCAGCCTTCTACGATCATATATTTTCCGTCCGGGAGTTTAAATACTTCGCTTTCTTCTTCCAGCTCTTTCAGGGAAATCCCCTCCACATCTGCGCCCATTCCATCCAGATATTTTTTTACATCCTTCAGGGAATCCAGCACAACTGCCATGCAATCCTCGAGAAATTCCTCTGCCTCCTCAAAATCCTCTGCTACCGGCTCATCAAAAAGCTGACCCTGTTTTTCCAGAAATGTCTGGACATATTCTTTCTTGTACATATTAAAGTACCTCCTTTATATCTCCGCCCGCCGCGATCAGTCTGCGAATTACTGGTTCCACCTTCTCTGTCTCATAGAAAGCCGCCGCCTTTACCCCTGGCTTCGCATGCTTCATGGCAAAGCTGTATTTTACAGATTTCATCATTTCAATATCATTGTATTCATCCCCGAACGCCATGCATTCATCCGGTCCGATTCCCAAAAGTTCCTGGTATTTACGGATTCCTTTTGCTTTGTTCGTGGTAAATGGAACAAAATCCACCCACGCAAATCCGGATGTCACAACAGTACATCTGTCTTTGAACCGTTCTCTCCAGTACCGGATGGATTCCTCCGTCATTCCTTCTCTCTCATAAACTGCAACCTTCATACAAGGCTCTGTGATCTCATCAAAACTCTTTATGATCTTACACTGATTTTTTACTTCTTCGATCATCAGATGGCGATAATGTTCTGTCTTGGGCATGATATAATAAAAATCCTTTGTAGAACAGGAAAATTCCGCTCCGGGCTTTTCCCATATTGTCTGAATGATCTCTCTGACCAGTTCTTTGTCAAAGCTGTCGCAGTACAGAAGCTTCTCATTCTGGACAGCAAGCCCGCCATTTTCACTGATAAATGCCATCTCGTCCTTTACCGGCGCAAAAAGATTCCTCATATTGGCATACTGTCTGCCACTGGCTGCCACAAAGAGGATTCCCATTTTTTTCAGTTCCTTTACCAGCGGAAAGATCTCTTCCGGCAGCGTCTGTCTTCCACCGATAAGCAGCGTTCCATCCAGATCACTGGCAACCATCTTAATCATGCTGCTTCTCCTCATAAATAGTAAACAGATCACCAGGTACAGCTGCTACAATATCTGCACCGTTATTTTCAAGCTCTTCTCTGTCACGGAATCCCCATAGTGCACCAACGGTATACATTCCGGCAGCACTTCCTGTCTGCATATCTGTCTTTGTATCTCCGATATACATACATTCTTCCGGCTTTACACCGAAATCTTCTGCAATCTTCAGCGGACCATCCGGCGCCGGTTTTCTGCAGATCCCTTCCTGCTGTCCCATCACCTCATCAAACAGATCGCCATAGATCGCCTTTACCACTTTCTGCGCCGCAACATGAGGCTTATTGGAGCATACAGCCATCTTAAGGCCTGCATGTTTCAGCTTCTGAAGGGTTTCCGGCATATCTTTATATGGCACAACTTTATACAGCGGATCTTCATCAAATTTCCTGCGATAAAGTTCCCTGACTTCTTCGTAGTGTACCAGCTCCGGATCTCCTGCATCGATCAGGCATCTTCTGATCAGCATATCTGCACCCTCACCGCTGTAATAACGAAAATTATCTGCCGGCTGTGGTTTCAGGGAAAACTTTTCCATGATCTCATTCGCCACATATGCCATAGATTCCAGTGTATCCGCAATTGTTCCATCCAGATCAAATATACAAGCTTTTATCATTTTGTCTTTCATCCTCTCAGGTTCATTCCCAGTTTTTTTGTCTCATAGATCAGTCTTGCCACAGGCAGTCCCACCACGTTGTTATAATCGCCACGGATTCCCTTCACATAGGCTCCCCAGGCGCCCTGGATCCCATAGCTTCCGGCTTTGTCCATTGGGTCTTTGCTGTTTACATATTCCTTTATTTCTTCCTCTGTCACCGGATAAAAGCTCACATCTGTGCACTCATGGAAGGTATGAACTTTCCATCTCCCTTTTTCTCTTATCAGCAAAGTTACACCGGTATATACCTGATGTGTATTCCCCTGCAGCATAGCAAGCATCTCTATTGCAGCTGTCTCATCTGCCGGTTTACCTAAAATCTTACCCTCATAAGATACAACGGTATCTGCACCGATCACAACCACATCTCTCAGATCTCGGTTCTCCTCTTCCTCCAGCGCGTATGCCGTAAACATAGCTTTCTGACGGGAAAGTTCCTCCACCACTTTCGCAGGCTCTGCACTGGTGATCCGTTCTTCCCCGCTGGCAGGCTTCACTTCAAAGACGACTCCTACCTGGCTTAAAAGTTCCCGCCTCCTGGGAGATGCGGAAGCAAGCACGATTTTCTTCATGTGTAATTCCTCTCTTTCCTGTGTTATCAGTATAACCGTTTCTGTAAATGGGCGCAACCGAAATCGTTGCAGGAGCATTTTGTACTTATCCATTTATTCCTGATGACGATAAAACAAAACAAGCAGTACACCCTGATACCTGTTCACGGTGTACTGCTGTCATATATTTCGTAGTCTTTTTGACAGTTTTTATGCTTTCGGTAATTTGAAAGAGCTCTTCAGAGATACAATGCGGTTAAATACCGGTGCTCCCTCCCTGGAGTCATGGATATCTGCGCAGAAGAAACCGTTACGTACAAACTGATAGCTGTCATAACCTTTTGCTTTCAGAAGCTCCGGCTCTACATAAGCACTTGTTACTGTAAGAGAATTCGGATTTACATTAAGAGAACCATCTTCTTTATTGTAAACACCTTTTTCTTCATCTACGATATTCTCGTAAAGTCTTACCTCAACTTTACCTGCATTGGATGCTTCCACCCAGTGGATCGTTCCTTTTACCTTACGTCCGTCCGGTGCATTTCCGCCCTTGGTCTCCGGGTCATAGGTACAGTGGACTACACGGATCGTTCCGTCGTCATCTGCCTCATAACCTGTGCAGGTTACAAAATATGCATTCATAAGACGAACTTCATTTCCAATATAGAGACGTTTGTATTTCTTAGGAGGCTCTGCCATAAAATCATCACGTTCAATATAAAGTTCTCCACTGAACGGAATCTTTCTGGTTCCAAGTTCCTCATTCTCCATATTATTCGGAGCTTCAAGATACTCAACCTGTCCTTCCGGATAGTTATCGATCACGAGCTTGATCGGATCAAGAATCGCCATCATACGCGGACGTTTCAGCTTCAGGTCCTCACGGATGCAGTACTCGAGCATTGCATAATCTACAGAACTGTTCGCCTTTGAAACACCACAGAGTTCTACAAATTTACGGATAGACTCCGGTGTAAATCCACGGCGGCGAAGTGCGGCGATGGATACTAGTCTCGGATCATCCCATCCATCTACGATACCGTCCTCAACAAGCTTCTTGATATAACGTTTACCTGTAACAACGTTGGTCAGGTACAGCTTTGCAAACTCGATCTGCTTCGGTGGGTGCGGATATTCCAGTTCCTTTACCACCCAGTCATAAAGCGGTCTGTGGTCCTCAAACTCCAGAGTACAGATAGAATGTGTCACACCCTCAATGGCATCCTCGATCGGATGAGCGAAGTCGTACATCGGATAGATGCACCATTTATCTCCTGTATTGTGATGTGTCATGCGGGCTACACGGTAAATGACCGGGTCACGCATGTTCATATTCGGTGATGCCATATCGATCTTGGCACGGAGAACCTTCTCTCCATCTCCGTATTTGCCCTCACGCATCTCTTCAAAAAGCTGAAGATTCTCTTCTACAGTACGGTTTCTGTACGGGCTCTCTTTACCTGGCTCTGTAAGAGTTCCCCGGTACTCACGGATCTGGTCTGCAGTCAGGTCGCAGACAAAGGCCTTGCCTTTCTTAATAAGCTTCACTGCTGCCTCATACATCTGATCAAAATAATCAGATGCAAAGAAAAGTCTGTCTTCCCAGTCTGCACCAAGCCATTTCACGTCAGCCTTGATGGACTCTACAAATTCAGATTTCTCCTTTGTAGGGTTGGTATCATCAAAACGGAGATTGAATTTTCCCTTGTATTTCTGAGCCAGTCCATAATTTAAAAGAATGGATTTCGCATGTCCGATATGAAGATAGCCGTTAGGTTCCGGTGGGAAACGTGTATGCACGGTGTCATAAACGCCTTCTTCAAGATCTTTGTCTATAATATTTTCAATAAAGTTTTTGGAAACTGTTTCGTTCTCCATTGCTTTCCCTCCTAAATATCATCCTGATGTTTTATCTTATCATAAATCCGGAGTTTTTGAAACCCGCAAAACCTGTATTTAAACAAAAAATTGTCTGTTTTTAGACACAAAAAAAGCTGCTGACGGGAATCGAACCCGTGACCTCCGCCTTACCAAGGCGACGCTCTACCGACTGAGCCACAGCAGCTTGTTTCGCGACGTTTGTGTCGCTCACAGTTGTTTATATTATCAGATGATTGTCATATTGTCAATACATTATTTTTATTTTTTTAAAAATTCATATTTTCATGATTATAGCACAAAAAATCCTGTGTGCTGTCGCTCACAGACACAGCACGCAGGATTCTCTTTTTACTCTTCTGCTTCTGTCTCTTCTTCCGCTTCGGCCTCCGATCCATCATCTGCAGGTGTTTCCTCTTCTGCTTCTGTTGGTGCCTCTTCAGCATCCTCTGCCTCTTTGGAAACTTCTACAGTCTCAGATGCAGTCTTGTCCCAGTCCTGGAAGACTTCTTTCTCTTCTTTTTCTTCCTTCTTCTCGTCATCCTTGAAATCATCAAGATCTTCGAAATCATCCTCAAAGTCTTCTTCGCATACGGATCGTCTGGATACAAGTGCTGCGATAGCTCCTGCTGCGGCAGCGGTAAGCGCTCCTACTGCAACAAGTCCCCAATATTTATTGATCTTTGCCATAATTTGGTCTCCTTTCTTATTCTGCTCCTTATGAATATTATTTTAATACTTTTATATTCAAAAGGAAAGAGGTATTTACTCTTCTCAAAAATAGCTTTTAATTTTCCCACGGATCCTCTGCAGTGTATTATCAATGGATTTCGGTGTTTTTCCAAGAATCCGGGCAATATCCATATATCCATTTCCATCCAGATACAACTGCAGTACCCTGTTTTCCAGAGGGCTCAGGCTCTTTTTCATTTCATTTTCGAGAGCCGCCACATTTTCCCGGTCGATCAGGATCGATTCCGGATTATCATGCTCCACACAGGAATCTCTGAAGTTTTCCTCCGCCTCTCCGTCGCTTAAAGACACATAAGTGTTCAATGGCTGATGTTTCTGGCGGTTTGAACTTTTAATTGCAGTATATATCTGTCTGTCAATACATATATTTGCAAAAGACTGAAAAGACGCCTCCCTGTCTGGCTGGTAATCACGGACTGCCTTAAACAGCCCGATCATCCCCTCCTGTATCAGATCATCTGTGTCCCCACCTATCAGAAACATGGCACGGGCCTTTTTTCTGACCAGACCTTTATACTTTTCCATCAGATAATCTGCAATTGCAGATTCCCCTGCACGAAGTCTTTCGATAAGAGCTTCATCCGTCATCTCATTATATCGGCACATTTTTTCTCCGAACAGCTATGGCTGTATTTGATGTATTTATTTTGACAGTCTCTGTCTCACGATCTCAAAAGCAAGTACCCCGGCTGCTACAGAAGCGTTAAGGGAATCGATATCCCCCTTCATCGGGATCGCGGTAGTAAAATCACATTTCTCTTTTACAAGGCGGCTTACACCATTTCCTTCATTTCCGATCACAAGGCCAATAGGTCCTGTCAGATTCTGACGGTACATCACCTCTCCGTCCATATCTGCACATACGAACCAGATGCCTTTTTCTTTCAGTTCATCAATAGTCTGTCTCAGATTAGCAACCTTGGCAACCGGTGTATAATTCAGTGCGCCTGCCGACGTCTTGGCAACCGTAGCAGTCAGTCCTACTGCTCTGTGTTTGGGAATGATCACACCATGAGCACCTGCGAGATTTGCGGTACGGATGATAGCTCCCAGATTATGAGGATCCTCAATATTATCAAGAAGAATGATAAACGGAGGCTCTCCTTTATCTTCTGCTTTTTTCAGGATATCTTCCACTGTAGAATAATCATAAGCCGCAACCTGTGCGATCACACCCTGATGTGCACCTGTCTCGCTCATGGAATCCAATCGTTCCTTTGGAACAAATTTTACAATGGTATCATGTTTTCTGGCTTCTCTTGCGATGGTGCGGACCGGTCCGTCCTGACAGCCATCCAGAATAAACAGTTTATCAACACATTTACCGGAACGAAATGCCTCAAGGACCGCATTTCTTCCTTCTATCATTTCAGTCAATTTAAATTTCCTCCTTCTCAAGTCCTGCATGGACCAGCTCCAGTATCCTTGAAAAATCCTCTTTCAGGTAAAGATATCCCATCAGCGCCTCAAACCCTGTGGCACGCCGGTAATCCGCCATGGTGGCATGTTTGGCCATGGTAGCGGAATGCGCATTCCTTCCTCTTCGATATACACTTTTTTCTTCTTCTGTCAAAAGTGGTTCGAGGATCTCCATCATACCCGACTGTGCAGATGCTTTTACAAGGCTGCTGGCTTTTTTGTGGAGACGATTTACCGGACAATTCGCTTTTTTCACAAGAATAGTACGGATCACCAGCTCATAAACACCATCCCCGATATAGGCCAGCGTCAGCGGCGAATAAGTCCGAAGGTTTGCGTCTTTCAGATCAAACAGCTCTTTCAGTTTCTTTAAGCTCTCTGCCATTTCACACCTTCTCTTGTATCTTTAAGGATGATACCTTTTTTCAGGAGCTCATCTCGGATCTCATCTGCTCTCTTGAAATCCTTTGCCTTTCTTGCAGCCTGGCGCTCCTGGATCAGATCCTCGATCTCTTTGTCAAGAATCTCTTCTTTTTTCTCGATTTTCAGTCCCAGCACATCACTGAGCTTAAAAAGTTCCTCATAAAGACCACCGGCAAACTCCCTTGAACTGTTCTCGTCTACGTTTGTGTTGGCAAATTTTACAAGCTCAAAAATTGCCGCAAGTGCATCTGCAGTATTAAAATCATCATCCATGGCAGCTTCAAATTTGGTAACAAAACCTTCTGCCTCCTTGAGAAGCGCAAGCTCTTCCTCTGTAATATTCTCTGCCGCCCCATTGTCTTTACGGTCGCTGAGCTTGCCTGCCGCCTCAAGGATACGCTCCAGAGAGTTCTTTGCTGCCTCCATCAGATCTGCGCTGAAGTTCAGCGGACTTCTGTAATGTGCGTTCAGCATAAAGAAACGGAGAACCTGAAGATCATACTGTTCACCGATCTGACGAACGGTACGGAAATTTCCGAGAGATTTGGACATCTTGCGGTTGTCGATGTTCAGGAAACCATTATGCATCCAGTATCTTGCAAAAATTTTACCATTGCAGCACTCACTCTGTGCGATCTCATTCTCATGATGCGGGAAGATCAGATCCTCACCGCCTGCATGGATATCAATCTCTTCTCCGAGATATTTCTTGGACATAACAGAGCACTCAATATGCCAGCCAGGACGTCCGTCGCACCACGGTGACGGCCAGGACGGCTCGCCCTCTTTCTTTGGTTTCCAAAGCACGAAGTCTAACGGATCTTCCTTCTGATCCTCACCGGATACCTTAAGAGAACGGAATCCTGACTGGAGATCATCCAGATTCTTATGAGAAAGCTTGCCATACTCTTTGAATTTCTTTACACGGAAATAAACGGTCCCGTCAGCTGCCGGATATGCATATCCTTTATCAATAAGAGTCTGGATCATGTCGATCATGCCCTGGATCTCCTGTGTAGCCTGGGGTGCCGTTGTAGCAGGTTTTACATTCATATCTGCCATATCCTTCTTGCACTCTTTGATATAACGGGTAGAGATTTCCTCTGCGGAAACGCCCTCTTCAATGGCCTTCTTGATGATCTTGTCATCTACATCGGTAAAGTTGGATACATAATTTACTTCATATCCTTTATATTCCATATATCTGCGCACCGTATCAAAAATGATCATAGGGCGGGCATTTCCGATATGGATCAGATTGTATACCGTAGGTCCGCAGACATACATTTTTACTTTTCCTTCTTCCAGAGGTACAAATTCCTCTTTTCTGCGTGTCAGTGTGTTAAAAATCTTCATGTTACTCTTCCTCCAATTTCCCGATTCTGTACAGGGAACAGATCGCCTGTGAGGAGATTCCCTCTTCCTTCCCTGTAAATCCAAGGCCTTCCTCTGTGGTCGCCTTGATATTCAGCTGTGATATTTTAATCCCAAGTGCTTCTGCGATATTTTCTCTCATCGTCGGAATATGTGGTGCCATCTTCGGTTTCTGAGCGATGATGGTGGCATCGATATTTCCGATCGCATAGTCATTCTCCTTCAGTAATCCGGCAACATGCACCAGAAGTTTCACACTGGAGATTCCCTTATATGCAGGGTCTGTATCCGGAAAATGCTTTCCGATATCTCCAAGAGCCGCAGCTCCCAGAAGTGCATCCATGATCGCATGGATCAGAACATCCGCATCCGAATGGCCCAGAAGACCTTTTTCCCAGGGAATATCAACACCACCAAGGATCAGTTTCCTGCCCTCTGTCAGTTTATGTACATCATATCCCATTCCTACTCTCATCAAACCGTTCATCACTGCCTTTCCTGAAATTTATGTCAAGTCAAAAGAACCTTTTATGAGCTGTTCCTGCTCAGTATGTGAGCATCTTCCGAAGTCTCAGAAGGCTGAGCCTTCTTCTTGTATACGGTGCAAGTCTGAGACTCTCCTCGATTGCTTTTCCCGGCAGTCCGATATCCCGGACTCTGCTCACGCAGCCGACGATACTCATCATCTCCTGCATATCTGTAACTGCAGGAAGAAGATCTATGATCTTAAGGATTTCCGGAAGTGCACCGGAAAGTGTTTCTGTACTTACATCGTCCAGAAGTTCCGGAGTGTTTTCTTTTTCAAGTGCTCCAAGAATCCCTTTTCTGCCGAAGGTCTCCTGCAGGAGTTCTCTGTCTCCGTCTGTAAAGGCATGCACTCTGCAGGCTCCTCTTCGGATAGCATCTGCAAGCTTTTTATATTCCAGAAGGACCAGCATGGTTGCTGCAGAAACCTTCTCCCCGTGAAGAGCATCCAGGTGACCATTGACCACTTCCATATCCCAGAGGTGAACCATATGGTGCTCCGCCCCGGATGCCGGTCTGGAGTTTCCTGTCATCTGCATGGCCAGTCCGGAAAGGATCAGCGCATACATCAGCTTCTCACATGCATCTTTCTCTCCTGCTGCAATTTCTTTCAGATTATCCTTAACAGTCCGGATCGCTTTTGTTTCCAGGTCTTCCACCGCTGTACAATAGTATTCATCCATAAGAATACTTGCTATCTTCCAGTCTGCCAGCGCAATGTATTTTCCCAGAATATCCGACACCCCGGCTGCTGTAAGCCTTGCAGGCGCCTTAGCAAAAATATCCGTATCCGCAAAAACAAAAAGTGGCGCAGATGCCTGAAATACTTTTTTTACACCATTCCAGGTCATGTCTGCTACTGTGGAAGTAAATCCGTCTGAACTGGCTGCGGTGGGCACAGAGACAAAAGGGATCCGGTACTGATGGGCGACAAAACGGCTGAGATCATGGATCGTCCCCGCTCCAACTGCAAGAACAAGATCGATGTCCTCTTCCATATAATTCTCCACGATCTCCACGGCACGCTCATCTGCCTCAAGACCTTCAGCATCCAGGATCAGTACCTGACACCGGTCGTAGATATCCTCCATCAGTTCCTCTGTAGCTTTGTAACTGTTCGTGTCACAGATCAGAAGCGGGGAAATACATTCTTTCAGATCACCGTCTGACATTTCCTTTTCCAGTTTCCCGATAGCTCCTGATTCAATTACAATTTCTCTAACGTCTATGTGGTGCTCCCTCCCGCAGCTGCAAGGTCGGGCAAAATCGTCCGCATCGACTCGCATGTACTTATGTCCTCCTGACTTCTTTTAATGATTCACAGCGTATTTCTCTGTCCGCTGAATGATACAATATTACAGTTTGGTATTATACAGGATTTTTTTTTAGAACGCAATAACGTGCTTTGACTTGTTTCATCTTATACCAAGAATCCTTTGTTTTCAAGGATTTCCAGTGTTTCTACGCAAAACAATATTTCGTCTGATCGCGTCTATTATCTTTTATCTACTCTGAGCTGAAAGCTAATTATATTTCTTGCATATCTGTTTATTTTTATACATATAAGCATCTGCAGTATCCAATAACATCTGCATTGTACACGACATATCATCGGAGGATAATGCCCATCCGCATGCATAGTCGATTGGTATTTGATTTTCATAACTATTTAATCTGTCTTTTTCTCTGTTCAGGGATTTTAATATTTCCTTAATTTTCGCCTCGCTTGTATGATAAATGACTGCTATAAACTCATCTCCGCCATATCTTCCAACAAAATCCTTTTCTGGAATAACACTGCGCAAAAGCTTTGCGAAATTTATTATTAACTGATCTCCTGCGGAATGTCCCATTGTATCATTTACAGTTTTTAAATTATTTAAATCAAACATTATGCAAGCTGTAGAATCTGTAATTATATCTTTTTTATTAAGAAGCTCATTACAGGCATTTTTATTTGGCAGCCCAGTATGGGCATCTATGAATGCTTTCTGTTCCAGCAGTCTGTTTTGCATTGCCATCTGCATTGCCCTTAGAGTCTGCATAATAACCAATATCACCAGACTCAACATATCAAGTGCCGACAAAAGCTCTATAGTACGAATCTTTACAGCGATCTTTTCTGAATAGCTTTCTGCGGAAGAGACAGTTTCATCTGCCATCGAAAAATATATTTCACTCATATTAACAATGTCTGTATTTTCGTATCCCTTGTTTCTTGCTGCTTCAATTTCTTTTTTCAATTTATCCCAGTAATCACTCTGGATTTGCAATTTTTCCTGGTATTCTTCGTCATTGAGTTTTACCAGATCATAATGTCCATCCTGATATCTCAATCCAAGAAGAATATCATCCAAATATTTAATTAATTCTTCATTTTGGTTTCCTGTAATTTCTAATTTTACTTCACGCTGTGTAGCTCCACGTACCAGACCTGCATAATTTATTACGCGTGCTGTCCCCTGCAGCCTACTAATCTGAATCATCATAAAAATAATAAGAACTACTAATATCAATATAAGGAAACTCTGTATAATACCTATTATATTTTTACTTTTCTTGTTTGTCTGCATTTCACAATTTATCTCGAACCTTAAATAATATTCATTTACTTTCCTACAGGAAATCAAATGACAGACTTTTGGTCAGTGAGCTTTCATTAAAAATATTAATCTTTGAAGATGGAATGACAGTTGCAGCAGTTGTTTTCTTGCTGCTTTATAAAAAAAACGGCAATACAGAGCACGACCATGCCAACAAGGAGCATTGTGCTACGCTGCAGGCTATTCATACTGGCATTGACAACATCCGCCTGGACAAGTTTTCAGACATATCGGAATTCTCTCTCAGAACACCGAAGAAATTATACACATTCCCCCATGACTCAGAAGAATGATCGACCACAACACGGCCATCCGGATGAACAATAAAACTCTGGGCATTTCCATTAAAAGCAGAAATATCCAGTACATCTATGATATCAGAGTTTTCATAAGCAATGGCAATCGCATCATATTCAAATCCCTGATAAATTCCATGAGCCTTGGGTGTGGCAAAAACAAGTAGCTGGGATTTTCCGGGAACTGCTGCATTTGCTATCACATCATTTCCCTGCCGGATCTCCTCTTCAATATTTTCCTGTAATCCAAGATACCCGGTTTCGCCTGTTATCATCTTATAGTTCCCGTCAGCTGACAGAAAATAAAATTCTAAAAATCCTGCATCTTCCTGCGCTTTCTTTATACAATCACAAATTTCTTCTTCACTGGCGGTATTCTGCAGATTCTCACCCCACATATGAAGATAGGTCAGGTTCTTATCTGTCAGTTCTCTCAGCATCTTCTTTTTCCGCGCTCTTCCCGCCACAGCCTGACAAAAGTGATATAGCTGTCACCATCACCAGGAACACCGGCAAAACTCTGTTCCGTTTTTTCTTTTTCATTAGGATCCTCCTTCTGAGCTTCCTTTGCATTTTTCTATTTTACAGTATCAAAATATCCAACGATCCCGATGTATCCATCCTTCTTTAAAGGCGACCACAATGTATGCAATTTCAGTTTATACATCTGGCGGACATTCTCCACCTTTGCTTTTATCTGCACAGAGATTTCTTTATTTTGTACAGATGTCTGATGTAATAAAACCTGAATATGCTGAACATCTTCTTCATTTACTCCGAATTCTTTGAACAGATTGAAATTCGGATTATTTCTCTGACATAATATCTGCTGTTTTCCGTTTGATATAATCATCTGACCGGAAATTGCATTGTAATCAATTGAGCTCCTGCCGCTGTTCGCTTTGAAGAAATCGATCTTTTCCTGCATGACCTTGACAACATTCTGTGAATAATTTAGGTTCGGTAAAGATCTGTCGCTGAGTATTTCATTTGAAAGTCTCTGTACTTCACGGTAATAGCTATTATCATCCATCTTTTTATCGAGCATTTTTGAAAGCTGAAGACTCAGTTCTTTCAGGCACTTAAGGAGAATGGGGTTAAATTGTCCACATTGCCCATCCAGGATCATCTGGATCGCTGTATCATGATCGAATGCTTTCTTATAACATCTTTCACTTGTAAGTGCATCATAAACATCGACAATCGACACCACCTGTGCGGAGATTGGTATTTCTTCTCCTTTCAGTCCATCCGGATAACCTTTTCCATCCCATCTTTCATGATGCCATCTGCAGATTTCCCATGAAACATGTACCAATGAATTGTCTTTTGGGAAATGCATATCCTGGATCATATCTGCCCCAAGTTCACTATGAGTTTTCATAATCCTGAATTCTTCATCGGTAAGTCTGCCGGGTTTGTTCAGGATTTCTTTCGGAATACGGATCTTGCCGATATCGTGAAGAGAAGATGCTGTTGTGATCAAGGAAATATCTGCCTCTGTCATAGGATAAGCATCTGTTATTTTTACCAGTTGTCTCAGCATCATTTCCGTTGCTGTTTTAATATGCAGGATATGTTCTCTACTCTCACTGTTACGTGATCCCAGCACATTACTCAGAATCCGGATCATGATATTATTATTTTCTTCTTTTTCGTAAACCTGATCATAAACCACATTGATCAGATGCTTTTGCTTCATATAGAGTCCCAGGGTATTCTGAACTCTTTTCTTTACAATCACAGAATCAAACGGTCGTGTGATATAATCCGTGATTCCCAGCTCATATGCTTTACGCATCGTATCAACAGCATCTTCCGAAGATATCATGATCACCGGAGTTTCATCCATACACTGACTTTGGTTCATCCATTTCAAAACTTCAAAACCATTCATCTGTGGCATATTGATATCTAAAAGCATCAGATTAGTTCCCGGATTTTCTCCCATAATCTGAATTGCCTGACTTCCATTTTCCGCTTCCAGGTAATTATAAGTTTCTCCGAGAATCTCCTTTAACATATCTCTGTTAAATTCTGAATCGTCTACAATCAGGATCTTTTGTCTTTTATCCATATTTTTTATTTCCTTTATCCAATGGGTTTATGATGTTCCAAGCACCTGGTCAAAGACAGAACGTCGTGTCGCATCACTTAATTCGACAGTCCCTTCTTTATTTCTTCAATCATCATCTCATATACTTCTGTTACTTTTTCCATTGCCTCCGATATCCCAGGCTGCGCTCCGGTTCTATCTCTCAAAAGTTCTGTTAACTCATTACTAACCTCATACAGACGGTCAAAAGAAAGATTCTGACAAATTCCTTTCAGTGTGTGTGCGCTGCGGAAAGCATCTTCATAATTTTTATTTTCCAATGCCTGTTTTAACTGTAGATAACTCTGGTCTTCAAGGAACTTTAATGTAAATTTCCGAATCAGTGCTTCGCTTCGAAGGCGTCCCAAGACATCTTTATAGTTTCCTCCAATAGCTTCATAGCATTCCTGTATTGTCATAATTTTGTCCTCCTCTATTTCACTGCTAATTTGTCACTGCCATATCAATTATCCAATGCGTCGTAAAACCCCTTGCTTCAGCTATGGGGATATAAGACGCATTGGATAACATCATAAAAAAAACACCGTCTCACAGACAGTGCACCTCATTTCATGCAACTGGCTGCCATTTTACAGGCCCTATAGCTTTGCGTCCCAGACTTTCATCTGGTTTGCCGATCATCCTTATTAAGCTTTTATACGTATCCTAAAAAATCGACTTTATTATACTACAGCGCTCTACTTTACACAAGAAAAAACATTACCGTTTTAACGCCTGAAGACACGAAAAAAGAAATTGCTCCAAAACAGAGAAAAATACTTTATCACCACGAAAAAAAATCCCCGCTGTCTGACTGAAATCAGACAACAGGGATTTTTTATCAGATCATCCGATCGCTGCGATCACTTCTACCTCGCAGAGAACGTTCTTTGGCAGTGTCTTGACTGCAACACAGGAACGTGCAGGTTTATTTACGAAATATTTGGCATATACTTCATTAAATGCCGCAAAATCGTTCATATCTGCAAGGAAGCATACTGTCTTGATCGCATTCTCATAGCTGGAACCGGCAGCTTCCAGAACTGCTCCGAGATTCTTCATAACACGGTCAGCCTGCTCCTCAATGGTTGTGCCAACTACCTCTCCAGTTGCCGGATCCACCGGGATCTGACCGGATGTGTAAAGTGTATCTCCATGGATGATAGCCTGGGAGTATGGTCCGATTGCTGCAGGTGCTTTGTCTGTATGTACTGTCTTCATAATAGAATTCCCCTTTCATGAACATTTCGGATACTTCTCTGGCGGAAATATCCATCAGGATCTTGCTCAGCTGTTTTTTATTCTAACTCACAGATCACCCCTGGTCAAGGTCCATATTCAGATAATTATAAACAATACCGGAAATATCCCGGATATGCGAAACTGCGTCCCCAGGTTTACAGTCTTCTGACATCACACAGAGGATATATGTAGTCTTTTCTCCATATACAATGGCGATATCATGCTGGTCCGTATCCGTTTCTCCAGTCTTATTTGCAATTTCCACGGACACAGATATCCCGCTGGGGATCTTAGTAGTAACCTGCTGGTTCAGAAGCAGGTTCAGCATAGCCTCCGAAGCTTCTTTCGATACACATTTTCCTTTATAAATCCGGGAAAGAAGCTCTGCGCAGTCTTTTACGGAAGTGGTGTTCCTGCCACCGAGGCCGACGTCCTTTGAAGAGGACGGGCTTAAGATGTGCTGTACAGAAGTATCTGCAAATTTCTGTTCCGCAAGAAATCCATTTACAGCCTGTGCTCCGTCCTTAAAAACACCCGATGCTGTCTGCAGACGTACCAGCTCATTAAAAGATTCATTGTCACTGACTGTGATCATATTCCAGAGAAGGTCATTGACCTTTGTGGATACGGACGGATCTGTAACATCTTTTTTCATTTTTGCCGCTTCGTTCTGAAGGACTGCATCCATGTTGGCATAGGTCTGGGCCATGACAAACACTTTGATCAGACTGGCTGAGTACAGTGACTGACTGTTCTGTTCAAACTCCTGATCACTGATCAGATCCTTTACATAAACGCTCCATGTACCCTCATAGGTTCCAAGAAGATCCGCAAGCCGTTTCTCAAGGCCATCCATTCCCAGATCTTTCGTCTCGACTTTTCCGGATTTATCCACGGAAAATCCCTCCGGAGTCTCTCCCTCTTCCTGGAGCAGAACGCCGTTTTCTCCGCCAAAATAATAATATCCGTCAAACATCTGTCCTGCAGCATTCATTTCCAGATAATGGATACCTGGATCTGTAACCATTTTTCCATATTCATCAAAATAATACAGCCCGTTGTACGTTGTTTTGTCCACCACCAGATCATCCATATAACGTACCTGTGGAGAGGCGCTGAGTTTTCCCAGATTGTTTACCATATAACAGCCGTCAAAAGAAACTTCCTCACCGCTGCCGTCTTTTGCCGGAGCCTTCAGATCGGTGATCTGGACCATATGCGAGTTTCCCGCTGTAAATTTACCGCTTTCGTCGTGATAATAATATCCATCAAAAACCGTTCCGTCGATCTCAAAATGATCAAAATAATACACTGCCGGAGTATTTTCTTTGGTTCCATCTTCATTCAGGCAGTAAAAGCCATTGCTTTTCAGAATATATTTCCCGTTTTCACCGGGAATTGGAAGTATCTGGGACTCCTCCGTAACAGAACCAAGGCTTCCCTGTGCTGTCTGCTGCACTGTTGTCGCAAAAACCGGCTGTGCGAGCATCACTGTGCTCAGACAAAATGCCAATACTTTATATATTTTTTTTCGTCTCATATACTTCTTTCACTTTTCTTATGATCCTATTTTACAGTTTCTTGTCCTGATCCGGCATCCACACATTCCTCCAGTGATTTTCCGGATAAAGACTCTATCAGTATATCGGATTTCTCCGTTCTGTCAAGTAAACCTCTTCCAGAACGTCTCCACTGCACCTTCTACCGTATCCAGCCTGCAGCCTGTACGGTCCTGCCATTCCCTGGGAAAGATTTCCTGGTAATCCCGATCCCAGAAGCGGTCATCCAGAAGCAATATCACGCCTTTGTCCTCTTTTGTGCGGATCACGCGCCCGGCGGCCTGAAGCACCTTGTTCATACCCGGATAGCGATATGCATAATCAAAACCACAGTGATTCTTTTTATCGTAATACTCTTTCAGGATCTCACGCTGACTGCCGATCTGGGGAAGTCCGGTTCCTACGATCACTGCCCCGATCAGACTTTCCCCTGTCAGATCAACACCCTCAGAAAAAATCCCTCCAAGAACACAGAACCCTACCAGGGTACCTTCCCGTTCCTGAAATTCCTCCAAAAATCCTTCCCGTTCCTGTTCTGTCATATCCGGTGTCTGACACACGCAGCGCACCCAGTCTACGGAAAATTCTTCCTCATAAACCTGCAGTACGTCTTCCATAAGACGATACGATGGAAAAAACACCATATAATTTCCCTGCCTCTGCCAGACACATCTGGCAATATATCCGGCGATCTTCCGGTATTCTGCACGATTTCTCCGGGTATACCGGCTGCTTACGTCGCTGCCGATAAGAATCCTGCGGTTTTCTTTTGGGAAAGGAGACTGCACATAAATCCCATAGGCATCACGGTCTGTTGTCAAAAGCTCCCGGTAATAGAGCATGGGAAACATTGTAGCTGAAAAGAAAATAGCACTTTTCCCTTTTTTCAGGTATTCTCCCAGATTTTCTGCCGGGTTCACACAGAACAGCCTCAGACGAAATCCTTCTTCTGCGCTGTTTTCGGTATATACTACATAATTTTCATCTACCAGTTCTGAAACATTTAAAAAATCACGCACTATAAAATAAAATTCCAGTATTTCCCTGCGTAGTTCTTCTTCCAGTTCTTTTTCCTCCAGTATTTCTTCCAGTTCACCCGATATCGTAAGAAATGTGATCGGCAGTACTCCGGGATTGGGCAGCACCTGATACCCTTTTCCTGTTTCCGCAAGATTCTCTTCCAGTTCCATCATCTGGCGATTTGCTTTATCCAGTGTTCTGGCCAGTTTTGAAAACCTCTTTCTTATCTTCTTTCGAAGTGCTACCAGACTCTGACGGGAAATACCGGCACTGTACATCTCTCTGCCACGTTCTACCAGATTATGTGCCTCATCGATCAGAAAAATATGATCCCCGGAAATATTTTCCCCGAAAAAACGTTTCAGATGAACATTGGGATCAAACACGTAATTATAATCACAGATGATCCCGTCTACCCAGATTGAAAGATCCAGACACATTTCAAAAGGGCACACCTGCCATTTTTCTGCATGAGCACGGATCACTTCTCTGGAATATACCTCTTCAGTGGTCCAGAGCTCATAAACCGCATCATTTACCCGGTCAAAATGCCCCTTTGCATAAGGACATTTCTCCGGTGTACATTCCGGAGTATCCTGAAAACACAGCTTTTCCTTTGCCGTGATCGCCGTTACCTTGAATTTCAGACCTTTTTCCCGCAGGATGTGAAATGCCTCCTGCGCCACAGTTCCTGTGATGGTTTTTGCGGTAAGATAAAAAAGTGTTTCACTTTTTCCCTCACCGATGGCGCGCACGGACGGAAAAATGGCAGACATGGTTTTTCCCACACCGGTAGGCGCCTGAACAAATAAGGTCTTCCCGCTGGAAACCGTATGGTACACACCACTAACAATATCCCGCTGTCCTTCTCTGTATGGAAACGGAAACTGCAGATCCTTCATGGATGCATTTCTCTCTTTTTTCCAGTTAAGAGAATATGCGATCCATTTGTGATAGGCATCCAGAAGCTTCTGATACCAGCCTTTAAGCTCCTCTATGGAAAAATCCTCACGAAATCTCCTGGTTTCCTCCGTCTCAAGATGAGCGTAGGTCATCTGAATGTGGATTTCAGAAATCCCTTCTTTTTCTCCCCAGATCATTCCGTAACACATGGCCTGGGCACGGTGGACAGGTATTGGCATGTCCATTGCCTGGATATTTCCGTAAGTCCCCTTGATCTCATCAATATAAACGGCTCCGTCCTCTGTAAAGATCCCATCTGCACGGCCCTCGACCTGAATGACCACATCGTCGTATTCACTTTCTTTTTTCAGAGAAACCTCCGCCTGATAATCGCCCTTCATACTCCGCTGTATCTTGCGGTGAAGCCTTCCGCCTTTTAACATGGCTTCCTTATCTCCGGATGTCCCACTGCTGTTATCCAGATCTCCGCTCCTCAGTATAAATTCCACAAGATTTCTGACAGAAATCCGCACTCTTGGTTTTTCCATATTTTCACTCCCGGCAGCTGCCGGAATTCCAGTCCGGCAGCTATTCTTTTTCCATGCTATACCAGGATTATACCATAAAATATGATCCGAAAGCTTCCCATAATAAAAAGGACGCATGTTCTGCTTTTTTTCTCATGAACTGCGCCCTTTTATCACCGTTTTTCTTTATTCATATTTCTCAACCTGCTGCATACTTGGAAAGAACACGGTTAAAATCCTCATCTTCTCCGTAACACTTTACTGTCAGAGTCTTTGTCAGATCCAGACTCAAAAGTCCGAGGATCGACTTTGCATCAATGATAATACGGTTATAAAATACATCAATATCAAATTTACATTTGCTGGCTGCACTGACAAACTCCTGTGCACTTTTTTCATCCAGTTTGATCTGTTTCTCCATAGCTGACCGCCTGCCTTTCTGATTTTTTTTATATGTCAGTTTTACACAAAAGTTAAGTTTTTGTCAATACTGTTTGTTTCATATCAAACATTTTTCGACACAATGTACAATATCTTTGTCTTTCCTTTGGAAATCCTGTTGAATTTGATTGTATTATTTTTAGATAAATCTTGGATTTTTTCCAAAAAAATCCGCCGCAGGACGGTATGTTGCACGTACTGCGGCGGATTTAAGTAAATCGGATATTCGGAATCCGCTTCGCTACTTCCTCATAAACAAAATCCGTTTCCGGATTTAAGTAAATCGGATATTCGGAATCCGCTTCGCTACTTCCTCATAAACAAAATCCGTTTCCGGATTTAAGTAAATCGGATATTCGGAATCCGCTTCGCTACTTCCTCATAAACAAAATCCGTTTCCGGATTTTGTTTATATCCGTGTCAGAACAAAAATATCGTAGATTGCTCTGACTGCTTTTTCGAAATCACGGTTCTCTACACCGATGATGATATTCAGCTCACTGGAACCCTGGTCGATCATTTTTACGTTTACATTTGCATGGGCAAGAGCAGAAAAGATCCTTCCTGCAGTGCCTCTCTGGGATTTCATTCCACGACCAACAACTGCGATCAGTGCAAGGTCAGATTCCATCTCCACAAAATCAGGCTGCACCAGGCGGTGGATACCTGCGATAACCTGCTGCTCTTTCTCCTCAAACTCGTCCTGATGAACATATACAGTCATGGTATCGATTCCGGATGGTACATGCTCAAAGCTGATTCCCTGATCTTCAAATACCTGAAGCACCTTGCGTCCGAACCCGATCTCACTGTTCATCATGGATTTCTCGATATTAATAGAGCAGAAGCCTTTCTTTCCGGCGATACCGGTAATAGTAAATTTCGGCTTCTTACAGGTGCTCTCTACGATCAGAGTACCTTTATCCTCCGGGCTGTTTGTGTTACGGATATTGATCGGAATTCCCTCTTTACGAACCGGGAAAATGGCATCCTCATGAAGAACAGTAGCTCCCATGTAGGAAAGCTCACGAAGCTCTCTGTATGTGATCGCCTCGATAGGCTCCGGATTGTGAACGATACGCGGATCTGTTACAAGAAAACCGGAAACGTCCGTCCAGTTCTCATAAATATCTGCATGGATAGCCTTTGCAACCAGGGAACCTGTCACATCAGAACCACCTCTGGAAAATGTCTTTACTGTGCCATCTGCACATGCGCCGTAAAATCCCGGAATAACCGCATGCTGGGATTTGCTGAGTTTTTTGGAAAGGAGTTTATTGGTCTCCTCCGCTTCCAGATTACCAGCTTTATCAAAACGGATCACAGAAGCTGCATCCACAAAATCATATCCAAGATATGCAGCCATGATCTTACCATTGAGGAACTCTCCTCTGGATGCCGCATACTGGATTCCTGCCTGTGCACGGAAATCCTCATCAATCTTCTTGAACTCCTCCTCAAGAGAAAGGCTCAGTCCGAGTCCCTTGATGATCTCATAATATCGCGCCTTGATCGCATTGATCTTCTCAGTGATATCCTCCCCTTTGGATGCTGCGTCATAACATCCATAAAGCATATCCGTCACTTTGATATCCTCGTCAAATCTCTTTCCCGGAGCTGACGGAACTACATAACGGCGGCTCTCATCACTGCGGATGATATCGCCCACTTTCTGGAACTGCTCCGCATTTGCAAGAGAACTTCCACCGAATTTTACAACTTTTTTCATGATAACACCTCTCACCTGTAATTTCGACTTCCAGCGCCGCCTTTTCACCATTCACTGCAACGCTTTACCACAGAAACCTACGGCTATTTTATTGAATAATTTGTAATTTTGCAAGCCTTTCCGTAACATTTCTGCAAAAAAAGTCAAATTATACAAGAGAAAAGTATCTCCTGACCTGTTTCTTATGCACAGTACTGCTTCAGAATGTTCTCGAGAGCTGCAGCGCTGCTTGTGTGACAGCGGCATACCGGAATGGATTTTTTCTTTGCTTCTTCTACTGCGCAGTTTACCATTTTGTGGGAAACGGTACTGGTGAACAGGATCATCAGATCCGGCACCCCGATCTTTTTCTTCATGGCTCCTTTTTCCTTGGCAAAAACTTTCGCCTTGCATCCGAAGCCTTTGCAGATATCCTCATACTGACATACCATTCTTTCATTACCGCCTACAATTACAACGCTCATAATTCACTCTCCTTTGATCTCTGAACTTTTATATGACTGTTTTAAGGTTATTTTAAACTAACTTTACTTTTAAAATATTGAGTTAGCACTTGCTAACTCATTTATTATAATACCATCTCACAAAAAGTTTGTCAAAGGTAATTTTAAATTCTGTCTGATTTTTTATATCCTGTGATCTCACATACTGTAAGTATGCCGTTTTTTACCTGAAAATGAACATCCATTCCTGCAAAAGGCATTCCGTATATCCTCTCCGGATCTTTCTGGTAGGCAGGCCTCGGATCCTCTCTGAGTACGCCTTCCAACGCAGTACGCTTATCCTCCGGAATCCTTGCCTTCCATTCTTCCGGGATCTCTACCTGCAGAAAATGCTGCTCCACCTTCGTCGCAAAGCCGCCCAGCGCTTCCGGATGGCAGTCTGCCGCAGGCAGATATGGCTTGATATCATAGATGGGGGTTCCGTCCATCAGGTCCGCACCGGATACGATCAGTACAGGAGCTTCTTTGCTTTCCAGATCGATCTTTTCAAGCTTCACACAGGATAAGCCTACAGGATTGGGACGGAAGGGTGATCTGGTGGCAAATACGCCCATCCTTTCATTTCCGCCCAAGCGTGGCGGACGTACTGTAGGGGACCAACTCTCACGGATCGACTGTGAAAACTCCCACAGCAGCCAGATATGCGAAAAATCTTCCAGTCCCTTTACCGCTTCCCGTACCCGGTATTCCGGTTCAAAAACAATACAGGCTGTCAGTTCTTCCACTCGACCGCTCTGACGCGGGATTCCGAATTTTGTCGGAAAATCACTTCTGATCCTTGCGATTATCTTCATATCCCTATTCTCCCTTTCACTTGCCAGATATACACTTCTTGCGCCTGTTACATAATTCTGCTTTCAATGACTGTCATGTCATTTCCGTCAGATTCTCTTGTAGGCAACACAGTTTTTTTGCCGCTTGGCCTGATAGAGAAGCCTGTCCGCTTCCATCACTCCATCTCTGACCTTACAGCCTCCATATACACCTCCCACGCTCATGGAAAGCCGGATTTCTTTGTATTCCGGCACGTCTGCCATTGCGATCTCTTCCCGGATATCTTCCAGCTTCTGCTGAAATACCTTTTCCGGGATTTCTTCAAACATCAGAAGAAATTCGTCTCCTCCATAACGCAGGACCACGTCATCTGCCCGCACATGATCAAAAATCGTTCTGACAATGGTACAAAGCGCCGCATCTCCAGCTACATGGCCATAGCTGTCATTGATCTGTTTAAGCTTCCATAAGCTCCCAGAAAGATCTTATCCGTCATTTTAAAGACCATTTCCATGACAAGAGGTGTCCCGTCTATAACCACATATTTACCGGAGCTGTACGGCTGACATCCACCAGTCTTACAATGTCAAAAACCGTCTTCAACATTTCTATTTCCATATTTACTTCCCGGGCAGTCATAAATACACCCTTATCTTTATCCATAGTATTTTCCTGCGTTTCTGAAATATTATATACATCCATGATAACACATTGCACATCAATTCACAATTGTATTTCATCGTCGTTTATGCTATTGTATAGTGTATAAGAAATAATATTTTTATCAGGAGGTTTCATATGGCACAGAGACGTACAAAGATAGAAGTAATCAATGAGAAAATTTCCAAAGTAGATTCCAAGATTGCTGCCTGCACCGAAAGGATAGCAGCGCTGGAGGATGAAAAAAATGCACTGGCAGCTCAGCTGGATGAGATCCGCAAAGCTGAAAAAAAGGCAAAGGAAGCTGCCGAACTGAAACGTCTGCTCAAGCTGATGCAAAAAAAAGACATTTCCGTAGAAGATCTGGAAGCCATGATCTCCAGGGAATCCTGAAACAGATCCTCAACAAACAAAAAACCGGTTTACGAAGAATTTTTTCTTCCAGACCGGTTTTTTTTGTGATCTTTCTATGATATGATCTGTATATTTCTGCAATCTTTATATTCTTTGGAACAGCTTTCCGTCAGAATTACGGCTCCGTCAAATGAAAAGAATGTCACCGCACTGATCTGTCCGAACTTGGAGCTGTCAGACACTACGTACTTTTCCAGACACTGCTCCATGGCTGTTCGCTTTACCAGTGCCTCATTGGATTCCGGCGTGGTAAAGCCTTCTCTCTGAGTCATCCCGTTGGTCCCGAAAAAGCCCTTTGTAAAATGATAATTCTTCAGCATCTGCATGGCCTGACTTCCGATCACAGCTTCCGTAGATCCCTTCAGTTCTCCGCCGATCAGCAGCACACGGACTCCCATCTGAGCCAGAGCCCTGGCATGGGAAACACCATTGGTGACAAAAGTCGCCCCGGAGCCTTCCAGATGCTCCAGCATATATCCGGTAGTCGTTCCCGCATCCAGATACACAAAATCTTCCGGACGGATCAGAGCTGCCGCATAGGCTGCGATCTTCTTTTTTTCTTCAATATTCAGCTCAACTTTCTGGGCTACGGTAGGCTCATAGGCATTGACAGTATGTTCCAGTGACACCGCACCGCCAAAAACCCTGGTCAGCTTCCCCGCCTTGTAAAGCGCCGTAATGTCTCTGCGGATCGTAGATTCCGATGCATCCAGGATATCTTTCAGTTCTGTTACCGTAACACTGTTTTTTTCTCTGAGAAGGCCGAGTATGATCTCGTATCTCTGCTCCGTCAGCATTCCTTTTCCTCCTTCAAAAAAGACATCCCGATCGACCGGACCGGGATGCCTTCTGTTCACTCATTCTGAGATTACAGGTTCTCCTGCATGAATTTGCTTACTGCCTCGTATGCTGCATCCTCATCTGCACCATCGAATGTAAAGGTAACCTCATGTCCCTTCTTTACGCCAAGTCCCATAAGTGCAAGAAGCTTTCTGCACTCTACAGTCTTGCCGTCCTTCTCGATAGTGATCTTGGACTCGAAACCTTTTACAAGCTTCACAAGCTCTCCGGCCGGACGTGCATGGATTCCTTCGTTATCTGTTACTACATACTTGAATTCTTTCATTTCTTTATCCTCCAGTTTTTTATTTTAATTTTAAAAAATTTAAGCAACTTTTTTCTTCAGTCCCCCGAGAAGTACAGCTGAGATCAGAGTTCCCACAACCAGTGCGACCAGATACATCATTGCATTACCTACAACCGGGAATACGAAGATTCCGCCATGTGGTGCCATCCGTGTACAGTTGAAGAACATGGAGATCGCTCCGGCTGCTGCGGAACCGACGATACAGGACGGAAGTACATGGACCGGGTCAGATGCCGCAAAAGGAATCGCACCTTCTGTGATAAATGCAAGTCCCATAATAAAGTTGGTCGGTCCTGCCTCACGCTCTTCTTTTGTAAATTTGTCTTTAAACAGCAGGGATGCGAGTGCGATGGCACACGGAGGAGTCATACCTCCCACCATAACTGCTGCCATAATGTCATAGTTGCCTGCCGCAATAGCTGCTGTACCAAATACATATGCTGCTTTGTTGAACGGGCCGCCCATATCAATGGCCATCATACCATCGAGAAGCAATCCCAAAATTACTTTACTTGAATTTCCCATGCCTGTCAAGGCATTATTTAATCCTGTATTGATACCGCCATGATCGTCTCTACAACGAAGGTTATACAGAGTCCCATAAGAAGGACACCAGCAACCGGATAGATCAGTACAGGCGCTATTGGTCCGCTTTGCTGATTCCATCTGAAACCTGACATTCGATGACTTTCTTTCCATCGAAACGATCCATGGGAACCTTGGCATCTGCAGCTACAAGGATGCAGTCTGCCTCCCGTATCTCCTGACCCGTAAGTACATTTTTTGCTCCACCGGAGCCTCGTGTCTCTATTTTAATGAAACAGTCTTTCACCTTCGCTGCTTTTTCCAGTCCCTCTGCTGCCATGTAGGTGTGGGCAATACCTGTGGGCGATCAGGAAAAGAAGGGTAACCGGCTCATTTACCGCATCATCTTTACCCCTCTGTTACCTGTTCATATACTGCCTGAACCTCTTCCCTTGTGGCAAGATTTTCAGAAAATGCACTTGCGCTTCCTGCGGAAATTCCCATATGGAATGCATATTCGTGATCCTGTTTTTCCATCCAGCCTGCCATAAAGCCGGCTACCATGGAATCTCCGGCTCCTACGCCGTTTACCAGTGTTCCTTTCGGCGCCGGTTTTTCAAACACCTGACCGTTTTCCGCTACCAGGACAGCTCCCTCACCGGCCATTGAGATCAGCACGTTTCTGGCTCCTTTTTCCTGGAGCTTCTTTCCGTAAGGGATCACATCCTGACGGTTCTTAAGCTCTACGCCGAAGATTTCTCCAAGCTCATGGTTATTGGGCTTCACCAGGAACGGATGATACTTCAGGACATTTACAAGAAGATCTCTCGTTGCATCCACAACGATCATCACGCCTTTTCCGTCCAGTCTCGCCATGATTTTCTCATACATATCATCCGGCATAGATGAAGGAATACTTCCTGCCAGAAAAAGCACATCTCCCTCTTTCAGTGTGTCAAGCTTCTTCATCAGCTCCTGAACCTTTTCAGCGCTGATCTCCGGTCCCATTCCGTTGATCTCAGTTCCATCAATAGATTTCAGCTTCAGGTTGATCCTTGAAACGCCTTCCGGGATCCTGATAAAATCAGATCTCACTCCCATCTCCTCAAGCTTTCTTACAATCTCATCTCCGACGAATCCTGCCATGAAACCAAGTGCTGTATTCTCGATTCCAAGATTCATCAGCACGGTGGAAACGTTGATTCCCTTTCCGCCCGGAAGCATCAGCTCAGAGCTTGTCCGGTTGGTAAGTCCGAGTTTAAAATCCTCCACGGAAACAATATAGTCCAGAGACGGATTAAAAGTAACTGTGCAGATCATTTTTTCTCCTCCCATATCTTTTATCCTGCGGTTTTTGACCGCTTTTTATTGTTTTTCATTTTCCGAACTCAGTATACTTCCAAATTCATTCAAGGTCAATCAAATTGCTTCACAAAATTCATGAACGTTTTTGGTTGAGTTTGAACAAAAAAACGTGCATCAACCTTAGCTTTCCCTGGTTAATGCACGTTTATCCCTGACTGTATTGGTCACTTTCATTCAAATTCCGTTATAAATCTATGTACCATTCCAAATTCCTGTTTATATTGCCTCCATCCTCAGGTACATTTCCCGGAAAGCCGGATCTTCACATTCCATCACCTTTCCTGAATAGGATAGTTTCGCAATAACATTTATCTGATTTGTTTCTTATTCGCAGTATCTCTGACCATCTTCCGATATCTTCTCATCAGCTCCCTTGTCACTTTGTCTTCCTCAAACCGGATTCCTCCAATCTGACGCACCGGCATGATTCCCATCAGGGAATTGGTGACAAAACATTCCTGATACCCTTTAAGATCCGGAACATAGATATAGGTTTCTTCCACCTCTTCCGTGTCACAGAGATATTCACGGAGGATTCCCGGGAGAAGTCCGCAGCTGACTTTTGGTGTATAGATCATGCCATTTCGCACAAAGAATACATTGCTTACTGTCCCTTCCGATATTTGTTTCTTTGTATTCAGAAACAACCGTTCATCCATTCCTGCTGCTGTAGCATTACGTTTTTCCAGGATACAATCTCCGTAATTCATGGTTTTGTGATATACAAGAGGTGATGTTTCATTTCGTTTTACCTTGCTGACATCCATGATAAAGCCTTTTTCATAATTCTCCGGCGTATAATGATTGGCACGAAGAGAATACACTGCATTTTCCTTTGTAAGCATAAGCTTCAGCGCACAGTGTTCCAGTCCGTCAAATCCTTTCTGCACCTCCGGGCTTTTTTTTTGTTCTTCCAGATATTCTTCGATCCTCCCGGCTGTGATCCCACGTACTGCCGGATCACCCAGCTTCAGGAAATCTGCCGCCCGTTCCAGTCTTTTCAGATGCTTTTCCAGAAGTATGGGGGTTCCCTTTTCTATTCCTATGGTCTCAAATGCTCCCAGACCGAACTGAAAACATTCGTCTAAGATTATATTATTCATCCTCTGACCTCCTTATGAAGTGTTCCTGTCAGATCTTCCGATCTGTCCACAGAGCCTTTCGCTTTTACCGTTCTGTATGTTTCTCTACTGCAGCGCATCCAGGATCGCTTTCGCCTTCTGCAGAGTCTCCTCGTACTCAAAATCCAGATCTGACTCTGCTGTGATCCCGCCGCCGACACCAAGGTGATATTTTCCGTCTTTATGAAGGGCTGTACGGATCACAATGTTGAAATCGCAGCTTCCGTCCAGTGTCAGGTAGCCGATAGAGCCTGTATAAAGATTTCTCTTGCCGTGTTCCAGCTCGTCAATGATCTCCATGGCACGGTATTTCGGCGCACCGGTAATAGAACCGCCGGGGAATGCAGCCTCCAGAAGATCCATAACATTTTTTTCTTCTTCCAGTTTTCCTTCAATATCCGATACCAGATGAAAAACCGTAGCGTATGCTTCCACTGTAAAAAGCTCGGTTACCTTCACGCTTCCCGGTGTACACACCCGGTTCAGATCATTTCGCTCCAGGTCTACGATCATAAGAAGTTCACTCTTATCTTTTCCGGAATCCTGAAGCTCCCGACGGAGCATTTCATCTTCCTCAGATGTTACGCCACGTTTTCTTGTTCCCTTTATAGGACGGGTATTTACATGACGGTCTTTCATCTTCAGAAACCGTTCCGGAGATGCACAGACGATCTGATAATCT
This sequence comes from Blautia massiliensis (ex Durand et al. 2017), assembly GCF_051861785.1. NCBI lineage: Bacteria > Bacillati > Bacillota > Clostridia > Lachnospirales > Lachnospiraceae > Blautia > Blautia massiliensis (ex Durand et al. 2017). The sequence continues at coordinate 575,837 of NZ_CP146725.1, forward strand.
CCGAAATCCAGATATCCGCCGAAAGGAGACGGATTATTTTTCCGAAGATCATAAAAAACATCCAGAGGTGGTTTTTCGCTTTCAATGGTCAGCTGCTGCGTCATATTGGCAATATAGATATCACCCTCTATAATATATCGGATCATCCGGTCTACTGCCTGCTTGTATTCTTCTTTTTCAAAGTTGGGATGAACCTGGATCCTGAATTTCTCACGGTGAGAATTTTCCGTGACCATCCTGTTTCCGGATTCCTTTTTTTTCCCTGTTTCCGATCCTTCCTGTTTCCCCGCCTCTGTAAATTCCCGGATTGCTTTTTCCATCGCTCCGATTTCTGCTGCAGCGTCTGCACTGATTCCGTTTGACACAAGATAGGTTCTTTTTTCCTGACAGTCTTCTATGATAAAACAGTCATAAAACGTCAGAACTGCCTCCGGAACAGTCACAAGATCCTTTTCTCCGGATGGTACTCCCATCTGTTTTCTTCCGTAATCATAGGAAAAATATCCTACTGCACCGGATACGATGGGAAGTCCGCTGTTATTTTTGTCTTCATGGGTATTTAAATATTCCCGCATATAGTCTTCAAAGGTTGTTTCTGTTTCCGGCCTTCCGTTGATGGTAAAGCTCTCTCCGTCCTTTACCAGCTTCAGATACGGACATCTTCCGATCACGGAATAATGTCCCAGCTCATTGACAAGGGAGGAATCCAGAAACGCTGCTCCGGGTTCTCTCTCGTAGATCCGAAAAATGTCCACTGCCGGGATATATGGGGTCAGTTCTTTTATTCTTCGCTGATTTTTGTACATATTTTTACTCCTCTTTCTGAAAATTCTCCGCGATCCTGCAAAAATTCTCAAGAAGCTCATGTCCATATTCCGTAAGAACGGCTTCCGGATGGAATTGCACACCATAGATAGGCAATGCTTTATGGGAAATTCCCATAACAGCACCATCATCAGAAAGCGCATCCACCTGATATTCCTCCGGGATGCTGTCTTCCCGCACGATCAGGGAATGGTATCTTGTCACCTTGTATTTCTCAGGCAGTCCTGCAAACACTCCTGTTCCGTGGTTGTGGATCTCTGTTACTTTTCCGTGCATGGGACACACGCCCTTTTCCACTACTGCTCCCGCGCAGTGGCCGATCACCTGATGCCCCAGACAGACACCAAGAACAGGAATCCTTCCCTGAAATCTTTTTACTGTATCTACGCAAAGCTTCGCATCCCAGGGACGCTTCGGTCCCGGAGAAAGAATGATCCCTTCCGGATTCAGCTCTTCCAGCTCCTCCAGGGTGATCTCATCGCAGCGTCTGACCAGGATCTCTCTTCCAAGCTCCTGAAAATATGCCTTGAGATTATAAACAAATGAATCGAAATTATCGATCATCACATACATGCTTTTTTCCTCCATATCAAGCAGATATTTAAGACTCTCTTTATCGTCTGCTCACAAAAAAAGGGATAACGACGGCATGTCAAAAAGACATGCACAGTCGTTATCCCCTTGCGGTCCGTAATCTGTACGTTCTAATATAAATTGTACTGCTGATTATTTCTGTTTCTTGGTCTCCTCATAATGATGGATGTCTGCCAGTACAGCGTTTACATCAAGTCCGTGTACCATACATGCCTCCTCAAGAGACTCACCGATAGAAGACGGACAGCCGATGCAGTGCATTCCTTCCTGCATAAGAATGTATGCAATCTTCTCATCGTATGCAAGCATCTCGCCCATTGTTGTTTCCTTTGTGATTTCCATGATCTATATTCTCCCTTCTGGATCTGTAATCTTACCCGGAATCCCGGTTTCCTGGTTTTTTCCGCAGTTATAATATCATTATAACTGTATCTTCCATAATTGCAAGCCTAAATTTATTCTTTTCATTTTCTGTATTATACCCACTCAGGCAGCAGTTTCCTTTTTTCCCCTGCTCCACTTTTTCATCACATAAATATAATACGGGATCAGAGGGATCAGCGCTGCGATCCATGCGGCAGGATCCGCCAGACATACACCTGCAAAACTTGTTTTTCCTGCAACAAACATAACGATCGCACTTCTTGCCGCCAGTTCAAACACACCGCCCAGCATGGGAACCAAGCCATATCCCAGTCCCTGAAGTCCGTTTCTGTAGAGGAAGATACTTCCAAGGAACGGATATGCCCAGAATACCGTATGAAAATAAGTAACAGAAACATTAATAACATCCGTCTGGGATTTGTCAATAAATAACCAGGTCATGTACTTTCCGAAAAAGAACATAATGATCATAGTGATCACACTCCAGATCAGGATCATGATCTGGGTATATTTCATTCCTGCTTTTACACGGTCCATCTTTCCGGCGCCCCGGTTCTGTCCTACATAGGTTGCCATCGTCGCACCAAAAGCTACAAATACAGTTGCAATGATATTCTGTATTTTTCCCGCAGCGGAAAATCCTGCCATATATACAGAACCGTAAATATTTACCGCACCCTGCACAATAATGGTTCCGATCGCTGTGATGGAAAACTGAAGTCCCATGGGAATACCAAGGGCCAGCAGATAACGGAAGCTGGTAAAAGAAACTTCAAAGTTTTCTTTCTTCAGATGCAGGATCGGGAACTTTTTGATAATATAGATCAGGCAGCAGACTGCGGAAATTGCCTGCGCGATAACCGTAGCATAGGCACAGCCTTCCACTCCCATCCCGATTTTTACAATAAACAGAATATCCAGGAACACATTGATTACTGCCGAAATAATCAGAAAATACAGCGGAGATTTTGAATCTCCAAGTGCACGGAGAAACGCTGCCAGTGAATTATATGCCGCTGTTACGATCAGGCCTGCATAAATAATTCCCATATATCCCTTCACAGATCCCATCAGATCCTCCGGTGAATTCATCAGCCGCAGAATCGGTTCATTCAAAGCCTCAAAGCCAATGGTCATCACAATGGCAAAGGCTGCTGCAAGATAAATGGACATAGCTACGTAATGACGCATCTTATCATATTGCTTCGCCCCGAACCACTGGGATACCAGAATGGCAAAGCCACTGCTCAGTCCGTTAAGCCATCCGGTAACAAAAAACATCAGCGAACCGGTGCTTCCGATTGCAGCCAGCGCATCTACTCCCAGGAACTGACCCGCAACAATGGAATCCGCAATGTTATAAAACTGCTGAAAAATATTTCCGAGACACATGGGAATCATAAAGCGGATGATCAGGCTCACCGGATTTCCCACGGTCATATCATTGGTCTTGTCCTTTGTCAATTTCATCCAACTCCTTTTCCACAAATATAACTATCTTTTATTTTTTAAAAACAATCAATTTACTGATCACATAATTCAATACGATCACAACCACCTGAGCAACAAGTTTCACTGCCATGCTGTTAAATCCAAGCCAGGTGATAAATACCGCAAGGATTGCTTCCTCCACAATCAGAGTAAAGAGCCGTCCTCCGAAAAACGAAGCCATCTGCTTTAAAAATCCGGCGGCGGAATCCACCTGCCCGTCGAATACCCATGTCCTGTTTGTAAAATACTGGAACAGTACGCAGACCACCCAGCAGATCACATTGGCGATCAGCGCATTCATGCCCAGGCCCTTATCCAGCCATGCATACAACGCAATGTTCAGAAAAAATGTGAGCCCTCCAAAGAACAGATACATCAGAACTTCCTTATGTTTCTTATAAAAAGGTTCAAATATATTCAGCACCGGAAGATGCATCAGTTTATCAAAAATGTCCTTCTTTTCCTCCACATCCATATCCTTTCTCCTATTCAGTTTAAGCCGTAGCTTTATCATATGTAAACTTATATAACATAGCAAAAAAAATCCCGAATGTCAACGCATTCCAGGAGTTTTCTGTTTCTGTATTTGTATCAGAACTGCTCTTTCACTCAGGCCTTCACAGCCCAGCGCATCTTCGTGGATCTGGCGCGCCCATTCTGTGCACATTCCTGTGCGGAAGGACGGATCACATCTTTTGAATAGTCGGAATAGATGCCGTCTTTATAACCCTGCTTTAAGGCTTTCTTTACCAGCTTGTCCTCTCCGGAATGGAAGGTAAGGATTGCTACACGGCCGCCTGGCTTCAGCGCTCCGGGAAGTTTTTCCATAAAATCATAGAGGACCTCGAATTCCCGGTTCACATCAATACGCAGTGCCTGGAAAACTCTCTGGCATGTTTTTTTCACCGTGTCTTTCCTCTCTTTTTCAGGAAGGAAAGACAATGTCTTCTCAATGACTTCACGAAGCTTCGTAGTGGTATCTATGTGGTTTCCTCTTCGGATCTCATCTGTGATGGCCTTCGCGATCTCCTCACAGTACGGCTCATCGGAATTCTCATCCAGCATTCCGGCAAGCTCTTCTCTTGAAATGGTATCCAGACGCTGTGCTGCGCTGATCCCGGTTTCCTGGTTCAGCCTTAAATCCAGAGGACCATCCACCTTAAAGGAAAACCCTCTCTTGGGATTGTCGATCTGCATAGAAGACACCCCAAGATCCGCAAGGATAAAATCAAAGCCACCAACTTCCTCTGCGATCTCATCAATGGTGCAGAAATTCTGGAGTTTAATTGTCAGGATATCTTCTCCGAATCCCTGCTCTGCCAGACGTTTTCTTGTCTTGGCAGATTCTTCCGGGTCCACATCCGTGGCGTACATGTGTCCCTGACCTCTCAGACATTCCAGCATGGCCTTTGTATGCCCACCGTAACCAAGTGTAGCATCAAATCCAACCTGTCCCGGCCTGATCTCCAAAAAATCAATGATTTCTTTTACCATAATGGAAATGTGCATTCCAGCCGGCGTGTTTCCCTTGCTGATCACATGCTCAATGGTATCCTTATACTTTTCAGGCTGAAGCTCTTTATATTTCTCCTCGAATTTCTTCGGATATTTTCCTTTATACCGTACACGTCTCTTATGAGGTATCTGTGATTCCTGATTCATAAAATTCTCCTTATCCTCCGGCTTTATCTGCCCTGTTTTTTTCATGATACCATGAATCCTATTTTTCGTAAACCGTGGGAATACTTCAAAAAATATCATAAAGAAAAAAAGCCTCTGACAATCTGTATTTCTACAGACTGCCAGAAGCTTTATATATGCTCAGACTGAAACTTCAGCCTGAAATGTATTCTTACTTATGCGTTCTTCTTAGCGATTGCTGCCTGTGCTGCTGCAAGACGAGCGATCGGTACACGGAACGGTGAGCAGGATACATAGTCAAGTCCGATCTCGTTGCAGAACTCTACGGAAGACGGATCTCCACCGTGCTCACCGCAGATACCTACGTGAAGTTTCGGGTTAACCGGTTTTCCAAGCTGGATTGCCATCTTCATGAGTTTACCCACACCAACCTGATCAAGTTTAGCAAATGGATCGTTCTCGAAGATCTTAGCATCATAGTATGCGTTAAGGAACTTACCAGCGTCATCACGGGAGAATCCGTATGTCATCTGTGTAAGGTCGTTTGTACCGAAGCAGAAGAAGTCAGCCTCTTTAGCGATATCATCAGCTGTAAGAGCTGCTCTCGGGATCTCGATCATAGTACCAACCTCGTACTCAAGGTCAGAACCAGCTGCTTTGATCTCAGCGTCTGCTGTCTCTACAACGAATTTCTTAACATATTTAAGCTCTTTGATGTCACCAACAAGCGGAATCATGATCTCCGGTTTGATGTTCCAATCCGGATGATTCTTCTTAACATTGATAGCTGCGCGGATAACAGCGCTTGTCTGCATCTTAGCGATCTCCGGATAAGTAACAGCAAGACGGCATCCACGATGTCCCATCATCGGGTTGAACTCGTGAAGGGAAGCGATGATTGTCTTGATCTGCTCTACAGTCTTGCCCTGAGCATCAGCCAGTTTCTTGATGTCCTCTTCCTCTGTAGGAACGAACTCATGAAGTGGCGGATCAAGGAAACGGATTGTTACAGGATTTCCTTCAAGTGCCTCATAGAGTTTCTCGAAGTCTCCCTGCTGCTCCGGAAGGATCTTAGCAAGTGCTGCTTCTCTCTCTTCTACTGTCTCAGAGCAGATCATCTCACGGAATGCATCGATTCTGTTGCCCTCAAAGAACATATGCTCTGTACGGCAAAGACCGATTCCCTCTGCACCAAGCTCACGAGCTTTCTTAGCATCAGCAGGGGTATCAGCGTTTGTACGAACCTTCATTGTTCTGTACTTGTCAGCCCATCCCATGATACGTCCGAACTCACCAGCGATCTTAGCATCTACAGTCGGGATAAGTCCGTCATAGATGTTACCTGTTGTACCATCAATGGAGATTGCATCTCCTTCATGGAACTCTTTACCAGCAAGTGTGAATTTCTTGTTCTCCTCATCCATAGCGATATCGCCGCATCCGGATACACAGCAGGATCCCATACCACGGGCAACTACAGCTGCGTGAGATGTCATACCACCACGAACTGTCAGGATACCCTGAGCAGCTTTCATACCTGTGATATCCTCTGGGGATGTCTCAAGACGAACAAGAACAACTTTCTCTCCTCTTGCAGCCCACTCAACAGCGTCCTCTGCAGAGAATACGATCTTACCGCAAGCAGCTCCTGGAGAAGCACCAAGGCCTTTGCCCATCGGTGTAGCAGCTTTAAGAGCAGCTGCATCGAACTGCGGATGAAGAAGTGTATCAAGGTTACGAGGATCGATCATTGCAACAGCCTCTTCCTCAGTTCTCATTCCCTCATCAACGAGGTCACAAGCGATCTTAAGAGCAGCCTGTGCAGTTCTCTTACCATTACGTGTCTGAAGCATATACAGTTTACCATGCTCTACAGTAAACTCCATATCCTGCATGTCTCTGTAATGTTTCTCAAGAGTCTCGCAAACCTGTTTGAACTGTACGAATGCTTCCGGGAACTTCTGCTCCATCTCGGAGATGTGCATAGGTGTACGAACACCAGCAACTACGTCCTCGCCCTGTGCATTGGTAAGGAACTCACCGAACAGACCGTTAGCACCTGTAGCAGGGTCACGTGTGAAGGCAACACCTGTACCACAGTCATCACCCATGTTACCGAATGCCATCATCTGTACGTTAACAGCTGTACCCCAGGAATATGGGATATCGTTGTCACGACGATATACGTTCGCACGTGGGTTGTCCCAGGAACGGAATACGGCTTTGATCGCACCAACCAGCTGCTCCTTCGGATCAGTTGGGAAATCAGAACCGATTTTGGATTTATACTCAGCTTTGAACTGGTCAGCAAGCTCATGCAGGTCAGCAGCTGTAAGCTCAACGTCCTGCTTAACACCTCTCTTGGTCTTCATCTCATCGATGAGCTCCTCGAAGTATTTCTTACCAACTTCCATAACTACATCAGAATACATCTGGATGAATCTTCTGTAGCAGTCCCAAGCCCAACGCTCATTGCCGGATTTCTCAGCAAGAGTGTTAACAACTTCTTCATTTAAACCAAGGTTGAGGATTGTGTCCATCATACCAGGCATAGATGCTCTCGCACCAGAACGAACGGATACAAGCAGAGGATTTTCTTTGTCACCGAATTTCTTACCGGTAACTCCTTCCATCTTGGTAATTGCTTCCATGATCTGAGCCATGATCTCATCATTGATGGATCTGCCATCCTCGTAGTACTGTGTGCAGGCCTCTGTTGTGATTGTGAAGCCCTGCGGTACAGGAAGACCGAGGTTTGTCATCTCAGCAAGGTTGGCACCTTTGCCGCCCAGAAGATTTCTCATAGTAGCATTACCTTCTGTAAACATGTAAACCCATTTTGCCATTTTACATTTTCCTCCTAATTATTGTTCTTTAAAACATAAAAAATGTATGTTTTCTACGCACATAATTATTTTATAGATTTATCTTTCATTAGTCAAGGTTATTCTTCCAAAAAACAGCAATTTCTCTTGTGAAATATGACAGATTTTCCAGTTATATTTTTCACAGATTGTATTTTTCTCGTTATCGTCTGTAAAATGTGCTAAAATAGAAAAAAACATGCAGCAATTCCGAGGTAATATTACCCGAATGCTGTCATACAGGAGGTTTATCATGACACGAACGATTGAAAACAGCTTTCTTAAGATTTCCGTTTCCGATCACGGTGCTGAACTCACCGGCATCTATGACAAGACTAATGACAGGGAGATCCTCTGGCAGGCAGATCCGGCTTACTGGAAACGCCATGCGCCTGTACTTTTTCCCAACGTGGGACGTAACTACAAAGATATCTGGCGTCTGAACGGAAAGGAATATCCTTCCAGCCAGCACGGTTTTGCAAGGGACAGCGATTTTATCTGCACGGATATCACCGATACTTCCCTTTCCTTTGTCCTTAAGTCCTCTGAAGAAACCCTGAATGTTTATCCGTTTGCTTTCGCTCTGAAGATCACCTACACTCTGAAGAAGCACGACCTGGAAGTATGCTGGGAAGTAGTTAATAATGACTCTGAAACTATGTATTTTACCATCGGCGGCCATCCGGCATTCCGTGTTCCGGTACGTGAAGGCGAATCCCAGAGTGATTACCGTCTTGCTTTTGAAGGCCTGGACGCTCTTACCTATCTCCTTATCGATACGTCTGTAGGAACAGTCCTTGCTGACGAGCCACATACACTTTCCCTTGAAAACGGAACCTGTTCCATTGCTCCTCATATGTTTGATAAAGACGCTCTTGTTTTTGATAACGGCCAGATCCAAAAGGCCGGTATCCTCTTCCCGGACGGAACTCCATATCTGACACTTACCAGTGAGGGCTTCCCGAATTTCGGTATCTGGTCCGTACCCGGTGCTCCCTTCGTATGCCTGGAGCCGTGGATGGGACGCTGTGATGACTGTGGTTTTGAAAAGCCTCTTTCCGAAAAAGCAAATATCAATGTGCTGAAACCAGATGAGGAATTTATCAAGAGCTATCAGATCACCGTACACTGAGCTATGATAAAAAAGATCCGCCATACATCGGCTTTTTCAGCTGTCTGTATGACGGATCCTTTTATTTATCTTACTGTCTCAATACGCTCTTATTCTCTCACAAAATGATACTGATAAGCTCTGTACTCCCCAAACTCTGCAGGAAGCGGCATTCCACCATGCATCAGAGCAGCTCCGGAATAGATCCTGCCGGTAGTCTGGTCCTTATAAAGTGCACTCTCATCAAGGCCGCGAAGCTGCACATAATTCACAGTCATATTTCCATGGATCTCCTCCATGACAACATTGAGCAGAACTTCTTCCTGAGAATTTCCAACGATCTCCCATGCACAGACCTCACTCTTAAACGGATCTGTCAGGCGATAGTACCGTCCGTTCTGGATCAGTGGCGCATATTTACGGAATTCCCCGATCTGGCTGCGGACCTCATCTTTTTCTTCCTCAGTCAGCTTCAGAAGATCCAGCTCGTAGCCGAAGGTTCCGGACATGGCAACCACACCTCTGGTATGTAACGGGGTGATCCTTCCTGTCTGATGGTTCGGCACTGCAGACACATGTGCTCCCATGGCCGATACCGGATATCCGAAGGAAGTGCCATACTGGATCCGAAGCCTGTCAATAGCATCGGAGTTGTCGCTGCACCAGATCTGCGGTGTGTAATACAGCATGCCTGCGTCAAATCTTCCACCACCGCCGCTGCAACCCTCGATCAGAAGATCCGGATAACGGTTCACCATACGGTCCAGAAAATCGTACAATCCCAGGACATAATCATACATTACACGTCCCTGATCCTTGGTCATTACGGAAAATACATCCATCAGGCTTCGATTCATATCCCATTTAACGTACTCAATATTGGCATTATCCAATACCGCACTGATCTGTCCGAAGATTCCGTCTACAACTTCTTTTCTGGAAAAATCAAGTACCAGCTGATTTCTGGATCTCACTGGTTTTCTTCCCGGAATCGTAAGTGCCCAGTCCGGATGCTCACGGTAAAGATCACTGTCCTCAGAGATCATCTCAGGCTCGATCCAGATACCGAATTTCACTCCAAGGTCATTGACTCTTTTTACCAGTCCGCCGAGAGTCTCTCCAAGCTTCTTCTCATTGACATACCAGTCCCCAAGACCACTGTTGTCATCGTCACGTTTTCCAAACCAGCCGTCATCCAGAACCAGCATATCGATACCAAGGCTCCTTGCCTCTTTTGCCAGATTATATAAAGTCTCCCCTGTAAAATCAAAATATGCTGCCTCCCAGCTGTTTACCAGCACCGGACGAACCTCTGTCTTATATTTACCACGGCAGATATGATGACGGATGCAGCTGTGCAGATTCTGGGAAAGACGGTTCATTCCCTGATCTGTGTAGCTTAAGATCACCTCAGGCGCATAGAAGGTCTCTCCGGCTTCCAGCGGATACCGGAAGCACTCCTCCTGTACACCAAGGAGCATTCTTGTCTGATTGTACTGATCTTTAAGAACCTCACCCTGGAAATTTCCACTGTATACAAAGGACATAGCATAGCAGCCCCCATGATCCTCTGTAGTGTCCTTTTCTGCCAGGATCATCATCGGATTATACTGATGGCTGGAAGTACCACGGACACTGCCGATCATCTGACTTCCGTGTGCTACCGGAACCCTCTGCAGATTCCGCTCCATGGCATGTCTTCCGTAAAAAGTAAGCAGGTCATAATCTCCGTAAAGAAAATCCAGTTCTGCGGACATCACCTTGTTCACATAGATCTTCTCACTGCTCTGATTGCGGACATAGACGCTTCTTGTAATGATATCCAGTTCCGGAAGTACACCGTAAAGAAGCATGGCCTCCACACCGGTAGCCGGATCCTCCAGTACGATCTCCAGAGTCTGTGCCTCATCATTGTCCGCATAAACAGCCGGAAGCCCCGGAAGGCTGTATTTACCGTCACGGATAGTATAGCTCTTGTAACGCATATCACAGCTCATGCTTCCGTCACCGTTTTCCAGCATCAGTGATGCACTGCGGAAATCTCCGTTTCCGTAGCAGGAAAGCTCCTGTGGAAGAGCGTCCATGGAATAGGTTCTGTCTGTTCCCGCATCATAGGGATTTCCGGAAAATCCCCTGTCATAGTAGGTCAGAAGATAATCCATGCAGCCTTCTGCCTTTTTGCCATAATAGAGATGAAGAAGAAATCCGTACTGATCCACCTGCATCTGATATGTAGTCTCTTTTGTCTGCAGGGTAAACGTTCTGTCTTTCTCGCAGTAGATGATTCCCATATGTGAATCCTCCTTTTTCTTGTGTTTTTATTTTACGGCACCGTTTACAACACCATTTAAAATGTGCTTCTGGCAGATCAGATAAAACAGAAGGATCGGAAGCAGTGCCAGCAGATAAGAGGCAAACGCAAGGTTATAGTTTGTTCCGAACTGAGTCTGGAAATTCAGCTGTGCCAGAGGCAATGTGGTTCCACCTGTAGATCCGGACATGATAACCAGTGGAGTCATAACGTCATTCCAGGTTCCAAGTGCTGTCAGAACTGCCACTGTGGCATGCATCGGCTTCATGATCGGAAAGATGATCTTCCAATATGTTTTCCAGGTGCTGGCTCCATCCACACAGGCAGCCTCCTCAAGGGCCATTGGAATGTTTGTCAGATATCCGGAATAAAGAAGCACGTTCATAGGCATATAAAATACTGTGTAAAGAATGATCACACCGACTTTGTTATCAAGCCCCATCTCAGCAGTCTGCTTTACAAGCGGCATCATCAGGATAGCAAACGGAACAAACATACCGCTCACTACATAGAGATAGATAAATTTATAAAATTTACTTCTCTTGTTTCTGGCTATAGCATAACCTAAAAGTGAATGAATTACAATAGCAAGAACCACTGTGATCACAGTGATCAATACACTGTTTCCAAGAGAATGCCAGAAGTCTGTTACCTCCATAGCTTCCCTGAAATTGGCAAAACTGAATTTCTCTGGCAGAGACAGGATCCCGGCTACACTGTTGGTCATCTCTGTCGGCTGCTTGAATGCGATCACAATTGTCATATAAAGCGGAAATACCACTGTGATAAGGCCAAGGATCAGAAGGATCGTTACCGGCCAGTTCGCTTTTTCTCTTACTTTCGTTTTCATTACAGCTGCTCCTCCTTTTTCCCTGTGATAGTCAACTGCGCTGCAGAAATGATCACGATCACAATAAAGAATATAACCGCATTAGCGCTCTGGAATCCAAACTGACCGCCACTCATACCATTGTTATAGATCAGATAGGAAATGGATTCTGTACTCTGTGCAGGACCACCCTTTGTCAAAGCCATGATCTGATCAAATACCATCAGGAAGTTTTTCACACAGAGAACCATGTTGATGCTGAAAAACGGAACGATCAGCGGGAATGTCAGGTAACGGAACTTGCTGAATCCGGTAGCACCATCAATAGCGCCTGCTTCGTATACATCCGCCGGCACTGTCTGAAGACCGGAAATGTAGATGATCGTATTCATTGCAATGGACTGCCATGCACACACGATCACGATGGCAACCCATGCCAGGCTCGTACTGGAAAGCATGCTGGAAGACAATGTTTTATTTCCGATCATCTTTCCGAATGCAGGCAGGATATATGTAAAGAAATAATTGAAAATATATCCTACGACCAGTGCGCCAAGTACATTCGGAATAAAATAAGCTCCACGCAGTGCACTCTTGAAACGGATCTTACTGTTCAGTCCAAGTGCCAGGATCAGGCTGAGTACATTTGTTACGATAGTTGCCACGATGGCCAGCTTAAAGGTAAACAGATAGGAACCGCCAACACGGCTGTCTGTAAAAAGATCCTTATAGTTTCGAAGTCCTACCCAGTCATAGCTTCCATAGCCTTTAAAGTTTGTAAAGCTGTAGATCACACCCTTGATCAGAGGCAGTGTGTTAAAGCAGAAAAATAATGCCACGATCGGAATGGTGATCAGAAGAAAGGTCAGCTTTCTTCCACTCATAGATTTTTTTCCCATGATCAGTTCTCTCCTTCCCCGTTCTTCTCCTCATAGTCCTGTACTTTACGGATAATGTCACGGTTATATCTTGTCCAGTCTGTATCAAATTTTTTCAGGAATGCATCTTTATCCTTTTTCATCAGGAAAGTCTGGATCTGTGCATCCACAGCCATCTCTGTAGGATAATAATGATCCTGGTAATCTGCCATTTTTCCCTCTTCTATGTATTCCTTCATACCATCCAGAGTAGCGGGAAGTGTGAAATCCCCCTCTTTGCATGGAACTGCCTTCTGGTCATCCAGATATGTCTGTACATTTTCATCCTCAAGGAGGAAATCCAGCACTTCATAGGCAGCTTCCTTATTCTCACAGTCATTCATCACACAGAACTGAAGGTCAACTCCGGAATTCAGTTTGTTTTCTGACGGATCATTGCTTGCCGGTGTCACAAAAGAATCAATATCCATATCCGGATTTACACTCTGGATCTGCGGGATCGCATAGCTTCCGATGGGATACATGGCAGCTTCCCCTTTTGCAAAAGCGGTGCAGGCTCCATTGTAATCATAGGCAAAGGGATCATCCGGTCCATACTGGATAAGCTCCAGCATACGGTCTGCTACTTCCTTATACTCTTTTTCAAAAGTAGCGTTTCCCTGGTTTACCTGACGGCATACATCGGCTGGTGCAAGATCTACCGCAATAGAATTCCACGGTGCAAGACAGGTCCAGGTATCTTTAAATCCGAAATAAAGTGGCTGGATACCTGCATCCTGAATTTCCTGGCAAAGGCTCATAAATTCATCCCATGTAGTCGGGATCTGCCAGCCATGCTCCTTGAAAAGCTCACGGTTGTAAAGGATTCCGGCGGCATTGGCCACGTAAGGAACCGCATAGACTCCGTCTTCCGGAACGAATTCCAGTGCTTTATCAATTTCTTTATATGCATCTTTGATCGAATCCAGTCCCTGATAATCGGAAATATCCATCAGCATATCAGAATCAATAAAATTGGAAAAGTTAACATCGCCTCCGATTCCAATGATATCCGGATTATCCTCACGGATAAATCTTGTCTTCAATACAGTCATAGCATCGTTTGGGGATTCGATGGTAAGATGGATATCATCATGAGTGGCATTGAATTTTTCTTCCAGTTTTTCAAATGCCTTAACTGCTTCCGGTTTATACTGCACAAGTTCGATCTCTGTCTTTCCGCTGTCCTTTTTACCTGTGCCGCATCCGCTCAATGTAACGGAAGCTGCCATGGTAAAGGCAAGTCCCATACAGAGGATCCATTTACTTCTGTTGCGCATCTTGTAATGCTCCTTCCTTTTCCTTTTATTTGATAAGTCGGATATCACCCATTTAACTGATATGGCTATCCGGGTTCTCCAATACTTATTCTCTGGTTTCTTTTTCTGAAAGTTATTTTAACATAGCTTTATGCTTGCATAAATAGCAGTGTTTTTCTTGTTTTATATTAAAATGCAATTTTTCTCTGTCTTCATTAAAGTCATCTAGCATTTTGATATATTTTACGCCTATATCACTGCTTTTATCTAAAATTAGTATATTCCGGATTTATCGAAAATCAACAAGTTTCTCGAGAAACTTAATTTTCTCACAAAGTTTTATCGATTATCCTTCTCTTTTTTGTATATTTTACAGGCTGTTTTTGTAATTGCATTTTTATACATATGTTGAAGTTCCCTGCTGTTTTAATATATAATGTTACTGAAACCAGACAAAATCATACGCCTAAAGGATAAAAATATGAATGACCTTCTCTTCTCCGTTTTTCCAAATGAAAACTTTGTTGATATCGGACTATACCAATACGGCTGGGAGCACTGCGCTCCGGCACATTCATTCGGCCCGGCAGCACGAAACCATTATATTTTTCATTATGTGATCTCCGGTACCGGAACTCTGATGGCAGACAATTCCGCAGGAGAAACCATCACCTATCAGGTAAAAAGCGGCCATGGTTTCATGCTTTTTCCCGGTCATATCAACACCTACATTGCAGATACCGACTTTCCATGGGAGTACACCTGGGTGGAATTTGACGGGCTCCGGGCAAAAGAGATCGTGGAAACTGCAGGTTTAAGTCCGGACCATCCGGTCTATCACAGCCACTCTGCAGATCTCCGCCAGAAAATGATGGAGGAAATGCTTTACATCAGCCATAATTCCCAGGAATCATCCTTCCATCTTATCGGACATACCTGGCTTTTTCTGGATTACTTTATGCGCTCTGCTGAAACTGTCCGCATGAAACAGGATGGAAGTATCCGTGATTTTTATATCAAGGAGGCGCTCTCTTTTATTGAACAGAATTTCCAGAATGATATTTCCATTGAGGATATCGCAGCCTGCTGCGGCCTGAACCGAAGCTACTTCGGTAAGATCTTCCACGACACCATCGGACGTTCTCCCCAGGAATTCCTGATCAGCTATCGCATGACCAAAGCTGCAGAACTTCTTAAGATCACAGCCCTGTCTATCGCAGATATCGGAAATGCAGTCGGATATCCCAATCAGCTGCATTTTTCCCGGGCTTTCAAAAATGTATACGGAATGTCGCCAAGAAACTGGCGGATGAAAAACAGACTTGTTGAAAAAAAGCCTCCGGTCAGAAAATAGCCGGAGGTTTTTTATTAAAAAATGTATTTACTTAAAATGTAAATTTATCAGCAAAGTATGCATCAAGCTCATCGATCTTCACACGTACCTGCTCCATAGTGTCACGGTCACGGACTGTAACTGCACCGTCATTCTCAGACTCGAAGTCATAAGTGATACAGAACGGAGTACCGATCTCATCCTGTCTGCGGTAACGTTTACCGATATTTCCACGGTCATCGTACTCACAGTTGTACTTCTTGGAAAGCTGCTGGTAGATCTTCTCAGCACCCTCGTTAAGCTTCTTGGAAAGCGGAAGCACACCGATCTTAACCGGTGCAAGTACCGGATGGAAATGAAGGACTGTACGGACATCATTCTTCTCTTCATCCAGAACTTCCTCATCGTAAGCGCTGCAGAGGAAAGCAAGTACCATACGGTCTGCTCCAAGTGATGGCTCGATAACGTATGGGATATATTTCTGTTTCTTCTCATCATCAAAATATGTGAGATCCTGGCCGGATACATTCTGATGCTGTGTCAGGTCATAATCTGTTCTGTCAGCGATTCCCCAGAGCTCACCCCATCCGAATGGGAAAAGGAATTCCACATCTGTGGTAGCCTTGCTGTAGAAGCTCAGCTCTTCCTTATCATGGTCACGGTAACGAACCTCATCATCCTTAAGTCCGAGAGCACTCAGCCAGTCAAGGCAGAACTTCTTCCAGTATGCAAACCACTCAAGATCTGTATCCGGCTCGCAGAAGAACTCAAGCTCCATCTGCTCGAACTCACGGGTACGGAATGTGAAGTTACCCGGTGTGATCTCGTTACGGAAGGATTTACCGATCTGTCCGATACCAAACGGGATCTTTTTACGGGATGTTCTCTGTACGTTCTTGAAGTTTACGAAAATACCCTGTGCAGTCTCCGGTCTTAAATATACAGTATTCTTGGCATCTTCGGTAACACCCTGGAATGTCTTGAACATCAGGTTGAACTGACGGATATCTGTGAAGTTGTGTTTACCACAGCTCGGACATCCTACCTCGTGTTCTTTGATGAAGTCCATCATCTTCTCCTGGGACCATGCATCTACGCTTCCCTCAATGGCAATGTCATGCTCTGCACAAAAGTCCTCAATGAGCTTATCTGCACGGAAACGCTCGTGGCACTCTTTACAGTCCATAAGAGGATCAGAAAATCCGCCAAGATGTCCGGAAGCGATCCATGTCTGCGGGTTCATAAGGATCGCACAGTCAACACCTACATTGTACGGAGACTCCTGAATGAATTTCTGCCACCATGCACGTTTTACGTTATTTTTAAGCTCTACACCGAGATTTCCATAATCCCATGTGTTTGCCAGGCCGCCGTAGATCTCGGAACCCGGGTAAACAAATCCTCTGGCTTTTGCAAGAGCTACGATCTTTTCCATTGTCTTTTCCATGATTTCTCTCCTCTTGACTTGCAGCTGTTCCGCCAAATGCGTCCGGAAAGCTCCGGAAAAAGCTGCTTTTTTACATTTTTGGTCTTATTATACTAGTATCCTCATGATTTTTCAAGGATATTTCCAATTGCATTGCATCCTGTCCTGCTTTTGATAAATAAATCGTTACGGTTATTCCGCAGCCGACAATGATCTATCTCATCAATTCCAGAATCTCCAGACTTTTAAACCGCTTGTCTGTATTCAGCTCCGTATACCGGTAAATGTGGCGTTCCAGTTCCCGCAGCACATCATCCCGCACTGTAAACGTATACAGCTTTGCCAAGGGGGACACGGCTATGTAGCGCATGGCATACAGGGCAGCCGCTGAGATCCGTTTCCTGTCCATGGCTATCCTGCTGCAGTCCGCACACAGGATCCCATGCTCGTCCTGGGAGAAAAAAAGTTCTCCGGTTTCTTCCTCCGTAAGCTCTCTCCCGCAGCCCGCACACTGGAACAGCTGCGGCATCACGCCCTGGATCACCATAGTCCGCAGTTCATAGATACAGCGCACCAGCCGGTCTTCTATATGAGGATTCAAAATGGCTTTGATGGTCACATAGAGAAGATTCATCATCTCTTTCTCATCCGTTCCCTCTTTGCCAAAATAATCTGCCAGCTCCAGAAAATAATATCCATAGTAAACCCCCGGCTGCCGGGTGGCCAGCTCCACAAAATGATGCTGCACGCTGACCTGGTTCAGATTATAGCTTGTCCTTCCCTCATAAAGAGTAAAGCTTCCGAATACAAACGGGTTAGCTGCTGCCATGAACGGACTGTTCTGCCGTCTCGCTCCCTTGGCAAAAGCGGAGATCTTCCCCCTCTCTCTTGTGAGAAGGACGATCCGCTTGTCATAATCCCCTACCGGCATGGCAGAAAGTACCACTCCCTGTACGGTAATCAGATCACTCATTTTCAGATTTCTTTCTTATCATATCCAAAGTTCTTGATCAGGAAATCACTGTCTCTCCAGTTCTTAGTCACCTTGACCCAGAGCTTTAGGTTTACCTTTGCTTCCAGCATACGCTCCAGCTCATAGCGGGCATTGCTTCCGATCTTTTTCAGCATGGCACCCTGTTTTCCGATGATGATGCCTTTGTGGGAATTACGCTCGCAGATGATGGTCGCATCAATATCTATGATGTTGCTTCTTCCCGGACGTTTCTTCATCCGGTCAATGGCAACGGCGATTCCGTGAGGGATCTCCTCATCCAGTGCATGCAGAGCCTTCTCACGGATGATCTCTGCGGCGATCTGGCGCTGAGGCTGGTCGGTAACTGTATCCTCATCATAGAACATCGGTCCGTACGGAAGATATTTGAAAATACTTGGAATGATATCCTGTGTGTTTTTTCCGCGGAGGGCAGAGCAGGGAATGATCTCTGCAAAATCACAGATCTTACGGTAGGTATCGATCGCAGGAAGAAGCTCTTCTTTTTTTACCGTATCGATCTTGTTGATGATGAGAATCACAGGAACTCCAACCTTCTGCAGCTGCTCGGCAATGTGGCGCTCTCCCGCACCTACGAATGTGGACGGCTCCACCAGCCACATAATGGCATCTACTTCCTTCAGGGTTCTCTCCGCAACCTGTACCATGTATTCTCCAAGCTTGTTTTTTGCCTTGTGGATACCCGGTGTGTCCAAAAATACGATCTGTCCCTCATCACAGGTATACACGGTCTGTATCTTGTTTCTGGTTGTCTGTGGCTTGTTTGATGTGATGGCGATCTTCTGTCCGATAAGATGGTTCATCAGCGTGGATTTTCCAACATTCGGTCTTCCGATGATCGCAACAAAGCCTGATCTAAAATTATTATCCATCCTTTATCCTCTCATAATCCTTTCACGGCCTGCTATCCCATTTAACGGACAGCAGGCTTTGTTTCTCCTCAGCCGATCAGTGGCTTCACTTCCATGAATACATCTTCCGCCTTCTCTATTGCAGTCTCACTTCCTACTACGCAGATCTGATCATCGGAAAGTACTGCTTCTACAAGAGCTGCCAGTTTCTGGATATCTTCCTTCTGCGCTCCGAGGATCTGATTTCTTTCCTTCTGGAGCATATCCTCTGTAACATTGGAGAAATATGCGGTTTTTGAGATACTTCCCTGCATCTGCGGAGTTCTCGGCACATCCTTGTTGCTGATCGTTCCGATGATATATTTTGTCATCTCACGCTCGTCTGCCTCAAAGGCACGGATATAATCCGGCACTCCCTGGTATACTTCCAGGGTTCTCTTTAGATGGGGATCACGGTAGGATACCAGGAAGCTCTCTCCGTTTCTCTTAAAGCCGCTCATGCAGCCATACGCTCCACCCTTTACACGAAGGTTGATCCAGAGATAATCGTAGCTTAAGATCACTTTCAGGATCTCCAGTGCACCGGTATACTCCAGGCTTTTTTTGCGGAAGTTTCCGTTCTGTGCCACATACTGGACCTGGCCGGAGGTCTTGAAGGCTTCGTTTTTCTTTATGCAGGGGGCCTGCTTCACAGGCTCCGGCTTCTGTCCGTTAAACAAGACTTTTTTGATCCCGGCAGCCTGTGCTTTTACTGCATCCAGAGATTCTCTCTCTCCGGTATAGCTTACACAGAAATTCTCCGGACGAAGGACCTCTTCCATCACCTTACGGAGATTTTTCACGATCTCATCCTTGCAGCTGTCAAAATCCTTCTCCAGTTTTTCGATAAACTGATAATATCCGATTCCTGCCATCTCATCCTGGAATGCCGCCATCGGAGATGCGTAGGAAGCACCACGGAGAACGGCGGTGGAATGGCCTGCACTTGCAAGGCTGGCCTGGGCTCTAGATCTCACTCTGGCAATGATCTCGTAGAGACGTTTGGTGTCATCCAACTTCGAAGTTGTAAGAACCTCCCGGATCATGGAAAACATGAAATCCATCTCCGGATATAACGCTTTTCCTCTTACGGCAAACATGGCACGGAATGCATCGGTATCCTGGGCATCATCAAAAACCTCTATCCCATAGGCAATACCGCCGGTTCTCGCATTCACTTCATTAAACAGCTCGCCATACGTGTAATTCTCCGTATCCACTGCACCAAGCACAGATTTCAGAAGTCCCAGATAATGAACTGTATCAACATCAAAGTCATGGATCTCAAAAAGAAGATCTGCATAACCGATACCATTGGTGCACACATCATGATACAGAAACAAGCTGTCCTCCACATGGTGCTCCTCGTTTGTCAGCCCTGTGATCTCTTTTTTGATGTCTTCTCTGGAGAGCATGGGGATGCAGGTCAGCGCTTCCGGAGCTTCCTCCGCTTCCTGATAAGCCTCCAGCGCTTTGGTGTTCTCTACCATCCGGGTAAGCTCTTCATCAGAAAGGCGCTTTCTGTAATTCTCCAGCTTTTCTTCCAGCTCCTTATCTCTCTTTGCTGCAAGGCCCTTCTCCGGTACCAGGGAAAGGACCGCACCATGGGTATTGTCCAGAAGATATTTTCGGATCAGCTCCTCGAAATATCCCTCTTCCAGGGCTTTCTTAAGGAACTCAAAGCCCTCCAGAAGCTGCACCTCGCAGAACGGCTTCGTATCATCATAAAGCCAGCTGCTTAAAATATCCAGGCCATACATCAGCCCCTTCGGATAGGAAGAGAAATCTGCTTCACGGAAACGGAATTCATAGTAATTGATCCCGGCTGTTACTGCCTTTTTATCAATTCCTTCCTCTGCGATCTTTGTGAGAGTATCACGGATCACCTTTATGAATTCCTCTTTCCGACTTAAGTTTGCTCCCTTTGCCACAATGGAGAAATAGGTCTGCTTGATACCATCCTCAAAGGAGCCGTAGATATCTTTGCCGATCTTTGCATCCAGAAGTGCCTGCTTCAGTGGTGCACCCGGTGCGCTTAAGAGAGCATAATCCAGAACCTCGAAAGCAAGACTCAGGTTGATATCTGCCGCTTCACCCACAACCATATTGTAGGAAAGATAGGTGTTATCCTCTTCTCCCTCATCCTCTGATACCGGATAAGGCTTCTGAATGTCCTTTACCTGGGCAAAGGCTTCCTGGTCCCGGATCTCGGAATCAATGGCAAGAGGATCAAAAGCAGACAGATAATGGCTGTCAAGAAATTCCAGCTTCTCCTCCATATCCATGTTTCCGTAGAGATAGATAAAGCTGTTGGACGGATGATAGTACTGTCTGTGGAAATCCAGAAATTCCTCATAGCTGAGATCCGGAATATTTACAGGATCTCCGCCGGACTCACAGCCATAGGTTGTATCCGGGAACAGCGAATTCATGATCTCTCTCTCCAGAACATCATCCGGTGAGGAAAAAGCACCCTTCATTTCATTGTAAACGACACCGTTGTATTTCAGCGGGCCTTCTTTCTTCTCCAGATGGTAGTTCCAGCCTTCCTGACGGAAGATCTCTTCTTTTTTGTAAATATTCGGATAGAATACCGCATCCAGATATACATGCATCAGATTCTGGAAATCCCGGTCATTACAGCTTGCTACCGGGTAGCAGGTCTTATCCGGATAGGTCATGGCATTAAGGAAGGTATTAAGAGAACCTTTTACCAGCTCCACAAAAGGATCCTTAAGCGGAAATTCCCTGGAGCCGCACAGTACGCTGTGTTCCAATATATGAGCAACACCTGTACTGTTTTTCGGCGGTGTACGGAATGCAATGTTAAAAACCTTATTCTCATCACTATTCTCGATGAGCATCACTCTGGCTCCTGTTTTTTTGTGTCTCAGAAGCCATCCTTTTGAATGAATATCCTGAAGCTCCTCTTCCTTCAGGACTTCATATGCGTTCAGATGATTGGGATTCATAAAATAGTAACCTCCTGAATGTTTCTCTTCACACCCGACAGGGATCTTCGTTCAAAAAATCTCAGAATATTTTATCGGATGCATGGCAACAAAAGGCTGCCTGAGTAGTCAGACAGCCTGAAACGGAAGCTCTCCGGCCTCCTAAATGTTTCCTTCGTTGGGATAATACTGCCTGTAGATCTCTCTGGCAGCTCTTGTGATGATTCCAAGCTCAGCTTCCATTCCAAGATTAGCCGGAAGCTCCACAGCTGTTTCCCTGATGTCTCTCTGGACCTTGGCCTTCGCACTGTCCTCCTTGATGTGGATCAGGCCGAAAATCGTTGTGTTATAGGATTTATCTGTCTGACAGAGATCCATGTAGACCAGAACCAGATGACAGCATTCCCGGTAAAGAAGCTCCTCATAAAGGCCGCCCTTTTCTTGGAACTCCTGAAATTTCAGCTTCTTAAGATACTTGCCTATCTCTTTCTTCGCACTTCTTGTACCAAAGAATCTGGAAGCGGAATTCCGGTTAAACTCCATGGTCATCCAGAGACCGAGATAACCGTCTGCCCTGGTATCACCAGTCTCAGCTTTATCGCTGTAACGGATCTCCCAGAGTTCCTTGCGGATCCTGTTTTCTTCCGGTTCTTCTCCTGCTGCAATGGACTGCTCCAGAAGCTTCAGGCGCTCCATGGGATCTTTCTCTCTATAGTATTTCGCAATTGTTGGTGTATCCATTCATTCTTCCTCCTGATATCTGAATATTATATCAGACAACTTGCCAAAAATACACCCCTATCTGTGATTTCGAAGCTTTTTCCCAGGGCTTTTCACTTTTTTTCCGCGGTTATCACATAGATATACATTGCGGATATACCACAGGGTCTTATCCTCTCCGTATTTATCCAGAATCCGGAGAAGTCCCTCCAGTTCTTTCTTTGTCTGTGGGTGGATAAACCACAGCTTCTCCTTGCTTTTCAGAAAATACTGCAATGGTTCATGATAGGTATATTCCTCTCCCAGATAGTTTCTGGATGCACTGATTCGGTCCATGACCATTTCCGCCACATATTTTCTGGGCATTCTGGCTCCCATGATCACATGCTCACCGTCAAGGGAATAGTCTACCCAATGTTCAAAATGGTGTCTGTTTCTTCCCTTATGGTGCAGCCAGGACATGGATACGCCGGTTGCCTCACGTTCTGCGTTGTTGGGGCTTCTTGTCCCCTGATAATATTTACAGCCTACCAGAAATTCCGTCGGGGAATATTTGGACAGGTCATGAAGCAACCCCTGCTTATATAACCCGATACGAAAACAATATTTCATCACCAGAAGCTTATGCCTCGTGATGGTCCTGAAGTGCAGCCACGGGTGCCATGATCGCATCTTTCTTCGCCTCCTGTCTGCCCAGCAATACCACAATGGCGCGGGGGCCTATTTCGATTGATTTTTTATATTCTTCTTCCTCCTCCAGACAGAATCCTGTTCCGTGAAGAGAGGTATCTGTGATTTTTTTCCAGCACATGCCTTCCGGGATATTGGGCAGAGCAAGGCTCCGGTTTTCCCAGTGGAAATTATAGCCGATGTAAATAAAATCATCCTCTGCAGCCTCCAGATCCTCTTTTTCCCTTGCATAGGCTCCGTAGTACATCATACCAAGAAGCCTGCTGGTATTCTCATAGCTCAGATACCAGGCACGTTCCCCGTGAAGAGACACATCCGGAAACCCCCTGGTCAGATAATCTACCCCTTTCAGTTCCACCGGCATATGAAGAACGGGATGGGCCTTACGAAAAGCAATGGCATCCTTTACAAATTCCCTCAGCCCCTGGTTTCTGGAAAGGCCCTTCCAGTCTGTCCAGCCGGTAGCATTATCCTGACAGTAGGCATTATTGTTTCCGTTCTGGGAATTGCCGAATTCATCACCGTGATAAATCATGGGAACACCCTGACTCAGCAGCATCATCAGAAAGGCATTTTTAATCTGGCGTTCTCTCATCTGACGGACGGAAACCTTACGGGTAGGGCCTTCCACACCGCAGTTCCAGGAATAATTATAGCTGCTTCCGTCCTGATTGCCTTCGCCATTGGCCTCGTTATGTTTATAATTGTAGCTCACCAGGTCATTCATGGTAAATCCGTCCTGGCAGACCATGTAATTGATCACTCCATGATTCTCGCTGTTATGACGGATATGCCATGCTGCAGCCTCCACCATACCTTCATCGCTTTTCAGAAAACGGCGCATATCCTGGAGAAAATTCATATTGCTCTCCGCTCCGCAGCGTCTGGCCGGAAGCTTTCCTCTGTAAAAATGATCAAAATCAAAGCCCTGGAAGATCAGTTTTGCTCCGGAAAGGATTCCATCCCGAAGAAGCATCTCCCGGTTAAAGCCCTCACCCAGCACATGAAATCCATCTACATGGTAAAAATCTCTCCAGAACTGCAGGGCTCGAAGAGCCATCAGACTGTCTGTTTCCTCCGGAAAATAGAATTCCATGATACAGGCAATGCCGTTCTTGTGCAGTTCCCGGATCAGATACCGAAATTCCTGCTCCGGTTCTCTGGTGCTGCAGTAAGCACTCTTCGGGCTGAAATAAAAGCCGGATGCATAGCCCCAGTAATTCACTACATTTTCCTTTCGACGGGTCTTGATGTGTTCACTGCCTTCCTTCGGTTTACTGATCGGAACCTCACAGAATTCATAGGCAGGCATCAGTTCAATGGCATTGATCCCAAGTTCTTTCCAGTAAGGGATCATCTCTGTCAGGCCAAGAAAAGTCCCCTTATGGGAAACCATCTTTCTGGCAAGCTTCGTATAACCACGGACATGAAGCTTGTACAGGATCATATTTTCGTATTCGACTGCCGGTGCAGTTTCATTTTCCCAGCCGGAAACATTCTCATTAAGGGAACGGCAGCGGACCTCCTTTTCCGGATCGTAAGGTACTCCGAAATGCTCTCTCCCGTGAAGTCCGTATGCATACGGATCCTGCACGATCTCACCATCTATTTTATAATTATATTCAAACTCCTTCAGAGAAGCACTGCACAGCTTCAGTGCCCACACACGTCCTGTGTGGAAATCCTTTGGAAAAACGATCTCCACCGGTGCGGCAGCTCCTCTTTTTTTATATAAAAGCAGGGACACTTCGGAATCCTCCGATGCCTCCACTGCAAAATTATAACCGCCCTCCATTTTGTTGGCTCCAAGTATCAGCGGCTGACCCTTTTCCACTCGACCTAATCTGCGGCTTGCCAAGGCAACTCCTCCTTTTCTCTTTTTGTTATTCAAATCCATGGAAATCCGTTTCACCGGATCCGTCACAGATCAATATCCAGCTCAACCGGGCAATGATCGGATCCCATGATCTCTCCGTGGATCTTCGCATCCTGAAGCTTTTCTTTCAGGGAAGGGGAAACAAGGAAATAGTCGATACGCCAGCCGGCATTCTTCTCTCGTGCACGGAAGCGATAGGACCACCAGGAGTAAACGCCCTCTTTATCCGGATAAAAATAGCGGAATGTATCAATAAAGCCGCTCTCGAGAGCTCTGGTAAAGCAGGCTCTCTCTTCATCCGTAAAGCCTGCATTTTTGCGGTTGCTCTTCGGATTCTTGAGATCGATCTCCTGATGTGCCACATTAAGGTCGCCACAGCAGATCACCGGTTTCTTCTCCTGCAGTTTCAGAAGATAAGCCAAAAAATCCTCTTCCCATTTCATACGGTATTCCAGACGGCGGAGCTCGCTCTGGGAGTTAGGAGTATATACAGTCACAAAATAATACTCTTCGAATTCCAGCGTGATGACACGTCCTTCTTTATCATGCTCCTCTATCCCGATCCCGTAAACTGCAGACAATGGCTCCCTCTTTGTAAAAATGGCTGTACCTGAATAGCCTCTGCGGTTTGCGTAGTTCCAGTACTGATAATATCCGGGAAGTTCCAGTTTCACCTGTCCCTGCTGGCATTTCGTCTCCTGCAGACAGAAAATATCCGCATCCAGCTCATGAAAGCGTTCCTCAAAGCCCTTGGTGATACAGGCCCGGATCCCATTTACATTCCAGGAAATAAATTTCATATTTTTATATTTTCTCCTCATTTTTTCGTCATATTTTATTATATCTCACATTGTCGGATTAAGCAAAAAATATTTTGAAAGTTTTCTCAGGCTCTCAAATATTTTGTTGCTGTTCTACGTCATATCTGTTAAAATGTTCTCTATATCATGCAGAGCTGCCCTCTTATTTACAGGCAGCAGCAGAACGGAGGATTTTTTTATGAGTGATGAATTTAACAAAAGCGGATGTGCACCAAGCGACTGCGCTTCCTGCACAGCTAACTGCGAAAGCAGGGTAGATGAGGCACATCATACCATCACCCTGACTATGGATGATGATACTGAGGTAGAATGTGCCATCCTTACTATTTTCCCTGTAGAGAACAAAGAATATATCGCACTTCTCCCACTGGATGAGAACGGCCAGAATGAAACCGGTGAGGTTTATCTCTACAGTTTCTCCCGCACAGCAGACGGCGATCCGATGCTGGCAAACATTGAAGATGATGAAGAGTACGGCGCTGCCGCAAATGCCTTTAACGCAGTCGTGGAAAAAGCACGTGCAAACGAGGTGGCAGACGCACCTCTCAGCTAAACAGTGCATTTATCGGAAAGCGGTAACTACACAAAACAAGCCCGGAAAATCGGATGTATGTGGTCTTCACACCTCCGCCTTCCGGGCTTTTGTTTTATTTTGTGGTACTTCCGAAGCCGCCGTTTCTTACTGCATCCGCATCGTCATCCACGGTGATTCCGTATTCTACAAATATTCCCTGCATAAAACCGGTTCCTGCCGGGATCTGGATCGTTTTATCTTCTCTTGTATCGTTAGTCAGCTTGGCAAAGATATGACCTTCGTTGTCGGAAAAGAAATAATCGCTGTCAATGATTCCCACTGTGTTATTCAACTGCAGCCGGAATTTAAATCCCAGTCCGCTTCTCGGATAACATTTCAGGACCCAGCCCTCTTCCATCTCTACACGGATACCGGTCGGTATCTTTACGATCTCACCTGGCTTCATGGTCACATCCACAGGTGCATAAAAATCATATCCTGCACTTCCGGTCGTAGCTCTCTTCGGAAGCTTCAGACTGTCGTAGATATTTCGGATTTCCTCTTCTGAATACTGTTCAAAGGTATCCTTCCAGTCCTTTGCAAACTGTTCAAAACTTACCTTGTGAAATTTCGCAATTCTTTTCATTTTTCGTCCCACTCCCAATAGGTAATTTCAGAAAAAACCTCTGATCACTCCGCGTACAGAACCACACGGTTCTCACGAAGTGATGCCTTTACATCGATCACCCTCTGATTTGAGGAGCCTTTCCATTTTAGAAGAACTTCTTTCTTGTCCACCTGAAATTCCCCGTCCACGCATACATCCAGATAATGGATGATCTCGTACTGCTGGATTTCTTCCCAGAGAGAACCCGTATACAGCCAGATCGTCTTATCCGGATACTTCTCTCTGATCTCTCTTGCAAGAGCTGTTACCTCAGCGATATTGGAAGGATGCAGAGGATCGCCTCCTGAAAAGGTGATCCCGCTGATATAATCCTTGTCCAGCTCTGCAAATATCTCAGCTCGCTCGCTGTCCGTAAAGGGCAGACCTCCATTCGGATCCCAGGTAATGGGATTCTGGCACTCCCGGCAGCCGTGTGAACAGCCGGCTACCCAGAGCACTACACGAAGTCCGTCTCCGTTTAACATATCGTCCTTGGTAATATTGTGATATCTCATCATTTATGCTTCTTCCGGTACATCCTTCATGCTGAAGCTGATTCTTCCCATCTTGTCCTTGCCAAGGCAGATAACCTTAACTTTGTCGCCAAGTGTGAGAACATCCTCAACACGGTTGATCCTCTGTTTGGAGATCTTGGAAATGTGTACCATTCCCTCCTTGCCCGGTGCAAACTCAAGGAATGCGCCAAACTCTTTGATGCTGACTACGCGTCCTGTAAAGATCTGTCCTGCCTCAAACTCGGTAGTGATGATCTCAATCATACGTTTTGCTTCATCCATCCCCTTCTGGTCTGTTCCGCAAATGGAAACTGCGCCGTCATCTGTGATGTCGATCTTCACACCTGTACGCTCGATGATCGTGTTGATAGTCTTTCCTCTCTGTCCGACTACATCACCGATCTTCTGCGGATCGATCTGGATCTGGATGATCTTCGGAGCAAACTCCCCAACAGTTGTACGAGGCTTATCGATACATTTCTCCATAACTTCTGTCAGGATATATTCTCTTGCCTCTTTTGTTCTGCGGATCGCTTCCTCAACGATCGGTCTTGTAAGACCATGGATCTTGATATCCATCTGAATTGCTGTGATTCCGTCATGTGTTCCGGCTACCTTAAAGTCCATATCTCCGAAGAAGTCCTCAAGGCCCTGGATATCTGTAAGAACGATGTAATCATCGTCTGTTTCACCTGTAACAAGTCCGCAGGAAATACCTGCAACCGGTTTTCTGATCGGTACACCGGCAGCCATCAGTGACATGGTAGATGCACAGATACTTGCCTGGGATGTGGAGCCGTTGGACTCAAATGTCTCAGATACGGTACGGATTGCATATGGGAATTCTTCCTCTGTAGGAAGTACCGGTACCAGTGCTCTCTCAGCAAGTGCTCCGTGACCGATCTCACGACGTCCCGGTCCTCTGGAAGGCTTGGTCTCACCTACAGAGTAGGACGGGAAGTTGTAGTGGTGCATATATCTCTTGGATGTCTCAAACTCATCCAGTCCGTCAAGGCGCTGTGCCTCTGTAAGAGGAGCAAGTGTAGTAACGGTACAGATCTGAGTCTGTCCTCTTGTGAACATGGCAGAACCATGAACTCTCGGGATGATATCTGTCTCTGCAGCCAGCGGACGGATCTGTCTGATCTCACGTCCGTCCGGTCGTTTATGATCTTTGAGGATCATCTTACGGACAGTCTTCTTCTGGTACTGATATACAGCCTCACCGAGAACGGCAAGCCATTCCTCATTGTCTGCAAAAGCTTCTTTCAGCTTATCAGTGATCTCGCTGATGTTATTCTCACGTGTCTGCTTGTCATCAGAGAATACGGCAACCTCCATCTCTTCCGGAGGAACGATCTTCTTGATCTCATCAAAAAGCTCCTGAGGTACTGCACAGGACTCATAGGAATGTTTCTCTTTTCCGCACTCTGCTACGATCTGGTCGATGAATCTGATGATCTCCTGGTTCACTTCATGAGCCTTGTAGATAGCCTCGATCATCTTATCTTCCGGGATCTCATTAGCTCCGGCCTCGATCATGATAACCTTCTCTCTTGTAGAAGCAACCGTAAGCTGAAGATCAGAAACTGCCTTCTGTGCAAGTGTCGGGTTGATGATAAACTCGCCGTCGATCATACCAACCTGTGTGGTTGCGCATGGACCGTCAAATGGGATATCAGAAATACAGGTTGCAATGGAAGAACCAAGCATAGCCGGGATCTCCGGATTGCATTCCGGATCAACAGACATAACCATATCTACCAGAGTTACGTCATTTCTGTAATCCTTCGGAAACAGCGGACGCATCGGACGGTCGATAACACGGGATGTAAGGATCGCATGCTCGCTTGCCTTGCCCTCTCTCTTGTTGAAGCCTCCCGGGATCTTTCCTACTGCATACATCTTCTCCTCATACTCAACACTTAACGGGAAGAAATCGATCCCTTCTCTCGGCTCTTTGGATGCGGTAGCAGTAGCAAGGACTGTAGTATCACCGTAGTGCATAAGAGCAGCACCATTGGCCTGTTTCGCTACACGTCCGATATCTACAGTCAGTGTTCTTCCTGCAAGTTCCATGGAATAACTTTTGTACATGTTCGTTCTCCTTTTCTTATTATATTAATATCTGACAGGAGCCCGAAACAACTGAAAAGACCACTTCCTTTGAAAAAGATCTCGACCGGAAATGGGCTTTTCAGTAGTCTCGGAAATCACTCCTGCGGTAATTCCGTCTGTGTTTATCACACATGTTAAAATGGGGCGGATGGAATCATCCGCCCCTCCCGTAGCAATTATTTTCTTAAACCTAATTTCTCAATCAGTGCACGGTATCTTTCGATGTCTGTTTTCTTAAGATAAGCAAGAAGGCCACGTCTCTGACCTACCATTTTCAGAAGACCTCTTCTGGAATGATGATCTTTGTGGTGTGTTTTAAGATGCTCTGTGAGCTCCTGGATTCTTGCTGTAAGAACTGCAACCTGAACCTCCGGTGAACCTGTGTCACCCTCTGTTCTTGCATACTCTTTCATGATCGCTGTTTTCTTCTCTTTAGAAATCATTGTTGTTTCCTCCTTGAAATTTTAATTAAACGCCGGGTATTAAGAAGTGGTCGGAGTCTCCGGCTTCTGAATACTGGCTTTTTTCACCTCGAACAGTATAGCACACGGTTTCTGACCTGTAAACTGTTTTTTCGAAAAGTTTTTCCCGAAAGTTTTTATTTTTCGAGACTGTGGAAATAAGCCTTTCCCTTTTCTGCATCCTTCAGGAGCTGCTGCTTCAGTGCTTCTATGGACGAAAAGCGCTTCTCCGGTCTGGAATAATGAAAAAATTCCACTCTGCAGGGCTCTCCGTACAGATCCTCCTCACAATCAAAAAGATACGTCTCAACACCCAGAAATTTCTCTCCGATGGTTGGTTTATATCCTACGTTTGTGATCCCGCAAAGGGTTCTGTCCTTAAAATGGGACACTGTATCATAAACGCCATTTGGCGGCATCAGCTTTTCTTTTGCAGGAACGATATTGGTAGTGGGAAGAAGAACCTTGTGTCCCATCCCTCTTCCATGTTCGATCACACCGTCCACAAAAAAGGGGATTCCCAGCAGATCATTAACCTTTTCCATATTTCCCTTTTTCAGTTCCTCACGGATAAATGTACTGCTGATCTTTCTGCGGCCTTCCATTTCTTTCGGAACAACATCCACAGTAAAGCCAAGCTTCCTTCCCATAGTCTCCAGAAGCTGTGGTGTTCCTTTACGTTCATACCCGAACCTGAAATCTTCTCCAACTGCAACATGCTCTGCCTGAAGATCTCCCACCAGGATTTCTTTAACAAAGGTTTCCGCTTTC
This sequence comes from Blautia massiliensis (ex Durand et al. 2017), assembly GCF_051861785.1. Taxonomy (NCBI): domain Bacteria; kingdom Bacillati; phylum Bacillota; class Clostridia; order Lachnospirales; family Lachnospiraceae; genus Blautia; species Blautia massiliensis (ex Durand et al. 2017). Next base: position 606,828 of record NZ_CP146725.1, read on the forward strand.
ATATGACGGATCCGGTTATCCAGCGGACATTCGATCAGCACATCCACGCCTGCTTTCTCAAGAAGCTGACATCGTTCATCTTTTGTAAAGATCATCTGGCTGCCGATACCAAGAGAAAAAAGAACCGTCTGCAGACCTTTTTCTTTCTGCTCCAGGATCTTCTCAACCAGTTTCTGATGTCCACGGTGTATGCCGTCAAATTTTCCAAGTGTCACCGCACTCTTTGAAAGGCGCGGAAATTCTCCGTCGATCTTCAAGTATTCCATATCTTCTGCTGCTCCTGCAAGTTCTTATAAAGTGTCATACAAAAAACATGCGGATGGGTACGTATTTCTGTTTTCTTTCATCCCAGCCGTATATTCCTGTGAAATTTCCGCTGCTTTTATACATCCGGACTTTCTCTTCCCTGCTGCCTCCCTGTACCAGTTCCTCTGGAAGCGGGTTTCCGTTATTAAGAAGCCTGTCTCCCTCCGGTGTACAGGTAAGGACCGGATACATGGAAAGTACATCCTCGATGGAAACAAGCTTTTCCCCGATGGTTCCACCGATAACTGCTTCCTCCACCTGTGAAAGTGTCATGCTCTCTTCCAGAGTGAAATTTCCGGACCTGGTCCGAAGCAGCTCTTCCATGGCCCCGCCGCAGCCCAATTTTTCTCCGATGTCATTGCAAAGTGTACGGATATAGGTGCCCTTGCTGCAGGTAACGCTTATGCGTACCAGCGGAAGCTCCATATCCAGTATCCTTATCTCATAAAAAACCACAGGGCGTGGCTTACGCTCTATGGTTTTTCCTTCTCTGGCCAGTTCGTAAAGCTTCTTTCCATTTACCTTCAGAGCCGAATACATAGGAGGGATCTGCAGCTGTTCTCCCACAAAGGATCCCACTGCCTCACGGACTTCCTCTTCCGTGACGGTCACAGGTTTCTCAGAAAGAACAGCTCCGGTCATGTCCTGGGTATCTGTGGAAACTCCCAGCCTTAAAACCGCCTCATATGTTTTTTCTTTTTCTGTAAGAAGCTCCACCAGCCGGGTCCCCTTGCCCAGTGCAACAGGAAGTACTCCCTCTGCTGCCGGATCCAGAGTCCCGGTATGGCCGATCTTTTTCATGTGGAGAATCCCACGCAGCTTTGCAACAACATCATGAGAGGTATAACCTTTTTCCTTTCGGATCACAAGTATTCCGTCCATGATCTTATCTTTACTCCTCCGCAAGCTGTTTTTCAATTTCAGCGGTAAGGTTGTTGATCACATCGTACATGGAGCCCTGCATATCACAGCCGGCTGCACGCACATGTCCGCCGCCTCCGAAAAATACGGCAATCTTGCTTACATCCACCTTACCATTGGAACGGAGAGATACCTTAAAGAGCTGCGTCTGCATCTCATAGATAAAGATCGCAACCTCCACACCTGCAGTCAGACGGAGCTGGCTCACGATTCCCTCCAGATCCTTTCCTTCCACACTGTAGAAATCCATCTCCCGTTTTTTCAGATATCCGACCACGCACTTACCGCCCTGAAGGAGAATACTTTCTGCCAGGACACGTCCCATGACCTGATTCTGAAGATATGTTTTCTGGTAAAAGGACTCATCGATGATCCTGCTGAAATCAAATCCTGTTTTCATCAGTTCTCCGGCGATCCTCATGGTTTCCGGTGTTGTGGAAGAATACTGGAACACGCCGGTATCATGTGCCATTCCCGTATAAATAGGAACCGCAATGGAACGATCGATCTTGTCTGAATCCAGAAGTCCGTAAAGAACTTCGCTGGCAGAGCTGATCTCGCCTCTTACATGATTGACATCCGCAAATCCGTTATTGCTCACATGATGATCAATGCAGGCTGTTTTTTTTGCTGCATCGAAATATTTCCGGGCAACTGCAAGTCTGTCCAGTGCACTGACATCGCAGGTGATAAAAAGATCATACACCTTATCTTCTTCTGCTTCTGCCTTAACCTCATCCATTCTGTCAATGTAATCAAATACAGGTTTCCGGTCTTCCAGATAAACATCTGCTTCTATATCAGGAAAATATTTCCGGATATAGAGATACAGAGCCATACAGGAACCAATGCAGTCCCCATCCGGACGGATGTGACCGCCAATGCCAACGGTTTTTACATTTTCCAGTATTTCTGAAATGTTTTTCATTTTTTCCACCTATTCCTCTGTTTCCATCCCACTCATTACGTCATTAATCTTCTTTGACATATTTACACCATATTCAATAGACTCATCCAGAACAAAACGGATCTCCGGTGTATTGCGGAGATTCAGTCTTCTGGCCAATTCTCTCCGAACATAGCCCTCTGCATTCTTTAAGCCCCGGAGGGTGGAATCCTTGGCCTGTTTCTCGCCCAGCACACTGATGTAAGCTTTGCAGGTCTTAAGATCCGGTGCCACCTCAACAGCTGTCACAGAAGTCATCGGATGAATTCTGGGGTCCTTGATCTCGCTGTGTATGATGGTGCTGAGTTCTTTTTGAACTGCACCATTCACACGTGTATTTTTAATGCTGTTTTTTCTCATTACGAATCACTCCTATCTTGGTACCTCTACCATGATATATGCTTCGACTTTATCTTCTTCTTTGACATCATTAAAGTCATTAAATACAAGACCGCACTCATATCCGGCACGAACTTCCTTGACATCATCCTTAAATCTCTTCAGGGATGCAAGCTCACCCTCGAAGATCTGATCCTCACCTCGTGTGATACGAACCTTACAGTTACGCTGGAATGTACCATCCAGCACATAGCTTCCTGCGATTGTTCCGACACCGGATGCCTTGAACAGCTGACGAACTTCTGCGTGACCGATAACCTTCTCCTCGAATACAGGATCCAGCATACCCTTCATAGCTGCCTCTACATCCTCGATCGCCTGATAAATGACTTTATAAAGTCGAAGGTCAACACCCTCCTGCTCAGCAAGCTGTTTTGCTGTAGTATCCGGACGTACGTTAAAGCCGATGATGATCGCATTGGATGTTGCAGCAAGGCTGACATCAGACTCATTGATGGCGCCTACACCACCATGGATCACCTTAACGACAACTTCCTCGTTGGAAAGCTTGGTAAGGCTCTGTTTTACAGCCTCAACAGATCCCTGTACATCAGCCTTGACGATGATTGGAAGCTCCTTAAGATCGCTTGCCTGGATCTGGTCAAACAGGTTATCCAGAGAAAGCTTGCCTTTGGTCTCCTCGAGGAGACGGCTCTTGTTCTCTGTAACGAATGCGCCTGCAAAATTCTTGGCTTCTTTATCGCTCTCAAAGGACATCAGGATCTCACCTGCATTAGGAACATCACCAAGTCCGAGGATTTCAACCGGAGTAGACGGACCTGCCTCTTTTACACGACGACCCTTATCATCCATCATTGCACGTACCTTGCCGTTGCATGCACCTGCAGCAATAAAATCTCCCACATGAAGAGTACCCTTCTGAACAAGGATAGTAGCAACCGGTCCTTTACCCTTATCAAGCTGAGCCTCAATAACAAGACCTCTTGCCTCACGGTTCGGATTGGCTTTGAGCTCGGAAACCTCAGCAGTAAGAAGGATCATCTCAAGAAGGTTCTCAATTCCTTCTCCTGTATGTGCGGATACCGGAACAAAGATGGTACTTCCGCCCCAGTCCTCAGGAATCAGTTCATACTCGGAAAGTTCCTGTTTTACACGCTCAACATTTGCACTTGGTTTATCGATCTTATTGATGGCAACGATGATCTCAACACCTGCTGCCTTTGCATGACTGATCGCCTCTACTGTCTGCGGCATTACACCATCGTCTGCGGCAACGACCAGAACTGCGATATCTGTAGCGTTGGCACCACGCATACGCATAGCTGTGAACGCCTCATGTCCCGGTGTATCCAAGAATGTGATCTTCTGGCCTTTGATATTTACCACGTAAGCACCGATGTGCTGTGTGATTCCGCCGGCCTCGCCTCTGGTTACGTTTGTATTACGGATTGCATCCAGAAGAGATGTTTTACCATGGTCAACGTGACCCATAACACAGACTACCGGAGGTCTCGGAACCATATCATCCTCATCCTCTTCGTCCTCTTTGAGGAGCTCTGCGATCACATCCACCTTTTCTTCCTTCTCAGCAATGATATCAAAGCCAAGTGCGATCTCCTCTGCCTTTTCAAAATCGATCTCCTGGTTTACGGTTACCATGACACCTTCCATGAAAAGCTTCTTAACGATCACTGACGGCTGCATCTTCATCGCGTCCGCAAGCTCACGGATAGTAAGCTTCTCCGGAATGGTGATCTCCTTGATCTCCGGTTTCTTCTCTTCCTGCTTCGGCTGTGGATTCGGTTTCTGAAGTGCTTTCGGGATTCTGGAATTCGGTCTGCGTCCGCCCTGATTTGGTCTGCGTCCGCCCTGGGTACCTTTCTCGAATTCTTTCTTCTTGTTCTTATTCTCTCTGTCACGCTCACGCTTGCTGTCCTTGGATGTCTTGGTCAGCTCCGGAGTGAATACAGCATCTGAAGAGCCACCGCTTCTTCTCTGTCCCGGACGCTGTCCGCCGCCCTGGCCACCACGGTTTGCTCCGCTGAAACGGTTGTCTCCGCCTCTTCCGCCTTCGGAACGTCCGCCCTGGCCTCCCTGGCCACGGTTTGCTCCACCGCCGAAACGACTTCCTCCGTCTCTTCTTCCTTCAAAGCTTCCGCCCTGACCTCCCTGGCCACGGTTTGCTCCACCGCCGAAACGGCTTCCGCCTCTTCCGTCATTCTGACGTGGGCCTCTGTTTCCCTCGCCCTGTCTTGCCGGACGTCCCTCACCATTCTGGGAACGGTTTCCGCCAAAACGATTTCCGCCGTCTCTTCTTCCCTCGAAGGTTCTTCCGTCACGATTTCCGTCTCTTCTTCCTTCCGGACGGTTGCCCTGCGGTCTTCCGCCCTGAGTACGATTCTGGCCATTCTGACCGTTTCTCTGCTCACCGGGCTCACCGTTTCTTGTGTTTGCTCCTGTGCTTCTCTGACCGCCGTTCTGTAGACGTGCCGGTCCCTTTCTCTCGCCTGCTGCCGGTTTTCTTCTTCCTTTACCGCCATCGCTGGCATTCTGTGCATGAAATACACGGATGATATTTTTCTTCTTTTTCGGTGCTTCAGATTTGTTACCCTCTGTATTCACCGTTGTTGTCTTTTCTTCTGTTTTTGGAGTATCCAATTGTCTATATTGCTCCTTTCCCGATCTGTTGAATTTATCTTTTATCATTTCTATCGTCAAACCTCCTTACAGACGCCTGTATCATGCAGGTTATCTGCCGGATTCTTTTTCCAGCGCCTTCATGATCGCCTTTGCAAAATTTTCGTCCTGCACGGCAAGGCTGGCACGGAATTCTTTGCCCATTGCTCTGCCCAGGCTCTCTTTGTCTGAAAGGAAATATAACGGAACTTCATAATAGGTACACATATTCCGAAATTTCTTTTTTGTGTTTTCGGAGGCATCATCTGCCACCAGTGCCAGGAAACCTTTTCCCGTTTTTACGGATTTCTCTGTGGAAAATTCTCCGCTCACTGTTTTTCCTGCTTTTGTCGCAAGTCCGATGAGTGATAAAACCTTATTGTTTTTCAATTGATCCAAACTCCTTTTTGAGGTTCTGATACACTTCATCCGGAACTGCCATTTTCAAGGAACGCTCCAGGCCATGGTTTTTGATAGCCTTTTCCAGGCATTCCTCTGAGAAACAAAGGTATGCGCCGCGTCCGTTTTTCTTACCTGTAGCGTCCAGGATGATCTCGTTCTCTGATGTCCTGAGAACTCGTATCATTTCCTTTTTGCTTTTCATTTCCCTGCAGCCGGTACACTGACGCATGGGAATCTTGGTTCTCGTTTTCATTATTCTTCGGCATCTCCATCTGCTGTTTTTTCAGCTTCTGTTTCTGTCTCTTCTGTATCTTCCTCTGCTTCTTCAAGCTCTTCGGAAACAGCCTCTTCTGTCATTTCTTCCTCTGCTTCCTCGTGTTCCTCATCGTAATCATCGTAGAAGTCACCGGACTCTCTTGCCTGTGTCTCGCTCTTGATGTCGATCTTGAAGCCTGTAAGTCTTGCAGCAAGACGTGCGTTCTGTCCTTCCTTACCGATAGCAAGGGAAAGCTGGTAATCCGGAACTACGACCAGTGCGGTCTTCTCATCCGGGTCAGCCATAACTGCGATAACCTTTGCAGGGCTTAATGCATTCTCGATAAGGATCGCCGGGTTCTCATCCCAGTTGATGATATCGATCTTCTCACCGTGAAGCTCGTTAACAACTGCACCTACACGTGCGCCGTTCATACCAACGCATGCTCCCACAGCATCTACATCCGGATCGTTGCTCCATACAGCGATCTTGGTACGGGAGCCTGCCTCACGGGCAATGCTCTTGATCTCAACGGTACCGTCTCTTACCTCTGCAACCTCGGACTCGAAAAGTCTCTTTACAAGACCGGGATGTGTTCTGGAAACCAGGATACGCGGTCCCTTCGGTGTATCCTTAACTTCAAGAATGTAAACTTTTACTCGCTCAGTTGGCTGGAAGGTCTCACCCTTTACCTGTTCGTTCTCTGTAAGGACTGCATCTGCCTTACCAAGGTTGATGCTGACATTTTTGCCCATTACTCTCTGAACAATACCGGTTACCACTTCTTTTTCGATTCCATAGTACTGATCGTAAAGAACTTTACGCTCTTCCTCACGGATTTTCTGAAGAATGACATTCTTTGCGTTCTGGGTTGCGATACGTCCGAATTCCCTGGACTGGATCTCAACCTTCATAACATCACCGATCTCTGCGTTCGTGTTTGTTTTCTGTGCATCCACCAGAGAAATCTCCAGCGCCGGATCCTCCACATGCTCTACAACAGTTCTGTCAGCGTAAACACTGAAGTCACAGGTCTCCGGATCGATCATAACGTGAACGTTATCTGCCTTTCCGAAATGGTTCTTACATGCCTGGATCAGTGACTGCTCAATTGCTTCCAGCAGTGTATCCTTACTGATGTTTTTCTCTTTTTCGAGAACGTCCAGCGCATCTCTTAAATCTCTGCTCATTTTTCTTTTTTCCTCCTGAATTTTACAGATTCGATTCTCTTTTAGAATTCGATTGCGAGACGAATCAGGGCAATATCTTTTTTATCAAAGGTACGTTCTGTGCCGTCTTCATCAATTGTCACACTGTTACTATCATATGCATTTAAAATACCGCAGAATTCCTTCTGTTTCTCGATGGGCCGGTAGGTACGGATTTCCACCAGCTTGCCAAGGCTTCTCTTAAAGTCTTTTTCTTTTTTAAGAGGCCGGTCAAGTCCCGGAGAACTGATCTCCATAATGTAGCTGTCCTCGATGAAATCCTGCTCATCCAGTATATCGCTGAATGCACGGCTTACATCCTCGCAGTCATTGACTGTGATTCCGCCCGGCTTGTCGATATAGCCTCTGAGATACCAGGTTCCGGCTTCCTTGACATACTCCACATCTACCAGCTCAAAGCCCCTGGACTCCACGATCGGTGTAAGGATCGCCTCTGTCTTCTGTTCATATTCTTCCCGTCTGCTCATGCTTCCCACCTGCCTTTCCTATTTCTGCCTGTTTCTGAACAAATTCCTTCTCAGCAAATAGGAGCGGGCTCTCGCCCACTCCTATGCCAACAAGTTCTTAGTTTCGTTCATTGTAACACCAATGTCTGTTAAATGCAAGTGTTAATTGCGATTTGAATTTCTGTTTATCTTTTACAGGATTTCTCCCGCTTTATAGCATGCTGCTATATAATCTCTCGGCTGATAATAAAAATCTGTATTATAGTCCGAAATATGTGCATCAATCCAGGAATGATAAATATCCCATATTCCTTTTTCGATTTCCGCATCATCATATATGTCTTCTATTAATCGCTCATATACTTCTCCAATATCCCAGTAATCCGGAACCGTATATCTGCACATGGATACATTGTCAAATTTTCCTTCTGGAATATTGCATTGCTCCATAAACTCTGCTGCAACTTTTTGTATTGGCTCACAGTGAAATACATCCGCATAATCGTATATTCTCTTTATGTTTTCTCTGCCAAGATAATCTGTGATTTCCCGCCGATGTTGTTTTCTGTTTCGTCCTATATACTCAATCAGGCTACAGGTAAAAAATAAATTGTTATTATTTTTTTTCGCCATATACGACCTCACTTCCTGCAAATTCCAAAGTATCCAATGCCGAAACTGTATGAAAACTGATCTGATGTGTGGGGTACTTAAATTTTACCAGTTCCCAGAAAGCAGATCTTGAAATCTTACCATCCAGATAGTTTTGCAGGTAATTGTAGATCGTATCATCTGCCATCGGTCCTTCCACAATATCATACTGATGTGCTTGTCCACTTCGACAGGAAATAATAAAGTCCAGCCATTCTTCTGTCATTTTCTCAAATCTAAGAATTTTTAATTCTGTATTTTCTGTATACTCGTACCTGTTAATGTATCTCTTTTCTCCATACCTTGTCGCCCACCGTTCTGCCTGTTTTTCGATGTTCGTACAATAGAAGCCAAAGTAGAAATCTTTGTTAAATCGGGCTTTTCTGATTTCCGGATACTCTACTATATCTTTACTTCCATGATATAAAGTCATATGCACTCCTTTTCAGATTGGACTTAACACAATAGTTTCCTGGAGCTATTATAACAAATGTGTATCGAAAATCGCAATATATTTTACTCGCACAAGAGCATCTATATCACGACACTCTCCCATTCTCCATCTCATACACCACATCCGCTACTTTCATCGTAGAAGTTCTGTGTGACACCAGCACGACGGTACGGTTGGCTTTATCTTCCTTCAGGGATTTCAGGATGATGCCTTCGTTCAGGGAATCCAGATTGGAGGTTGGCTCGTCCAGAAGAAGGAGCGAGCTGTCGTGGAGGAAGGCTCTTGCGATTCCGATTCTCTGCTTTTCACCGCCGGAGAGAGTGTCTCCCAGTTCTCCGACTTCTGTGTCATATCCTTTTGGAAGGGTCATAATGAAGTCATTGATGGAGGCTTTTTTTGCGGCCCTCATGATCTCCTCACGGGTTGCTCCCGGCTTTGCGATGGCGATATTGTTTGCAATGGAATCGTGAAACAGGTGGGTTTCCTGTGTCACATAGCTTTCCAGATCACGGAGCCTGCGTGTCGGAATCTCTTTTACATTTCTGTTATCTACGAAAATGCTGCCTGCACTTACATCCCAAAAACGCATCAGAAGCTTTAAAAGCGTGGATTTTCCGGAACCGCTGGCTCCATGGATACCGGTGATCTTACCCGGTGCAAGTTTCAGGGAGTAGTCGTCCAGGATGGTTTCATCTTCATATGCGAATGTCACATGAGAGACTTCTGCACCTGTAAATCCAACAACAGATTCATTTTCAATCTTCTCCGAATCAGAGCTGTATGCTCCATCTTTTTCCCAACCCTTAACATACATACCAGCTGTTATCCGTTCCGGTTCATCTTGTTTCTCCACATCATTAAACCTTCCAACTGCGTGAAACTCGATTCCATCCGGAATCTCCTCCACCAGTGGTTTCTCCTCCAGAAGGGACAGCACACGCTCACCACTTGCCAGTGTCTGATTCAGGTTATTGGAAAGGCTGGACAGTGCCACAACCGGTCCAAAAGATCCCATCATGGCAATGGTACAGGTCAGGATTCCGTCAAAACCGATCTCACCTTTTCCATAAAGATGGATCGTCAGCGCCAGCATTCCAAAGGACGCAAGCAGGATCATCAGATTCGTAAATGATCTCTGAGAGCCTTCCATACGGCTTAAGTCTTCCTGCATTCCCGCAAGCTTCCGAGAACGGTCAGACATCTGGCCTTTTCTCTTTTCACCCTGATTGTACTGGATGGTTTCATCAAGGCCACGGAGAGAATCCAGCACAAAACTGTTCAGCTCACCAAACTCCGTACGGAATTCCATACCCTTCTGACTTCCATGCTTTCCATTCCACAGGGGAATCACCACACCTACGATCAGATAGGCGGCCAGAGCCAGAACTCCGGCAATCACATGATATCTTCCGATAAAAACTACCATGATCACAGAAGTCAGTGTTGCAATAGCAATGGGGGAAATGGTATGCGCATAAAAAACTTCCAGAAGTTCAATATCCGTGGTGATAATGGAGATCAGGTTCCCTTTGTCACGACCTTCCAGCTTCGCAGGGCAGAGCTTACGCAAAACCGCAAATACCTTATGGCGGATGATCGCCAGAAGTTTAAACGCGATAAAATGGTTACAATACTGCTCCACATAATGAAGGATACCACGGAACACCGCAATCAGGATCATAACGGCAATGATCCCTTTCACAGAAGTTCCGGCAAGCCAGGTACTCTTTATAACAACCTCCGGAATACCAGAAATCCCGGCACCTGCTGCACTTCCTGCCAGGCCATGGAGGATCACCTGCCCTGCCAGGATGGTCAGGAAAATGGCACATAAGTATCCCACGGTTCCTAAAAGAATAGCCGCCAGCATAATATGGAGAAGGGGTTTTACCAGCCCGATAAGACTTCCCATAATGGCAATGGCACTTCTACGCTTCCTGGTCATCACACATTCCCCTCCTTTCCATAATTCTCCAGCGCCATCTGGCTCTCATACAGATGACGGTAATCGCCATCCAGAGTCATCAGCTCTTCGTGTTTTCCACGCTCTTTGATCTGGCCGTCTTTCAGAAAACAGATCTGATCAGACTCCACCACATTGGCAAGTCTGTGGGAGATCAGAAGCACGGTCTTTGTTTTTGCAATCTCATGGATCACATCCATGATCAGTTCTTCACTTTCCACATCAATATTGGAAGTTGCCTCATCCATGATGTATACCGGAGCATTTTTAAGAAGTGCTCTTGCGATCACAAGGCGCTGGCACTGACCCCCTGAAAGATTTCCCGCCTTTTCCAGAAGGACCGTATCCAGCCCGTTCTGGGTATCCAGAAATCCAAGGAGATTGACCTTCTTAAGGACCTCACGCATTTCCTGATCCGTGGCATCCGTTTTTGCCATCTGAAGATTTTCACGGACTGTTCCCTTAAAGAGATAACTGTTGTGGCGCACCAAAACCACATGTTCCATCAGGTCATCTTCACGAACGTCCCCCAGGGCAACTCCTCCGATACAGATATCACCGGAAAACTCCCGGTTCTTTCCGGAAAGGATTCCCGCAATGGTACTCTTACCACAGCCGGACTCTCCAACCAGGGAAACAAATCTTCCAGCAGGAACCTGAAGATCGATCCCACCAAGGATCTCACGGTCCTTCTCATAGGAAAAATGCACATCCCGAAAAGAAATATCCAGACCGCCCTCCGGCAGAGTCTTCTCTCCGGTTTTCGGCTCTGAAATATCCAATATCCGGAAAATCTTATCACTGGCAGCCATACCGTTCATGGCAATATGAAAAAAGGATCCAAGCAGCCGCAACGGCAGAAAAAACTCACTGGACAGAAGCACAATGCAGAGGGTTCCGGAAAGGTTTAAATTCCCATGTAGAAACTCCGTCACCGCCACCGCCATACCAATGGCCGCACCGCCGTAAGCCACAATATCCATCACACTGGTGGAATTCAGCTGCATGGTTAAAACCTTCATGGTAATCTGGCGGAACCGCTGGGACTCCGCATCCATCTCGTCTGCTTTCTGCTGGTCTGCCTGATAGATCTTTAAGGTAGTCAGACCCTGAAGATTTTCCAGGAAGGAATCTCCAAGTCCTGTATAAATGCTCCAGTATTTGTTAAGAAGCTTCCTGGCGATCTTCTGTACCACCACAATGGAAATGGGAATCAGCGGCACACAGATCAGAAGTACCACGCTGGCTTTTAAGCTCACCCGGCAGAGGATCACAAAGAGTGTTACCGGTGCGATCAGGCTGTAAAACAGCTGGGGGAGATATTTTCCAAAATAGGTTTCCAGCTGCTCCACACCTTCTGTGGAAACCTGCACCACTTCAGAGGAGGAAACCTGCTCTCTGTAGGAAGCACCCAGCTTCAGCATTTTTTCATAAATTTTTTCTCTGAGGATCCGCTTTACATCCACGCAGGCCAGATAGGACGACCTTGCGCCCATCCGCTCACAGAAGAAGCGGATTACAAAAACCAGAATCAGCGTAAGAACTGTCCGTTTTACACTTTCTGAAGTAACGGAACCGTAAATCACTTTTTCCAGCAGCCCTGCAATGGAAAAAACGGCGATCACCTGGGACAGCAGGGCAAGCCACTGCCACAGGATCGTATACACGATATATTTTTTTGCGTGGGACAAAAGTCCCACCAGTCTTGTCTTGATCATTGGCTGCTCACACCTCCGGCTCCACAGTTTTTACCCTGAGGAAGAAATACAGAATGTGGCATGCCCACACAACGGCTATACAGATTCTTCCCACAGGCACATTTTTCATGCAGATAAATCCGATGACCATAACTACGGTCACCATGCCGATGATCTTGCATTTGGTTCCAAGCGTCATGGCTCTTTTCTGCACAAAACTGTCCAGATGTTTTTTATAAAGGTCTGTTCCTATAAACCAGGTATGGAGCCGTTCCGAGCTTTTTGCAAAGCAGAACAGCGTTGCCATATAAAAGGGAACCGTAGGCAGGATCGGAAGTACCACTCCCACCGTGCCAAGCCCCAGACAGAGGAATCCCAGCAGGATCCAGAATATTTTCAATGGATTTCTCATTTTCTTTCCTTTCCCGGGTTCTTATCCCGATGGCATCTCATACTGTCAGTACAAATTTCCGGCCGTCCACCCGGGCCACCTTCAGATCAATACCATAAAGTTCATGAATGCTTTCCTCTGTGATCACTTCTTCCGGCTCGCCTTCCACGATGACTTTTCCACCGGCGAGACCGATGATCTTGTCGGAAAAATAGATCGACTGGTTGATGTCATGAAGGACCATAACGATGGTCATGCCAAATTCCCGGTTCAGCCTCCGCACAAGCTCCAGAATCTCGATCTGATAACGGATATCCAGATATGTAGTCGGCTCATCCAGAAAAAGGATCTCGGTTCCCTGTGCAAGCGCCATAGCGATCCATACACGCTGGCGCTGTCCGCCGGAAAGCCTGGATAATTCCCTCTCACGAAACTGTGAAACATTGGTCACTTCCATGGCCCAGTTCACATACCGCTCATCCTCTTCTCCACGGATTCCCATCATCCCAAGATGAGGCGTTCTTCCGAAAGAAACCAGACGCTCCACGGTGATGTCATCCGCCGCCGTATTGTACTGATGTACAATGGCCACTTTTCTGGCAAATTCATTCAGACGCAACCTTGCGATGTTTTTTCCTCCCAGAAGGACTTTTCCCTTTGCAGGGTCCAGGTTTTTGGTCATCAGGGAAAAAAGTGTGGATTTACCGCATCCGTTGGCTCCCATAATGGTCGTCACCTTGCCTTTTTCTATCTTAAGGGACGCGCCTTTTAATATCTCGTTTTTACCATAGGAAAAGCATACATTCTTTACCTCCATGGCAGGTCGTTTTTTTTCCGTATTCTGTGTATCAGTCACCATATTTTTTTGACCTCCTTAAGAGAATGATAAAGAACGGACCACCTACCACGCTCATCACAACTGCCGCACTGATCTCATAGGGAGCTGCAATGGTCCTTCCGATGGTATCTGCCAGAAGGAAGGTAAAGGCTCCCGCAAGTGCAGAAAACGGAACCAGTGCCCTGTGGTCACTTCCCACTAGGATCCTTCCGATATGTGGCACGATCAGCCCAAGGAAACTGATGGCACCTGCGATGGCTGTGGAAATACTTGCCAGAAGTACCGCGATCAAGGAGATTACGATTCGTGTGGCATTGACGTTCAGTCCCAGGCTTCGTGCTGTCTTATCTTCCAGAGACATCAGGTTGCACTCTCCGATAAACAGGCATGCCAGGAAAAGCCCTGCCACAACATAAGGAACCAGTGTTGTCACATCATCCCAGGTTTTCTGGGTGATATTGGCTTCTACGATGGAAGCCACGCCGGACATATTTCCACCGCTCATGCTGTTAAAAGCGCTGGAAAGTCCGGCAAACAATGCATCTACTGCCACACCGGTGAGGATGATACGAAGAGGACTTAAGCCGCCCTTCCAGGACAGACAGTAAACCATCAAAAAGGCGACCACGCCGCCAAAAAACGCTACCAGCGGAGTAAAGAAATACAGTCCCGGTGCAAAAGCTGTGATCAGAACTGCCGCAAAGCTGGCACCGCTGGAAATACCAATGATACCAGGGTCTGCCAGTGGGTTTTTAAGGACCGCCTGGAACAGAACACCGGAAACCGCAATGGCGGCTCCTGCCAGCATGGAAATGATGATACGCGGAAAACGAAGGTCATAGATGGTTGCCACTTCGTCAATACGCTCCACAAAAAGTCCTCTCATCAGCTCTCCGAAGGAAACCTTCAGGCTTCCGATATTGATGGCTGCAAAAAACAATACCATCAGAAGCACCGCCATGAGCACAAAGGAGAGCACTGCACGGAGCCGCTTTCTTTTTTCTCTGTTTTCATCCATTTTTGTCACTTCTCCTTTTCTGTGGTCTTTTGGGAATCTTCGGCTGCAGTTTTTCCGGATGTGCCGGATTTCTGCGCGTCTTCATATTTCTGGGTCGCATTGGATTTCTCTGCATTTTTCTGCGCGTTTTCACTGTTCTTTTTCGCTTTTTCCAGATCCTCGTCACTTTCCGGATAAAGGATCGGCTGCAGCTCATTTAGCGCTTTCGGATAACGGAAGGTTGCGCTCATTCCGAAATTTTCATAAGTCAGGTCATACACCCTGCCATTTTTTACCGCGTCGAAATGTTTCCAGATATCGTTGGTCTTGAAATCTTCGTTAAACATCTCCACGACCTGATCCGGAAGTGCGTGAGCCGCACGGAGGATGATATCCGGTTCTTTGGTCTTCATATCTTCGGTGTTTACCGTAAGAAATTCCTGATCTGTATCTGTATAAACATTTTCACCGCCAGCCAGAGCCACAAGACTTCCCACGTAGGAATTTTCGGTAGCAATGATATAGCTGCCCGGAAGTCCCATCAGGATCAGCACCTTGGGATGGTCTTTTCCCTCGTTCTTCTTTTTGTATTCTTCGTAGAAATCCCGGAACTCTTTTACCAGCGTGCCTGCCTGCTCTTCCCTGTCAAAAATCTCTCCCAGTTCCTGAATGGAACGGTACATCCCCTGTACACTGCGAAGATTTAAAAACGCCCAGTCCACGCCGATATTTTCGTACTTGGGTTCAAGGTCTGACTGAAGAGAGATCGGGCTTAAAATCCAGTCCGGTTTCAGGGAAGCCACGATCTCCATATCCGGGCTCATGGCTGTACCCACGGTGGTTACAGCTTTATAACGCTCCGGGATGGTGGAAATGCTGCTGGAGCATACCCCAACCAGATCCAGTTCCAGTTTGTCACAGATATCCGCAACTGCCGGAGAAGTAGCTACGATCTTCGGGGATCCCTCCATGGATCGTACCTTGGCTTTTGCCACTTCCACTGCCTGTTTTTCCACAGGGTCCGTGATCTCCAGCATGGACTCCACCGTTTCTGTCTGTGCGGTTGTCTTCGTGCCTTCCGGGTGCTGATCCACACAGCCGGTGAGAAGAAGGGACGCCGCCGCCAGGACTGTGATAAAAATTCCTCTGCTGATGCAGGATTTAATATTCATCATCGTCATCATCCTCTCCGCCCCATCTGCGCCAGTTCTTACGGAAGTACCAGATGATCAGTGCAGTTACCAGGATCAGAACCAGACCGGAGCCTGTCACTGCCAGAGCAATGGCAAAGACCGTATTGATCTTTACGCTGCTTTCGCCATCAGATTTCTTTTCCCCGGAAGTGATGCTGTCCTCTTCCGCTGTGGAAAGATTTAATCCCTGGGCGCTGTTCAGTTCCTTGTCTGTATCGGACTCGTCAGAGCTTTTGGAAGCCGCTGCCTGTTTCTGTGCTGCCGCTACGGTGTTCCCGGAATTCATGGCATCCGCATTTCCTGTGGAGCCGCTTTCTGCAGTGCTCTGTGCAGCTGCTGCCTGGGTGGCCGCCGCATCATTCTGAGTTTTCTCCTCATTGTCCTGTGCAGCCTCATCCGTACTTTCTGTTCCGTCCGTTTCCTGGGTATCCGCTGTTTCAGAGGCTCCGGCTTCCTGGGCACTTCCCGTATCCAGGGTACTGTTGGCAACTGCCTCGCCGCTTCCGGAAGCCTCGGCAGATGCTGCTTCTTCTGTTACAAAAGCAGGATTCATACCCACACTGTTTCCCTCGGAATAATCGCTTGGATACAGATAAAATGTAACGTTTCTTCCCATCGGGGTTACATACATGCTGACCCGGACGATGCAGTTCTCGCTTGGAACCTGGATACAGATATCGGAGGTGGTTCCGTTGCTGTCTGAACCATTTGCGGTTACCGCGACGCCTGTGCCGGACCAGCCGGAATCTCCTACATTCTGTACGCTGAAACTGTGACCGGACGTATAATCGATCAGGCTCATGCGGATCGTCAGATAATAATTGCCGGAGTCCGTCACTTCCATCAGACCACTTGCATAAACCGCACCTTCTACCATACCCTGTCCGGTGGCGTAGGATGCCTCACCGCCGGAGTCTTCGATCTCTCCTGTCACCGGATGGGAATAACACCGGTTAATGGTACAGGAATACACACTTCCCGACTCCGCGTGGACGGAAGTTACCGGAAATCCCAGAGTTGCCGCCACGAAGAGTACTGCCGCTCCAAAACAGGTCAGTAGATTTTTTTTCCAATTTTTCTCTCTCATTTCTTCTTTCCTGCCTTCTTTCTCAGGCTTCCCCCTCTGCTCTTGATCTTATAGAAAACACCTGCCAGTGCCGCCAGCGCGCTGACGGATACCGGAACTGCCACTTTTCTCATATTTCCGGAAGATTCCTCGGTACCAGTCTCGGTATCTGCATAAGCTTCGCCGGAAGTGGTTGTCTCCTGATCCTGATCTGACGCATCGGAAAGGCCGCTGCTGGTAAGCTTTGTGGTTCCTGCATCTTTGGAATCCGATTTGCTGCCGATGCTCTTTCCGGATTTCAGCGCAGTAGTTCCTGCTGATTTCTTTGTGGATGTGGATTTGGTGGTGGTTCCGGAAGATTTCAGGGAACCGCTGCTCTTTAAGGAGCTTCCTCCAGACTTGGAAGTACTGCCGCTTAAGGAACCGTTGCTGCCGAGTTTGGAACCGCTTCCACTTAAGGAACCGTTGCTGTTGGTACTTAAGCTGCCATTATTTCCGCTGAGAGAACCATTTCCGGTACTGTTCGTTCCATTGTTACTGATGTTATTTCCGCTGTTGCTTCCGTCACCATTGTTGTCATCATTTTCGAAACCAGGATCCTTGCTGTCCGTCTTTTTCAGGGTGCTCCAGTCCAGTTTCAGGAAGGCAGGCTGGGTTCCGGTGCCTTTGGTAATGGAATCCATAATGGGAACAAAAACCTGAAGCGGCACATAACCGTCATTTTTTGCCTCATCGATCAGCGGGAATGTGACCACATCCGGATAATTGGTCCCGAAGTTATCTGTCACCAGCTTGCCGTTGGTGTATTTCTGGTAGGAATCCACAGTTACACTTCCAAGAGAACCGGATGGTGAGCCATATTTATCCAGCTTGTAGCCGGTCTTAAAATATTTCAGGGTACCTAAGTATCCAAGCTGACCGTTGATGGTCAAACCCTTGAAGTCCATGGTAATGGAATATTTTCCTTTTTTTACCGTCAGCTTGATGGTGTGATTGATGGCTTCGTTGGACATGGATGCAGATGTTTTGTCAATCTTTACCATGGAGCCTGTGACGGAATACACACCGTCCGCCAGGTTCTTCACATCCAGGCTGCTGTTGTTGTTATTGTTGCTGCTGTTGTTATTATTACTGCTGTTCGAACTGCTGCCGGAATACTTCTTCTTCAGTCCGCTGACTGCCTTGGAAAGCTTTTTGATCTGTGTATTGACCTGGCTCTGGGTGGCACTGCTGTTATCATAAACCGTCTTTGCGGCAGTGATTGCAGAGTTTAATGTCTTCAGTGTGTCAGCCGTATAGGTATCTTCCCTGCCTGCCATGTTGGAAGCCGTGAGAAGCATCTCATGAAGTCCGGTCTTATCCACCTTTGTCTGGGAAGCCTTCTTCATGTTTTTCATCACATAATCCAGGATACCGATCTGGGCATCGGTTTCTTCCTGGCTGGACTCTTTGTTCCCGTAAACCGCCTTTGCCGTCTCATAAACAGAACGGAGCACATCCATATCTGCGGCTGTATAATGGGCTGTATCTTTCAGATAAGTTTCCGCCTTTGTCAGCGCTTTTTTGATCTCGCGGCGGTCCGTTCCCTGGATGATCAGTCCCTGGATGGCATTGTCTATGGCAGTGACACACTTGTTGACTTCTGTCTGAGAAGCCTCCTCATTGTCATAGACCTGACTGGCCTTATCTCTTGCCCGCTGTAACGCCTCACGGGTCGATGTTTCATACTCTACATCCGTCTCATTTAGATAACTGTCGGCGGTCTCGATGGCTTTCTTAAGCTCACTCTTATCAGAATCTACCTTGACCTTGGTCACCGCATTTACCGCCATGGTAAGGGCTTTTACCTCATTGTCCACAACGGTCTGGTCGATGTTCATGTTTTTATAAACTGCCTGAGCTGCCGCAATGGCATCTGCAAGCATGGCAAGCTGCTCACCGGCATAGCCCTGGCTGTCCTGTTTAAGGGATTTCTGGACATTCTGCGCGTTTGTGATCTGTTTTTTCAGGGCCGCCTTGTCCGTTTCCGTTCCGCTGACCTGTTTCAGCTCGTTCCAGTACAGATACAGTTTCGCATACTGCTTTCCGCCGCCTGCATTGATGGCTTCCATAACAGGAACGTAGATCCTAGTCCATACGATGCTCTGGTTCAGCTCTACCGGGATCGTTATATAATGAGGATATTTTTTCCCTTTTACTGTGGTATCGGTGCCTTTTTTCGGATCATTGTAGGAATCATAAACGTCATAGTAGGATTCCACACCCACTGCTTTTGCTGTGGCAGCCTCTGCCGCCGGAACTTCATTCTCATCCAGAGACTGTGTTTCTTCCTGAGCCGCAGAAGCCTCTTCTCCAGTCGCTGCACCGTCGCTGTCCCCGGAAGCTTCCTCTCCGTCCATAAAAAGTTCGTCTTCTGCTGCATCCTCTGTCTGTGCCTGAGAACTCTCCTCCGCAGCTTCCGTCGCTGCGCTCTGCGCCTCTTTTTGATCTTCAGCTTCTGTCTCCGCCGCGTTCTGCGCCTCACCGATATCTACAGCCCGGCCTTCCTCTGCGGCCGCATAAGGCAGAGTGTCTTCACTGGTAAATCCCGGAAAATACCACATGCCTGCCAGATAGCCGGTAAAATTCTGCTTGCCAAGCTTGGTAGTCAGGGACGTACATTCGATCCGCAGATGGATATCATTTCCTTTCTTTATCAGCTGGAAGGGTTTTACCAGCGCTGAGTTTCCCATGGAAACCTGGTCTGCGGTAGCATGGTGGAGCAGTCCGCCGATCTGGTATACCCCGTCATAAACCGTATTGGAGTCCGTCTTCTGGTAAAGCGCCTCCGCAGCCGCCTGAAGAAGCTGGATATGCTTATCCACCAGACTCTGTGTGGCAGACGGGTTTGCAGCCACCTGCTTTGCAGACGCAATGGCAGACTTTAACTGCTGTACGGAAGCGTCATCTGAGCCGGAAGTATCCACCGCTTCCGCCTGGGTGATCAGGTCACTTAACACAGTCTTGTCGATACCGCCCCCAAGGTTCTCCTCTGCCTGGGCCACTGCGGATGCCGCGCCGTCGGTCTCTGCCTGGGTGGCATTGCCATCCTCAAGCACAGCCTGAGCCTGGGCACGTACCTGATCCAGTACTTCATATCCATCCTGTGTGCCGTCTGTGTATGCAGCCGCCTCCGAAAAGACCGCCTCCAGAGAAGACTTGTCCGCCTGAGCCACCAGACCATTTTCCAGGATTGCCTGAAGCATCATTCCGCCTGCCCCAAGCTCTTCCTCTGTTACATCTTCTCTTGAAAGAAGGTTCTCCGCTCCCTCAAGAGCAGCCTGAAGGCTCTCACAGCTCTCCGGTGTATACCTGGAAGTATCTGTGTTCTTCGCCTCTTCGATGATCCTGGAAAGTTCACTCTCATCCATGGCATAAACGCCGGATGTGCTCCCCAGGCACAGTGCAGCCGCCATAAAAAACGCACTGCTTCGCTTAAATTTTTTTATCTTCATACCCATCATCCTCCTATGAGCACTTGTTAGCCATGATTAACCGTATCATGAGGAAAAGTTAATGTCAACATACTATCGTCCAAACCGTGCTCACAGGGAACGGTTCGATGATCTCAAAAATCCTTTAAATCCGCCATGTTCCCGATTTTTCGACAAAAAAAAGACCGAATTTTTTTCATTTCGGTCTTTAATCAAGATCCCGGATACACCTGGATATCCGGCTTTTTTCACACAGAGCTTCCGGTCAGAGCTTCACATATTTCCCGCCTGCCGCATCGGATAACTGTCTGGCCAGCCCCATGCCGAACACGGAATTTTCCGTATCGATCACCAACACCGGCACGCCTTTTCGTTTCAGCTCCTCAGCCGCCTTAAGGGCAAGAGACCAGGGCTTTCCCTCCCGGGTGTCAAAATTGGCCTTGCCGTCAGTGAGCATCACCAGAATCCCGGTCTCTTCCGGATTCTTCCGTTTTTCCGCCTCCAGGACTTTCAGGGCCTTTCGGATCCCCATGGCAAGAGGTGTATTCCCTCTGGCCTTCAGCTCTTCCATGGGCCTTGCCGCAAAATCCACACTTCTGGTAAAAGGCAGGATCAGTTCTGCTTTTCGGTTCCCGAAAACCACCATTCCTACCCGATCCCTGTCGCTGTACGCCCGCCGCAGGATGGAAAGTACCGCACTTTTCGCAAAAGAAAGCCTCTCTTTTGCACCCTGGGAACGACTGGCATCCACCAGAAATAAAACAGACACCTTATTTTTTCTCCGGAAGCGTTTCAGCCGGAGATCACACGCTCTGATCTCCCGGTCCTCTCCCCCGATCCTGCCGCTCTCCAGCGCCGCCCGGACGGACGCCGGAAGATCCACCTCACCGGCTCGCAAAATCTCTTCCTGACCGGAGGGGATCACCAGAGAACCACTGTGTTTCCCACCCGGAAGCCATTCTTTCCGGGACTGCTGCTCTCTTTTCAGAAAGATCTCCTGTTTCATCCCCTCCAGAACTTCCAGTACCGAATACTCTCTTCCGCTCTGTTTTACCGGAAGGAATACTTCCTCAGAATCTGCCCGTCTTCCTTTTCCCGGATCTAGTCACCCTCCCCGGAAGCTTCCGGCTCCCTGGAGCTCTTTTTCCCGACGGAAAGAATCTCTTCCATTACCTGAGGATCCATCTGTCCGTCTTCCAGAGGATTTTTCCGCATCCGGTGAGGCAGAACATACCGGGCAGCCCGCTCAAGATCCTCCCGGGAAGCCTTTTTCCGGCCTTCCAGTGCGGCAATGGTCTGTGCAGTCCGGATCATTCCGATATCCGCCCGGTGGCCGTCAGTGCCGTAGGCAACACAGATCTGTGCCGCCAGCCTTAACAGCTCCTTTGGGACACGCACCGTCGGCAGAAACTCTCTGGCACTGCGGATCCTCTCGGAAAGCTCTTCCTGAGACTCTTTGTACTTCCGGCAGAAATACCCCGGATTTTTCTCATAGGCCATCCGGTTCTCAATGATCTGCACCCGCTTATCCACGTCTGTCTCTGCTTCCACATCCACCACCATGCCAAAACGGTCCAGAAGCTGCGGCCGCAGTTTTCCCTCCTCCGGGTTCATGGAACCGATCAGCACAAACCGAGCTGAATGAGTACAGGAAATCCCTTCTCTCTCCACGGTATTGCGCCCCGTTGCCGCCGCATCCAGTAACAGATCCACGATATGGTCGTCCAGAAGATTGATCTCATCCACATAGAGGATATTTCCGTCTGCCTCTTTCAGAAGACCTGGCTGGAACTGTTTTTCCCCGTCTTTCAGTGCAGCTTCGATGTCGATGGTTCCTGCCACACGGTCTTCTGTGGCATTGGCAGGGATCTCCACCACCCGGCAGTCCTTCATAAGTCCCGGGATAGCACGCACCGCAGTGGTCTTGGCCGTTCCCTTCTGTCCACGGATCAGCACCCCGCCTGCAGACGGATTCACCAGATTGATAAGGATGGCCTCCTTCATAGGTTCCTGGCCTACAATGGCCGTAAATGGATAATCATAAGTTTTTTCCCGCATCATTCTTCCGCCTCTCCTTCTGCCTCCAGATATGCCTCACGGATCTGGGACAGTTCTTCTTCCGTTGCCTCAAAATAGCCCCGGTTGCTGGCCTCCATCAGCCGCTCCATCATCTTCATGTATGCCCATTTGTTGCTTTTCTGCATCTGTTTCCGGAGTTTTTCATCCCCGGCATAGCACCGGGTCATCCGGGAAAAGGTCTCGCCTGTCACCGCATCGGTGGAGGCTGCAAACCCCATCACATTCTCAAACCGTTTCGCGATCTGCTGCACACCGTGATAATCATGGCGCATCATCCCCTGAATCCATTCAGGGTTTAGAAGCCTTGTGGCGATCCCACGCTCCAGAGAACTCTTAAGATCCTGCACCTTCACCGCCTCACCGGTGGTATCAGCCACCAGCATGACCGGTTTGCTGCCTTTTTTGTTCTCCACGGCTCTGGCAAGTCCGCCGTAAAATTCATAATAGTGATCCAGATCTGTCAGCTCATACTCCACATTGTTGCGCACCTGGGAAATAAAATCCACATGATCATACTGTCCGGCCAGCACTTCTTCGGCTTTCACCCCTCGCCTCCGGAAGGAATACCCGTAAGAGAGATCCTCGGTAAAAGAACTTCCGATCTCTGCCGCATCCTTCCAGCTGCCTTTTCGCACAATATCCGTAAACCGGGTTCCATACTCCCCTTCTTTGGGGCCAAAGATCCTGCAGGATGCCAGATCCCAGACCTCCCGTTCCTCCATTTCGGGATGGGATCTCTGGAGCTCTTCTGCCATCTTTCTGGTATTTGCCGTAAAATAACTCTTTTCCGGTCCTTCCTCAAGCCGGAGGATCTGCCGGAGCATGGCATTTAAGTTATCGATCAGGTTTGGATACATGTCCCGGAAAAATCCGCAGATGTGGATCACCACGTCCATACGTGGCCGGTCCATCTCCTCGGTGGGGATCACCTCCAGCCGGTCATCGTAACTGCTCTTTTCCGTTTTCAGACGAATGCCCAGATAATACAGGATCTGTCCGATGGTCTCACCCTGGCTTCTGGAAGTCTCCAGTCCCCAGAGGATCAGCGCCGTAGTGTCCGGATACGTCCCCGTCTTCTCATGATAAGCCTCCACCGAAAGCTGCGCCGCCTTCATTCCCCGCTCACAGGCCGTTCTGGTAGGCACCAGCCTTGGATCAAACTGCACCAGGTTCCGTCCGGAAGGCAGGATCGACGGATTCTTTACCACATCTCCTGCCGTTCCCACCGGAACATAGCCGCCGTCCAGTCCATATACCAGCCCGTTAAGTTCTGTCTCGTTGATCTCGTGAAGACCATCGGTGATCAGACTGTTTTCATACTCATAAAGCCTCTCTTCCAGAAGATCCAGATCTTTTTCCGAGCAGTTTTCTCCGGAATCTCCTTCCAGAAATCCGCAGTTCTTCCCTGCTTTTGTGATGTTCAAAAGAAGATCCCCGCACCGCTCCGGTGCACTCTGGATGCTCTCCCGGTACTCTCCGATCATTTCCCTGAGTTCCTGATAATCTCCATACAGACCGCTCTTTTTAAGCTCCGGTGCCTGATAGCTTACAAGCGTTGCCAGGGAACGGCGCTTGGCGATCATGGCCTCCGAAGGATTTCCTATATAATAGTAATAGAAATGTGGAATCTCTCCCACCAGCTGATCCGGCCAGCAGCTTCCGGTCATGCCGTTATCTTTTCCGGGCAGAAATTCCAGTGTGCCGTGGGTGCCGAAGTGGATCATGGCGTCCGCCTGAAATCCCTCACGGATCCAGTGATAAAAGGCCTGATATTCCCCGGAAGGCTTCCGGTTCCGGTCGTGATATCTTCCCGGATCCCCGCTTTCTCCCTCCGGGTCGCGAAGGGGCTGCAGTCCCAGAAAAACATTTCCCACACAGATCCCCCGGATGGGATATTCTTCTCCCTCAAACTCCCAGGTGATCCCATCTTCCCCTTCCTCGCACCATTGAGGCAGGTTGCAGTGTCCGCCTGTGACAAACACTTCCTGAAGCTCTTCGGGAAAGCGTCCCTCTGTATCATAGCCGGCCTCTTTCAGCCCCTCAAGCAGTCTGGATGCCGAGGCAAAGGTATCCAGAAATGCTCCTCCGAACACATTGCTCTCCCCCGGGGGATAATTATAAAAGATCACCGCCAGCCGCTTCTCTTCCCGTTTTTTCTTTCTAAGTTCCAGCCTCCGGGAAAGGCGCGCCACAAAGATATCGACTCGCTCCGCTATGGGTTCCAGCTGTGGAAAGACCGGTTCTTCTCCCTCTGTGCTTCCACTTCCCATAACCCCTACCGGAAATGTAAGGATCCCGCCGTCCAGCTCCGGAAGCAGGATGCTGATAAGAAACTCTCCGGGATTCACGGCATCCGCCCGCTCCCATTCCTCCCCGGAAACTCTGGTCAGGCAGAAGGGTTTGAAATAGGGAACATCCAGTTCTTTCAGGATTTCCACCGCCTGCACCGCATCTCCACCCATGGGCCCTGCACCCAGGCGGAAGGGCATCAGATTGACCACTGCCGAAACCGGTGTTTTCTTCTGCGTGAGAAATGCCCGCAGTTTCTTCAGATCCCCGTCCTCATTCTGGGAAAATGCAATGGGAAGCAGATTGTACCTCTCTCCCAGTTTCTCTGCCAGAGCCTGTACTACCGGCAGAAAATCATTGGGATAGGAATGTCCGTAAAAAAGCAGGGCCACGGTTTCCCGCTGACTGTCAAAAGCTGCCTTCTTCCAGAATTTCGCCGGTGTATCCCAGGTTTCCATGGAAAAAGGATCTTTCAGATAGACGCCGTACTCCACGGTACAGGGTTTCTCCTTCGGGAGAAATTTTCGTCCGCCGTACTGCCGGAGGATAAGATGCATAAAAGATTCCATATCTGTCCTGGTGGCCTGCTGCCAGTAATCGATCAGAAGAAACACGTTCTTCATATCCCGGGTGACACCAAACGGCAGCACATTTCCCATCATCATTGCCATCCGCCGCATCCGGTGCATTTTTGTAAGTGCACCGGCGGAGGATTTTTTCTCACCGTTGCCGGATACCTCTGCGCCATCGGTGCCGGACGTCCCGGACACATTCCCGGAATCTTTTTTCCCGCCGGAACCTTTCATCATTTTTCCCATGGCACCCATGGAAAAAGAACCCAGGCGGATATAGTCCCGAAGTGCGTTTCCAATGACGATCCGATGGCCCTTACAGGCTTCGAGGCCTTTTGCCACGATCTCCTGAAGCTCTTCGGAAGCCCCCATGGTATCCACCACCGCCACATCTGCCGTGGCAATATCCTTTATGATCCTTTCCGGTTCCAGAACGTATCGCTGTTCCTGTCCCGCAACATAGAAACAGACGATGGTCAGATCATCCTCCGGGTACTGCTGTTCATAACGTTTCCGGAATGCCTGGATCTGCCGGAGAGCAGGTACGGAAACCGCTGTTATCGTAATCTTCATAAAATCCCTTCTCCTGTCTGTATCGATCTGTAAAAACTCCTCCGCTGTATCAAGTATAACATACCCTCTGCAAAAAATCCCCCTCTGTCCTGCCGTATGCCAGGGGAAGCATGGGCCGGATGAGGGGGAAATTTGTCAGGTTATCAATTTTTCAGAGCTTATTTCACTCTTACAGTAACAAGAACTGTCTTTGTTCCTGCATTGTAGTTTGCAGTCGCTTTTGCGGAAATCTTCACTTTGATCTTGTAGGTACCTTTCTTCAGGCCCTTCTTTACCGTGATCTTTCCGTTTGTTTTATTTACGGTAAATGCAGAGCTTCCTGCTGTTTTTGCATAGGTCAGTGTTCCCTTACTGCTCACGGAAGCGCCAAGAGTAAACACCTGCGCTTTCTTACGAAGTGCACTGTAGGAAACATTTTTGGATGTGATCTTTGTCTTCAGGACCGGTGCTGCCTTGGCAACTTTGACAGTCAGGGTCTTTGTGGCAGCTTTGTAACTGCTGGTCGCTTTTGCAGCGATGGTGATCTTTGCGGTTCCGGCAGCTTTGATAGTCACTTTACCTTTTCTGTCTACAGTGGCAACTTTTGTGTTGGAAGACTTGTAAGTCATGGCTGTCTTTGCCTTTGCTCCAAGGGAGAATGCCTTGTCACCGTATTTTTTGGAAACCACATTTTTGGTGTTCTTTACTGCAACTGTGATGCTCTGTGCTGCCTGTTTCTTGATGGTGGAAGGATCTGTCGGAGCCTTCTCAGTCTCAGCGAAATCTGCATCTGCATCTGTGGTCTCTTTCAGTGTGGAGTAATCCAGGCGCAGATAAACGTTCTGTTTTCCGGAACCAGGAGTGATGGCATCCATGATCGGAACGAATACCTGAAGCGGGATCTCATTATTTCCTTCCAGAGCCTCTTCACACAGCGGGAAGCTGATGTCATTCGGATAATCTGTTCCGAAATCATCCTTCAGAGTCTTTCCGTTGGAGAACTGCTGAAGAGAATTTACAGTTACCGGAACCAGAGTTCCGCTTGGTTCTCCTGTCTTGGAAACCTCATAACCACTCGCATAGTAGTTCAGATCCTTCAGATATCCCTTCAGAGAAGTGATGGTCAGGCTGTTGAAGTTCATGTTCACATATGGAACACCGTTCTTTACTACCAGTTTGATGTTGTGGTTGATGGCATTGTTGCTCATGGACATATCCACCTTGTTTACCTTTACCATCTCACCGCTAAGCTTGTAAACACCGTCGGAAAGCTTTGCAAGCTCTGCTGCGCCGGAATCCTCAGAAAGATTATAAAGAGTATCCCAGTACAGAGTAATGGTGGAATTGATGTTGAACTTACCTGCGTCAAAGTATACACCGGAAACTTCGCCGTTAAGGTTTTTCATAGCTTCCACATAGAGATATACGTTGTTCACATAGGTCTGGCTGATGCCGTCAAGAGGAACTGTGATATCCGTAACAACCGTGCAGTCACCGATGGTCGGAGCTGTTGTGCTCTCTGTGGAATATGTTACGCCCTCTTTTGTAAGAGGCTGTGTAGTATCACCGTTTGGATAATATCCGTTATAGCCAAGAACATACAGCGGCTCTCCGGTCGTTCCGGAAACCATCTTGTAGGTCAGCCACATTTTTCCATCATTGTCCACACGAAGATATGCGCCAACTTTCTTGCTCTCGCCAACCAGTCCATGGTCAACCACGTCTGTACGGTCTTTCATCTCGATGTAGTAAAGACCTGGCGCCGGTTTTTCTGTCGGGGCATCCGGGATCACTTCCTGCTCGATCTTCACGCCAAGGGCATTCATGGTGGCGTTCTTTATGGCGTTGGAAGAATAGGTTGCTCCGGAAACAGTATCCAGATCGTTGAGCTTCTGGGCATCGTTCATATAGAGGCCTGTAAGCTTTTCCTTCATACCCTTTGTGCTGCCAAGACCATTGATGGCCTTGTTCAGGTACATCTGGTTATCGTCCGCATGGGTTCCCTTGAAATCATTTCCTGCAAGGGCAACATCGGTAATACGGCCATCCTTTACCGTCACCTGGGAGGTAACATTGTAATTACCAAACTGCTCCACCTCGGCTGTGCTGATCTCTGTAGTAAAATTCAGAGACGGATCCCCGGATTCCTTTGCGCCTGCATAGTCGATCTGAAGATAAGCATCCGGCGCATAGCCCATGGCATCTACATACATGCTTAAGTATACGCCTGTTGTGTTGTACGCATCTTTCGGAATGGCAAAGGAGATGGTTTCCGGAACTTCATGGTTTCCGTTTCCGTCTGCCTTGGCTACCGTCTGTGCTGCCACGATATCCGCAGCCACCGTCTCCCCAGACGGCTTTGTTCCCTGATAGATCTTGAAATCATAGGCATAATCGGTAAGCGTTCCCACGGTTACGCTTCGAAGGTTTGTGGAAATCTTCGGAGTTCCGTCTGCGTCAAATGTCAGGGTTCCGAATTTACCCGGGCATGCAACTGCCGCACTGTCCTGCTCCAGATTGTGGGCATTTTTCAGAGTCAGCGGAACGATGTAGGTTTTTGCAGTATCAAAAGCAACTCCGTTAAGAGTCACTGTTCCGGCTGCTTCTGCTGCCGGTGCGGTTCCATCGGTAAGGCCGAAAGGATCTGCCTCATCAGAATCGCTCTCTAACGTATCCTGGGAAAGATCCAGAGAATCTGCATCTTCGCTCTTCTCCAGCTCTACAGCGTCCCGGGAATCTTCTTCTTGGGATTCCTCTTCTGCCGGAGCTTTTGTCTCCGCTTCCTGCACATCGGTTTCTTCTTCAAAAAATCCCTGGTCCTCTGTCTCTGTATCTTCGGACAGGTCCTGTGTCTCTTCTGCGCTCACTACGTCAGGCTGATCCTCTGCCATGGCCGTTACCGGAACCATGGAAGTTGCCATCATGGAGGCAAGAAGAACTGCGATTACTTTCTTTTTCATTCTTTCTCTGCCTTTCTGTTATTTGTGCTTTTGTGCCCGGACAAATAGCCGCTTGTTGTCTCAGGCTAACTCTATACTGGCATTGTATCGTCAATGTTAGTTCCGTATAAGTGGAATCTGTTGATCCGAAGATCCGTAAATTATTTAACTCTTACAGTTACGGTTACAGTTCTGCTTCCTGCAGTGTAGTTGCCTTTTGCTGCGGACTTGATCTGAACTTTTACTCTGTAAGTGCCTTTCTTGAGGCCTTTCTTAACTGTAAGCTTACCGGTCTTGCTGTTTACGGAAACTGCACTGGATCCGGAAAGTTTCTTGTAAGTTAAAGTACCTTTGCTGTTTACAGAAGTGCCAAGTGTGAATACCTGTGCTCTCTTCTTAAGAGTGTTGTAAGAAAGGTTCTTGGTTCCGATCTTTGTTTTGATGGTCGGAGCTTTCTTGGCGATCTTGATGGTCAGCACTTTGGCTGTTGCTGCTTTATAAGTGCTGGTTGCTTTTGCGTTAATGGTGATCTTTACAGTACCGGCAGCTTTGATGGTAACTTTACCCTTGCTGTCTACGGTTGCGATCTTTGTGTTGGAAGACTTGTAAGTTAAAGTAGTCTTCGCTTTTGCTCCAAGGGAGAATGCCTTGTCACCGTATTTCTTGGAAACCACATTTTTGGTGTTCTTTACAGAAACGGTGATGGACTGTGTTTTCAGCTTGACAAGTTTTGCCTTGGCATCGGTAAGAGCCTTGGTTGCTGCTGTTACCTCTGTATCGGAGAAATCTTCACCATTCAGGACTGTCTCTGCGGCTGTGATGGCTGCTTTGTATGTCTTGTAGGATGCTGCGGTGTAGTCTGCTGCTTTTAACTTTTTGGCTGCTGTGATGGCAGATTTCAGAGCGTTGATAGAAGTCTCTGTAGCTACCGGCTGAAGAGCGGTTACTGCATCGTTGAATGCTTTGATCTGCTCTTCTGTGATATCCTCATCGATTGTTCCATCCAGCGTGTCATAGAGATCTTTTGCTGCCTTGTAGCTTGCCTTGGTGTAAGCAGAAGCATCCAGAGCTTCAAAAGCTCTCATGTTTTTACCAAAATCTGTAGATGCTACTGAGAAAGAACCATCTTCGTTCTTGGTAATTGTATACTGGGCAGCTCTTACTGTATTTTCAAGAAGGGCCTGTCCATCTACAGCATTTCCGTCTTCATCCTGCGCTCCAAATGTCCATGTACTATCCTGAACATATGCAGCGCCGGAACCTATTGCCGGATTAATTACTGTTGTTCCAATAATTTTAGTACCATTGATAACGTATAATTTACCAATAGAAACATACTGAAGCACTGGTGTTTCACAAGTTACATTATCAAGAATCAGGCCAGAGTCAAAATTCTGCTGAGAAGTAAATGCCCATCCATTAGCCACCAATTTTCCACTCTTATCTGCAGAACTGTCAATCACACGGCAAGTTCCACTGAAAGAAACCATTCCCTGTGCAAGTGTCAGTGTATGTCCATTCAGATCCAGTGTCATATTCTTGTAGTTTGTTTCAGAACTTGTGCTGATATCTTTGTTCAGTTTTACTGTCTGTCCTTCACCGGCAAAAGAAACGATCAGGTCTGCTTTATCCTCTCCCAGTTTCTCTGCTTCACTGCCATCTGCATTGTAGATGGTTGCTACCGGATCTGCAACAGTTCCATCCAGATCATCTACCAGTGTATAATATCCGGCATAATCACCTTCTGTTACTTCTCCCAGTTTTTTATTTGCAGGAGTTTTGTATGAATTATTATTTACAAGCTTATTCGCACTCTTGAAATAACCACCTTCGATTACTACCGGTGCTCCAGACGAATTGATTGCATAGCCTCTCTTACCTTCAGAAGTGTAAACACCGCTCTTGATTGTTACAGTTCCTGTTCCGTATGATTTAACAGCTGCTCCACGGGAGTCATTAGTTGAAACATCCATGTTTTCCAGTGTAACATCACCATTACCACTAAAGGTTATACCATTGCTGATTTTATCAGCTCTGACCGTGAGTTCATCTGCTTTAATAGTAACACTACCACTTACTGTATTACCGGTAAATGTTGCAGCACCACCTTCATTACTATACTGACTATAGCTCCACAGTGTTGAATTTGTAACCGAAACTTTTTCTCCCACACAGGAGGAAACTTCCATTCCCTTATCAGATGTACAATTATCTACTGTCACATCAATTCCGTTGGACATATTACTAAAATATACATTATTATTACTTGTAGTATTGCCTACAGCTTGTAATGTATTAACCAGTGCACAGTTTTTCAGTGATACCGCAACACGAGGAAGTCCAGCCAGATAATTCAGTGAATTATAAGACATTGCATTTCCAATCTGTCCGTCAATCGTAACACCTTCTGCAGACAAGGATCCCTTTTCTACAGTAATGGAAGCACTGGAATTCGTATTGCTTACATATTTCTCACGGGTGAGCTTACCTGTTTTTTCCGTACTGCTGTCGATGATCGTTACATCACCTTTGATACGGATCAGGTTGTCTGCCTGGTTCAGTGCATGACCATTGAGATCCAAGGTACCGCCACGGATGATCAAGTCATCACTGAGAGTCACATCTGCATCCAGTTTTACAGTACTTCCTGCTTTCATGTTCTCAAGCTGTGTCTGTACATCCGGTGCGATCTCGTAAGTTTTTTCTACGGTAGAAGTTGCACTTGTATCATCGCTTACTTTCTTTACATTATTCCAGTCAAAGCCAATGCAGGCATCCTGATAAACGCCCATGATCTCAATGTGCATACGGGTTGCAACTACGTTCTGTTTCAGATCCGGCACAGTAAAGCTAATCTTGGTCGGTTTTCTCTTTCCTCCAAGGATACCCAATTTATCTACATGTGCTTTATAACGGGCCCCTTTAGCAGAATTTGCAGTTCCATTGAGGAAATCCTGAGTATTTTCATAAATGGACCAGTCATCTGCACCACCGGACTGTGCAGATCCCAAAGCATCAGAAGTAACTGCTCCTAAACCAGTTGTAAGAGTTGCAGTTCCATCTTCATGGATTACCAGAGTTGCATCTCCTGTGAAGCATCCGGATGCCATGGATGTATGTTTCATGTAATCTTTGGTTGTATACTGCTGTGTAGCATCAATATGTCCTGCATTCAGAAGATTGATCGGAAGGCTGTAGGTTCCAGGTGTGAGTTTCTTTACGAAATCTCCACGTCCAACTGTCACTTCCATGGAAACTGCTATCAGTTTATCCATTGCTGTTTCCAGTTCATTGGCAGCACCTTTTACCTCATCTTTACTTCCACGATTGTCAATGACATCTTTTGCTCTCTGAATCACAGCTGCAAGGCCTGCCTCTTTCCAGCTGTCTTCCGTATAATCTTCCTCTTTCAGTGCCTCTGCTTCTGTAAGCTTCTGTAATAATACTGTTGTATCGTAAGCTTTTACCAGACGTCCTATCGGAGTGTTCAGAAAACTTTTCTTGCTTGCAAGAACCTTTTCTGTCTCACGGCCATCGATTGCTGTTTCCGCATTTGTGATCGAAGTCTGAAGATTTTTCCACCACTGCTGTACACTTTCTACAGTATAATCTGTTTCTACCATTGCTTTTGCCTGGTCAAGAAGTGCCAGAAGTTCTGCCGGGTCACCAGCTGCTTCAAGTTTGCTTACTACATCTGCCAGTGCAGTATTCGCCGCATCCACAGCCTCCTGAGATTCTTTTTTCTCCAGTGCTGCTTTGGCTGCTGTCTTAGCTGCATCAATGGCATCCTTATTTCCGTCCCAGGATGCCTTGGTGTATGCCATCTCATCAAGGGCATCTGCCTGTGCGATGGTTGCCTCCAGTGCGGATGTGTCTACTGCTGCGGCATCCTTCTCTGCGTTTGCATAATCAGCTTTCAGAAATGCATCCTGTGTTCTTCCTGCTGCCATAGTCATGGTTACATATACGCCGTCCTGGGCTTTATCCGGGATTGCGAATGTAATGCTGTTTACATTTCCGTCTTTATCGGTTGTATACTCTGCTGCTGTCGCTTCCGTTCCTACAGCCCCCTTGTATACCTTCCAGTCTGTTGCATAAACAGTCTGTCCCATCATGGTGATAGCCTGGATCGGTACGGTCAGTTTAGCGCTTCCGTCCTCTGCTACTGCCAGAGTTCCTTTGCCTGCGATGCAGGAATTTGCCATGGATGCTGCTGTGGTATCGTCTGCCTTCATCATGGATATGGTTACTTTATAAGTACCTTTTTCCAGATTGGTGTTTGCAGCTCCGAATCCGGTCTGTACCGTACCGGTAAGTTCAGCTGCCGGGCTCTCCTGCACCAGTGCCCCATCGCTTTCTCCGTCAGAGAATCCATCTTCGATAGAAAGCTCAGCTTCTGCTGCGTCTTCTGTCTCAGTCTGCTCTGCATTCTCGCCGGTAGCAAGTGTCACGTCCTCAGCTTCTGCCTCATCGCCAGCTGCTTCCTGTACTTTCTCTGCTGCTGCATCTTCCTCAGGTGCTTCTGCAGTTTCCGGTGTTTCTGCTACCTCTGCGGAAGCTTCATCCTGAAATTCCACTTCTGCCGCAGATACCGGCACGATGGATGTTGTTGCGATCAGGGCTGCCATCGTACAGGATGACAGGCGAAGCCATAAATTCTTTCTTCTCATTTCTTTCCTCCTTATGTGGTAAGGTGTCGCACACCCTTCTTTTAAGCAGGCCAGGGCACATTCTCTCCTGTTACCCATGTCTAACTCTCTGCTGTCATTTAATCACAAGTGTTAGTTTGGGTCAACTATTTTTTCGTTTTCCGTTCCCTGCGGGAACCATTTATATTTTTCAAAAATCCCGTAAACATGGGCATTTCCGGATTTTTGGCACAAAAAAAAGCCGAATTTTTTTCATTTCGGCTTTTAATCGGTCTGATTATTTTCTACAGCCAGAACATCAGAAGTGCGGTGCTCTCCGGCATATGGGCTTTGCCTACGCTGCAGGTGACGGTGATGGAGACCATTCCCTTTACGTTTCCCAGGTGGGTCTTCATAAAGCGGCAGGCACTTAGGGGAATGCGAACTTTGCCCTCCCGGATGGCGGCTTCGTAGAGCTGTCCCTGGTCTACGTATTTCAGGGATGAGAGCCTTCCCCGCATATCTGCCCCGTCGATCCGGGAATGGGCGTGCATCTCACGGGTGGTCAATTCCAGCCAGCTTCCTCGGGTATTGTTCCGGATGCAGGCCAGATGCTCGAACCCGTTGTTTGCCATGGAAAGCTTCGTTGTGCCTTCTGTGTTCAGCTGATAAATGGCAATTCCTACTTCGAAGCGGCCTTTTTCCAGCACATGATCCAGATAATAGAGGCTTCCTTTCTCTGCATTTGTCTGGTTTCGGGATTCCTTTACCTGGCCGGAATTTCTGGTCATTGTCATGAGAAGGCTGTAATCTACGTTCTCAATGAGCTGTCTTGTTTTTTCGGGGATCTCGGATGCCGCGATCCCGATCCGTTCCAGATAGGCGCCGACTTCTTTCAGGATCCTCTGGTATGTTTTCAGTGCGCGGGTACCTTTTTCGGTAAATTCATAGCCTTCACTCAGGTATCCTGCACCAATGCATTCTTTAAAAAAGCGGCTTACCGGGCCATGACTGACTCCGCAGGTATCGGCGATCAGCGCCACGCTGCCTCGTTTTTTGCCTATTTTTGCCAGTTCTGTCAGATAGCGGATCTGCAGCATGGATGGATGGAGCAGTCCTTCAGTGTTTTCTTTTTCCATAAGCTTCCTGCCACTCAAAATGTGATTAAACATACTCACATCGAGATAATGCAGATTCTCACGAATACCGCTTACTGTTTCTTTGTGTATGCTTTTGAGTAACCGGAGTTATCTCTACTCACAGATCCTAAGTACACTCCACAGTCGTTAATTCCCGAAATAGCCTTCGGTACATACTTACGTTTGCGGGATCATGCAACTTCGTAAGTCTCTGCATCTCTCAGATTCAGTGCTGCATTGAGATCTCTGTCCTCAATATATCCACATGTGCATCTGTAGATCCTGTCTGAAAGTTTCAGATCTTTTTTAATACAGCTGCAGCAGTGGCAGATCCTGGAAGATGGATACCATCGGTCAACTACCCTCAGTTCGATTCCATTTTCAGCACATTTTGTTTTCAATTCTGTCCGGAATTCATAGAATTTCTGGGACGCAACTGCTTTTGAGAGATGCCGGTTCTTCATCATCCCGGATATGTTCAGATCCTCAATCGTTATATGAGACGGCTTGGTTTTCACTATTTCAGATATTACCTTGTTGATATGATCTGTACGGATATTTTCTATCCGATGATGAAGTTTCTGTACTTTAAGCTTTTGTTTGCATATATTTGCTCTTTGAGCGGATTTTCCTTTCTTTAAGTTCTCATATTTACGGGAAAGCTTTCGCTGTGCCCGTCTTAATTGTTTCTCAAGTTTTCTGATCCGTGCTGTTTTATTGATATTTCTGTATACAGTTCCATTTGACACAACTGCAAAGTCTTTCAGCCCCAGATCGATTCCGATCCCATCAGTGAGATTTCCATCTGCTTCCGGAGCAGGTATATCGACAAGTGCAGACACATAATATCTGCCTGCTTTCATGGAAACTGCCCCGCTTCGGATCACATATCCATCCTTAGAGGTCGGAATGTAACCTTTTTCTTTCAGCCTTACCCAGCCAAGTGTTGGGATCTTGATTCTGTGACGTTCACAGAGACAGTCTTTGGGATTATTCTTTACAAAATACATTTTTACATCAGATCTTCCTTTTTTCTTATATCTCGGGAAACTACTCTGATGATGAAAAAATCTTGAAAAAGCGGTACAGGCATTTTCGATTGCATTCTTTACCGATTTGGAACTGACTTCTCTGATCCAGAAATATTCCGGATGCCCTGGAAGGTATTCATTGTTCAGCCATACACTGAACGACTTGCCGCTCATAAATCTTTCACCGGCATCATAACGTTCTTTATTATGAAACAGGTAGAAATTATAAATATATCTGCATGTGCCGATTGTCTTATGTATTTTGATCTTCTGCTCTTCTGTAGGATCGATCTCTGTCTTGAAGCTCTTCAGCAATCTCCTCATCCTTTTCTATCTGTTTTTTATACTTACGAAGTCCATATAATCTACAGGAAAACACATGAAGGATGGAAATAATATCCTGTACAAGTTCTTCCTGTGGTGACAGTTCTTCATTGTTCACCACCAGTATCGTTGTGTGGAATCTCATGCAGAATCTTTCAAACCAGTCGTATCCAAAACGGATAAATCTGTCTTTATGCGTGATCACTATGGTTTTGACCTTCTGCTCCATGACTTCGTCCAGTAATCCATTCCATTTCCTGCGGTTATAATTAAGTCCGCTTCCATAGTCTTCAATGCACTGGTCTACGATCATTCCTCTGGCATTACAGAACTGACGCAGAAATGCTGTCTGATTTTGAAGATCATCCTTTTGGTTTTTGGTAGATACTCTTGCATAAATAACAACTTTTCGTTTATCATGTTCTATATTTATACCTTTAAATTGAAGATACTGGTCATATGTGTAATAACGCCTGTCTGTTGGAGTTCGGTTTGCTTTTAAGATTCCCTCTCTGTCCCATCTCTGAAGCGTTTTTACAGAAACACCTAATAATTCAGCAAAATCTTTTGGTTTATAATTTGTGATATTTGATGTGTTCATAATATACCTCCATAAGTATATTTAAACACATTTAATATCTTTTTACAATATATTTAGTTACTTATATCATCCTCCTACCAGATATGTACATCCAGCTCCCGGCTGTTCCACTCCATGGGGTTCTCTCCTTCTCTGGCAAATGCCACCAGGGCGGTTCCTTCTATGACCGGATCGTGATGCCGGAGAAAATATTGAAATACGCCAGTAGGGATCAGCGGGTTGCCGTCTTTTTCGGCAGCTTTCATCCAGCCGGTCTCCGGATCCCGGTACCAGAGATCCAGACGGTTCTTGGTCTGGTCTGTGCGGAGGAGCTCGAAGCAACTATCTTCTTCTTTTACGTGGAGGCTGATCTGTTCCCTGTAGTCTTTAAATTCTGTGGTCAGTCTTCTCGGGCAGGTTTTTTCCATGTAGTAGATGCCCATCATGAAGGTGTAGTCTCCCGGTTCGTAGTAATACCGGAGGTCTGTTTTTTTCATGACACGCTCAAAGGTGCTTCCGTAGTTGATGAAATTATGGATCTGCTGCACGGTCTCTTCGCTTGCCACATGTTCCATGCGGCAGGCGTCTTCTTCTGCAGTTTCGCTGTTTACGCCTACATATTCCAGAAACTGAGTGAAGGTTTCATGACGGTGGCGGCATTCTTCTCCGCGGATGCGTCCCAGTTCTGTAAGACGGACGTAGGATTTGTTTTCTTCTGTTTTTACATAACCCCGTGCGGAGAGCTGTTTCAGATAGGCCAGCACTTCCCGCCGGGTCATCTCCATCCGCCCGCAGATCTCCGGAATGGTGATCCGGGCGTCCTTTTTTGCAAGAGAACAGAGCTCTTCCAGCATGTCTTCCTCGGTTTCTCTTTTGGAAGAAGGCATGCTGTGGCCCAGTTCTTCTGTGAAATCCTGATCATTTTTCATGGTTTTTCTGTACTGAACTTTATTTGTATTTGCGGCTATGTTAGTTCAGGCTAATTGTTATTATAGGAGATGGGGAGGTTTTCTGTCAAGAGGGCAAAAAAATCCGTACTTGATTCCAAATTGTTCTAAGATATGCTATACTGGCTGTGTTGTCCAACCGATACCCGGCAACGGGAGGAGGTGATTGTCATAGATACTATTCTTGTTTCCTTTATTGTCACTGTTACGGCAGGTGTGACTTGCCATCTCATCTGCAAATGGTTAGACAGACATGACAGGGACAACAAATAGCCTGGTGGATGCTCAACCACTGAAATAAAAAGAGAAGACCCCTCGGATGTATTCGCGGTACATTCCGAGGGGTCGTTCTTTGTCATAGAACTATTCTATTTCCTTTTGCCTACTGGCATTATAGCATATGCAAATCTGAAATTCAATATACCAGCTATCCACAATCCATGTTTTTTCCACTGTTTGACATAAAATCAGCACGGAAGTTTGGCACATACTGTCAAGAGGGCAAAAAATCCCCACCGGCCGGGTTAATATACCTGATCGGTGGGAAGTATATATTCTGTAAAATTGTATTCTCTTTATTTACGTCCAGTCGCTCTCCGCTTCTGCCAGCTTCTCCCTCAATGTTTTCTCAAGAGCCACAAAAGCCGAAATAAAGCTGTCGCGGATGAGCAGAATCATCTCATCTACTTCCTGCTCATTATATATATGGACAGATGTGTTACTCTTTTTCAGCATGAGCAGCCACACTGCTGAATCGTTTACGAAGCCCAGCTTATAGCCAAGCTGCAGGATTTCTCTCGGTAAACCGGTGTCTGCTCCTTCTGCCCCGTGGAGTCGCAGGATCTCCTGAAGAGCTTTCCAGGCAAGCTCGAAAGTCAGGTTGAACTGTCCGATCACGCCGGTTCTGTAAATATCGTTGTTATCCGCAAGTTTGAAATCTGCATTTCTTAATATAGTAAGACAATTAGAAAAATTATCAAGCTTTTTCATAGATCACAACTCCATCCTTTTTAATTTCTTTTTTGAGTTCTTCAGAAATTGAATCATCTGCATTAATTACATCAAACATCAGAAGTGAATGGATATTTTCTTTGATATCCCAGTAAAATGAATCAAAATCTCCTCCATATACAGCAATATCTACATCACTTCTTTCTGTATTGTTTCCTCTTGCACGGGACCCAAAGAGGATGATCTTTCTGACAGAATGTTTTGTGGCAAATGAAAATAGTTCTCTTATAACTCTTTCCGGAAGATCATATCGCATTTTTAACGCCTCCCATTTTCATATAACCCTATCATATCCTATCTGCCAGTTATCCGCAATCCTCTTCGCGTCTTTTATACCCGCGGCTTCACGCCCTTCGTATCTCTCTTAGCCAGTTTCAC
Source organism: Blautia massiliensis (ex Durand et al. 2017) (assembly GCF_051861785.1). Taxonomy (NCBI): domain Bacteria; kingdom Bacillati; phylum Bacillota; class Clostridia; order Lachnospirales; family Lachnospiraceae; genus Blautia; species Blautia massiliensis (ex Durand et al. 2017). The sequence goes on from NZ_CP146725.1 coordinate 645,562, forward strand.
TTTATTCAGTACATACGGCTTATCATGATACTCAATGGCATATTCCTGGCGGCTCTCCAGGAGATAGGCGTGGTGGATGCGGTCTTCGCCGGTAAGCTTCATGCCTCGGACACCCAGAGCGTTTTTCTTGGTGACGGAGATCTCGGTTTTCAGGATACGGAGGAAGTAACCCTTCTCAGACTGGAACACCACCTGATCCATCTCGTCGGCTGCTCCTACGAATACAAGGCGGTCATCCTCTGCAAGCTTGGTGGAAACAATGGTACGCTTGGAAGCACGGAACTCTTCTCCTTTTACCAGCTTGCACATGCCGTTCTCTGTAACAAAGAGCACTGTGGAGGCTTCCACCTGGCTCAGCGGTGCCACATAAAGGATCTGCTCGGAAGTACTGTCATAATTACCCAGATTATCTGCCGGAACACCTTTATCACGGAAACGTACCAGCGGGATATCCTCTGCCTTCACTGTGTGGAGCTTGCCGGTATCTGTAAAGATACAGATCTTGTCCGTATTCATGCAGGTAAAGACATAGCGGCTCTCTGCATGAGCGGCATCCTTATTACGCTCGTAGGCATTCTTGTCAATGAGACGCATATATCCGAAACGATCCATCAGGAAGCAGACTTCGGTCTCTTCCATCTTCTTCTCCTCATAAACAGCTTCCTCTGCGTTTTCAATGGAAGTCTTACGCTTACTGCCGTATTCCTTCTTGATCTGATCCAGTTCACCCATGATCACTGCTGCCATGGAGTCATAATTATTCAGGATATCCTCATAAGCAGCAATGTTCTTCATGGTTTCCTCATGCTCCTTCATCAGAGCATCGATCTCCAGACCGATCAGCTTGTAAAGACGCATGTCCAGGATAGCTGCGGCCTGTTTTTCTGTGAATTTCAGGGTTTTTGCCGCTTTTTCGGAGGTCTTGGTCTTGAATTTAATCCCTTCTGTGATACCATCGGTCAGGCATTTCTTTACCTGGTCACGGCTCTTGCTGCCACGGAGGATCTCGATGATCAGGTCAATGACATCGCAGGCTTTGATAAGGCCTTCCTGGATCTCCCGTTTCTCCTGTTCCTTGGCAAGAAGGGTTGTATATTTTCTGGAATTTACTTCAAATACAAAGTCCACATGGTGAGCAATGATCTGCTTCAGTCCCAGTGTTTCCGGTCTTCCGTCTGCAACTGCCAGCATGTTGACACCGAAGGTATCCTCCAGTCGGGTCTTCTTATAGAGCATGTTGGTAAGATTCTCCACGTCTGCATCGCGCTTCAGTTCCAGAACGATACGGATTCCCTCCTTGGAAGACTGGTTGGAAATATCCACGATATCTGTGGTCTTCTTGGTCTCTACCAGGGTTGCGATATCATTAAGGAATTTTCCGATGTTTGCACCGATCATGGTGTAAGGAATCTCTGTGATCACCAGCTGCTGGCGACCGCCCTTCAGCTTCTCTATTTCCACCCGTCCACGGATACGGAGCTTACCTGTTCCGGATTCATAGATCTTTACAAGGTCGTCCTTATTTACTACGATACCACCTGTCGGAAAATCCGGACCCTTGAGATAACGCATCAGCCCACGGGTGCTGATATCATTATTCTTCATGTATGCCTTCACAGCATCCACCACTTCGCCCAGGTTATGCGGCGGGATGCTGGTAGCCATACCAACGGCTATTCCGTCTGCTCCGTTTACAAGGATGTTTGGAATACGCACCGGAAGTACTACCGGCTCCTTCTCTGTTTCATCAAAGTTCGGCATAAAATCCACAACGTTCTTATCAAGATCTTCCAGAAAAACCTCCTGGGTCAGCTTCTCCAGGCGGGCCTCTGTGTATCGCATGGCTGCGGCTCCGTCTCCCTCGATGGAACCAAAGTTTCCATGTCCGTCCACCAGTGTACGACCCTTTTTAAATTCCTGCGCCATGACTACAAGCGCATCATAAATGGAGCTGTCACCGTGGGGATGATATTTACCCATAGTATCTCCTACGATACGGGCACATTTACGGTACGGGCGGTCGTAACGGATGCCCAACTCATACATATCGTAAAGGGTACGGCGCTGTACCGGCTTCAGTCCGTCACGTACATCCGGCAGTGCTCTGGAAATGATAACGCTCATGGCGTAATCGATATATGATTTCTGCATGATCTCCGCATAATCGGTGCGGATGATATTGTCCTGTTTCGTATTCATAGTTTATTCTCCCAATCAAATATCCAGCTCTGCATCTGTTGCATGCTCATAGATAAAGGCCTTACGTGGCGGAACATCGCTTCCCATCAGGATCTCTGTCACATCGGAGGCCATGCGGGCATCTTCGATCTCCACACGCTTCATCATTCTTGTCTCAGGGTTCAGGGTAGTCTCCCAGAGCTGCTGGGCGTCCATCTCACCGAGACCTTTGTATCTCTGGAGTGTGAAGCTTCCCGGTTTATGGCTCTTACGGTATTTCTCAAGAGCCTTGTCATCGTAGAGATATTCCTCCTGCCCCTTCTTCGGCATTACCTTATAAAGAGGTGGCATGGCAATATACACATGTCCCTCATAGATTAGCTCCGGCATAAAACGGTAAAACAAGGTCAGAAGCAGAGTAGAGATATGAGCACCATCCACATCCGCATCGGCCATGATCACGATCTTGTCATAGCGAAGCTTCGTGATATCAAAATCATTTCCGTAGCCTTCGGAAAAGCCGCATCCAAAGGCATTAATCATAGTCTTGATCTCTGCGTTGGCCAGCACCTTGTCGATGGTAGCCTTCTCTACGTTGAGGATCTTACCGCGGATCGGAAGGATCGCCTGATAGTTACGGTCTCTGGCTGTCTTGGCCGAACCGCCGGCGGAATCTCCCTCTACGATAAAGATCTCACACAGTGACGGATCTTTCTTCTCACAGTTGGCCAGCTTGCCGTTGGAATCAAAAGAATATTTCTGTTTGGTAAGAAGGTTTGTCTTGGCACGCTCCTCGGTCTTACGGATCTTGGCCGCCTTTTCCGCACAGGAAAGGACGATCTTCAGTGTTTCCAGATTTCTGTCAAAAAACAGTACCAGCTGTTCTCCTGCTACCTTGGCGGTGGCTCTGGATGCGTCCTGGTTGTCCAGCTTGGTCTTGGTCTGTCCCTCAAAGCGGGGTGCCGGATGCTTGATGGAGACTACAGCAGTCATTCCGTTTCGGATATCTGCACCTGTAAAATTGGGGTCTTTATCCTTCAGTACACCGATCTCACGCGCGTAGGTGTTCATTACCGTTGTGAAGGTAGTCTTAAATCCGGTCAGATGAGTTCCTCCCTCTGCATTGTAGATATTGTTACAGAATCCCAGAACGTTCTCACGGAACTCATTGGTAAACTGAAAAGCAACCTCCACCTGGATCCCGTCTGCCTCTCCTTTAAAATAAACCGGATCATGGAGAGACTGTGCATTCTTGTTAAGGTCACGGATAAAGCCTACGATTCCCTCCGGCTCATGATACTCGATATCCTCAGGAGTGTCCCCTCTTCGATCCTCAAAATGGATGGTAAGCTCCGGATTCAGATAGGCAGTCTCATGAAGACGGCTCTTTACATCCGCTGCTCCGAATCTTGTTTTCTCAAAAATCTCCGGATCCGGAAGGAAATTCACACAGGTTCCGGTACCTCTGGTCTTCCCTAATTTGGGGAGAAGTCCTGCTTCCAGTTCAATGGTAGGGATTCCTCTCTCATAGTGGTCATGATGTATATAACCATCACGGCTGATCTTAATATCCAGATACGTAGATAATGCGTTCACTACGGAAGAACCTACACCATGAAGTCCTCCGCTTGTCTTATATGCGGAATTGTCAAACTTACCGCCTGCATGAAGGGTTGTAAAAACAAGACGCTCCGCAGATATTCCCTTGGCATGCATATCCACCGGGATCCCTCGTCCATTATCCTCTACTGTACAGGAACCGTCCTTCTCAAGAACTACATGGATACGGCTGCAGTACCCTGCAAGGTGCTCATCCACCGCATTGTCTACGATCTCATATATCAGATGGTTCAGTCCCTTTCTGGATACGCTTCCGATGTACATACCGGGGCGCTTTCGCACGGCCTCGAGGCCCTCCAGGACAGAGATACTGCCCGCATCATAAGTGTCTTTTTTTGCCATTCCACTGATTCCTTTCTTTTTATATTCGAACGTTTGTTTGTATTATACTCAAAATATATGTACTTGTAAAGTCCACATGATCATCTTTTTTCTGCAATTTTTCCAAAAGATACGCGTGGCAGTTCAAGGAACCGGTCTTCCGAAAAATCGCTTTCTTCAGCCGCCACAGCTTATCTATTCTATCAAAAGTATCTGTAAACTTCAAGCAATTTGTGTCTGTCTGAATACAACAGGCGGAAAACCCTGCTTTTTATGAAAGCATATTTTCCGCCTGTTTCTGATCCTTTCAGGAAATTTTTTCCAGAAGCTTCTCCTCGCACAGGGGCCTGGAAAAATAATATCCCTGTATCATATCCACACCCCATTTTTCCAGAAGCTTTACCTCCTTTTCGGTCTCAGCGCCTTCTACGATCACCTTATATCCCATATGCTGCAGGATCATGACAATGCTGCGATAAAAGGTAGCCGTCTGAGGATCGCTGCTGACCCCGGACAAAAGAGAACGGTCCATTTTTACTGCTGAAAACGGAATGCGAAGAACTGCGTTCAGATTTGCATAACCGGAACCGAAATCATCCAGACACATGTGGATCCCCACTTCTGCAAAATCATCAATGGCTGTGCAGAAGCTTTCGCTGTATTCGGTTGCCACATTTTCCGTGATCTCAAACTGAAAATATCCCGGATCTAATCCATACCCCTGTATGATCCCGATAAGCACATGGCTGTATCCGGGTTTCATCAGTTCGGAAGGAGAAAGATTGAATTTCACATTCTGGATCTTCTTCATGATATATTCATGTTCTTTTATAAAACGGCAGACCTTGTGAAGCTGAATACATCCCACTGCCGAGATCATTCCCTGTTTTTCCGCGATCCCGATAAACACATCCGGCGGAATCATTCCCAGAACAGGATGTTTCAGCCGGCTCAGCGCCTCCAGCGTAACAAAATCCTTGTTTTTTATGGAGTATACCGGCTGATAATATACCTCGAACAGATTCTCTTTCACAGCCTTCTGAAGAAAATGCTCCACTTCCTGCTCATATCGGAAGCCCTCCAGGATCTTGCTGTCCGACTGGATCAGGACCGTATCCTGACGGTTCTGTATCAGAGAGATCATATATTCAATATAAGAAAGAATACTATCCTCTTTTTCCAGTTTTTCCGCATTCATGATCCCACAGATTGCAGCATGGAACGACACCTTTTCGTTTTCGATAAAAAACGGCTTTTTCAGAAATTCTTCTATGCCGTCTCTGGCTTTTTCATAATCTGTCAGCGAGTCCAGCACTGCCAGAAAGCAATTGCCTGTGATACGAAAGATCTGCACCGAATCCGTGATCTCCCGAAATCCCTTCGCCATCCGGATCAGCAGCTGATCTCCCACTCTGGTACCGTAGATCCGGTTGATCTGCTTCATATTGCGGGCATCCACAGCAAGCAGATGAAAGCTTTCTTTTCGATAGAGCTTTTCTCCGATCCATTTGTCAAAATACTGTTTGTCAAATAAACCTGTCATACTGTCCGTATATTCACCTGGATTGTTCATAGTAAGATAGACCAGCCAAAGTCCTACAGAAAGTCCGAAGCCGGTAAGCAGTATTCTTTCCGCGGCAATCTGGAGAAACAGGCAGGCTGCTTCGATAAACCAAAATCTCCATATGGTGCGCCGTATTTCTTTTTCTGCTGTTTTTCCATAACGTAACATAAATGCAACGATCACCAGCATAAAAAAGAATACATATCCATAGATCAGAAAATAAAAACTTCCCCGGATAAATCTACCTTCCTGGTTAAAATAAAAAAGCCATCCCGTCCGCAAGTTTGCTGTAACTGCCAGCAGCATTGCAGCCGGCAGGACCACCCAGCAGGTTTTCAGCCATTTATATTTCTCTTTTTGTCTTCCGGTGATGATCCGAATATAGCAGAAAAGCCCATAGGTAAGTATGACATCACAGAAATAATAGAGAGTCAGGACCAGCGATGACCTTCTGCAGCCTTCACGGCTGCCGCCTCCCGCAATCACCGCACTCAGCATATCCAACAGCACGTAAACGCCGCTGAAAGCCAGAAAACATACAAAATTTCTGTTTTCCGCATTGTTCAGTCTTTTATGAGAAAAATAATGTATCGCGATCATCGTCACCAGAACAAGGGATGTGATCTGAAAGCAGTTAATATACTCCATTTTTCAAATCCCCCTTCTTTTTGTTCTCATAAAGCTTCCTGTCTGCTTCATATTTCCATTCTCCTATGGATTTCAGAGAACCCTCCTTATTCCGCAGATGGCTGCATCCCAGAGATAACGAACAACAATGTCTGCATCCTCTCCCGATATTCCGGAGCTCTTCTTTCAGGCGTTCCGGCCAGAATTCATCCGGTACTTCCGGATCATAGACCAGAACCGCAAATTCATCCCCGCCGATGCGGTAGCAGGTTCCTTTTTCCCGGAAAACATTCTCCACACATCTGGCCGAGATCACCACCATCTCGTCTCCTGCAGCCCGTCCGTATTCTTCGTTGATCACGCGAAGCTGATCGATATCGATATACATAAGAAGGATATCCCGGTATCTGCCCGTATCTGCGGAAATACTTTCCAGTTTTTTCTCAAAATTGGCTCTCGTCTCAAGTCCTGTCATCCCATCCTCTCTGGACAGTCGTTCGTAAGCCTGGGATTCCAGACGGTAACGGACGTTGTCTGCCATCATCATGACTGCGTCTGCAATGACCAACACAAGAAACACAAGATTTCCCAATTCAAAAATGGATCCATAGTAGGAAATCTCGAACAGCCAGTACAGGATCAGCGCTATGATACCGCTTGCTCCCACGATGATATATGCAATGAGAAGCAGATGTATCTCACGCTGTTTATGCTTCCGGTACTCCTGGATCAGAAGTACCGCTGATATCAGGACCCACACAAACAGCAGGATATGTGTTACAAACAGCATATCCTTAAATTCAAAGGCTCCCAGGATCACCAGAACTCCCTGTAAAACAGCATTCAGATAAAATGTAAAGATTCCAAGATCCAGGAGCCTGTATTTTTTCATGTTTCCGATATTCTGCAAAAAACGCAGCATCGGAACTGCCAGCAGCATGAACATATAAAAAGAAATGAGACATAATACTTCGGGGCATCTGCTGTAGCTTTGTGCCAATGATGAGTCCGTCACCAGCCAGATACTGCACATCATAAGGAACAGTGCCACATCCCGGAACCGTCTGTCCGGCATCTGCCTTATTCTCATATAAATGCAGATGCACAGGGCGATCATACTTAATACGATCATGATCGTTGCCGCCCCTAAAGGAATGGCTGCTTTTCTGATCTGATACCAGGCTATTGCACTTCCGGTTCCTATGCATACCGGCTCTATAACATATTTTCCTCTCTGAGGCGCAGAATAGCTGAACGTCAGGACTTTTCCCTCTGTGTTATTACCCAGAGCGGCGATGCACTGCACCTTGGAACGCATCTGCACATTTTTGGAAAACATGGCCTCCTTATATTCATACAGGATCTTTCCATTCAGGCGTATCACCAGATCGTACTGGGCTCCTGTAGAAGCCACGGTCATTCCTCTGCTTTCCGCTCCCAGACTTTCATTGTACAGGATCAGCTTTTCACCTGTTTTTGCCGGAATTTCCGCAGGCAGGGTGATCTCCTGTTTTTTTCCGTCTTTTATGTAGTACCATCCTTTGTTAAGAAGCTGTACACTGTCCTGATTCTGGATCAGCCCCCCTGTGTGGATCGCCGCAAAGATCACGCCAAAAACCAGCAGCACCACAACAAAAAGAAAGGATTCTCCCTTCCATATCAAATTTTTCTTTTTTCTGTAATCCATACTCTTCCTCTTTATATTTTTTTATTCCATTTCGTTTTGTATCTATCATATCATCAATAGATTTTTCCGTCAAAAAAATTGTCAAAAAACAGGGTGAAATTTTTTTTCAAAAAAAGCAAAAAAATTGCTTGCATTTTGTAAGAAAGTATTATATACTAACGAAGTCGGTTGCGGAAATCAGCAGAAAGCAAGAGCAAACGATACAAATGAATATGGCCAGTTGGTCAAGGGGTTAAGACGCCGCCCTCTCACGGCGGAAACACGGGTTCGATTCCCGTACTGGCTATCAGCAGAAAGCAGTTAGGATTTTTATTCTGACTGCTTTTTTGTGATTGTTATACTTCACTTTTTCCTGTTATCGCTTTTAAACTTTGCTCTGATCCGGAGCCGGTGGGTGTTATGGTCTGGATTTCCTCTACCGGGAGCAAGTACCACCGGATCTCTAACTGCGGAAATATGAATCCGGATAATCTTTGAGAGCATTATTTAAGGACAGCTGTATCATAAATTGATATGACAGGCTGTCCTTTTCTTTTACTATTTTATAATATCCTCCGCCGGTTCAGCCGGTACGAAGACTCTCTTCTTTTCTTTTTTCTCCTTTTTTGCTGCCTTGGCCCGCTCGGTAGCCTCCCTGCAGAATTCCATCTGGGAATTTATCAGCGTTTTGCCACGTTTGTCCTGCTTCTCATACAAACCGGAGGGCTGCAGGATATGTGCTTTTACATTGTCACGGAATTCCAGATCCAGCACATGCATGATTTCTTCCTTGATCCGCTCATCTTCCACAGGGAAAACAATCTCCACACGACGGTCAAGGTTACGTGGCATCCAATCCGCACTTCCCATATAGATTTCATCGGAACCGCCATTGCGGAAATAGAAAATACGGCTGTGCTCCAGGAAATTACCAACGATCGAACGCACGTGGATATTTTCGCTGATACCCGGAATGCCCACCTTCAGGCAGCAGATGCCGCGGATCAGAAGATCGATCCTGACCCCACAGGAAGAAGCATAATACAGCGCTGCCATGATCTCAGGGTCACACAGAGAATTCATCTTTGCCGCAATGTGAGCCTCTTCTCCCTTTTTCGCATGCTCCGCTTCTCTTTCGATCATTTTTACAAAACGGTCCTTCATCCAGATCGGTGCAACGATCAGGCGATTCCAGCGCTTCGGCTCGGAATATCCGGAAAGCATGTTGAACACAGCAGTTGCATCCTCTCCAAACCGTTCGTCACAGGTAAATATACCACAGTCTGTATAAAGCTTGGCTGTGGAATCGTTATAGTTTCCGGTTGCCAGATGCACATATCTGCGGATCCCGTTTTCTTCTCTTCTCACAACAAGAGTGATCTTACTGTGTGTTTTCAGGCCCACCAGACCATAGATCACATGACAGCCTGCCTTTTCCAGCATTTTTGCCCAGACGATATTGTTTTCCTCATCAAAACGCGCTTTCAGCTCTACAAGAACAGAAACCTGCTTGCCGTTTTCTGCGGCCTGAGCAAGTGCTGCAATGATGGGTGAATTGCCGCTGACGCGATACAGGGTCTGCTTGATTGCCAGTACATCCGGGTCCTTTGCCGCCTGACGCACAAAATCCACCACCGGATCAAAGCTCATATACGGATGATGCAGGAACACATCACCCTCCCGGATCACCTGAAAAATATCTTTGTCATTCTGAAATGCAGGCACTGCTGCCGGTTTGTATTTCGGTTCCTTGAACTGCTCGTATCCGTCAATGCCATAAACCTTCATCAGCATGGTCAGATCCAGCGGTCCGTTGATAAAAAAGATATCATCTCCATGAACCTGGAACTCCATTTTCAGGATATCCAGAAGCCGCGGATCCATCTTATCTTCCACTTCCAGGCGGATCACCTCTCCCCACTGGCGCTTTTTCAGCTGTTTCTGGATCTCAACCAGAAGATCCTCTGCCTCATCCTCGTCAATAGGAAGATCCGCATTACGCATGATCCTGTACGGATGGGCACAGATCACATCGTAGCTTAAGAACAGCTTGTCAATGTTGCGCTCAATGATCTGTTCCAGAAGCGTTACGGTTGTATGGCCTTTTTTCTCAGATGGAATGATCACTACTCTCGGAAGTACAGAAGGCACCTGTACAGTGGCAAAATCAATCTCTTCTTTTCCCTTCTTGGTATCTTTTTTGGAAAGAAGCGCTCCGATATTCAGCGTTTTATTACGGATCAGAGGAAACGGTCTGGAAGAATCCATTGCCATTGGTGTCAGGACCGGATATACATTATCTTCAAAATACTGATCCACAAATTCTTTCTGCTTCTCGGAAAATGCCTCGTGCTCAAAGATCACATGAAGTCCTGCTTTTTCAAGTGCAGGGACCAGAGACCGGTTTAATGTACTGTACTGTACGTGAACAAGATCATGTGTCTGCCGGCTGATGGCTTTCAGCTGTTCCTTGGCTGTCATTCCTGCAATATCTGTTTTTTTGTACCCTGCATGAACCTGATCCTTCAGGGATGCAACACGGACCATATAAAATTCATCCAGATTGGATGAGGTGATACTCAAAAATTTCAGTCTCTCAAACAGAGGTAGACTTTTGTCTCTGGCTTCACTGAGCACACGATCATCAAATTTGATCCAGCTCAGTTCTCTGTTTACAAAATATTCCGGTTTGTCAAATTCCTTAAATTTCATACCAAAACCTCCTCCGTTATCTTTTTCCCTTCCGTCTCATTACAAGCCGGATGCCAAACACTTCTTCAAAAAATTCCTTTTTATCTTTCAGAAGCCCCAGTTCCAGAGAAACATCCCTTGCGGAATCCACCACCAGGTAAAGGATCCTGTCTTTTAAGGTTACATTAAGCGCTTTTACCTTCTGGTAATGGCTTCTGTCCATAGCATTGGCCAGGCGGAGAATCGCAGTCAGCTTCGCAGTCAGGAGATAATTTCCCCTGCTCATGGATGTTTCACGGTTGATTTCTTCGTAGCAGCCGAATTCTCTGGTATTGTACCTCACCGCACTTGCGATCACCTGCCGCTCCTCTGTGGAAAGACCTATGATCTCCGTAGCCATGATGATTCGGTAAGAACATTCTGCCACCTCACTCATACTGATATATTTTCCGCAGTCATGAAGAAGAACTGCGATCTGCAGAAGAAGCCGTTCACGTTTTCCCATGCCGTGGATCTTCCTTGTGCTGTCAAAAATATCCAGTGCCACATCGGTAGTTCCTGCAATGTGGTTCTTTCCGCTGGAATACCTTTTGGCAATGTTCCTGGATGCCACCAGGATATCATTTTCAAAATTATGTACATTTTTCAGATATTTGTTTTTTTCCGCATGATCATAGGCAATCCCGTCCAGAAGAGAAACACCCGGGATCCAGAGTGCTTCTGCCTGAAAGATTTCTATAAAATTTCGGATGATAACCATGTTCGGCACGATCAGAGACGCATATTCCGGTTCCAACTCCATGGATTCGGCAAGGTCATGATCGGACATGTTTACAATGGTCTCGTATTTCTTCAGGAATTCCTCCTTTGTGATGATATTCTCTCCGGATCTGTCCTGAAAGATCGTATCTGTGAGAAAATCTCCCATCAGGATCAGATTGGAGATTTCCTTGTCCTTAAGATAAAGACGTTGAAAGCTTATCAGATCATTTCGGATAAATTCCTCTATCAGCCGGTCATAATGTGGAGTTGTTTTCTCCAGTTCTTTCAGACGTTCGCGGATACGAAGACTTCCCATACGGATACTCTGGGTCAGCACCAGGGCATCTTTGTCAAAGAGAGAGATCTGCAGATTTCCTCCTCCGATATCCAGGATCGCCGTTCCCTTCTGAATAGCCTTTTTGAATCCGGATTCAATGGCAGCAATGGATTTATATCCCAGGAAATGCTGTTCCGCATTACTCAGGATCTCTACCCGGATACCGGTTCTCTGATAGATCTGCTCCAGGATGATCACCGGATTTTCCAGCTCACGGAGAGAGCTTGTTGCACACGCACGCCAGCTTTCTACCCCAAATTCAGCCATCATGCGTTTAAAATCATTAAGGATCTCGCAGAGCTCATCCACAGTCTCCATCTCAAGCCGTCCTGCAGCATAAGTTCCACGACCCAGCTCCAGCTGGTAACGGACATCATTGATCTCCCGGAAGCCGATCCGCTTTGACATTTCAAAGATCTTCATACTGACTTCATAGGAGCCTATATCAATTGCCGCAAAGGTTGTCACCGCCATAGTTTTTCATCCTTTCCCCCAATACACAGGTAAACTATTTCTTTTTTTCTTCCTCTGTTCCCACAATGTAATCAATAAACTGCTGCGCTGCACGTCCGGTCAGTCCGCCGTGAGAGATCTCCCACTGGTTGGCTTTCAGAAGAAGCTCCTCCTCCGGCATGGTAACTCCATAACGGGCTGCCAGTGTGCGGACGATCTCCTGGAACTGTTTTTTGTCCGGTTTGCCAAAGTAGATACGGACACCAAAGCGATATACCAGGGAAAGCTTCTCCTGCACGGTGTCGGAGGAATGCAGATCATTGTCATCTGCGATCTCCAGCTTGTCTGTGGCACGCTCACGGACAAGATTACGCCGGTTGCTTGTGGCATAGATCAGGACATTGTCCGGTTTTTTCTCAAGACCGCCCTCGATCACTGCTTTCAGGTATTTATATTCAATCTCAAATTCCTCAAAGGAAAGATCATCCATATAAATGATAAAACGATAGTTACGGTTTTTGATCTGGGCGATGACTTCATTAAGATCCTGGAACTGATGCTTATAGGCCTCAATGATACGAAGTCCCTGATCATAATACTGATTCAGGATTCCCTTGATACTGGAAGATTTACCGGTTCCCGCATCACCAAAGAGCAGACAGTTGTTCGCCTTTCTCCCCTGTACAAATGCCTCTGTGTTATCAATGAGCTTTTTCTTGGCGATCTCATATCCTACCAGATCATCGATCTTCACATGTGCGATCCTTGTGATAGGCTGGATCTCCACCTTTCCCTCCTCATCGTGGCCGATACGGAATGCCTTATGGAGACCAAGCTTGCCAACACCGAAATCTTTATAGAAGGATACCATATCATCCATAAATTCTTCGGTTGTGGTGGCTGCTGCCAGGGTTTTGCTCATCTGACAGATACGGTCACGGATCCTGGTATTAAAGAGCTTGCTGTTCTCATCCGGTGTCTGGTAATCACAGATCACCCTGCAGCATACAGTTCCGAACACTTTATCAAAGACCGTGATGTCAAAATCATACAATTCCTTGAAAATCTGGAAATCATTTTTTGCCAGGTCGTTAATGCTGCCCTTGATCGCTCCTCGTATCTCGCTTGCCATACTGAAAGCGTTCTCATGATTTACCAGAAGGAAGGTAAGATATGTATGCCAGATATTTCCGGAAAAACCGTACATTCCTGCCAGCTCCACCAGCCCGTTGACACTTTTGAAAAACTGGTCTTCTCTTGCCTTGAGTGCTTCTTCATCTACTTCATAAAGATTAATAAGTTCTGTCATATCGTCCAGTATCTCACCGTTTGAAAATCCACGGTAAAGGATACATTCCTGAATTCTTGCCAACATAATAATTTAACTCCTCTGTATCTTAATAATTTCCAAGAACACGGAGAACATTCGCCTCCGCCTCGATTCCTCTTAACGCATTCTCCACAGCGCTTTCTCCAAGTTTCCCTGTGAAATCCACGAAAAAACGGTATTCCCAGGATTTTCCCGGAATCGGACGGGATTCAATTTTGGTCATGTTCAGTCCGTTGTAGATAATATGGGAAAGCATGTTGTAAAGAGTTCCGCTTTCATGAGGCAGCTCAAAACAGATGCTGATCTTCCCGGCCTTTTCCTCGTATTCCGGTTTCCTGCTTACAATAATAAAACGTGTGGAGTTTGCTTTTTCTCTGCAGATATTTTCTGCAAGGACCTTCAGACCGAATACCTCACCAGCCTCACGGCTTGCGATAGCTGCCACGCCTTTGTCCCTCACCTCACTGACCTTTTTGGCCGCGCCTGCAGTGTTTTCCACTTCCTTCTTTTTCCAGGAAGGGTTTTCCTCCAGAAATGCCTTGCACTGGGCAAGCCCCTGAGGATGAGAGCAGACTTCCCTGATATCCCCTATCTGTGCATCCGGCATGCCCAGAAGCACATGGTCCACACGGATGATCTGCTCGCCTACGATATACAGCCTGTACTCCATAAGAAGGTCATAAATATCAGCCACGATACCTGCAGTAGAATTCTCAATAGGAAGTACCGCATAATCGGCCGTGCCATGGGTTACATCCTCCATAGCTGTCCTCCATGTTTTTACATGGTAGCTTTCGATATTTTTCCCAAAGTACTGCCGCATAGCCGCATAGCTGTAGGCTCCCTCTACACCCTGGAACACAACCGTTGCGTTTTCAAGGGGAACATGCTTCACAGTTGTGAAATTACGCTCTCCGTAAATCCCATGCTCTGTCAACAGCTGGTACTGTCTCTTACGGCTGATGGCCATGATCTGACGGAAAAGTTCCTGCACGCCGAGGCTGTTAAAGTCCCCGTGGGCCTTGTTTTTCAGCGTATGGATCTTCTGGCTCTCACGTACCGGATCCAGTACCTGCTTACCGGTTTTTATTTTATATTCAGCGACTTCCTCACTCACCTTCATTCGTTTTTCAAAGAGACGTACGATCTCACTGTCGATCTCATCGATCTCGTCTCTGTATCTTTCCAAATCCGTCATTGGTTTCCTCCGTTATGTTTCCTGATAATTTCTGTAAGATCCCCCAGGAACGCCAGGGAACCAAAAGCAATGATCACATCCTCTTTTCCTGCCAGCTGATAGGCCTCTGCCACTGCGGCTTCGATGTTGTCAAAGGGCCTTACATCAGAATGAAATTCCCGCACCGCATCTGCCAGCTCCTGCGGGGTCAGAGCCCTGGGGTTATCCGGTGCCGCAATCGTCAGGATGGTATCTGCGTATTTTTCTGTTTTCCGGATGACCTTGCGGTAATCCTTGTCACGGAACATTCCCATGATGTAGATGATCCTTTTTCCCTTAAAATACCGTTCAATGGATGCAGCCAGCATGTCTGCCGCTGCAGGGTTATGAGCTCCATCAACCACAAAATCCGGTTCTGTCCCGAGAAGTGCAAATCTTCCCGGCCAGGTGGTACGTTTCAATCCATCCTGTCTCTGGACCAGTGTTGTGGGATATCCCTGTTCATTCAGGATTTCCAGTGCCCGGAGCGCTGCCACCGCATTTTCCTTCTGATAGGCACCTGCCAGGGATATTGTATATTTTTCTCCTTTATAAAGAAAGGTCTGGCCGGTTATGGATGCTTCCAGTACTTCTGCGCTGTCTCGGTCTGCTGTCTCGTATGGCACATTCTGTTCTGCACATATTCTTCGTATGACCGCCTCTGCCTCCGGCTGCTGCTTTACAGTTACCATATGACTGTTCGGTTTAATGATGCCGGCCTTTTTTTCTGCTATCTCGCCCAGGGTATTTCCAAGAAATGCCGTATGATCCATACTGATGGATACCAGAATAGAAAGAACTGTAGTACTTATAATGTTGGTGGCATCCAGATCACCGCCCATACCAACTTCCATTAATACCAGATCGCATTTCTCATCCCGAAAATAAAGAAATGCGGCTGCAGTTTCAATTTCAAATACTGACGGATGCGGTTTTCCCTCTTTTACGATCTCATCGATCACCTCCGCGATCCTTGTCACATATGCTGCAAATTTCTCTCTGCTGACAGGTTCTCCGTTAACCTCCATCCTCTCTCTGTAGGAATAGACCGCCGGGGAAATATATCTTCCGACCCGGTAACCTGCACCTGATAAAGCGGAATACAGATATGCGATCACAGAACCCTTTCCATTAGTTCCCGCTACATGAACATACTTCAGTTCATCCTGGGGATCTCCAAGCCGCCTCATCAGTTCTCTCATATTTTCCAGTCCCAGAACAATTCCCTTTTTCAGTTCCGCAGCTCTGATGTAGGCACGACTTTCTTCATAATTCATCGTCTGTTTTCTCCTTCCGCATGTGTTGATGATCCATTACTGCTTTTTCACTTTGCAGTAATAATTTTGTTCATTATAACCCACGTGTATATTTTTTTCAAGGCAGGGAAGGCTATTAAAGACGCTTTTCCACGTTAAATATATTTAAAGTCCAGGGGGATATTCGCAGCCCCGCAGGGGACTTTCTTATTTCAGTTAAACTGACATTTTTCCGGAAAGCGCAGGATTTCTGCCGATGAGAAGGAGCTTTAAAATGCAAAAGAAGGATTTTTTTCTGTGCGGTTTTACAGGCTGGTGTCTGGAGATCTTATGGACAGGACTGCACTCTCTTGTCACCGGACATTTTACTATGATGGGCAAAACCTCTCTTCTGATGTTTCCTGTTTACGGACTTGCAGCACTGATCCGTCCGGCTTACTACAAGTTTGCCCGCTTTCCGATTATGGTACGGGGGATCATTTACAGCTGCGGGATTTTTTTCGTGGAATTTTTAAGCGGATCTTTTTTTCAGAAGCTTCACATCTGTCCCTGGGATTATTCTCATGTTCCGCTTCAGTATAAAGGAGTGATCCGGCTGGACTATGCTCCTCTGTGGTTTTTTACCGGTCTCTTTTTCGAATGGCTTCTTCGACAAAATCCTCGGAAAGTCTCTTGAAAATCTCACAGTTATATTATATGATAACTGGAAGGAATCTTATTTCCAGTAAATAATTGGAGGTACAACATGAGACATTTAATGAGTCCTTTGGATCTCTCGGTTGAAGAGCTTGATAAGCTTCTGAATCTTGCCGACAACATCGGGAAAAATCCAAAAAAGTATGCGCATACCTGTGATGATAAAAGGCTTGCGACATTGTTTTACGAACCAAGTACACGTACACGTTTAAGCTTCGAAGCAGCCATGATGAATCTTGGAGGAAAGGTTCTCGGTTTTTCTTCTGCTGATTCCAGCTCCGCATCCAAAGGTGAGAGCGTTGCCGATACTATTCGCGTTGTTTCCTGTTATGCAGATATCTGTGCTATGCGTCATCCGAAAGAGGGTGCTCCGCTTGTAGCTTCTATGTCATCCAATATTCCGGTGATCAATGCCGGCGATGGCGGCCACCAGCATCCTACCCAGACATTAACCGATCTTTTAACTATCCGTTCCCTGAAGGGCAGACTTGACAATATTACCATCGGCCTCTGCGGCGACCTGAAATTCGGTCGTACCGTTCACTCTCTGATCGAGGCTCTGGTCCGTTATGAAAATGTGAAATTTGTTCTGATCTCTCCGGAGGAGCTTCGTATTCCAAGCTATATCCGTGAGGATGTTCTGAAACGCAACAATGTTGAGTTTGTCGAGGAGGAACGTCTGGAGGATGCACTTCCGGATCTGGATATCCTGTACATGACCCGTGTTCAGAAGGAACGTTTCTTCAACGAAGAAGATTATGTCCGCATGAAAGATTTCTATGTTCTGGACAAACAGAAAATGGAGCTTGCACCGAAGGATATGTATGTCCTCCACCCACTCCCACGTGTTAACGAGATTTCTGTTGAAGTGGATTCTGATCCACGTGCCGCTTATTTCAAACAGGTCCAGTATGGTGTGTATGTCCGTATGGCCCTGATTCTTACATTACTGGAGGTGGAACTGCCATGTTAAACGTAGGTGCTCTTCGTGAGGGTTATGTTCTGGATCATATCAAAGCCGGCAAGGCAATGACGATCTATCATGACCTGAAGCTGGATAAGCTGGACTGTACGGTTGCTATCATCAAAAATGCCCGCAGCCAGAAAATGGGAAAAAAGGATATCATCAAGGTTGAATGCCCCATCGAGGATCTGGATCTGGATATCCTTGGTTTTATCGATCATAATATTACCGTAAATATCATCAAGGACGAAAAGATCGTTGCAAAGAAAGAGCTGAAGCTGCCGAAGCAGGTTGTGAACGTGATCAAATGCAAGAATCCTCGCTGCATTACTTCCATCGAGCAGGGACTGGATCAGATTTTTGTTCTTGCAGATGAAGAGAATGAGGTTTACCGGTGTAAGTATTGCGAGGAGAAATATAGAGGTAAACGGAATAAATAGAGTTCATATGAGCATGATTAACAAACGGACGCGTCCGGTCCCCACTTCGATATTTGGCTGTTTCGGAGCCTAGTAATACTAAGCCTGCGAAAGACTGCTAAAAACATTTTCCAAAATCATGAACTCGCTCCTGACGTCGCTCAGACAGCATGATTTTGAAAAATAACGCAGTCTCCCGCAGACCAAGTATTACTACAGCTCCTGCAAAGGCCTGAATATCGACGCGGGGACCGGGCGCTGTGTTTTCATAGAAAAGTTTTTTCACAAAAAAGCAACTGATATTTCACAGATCAGATCTGCAAAATACAGTTGCTTTTATTATGTGCTTATTATCATACACAGTCAGACCGATAAGCCGGGTTATGTCGTTGGGTGATCATCTATCTAGACCTTCCGTTGCCAGAAGGCTCCAGCGACCTACCTGAAAGCACGACGGGCCGCCGTATGGCTTTCTTCTCGGTCTTGCTTCGAATGGAGTTTACATGTGCCCGCTCTGTTACCACAGCGGCGGTAGTCTCTTACACTGCCTTTCCACCCTTACCCCGCAAAACGGGGCGGTTTATTTCTGTTGCACTGGTCTGGGAGTTACCTCCACCGGACGTTATCCGGCATCCTGCCCTGTGAAGCCCGGACTTTCCTCGTCTGGACCCTTTCGTCTGTCCAGCCGCGATCACCTGGCCTGGCTGCGCACCTGCTATTTTAACACAGGTGTATAGACTTGTAAAGTTGGAATTTTCCTGGTCTCCTATGTCTTTTACATGGAAATCCATCCAAATGCATTTGCCACAGAACTGAAAAGAATGATCGCCGCAAAGATTGGGCAAAGATACTGGATCATAAAATTAAAGATTCTTTTTCTGCGGAAAGTACCACCTTCCTGCAGTACTTCCTCTTCAATCTTCTTTGTACCAACTACTCTGGATATCAGAAGACAGGTAGCAATCGCTGCAATCGGCATCATGACAGAGTTCGTCAGGAAATCAAAGAAATCAAGGAACTGCATTCCAATGATCTTAACACACGCCAGAGGACCATAGCCAAGAGAAGAAAGACTTCCGAGAACAACCATGATAATTCCGACAAATACTGTCGCCTTCTTGCGCCCCCATTTCAGTTCATCCTGAAAAGTAGATACTGCACTCTCAGTCAGTGCAATAGAACTGGTCAGAGCTGCACAGAGAACCAGTATAAAAAACAGGATTCCAACCAGAGTTCCAAATCCCATGCTTGCGAATACCTTCGGAATCGTAATAAACATCAGTGCCGGTCCCGCCTGTAACGTATCCGGATCTCCACCGGAAAATGCAAACACAGCCGGAATGATCATCAGACCTGCCATCATTGCGATCGCTGTGTCAAAAATTTCTACATTTTGTGTAGACCCTTCAATAGATACATCACTTTTCATATAAGAACCAAAAGTTACCAGAATACCCATTGCGATCGACAGAGAATAAAACATCTGTCCCATTGCCGCAACCACTGTCATCCAGGAGAAGTTTTTGATATTTGGTATCAGAAAATATTTCACACCTTCCAGTGCTCCTGGCCTCGTTACCGAATAAATGACAATGACCACAGACAAGAATACCAGTATCGGCATCATTACTTTGGAAACTCGTTCCACGCCATTCTGCACACCTGCATAAATGATCACCAGCGTAAGCAGTGTAAAAAACAGGAAACAGGTTTCTGTAGAAAATCCATCCGCTATAAAAGCAGAAAAATATCCGTCTTCGGCAAGAGTCTGACTGCCTCCCTTTACATACTCCACCAGGTATTTAATTACCCAGCCACCGATCACGGAATAATACGGCACGATCAGAACCGGTATGATCGCATTGATCCAACCGCCCAAAGACAGCCACTTTGATTTACCAAAAGTTCCAAACGCACCTACCGGACTTTTCTTTGTCATACGTCCCAGAGCTGTCTCTGCCACGATCATAGAATATCCGAAGGTCAATGCCAGAATGATATAGATCAGTAAAAAAATTCCACCGCCGTACTTTGCCGCCAGATAAGGGAATCTCCATATATTCCCAAGCCCTACCGAAGCACCGGCTGCAGACATTACAAATCCGATCTTCCCGGAAAATGTACTCCTCTCATGTTTATGTTTCTCCATAATTCTTCCTTTCCCGTCACATTTTTCATATTCTTTCTTTATGTCTTCTCAATTTCCGCTCATATGATAATACCATGCTTTTATCCCCCAGGCAAACATATATTAAAAAAATACAGAGCCTATATTTCCTGAATTACTGTTCACTCCATTCTCAGTAACACGCTTCGCGATGCACAGAATTTATGCTAATCACATAAATTCGCGCAGTATGACTCGGGTTTTCTGTGACCTTCGCTCACAAAAAACACCTCGCGGAATATTATCAGTAAACAGTAATTTTCCTGTTCTGCATCTCACAACCATACTCTCCGCACATTTTATGTTTTTCCTACCAGCTGGATGCACCAGCCTGGGGGAGAGGATATCGGTTTGGGCTGCTGCGGAGGAGGGGTGATAACTACTTGGGCTGCGTGAGTCGGCGTTATTGTGGCAGGGTCAGCTGTCTGAGCCAACGGCGAGTTCTGGCCCTGCCGCAATGCTTTTAGCCGACTCACGGAGTCCTAGTAGTATCCCCCGACGGAGTCCCTGCCCGGACCGATATCCTCTCCCCCAGGCGTCCGTTGTCCGCCATCCGCCATCCGTCATTCTGCTTCCACCACTTTCCCCAGCAGTATCCCCCTACGCAACCATCCACTCTGACGTTATCGTCCAAACATTTGTTCGTAAATTAATTTCCTACCGGAGCACCAACGTCCACTCCTGCCGATCCACAATCTCACCGATCACCCCAGCCTGCAGACCAGCCGCATCCAGCCGCTTCATAATCTCCTGCACATCCCTCTCCGGAACCGCCGCCAGCAATCCCCCAGAAGTCTGCGGATCAAACACCAGATCCTCCCGCCAGAGCTCTGCCACACTTTTCACTCCGGTTTTCTCAGCAAACTCCCGGTTCCTGTAAGCCCCACCCGGAATCAATCCCATAGAAGCAAACTCCTTCACATCCGGAAGCACCGGCAGCTTCTCCGTATCGATCACAACCGTCCGGTCACTGGCCACAGCCATCTCCGTAGCATGTCCCCCAAGACCAAACCCCGTCACATCCGTACAGGCATGAACCTCAAACTCTTTAAAACCCTCACAGGCATCCCGGTTCAGTTTCTTCATGGAAGCCAAAACCGCCTTACGTGCACCTTCCGTCACCAGATCCGCCTTGATCGCCGTATTCACGATCCCCGCACCCAGCGCCTTCGTCAGGATCAGCTTATCCCCGGTCTGCGCTCCAAAATTCTGCCAGAACTTCCTCGGATGTACAAAACCCGTCACACTGAGCCCATACTTTGGTGTATCATCCTGGATCGTATGGCCACCGGCAAGAACCGCCCCGGCCTCCATCACCTTATCTGCACCACCACGCAGGATCTCTCCGAGGATCTCCACATCCATATCCTTCGGAAACGCCACAATATTCAAAGCCGTCTTTGGAGTTCCACCCATAGCATATACATCACTCAACGCATTGGCCGCCGCGATCTGCCCGAAATCATAAGGATCATCTGCCACAGGCGTAAAAAAATCCAGTGTCTGGATCAGCGCCAGATCATCACTCACCCGGTAAACTGCAGCATCATCCGAAGTGTCCGTTCCAACCAGAAGATCCGAATCACAGAACTTTGGCAGCCCGCCAAGAATTCCCGCCAGAGTCCCCGGTCCTACCTTAGCTGCACAGCCACAGTTTGGAGCCAGTTTTGTCAGTTGTACTTTTTCTTTCATGATCATTTTCCCTTCCCTTTAAGTCCTGTAAATCCCTTCATCCATCCGCAGCACCACAGAGGACTTTAACTTTTCCGATTCACACTCAAAAGGCTCCACACACCACAGATCTTATGCACAGAGAAATCCTAATCTTCTCATCTTTGTGCCAACCGATATCTGCACTGCATAGAGCCTTATATCTACATATAGCTTTTTTTATTCATACAATTAATTTATACATTAAAACAACTACCGCCAATAAACTCCCTCAGAAGCGAATTAAACGGAACACCCTCACTGGGCACCGGCACAAAATAATCCAGGAACTTCAAAAGCCGCTTCGCCTCCTGATACTCCGGTTCACTCTTGTCAATTCCAAAAAGCAGCGGTTCCGCATAAACCTTCAGGCAGGCAAGCTCATACACAAGAGCAGAATTAAACATCACATCTGCTTCCTCCTGGAACGGAAAAATATTCTGCTCCTCGCCTCTCCGTACAGAAGGCCACCTTGCAATGGTATCCTTTGCGGAAGTTCCACGTGTACGTGCATCGCGGACAATCCGGCGGATCAGCCTTCCATCCGTTGTGGGAATCCGGTTATGCTCATCAATATTCAGCTGTGTCAACGCACTGATATAGATCTTAAACTTACTCTCTTTTGGAAGGGCATAACTCAGCTTATCATTGAGCCCGTGAATGCCCTCAATGACCAGGATATCATCTTTTCCAAGCTGAAGCTGGTCTCCCCGGTATTCCCTGCATCCGGTCTTGAAATTAAATGTAGGAAGATCCACGGTTTTTCCCGAAAGAAGATTCAGCATATCTTCATTAAACTGCTGCGTGTCAATGGCTTCCAGACACTCATAATTCTTTTCTCCGAATTCATCCAGCGGCGTATGTTCACGATCCACAAAATAGTTATCCACAGCAATGGGATGCGGCTTCAGACCATGAGCAGAAAGCTGAATAGATAATCTGTGAGAAAAACTGGTCTTTCCGGAAGAAGACGGGCCTGCGATCATTACGAATTTTACATTTCCCCTTCTCCGGATCTCCTCGGCAATCGAAGAAATCTTGGCCTCATGGAGTGCCTCCTGGATCAGCATCAGGCTCTGCACCCCTTCTCTTGTGATCCGGTCATTGAGATCTCCCACAGTGACAACATCCAGCTTATCGCCCCACTCTTCCGATTCCTTCTGCACATGGAAGATCTTATCCTGGGGTTCAAAAGGCTCCAGCACATCCGGGTTCTTCTGCCTCGGAAGGATCAGCACAAAGCCTTCATCATAAAGCTGCAGATCAAAATACTTCACATAGCCGGTATCCGGTGCCATAAATCCGTAAAAATAATCCTCGAAATTTTCCAGGCTGTAAATATTCACTCTGGAAACCCGTCGATAACGGAACAGCTTTTCTTTATCATACATATGATGCCTGTGGAACATGGAAACGGCATCATCCGTGCTGACACTGCGTTTGCAGATCGGAAGCTTCCGGTCTACCAGTTCCCGCATCCGCACTTTTACCCGGTCAAGAAGCTCCTGATCCAGGGTAGCACTGCCTTTCATGGTAAAATAAAGAGCATTTCCAATAGAATAATGGATCACAACATGATCCACATTCTCTTTTCCAGCTACATCAAAAATTGCCTTCAAAAGAATAAAAATCGCACTTCTCCGATAGGTTTTTCGACCGGCACTGTCCTTTGCGGTTATAAATCCCAGTGTACAGTCATGCTGAAGCTTCTTGTGAAGCTCACGGAGCTTTCCGTTCTCAGTCACAAGGATCACCGGATACTCTGTTTTGCCCTCATAATCCCTTATGATCTCAGAATACGGTGTCATTTTGGGGTATTCCCTTGTTTCTCCGTTTATGGTCACTTTAATCATTGTCTGTTCCATAACGATCCCCTCCACAGGCTTATATATTTATACATCTGCCCGATTTTTCGGACAGCCATGTGTTTCACAATTCATTTTTCCGAAACGGATAATCGTATTCCGTCCCGCTACATATTCATGAATACAGGCACTTTTTGCAATCCGCTTTTACAAAACAGTATATGGATTTTTCACACTGGCGCAGGTTGTCTTAAGCGCAGAGAATACCTCATTCAGTTCCTTCTCCATAGCTTCCGCAAAAATATACTCCGTACCGTAATGTCCGGCATCTACGATCGCCAGACCATCTGCCATAGTATCAATGGCAGTATGATAATCAATATCTCCGGTCACATATACATCCGCACCGGCGGCCATTACATCACCGATCATACTCTTTCCGCTTCCTGTACAGATCGCCACAGTCTCGATCTTCCGATCCAGATCACCGTAAACCCGCACATCCGGAAGATGATTGCATTCTTTTACATATTTTCCAAACTCACCAAGAGTCATAACATGGGGAAGCTTTCCTACTCTTCCAAACCCCTCCGGCTGCTCCCCGGATTCATCGGTAACTGTAAGCACCCTTGTATCCTGAAGCTTCAGATGCTCTGCGCTTAAATCTGCCATTCCGATCACATCATAATTGGTATGCATGGCAAAATACGGGATATCCTCCTTTATCAGACGGAGGATCTTTCTTCCGGTAAAGGTATGGTTGTTGATCTTTTTGATTCCGGAAAAGATCATTGGGTGATGGGTAAGGATCATATCCGCACCAGCAGCCACCGCCTCATCCAACACCGGTTCCGTAAGATCCAGCGCAAGAAATACATGGGAAATCTCTTTCTGGTCATCTCCCACCAGCAGTCCCACATTATCCCAGTCCTCCGCAAATTTTTGCGGATGGTGCGCATTCAGCCATTCGATCAGTTCATATGCTTTCATATCGTTTCAGAGCTGTATGGATCAGCTCCATTTCCTCCTTTACTTCTTCCAGACGAGTTTTTGCGGAAACAGACTCTGCCCCGGAAAGACCGGCAAGTATTTTCTTACGGATCATTTCCTCCCGGAGAAGATACTCTTTAAGGACCGGGTGACATTTTTTCAGAAGGAGAGGTCCAAACCAGGCCTCTTCCTCTGTGTAAACAGTCTTTTCTCCCGAATTGTTACGTACCGCTTTCATCATGGGATAAAATTTTCCGTCTTCTTTTATCATTTCTTCCCTTACGATCTCCCAGCCGATCTCAGAAAGAAAATGTCGGAAATGAGGAAGGTCCGACTGAGGCTGCAGGATCAGTTCCTGAAACCCCTCCCGGACCTTCGCTCCAGCCTTTAATATCCTTTCCATCAGAGGACCACCCATTCCCGCAATCACCAGAGTATCACCTTCTCCCGGCTCAAGCTTCGCAAGCCCGTCGCTCAAACGGGTCTCTATGTAATCTTCAAGGCCATAACGGGTAATATTCTCCCTGGCTCTTGAAAGCGGTCCCGGACGTACATCCATGGCAATGGCTGACGGAACTGTTTTTTCACTGACAAGCCAGATCGACAGATAGCCATGGTCACATCCTACGTCTGCCAGCCGATTTCCTTTTGTTACCATACCGGCAATGGTACGAAGACGCATGGAAAGCTGTACGGATATATTTTTATCAGTCAAGATAATCCTTCAGCTTGCGGCTGCGGCTGGGATGACGCAGCTTGCGCAGAGCTTTTGCCTCGATCTGACGGATACGCTCTCTTGTGACATTGAACTCTTTACCAACTTCCTCCAGAGTTCTGGCACGTCCGTCGTCCAGTCCGAAACGGAGGCGGAGAACCTTCTGTTCACGGTCAGTAAGCGTACTTAAGACTTCTACCAGCTGCTCCTTCAGAAGTGTAAATGCAGCTGCATCTGCAGGTACCGGAACATTATCATCCTGAATGAAATCGCCAAGATGACTGTCTTCCTCCTCACCGATAGGAGTTTCCAGAGATACCGGCTCCTGGGAGATCTTAAGGATCTCACGCACACGGTCTACCGGCATGTCCATCTCCTCAGCGATTTCCTCCGGCGTAGGTTCACGTCCAAGCTCCTGGAGCAGCTGACGGGAAACACGGATCAGCTTGTTGATGGTCTCAACCATATGCACAGGGATACGGATGGTACGTGCCTGATCTGCAATGGCTCTTGTGATAGCCTGACGGATCCACCAGGTTGCATAGGTACTGAACTTGTAGCCTTTTCTGTAATCAAATTTTTCAACAGCTTTGATAAGGCCAAGATTTCCCTCCTGGATCAGGTCGAGGAACAGCATTCCACGTCCAACATAACGCTTTGCAATGCTGACAACAAGACGGAGATTGGCCTCTGCCAGACGTTTCTTGGCAGCTTCATCCCCCTTTTCCATTCTCTTGGCAAGCTCGATCTCCTCATCTGCACTTAACAGACTGACTTTACCGATCTCTTTCAGGTACATACGGACCGGATCCTCGATGCTGACACCTTCCGGTACAGAGAGGTCGATCTTATCAAGCTCTACCTCTTCTTCATCTTCCATCCCATCCATATCCATATCGTTATCAAGGAGGAGTTCGTCACCGCTGTTTTCTGTGATACGGAGAACGTCCACACCGCTGGCCTCAAGGAAGTCAAAAACCTTCTCCATCTGATCCACTTCCAGTGGAGAGTCCTTGAAAAAGTCACTGATCTCCTGATATTCCAGCACATTCTTTTTCTTTTTTGCAAGTTCAAGAAGCTCTACAAGTTTCTCGCTGAATTTTGCCATATTCATTTCCATAGGTGCTCTATACCTCCATATAGTGTTTATATTTTATCCTTAATTGAAAGAAATATGCAGCTGCTGCCTCTTTCTTCCAAGGTCTTCCAGTTCTTTTTTTGCTTTTATCAGTTCCTGAAGCCCGGCCATGTCTGACGGGTCCCAGGTACGGTTTTTTTCTTTGAGGCTTTCTTCCTTGATCCGCAGCAGCGCATCGGAAAAAGCCCTCTGCTGTTCTCCTTCGTTTTCCAGATGAATGGTGGCGTTAAAAAGAGATGCCACCTCCCGCTGCTCCTCACTGTCTGTAAAGGCATTGAGAAGCTTCCCCGGATTGGTTTCTCCCTCCTTATGCTGTTCAAACAGCATCTGGGCTACCTCTTTATACAGCGGTACCACAAAATCGGAAGGGGAAATGTATTTTTCTACCTGTTCAAAAATACCCGGATAATTTACAAGCCAGGTCAGCATCAGCTTCTGTGCTTTGTCTGCGGCGGATTCCTTTTTCTTTGTTTCCGGAGTCCCGGACTTTGGCTGGATCCGTTTCTCTGCAGGCGTTCCCTTCAGAGCCAGCGTGTTGACCCTTTTCCGGATATCCTCCGTGCCCACTCCATAGCGGCCGTATTCCTTTACAATGGCTTCTATATAAAGATTCCTCTCCAGTTCATCGGAAAGCTCCAGAAGCATCCCGGCACACCGCTCAAAAAACTGATTCTGTCCCTGGGGTGCATCCATGGCAAATTCCTGTTCCGCAATATGTACACGGAACATAAAGCTGTCCATGGCCCGGGCCAGACGTTCCTCAAAGGCCTCCGCTCCTTCGTTCTTGATGAACTCGTCCGGATCTTTCCAGGGCTTCAGGCTTACTACCCTGGACGTGACTCCCGCCTCCCGCAGAATCGGGATCGCACGAAGTGCCGCCCGGATCCCTGCACCGTCACTGTCATAAAGAAGCAGGACTTCCTTGGTGTAACGTTTCACAAGACTTGCATGTCCGGAGGTCAGTGCAGTTCCAAGCGACGCCACTGCATTGGTAAAACCTGCCTGATGCATGGCGATCACATCCATATATCCCTCACAGAGGATCAGATAATTCTTCCTGGTGGTCCTGGCCACATTCAGCCCGTAAAGATTCCGGCTCTTATCAAAGATCTTCGTCTCCGGTGAATTCAGGTACTTGGGCTTGCCATCTCCCATGACACGACCTCCGAAACCAATGACCCGGTTGTTTACATCCATGATCGGGAAGATCACACGGTTCCAGAACTTATCATACATGCCTCGCCGCTCATCTACATTGAACAGGCCGGATTCCCTGAGAAGTTCATCACTGTAGCCCTTCCCCTTAAGATATTTGTACAGATCATCACTATACTTGTCCGAATATCCAAGGCCGAATTTACGGATGGTTTCCTCGGAAAGACCTCTTCCTGTCAGATATCCGTAAGCCGTCTTTCCGCCTTCTCTCCGGAGCTGATAATAAAAGTACTGTGCTGCCAGCTTGTTGATCTCCAGAAGATTTGCTCTCTGTTCTGCTTTTTCTCTGGCTTCTCTGGAATACTCGATCTTCGGAAGCTCTACCCCTGCCCGGTCAGCCAGATGTGACAGCGCCTCACCAAACGAGTAATTCTCATATTCCATGATAAAATTGTATACGTTTCCTCCTGCCCCGCAGCCAAAGCAGTAATACATCTGCTTGGATGGTGTTACGGAAAAGGAAGGAGTTTTCTCATTATGGAAGGGACACAGCCCAAAATAGGAACTCCCCCTCCGTGTCAGTTTCACATACTGGGATATCACGTCTACAATGTCATTTTTCATTCGGACTTCTTCTATGATGTCATCTGAATAACGCATGCTTATCCCTCTTTTCCATTTAATAGACCTCCCAGGCTCTCGGTATATAGATCTCCCTGAATTTCTCCATGGAATACTGATCCGTCATTCCCGAAATATAATCACATACTGCCTGTTCCTTAGGTACTCCCCGGTATTCCACCAGTTCCCTGTATTCCCGGGACATTGCCTCCGGATGGTCAGTATAATATCCGTACAGTTCACTCAGCATCTGGATCACTTTATCCTCTTCCTTCCTGGCAACCGGATTCTCATAGACATTCCGGAACATCAGCGCCCGAAGCTCCATCATCGCCTCAAAAACATCCGGCGACATGGAGATGCTGTCTTTCCCCATACTGTTCTCTATAATATTATGTACGAAAGTATTCAGCCGTTCTCTCGTGGTATAGCCCAGAAAAGTTCTCATTGTGACAGGAATATCATCCTCTGTGATGATCCCTGCCCGCTGGGCATCGTCCATATCATGGTGGATATAGGCGATCTTGTCAGAAAAACGTACCACCTGTCCTTCCAGTGTGAAAGGATTTCCACTGGTGCGGTGATTCATGATCCCATTGCGGACTTCCCAGGTAAGGTTCAGCCCGTTTCCGTTCTTCTCCAGTACTTCCACAACCCGGACGCTCTGCCTATAGTGTGCAAAGCCACCCGGATGTACCTGATCCAGTGCTCTCTCTCCTGCATGTCCAAAAGGCGTATGCCCCAGATCATGCCCCAGAGCGATGGCTTCCACCAGATCTTCATTTAAGCGAAGTGCCTTGGCAATAGTCCGGGCGATCTGCGATACCTCCAGTGTATGTGTCAGCCTGGTACGGTAATGATCTCCCTGTGGTGCCAGAAACACCTGTGTCTTATCCTTCATACGGCGAAAAGCCTTACAGTGAAGGATCCTGTCTCTGTCTCTCTGATACGTTGTCCGCACATCGCATTCCTCTTCCGGGTGCTCCCGGCCTCTGGTATCTGCGCTGTGAGAAGCATAAGGACTCAAAAGCTCCCGTTCTCTCTGTTCCATGCTCTCTCTGATGTTCATAAGCATTTCCTCCACAGTCTGACAAACAGCGGCGACAAAATACCCTCTGTTAATTATATTCTACACAAAACCACAAATTCCTCTTTTCTGAAAAAATAATTCAAATAATATTGGAGTTACGGTCTGATCAGCCCTTAAGATGTCCAAAATTATCCTATTATATATGAAACGAATACAAATATATCACGCAGATCTTCCCATTTCAGCTTCTCACCAGTGCAGGCAGGCAATAATTTACTTTCATATAGCCAAAAACAGAGCTGCGATTCACAGCTCTGTTTTAAAGTCATGCGGAAGATGGGACTTGAACCCACACAAGCGCAATGCTTACAAGATCCTTAGTCTTGCTCGTCTGCCAGTTCCGACACTTCCGCATATCGCATTTCCTTGGAAATTTCCAATGCGGAAGATGGGACTTGAACCCACACGAGCGCAATGCTCACAAGATCCTTAGTCTTGCTCGTCTGCCAGTTCCGACACTTCCGCATGACCGCATTTCCTTGGGATTTTTTATTTTCTCCCTTGCGACAAGTGATAGTATAGCAAAGTGGATCTTGTATGTCAACACCTTTTTTCAAAAGTTTTCTATTTTTTCGGTTTTTCTGTTATTTTGTCACGATTATCTTTGGTCCGGCACCCTTTACACGGAGGAGTTTCGTCGGGATCGTAAGGGCCTTTCTTGCTGCCTTGTCCGTAGTTCCGGTAAAGACTACGGTTCCCTTTCCGGATGTGTCTGCATTGGATATCTTATATTTCAGCCCGCTGACTGTATAGACTGCGTTTTTCTGAACCGTGATCCGGAATTTTTTTGTAACAGAACCGTTATATTTTCCTTTTCCTTTGATAGTAACGGATGCAGTTCCGATGTTTTTATTATTCTTCCAGGTAAGGGTGTAATCCCTGCCGTTTACAAGCTTCTTACCGCCGTAGGTTATGGTGAGTGCCCGGGTCAGTGGCTTTCCGGTAAAGGCCCTGGTTTTAAGTGCGGATATCTTTGTTTTGCTGACTGTTATAACGTATTCCTAATGCCATTTCACCAATATTCGTAACTGATTTCGGAATACGGATCTTTTTCAGCTTAAGGCAATCATGAAACGCCCAATCTTCGATCTTCGTCAGTCCCTCATGTAAGGTCACACCGGTCAGCCCGGCATTGCAAAATGTGTCATACTCGCTATCATAACATATAAACACGATATATTCTATCCGGATTCCTTTTTTACAGATATTTTTAGGCAGCAAAAAACCTGCATCCTTTTCCAGATGCAGGTTTCCTAAATAAAAAATGCGGAAGATGGGACTTGAACCCACACGAGCGCAATGCTCACAAGATCCTTAGTCTTGCTCGTCTGCCAGTTCCGACACTTCCGCATATCGCATTTCTTCGGGATTCTTTATCTTCTCCCTTGCGACAAGTGATAGTATAGCAAAGTGCTTTTTGTATGTCAACAATTTTTTCTAAAAAAATCCAAAAATATTTTTTGTTTATACAATTAATACATTTCATTTAATAACAATCTGAGACAGAGAATCTTTCATCCCAGAATTTATACTCCGACACAGGTTACGCCTCAGTCGTAAAAAGAGCAGCCTCTTCAAAAAGGCCGCTCTTCTGTCTCACTTCTGTTTTCTTCTATATGGATCAGTCAAAAATGATCAGTGCCATGAACACAAGATCTGTGTCGCCTGCATTGGTAAGACCGTGTCCTTTTCCATCTGGTGTGATGGTGATGTCGCCGGCCTTTACAGGGCGTTTCACGCCGTTATCGTCGTACTCGCCTTCACCGCTTAAGATATAGTAGGTTTCTGTCTCACCATGATGCTCATGGTATCCCAGAGAACATCCTTTTTCAATGGTAACCTGTGCATAAAGTCCGCATTTTCCCTTCAGCTCGTCTCCCTCAAGAATGTCTTTGATGATCACATGGCCTTTACCGCCGCACATATTTTCTACTCTTCTGATACCCATGATAAAATCCCCTTTCGTGATTGCGTAAATTGTGAAATTTTATGAACACAGGCTTTCTGCGGCCTGTGCCTTACTTCCTGTACAATTATAAATGATATGATAAATTTTCGCAATCCTTATTGTTATTTTCACAAATGAACTTACAGGCAAATTTTTCCCACTGCTTATTGCTTTTCGCAACCCTGCCGGGAGCTTCTTTGATTCAGATCAAGTGGATATTCGCAATGAAGCAGAATATTTCTTTGATCCGGTTAAAAAACGAAGCAGCTCTTTTCCAAAGACCTGCTCCGCAATTTATACTCATATTACAGATTTTTAATTCTCTCGATCGCTTCCAGTGTATTCTCATAGCTTCCGAATGCAGTCAGACGGAAATATCCCTCGCCATGTGCACCAAAGCCTGAACCTGGTGTTCCTACGATGTGTGCTTTCTCAAGGAGATAATCAAAGAACTCCCAGGAGGTCATCTGATCCGGTGTTTTCAGCCAGATGTATGGAGCATTTTTTCCACCGGACACGGAAAATCCTGCTGCGGAAAGTCCCTCCAGGATCGTCTTTGCATTACGCATGTAATAAGCGATCTGCTCCTTCAGCTGTGCTTTTCCCTCCGGAGAGTAAACAGCCTCGCCTGCTCTCTGTACAATGTACGGAGCACCGTTAAACTTGGTTCCGTGGCGTCTTGCCCAGAGACTGTGAAGCTCTGCGCCATCACGCACCAGTTCCTTCGGAACAACGGTAAAGCCAAGACGAACGCCTGTAAAGCCAGCATTTTTGGAAAAACTTCGAAGCTCGATGGCACAGGTTCTCGCACCCTCGCACTCATAAATGCTGTGCGGGACATCCTCCTCGGAAATATATGCCTCATATGCTGCATCATAGATGATCACGCAGCCGTTTTTGTTGGCGTAGTCAACCCACTCCTGAAGAGCTGCCTTTGTGATCGCACCGCCGGTGGGATTGTTCGGGAAGCAGAGATAGATCAGATCCGGTACCTCATCTGCCGGGATCTCCGGAAGGAAACCATTATCCTCTTTGCAGGGCATGTAGATCACACCGTCAAAGTTCTCACGCTCTTTGTTATAAAGACCAGTACGTCCGGCCATAACGTTAGTATCTACATATACAGGATAAACCGGGTCGCAGACTGCAACCTTGTTATCCAGTCCGAAGATCTCCTGGATGTTTCCGGAATCACTTTTTGCTCCATCGGAAACAAAGATCTCGTCTGCGCTGATGTCGCAGCCTCTGGACTGATAATCATTTTTTGCAATGGCACTTCTTAAGAATTCATATCCGAGATCCGGAGCATATCCGTGGAAGGTTTCTGCGTGTGCCATCTCGTCTACGGATTTATGAAGGGCATCGATGATCGCCGGTGCAAGCGGCTGTGTCACATCACCGATTCCAAGACTGATCACAGAATCCTTAAATTCCGGATTGGCCTCCTTATATGCGCTTACCTTCTTTGCGATATTGGAAAACAGATAGCTTCCCGGAAGTTTTAAATAATTCTGATTTACTGTAACCATAGTATTTTATCTCCTTCTCTCAATTTCCTCTGCCAGTGCTTTTCTGACGCTGTCAGGATTTGCCTTGCCTTTCAGTTCTCTCATCAGCTGTCCTACAAAAAATCCCATAACCTTATCCTTGCCGCCCAGAAGCTCTGCCAGCGGTCCGGGGTTTTCATCCACGATCTTTTTCACAGTTTCGGTGAGAAGTCCTGTATCTTCTACGATCTTAAGACCATTCTCTTCTATATATACAACCGGATCAATATCCTCGTCAAACACTTTTTCAAATACTTTCTTGGCATTCTGTGCGCTGACCTCTTTTTTCTCCACCATGGAGAGAAGGTCTGCCAGATGCTTCGGTGTAAAGCTTACTTTTTCCGGATCAAGGCCCTTGTCCTTTGTCAGTCGGAGAACCTCCACCATAAACCAGTTTGCCACCTTTTTCGGGTTTCCGAGAAGAACTGCTGTCTCCTCAAAAAGTCCTGCCAGATGTCTGGATTCGGTCAGGATCCCTGCATCATAAGCCGGAAGCTCATACTCCTTCTGATAACGTTCCATCTTGGCTTCACGAAGCTCCGGAATGGAAGTACGCAGCTCTTCGATCCATGCATCGGAAATGTGGATCGGCGGAAGATCCGGGTCCGGGAAATAACGGTAATCCTTTGCATCCTCCTTGGAACGCATAGCATGGGAAGACTCTTTGTTATCGTCCCATCTTCTTGTCTCCTGTACAACGGCTCTTCCTTCTTCCAGAAGCTCGATCTGACGTTCTCTCTCTCCTTCGATCGCTCTCGCAATGGCCTTGAAGGAGTTCAGGTTCTTCATCTCTGTTCTTGTTCCGAAGGTCTCACTTCCCACCTCACGGACGGAAAGGTTGACATCGGCACGCATGGAGCCCTCCTGGAGCTTACAGTCAGAAACTCCAAGATACTGCATGGTACAGCGGAGCTTTTCCAGATATGCGATAACCTCCTCAGAGCTTCTCATATCCGGCTCGGATACGATCTCGATCAGCGGTACTCCGCTTCGGTTGTAGTCAACCAGGGAGCAGTCTTCCCACTCATCATGGATCAGCTTACCGGCATCCTCCTCCATATGCATCTCATGGATACGTACAGTCTTTTTGCCTGCGGAAGTCTCGATCTCAACAGCTCCGTCATAGCAGATCGGCAGATACAGCTGGGAGATCTGGTAGTTCTGAGGGTTATCCGGGTAAAAATAGTTCTTACGGTCAAACTTACAGTACTGATGGATATGACAGTTTGCCGCAAGACCTGCCTTGATGGCAAACTCTACCACTTTTTTGTTGAGGACCGGAAGAGAGCCCGGCATACCGGTGCAGACCGGGCAGGTATGTGTATTTGGTGCGCCTCCGAATTCTGTGGAGCATCCGCAGAAGATCTTTGTTTTTGTGGCAAGCTCCACATGCACCTCAAGTCCTATGACTGTCTCATACTGTTTCATGCCTTTTCTCCCCCTTCCATTGCTGTTCCGAAATCACCGCGTTTTTTCTCATAGGCGTGTGCTGCGCGGAACAGGTTGTTTTCTTTGAAGCAGTCACCGATCATCTGGATCCCGATCGGAAGGCCTGCTGCGTCTTTTCCGCATGGAACTGTGATTCCGGGAAGTCCGCACAGGTTTACTGCTACCGTATAAATATCGCCAAGATACATGGCAAGAGGATCTTTCAGGCTCTCTCCCAGCTTCGGTGCCGTAAAGGGTGATGCCGGGGCAAGAAGAACATCATATTTGGAAAAGGCCTGATCAAATTCCTTCTTGATAAGGGCTTTTGTGCGAAGTGCTTTCAGATAGTAAGCATCGTAGTAACCGGAGCTTAACACAAAGGAGCCAAGCATGATACGGCGTTTTACCTCCTCGCCGAAACCTTCAGTTCTTGTCTTTTTGTACATGTCATGAAGTCCCTCGTACTCTTTTGCACGGAAACCGTACTTCACGCCGTCAAAACGCTCCAGGTTGGAGCTGGCCTCTGCGCTGGCAATGATGTAGTAGGCAGGGATCATATATTCTGTTGTCTTCATGGAGAAAAATTCTACCACTGCACCCCTCTCGGTAAGGCTCTTCAGCGTATTCATAAAGGCCTCTTTTACCTCCGGGTTCAGACCCTCGGAAAGATATTCCTTCGGCACACCGAATTTCATTCCCACGATCTTATCCGTCATGGAAGAGGAGAAAGCAAGATCCTCTCTCTTCATGGAAGTGCTGTCCTTGGCATCGTGTCCGGCAATGATCTCAAGAAGTGCCGCACAGTCCGCAACATCTTTTCCAACCGGTCCGATCTGGTCCAGAGAGGATGCGTAGGCAACCAGTCCGTAACGGGATACTGTACCATAGGTCGGTTTGATTCCGGTAACACCGCAGTAGGAACTTGGCTGACGGATGGAACCGCCAGTATCGGAGCCAAGTGCCAGGTAAGTTTCCCCTGCTGCCACTGCCGCACAGGAACCGCCGGAAGATCCTCCCGGAACGTGCTCCAGATCCCACGGGTTTCTGGTGACGCCATAGGCGGAAGTCTCTGTGGTACTTCCCATGGCGAATTCATCCATGTTTGTTTTTCCGATAATTACAAGTCCTGCTTCTTCCAGACGGTCAATGACTTCTGCATTGTACTGTGGAACGAAGTTTTCAAGGATCTTTGATGCACAGGTGGTTGTTTTTCCCTTGATGCAGATATTATCCTTGATAGCGATGGGTACACCGGCAAGAGGTCCGATATAAGTTCCGTCCTCAATGCCTTTCTGTACTTCTTTTGCTCTTGCATAGGCTTCTTTTTTATAGGTGTCAAGATAAGCGTGGACTTTGTCCTCTTTTGCCTCGATCTGATCAAATACGTATTTCACACCGTCCAGGACGCTTATCTGATGCTGCTTGATCTTTTCCGCAAGCTGTAATGCGGTTAATTTTCCCAAATCCATGTCCTGTCTCCTGTCTTATCCAATTGTTTTCGGAACCTGATACTGGTTTTCTTTCTGTTTCGGTGCATTGGCAAGCATTGCCTCATGATTGTCTCCGTTTGTCACAATATCTTCACGAAATACATTTTCGTCCTCAAAAATATGGGACATGGGCTCTACGGAAGAAGTGTCAAGTTCATCCAGCTTGTCTACATAGTCCAGCATCTTCTGCATGTCCTCTTTTGCTTTTTCCTTTTCATCCTCTGTCAGAGAAAGCTTTGCAAGGATGCAGACATTTTCCATTGTTTCATCATCGATTATCTTTGCCATCTTTTTTCTCCTTATTACGGCTCAAGTCTGTTCATATCACGTGGGAACAGACAGGTCTCACGAACGTTTTCTTCTCCGAGGATCTGCATGGTAAGACGTTCCAGTCCGATTCCAAGTCCTCCGTGAGGCGGCATTCCATGCTTGAAGGTATCCAGGTACTGCTCCATACCCTCTTCATCCATACCACGGGCTGCGATCTTATCCTTCAGCATCTGATAATCATGGATACGCTGTCCGCCTGTAGTTACCTCAAGTCCCTTGAACAGAAGGTCAAAGCTTAATGTAAATTTCTCATCTGACGGATCATCCATTGCGTAGAACGGACGCTTCTTAGACGGATAATGTGTGACAAAAACAAAATCAGCATCATATTCTTCTTTGAAATATCTTCCGATCAGCGCTTCTTCCTCCGGCTCCAGATCATATGGGTTGCGGATCTTACGATTATATTTTTCAGCTACCAGCTCTTTGGCCTTGTCAAAACGTACTGCCGGGATCTTGTCCACCTTCGGAAGCTCCACCTTCAGAATGGAAAGCTCATGAGCGTAGTCTTTCTTAAGAAGTTCTACCGCATACTGGAGAAATCCGGTTTCCATCTCCATGATATCCTCAAATCCGTTGATATAGCCCATCTCAAAATCAAGGCTTGTATATTCATTCAGATGACGTTTTGTATTATGCTTCTCTGCACGGAATACAGGGCCGGTCTCAAATACACGGTCAAAAACACCTACCATCATCTGTTTATAAAACTGCGGGCTCTGCGCCAGAACTGCCGGTTTATGGAAATAGCTCAGCTTGAACAGGTTTGCACCACCCTCTGCACCTCTGGCTCCGATCTTCGGTGTGTGGATCTCGGTGAACCCCTTCTCATAGAGGTAATCACGAAATGCCCGCACCAGAGCCTCCTGGATCTTGAATTTTGCACGCTCCTGCACATTACGCAGGGCGATAGGACGATAATTCAGCTTTGCCTCCAGGGAAGTGTTCAGCTTCCATTTGTCGATGGCCAGTGGAAGAGGCTCGGCAGGTGAGGAAAGGATCTCCACATGGCTGATGCGGAGCTCTCTTCCGTGAGGCGCTCTTTCTTCCTCATGAAGAGTTCCTGTGAGGCGCACACACATTGCCTCCTTCAGATCATGAATGGAAACATTTGTCTTGTCGTTTTCATATACGGTCTGAAAAAGCCCTTCTTTTTTTCGAAGTATCACAAATGCCACGTCACCCATATTACGGATGCTGTGTATTGCACCTTCCACTGTTGCTTCCTGGTCTTTCATGCTCTCGGAAAGAAGCACATCCCAGGCACATTCTCTAGTCTTACAGATTCCATCCATAAATTCCATTCCCTCATCCTCCAATTCAAAGTAGTTTCACCGAATCAGGAAATCCCCTGCGGAATTTTTCCCGATCCGGTGTGATATCAGTCATTCAGAACAGATCATTCCTGTCCGCTCTGCTGTTTTTTGTTGTTTTTTACACAGAATCATATAAAAGCATCAGAACCATCTGGGCCGTCTCAACCATATTGGTTCCGGAATCCATACTGCATTTCTGGATATAGCGGTATGCGTCATCCTCGCTCAGGTGATTTCTTTCCATTAAAAGCATCTTTGCATTTGAAATATAATTCTGTTCTTTCCATGAACGCTGCTTCGGCTTTTTCTTATCTTTTTTCCAGCGCCTTTCGATCTGGGAAAGCATCATGCTTACCGTATTTACCAGATCTCCGACTTTCAGAGGCATTCCCACGCATAAAATGGAGGTTGGCGCCTCACTGATCACTCCCCGGGAGGCCATAAGCAGCATTTCAAAATAATCCGGCATATAGTCCAGAAGATCACGGTAGTACATATCCTGAAGATGATAACCGCAAAGCAGAACGCCGCCATCAAGCTCCGAGATACTGGCAAGGGCATTTGCACCTGAATTGCATACTGCCGCCACCGTGAATCCATATCGGTTAAGGACTGTGCGGATTTTTTTTGCATCTTCTATTTTCGGTAATGCAATCACGATACTCGTGTTCATAAGCCGCCACTCTCTTTCGTCCCATTATGCCTCGTTCATCAGATCCGATACAGATACTCCTCGATCTCCCAGTCGGAAATCTCCTGGGAATAACGCAGCCACTCTTTTCTCTTGGCCTGCGCATACTGTTTGCAGAAAGTCTCCCCAAGAATTTCCTTCATCCAGCTGCTGTCCTCAAACAGTGTGATCGCTTCCCGCAGGTTCTCCGGTAAATTCTCGATACCCTGTTCCTTCTGATCCGACTCGGAAAGAGAACGGTCAGAAGCTTTTGTAGGATAGATCTTCTTCTGGATTCCATCCAGGCCCGCTGCCAGGCATACCGCAAAAACAAGGTATGGATTGGATGCAGCATCCGGGCTTCGAAGCTCGATCCTGGTATCAGCACCATTGACTCTCGGGATCCTTACCAGTGAATTCTGGTTATTTCTCGTCCAGGTCAGCTCTGTAGGCGCATCAAATCCAGGCACAAGACGCTTATAAGAATTTACAAGCGGATTGGTGATCAGAGTCATCTCACGGCTGTGAGCCAGAAGACCTCCGATAAAATAGTATGCCTCTTCACTTAATCTGGACGGATCCTCCGGATCCACGAAAATATTTTTTCCATTTTTAAACAGTGAAAAATGGATATGCATGGCTGAACCGTTTACTTCCCGTCTTGGCTTCGGCATAAATGTCGCATGAAGTCCATGACGTTTGGCTACAGTTCTTACTGCCATCTTAAAGGTTATAATTTCGTCTGCCATCTCACGTGCTTCCCCGTAATGAAGGGCGATTTCATGCTGTGCAGGTGCTGTCTCATGATGAGAGGATTCCACCTCAAATCCCATGTCCTCAAGAGTCAGTACCATGTCACGTCTTGCATTTTCGCCTAAGTCCACCGGACTTACATCCAGATATCCGGCCTTTTCGTGAGAAACCGTTGTAGGCATTCCGTTATCATCAATATGAAACAGGAAAAACTCGCATTCCGGGTCAACATAACAGGTATATCCTGCCTTCTCTGCTGCCTGCGCTGTTTTTTTCAGAATATATCTGGAGCTCATCTCATGCTCTGATCCGTCTGCACGGCGCATATCACAGATCAGTCTTGCAACCTTTCCCTGCTGAGGACGCCATGGAAGAATTGAAAAAGTATTATAATCCGGATACAGGATCAGATCCGGCTCCTTTTCTCCCACAATGCCCGCAATATGAGAGCCATATACAACGCACTGGTTATCCAGGGCTCTTGGAAGCTCTCTTGCTGTGATCGCAATATTTTTCAGAGTTCCAAACATATCTGTAAACTGGAGGCGGATGAACTCTACGTCTTCCTCCTCTGCCATTGCAAGAATCTCTTCTCTGGTATAATTCCCCATAGTATTCTCTCCTTTATTTCCTCATCACACAGAATAATTACCCTCAAAATCAGAAAAAGGGTGCACTTCAGAGAGCTTCCGCTCCTGAAGAACACCCTTGTTCATGGACGTAATTATAGCAATCGGTCAATTCTTTGTCAACCATTTTTTAAAAGGGGCAAAAGTTCAAAAGCTTTATCGCGGAAACACGAACAGTTTTTTTGACCTTTTGCCCCTGGTATCTGTTATTTTACTGTAAATAGGAATAGCTCATCAGTGATTCATCCACTGCTTTCGCAGCCTCACGTCCCTCATGAATTGCCCACACTACAAGAGACTGACCACGGTGCATATCACCTGCTGTGAATACACGGTCTACGCTTGTTGCATACTGCTCAGGTTTCGTCTCCACATTGGTTCTTGGTGTAAGCGCTACACGGAAGGCATCTGTCACATATTTCTCGCTGCCAAGGAAGCCGGCTGCAATAAGGACCACATCTGCAGGAATCACTTCCTCACTGCCCTCAACCGGTACCATATTGAATCTTCCGGTCTTTTCATCCTTTACGCTTTTCAGTTTTACGATCTTGGCCTTGCAGACATTTCCTTTTTTGTCCTTGATAAACTCGGTAACGGTTGTCTGATAGATCCGAGGATCATGGCCGAATACTGCAATAGCCTCTTCCTGGCCGTAATCAGTTTTCAGGACCTTCGGCCACTCCGGCCATGGATTGGAAGGAGTTCTTGCTGCAGGAGGCTGCGGCATCATCTCAAGC
This sequence comes from Blautia massiliensis (ex Durand et al. 2017), assembly GCF_051861785.1. Lineage (NCBI taxonomy): Bacteria > Bacillati > Bacillota > Clostridia > Lachnospirales > Lachnospiraceae > Blautia > Blautia massiliensis (ex Durand et al. 2017). The sequence continues at coordinate 685,901 of NZ_CP146725.1, forward strand.
TGTGTTACAGATTTCGCCCCCAGACGGATGGATGTTCCCACACAGTCATTACCGGTATCACCACCGCCAATGACCAGAACATTTTTGCCCTTGGCAAGCTCATATGGGAATTTTGCAAAATCTGTATCCAGAAGACTTTTTGTTACCTGCTTCAGGAAATCCACTGCAAAGTAAATTCCCTTGGCATCTCTTCCCGGAACCTTGATATCTCTCGGATGAGAAGCTCCACAGCAGAGAAGGACACGGTCATAATCCTTCAGAAGCTGTTCTGCAGTGATGTCAACACCAACATTGATATTGGTAACAAATTTCACGCCTTCCTCTTCCATCAGCTTCAGTCTGCGGTCAATGACCTTTTTCTCCAGCTTCATGTTCGGAATGCCGTAGCGGAGAAGTCCTCCGATACGGTCGTTTCTCTCAAATACGGTTACGCTGTGGCCACGGCGGTTCAGCTGCTGTGCTGCTGCCAGTCCGGAAGGACCACTTCCGATGACTGCGATCGTCTTTCCTGTGCGGACAGGCGGGATCTGCGGTTTTACCCATCCTTCTGCATAGGCTGTCTCAATGATCGCTTTCTCATTCTCCTTTGTGCTGACCGGATCTCCGTTCAGGTTACAGGTACATGCAGCTTCGCAAAGTGCTGGACACACTCTGGATGTAAACTCCGGAAAGCTGTGTGTCTTGTTTAAACGAAGGAATGCCTGCTTCCAGTTTCCTGTGTACACAAGATCATTTGTCTCAGGAACCAGGTTGTGCAGCGGACAGCCGGAAGCCATTCCACCGATCATCATACCTGCCTGGCAGAAGGGGACGCCACAGGCCATGCAGCGTGCTCCCTGAAGTTTCTGTTTTTCTTTATTTAATGGAATACGAAATTCGTTGAAATTCTGAATACGTTCCTTTGGCGGCAGAACCTTTGCCGTTTCTCTTTCATAATCTAAAAATCCAGTTGGCTTTCCCATTTCCTCATCCTCCTTAATGTTTCACGCCGATGCTCTCATAGAACGCTTCCATCTGTGCCTGCTGGCTGGTCAGACCTTTTTCTTCCAGCTTTGCACTTAATGTGATCATTCTCTTGTACTCATCCGGAATGAGTTTTTTGAAGTGAGGCAGATAGGAATCAAAATCAGCCAGCACCTTCTTACCGATCTCAGAGCCTGTTGCTTCCACATGAGCCTCGATAAGATCACGAAGCTCTTTTTTATCATATTTATTATCCACTTTTTCAATGGAGATCATTGCTTTATTGAGGTTCTTGTAAAGAACGTTATCCACATCAAGGACATAAGCGATACCGCCGCTCATACCTGCTGCAAAGTTCTTTCCTGTTTTTCCAAGAACTACCACACGGCCGCCTGTCATGTACTCGCAGCCATGCTCGCCAACACCCTCAACAACTGCAACCGCACCGGAGTTACGTACTGCAAAACGCTCACCTGCAACACCGTTGATAAATGCAGTTCCGCTGGTCGCACCATAGAGTGCCACGTTTCCGACGATGATGTTCTCTTCAGCCTTGTATCCGGCCTTCTCCGGAACCTTAACGATCAGCTTTCCACCGGAAAGGCCTTTTCCGAAGTAGTCGTTGCTGTCACCGGTCAGTTTCAATGTCAGTCCTTTCGGAATAAAGGCACCGAAGCTCTGTCCGCCTGCACCTGTACAGTTTACAGTTACCGTATCCTCCGGAAGTCCATCCTTATGATTTCTTGTGATCTCAGATCCGAGGATGGTACCAAATGCACGGTCTGTATTGGTAACATTTACATCAACAGAAACTTTCTCACCCTTCTGGATCGCCGGTGCACATTTCCTGACCAGAACTTTTTCATCCAGAGTTTTCTCAAGATTGAAATTGTATACAGCCTTCGGATCAAAAGTTACTTTGCCCTTTCCTGCATATGGGTTATTCAGGATGGCACTTAAGTCAACCTTACCCTTATGCGGCTCCTGCACACTGTCAGAAACTGTAAGAAGGTCTGTACGACCTACCATCTCATCGATGGTGGCAACACCAAGGCGTGCCATGTACTCTCTCAGCTCCTGTGCAATAAAGCGCATGAAGTTCTCCACATACTCCGGTTTTCCGCGGAATCTCTTACGCAGCTCCGGGTTCTGTGTAGCCACACCTACCGGGCAGGTATCCAGATTGCAGACTCTCATCATCACGCAGCCCATCGTTACAAGTGGCGCTGTTGCAAAACCGAATTCCTCTGCACCGAGAAGTGCTGCAATGGCAACGTCACGGCCGCTCATCAGCTTACCGTCTGTCTCGATACGTACACGGTTACGAAGTCCGTTCATGATCAGCGTCTGGTGTGTTTCTGCAAGTCCAAGCTCCCATGGAAGTCCTGCATTATGGATAGAGCTTCTTGGCGCTGCTCCTGTACCTCCGTCATATCCGGAGATCAGAACAGTCTGTGCACCGGCCTTTGCAACACCGGCTGCAACCGTACCAACACCCGCCTCAGAAACCAGCTTTACGGAAATATCCGCATATTTATTGGCGTTTTTCAGGTCATAGATCAATTCTGCCAGATCCTCGATAGAATAGATATCATGATGTGGCGGCGGAGAGATCAGGCTGACTCCCGGTGTGGAATGACGGGTTTTTGCGATCCACGGATATACCTTCTTTGCAGGAAGATGTCCGCCCTCACCCGGCTTTGCACCCTGTGCCATCTTGATCTGGATCTCTCTTGCAGAAACCAGATAACGGCTGGTAACGCCGAAACGTCCGCTGGCTACCTGTTTGATCGCAGAGCAGCGGTCATTGTCTGTTCCTGCTGAATCCAGACGCTCATCACTTTCACCACCCTCACCGGTATTGGATTTTCCATGGAGATGGTTCATGGCAATAGCCAGTGTCTCATGTGCTTCCTGGGAAATAGAACCGTAGGACATGGCACCTGTCTTAAATCGTTTTACAATATCCTCAACACTCTCAACCTGGTCGATCGGAATAGGCTCCTTGGCAAACTTAAAGTCCAGAAGACCTCTTAAGTTTCCATGACCCTCGTCATCTACCAGCTTTGTATATTCCTTGAACATCTCATAGCTGCCCTGTTTTGTGGACTGCTGGAGAAGATGAATGGTACGCGGGTTATATTTGTGCTCCTCACCCTGGCTTCTCATCTTATGGGCACCTACGCTGTCCAGAGTAAGATCTGTGGCAAGTCCAAGGGGATCAAATGCCTCAGAATGAAGTTTTTCTACATTATCCTCGATATCTTCCAGTGTGATTCCGCCTACACGACTTACGGTTCCTGTAAAGTAACGATCGATCACATCCTGGGAAATTCCGATTGCCTCAAAGATCTGAGATCCCTGATAGGACTGTATAGTGGAAATACCCATCTTGGAAGCGATCTTTACGATACCGCTGATCACTGCATGATTGTAATCATCAACGGCTGCATAATAGTCCTTATCCAGCATATGTGTATCGATCAGCTCATGGATCGTATCCAGTGCCAGATACGGATTGACTGCACTTGCACCATATCCGAGAAGTGTTGCGAAATGATGTACCTCTCTCGGCTCACCGGACTCCAGGATCAGGGCAAGGGAAGTGCTCTTCTTTGTTTTTACAAGATGCTGATGTACTGCGGAAACCGCCAGCAGGGACGGGATCGGCATATGGTTCTCATCCACACCGCGGTCAGAAAGGACCAGGATGTTTGCTCCCTCTCGGAAGGCTTTGTCTACCTCTACGAACAGACGGTCAATGGCACGTTCAAGCTTTGTGCTCTTATAATATAATGTGGAAATAGTCACAACCTTGAAGCCGTCCTTTTTCATATTCTTGATCTTCAGCATATCGGTGTTGGTCAGGATCGGATTGTTGATTTTCAGCACCTGACAGTTCTCCGGCTTCTGGATCAGAAAGTTTCCGTCTTTACCTACATATACACTTGTGGAAGTAACAATCTCCTCACGGATCGCATCGATCGGCGGGTTTGTTACCTGTGCGAAAAGCTGCTTGAAATAATCGAACAGCGGATAATGTTCCCTGGAAAATACCGCAAGGGGAGTATCATGTCCCATGGCTCCGATGCTTTCTGCGCCGTTTAATGCCATGTTTCGGATTGAAGTACGGTACTGCTCATAAGTATACCCAAATGCTTTCTGAAGGCGTGCTCTCTCCTCCGGTGTGTACTCGACAACTCTCTGGTTCGGGATCTTGATATCACGAAGCTGTACCAGATTGCTGTCCAGCCACTCACCATAAGGCTGTTTTTTCGCATATTTTTCTTTGAGCTCATTGTCATCAATGACACGACCCTGAACGGTATCAACCAGAAGCATTTTTCCCGGATGAAGACGTTCTTTTAATACGATCTTCTCCTCATCCACAGGAAGAACACCAACCTCGGAGGAAAGGATCATATAGCCATCAGATGTGATATAGTATCTGGATGGACGAAGACCGTTTCTGTCAAGAACCGCTCCCATCACATCACCATCTGAGAACAGAATGGACGCAGGACCGTCCCATGGCTCCATCATAGTCGCATAGTACTGATAAAAATCTCTCTTCTCCTGAGAAATCGTATCGTTGTTTGCCCATGGCTCCGGAATCGTGATCATCACTGCAAGTGGAAGGTCCATTCCACTCATAACCAGGAATTCCAAGGTATTGTCAAGCATTGCAGAGTCAGAACCATTGCGGTTAACTACAGGAAGGACCTTGTGAAGCTCATCCTTCAGATACGGAGACTCCATGTTTTCCTCACGTGCAAGCATCTTATCGGCGTTTCCGCGGATCGTGTTGATCTCACCGTTATGTACGATGAAACGGTTTGGATGTGCTCTCTCCCAGCTTGGATTCGTGTTGGTACTGAAACGGGAATGTACCACTGCAATGGCAGACTCGTAATCCTGGCTCTGAAGATCGCCAAAGAAGGTACGGAGCTGTCCTACCAGGAACATACCTTTGTATACGATGGTACGGCTGTTCATGGAAACTACGTAAGTATTATCATTACTCTGTTCAAATTCACGACGTGCGATGTAAAGCATACGGTCAAAGGCAAGACCTTTTTCCACATCCTCCGGCTTTTTAACAAATGCCTGCATGATGCACGGCATGCACTCTTTCGCTTTATGACCAAGAACCTCCGGGAAGACCGGTACTGTACGCCATCCAAGAAGCTCCAGCCCCTCTTTTTCCACGATGATCTCGAACATCTTCTTTGCCTGGGCACGTTTGATCTCCTGCTGTGGGAAAAAGAGCTGGGCTACACCGTATTCTCTCTCTCCGCCGATATCAAAGCCTTCTTTTTTACAGACCTTCTTAAAAAATTTGTGGGAGATCTGAAGAAGGATACCGACACCATCACCGGTTTTTCCTTCTGCATCCTTACCAGCACGATGCTCAAGATTCTCTACGATCTTAAGAGCATTGGCAACTGTATCATGTGTTTTCTTTCCTTTTATATTAACAACGGCTCCGATACCGCAATTATCATGTTCAAATTCAGGGCGGTAGAGGCCCTGCTGCTGATTTGCTACTTCTCTCATTTTTCTCATCCTTTCATTGCAGCTTCTTCTGCCGTCTTTTTATCAACTGCCGCCTGCACAAATCCACGGAACAGTGGATGTGCATGGTTTGGCCTGGATTTAAATTCCGGATGTCCCTGGGTTCCCACAAAGAACGGATGTCCGGCAATTTCGATCATCTCAACAATGTGAGCATCCGGGGATGTTCCCACAATGGACATTCCCTTTTCGTCCAGTTCCTTACGGAATGCGTTGTTTACCTCATAACGATGTCTGTGGCGTTCCTGGATCTCTTTCTTTCCAAAAAGCTCATAGGATCTGGAACCTTCTGCAAGCACACACGGATAGCTTCCAAGACGAAGAGTTCCTCCAAGATCTTCCACATCCTCCTGATCCGGCATCAGGGCAATGACCGGATGTGTTGTTTCCGGTGCCAGCTCAATACTGTTGGCATCTTCATATCCAAGCACATGGCGGGCAAATTCCACAATAGCCATCTGCATTCCCAGGCAGATCCCAAAGTATGGGATCTTATGAACTCTTGCATACTGTGCCGCAAGGATCATTCCTTCTGTACCACGGTTTCCGAATCCTCCCGGAACCAGGATTCCATCTACAGAATGGAGAGTCTGATCCAGATTTTTTTCATTGAGTTCTTCGGAGTCCACCCAGGTGATATCAACCTTTGCACGGCAAGAGATCCCGCCATGCTTCAGTGCTTCCACAACACTCAAGTATGCATCATGAAGCTGTGTATATTTACCAACCATGGCGATTTTCACAGTTTTATCCGGGTGGCGGAGATTTTCTACCATATTTTCCCAGTCTGTAAGATCTGGTTTGCGATTCTCCAGTCTTAAGCTCTGCAGCACTACGTCTGCAAGCTTTTCTCTCTCCATTGCAAGAGGAGCTTCATATAAATATTCCACATCCAGATTCTGAAGCACATTGCTTACAGGCACATTACAGAACAGGGCGATTTTTCCACGGATATCCTCAGTAAGAGGATACTCACTTCTGCATACCAGGACATCCGGCTGGATTCCCATTCCCTGAAGTTCTTTTACACTGGCCTGGGTGGGTTTGGTCTTCATCTCTCCGGAAGCACGGAGATACGGGATCAGAGTTACATGGATAAGGATCGCATTGTCATGTCCCACATCATGCTGGAACTGACGGATGGATTCCAGGAACGGCTGGCTCTCAATATCACCGACTGTACCACCAACCTCGATGATGGCAATTCTGTCTTCGTCTGCGGATTTTGCTCTGTAAAAACGGCTCTTGATCTCATTGGTAATATGTGGGATCACCTGAACGGTACCTCCGCCGAAATCACCATGACGCTCTTTCTGAAGAACAGACCAGTAAATCTTACCGGTTGTCACATTGGAATTTTTGTCAAGGCTTTCATCAATGAAACGCTCATAATGTCCAAGGTCAAGGTCAGTCTCTGTACCGTCATCCGTTACAAAAACCTCTCCATGCTGAATGGGATTCATAGTTCCCGGGTCAATATTAATGTAAGGATCAAATTTCTGCATGGTCACCTGATACCCTCTGGCTTTCAGAAGGCGCCCAAGAGACGCTGCGGTAATTCCCTTTCCCAGACCGGAAACAACTCCGCCTGTTACAAAAACATACTTTACTGCCATCTTCGATTTCCTCCTCCATTTTGTGTTCCACAACAAAAAGGCGTCCGGAACAGGTTCCAAGGAGCGAGAATTCCCCTGTGGTATCCGTTCCTGACGCCTTTGTCAGTTATCTTTCATATAAAATATGGTTTACTATAAACTATTTTTTTTTATTTGTCAATAACTGATTTTTCATATAGTCTGCGGAATTTCTTCCTATGAAATGGATGTAAAGAAAAAACAGACGCCTGCTGAGAATTTCAAACTGATCTCCTGTCTCTGCAGTCACGTCTGCCTTTTCTTTTTATGTCTTTCATATCTTGTCTGTCTCTGCACTGTCTGTCAGGCAACTGCATATTTCTGAAGGAAACGATCAAACTCATGATCCTCGCCATGACAGGTTACTGTAAGAACTCTGGACAGATCCATGCTGAGGATTCCAAGAATAGATTTTGCATCAATTAAAATTCTGTTATATGAAATATCTACATCAAAATCACATTTACTTGCAGCCTTAACAAATTCTTTAACATCCTCTGTCGCATTCAATCTAATTTTTTTAGACATAAATATCATCCTCTCTTTTATCTCGGCAAAAAACCGGTCTTTTTTCGGCCTTGCTGTTTTCCTGTATATTCCAGACCAGCGGCCTTTTTTTATCTGGTTGTCCCACATTATGTCTCATATTGTCAGATTTGTCAAGTTGATGTTTTTATCGTTTTTAAGAGTCTTTCTATAAAAACCCGGATTTTATATGACAAAATCCGGGTTTTTTATATATTTATTGTGCAGTTTTTATATTTTCGTTTTTCAATCCATTATTTTTTACTGTGAGATTAATTCCACATAGTTCATTAATCCTGTTTGATTTCTGCCGGTATTTCCATCGGATAATTGCCATCAAAACATGCTTTGCACAGCGGAAGTCCACCTGCCATGCCTTCCAGATAATCGATCTGCATATAACCCAGGGAGTCTGCACCGATCATCTTACGGATTTCTTCCGTGCTGTGCTGTGCTGCGATGAGCTGGTCATTGGACGGCACATCGGTACCAAAATAACAGGGATGTAAAAATGGCGGGGAGCTGATACGTACATGGACTTCTTTTGCTCCTGCTTCTTTCAGCATGTGGATCAGATTGGCAATGGTAGTTCCGCGGACAATGGAATCATCCACCAGAATGATTCTCTTCCCCTTCACCACGGATTCCAGAACGCTCAGCTTCAGATGGACACTGGACTCTCTCTCCTGCTGTGTAGGCTTGATAAAAGTTCTTCCAATGTAACTGTTTTTATAGAACGCAAAGCCAAACGGGATTCCGGATTCCTCAGAATAGCCTTTTGCTGCCGGAAGTCCGGATTCCGGTACACCGGTTACCAGGTCCGCTTCTACCGGATAGGATTTTGCAAGAGATTTTCCTCCACGGATCCTTGCATCATAGATTTTCACGCCATCCATGGTGCTGTCCAGTCTTGCAAAATAAATATATTCAAAAACACAATGAGCATGCTTTTTCTTCTCAGTCAGTTTACTGGATTTCAGTCCGTTCCTGGTGATCGTGACGATCTCACCCGGTTCAATATCACGGATAAATTCCGCTCCTACAGATGTCAGCGCGCAGCTTTCAGATGCAAGGACATAGGCATTATCTCTTTTTCCAAGACAGAGGGGTTTCAGTCCGTAAGGATCACGGGCACCGATCAGCTTCCGGGGGCTCATGATCACAAGAGCATATCCTCCGCGGATCTTCTCTACGGTTTTATGTACTGCTTCCTCTACAGTGGCAGAATGCACACGTTCTCTTGCGATATGGAACGCGATAACCTCTGAGTCGGTAGTTGTATGGAAAATTGCGCCTGTCTGGATCAGCTCCCATTTCAGAGCTTCTGTATTAACCAGATTTCCGTTGTGCGCAAGTGCCAGACTTCCCTTGATATAAGAAAGTACCAGCGGCTGTGCATTCTCTGCGACAGATTCTCCGGTGGTGGAATAACGAACATGTCCGATTCCAATATCACCATTCATATTATGTACAACATCTTTTCGCAAAACTTCGCTTACCAGTCCGAGATCTTTATGGAACTGTACGTTTCCTCTTTCTCCGTCCGTCCTTGAAACGGCCATTCCGCAGGACTCCTGTCCCCTGTGCTGCAGCGAGGTAAGACCATAATAAATAGATGGTGCAATATTCCCTCCATCCAGATCATAAATCCCGAATACGCCACATTCTTCCTTTACTCCTGACATATTTTCCTCCATCTGTTCTTTCCGTATTGTACATCTTTGTCACTGGTCAAAAAGCTTCTTTTGCCTTGATCACTTATAGCGATCGCTGACTTTTCGACTGTATAACTACGATATCAGATTATAATAAAAGGACAAGATTTGTCAACCCTGCCTATTTTCCGACAGTCCGATCGCCCTGGTCAATTTTTTAGATTTTTTCAAAAAAGCTCTTGACAATATTTTATTTTGGTGTATACTGCAACACATAAAGCAAAGGCGCTTTGGATACGGCAGGTATCTGAAGCGCTTTTTTTGTTTTCCGGTCCGTTTATACCCGGTTCTTCCGGCAGCGGTCCTTATAAAATAATTAAAAATTATAATGAATGAGTGAAATCGAAAGGAGTGTACCTATATGGCACAGAGTATCCCTGAAATGTATGGCAGCCTTGTATTCAATGACAAAGTGATGCGAAGCAAACTGCCAAAGGACATGTACAAAGCATTAAAGAAAACAATTGAAAACGGAACTCATCTGGAACTGGACGTTGCAAATTCCGTAGCAGTTGCAATGAAAGAATGGGCTACTGAAAACGGTGCGACACATTACACACACTGGTTCCAGCCGATGACAAACGTAACTGCTGAGAAGCATGACAGTTTCATCTCCCCTACAGGTGACGGACAGGTGATCATGGATTTCTCCGGCAAAGAGCTGGTAAAAGGTGAGCCGGATGCATCCAGCTTCCCGTCAGGCGGACTTCGTGCTACTTTTGAAGCAAGAGGATATACAGCATGGGATCCTACTTCACCTGCATTCATCAAAGATAAAACTCTTTACATTCCTACTGCATTCTGTTCCTACAGCGGAGAGGCACTGGATAAGAAAACTCCTCTTCTTCGTTCCATGGATGTTCTGAACAAAGAAGCGGTTCGCATTCTTCACATCCTCGGAAACAAAGAGGTCCGTCACATCAACACAACCGTAGGACCTGAGCAGGAATATTTCCTGGTTGACAAGGATCTTTACAAGAAGAGAAAAGACCTGATCTTCTGCGGCCGTACTCTTCTGGGCGCTTCTGCACCAAAAGGACAGGAAATGGAAGATCATTACTTCGGAGCCCTGAAGCCTCGCGTTGCTGCTTACATGCATGATCTTGACGAAGAGCTTTGGAAGCTTGGCATTCCAGCCAAAACAAAACATAACGAGGTTGCTCCTGCACAGCACGAACTGGCTCCTGTATTTGATACCACAAATGTTGCTGTTGACCACAACCAGCTGACCATGGAGATCATGAAGAAGGTTGCCGACAAACACAACATGGTCTGCCTCCTTCACGAGAAACCATTTGAGGGAATCAACGGAAGCGGTAAACACAACAACTGGTCCATGAGCACAGACACAGGTGTAAACCTTCTTGATCCAGGAAAAACACCGGCAGAAAATACACAGTTCCTGGTATTCCTGGTAGCTGTCATCAAAGCCGTTGACGATTATGCTGATCTTCTCCGCGTATCCGTTGCAAGCGCCGGAAACGATCATCGTCTTGGAGCAAACGAGGCACCGCCTGCAATCGTATCCATCTTCCTTGGAGATGAGCTGACAGACGTACTGAAATCTATTGAAAACGATACCTTCTTCAGCAATAAGCATGCGGTACAGATGGATATCGGAGCAAAGGTACTTCCGCACTTCATAAAGGATACCACAGACAGAAACCGTACTTCACCATTTGCATTTACCGGAAACAAATTTGAGTTCCGTATGCTTGGTTCTGCAGCATCTGTCGCAAACCCGAACATCGTACTGAATACCGCTGTTGCAGAGGTTCTTGCAGAATTCAGCGCAGCTCTTAAGGATGTTCCGGAAGAAGAAATGGAAAGCGCAGTACATGCACTTCTTAAGAAGACCATTGAAGAGCATAAACGCATCATCTTTAACGGAAACGGCTATACAGACGAGTGGGTTGAAGAAGCTGAGAAACGTGGTCTCTACAATCTGAAAACAACTCCGGATGCACTTCCGCATTTCATTGCTGAGAAGAACATTGAGCTGTTTACAAAGCATGGCATTTTTACAAAGGAAGAGCTTTTCTCCCGTTACGAGATCTGGCTTGAGAACTATTATAAGACCATCAACATCGAGTCCAACACTCTTGCTGAGATGATCCAGAAGCAGGTAATTCCTTCTGTATATACATATGTTGAAAAGCTTGCAGATACTGCAGCTGCAAAGAAATCCGTAGTAGCTGATATTTCTGTAGCAAGTGAAGCTGCTCTGATCTCCAAACTGAGTACACTTGCAGACACCATGGCAAAAGATCTGGAAACTCTGAAAGCAGATACAGCAAAAGCTCTTGCTTCTTCTGACGATGTACTTGCATGCTCCAAGGCTTATCAGGGAACTGTTCTGGAAGACATGGAAGCTTTAAGAAAATCCGCTGATGAGGCAGAGGCTCTGATCCCGGATGAGTTACTTCCATATCCGACTTATGACGAGCTGTTATTCTCTATCTGACAGCTGATATCAGATAACAATTTCATACGGTAAATACAGGGGATATCCCTTATGAACTCTACTTCATAATTCATTATCGATTTCCTCATCCATTAATCACACGATACAGATATCCCCTGTTTTACATATACTAATTTTGATTTCGTAAAGGCGCGGAAGAGAATTTCCTCTCTCCTGCGCTTTTTCGTTATACTGATACTGGATAAATTCTATCTGTTTTTTCTGTCCGGTATTACAAAAATTCTTTCTATACATAATAGGAAAGAAAAAATTGGGAAAGGGAGTGTTACCATGTATTCTTCAGTAAACACAACTTGGGTCCTCGTCGGCGCAGCACTGGTCTTCTTCATGCAAGCTGGATTTGCAATGGTCGAAACAGGATTCACAAGAGCAAAAAACGCTGGAAATATCATCATGAAAAACCTGATGGACTTCTGTATCGGTACACCGGTCTTCTGGCTGGTTGGATTTGGCATCATGTTCGGTGCAGGAAACGGTTTCTTCGGCAAGATCGGCGGAATCGCCTCAGAGGCAAACTACGGAAACGCAATGCTTCCGGATGGAGTTCCTTTCTGGGCATTTCTCATCTTCCAGACTGTATTCTGTGCTACCTCTGCTACCATCGTATCCGGTGCCATGGCAGAGCGTACTAAATTCATCTCCTACTGTATCTACAGTTTACTGATCAGTCTCGTAGTATATCCTGTATCCGGTCACTGGATCTGGGGCGGCGGCTTTATCAGCCAGATGGGATTTCATGATTTCGCAGGTTCCTGTGCCGTTCACATGGTTGGTGGTGTTGCTGCACTGATCGGTGCCATCATCCTCGGACCTCGTATCGGAAAATATTCCAAATCCGGTAAATCCAGAGCGATCCCGGGACATAACCTTACGGTTGGCGCACTTGGTGTATTCATTCTCTGGTTCTGCTGGTTCGGTTTCAACGGTGCATCTACTGTCAGCATGGAAGGCGATGCCATTGTAAGCGCCGGAAAGATCTTCGTAACAACAAACCTTGCAGCTGCTGTTGCTACTGTAACAGTTATGCTGATCACATGGATCCGCTACAAAAAACCGGATGTTTCCATGTCCCTGAACGGTTCTCTTGCAGGACTGGTAGCCATCACAGCAAGCTGTGATACCGTATCTCCTACATCTGCAGCTATCATCGGAATCCTCTCCGGATTCATTGTAGTATTTGGTATTGAATTTATTGATAAAGTTCTCAAAATTGATGACCCGGTTGGTGCTGTTGGCGTTCACGGTCTTAACGGTGCTTTCGGAACCCTTGCTGTCGGTCTTTTCTCCGACGGTGCAGGTACCGAGTGGAAGGGTCTTCTCACAGGCGGTGGTTTCCATGGCTTCGGTGTTCAGTTTATTGGTATGGCTATCACCATCGCATGGGTTGCTGTTACTATGACAATTATCTTCCAGGTGATCAAACACACCATCGGTCTTCGTGTTTCCGCTGAGGAAGAGATCGCAGGTCTAGATATGAAAGAGCATGGCCTCGCAAGTGCATACGATGGATTCTTTGTACAGGATACCATGACAAAGGCTCCGACTCCAATGGGAACTTCCGTAAAAGCCCCTGTTGTAAAACATGCTCCTTCTGCTCCTGCTGAATCTGTTCCTGAAATTCCTGCAGACGGCGTACACAAACTGACAAAGGTTGTTATCATCACACGTCAGAACAAGCTGGATGAGTTTATGCAGGCTATGAACGAGATCGGCGTAACCGGTATCACTATCACAAACGTTATGGGCTGTGGTGTTCAGAAGGGTGCTCCAACCTACTATCGTGGTGTTGAGGTTGACATGAACCTCCGTCCGAAGGTTAAGATCGAGATCGTTGTAAGTCTTGTACCGGTTCAGAAGGTTATTGATACTGCAAAAGAAGTTCTTCATACCGGTCAGATCGGTGATGGTAAGGTCTTCGTTTACGATATCGAAAACGTTGTCAAGATCCGTACCGGCGAGGAAGGCTTCCTGGCTCTGCAGGATACAGACGCATGATTCTCTTATGAGAGGAACAGATAAAATCTTTCTACGCAATATAAACCAAATAAAAGCCAAAAAGCTCCGGAACATTATTCCTTAAATGTTCCGGAGCTTTTCATATCTTTTTTTATTCTCTTCTCAGTCTCGGCAGATTCCACCGGTAATGTGCCGCCAGGTACCGGATCAGGATCACTACTACCGTTCCGATCACCATGGCCGGCACTCCGCCCCACAGCCTGTATATCCAAACACAGGCAATGGCTCCTACAATAGACGCACAGGCATAAATATGGCGCACAAAAATATATGGCGGTACTCCTGCCATCATATCACGGATAAGGCCGCCTCCGACTCCTGTGACAGTCCCAAGAAATACAAGAAAAAATGTTCTTTCCATATACCCCTGGGAAATCCCCTTATCAACCCCCATGACAGTAAACACACCAAGGCCAACCGTATCCATCACCAGCATCACCTTATCATAGACCAGCCGGTTCCCGCCTTCCAGCAGTTCCTGCTTCCAGTACATCACTGCAAAAACAATACAGGCCGTCACGGTTGCCACAATGGTATACAGCGGATCCTGAAACATTCCCGGCGGCACGATTCCCAGGATAATATCCCTGGTAGCTCCTCCGCCCACTGCAGTCACCACTCCAAGAACGCAGACCCCGAAAATATCCATTCCTCTCTGCGCCCCCACCATAGCTCCGGAAGCAGCAAACGCAACAGTTCCTGCCATCTCCAGCATAAATGTAAACATACTCTGATAATCCATTTCCCCCTCCATGCATATCAAGCCGTATTTTTTCCCACCCTCATATCTGCATCCTGTTTTCCCTGTCTGTACATTTCCACAAGGTGCACATTTCCGCAGGGTGCAAGAAGGAACCCTGCCATGCAGGATTCCTTCTCCTATTTTCGTGATCACTATATTTTCATATTAACAGAATTTTCTCATTCTGTATATCTTTTCTTTTTGTATCTGACTTCTGCTATTCTGCTTCGATCAGAAATCCTCGCCGTTTCAGCATATCCTGGATCATATCCAGGATTTCCCCGGATTCTGCCTCTACTTTATGATAATGATAATCCGATGTGATATTCTTCAGAGGACTGGACTTGCCGCTTCGGATATCCTCCATAAAATTCTCAACCTGGCGCCTGGAGCTGATATTCAGTTCTGCCTCGATATGCCCGTAAACTCTGTGATTCACCATTACATTGATCACTTTTCCGCCGAGATCCACAATCCCGCAGAGCTCGTTCTCCAGATCCGCATCTGTATGATGCACCTTGAATATCCGGCTCACAGTATGGGGAGCCGTAAAAATATATCCTCTGTTGGTGGAGATCACATCATTCCCCTCCGCGCGTATCAGCGCAATATCCTGCACGATCACCTGTCTGCTGACCTGAAATGTTCTGGCCAGAGCACTTCCTGAGACCGGCCGTTCACTGTTTTTAATTTGATCCATGATCGCTGTCCTGCGTTCTGAACCAGTCATTTAAGTTCCCCTTTCCTGGCTGTGCCTGTACTTTTTGTTCCGATACCCCTCTCCTTCATTCTCGCGATATCTCCAACCCGGCCAGACATCACCTGCTATGCCTCTGCTTCCGGCAATTCACGCTTCTTTTCTGATATTCGGGGTATTTCCTTTCACAGCACTCGGTATTCTGTAAAATCCTGCATTTTTCAGGAAAGCGGATGAAGATTTTTAAGCGAAATATCAAGGATCGGTGCAGAATGCGTTAATGCACCACTTGATACATAGTCTACACCAACATCCCTGATCTTTGCAATGTTTTCTTTTGTAACATTTCCGGAGCATTCAGTTTTTGCTCTTCCATCAATCAGCTGCACCGCCTCTTTCATCATCTCCGGAGTCATGTTATCAAGCATGATGATATCTGCGCCGGCCTCAACAGCTTCTTTTACCTGATCAAGAGTTTCTACCTCAACTTCGATCTTGCGGACAAAAGGAGCGTACTCCTGCGCCATTTTTACAGCATTCGCAACGCTTCCTGCTGCTCCGATGTGATTGTCTTTCAAAAGAACTCCATCTGAAAGATTATATCTGTGGTTCTGTCCACCGCCTACACGAACAGCATATTTCTCAAAAATACGCATATTCGGCGTCGTTTTTCTGGTATCCAGCAATGTGATCCCTGTTCCTTCAAGAAGTGACGCAACCGAATGTGTATAGGTTGCGATCCCGCTCATTCTCTGAAGATAATTCAGTGCCACACGCTCGCCGGAAAGAAGCACCCGGATATCTCCTGTAACTTTTCCCATTTTCTGACCTTTTTTTACTTCATCGCCGTCCTTGCAGAACAGCTCCACTTTTGTGTCAGCATCCAGAAGCGTAAATACACGGCTGAAGATTTCCAGTCCCGCAATGATTCCATCCTCTTTACAGATCAGATCTACCTCTCCCGGAACTGCTTCTTTCATAACAGAGTTTGTGGTAACGTCTTCGCTTGAAATATCTTCCTTTAAAGCCTCCAGGATCAGGTGATCTACCTGAAGTGTCATTGTGATCTTATTCATTTTACAATCCCTTCTCTTTCTTAATTATCACAGCAGCCCTGTTCTCCAAAGCAAGGCTGCTCCTGTCTTTCATAATACGGATATTTATATTCCGTCTGCATTCACGCCGCCCCTGCAGCACTTTTCTTTTCTGCTGAGATTGCTTTGGCTGCACGTTTTGCAAATACAAGGCTCTCCAGCAGGGAATTACTTGCCAGTCTGTTCGCGCCATGTACACCGTTGCAGCTGGTTTCTCCCACTGCATAAAGCTGGTCCATGCTGGTCTTGCTGTCAGAATCCACCCAGATACCGCCCATGAAATAATGCTGAGCAGGAACAACAGGGATGCATTCTTTTGTCACATCATAGCCTTCTTCCAGACACCTCTGATAAATATTCGGAAAATGATTCAGGATCGTATCTTTATCAATATTTTCCATGGAAAGCCATACATGGTCTGTTCCTTCTTTTTTCATTTCTTCCCGGATCGCATTTGTTACTACATCTCTTGGAAGAAGTTCATTGACAAAACGCTCTTTTTTGCTGTTATAAAGTACTGCACCTTCTCCGCGGACCGATTCTGAGATCAGGAATCTGCGGCCCGGTTTCTTGGAATACAGCGTTGTCGGATGGATCTGCACATAATCCAGATGTTCCAGACGCACATTGTGTTTTTTTGCAATATCAAGAGCATCCCCTGTAAGATGCGGATAGTTGGTGGAATGCACATATCTTCCTCCGATCCCGCCGCTGGCCAGGATCGTATCCTGTGCATAAATCTCTACCTGGATCTCTCCGCCCGGCTGGATCTCTTCCTGGGTTTTCACTGCTTTTCCGGCTTCCATAGCTTCAAGACGTGCCCTGTTCGCTTCTGCGGAAACTGCCTTCAGACCTGTACATTTGCCATTCTCCACAAGAATATCCTGCATGGTAGTATATTCCAGAATTGTTACATTTTCAAGCTTCAGAACCTGCTGGAGCAGTTTTTCGGAAATTTCTTTTCCTGTGATATCCTCATGATAAAGGATCCTCGGTCTGGAATGTGCACCTTCTCTTGTATAGGCAAAATCATCTCCATCCATCTTGAAATCCACGCCATATCCGACAAGATCATTAATGATATCTCTGGAGCCTCGGATCATAATGTCTACCGACTCTTTTCTGTTTTCGTAATGTCCTGCCTTCATGGTGTCTTCAAAATAGCTGTCGTAATCGTTTTCATCACGAAGCACACAGATTCCCCCCTGCGCCAGGAAAGAATCACTGCTCCTCATATCCTCTTTTGTGATGATCACGATCTTTTTGTCCCGCGGAAGCTTCAAGGCACTGAACATACCTGCAACACCTGTTCCCACGATCACTACGTCTGTTTTAATTCTCATTGCTTTTCGCCTCTCTGTCTTGATTTCTCTTTTCAGCCAACTCAGACAAATCTTTTATACAAATGTGTTTTATTTATATTGCCAGTTCCAGCATCCGCTCCAGCGGTCTCTTCGCGTTTTCACGTGTCTCGTCTGTTACATGAACCTCATTCTCTCCGGTTTTCAGAACGTGGAGAACTTTTTCCAGAAATACTTTTTTCATGTTTTTGCAGACCGGTACGGTTTCTGTGAAGTAGAATTTTTTATCCGGGCAGGTAGTTTCCAACTTGTACTGAACGCCACATTCTGTGCAGATGATAAACTCTTTATTGTCACTTTCCTGTGCATATTTAATGATTCCGGATGTGCTTCCGATGTAATCAGCCTGTTTCAGAACTGTCTGAGGACATTCCGGATGTGCCAGAACCAGTGCATCCGGGTGCGCTTCTTTTGCTGCTTTTACTTCTTCCGGATCCATAAATTCATGGACAATACAGAAACCTTCGTTGTAAATAAAGTTCTTCTCAGGAACCTGTTCTGCAATAAAATGTGCAAGATTTCTGTCCGGGATAAAAAAGATGTTTTTGTTCGGAAGCGCTTTTACGATCTTTACTGCATTTGCGGAAGTAACACATACATCAGAAAGCTCCTTCAATGCTGCTGTGGAATTAATGTAACAGACAACTGCCACATCGTCATATTCCTCTCGCACCTTGCGGATGCCTTCTTCTGTTGCCATATGAGCCATCGGACAGTCTGCATCTATGGCAGGCATCAGAACAGTTTTATCCGGACTTAAGATCTTGGCGCTCTCTCCCATAAATCCTACTCCACAGAACACGATCGTCTTCTCTTTCGCGCTGGCTGCGATCTTGCTGAGATAAAAGGAATCTCCTATATAGTCAGCTACATCCTGCACTTCGGGGCGCACGTAGTAGTGTGCAAGGATGATGGCATCTTTTTCTTTTTTTAATTTCTGGATTTCTTCTGCAACTGTCATTATCTTTCACCTTTCCTGCAGGATTTCTTTTTTGAGTTCCTGCTTTTGCTTTCTGGTACAGCGAATATTAAGTAACCGCCATATTGACTTGTCTTAATTTTCGCTGTACTAGTCTTTATTATGCAGATGCTTCTGATCTGCTTTTTTATTATCATGTAACTTTTTTCAAAACATCTTACACATAATACCACAGTCCTTTACATGTGACAAGACAGTTGTTTGATATATGTAAAGTTTTTTTGTAAAGAAAGACATAAAAAAACACGGTTTCCACAATGAAACTTTCATCCTGGAAACCGTGTTTCTGCACGCATTCATTATTTTATCAGTCTTATTCACCGTTCTGCGTACTGTCAGCTGCTCATTTATTACAGTTTTCTTTCTGATCTGCCGCGATCACCCGATCATTTTCCCAGCAGTTCTCTCTCAATCCGCTCTCTTGCTTCCGGTGCCTGCTTATCCATCTTTTCCGGAAAACCAAACATGGAAACGCAGGCAATGTTATCGCCGCCGGCTTTCGGTGCATCCGGTTTCAGCTGCTTGCTGGCAAAATCCATTTCTCTCAATGTTTCAAAAATACCATCAAAATCCACATCACCCTCACCCATTGCAAGATGCTGATGCACCGTCACATCCGCTTTTCCACGGCCATTCAGCCACGGCGGATTTAAAATGTACCTGCAGTCCATGGTCTGGTTAAAGGTATCCGCAAAAAGTACATGGGTCAGTTCATCTCCTGCATATTTCAGCATGGACCGCACATCTCCTTTGCCCTCATCGTAGAAGAAGCCGTGAGGAGAAGAATACACATAACCAAGGTTTGGAGAACGGAAGGATTTCACCATATCACAGGTCTCATTATTCAGCTCACAGAAATCATAAGGATGAGACTGGATCTCCACACGGATACCCTCACGCTCGATCAGCGGAAGCAATTCCTCCATGGATTTAAACCACATTCCATTGCAGATTTCCTGCTGGTTCGGATCACCCGAAAGCTCTGTATTGATAACCTTCACTCCCATATCTCCGGCGATCTGGATCATCCGTTTCCAGTTTGCAACTGCAAACTGTCTCTGTTCCTCCGTCGGACCAGACCAGCGATACACCACGATAAAGGACGAAATCTCAACGCCAGTCTCTTTAAGAGCCTGTCTGTATTCCTGTTCACATTCTTTTGAAAACAACGGATGCTTATAGAACGGATTGATTCTCGGATGTGGAGACTGTTCAATATATTTATATCCCCAGTCCGCCACCTGATGGACCATACGGTTGATATCCATCTGTTTCGCAAGAACATCTACGTCAAATGCGATCTTCATGATGCATTCCCTCCTTTTTCCTCTTCTTTATTCCGGATATAATCCAGGATCAGGCTGGCCGCTCCGGCTACACCTGTTTTGGATACATTGATCACCATATCGTAATAATGGGGATCGTCTCTGCGGATTCCGGTAAACTTCTCATAATATTCATTTCGGATCTGATCACGTTTCTTCAGTTCTCCAAGAGACTGGCCTTTATAATATTCCTGGCCCTCTTTTTCCCGGTAAGCATCATCTGCATAAACGAAAAAGCTGTATGTATGCGGCTCTCCACGAAGCACATAATTGGCACATCTTCCCAGGAATACACCTGGTCTTCTCTCAGAAAGCTCACGGATGATCCGGCTCTGCACCTCAAACATCTGAACACCTGTATAATCTGCTGCCGCACCTGCCGATGAATGTCCATACGGGGAAAATGTAAGCTCAGAATCCTCATAATTGTAGGAATCCAGATACTGCCTTACACTTTCCAGATCTGCTTTTTCCATACCGAACTTTTCTGCCATAAGACAGATGATCTGACGATCATAAACCTTGCAGTCCAGCGCTTTTGCAACATCCTCGGCAATCTTTCTTCCACTGCTGCCATACAGTCTTCCAATTGCCACGTTGATCCGGTTTCCGGAAGCTTCCGGTAACGGCATGGACTGGATCTCGCCCGGCACAGAGACGCTTTCCTCTCCCGATTCTCGCCGGATCAGTTCACGCATCATTTTGTCATAAACTTTGTCCAGCTGGTAGCATGCTGCGACCACAAACATCACTACCCAGATTGCTATCGGAACATACAGATAAAATCCCTTGATCACGCGGATTGCCTCTGCAGACTGCTCTGCCGCTGTCGCCTTTGTTCCGTCAAAGTATGCCGCCGAAAGAATTCCTCCCATAATAGCAGAAGTCAGTCCGGAACCGGCTTTCTGACCCATACTCATAGATGAGAACATCAGACCCTCCACACGCTTGCCTGTTTTCCACTGGCCATACTCAATAGCATCGCTTGGAAGAGAATACTGCACACCATAGAACGGGGCAATTCCGATACCTCTCATGATACAGGTTACAACACCAAGCGAAACACTGGTAATATTCATCAGGAACAGAAGCTGTCCTGCAACGCCCAGGATACAGCCGGCACAGATGAGATTTCTTTTTCCATAGCGAGGAAGCACCTTCGGAAGAAGAGCAATTCCTGCCACAGTTGCCAGTTTCTCCGCTGCGGAAAGAGGCATGACGAGATCTACATTTCCGAGTACATACTGGCAGTAATAGGTAAGGTCTGTTCCGATAATGATCTGGTATGCGGTATAAAAGATCATCAGCCCCAGAGCAATAAGGAAATACCGGTTGGTAACGGTTGCTTTAAATGCTTCCACAAAAGGAATATCTTCCTTTTCCTGTTTTGCTGCAGAAACACGCTCTGTACAGACCATATAAGTATTCACAAGTACACCGACAGAAATGATCGCATAGCCTGCAGTTACCAGGATCCAGGCCATCTGCTGATTGCCGGTAATATTCGCTACGATATTGATCAGCGGCAGTGTGAACGCAGTAATGATCATACTTGCTGTGATCGACAATACCATGCGGATGTTACAGATCACATCACGTTCACGACGGTCACGGCTCATCAGAGATCCCAGTGCATGGAATGGCTGGCTGATAGCAGTGTATACAACCGTATTCATGATATTATAGGTAACAAAAGCATAGATGATCTTTCCCATATTTCCCATTGGCGGCATGGTGAACAAAAGCACCGCTGCCAGCGCATAAGGAACCGCAAGTCTTAAGATCCAGATCCTGGCTTTTCCATACTTGGAATGAGTCCGGTCGATAATAGTTCCCATCAGCACATCGGAAAATCCATCAAAAATACGGGACAAAAGCATGATCATTCCTACCGCACCTGCTGATATTCCAACAACGTTGGTATAAAAATAGATCAGCAGAGTTGTAGTCATGGTATACATCAAGGTCAGTGCCGGATCACCAAAACAGTATGCCAGCTTTTCCGACAACGGAACCTTGATGAATTCATTCAAGTCTTTCCCCTTCTGCTTGTAATTCAACAATTCAGGGATTCCCTTACCAGCCATAGCATCTACCTCCTATCGGTTTAAGGTCGGACCTTTCTGAATGAATTATCCGAAATATTTCTGCACAAAGTCTCTGGTAACTTCCGCAGCCTTTTTCACGTTGTCCTCATGGCTCATTGCATAGTATTCCGGACGGAACTCTTCAATGGTGCAAACGCCATCAAAGCCGATTTCCTTCAGTGCAGCTGCGATTCCTGCATGATCTACAACACCCTCACCCGGCCACAGTCTCTTGTCGTCTCCGCAGGAGCCAAGCGGAAGATCCTCACAGTCATTTAAATGGTATGCAAAAATCTTCTTGCCATCAGCAGCTCTCAGGTCCTCAAGGCGGGAGCACATCTCATGGAAATGGAAGGTATCCACGGTAACGCCTACATTATCTCTGTCTACTGCTTTTACCACATCATAGGCTGTTCCAAACTGGTTGATGGAGCAGTTCGGTGCACCACAGAACTCCAAGGAAATCTTCATATCCGCGCCAACCTTATCGGAAAGATAACGAAGACGTGCAACTGCTTCTTCTTTGATCTCACTGACAGATTTGTCTTTTACATCAAAGCTTGGAACGGTGATCAGCATTTTCATCCCGATCGCTTTGGAAACCTTCAGGATAAAATCAACTTCTTCGTCAATCTCTTTTTCCCCTGCCTCATCTCTCTGGTTAAAGAAGATCAGAGTGTTGTATGCCCATGGTTTCAGATGATGATTCTTAAACCAGTCTGCAAGCTCTTCCAGTGTATGCTCTTTGAGATAGTCCTTTACGCAGTCAAAGCGGATCTCAATATAATCAAAACCATATTTCTCGCACATCTCCAGGTCTGCCATAAGAGACTGTCCTTTACATTCCAGTGCAGTTGCTTCATTAAATCCTAATTTCATCTTCAATACCCTCCATATGTTTTTACTTTTCAGCCAATTTTTCCAGTTAATCTCACCGGCAGGTTTTCCACTGCAGTTTCAACAAAGCCGAAGCGGAATCGGATCCTGCCGGTAACTGCTGCCGCAGACGCATTGGGGAAGTCTGTAGCAATAAGTTGGTATGACAACTCACACTTGATGAGGTGGAGCTCGTAAAATATATTTATTTATAAAAATCCGGCTTCTCAACTGCTGAAACGATTTTCTCGATCTGTCCGGTTTCCTGCGCTTTTACAAGAGCATCTGCCGTGATCGCTGCCAGGTATCCATCCCATGCATTCGGTCCTGTGATCACTCCTGCCTCTGCGTTATCAACCCAGTCCTGAACCTCTTTATCATAAGCGTCTTTAAATCTTACGAAGCAGTCTGTGTCAATAGCAGTGGACACTGCCGCATTCTTGCGGATAGACGGATAAGCCGGCTGTGCCATTTTCAGTGCACCGTCCTCACATACAACTTCACAGTTGATGTCATATCCGAACTTGCAGTTTACAAATACTTCTACATCAATGCATACACCTTTTTTAGTACGAAGCATCATGATCTGCGGATCCTTCAGCTCAGAGTGGGAATATTTCGTCACTCTTGGCATTACTACCTGTGCTGATTCATACTCATCATCTACAAGCCAGTGAAGGACATCGATCTCATGGATTGCGGTATCGTGCACAGCCATTGGTGTGTTGTAATTGGTACCTACCTCCGGATTTCTGTGTGTACAGTGAAGGATCAGCGGCTCGCCGTATTCTCCGGTTGCAAGCGCTTCCTTGATCTGCTGATATCCCTTGTCATAGCGTCTCATAAATCCAAGCTGGATGAGATGTTTGCCGGCTGCCTCCTCTGCCTTTACTACTTTCAGGCAGTCCTCAGCAGTTGTACATAATGGTTTCTCACAGAAAATCCTCTTGCCGGCCTCGATCGCCTGAAGAAGAGAATCTACATGTGCGAAGCCCGGAGATACGATAAATACTGCATCTACGTTCTCTGCATTGATGAGCTCCTTACTGTCTGCATAGACTTTTGCTCCGCAGATCTCGGCTGCTTTCCTGGCACTTTCCTCAAATACATCGGAAACAGCTACTACTTCTGCTCCCTGGATCTTCTCTGTCAGTCTTCTGATATGATCTCTTCCCATTCCGCCGCATCCGATAACTCCTACTCTTAACATTTTAAATTCCTCCGTTCATTTTTTTGTTTTTTATTGTTTTCTGTTTTGTGTTCTTTTTGATGATGTTATATTATCATTTTGTGCACGTGAACGCAATGTCTTTTTTATACAAAATTTCCATTTTGTTTTTATGCGATTTTCACTATTTGTTACTTTATTCACATATTTTCTTTGTTTTACAGTATTTTTTCGTCATTCACTCACATTTTCGCATCTATAAAATGACTTACTATGCTTATTACAAACGTTAATCATATAGCGTTTTATTATGTGCACAAGAACGCAATATTTCTTTTCCCTTATACCCTAGTAGAGTTTATGTAGAATATTGTTGTATTTCAACACATAAAGAGTTATACTTATATGTAGTTTTATTTAAAATACACAAATGCATTTTTCATACTTTATTTAGCCGAACTGCAAGGATCAAAGCTTCTCCCAGAAATCCCTGAAACGCATAATACAGGAATGAAGTATCCGGAAATACAGGAAGCTTCCTTAATCCAGATCAATGGGGTATCCGCATCTGAAGCAGCAAACTTCCCTGATTCGGTTAAATTCATACGAAAAACACAGCAGAAAGGACTTATCCCTATGAGCGACTATAATTTAGAGACTAAATGTATCCACTCCGGCTATACCCCATCCAAAGGCGAGCCCTGTGCACTTCCTGTCTATCAGAGCACCACTTACAAATATGACACCACCGACGAAATGGGCCAGTTATTTGATCTGAAGGCAGACGGATATTTTTACACCCGTCTCCAGAACCCGACTAACGATGCCGTAGCCGCAAAGATCGCAGATCTGGAAGGCGGTGTTGCTGCAATCCTGACTTCTTCCGGACAGGCAGCCAACTTCTACGCAGTATTTAATATCTGTGAGGCAGGCGATCACGTTGTTGCCGCTTCTACCATTTACGGAGGAACCTTCAACCTTCTTGCCGTCACCTTCAAGAAACTTGGCATTGACTGCACCTTTGTTGATACCGATGCAACAGAAGAAGAGATCGCTGCCGCATTCAAACCGAACACAAAGGTTCTCTTTGCAGAAACTATCGCCAATCCGGCTCTGGTAGTTCTTGATATCGAGAAATTTGCACACGTTGCACACCAGAACGGCGTGCCTCTTATTGTGGATAACACCTTTGCCACACCGGTAAACTGCCGTCCCTTCGAGTGGGGTGCAGATATCGTTACCCACTCCACCACCAAATATATGGACGGACATGCCGTTCAGGTAGGCGGCGCCATTGTCGACAGCGGTAACTTCGACTGGGATGCCTACGGTCATAAATATCACGGCCTGACAGAGCCGGATGAATCCTATCACGGCGTTATCTATACAAAGCAGTTTGGAAAAAAAGCTTACATCACTAAGGCTACTTCCCAGCTGATGCGTGATTTGGGCTCTATTCCGTCTCCGATGAATTGCTTCCTTCTGAACCTCGGTCTGGAAACGCTTCCGCTGCGTGTTGAACGCCATTGCTCCAACGCCCAGAAGATTGCAGAATACCTGAACGCACACGAAAAGGTTTCTCATGTAAATTACGCAGGACTTCCGGAGGATAAATATCACGCACTGGCTCAGAAATATATGAAGGATGGTCATACCTGCGGCGTTATCTCCTTTGAACTGACCGGTGGCCGTGATGCAGCAGTCCGTTTTATGGACAGTCTGAAGCTTGCCACCATCGCAACTCACGTTGCCGCCTCTATCACTATGGTCCTTCACCCAGCCAGCCATACACATCGCCAGATGAACGACGAGCAGTTGGTTGAAGCAGGAGTTTCTCCTGGAATGATCCGTCTTTCCATCGGTATCGAAAATGTGGATGATATTATCAAAGATCTGGAACAGGCACTGAAAAATGCATAAATAACCAAGTAAAGCGGACATTCGCAATCTGCGTTCAAAAAGGAAGGATACATCTGCTCATGCATGATGTGTCCTTCCTTTAAATCCATTATTCATCTTTTTCCAGCTGTTTGATCAGCTGGTTCACATAGGTTGAAAGCCCCGCCACCAGGACTCCCTGTGTTGTGGATGTAAATACTGCCATTGCAATATCCTGTGCATTTTTACAGGAACAGGTAGCAAAAACATAAATTCCGCATATAAGGATTCCTGCACACCCCAATATCAGCGGAATATATTTGTCCTTCACAGCCTGAGCCTCCTTCAGTGCGATCCCCATAAAATACAAAGCGATTGCTGTGATCAGCAATTCCGGTTTAATATAATTCACAAGCGCTTCCATGAATATTCTCAGTATCTCCCCTGCCGCTTTGATTTATTTTATGAATTTCTCCAAGAAATATTTCACAAATTCCCCAAAAATGTAAGCTACGTGTAAGCTATCTGTAAGCTACGCATAAATTTTCATGCGTTCTCAGACTGATTTGTTCTATTTTTCTTTAGACACAAAGAAAGGGGCTGTGAAATAACAGTCATCTACGCAAAAAGAGGACTTTTCGTTCATTTTAAAAGAAAAGTCCTTTTTAAAATTTCATATTCAAATCTTAAGACACATTCTTATAATTCCTAAAATCAGCAAATGTACTGGATAAAAAAGATAATTAAACCACTTATTCTGTTTTCCACGTTCTCCATTATAAGTAAGTGTCAGGCCAAATCCAAGCAAAGCCCATGGTTCTTTGAACATGGAAAGATAGGAAAATGGAATCGCAAGTGCCTGTCGGTCATGAAAAATATAATAGAAATATCCAATCAGCACCGCATGGTGTTCATAATCTAATCCCAGATTCATTGCAGCAAAGCACAATACTGCCACAATGAGAAATGATACGAAATACCATAAAGCTTTCGGCAATGCTGCCATCTTTTCCTTGAGTACATCAATCAGCCAGATCATGGCAAGCACCAAGGCTAACGTAAACATAATATTGTTCCAGTTGGCTTCAAAAAATGTAGCTGTTGTACACATATCAAAAGGAATTTCTGATATTACTCCAAATACAAGAAGTGTAATTAAATACTTCCATTTATTTTTTGTGTGGAAATAGCCTTCCACGAGAAGGAAGATGAATATTGGAAATGCGATTCTTCCTAAAATATCAAAAAAGTCACTCAACCGATTCAATGCTCCTCCATCCAAATTCGGATAGATTAACGCTTTGTTTGTGTGATCGATAAGCATAGATAGAAAAGCAATGTATTTAAGCTGCGCCCCTGAAAATATTTTTATTCTTTCTTTTATATTGTTCATAAAAAATAGTCCTTTTTTTAATTTCTTCAATTACATTCACTTATTGGGTCATCTTTACCCACCCCACTGGATATGGCGAAAAGGAACCGTTGAATAGTAGAAAGCTAAGATTGTGATAACTCTATATTACTATAGTTGTTTTGAAAAAACTATATAAAAGAAGAGTTTATGAAGCATAAAGCTTTAAAGAAAATCGAAGGAGGAAAGTCCACTCAAAGAGTGAATATACAAAAACAAAAGATTAAGGTGCAGAAACTTCATCTGGAATTGTTGGAGAAATTGCAGTAGCATACAGGTTACTGTTCACTCCCGTGTCAATCACTTCGCTGATTGACACGGAGGATGCATGTTTTGGCTTGAATGCATCTCGCCCCATCGCCAAAGGCGATTTAAAATGGCGAGATGCGTTGCTGGTCGCACATCGTGTGAACAGTAACGCATACAGCGAAAACAGAGGCTGAAGTGAAGAGCTGGATGCAACTGAAGAAAAAATATGATATCCTAAGTGTAGCAGAAAGATATAATCATGGAGGTATATACACATGTACATTGCAGACAAAAAAAGATACGACACAATGGTTTACAACCGCTGCGGTAAAAGTGGCTTGAAGCTGCCTGTTGTTTCACTTGGACTCTGGCACAATTTTGGTGATACAAGTATCTACGAAAATATGAAGCAGATGTGCTTTACCTCTTTTGACAATGGAATCACTCATTTTGACCTTGCCAATAATTATGGGCCTGCTTATGGCAGTGCAGAACGCAATTTCGGCAAGCTTTTCAGGGAAGAACTTCATCCATACCGAGATGAAATGCTCATCAGCACAAAGGCCGGATTTGATATGTGGGAAGGACCTTATGGCAATTGGGGAAGCCGCAAGTACCTTATTGCAAGCCTGGACCAGAGTCTTAAGCGACTTGGACTTGATTATGTCGATATCTTCTATCATCACAGAATGGATCCTGAGACACCACTTGAGGAGACTATGGGTGCTCTTGACTCTATCGTTCGAAGTGGAAAAGCCCTTTATGTAGGTCTTTCAAATTATGATGGTCCCACACTTAAAAAAGCTACAGAAATCCTAACCGATTTGAAATGTCCTTTCGTAATCAACCAGAACCGTTATTCTATTTTTGACAGAACAATTGAGAATAACGGGCTTAAGGACACTGCCTATGAGCTTGGAAAAGGTATCATAGCTTTCTCTCCTCTCGCACAGGGACTTCTTACGAAGCGCTACCTCAATGGTATCCCTGCTGATAGCAGAATTGCCACTGACGGACGATTCCTTAATGAGACTGCACTTACATCAGAAAAGCTTTCCCAGATTCAGGCACTTAACGAAATTGCTATGGAAAGAGGACAGACGCTTGCCGAGATGGCTCTTAGCTGGATTCTAAAAGATGATAAAGTAACAAGTGTCCTAATTGGAGCTTCAAAACCTGAGCAGATTCTTGATAATATCAAGATAATCGGACATACTGATTTTTCAGATGAAGAACTTAAGAAGATTGATGATATCGTTAATTCTTAATCAATGAAAGGGACTGTGATCGGCTCTTCTTTTTGTTTCCTTCGCTCTGTTACCTACTTGTTACCTACTTGTTACCTACCTGTTGCCTATCTTACCATTTTCAAGACTTCTCACACTGACTCAAATTACATCTTCTTTTTTACGATCAAAATTAAGAAAAGTACCGCAGCCCTTGGAACTACGGTACTTTCAAGGTTTGTTGACTCTTTAATTAAAAAGGTTTTATTAGAACTTGCCAGCGTCAGCAGCTTCCTGTACGGAAACAGCTACAGCAACTGTCATACCAACCATCGGGTTGTTTCCAGCGCCGATAAGACCCATCATCTCTACGTGAGCCGGTACGGAAGAAGATCCTGCGAACTGAGCGTCAGAATGCATACGTCCAAGTGTATCAGTCATACCGTAGGAAGCAGGACCTGCTGCCATGTTGTCCGGATGAAGTGTACGTCCCGTACCACCGCCGGAAGCAACGGAGAAGTATTTTTTGCCTTTCTCATTGCACTCTTTTTTGTATGTTCCTGCTACCGGATGCTGGAAACGAGTCGGGTTTGTGGAGTTTCCTGTGATGGAAACATCAACGCCCTCTTTCCACATGATTGCAACACCTTCCGGAACGCTGTTAGCGCCGTAGCAGTTAACCTTTGCACGAAGTCCCTCAGAATAGGATTTACGGAATACTTCCTTAACCTCGTTCTTATATGGATCATACTCTGTCTCTACATATGTAAAGCCGTTGATACGGGAGATGATCTGAGCAGCATCTTTTCCAAGACCGTTCAGGATAACACGAAGAGGTTTTTTACGAACTTTGTTTGCTTTCTCAGCGATACCGATAGCACCCTCAGCTGCTGCGAAAGACTCATGTCCTGCAAGGAAACAGAAGCAGTCTGTCTCTTCCTCAAGGAGCATCTTTCCAAGGTTTCCATGTCCAAGACCTACTTTACGTGTGTCTGCAACGGATCCCGGGATACAGAAAGCCTGAAGGCCTTCTCCGATAGCTGCAGCTGCATCAGCGGCTCTTCTGCAGCCTTTTTTGATCGCGATAGCTGCACCTACTGTGTAAGCCCAGCAAGCGTTCTCGAAGCAGATCGGCTGAATGCCTTTGATCTGATCGTAAACGTTCAGTCCTGCGTCTTTAGTGATTTTCTCAGCTTCTTCGATAGAAGCGATTCCATAGCTGTTTAAAACAGAATTGATCTTGTCAATTCGTCTCTCATATGATTCAAATAAAGCCATTTCCTGTAACCTCCTGATATTTTTACCTTACGAAGTGTAATTACTCTTTTCTTGGGTCGATGATCTTAACAGCATCTGCAACACGGCCGTACTGACCTTTTGCTTTCTCCCATGCTGTGTTCGGGTCATCACCTTTCTTAATGAAGTCAGTCATTTTTCCAAGGCTTACGAACTGATATCCGATGATCTCATCGTTCTCATCAAGAGCGATACCTGTAACATAACCCTCAGCCATCTCAAGGTAACGAGGTCCTTTTTTCAGAGTTCCATACATTGTACCAACCTGAGAACGAAGTCCTTTTCCAAGGTCCTCAAGACCAGCGCCTACTGCAAGTCCGTCCTCGGAGAATGCAGACTGGGAACGTCCGTAAACGATCTGAAGGAAAAGCTCTCTCATAGCTGTATTGATTGCATCACATACAAGGTCTGTGTTCAGTGCCTCCATAACGGTAAGTCCTGGAAGGATCTCAGAAGCCATAGCTGCAGAATGAGTCATTCCTGAACATCCGATCGTCTCAACAAGTGCCTCCTGGATGATTCCCTCTTTAACGTTAAGGGAAAGCTTGCAAGCACCCTGCTGCGGAGCACACCAGCCAACACCGTGTGTAAATCCGGAGATATCCTTTACTTCTTTTGCCTGAACCCATTTTGCTTCTTCCGGGATCGGAGCGGCACCATGATGTACGCCCTGTGCCACTGGACACATTTCTTCTACTTCGCGTGAATAAATCATTTTAAAACTCCTTTCAAGTATAGATTGACCGATGTTATTGAGAAAAAAAGTTCGATAACACCCTACGGCTATTTTCTCACAAAACCGTTGTTTCGTCCAGTCATATTTGATAAAATTTTGCCATAAAACGCATAATATTGGCAGTTATTCCGGCTGTATTGCATGCCTAACTGTCAAATATTTCTGGCAACTACTGTATGTATGTGATAATATATTAGCAAGTTTAACTCTGGAGGTATATTTTTCATGAATGCATCTGTGGATTCTGTTTTTCCAGAAAAATACCGCATTCTCAGCGGAAGCGCTCTGAAGATGATCGCGGTCATCACCATGCTGATCGATCATATCGGAGCTGTGCTGCTCAGTATGTATCAGCCCGCACAGAAAATCCTGTTTACGCTTTTCGGCAGAGAATATAATGTATATCTTATTTTCCGCGATATCGGAAGAGCTGCTTTTCCCATCTTCTGTTTTCTCCTGCTGGAAGGCTTCCGGCATACGCGGAGCCGGTTCCTCTATGGAAGAAATCTCCTTCTTTTTGCGCTGCTCTCAGAAATTCCGTGGAATCTGATGTTTACAAATACGCTGCGTTACGAAAGACAAAATGTGTTTTTCACGCTTTTCCTCGGATATCTGGCCTTTTGTGCCATCGAATATTTCCAGACCAGACCTTCGATGCAGCTTTTCTGCATCCTGGGACTGCTTGTTGTTTCCATTTTTCTGAAAGCAGACTATGGATGGCGGGGGTATATCTTCCTGCTGATCATGTACTATATGCGAAACGATAAGCCAGGCCAGGCAATCCTCGGAAGCTGCTGGCTTTACTATGAATGGAGAGCCTCCTTTGCCTTTCTGTCCATTAACCTGTACAATGGAAAAAGAGGCTTCATCCGCGGAAAATCAGCAAAATATTTCTTTTACTGGTTTTACCCAGTCCATATTATAGGACTGGTCATACTTCGACAGCTTTTGTTTTTATCTTGATCCCGCCCGCTCCCGGTCGGTTCATCCTTCCACGCCCAATACTGTTGCATCCATCACCCCATCAAAAAAAGCTGCACTCTCTCAAAAGTGCAGCCTAAATGCGTATCCAGAAGAATCTGTTTCTTATTTTTTCTTTACGATCTCTTTTGAATTTTTATAAATGGAATCTGCAGGAACACATCCACGTACCGGTGACAGCGGGTAGATATTAGAATTCCGTCCGATCACAGTACCGGGATTCAGCACAGAACCGCATCCGACTTCAACATGATCTCCGAGCATCGCTCCGAATTTCTTAAGACCGGTTTCGATCTTTTCATCCCCGTCTTTTACGACAACCAGCTTCTTGTCTGATTTTACGTTGGAACAGATCGATCCGGCACCCATGTGGGACTTATATCCCAGCACAGCATCTCCAACATAATTATAATGAGGAACCTGAACCTTGTTAAACAGCACTGCATTCTTAAGCTCTGTGGAATTTCCCACAACTGCTCCCTCACCAACGATAGCCTTACCGCGGATAAATGCACAGTGGCGCACCTCGGCGTCTCTGCCAATGATAGCCGGTCCGGTGATACTTGCAGTCGGCGCAACTGTAGCAGATCTTGCGATCCATACATTTTCGCCCTTCTCCTCATATTCAGAAGGATCCAGTGTTTTTCCCAGCTTAATAATGAAATCTCCGATCTCCGGAAGAACCTCCCACGGATAGGTTTTTCCCTCAAAAAGCTCTGCTGCAATGGTCTCATTCAGATCCAGCATATTGCTGATAGTAAAATCTTTCATCATGATGATCTCTTTCCTCCCTGTCCGGAAGCTCGCTCCGGCTTCCTGTAGTTTACAGCGGCCGCATCAAAAAACTGCCGCAGGTTATACTGATAATTGCTTGCCTCCACCTGCCGGGTACGTACCCGCACAAAATGCTCCAGCTTGTCCATATATTCCTGTTCCGTGATGCTGCCCTCTGCCACATAGGTGAGCCCCTTTTCCCAGCTTGCCGTAAGCTCCGGGTTCAGAAGCTGCCGGATAGAACAATTTACCACATCAAAGATCATTTCCCCAAGCAGCGTTGGAGTGATCACCTGGGTCTTTTTGTTCAGTGCCAGATATCTGATGTTAAAAAGCTTCTTCAGGATCTCGGCACGGGTAGCACTGGTGCCGATCCCGCTTCCCTTGATCTGGGCTCGAAGCTCCTCATCCTCGATCAGCTGTCCTGCATTTTCCATGGCAAGGATCATGGAACCGGAATTGTATCGTTTGGGCGGTGAAGTCTCACCCTCCTTGATACTCAAACCGTTCACAGGAAGTATATCACCCTTTTTCAGCTTCTGCAACGCCTCCAGGAGCACAGTATCACAGGAAACCTCGTCTTCCTCTCCATTTCCGTTTTTCTCACTGTCTGAAGCCCTTTTCCGCGAAAAAGAATTGGTGGCGATCTTCAGATAGCCTTCTTCTTTGAGAACCTTAAAGGATGAAAAGAATGCCTCGCCGTCCAGCTTCGTCACAAGACTCACCTTCTGATAAACGGCCGGCGGATAAAAAATACACAAAAATCTCCGTACAATAGTCTCGTACACACGCTGCGCAGTAAGAGACACGCTTCCCAGCGCATTCAATCCCTGACCGGTAGGAATGATCGCATAATGGTCTGTGATCTGCTTGTCATTCACATATCTGGTCTTTGCAATGCTTTTCCAGGATTCCATCCCCAAAACCTCTGCCGCCGCAGCACCGGCCTGCTGATAATTTCGAAGACCGGATATATTCTTGTATATCTCCTTGGCCACTGCCGTGGAAAGAACTCTGGCATCCGTTCTCGGATAAGTCACCAGCTTCTTCTCATAAAGTTCCTGTACGATCCGGAGTGTCTCGTCCGGACTGATCTTAAACAGCTTTGAGCACACATTCTGAAGCTCCGCCAGGTTAAAAAGAAGCGGCGGATTTTTGTTTTCTTTTTTTCGTTCCACCTTTTCCACAATACAGGAAAGGGGCTGGTTCACCATCAGCTGATCGATCAGCATCTGTGCATGCTCTTTTTTCCTGAAGCCGTTTTCTTTATAAAGATACGGGGACTGGAAATACCGGCTGCCTTCCACAGCTCTCCATTCACCGTCAAAATTTTCACCTGCAAGTCCAATGCTGCCAAGGACACGGTAAAACGGTGTCTTCACAAAGACACGGATCTCCCGTTCTCTCCGCACCACCATGCCAAGAACACAAGTCATCACACGCCCAACTGCAATGGCCTGATATTTGGAATGGAGATAATTGGTGACACTGCTTCCGTAGCGCAAGGTCAGAACTCTGGAAAAATTGATTCCCATAAGATAATCTTCCTTTGCGCGGAGATACGCAGATGCTGCCAGATTATCATACTCCGAGATATCCTTCGCTTCACGGATCCCTCTTAAGATTTCTTCCTCTGTCTGGGAATCGATCCACACACGTTTCTGGACTTTCCCCTTTACTCCTGCCATCTGGGCTACCAGACGGTAGATATATTCACCCTCACGTCCGGAGTCGGTACACACATAAATGGTATCCACATCCGGCCGGTTCAGCAGTCCTTTTACGATCTCGAACTGCTTTTTGACCCCGGGGATCACTTCATATTTAAATTCGCGCGGCAAAAAAGGCAGGGTATCAAAACTCCACCTTTTAAACTTGATATCATATTTTTCGGGATAACTCATGGTAACCAGGTGTCCTACACACCAGGTTACCACAGAATCATCAGATTCCAGATATCCGTCTTTTCTCTGACCGTTGATCTTCAAAGCCTTCGCAAATTCCTGTGCCACGCTGGGCTTCTCCGCTATGTATAAAGCCTTTGCCATACTATTTATCTGCACTCATCTTTCTAAGCGGCCATGCCAGAAGCACAGCTCCGCCAACTATATTTCCCAGTGTTACGATCACCATGCTTTTAAGCATAGCGCCGACAGACAATCCTGGCACCATACAGAATGCAACTGTAAAAATACCCATATTTGCAATACAATGCTCAAATCCGCTGACAACGAAACCTGAAATACAGATCACGATCATCAGGAACTTGCCCGACTCACTCTTCAGCTTAATGCCGCAGAGAACAGCAAGACAGACGAAGAAATTACAAAGTACCGCACGGAAAAACATCTGTCCTGCCGGAATACTCAGTTTTCCGTTTATAAATCCGGCAAAATAATCTGCTGTACCGGACGCTCCGGCACCTGCAAAGATCAGTGCCAGGATCAGGCATCCCACAAAATTGCCGATGTAACTGATTCCCCAGACCTTTCCAACATCTTTCCATGATACGCTCTTGTCATACGCACCAAAAGCCATTACCAGATTGTTACCGGTGAACAGCTCTCCTCCTACCATTACGATCAGCAGGACCGCAATGGAGAACACGATGGCTCCAAGGAATTTCCCCCATTCCGGGAATGTCTTGGAAAATACATTTCCAACAACGTTACTGTAGATCATCGCCACATCAATAAAAAATCCGGCCATGATCGCCCGCATAAAGTATTTTCCGAAATTGCTGTTCAGTAAGTTTATCTTACCCTTCGCAGCGGTTGACAGTTTCTCTACATCCTCCCTGTTCATAAATAGCACCTCCACATATTTTTAGCAAGCGTGGCACTTTGTTGCTGCTTCTTTGTTCACAGCAACACGCTTTCCGGAAATCTGCTTGTTATATTGTAACACTTTACTAATTATTTAACAATAAAAATGCGAAAATTTTCAAAAATTTCCGTTTTGTTACATACAACAAACAATATCCGTTTTATACCAGAACACGATAGATGCCATCCCAGACCAGTTCCTTTTTTTTCAGGAAATTTTCTGTTTCCTCCTCTGATTGCTCCACGCATTTCCATGCCAGTCCGCACTGGGCACTGATCTCTGAAGGGATCGGGATCAGCCTTCCCGGAAATTCAGATTCCCTGGCCGTTTTTTCCATTTTCATGGCAGCCGTGGTTGTGGAAAATGTCACAACTGTAGTAATTACTTTTCTGCGCATATCTCCTTTATTCCTTCCACATACGCAAAAACAGGACACCGGAAAAACCGATATCCCGTTTCTGATGATTTTCTTTATTTCCTGTAAAGGATCCAGTTCTTATTTAGCCTGGATATATCCTTTCGCTTTCAGAGTTTCTGCACAGAGAACTGCTCCGCCTGCGGCACCTCTTACTGTGTTATGGGAAAGTCCGATGAACTTGTAATCATAAACAGTATCCTCACGAAGACGTCCTACAGATACTCCCATTCCATTCTCATAGTTTACATCCATCTGTACCTGCGGACGGTTGTCCTCCTCAAGATACTGGATGAACTGCTTCGGAGCGCTTGGAAGCTCAAGCTCCTGCGGAAGTCCCTTAAACTCAACCAGCTTCTGGATCAGCTGCTCTTTGGTAGGTTTCTTGCGGAATTTAACGAATACAGCTGCTGTATGTCCGTTGAGAACCGGAACACGTACGCATTGGCATGTGATAACCGGTGTAGTAGCCGGAACGATCACACCGTCCTTGATCTCACCCCAGAGTCTTAATGGCTCCTTCTCACTCTTCTCTTCCTCACCGCCGATATACGGGATGATGTTATGCTCCATCTCCGGCCAGTCTTTAAATGTTTTTCCTGCTCCGGAAATTGCCTGGTATGTAGTGGCAACTACTTCATATGGCTCGAATTCTTTCCATGCGGTAAGTACCGGAGCGTAGCTCTGGATAGAGCAGTTCGGTTTAACAGCTACGAAGCCGCGTTTTGTTCCGAGACGTTTCTTCTGGAATTCGATAACCTCAAAGTGCTCCGGATTGATTTCCGGAACTACCATCGGAACGTCCGGTGTCCAGCGGTGTGCGCTGTTATTGGACACAACCGGTGTCTCTGTCTTTGCATATTCTTCCTCGATCGCCTTGATCTCATCCTTAGTCATATCAACTGCGGAAAATACAAAGTCAACAGTGGCTGCAACCTTCTCAACCTCGTGGATATCCATAACAACCAGCTTCTTTACTGCCTCCGGCATCGGAGTATCCATTTTCCATCTGCCGCCTACAGCCTCCTCGTAGGTCTTGCCTGCGCTTCTCGGGCTTGCCGCTACAGTAACCACCTCAAACCACGGGTGATTCTCCAGAAGAGAAATGAATCTCTGACCAACCATTCCAGTTGCACCTAAAATACCGACTTTAAGCTTTTCACTCATAATAAAACTCTCCTCATCTTGTGTCCTTCTATAGCACACATTTGTCTTTTCCGTAAATACTATACCAATTTTTCCTAAAATGCAAGCATTATCTTAATTTTTTTCAAGATATTCTTTATTCTGAGCGATCACCTGCTCCATCACGTCCGGTCCCGGCGCTCCCAGAGTCACACGTTTTTCCACGCAGGTCTTCATACTGATGGCTTCATAGATGTCCTCCTCAAACACAGGACTGATCTCTTTGTACTCGGAAAGCGGAAGCTCGTCCAGAGAGATTCCCTTATCCAGACAGAGAAGGACCAGTCTTCCGACGATGCCGTGAGCATCACGGAACGGTACACCGTGGTTAACCAGATAGTCTGCTGCATCTGTGGCGTTTGTAAAGCCTCTCCTTGCACTTGCCTCCATGTTGGCTTTGTTGAACTGCATAGTGGAAACCATGCCGGTAAACAGGGCGATACAGCCCTTTACGGTGTCGATGGCATCAAAGGTCAGCTCCTTGTCTTCCTGCATGTCTTTGTTGTATGCAAGCGGGATTCCCTTCATGGTTGTGAGAATAGATGTCAGCGCTCCGTAAACACGGCCTGTTTTTCCACGGACAAGCTCTGCGATATCCGGATTCTTCTTCTGCGGCATGATACTGCTGCCTGTGCTGTATGCGTCATCGATCTCAACGAAACGGTACTCATTGGAATTCCACAGAATGATCTCCTCTGAAAAACGGCTCAGATGCATCATGATCGTAGAAAATGCACTGAGAAGCTCGATGACATAATCTCTGTCAGATACGGAATCCATACTGTTTCTGGTTGGTGCATCAAAGCCGAGAAGCTCTGCAGTATAGGCACGATCCAGCGGATAAGTGGTTCCTGCCAGTGCTCCCGCTCCAAGCGGGCAGGTATTCATTCTCTTACGGATATCAAAAAGTCTGTCACGGTCTCTGCGGAACATCTCAAAATATGCGCCTACATGGTGTGCCAGAGTTACCGGCTGTGCCTTCTGAAGGTGGGTAAATCCCGGCATGTAGGTGTGAACATTCTCTTCCATGATCTTCTGCAGGGCAAGAAGAAGGTCCTTCAGCTCCTTATCTGTCTCATCAATCTCGTCGCGGACATAAAGCTTCATATCCAGAGCTACCTGGTCATTACGGCTTCTTCCTGTATGAAGTTTCTTTCCGGCATCTCCGATACGGTCGATCAGGTTTGCCTCCACGAAGCTGTGGATATCCTCATACTCCGCTGTGATCTCCAGCTTGCCTGCTTCCACGTCTGCAAGGATACCGTCCAGTCCTTCTGTGATCTGATCCTTTTCTTCCTCTGTCAGGATCCCCTGTTTTGCAAGCATGGCAACATGTGCCTTGCTTCCACGGATATCCTGTCTGTAAAATTTTTGATCAAAGGAAATGGATGCGTTAAAATTGTAAACCAGCTTGTCCGTTTCTTTTGTAAAACGGCCTCCCCATAACTGTGCCATATTGATTCTTCCTCACTTTTCTTTTTTGCGGCAGAACTGTCTTCTCCGGACATACACGAACTCCGTCTCCCGGACGTCTGCACTTTTCTGTGTTAGTGTAACATATTTTTATAAAAATGCAAAGTTTTTCATAATTATACGTTTGCTGTCTTCAGCCGTTGTTACTGTTCACTCGGTTCTCTGTAACCAGCCGTTCTCTGTCCATGGCTTCTTTCTTTGAAAATACACAGCCGCAGTAATTCTGCCGGTACAAAGCATGCTCATGAGACAGTTCAATAGAACGCTTGTAGCCATTCTTTTTCTTAAAATCCGAAGTCAGATGTGGCACTTTATAGATTTCTGCCAGTTCCTCACCGATCTCATTGATCTTCTGTGCATTTTTCAGAGGACTGATACTTAAGGTTGTGGTAAAATAATCATATCCTCCCTCCTTCGCCAGCTTTGCCGCCTCTTCCATCCGCAGGCGGTAACACCGAAAGCACCGTTCTCCTCCTTCCGGAACATCTTCCAGGCCTTTTGCCATCTCATAAAATTCCTTCGGGTCATACCGGCCCTCCACCAGCGTTACCGGATGTACAAACTCCATCTCCCCGATCAGGCGGCGGATCTCAGCCACGCGGTGTGAATATTCCTCCACCGGTGCGATATTGGGATTATAAAAAAATATCGTGATCTCAAAATACTGCGACAGATATTCCATCACATAGCTGCTGCATGGCGCACAGCAGGCATGGAGAAAAAGTTTGGGGGTTTTCCCTTCTTTCTGGGTTCTTTCAATCAGTTTATCCAGTTCTTTCTGGTAGTTTCTCTTGTTCAATGTTTGTAATTCCTTTCTCTATGACTGTTTTCAGGCAGACATCAAAGTATACATCTCTGCCATTGGCCTTCTCCTGTTTCAGACATATGATAATATTATACCATTATCTACGAAAAGGAGGCAACATCCATGAATCCTGTCCTGAAAGTGCGGGACGTGTGTCTCTCCTATCACACATTGTCCGGTGAGACACCTGCCCTTTCTCATATATCCTTTGACCTGATGCCCGGTGAATTCCTGTCCATTGTAGGACCTTCCGGATGCGGAAAATCCACTCTTCTGAATCTCATTGCCGGCCTGCTCACTCCGGAGCACGGTTCCATTACTCTGGGAGACCGTCCGGTATCCTCCGGCAGTGCCGCTGTAGGATATATGCTTCAGAAGGATCATCTTCTGGAATGGCGGAGCATCTACAAAAACATCCTTCTCGGCCTGGAGATCCGGAAAGAGCTCACACCTGAAAAGCTGGCACATGCAGAAGCCCTTCTTCAGACCTACGGTCTGGACCGTTTCCGTGATGCCCGCCCTTCCCAGCTTTCCGGCGGAATGCGCCAACGTGCCGCTCTGATCCGGACCCTGGTGCTGGAACCGGAGCTCCTTCTTCTGGACGAACCATTTTCCGCTCTGGATTACCAGACACGCTTAAATGTCAGTGATGATATCGGAAAAATCCTCAAAAGCTCCGGCAAGCCAGCAATTCTGGTCACTCATGACATCTCAGAGGCCATCAGTATGGCCGACCGGGTACTGATCCTTTCTGCACGTCCTGCCACTGTACGAAAGATCATCGATATCGATCTGGATATCAGCGACCGCACTCCCCTCTCCTCCAGAAATGCTCCGGATTTTAAGAAATATTTTAACATCATATGGAAGGAGCTCAATGAAAATGCCTGAAATTTCCAGACAGCAGAAACAATATCTTGCACGGCAGAAAAAAGAAAAACACATTATCCTGGCTGCACGGACACTTCTTTTTGTTCTGTTTATGGGACTTTGGGAAATATCCTCTGATCTTGGATGGATCGATTCCTTTATCTTCAGCAGTCCTTCCCTGATCGCAAAGACCTTTCTTTCCATGTGCAGGGATCAGTCCCTGTTTGCACATATTGCCGTGACACTGGCAGAAACTCTTGTCAGTTTCTTTTTTGTTGTGATCCTGGGTGTCGGAACCGCAGTACTTCTCTGGTGCTCCCGACGGATTGCACGGATCCTGGAGCCATGTCTGGTGGTACTGAACAGTCTCCCGAAATCTGCTCTGGCCCCTCTTCTGATTGTATGGCTTGGTGCCAACGAACGTACCATTGTGGTCGCCGGCATGTCTGTAGCCATCTTCGGCTCCGTTATCAATCTGTACTCCGGCTTCTGCCAGGCAGATCCGGAAAAGCTGAAGCTGATCGAAACTCTGGGGGGACACAAAAAGGAAAAGCTTCTGAAGATCGTCCTGCCCTCCTCCGTTCCTCTTATCCTGAGTGTGATGAAGGTCAACATCGGTCTTTGCCTGGTAGGTGTGATCATCGGAGAATTTATCGGTGCCCGAAAAGGCCTGGGATACCTGATCATTTACGGAAGCCAGACATTCAGACTTACATGGGTCCTGATGTCCATTGTGATCCTCTGCATCATTGCCATGCTGCTGTATTTTGCACTTTATCTTATTGAAAAACAGGTCCGGAAGCATTAGCTGTAAAAAGGGCGTGTAAAAATGATCTCTCATTTTTTACACGCCTCTTTTGCTCTTATAACCTTTGTTTCAAAGTTTTCCCACGGCAAAGGCCGTGCATAATAAAAGCCCTGGATCTCATCGCAGCTCAGGCTTCGCAGGATCTCCACCTGTTTTGCTTTCTCCACGCCCTCGGCAAGAACCTTCATTCCAAGGCTGTGTGCCAGCGAAATGGTATGACGGATCACCTGCTGCCCACGAAAATTCTCTATGTAATCGATCAGACTTTTATCCAGCTTCAGGGTATCGAATGGCAGCTGGTTCAGGCTTGTCATAGATGAATAGCCGGAGCCAAAAATGTCTCCGTCTCATCTCATCATCATAAAAAGCGATCTGGTGCTCATAGTCATCCCGGATACTTTTCATGGCCAGAAAAGCTCTGTCACAGATCAGGGTGAAAGGCAGTGCCTTATCCACATTCTCATAGACCCCATAGTTGACCACCAGATTAGGAATCGGTGCTCCACTCTCGACCCTGTGGATAAATTTCTCCATATCTGCCATACGGATCTCTTTCTTTCCATATATGATAGCTACAAACTGGTCTCCTCCATATCTGCCCACCGTCCCGTAGCGAACCTGATTTCTATACGTATCTCCCAGATAGGTAAGAACCTGATCACCGGTCTTCTCTCCATAGGTTCCGTTGATCCATTTAAAGTTCTTTATATCTGCCACCACCACATGAAAATCCTGATTCGTATTAAAGCGCATCAGCGTCTTCGCATGATGGAAAAAGGCCTGTCTGATATAAAGCCCTGTAAGATCATCATATTCCAGAGCTGAGAGTACCATCACGGACTCTCTCAGCTTGATCACATTGTTGATCTTACTTTTTAATATACGGACATTATACGGTTTCCGTACAAAATCCACTGCTCCCAGTTCCAGACATCGCACCTCATCCTCCAACCGGTTACTTCCGGTTATGATGATCACAGGCACAGAGGTCAGCATCACATCATCACGGATCAGCTCCAGAAACTGAAATTCATCACATACCGGCACACTCATATCAAGAAGAATTGCAGAAAGGGTTCTGTAATTCTCAGACAGACGCTTCATTCCCTCTGCTTCATTCATCGCAGTGATAACCTCAAAACTGCCCTCCAGATGTTCTGTAAGCGCTTTCCGATCCGTCTCGTCATTCACTACAATAAGAAGTTTTCTTCCGGATGCTGTTCCTCCTGGTTCCAGTATGGCCTCCATCTCACTGTACCGTACATCCATATCCTCATTGGCAAAAGCAAACACCACGGCCTGAAAATCCTCAGCCGTTCCTACCCTGGCACATTTCACATA
The DNA here is from genome assembly GCF_051861785.1 of Blautia massiliensis (ex Durand et al. 2017). Lineage (NCBI taxonomy): Bacteria > Bacillati > Bacillota > Clostridia > Lachnospirales > Lachnospiraceae > Blautia > Blautia massiliensis (ex Durand et al. 2017). The sequence continues at coordinate 728,417 of NZ_CP146725.1, forward strand.
GAAATATTCAATCCTCCCGTTGCTTCGGCGTACACGATAATGTACCATCAACTGGGGAATCCTTGTAAGGCGTTGGCATATCTTCTCAAAATCCATCATCTGATGCATCCGGATCCTGTCCTCTGCCGCAACACTGCTCTCAATATAAATATCCATGATCTTCTCATAGGATTCATCCCTGCGAAGTCCCTCCTCCACATAAGCTCCACTCTGCCCCTGGAAGCGGCATACCTGGACCTTATGAGTCTCTCTGTCAACAGAGTAGATATTGATAAAATTTTTTCCGAGAACATTAATGATCCCCATAAGAAGCGGATTCTCCATCATTCCACTGCTGATCTCATCATTCGTCTCTGTATCCGAAAAAACAAGGGCATGTCCTGTCCCGCCGGATTCCAGCGGAATCTCCACAGCATCAACCGAACGCAGGATATTCCGTCCCGGTTCCAGATAGTTCTTCGGACCTTTGATCCCGTTAATGACCGGACAGATCTCACAGGGAGTTTCTCTGTTTCTCAGACAGTGATAGCATTTCTCGCCACTCTTCAGCTGCGGATAGATCTCACGTGCTGCCAGGTTATAGCTGATAATCTTATAATCCCCATCTATGACGTACATTCCTGATGTATTTTTCCCCACGAGCATCACCTCCGGATTCGTAAATTTCTCATGGATCCTTCGTGACAGTTACTGTCTCAAAATCCTTAAATATTCCTTCATTGTATACGATTTTTCTGATAACTGCAATTATCTTTCGTATTATTTATTTTTCATATTGGTTTTATTATATTTCGGTTATCAGCGCATCTGAAAAGATTTCCCCCTGAGCGGAACCCCGGCAAGCTCCGCAAGCCTTTTGATCCCGGAATCTGCTATGGATACCGCACTCTCCACATGATTGAAATCTGTGGCACTGTAATCAAACAGGATATTTCCCTGAGCTTCAAACTCCTCGTCCCGTTCCCAGAAAAAGAATCTCATAGGCATACAGTCAAAGGCCCTGATCTCATATCCCACATCTCCCTGGGGCAGTTCCCTGCCGTCAAGCTTCTGAAACGCCTCCCTCAATTCCTTTTCATGGCCGGAAAATGTAGCACTGAACACATCCGTCTCTCCGATCTGATACGCCGGCGCAAATGGTCTTGCATTCCTGAGATCTGCAAAAGGGACCCACTTATCCATAATAAAAGCCCCCTCTTTCGCATACCCCAGAAGCGTATAAATATTCAGCATCTCCGTAGTATCCGGTTCTCTCTGTCCATCCAGGCTCCGGATACTGCCGTCTTCCAGACTCACCCCATATCTTCTTCCGAAATGAATGATCGTGAGAAACCCGTTTTCTTCCTTCAGTTCCGGCACCCGTTTATGCAGATCTGCCTGATCCATCTTCAAAAAGCGTTGTGCCCACTCTTCACATAGTTTTACATAATTGGAAATTCTTTCTTCTTTCATCCTGTCTTCTCCCTGTCTGATATCGATATCCTTTCTCCGCTGTATTCCGGATTTTTTTTACAGAATACACTGCTTTCACGTTTTCCGCAAGAATCTTTGCCGATGTATCCGAAATCCGGCTATTTTCAGTGTTACTGTTTTTCAGCATCCCGGAACCTTCTTAAGCGTTTCTTTTTTTCGACAGATCATCCATCCATTTTCCCAAATCCGTCAAATTTTTTAACATAAAAATAACGTTTTATTGCACAAAAAACTGGATTTTCTTTTTCGAAAGGTGTATAATATTAACAAAGTTTATTGTTTTTATGGTTAAAGACACCTGGCAGTAAACAAGAAATGAAAGTGAGGATTCGCCATGAAACAAAACAGTATGTTAGCAATGATCCTGGCCGGTGGAAGAGGAAGTCGTCTTCACGAGTTGACGAATAAAGTTGCCAAGCCAGCCGTTGGTTATGGCGGTAAATACCGTATCGTGGATTTTCCGCTCAGTAACTGTGCCAACAGTGGCATTGATGTCGTAGGTGTACTGACACAGTATGAATCAGTTTTACTGAACAGCTATGTAGCAGCCGGTGGCCGCTGGGGCCTTGATGCCAAGGACAGCGGAGTTTATGTACTTCCTCCACGTGAGAAAGCGGATGCCGGTCTGGATGTATACCGTGGAACAGCTGATGCGATCTCTCAGAATATTGATTTCATCGACTCACAGAACCCGGAATACCTTCTGATCCTTTCCGGTGACCACATCTATAAGATGAATTATGCAAAGATGCTTGATGACCATATCCAGCATAAGGCAGATGCCACTATTGCAGTTATCGAGGTTCCCATGAAGGAAGCCAGCCGTTTCGGTATCATGAACACCGGTGAAGATGACCGCATCGTGGAATTTGAGGAGAAACCGGAACACCCGAAGAGCAACCTTGCCTCCATGGGTATCTACATATTCAACTGGAAGCTTCTGCGTAAGCTCCTGCTGGCAGATATCAAGAATCCGGATTCCAATCATGATTTCGGTAAAGACATCATCCCTACACTCCTTGCACAGGACAAGGCACTCTACGCCTACAAGTTCAAAGGCTACTGGAAGGATGTAGGAACCATCGATTCCCTCTGGGAAGCAAACATGGATCTTCTCAGTCCTAACAGTGAACTGGATCTTAACGATCCTACCTGGAAAATCTACACTGAGGATGCTACCTCTCTTCCACAGTATATCTGTGATACAGCTGTGATCAACACCGCTTTCATCACTCAGGGCTGTGTTGTAGAAGGTGAGATCACCAATTCCGTACTTTTCACAGGTGTCAAGGTCGGTCCTGGTGCCAAGATCATCGACAGTGTCCTGATGCCGGGTGTTGTTGTTGAAGCAGGTGCCGTTGTCCAGCGTGCTCTCGTTGCAGACGGAGTCGTGATCGGTGCCAATGCTCGTGTCGGTTCCAAGGACAGTGAGCACATCGAACTTGTATCAAAACGTGTAAAGGGGGCTGAGTAATATGTTTAAAGCATTTGGAATCGTGAATTCCTCAGAAAGAAATATCCATGTGGAGGGGCTTCAGGACTACCGTGCGATCGGCTCCTTTTCATTTCTCGGAAGATATCGTGTCATCGACTTCCCGATCTCAAATATGACCAACAGCGGAATTGAGTACATTCAGGTCTATGTAAAGAACAAACCCCGTTCTCTTGTAGAACATCTCGGAACCGGACGTCACTACAACATCAACTCCAAGAGCGGTAATCTCCAACTCCTCTTTTCAGAGCATTCCGGAGTCAACGATATCTATAACACCGATATCGACAACTACTACTCCAATCTGGAGTGCATCGAAGCAGTTCATTATCCGTATGTTGTTATCGCTCCGAATTACATGATCTACACCACCGACTATTCCAAGCTGATCGATGCCCATATCGAATCCGGTGCAGATGTGACCATGCTTTATCATTCCGTTGATAATGCCAAGGAGAACTATCTGAACTGCCACATCCTGAACCTGAACCGTCAGAAGGGTGTTCTCTCCATTGAGCACAACCACGGCAATGCAAAGAACCGCAACATTTTCATGGATACCTACGTAATGAGCAAGGAGCTTTTCATCAGCCTCATCCATAAGGCAAAAGAGATCTCCTCTCTTTATACCCTTGCAGACGTGATCAATGCCGGCTGCAGAGACGGTGAGCTGGATGTACGTGGTGTATCCCATCGCGGATATTTTGCATCGATCACTGATTTCAAGAGCTATCACGATGCAAATATGGATCTGATTGACTACAAAACTGCAACGGATCTTTTCCATGATAACTGGCCAATCTATACACGCACCAATAACTCCTGCCCGACTCATTATTTTGACACAGCCAATGTTTCCAACTCCGTTATCTCCAATGGTTCCATGATCGAGGGAACGGTAGAGAATTCTATTGTCGGACGTGGCTGTACCATCAAAAAGGGCGCTGTTATCAAGAACTGTGTAGTTCTTGCAGACTGCACCATCGGTGAGAATGTCCATATCGAAAATCTGGTGGTAGACAAGCATGCCAAGATCACGCATGCCAAGGAGATCATCCGTACTGCGGATGAGCCTGGCTACATCAAACGTAACGATACACTGTAATATTCATATAGAATAAGGCCTCCGGTTCCTGTGTTACGAACCGGAGGCCTTATTTATCTCTGTACTCAGCTAAGCATATGGATCCATCATTTCAGAACAGACTGGATCCATTTCAACGCATTCTCTTTATTCTTCACATTACCCGGAAGGCAGATGCACACCGGATCATATCTCAGTCCAAATTCCTGAGCAACACTACTGCTGCCGTCAAGCTCCAGATGCTGATCATCCACAGCGCCCAGAGACTCAAACACCTCATCTCCAAACGTTTCCCTGAGATCTGCATACATTCCGCTGTCTTTCTCATGTTCATAGAGCTCCTTCGGCATGATCAGGATATCAACGGTAGCACTCTGGATTTCCGTCACATATGCGATCCTGGCATAGTAATCAAAATCCTCTCCTGTATCGTCCGTTATCAGATTCTGCGCCACACTGACTTCTGCATATTTATCCTCTGTTCCCAGTGTCTTCAGAACATCCTCTTCCACCTTCTCAGAGTCGTAATTCCCTGCATTCACCACCGCAATGGAAAGCACCGTCTTCATCTGTGCGTGCCGGTAAATATTCACTCCCAGGCAGACTCCGCCAATGGCAAGAAACACGCACAGCATATGTATCTTATAATACATCCAGATATACTGAATCTTCTTCCCTGTTCCCATTCCCTTCAGTTTCTCTTTTTCGATCCGGCGGCGTTCCTTCTTCGTCAGATCAGTTTCGTTGGGCATCTCCGGATTCAGTACACTCTCATCGTGTCCGTCACTGCCGGCCTCCGCTCTGTTTTGTAAATCCATAAAACTCTCCTTTGTCTTTCATGTCTCAGTATTTTTTACCCTGAAGCGGGATATTCCAGTCGCTTTCCCCGCATCCTCCGGGTGGGTGCCGTGACTTATCAATAAAGGATATTTTAGCATATTTTGGTACAAAATCACAGCGCATAAATATGAAAATACCATAAACTCTTCTATTCCCGGCAGATCCTCATTCCATATCCATACATTACCGCCACAGCAGTCACAAGAACACAGACCATCACCGGTCTCATCCACAAATATAAGAGATTTTTCTCAATTCCTGCTGCCACAGCCACATCCTTCAGGATGTCAGCCACACAGAGATGGAACAGATAAATAAAAAATGCATATTTCTGACCGATGGCTGCCGGAAGCTCGGGCACTTTCCGATCCTTTCCCATGATCGCAATGAGAAAAAGACCAACAGCCATAAGTACGGAGCCCAGAAACAATTCCAGTTTGCCAAAATACCGGTATTCCAGCAGACTTATGATCCCGCCGACAGCTGCCATGCCATACAAAAGAAACACTTTTTTTCCTGCAAAACAGGCTTCCAGCTTTTCCTGATATCTGTGTATCAGATGTCCCCACATAAAAAACGGAAATCCGGTAAACAGATAGTTGCGAAACTGCATAACACGGAAATGCTTTTCCGGGAACAGGAAGGTCGAAAATTCCTCCATTCCGAAATGGATCAGAATAAGCACCGGTATCAGAACATATACCTGCTTACAAATCCGGAATCTTGCTGCCAGGGCAAAAAGAAGATAACAATAGAGCAGTGCCGGGAGAAACCACAGATGCCATTTCACCTGAGAGCTGTTATTATATAGAAGAAACTGGCGGATATGTTCCCCTGAAATCAGGGCTTCCAGCCATTCCTTCTGGCTTGCTCCGTCGATGTGGTTCTGGATCAGCTCCCACAGACAGCAGACCGGAAATGCCACAAGCATCAGCTTCAGAACATGCCGGATCTTTTTTCCGGTTCTTATAAATTCCGTATCATCGCCACGGAAACAAAAATATCCGGATACCATAAAAAACACAGGTACTGCAAATCTGGCAAGTACATTGGCTATAATTCCGGCATTTCCCGGAAAATGGACGTGAAGAAGCACAACTGCATAAGCACAGATCGCCTTTACCATATCCAGAGTACGGTTTCGCATAAAAATTACTCCTTTTTATATCGAACGCTTATCCCGGAAATATGATCCCGGGGTTCCCTTTTTTTCGAAACGATATACTAACAAACCAGCAGAATTTTGTCAATGCTGTTTTTCTCCTGTACGGTTTGCTCTTATACGTTTTACTCTTGTACGGCTTCCGGATCTGAATTATAATTCTTTTATGACTTCTATGACAGGGTGTTTGTTATTTTCTCAGAAAGGATTCTATTTTTTATGAAAAAAGACGGCTACTATTCTTCCGGCGAATTTGCCCGCATGGCACATGTAACTCTGCGTACTGTCCGCTATTATGATAAACAGGATATCCTGAAACCCTCTCTCGTCACCGAATCCGGCGCACGTTTTTATACAGACGAGGATTTTGCAAGGCTTCAGCAGATCCTCCTTCTGAAATACCTTGGCTTTTCCCTGGATGACATCCGTGAAATGACCATCGGTGATTCCGATTATCATTTCATGCTGAATTCTCTGAATATCCAGCTTCGTCTGGTCCGTGACCGGATCGAACAGATGCAGCTGGTGGAAAAAGCGATCCAGGATACCGCACAGATGATAAAGGAACAGCACACCATTGACTGGAGCCAGATGCTGAACCTGATCCACCTGACCGGCATGGAAAAAAGCCTCAAGAATCAGTATCAGAATGCCACCAACATTTCCTCCAGGATCAACCTCCACAGCCTGTACTCCCAGAACAAACAGGGATGGTTTCCCTGGATCTTTGAGCAGTGCCGGATCTCACCCGGTCTTCGTATTCTGGAGCTGGGCTGTGGGGACGGAACGTTATGGACCGACAACCTTTCCCTTCTGCCGGAGGATATCTCCATCACACTTTCCGATATTTCCAGCGGTATGCTCCGCGATGCCAGACGAGCCATCGGTTCCTCGGATACCCGGTTTGCGTTCCGGGCCTTTGACTGCCGAAAAATCCCATGCAAGGACGAAAGCTTTGATCTGGTGATCGCCAATCACGTGCTTTTTTACTGCGATGATATTCCCTCCGTCCTGAAGGAAGTCCGCCGTGTCCTCGCTCCCGGCGGAAGATTTCTCTGCAGTGCTTACGGAAAGGCACATATGCAGGAGGTCAGCCAGCTGGTGCAGGATTTTGATGAACGGATCGTGCTTTCCGCAGACCGGCTTTATGAACGGTTCGGACGTGAAAACGGCCAGAGTATCCTGGCTCCTTTTTTCCCAAAGGCTCAGTGGCTTTCTTATGAAGACTGCCTTCTGGTCCAGGATGCGGAGCCGCTGATCTCCTACGTCCTCTCCTGCCACGGCAACCAGAATCAGTATATCCTGGACCGTTACAAGGAATTCCGGGCCTACACCGCCAGAAAAACTGCCAAAGGATTCCGCATTACCAAGGATGCCGGCGTATTTCTTTGTGAAAAATAGCCAAAAATAAAAAATATGAAAAAAGCTCTTGAAGGTGACCTTGCGTCATCTTTTATAATACAGTTACAGTAACAAAGTTATGTGCAGGCACGACTTATGCTGCACATCATCACGCAAAGGAGAAAACATATGAAAGGAATTATTTTAGCCGGAGGCTCCGGAACACGTCTTTACCCGCTTACCATGGTGACCTCCAAACAGCTTCTGCCGATCTTTGACAAACCGATGATCTACTATCCTATGTCTGTTCTTATGAACGCAGGCATCCGTGATATCCTGATCATCTCCACCCCGCAGGATACCCCGAGATTTGAGGAACTTCTCGGTGACGGCCATCAGTTCGGTGTCAACCTTACCTATGCTGTACAGCCAAGCCCGGACGGACTTGCCCAGGCATTTATCATCGGCGAGGAATTCATCGGCGACGACACCGTATGTATGGTCCTTGGTGACAACATTTTCGCAGGACATGGCCTCAAAAAGCGCCTGAAAGCTGCTGTAGACAACGCAGAAACAGGCAAAGGTGCCACTGTTTTCGGATACTATGTAGATGATCCGGAGCGTTTCGGCATCGTGGAATTCGACCAGAACGGAAAAGCGGTTTCCATTGAAGAGAAACCGGAAAAGCCCAAAAGCAACTACTGTGTAACCGGTCTTTACTTCTACGACAACAATGTTGTAGAGTACGCAAAAAATCTGAAGCCAAGCGCAAGAGGCGAGCTTGAGATCACAGACCTGAACCGTATCTACCTTGAGAAGGGACAGCTGAACGTTGAGCTTCTGGGTCAGGGCTTCACATGGCTGGATACCGGTACACACGAAAGCCTTGTAGAGGCAACCAACTTCGTAAAAACCATGGAGCAGCATCAGCACCGCAAGATCGCATGCCTTGAGGAGATTGCTTACTTAAACGGCTGGATCACAAAGGAGGACGTGCTCAAGGTTTACGAAATCCTTAAGAAAAACCAGTATGGCCAGTATCTCAAGGATGTTCTGGACGGAAAATATCTGGACGCGCTTCACTAAGCCGATCTGATTTTCTGACACTGCATTTACCTGCGGACTCCGTTTCGACGGAATCCGCATAAGATCAATCATTTATTATAAAGGAGATTTTTTATGACAATCATCGTTACCGGCGGCGCCGGATTTATCGGAAGCAACTTTATTTTTCATATGATGGAGGCTCATCCGGATTACCGTATCGTATGCCTGGACTGCCTGACCTATGCCGGAAACCTTTCCACTCTTGCACCGGTCATGGACAAACCGAACTTCCGCTTTGTAAAGGAAAGCATCACAGACCGTGACGCTGTTTACAAGCTTTTCGAGGAGGAGCATCCGGACATCGTGGTAAACTTCGCAGCTGAGAGCCACGTAGACCGTTCCATCGAAAACCCGGAGGTATTCCTTGACACCAACATCAAGGGTACTGCTGTTCTCATGGATGCCTGCCGTAAATACGGAATCCAGCGTTATCATCAGGTTTCCACAGACGAGGTTTACGGAGATCTTCCTCTTGACAGACCAGACCTCTTCTTCACAGAGGAAACTCCGATCCATACAAGCAGCCCGTACAGCTCCTCCAAAGCAGGTGCTGACCTTCTTGTTCTCGCATACCACAGAACCTACGGCCTGCCTGTGACCATCAGCCGCTGCTCCAACAACTACGGCCCGTATCACTTCCCGGAAAAGCTGATCCCGCTGATGATCGCCAACGCTCTGAACGACAAACCACTCCCGGTTTACGGAAAGGGTGAAAATGTCCGCGACTGGCTCTATGTTGAGGATCACTGCCGTGCCATCGACCTGATCATCCACAAAGGACGTGTAGGCGAGGTTTACAATGTAGGCGGACATAACGAGATGAAAAACATCGATATCGTAAAACTGATCTGCAAGGAGCTTGGCAAACCGGAAAGCCTGATCACACATGTAGCAGACCGTAAAGGCCATGACATGCGCTACGCTATCGACCCGACCAAGATCCACAACGAGCTTGGATGGCTTCCTGAAACAAAATTCGCAGACGGAATCAAAAAGACCATCAAATGGTACCTTGACAACAAGGAATGGTGGGAAACCATCATCTCCGGTGAGTATCAGAACTACTACGAAGAAATGTATGGAAACCGCGAGGAGGTTGAAGCATGAGATTTTTCGTAACAGGTGTTGGCGGCCAGCTTGGCCATGACGTAATGAATGAACTGTCCGGCCGTGGACATGAAGGCGTAGGAAGTGACATTGCTCCTTCCTACAGCGGCATCGCTGATGGTACTCCTGTTACCACCATGCCTTATGTGCAGCTTGATATCACAGATAAAGAAGCGGTAGCAAAAACCATCCGTGAGGTAAAGCCTGATGCAGTGGTACACTGTGCCGCATGGACAGCCGTAGACGCTGCAGAGGACGAGGAAAACCGTGAAAAGGTACGTCTTGTCAATGTTGTAGGAACACAGAACATTGCGGACATCTGCAAGGAGCTTGGCATCAAGATGATGTATATTTCCACAGACTACGTTTTTGACGGCCAGGGAACCACACCATGGGATCCGGACTGCAAGGACTACGCTCCACAGAACGTATACGGTCAGACCAAGCTTGACGGTGAACTTGCAGTATCCGGCACTGTAGATAAATTCTTTATCGTACGTATTGCATGGGTATTCGGCAAAAACGGCAAAAACTTTATCCGTACCATGGTAAATCTGGGAAAAACCCATGACAAGCTTACCGTAGTCAGTGACCAGATCGGAACTCCGACCTACACCTACGACCTTGCACGTCTTCTGGTAGACATGGTCGAGACAGAGAAATACGGCTACTATCACGCAACCAACGAAGGCGGCTTCATCAGCTGGTATGATTTCACTAAAGAGATCTTCCGCCAGGCTGCTGCCCTCGGCCACAAGGAATACGAAAAAGTAGAGGTATCTCCTGTCACAACTGCAGAGTACGGCGTTTCCAAGGCTGTACGTCCATTCAACAGCCGCCTGGATAAATCCAAGCTTGTAAAAAACGGCTTCCAGCCACTTCCAACATGGCAGGATGCCCTGGAAAGATATCTGAAAGAGATCCTGTAAAAAAAAATCCATCGGTGATCGCCGATGGATTTTTTTCGTTCTGTTTCTCATGAAAAAACAGCCGGTGGAAAGCTTTACGCTTCCCCGGCTGTTCTTATGCTAAAATTTAATAATTTTATCTTACTGCTGGGCAACAGTTCCGTCTGCTGCCTGGGCATCTGCTGTGCCATCCTGTGTGGCATCTGCAGTCTCACCCTGCGCTTCTGCTGTACTTCCCTCTGCAGCTGCCTGGGTAGTATCATTATCTGCAGCTGCTGCCTCTGATGTTGCACTGTCTGCCTCCTCCTGGGAAACAGTCTCTCCGTCACGAACCTTCTTCATCATGGCCTCCGCCTTCTGAACGGTAGACTCATCCGGGATCATAACGTAAGCCTTCTGGCTCATGGAGTACGGCTTCTGTGTGTCACCGGTACCATTTACACTGTAGCTTACGATGTTCCAGTCACCGCCGTTGTTCAGCTGCTGCTGGAGCAGTCTGGCGATCTCCTCGTAGGAGATATTGGTCTCAAAGCATCCCTGGATGCTGGAAAGGACAGAAGAATAATTCTTCAGAAGCTCCGGTGAAAGAGCCTTGTTGATCACACCCTTGATCACTGCCATCTGGTTCTTGCCACGCTGACGGTCGCCCTCTTTAAAGGCATAACGCTCACGGCTGAATACCAGAGCCTGCTCACCGTTCAGGTAGTTCTCTCCCTGATTGAAGTGATATCCTGTCTCATTCTTGGAATCAAAATCATAGTCAGAATAAACGGTAACTCCTCCAAGCGCATTGATCAGCTGCTCAAATCCCGCAAAGTTGATACGGAAATAATAGTTGATATCCTCGTTGTAAAGCATTCCCAGAGTATCCATACATACATTGATACCATAGATACCTGCATGTGTCAGCTTATCTCTCTGTCCGCCTGAAATAGAAAGCGGTACAAAATAATCACGAGGTGTGGAAACCAGAAGCACCTGTCTGGTAGCTGTATTTACCGTAGCAATGATATTGGAATCGCTTCGGCTCTTTGCAACAAGGCCGCTGCGGCTGTCGATACCACTGATAAAGATGGTATATACAGAACCGTCATTGGTACTCTCTTCAGCCTTCGCCTCTGTCTCCTGGGGCGCAATGGTCGTCTCCACCTTCTTCACGGTCAGCTCTTTGATCCTGGAAGAAATATCGGAATATCCATCCATCTCTTCAATAACGCTTAAATATGCGCTGTTCAGCACGATCGCACCTGTCTGTCCGTTCAGAAGACCGTCAACCAGCTCTGTAAGTCCTGCATACTCCTGGACCTGCACAGTCTTGCCTGTCTCGGAATCCACCTCCTGGATAGCCTTGTCCGAATTGGCTCTGTCAAGATCTGTCAGCACACCATACACATAATCTGCTGTAGCCTCTATGGAATCTGCAGAATCATCTGCACGGACATAAATACCGACCTCCGTAACCTCTGTGTTCACACCGGAGATCCCTGCCAGTGTGGAATGTGTCTTATAAACATACATACTTCCGAGAATAAATACTGCTGCAAAAACTGCTGCCAGGATCACTCCCACTACAAATCTTATCTTACCATCCGTACTCCATACAAGCGCTCCGACGATCACGATCAGAACCAGCATTACCAGTCCGATCACTGCAATGAACTTCGTCGGGATCACCTTCATATTCAGAAGCATGACCGCAAATATGATCGCTGTGATCAGAACCACAAGCGTCACGATCAGCCCTGGGATATGTTTTCCCATTTTTCTCATATGCAATCCTCCATTTTTGATGGTACAGAGAATATTTCATATGGACACTCTCTGTACAGATTCAAATATCCTAATCATTTTACGCTTTTTTACTGATAAAAGCAAGAAATATCGTAAATCGCCAAATGCAAAAACAGTTCCGTGATATCATGATCCTTTTATGCTCTCACGATGTCACGGAACTGCCTCTAAAATGTTCCTTCCATGAAACAGATATCCTTATTCCACGGTAACACTCTTGGCTGCTGCTGCGGATCCTCTCATCATCCAGACCGATCTCCGTCAGATCCAGCTTGCCCTCCCGGATAACGGAGTTCAATGTATCTGCGACTGCCTTCGGCTGCTCATGGATAGATGATCAGATATATCGCAATTACTTTCCAATGTTCTAACTTCTTCATACTTCCTCCGGTCTGTCTTACTGTTTCTGCATAATCCCTGATGTATTCTTCCTGCTCTTTGTCTTCTGTCTGCTTTTCCCTGGGACTTTGTTTTGCCAGTGCCAGAAGCAGGACCGAGAACACAAGAATTACTACGATCAGCATGATCAATAAAATCTGCATTTTTATTTCATCTTTTATATTTATAACTCATCTAATTTATTTTTATCCCCGAACTGCGTCTCCGCAGCCCGGGTCATTATATTCGAATCTCAATATGTATGGATCATTTGGCGCCGCTTCCACGGAAAACGACCATAACTGTCTTAACCAGGATCTCTATATCCAGCCTCAGACACCATTCGGCAATGTACTTTGTGTCAAGCTCTACGACTTCCTCGAAATCCGTAATATCACTTCGACCGCTTACCTGCCACATGCCGGTAAGTCCCGGCTTGATGGCCAGACGTTTGCGATGGTGAAGCTCATACTTCTCCCACTCATCCATTGTCGGCGGTCTGGTTCCTACAAGACTCATATCTCCTTTCAGAATATTCCAGAACTGTGGAAATTCATCCAGGGATGTCTTTCGGATAAAATGTCCTACTCCTTTGATGATTCGTGGATCATCATCCATTTTGAACATCATTCCATCTTTTACGTTATTCTGTTTCATCAGTTCTTTTTTGCGTTCTTCTGCATCCATATACATGGAGCGGAATTTATAGATCTTGAACGGACGACCGTTCTTTCCCATGCGGACCTGTGAGAAAAATGCAGGACCCGGAGATTTGATCTTGATGGCCGGAACCAGAAAGATCGCTGCGATTCCTGTAAAAAGACAACCTACCAGACCGCCTGCGATATCCATAGCTCGTTTCCCAAACATCTGGCGCGGTGTCACAATGTGGATACTGCTGGAAAGCACAGTGTATCCGCCAAGCTCCTCCACCACCTGGTTCTTGCCAAGGGATTTCATGGTTGCCAGTCTCATATGGATAACAACTCCCATTGCAGAGCAATCCTTGATCATCTTCTCCGGGATTGGAATCTCCTTTGGCACTGCAAAAAATACTTCGTCGATCCAGTTCTTATGGATATAGGAGATCATATCCTCCTTTCCGGCTACTACCGGCACTCCACAGACGGATGCTCCCTTCTTGTCACAATCCATAAAAGCAATTCCTGCCAGATGATAGGTTCCGTAATTATTCTTGCGGATGGTTTCCACCACATTGTCTGCATTTTCACGGACTGTAACGATCAGCAGGGATCGCTTCTCGCTTTCTTCGTATCTGTGATCCTTCAGGAATTTCTTCAGTGCCTGTCTGCCGCAATAGCTGAAGCAGGTATAAAGCACATAGGTGATCAGCAGGATCATTCTGGAATAATTGTTTCCAACTCTTAAAAGAAACATATATGCCAGAACCAGAAGGCAGACCAGTGTACACTGTTCAAAGGTTTTCTTCAGTTCCACCAGCATTCCTCTTCTCAGAACTCCGCTGAAGCTCTCATTAAAAAATGTGACCATCAGCTGGATAAGAAACATCACCACTGCCACATTTCGGTACAGCTCTGTCTCGTATGGCTGATCGATCCCGTTTCGGATCCAATATGCAAGTACAAACGCAAGCTGCAGACACAGCATATCGCAGATCACAAAATCTGCATGTTTTACCCAGCTGCTGTTTTCTTTTTGATACATATTCTTTTCTACGCCTTCCCTCACTTACAGTATGTTATACTGTGTTTATTTTACCCCCCCCCGGTATTTTGAAGACCGAGGAGGGGTATCATGCACTATTTTACAACAACAGTCAGTACGGCTCCGTTGGAGCTGTTTCCACTGTTGTCTACTACATAATATGTAAGCTCGTAAGTTCCCGGTGCAGCTGTATTTACATCACCGGTGATCTGGATCCTTTTGAAAAGATCACTGGTTGACTCTGTATCATCCTGGATATCCTTTACATAGCTTAATTTATCCAGCGTAGTTCCTACCGGTACCTCTACGTAATAGGTAGTCAGATACATCTTTGGATCCTGCGGAGAGAGCTGCTCGATCTTGTCTTCCTGTGTCTTCTGCGCCTGTTCCTCCGGAGTCAGTTCTCCTTCTGCGGAATCTCCGCTTTCAGCATCTGTGCTGTCTGCTTCTGTCCCATCCTGCATATCTGTCTCTTCTGCAGGCTCTGTGGTGTCTGTGGAATCTCCGTCCTCTGTGAGACCGTCATTATCGATCAGTCCCAGCTGCGGATTTTCGGCACTTCCGTCCTGAGCTTCCATGGTAAATTCTTTTTTTGTTACATTGTTGTTTTTGTCCTTTGCAACAAAGATAACAGCAACCTGTTTTCCGTCATTCTTCGGATATATGGTTTCTACAGTAAGAGTCTCTGTAACATCTCCGTCTCTGTCATCCTGTGCCTTTACATCCTTCAGAAGATCCTCTTCTGTCATATCGGATGTATAATTCGTATCTTTTCCCTCTTCAAATGTGATCTTCGGCCCTTCATTATCCTCGGAGCTCCTCATGTATACTACACCGGCTCCCATACCAAGGCAGATGACCACTAATAAAAACACAAAAAATTTCTTCATATTTTTGCTGCTCCCGGCCTTTCCCAACACTTTGATCCGTTGTTGTTATTTTTATGCGTGACGTTTCTTTTTCTTTTTGGATTTCTTGCCCATTTTGGAAGAGTATGGGATTGTACCAAGTACGCTTAATCCAAGATATTTCTCTACGTCTTCCGGTGTCTTTACAGTATCGTTTGTCAGATATACGATGATCACAACGGCTGCTGCCAGAAGGATACCCAGAATTCCGCCGATCACACCGTTTTTCGGTACGCTTGGGCTTGATGGCTCATCCGGGATGTTTGCTGTCTCTACCACATTTACTGCCTTGATATCCATAACCTGCTGAATATGCTTGGAAGCAATATCTCTTACTGCATTTGCGATCTGTGCCGCTGTATAAGGGTCGGTATCTGTAACTGTGATGGATACTACTCGTGTATCCGTTGGTGTATCTACGGAAAGCTTCTTAAGAAGCTCCTCATGTGTCATATCCAGATTCAGCTGTGCGATCACACCCTCAGTAACTGTACGGCTCTTGATCAGCTCCGCATAGTCCTTGGTCAGTGATGTACTTGTCTGGATATCCTGATTGGTCAGTGTGCTGCTGTCCTGTTTGGACAGTACCACGATCTTGGTTGTGGATTCATACTTCGGTGTGATCAGAAGCATGGTTCCCATAACAGCTGCCAGGCAGAAAACAATACCGGATAAAATGATAACACCCAGCTTGCTCAGTAACAGGTGAAATACCTCACCAAGATCGATCTCTACTTCGTCGTTGTTGTTAACAGTCTGATTTTCCATTTCTTTTCTCCATTACCCTGTGATTTTCCGGGGATTTTTGATAAAGATCTTCTTTACATATTCGCTCCCCATTGTTTTTTCCATTTTGGCGACACATTTGCCGATCTCCGGGATACGCTCCGTCTTACGGTGTCCGTCAGAACCGACAAAATCCAGAAGCCCATGCTTCATGACTTTCCGTGCAAAGGTTTTTGCCCCGAATCCGTCCTGACCGCTGATGGTATCTGCGTTGACCTGGATATGGGCTCCCATATCCTTCAGCTCTGTCAAAAATCCGATATCGTTCCGGGTAGCCTTATAACGTTCCACATGAGCGATGATCGGGATAAAACCATTCATCAGAAGACTTCTGACCCGTTCTTCAATATAATTTTTCTCATCTCCGTTGCTGAATTCCACAAGCACATATCTGGAACCTGCAAGGGTAAGCCGCCGTCCCTTCTTAAGGCATTCCACCATATCCATACTGGAATGGAGTTCACAGCCCAGATAAAGTCTCATGCCTTCATCACCAATATTCATGGCTGCTCTACGCAGCTGCATGAACTGTCTTGTCACAATGTTCATATGCGGCTCAAACATATCGTACCGGAAATGTGGTGTCAGGATCACATGACGTACGCCCTCCTGATACTCCTTGTTAAGCATCCAGAGTGATTCTTCCATGTTTCTTGCACCGTCATCCACCCCGGGGAGGATATGACAATGAATATCATAAAGTCCCTTCATTAAAATAACCCACTCATTTCTGTTGTCAATGTTTTTTTATTTACTGCTGCTCTCACCATAATCTCCGTAGGAACCATACTTACCGTACTTGCCGTATTTACCATACTTACCATACTTGCCATAGTGACCGTAATTGCCGGCCTTGCTGTAGTCCACCTTGTTCAGGATGGTTCCCAGGATCGGGCAGTTACTCTTGGCAAGCTGATCTCTTACTTCCTGTACAAAACGGTAGCTGATGGTACCGGATTCAATGACGATTACAGATCCGTCACAGGAATCTGCTATGATAGCACTGTCGATGATCAGTCCAAGCGGCGGTGTATCTACAATAACGTAATCATAAACATCTCTTACCACGCGGATCATATCCTTGAAGAGTCTGTTTCCGAGAAGCTCTGCCGGGTTCGGAGGTACGATACCGGAGAAGATAATATGGAACTTCGGAAGTGTAGTGGCACAGATCACGTCAGAAAGCTTGGCCTGCTTGGAAAGATAATGAGCAAGTCCCATTACCTCCTGTTCTACTGTCACACGTCCCATCAAAACGGATTTACGCAGATCGGCATCGATCAGAAGCACTGATTTGCCGCTCTCAGCAAGAGAGGCAGCAAGATTAAATGCCACACTGCTCTTTCCCTCATTAGGAGTACAGCTGGTAAGTGCGATCACTTTCTTATCTGCTCCGCAGAACTGGATATTTGTTCGCAGAGCTTTATAAGCCTCATCCATCTGGTGATCAGACTTCCAGTTGCTCAGTTTAACTTTAATCATAATTCCTTTTCACCTTTACCTTTATGTTCTATCTGATGACAGTCTTGCCCTTTGGGCATGTCTACAGATTATTATACAATCCCATTTTCTAATACGCAAGTTCTTTATTCGACAGAAAAGCCGTTAAATATGTACAATTTACCTAATTTTTATTATTTTTTATTTCCCGGCCCAGAAACAGGATAGATTATTTTTATTCCCTGTGTTAAAATAAACCCACGGCAATGAGTGCAGCGGTTACAGGAGGAGCCCTATTTTTTGCCAACCGTGATTGGCTGCCATAAGGAGGATATAAACATATGACAAAACAGGAATTTCAGAAACTGACCGAAGATCATGTCCTGCTGCTGGATGGTGCTACCGGCTCCAACCTGATGAAGGCCGGCATGCCGCGTGGTGTCTGCACAGAGAGCTGGGTGCTTGAGCACAAGGATGTGATCCAGTCTCTGCAGAAGGCATATATCGAGGCGGGAAGCCATATCATCTATGCGCCTACCTTCGGCGGAAACCGTATTAACCTCACTATGCACGGACTGGAGGATCAGATTGAACAGATCAATCATACCCTGGCAGGCTATTCAAAGGAGATCGCACCGGAGGGTGTTTTCGTAGCAGGTGATATCACCACCACCGGCAAGATGATGGCACCGGCCGGTGACATGACTTACGAAAAAGCCTTCGAAGTCTATCAGGAACAGATCGGCTATCTCCGTGACGCGGGTGTGGACCTGATCGTAGCGGAAACCATGATCAATATCGAGGAGACACTGGCTGCTGTAGACGCCTGCCAGAGTGTCTGCGAGCTTCCTATCATCTGTACCGTGACTGTAGAAGCAGACGGAAGTATCTTCAGCGGCGGAAATGCCATAGAGGCTGCCATGTCCCTGGAAGCTGCAGGTGCAGACGCTGTCGGCATCAACTGCTCGGTTGGCCCGGATCAGCTGGTATCGGTTATCCGCAATATCAAGGAGAACGTTTCCATTCCGGTCATTGCCAAACCCAATGCGGGAATGCCCCAGATCGATGATCTTGGAAATGCAGTTTACAGCATGACCCCTGCGGATTTTGCAGATTATATGAAGGTGCTGGTGGACAACGGTGCTTCCGTGATCGGCGGATGCTGTGGTACCACACCGGAGTTTATTTCGGAAACCGCCCAGGTGCTTGGACTTCGATAACTTTAACCGGAACAGATATGCTTCCACGCACTGCTTCAATTGAGAACAGCAATAAGCCGTGAGTGAAAGATTCCGTCAAAAAAATCCTGAGGATCCTATGTGAGATATCAACATAGAAATTCTCAGGATTTTTATTTTTCCGGATATTATTTCTCTTTTACTGCTTCTGCCGGCCGGTTTGCCTCATCCGCATAGGAGCTGCAGATCGCTTTTCGCACTGGAAGTACACAGGCAGGAACAACGGAAAGGCCATCCACTCCCATCTGGATAAAAGCTTCTGTAAGATTGGAATCTGCTGCCAGCTCTCCGCATATGTAAACTTCACATCCTGACTTATGTCCTGCCTCTGTTACCATGCGGATCATCTTTACAAGCGCCGGATGATGATCATTGTATTTATCCTTCAAAAGAAGATTCTGCCGGTCCATCGCCAGAGTATACTGGGTCAGGTCATTGGTTCCTAGGCTCAGAAAATCCACACGTTTTCCAAGTTCTTCACTGATCATGACCGCTGCCGGTGTTTCGATCATAATTCCGGTACGGATGTTTTTGTAAGGAATGTTCTTCTCATCCAGACCCTTTTT
This sequence comes from Blautia massiliensis (ex Durand et al. 2017), assembly GCF_051861785.1. Taxonomy (NCBI): domain Bacteria; kingdom Bacillati; phylum Bacillota; class Clostridia; order Lachnospirales; family Lachnospiraceae; genus Blautia; species Blautia massiliensis (ex Durand et al. 2017). The sequence goes on from NZ_CP146725.1 coordinate 747,724, forward strand.
TACCTCACGGATCAGCTTCTCGATCTCATCCAGCTCATCCTCGGACGTGATCATCGGATACATCAGGTTGATATTTCCATAGGCACTTGCACGGTAAATAGCCCGAAGCTGCGCTTTGAACATTTTTTTGCGATCCAGGCAAAGGCGGATGCCTCGATTTCCCATCATAGGATTGACCTCATCAGGAATTGCCATATATTCTGCCTGACGGTCTGCCCCCAGGTCCACGGTACGGATCACTGCCGGACGTTCATCCATATCCTCGGCTACTTTTTTATAGGCACGGAACAGCTCATTCTCTCTTGGATAATTCTCTCTTCCGAGATACTGGAATTCACTTCGAAGAAGGCCGATACCTGCTGCTCCGTAATAAAGAACCGTATTCAGATCATCCAGATTTCCGATGTTTGCCAGAAGCTTGATCTCCTTGCCATCGGCTGTGATATCCTTGTGGTTCCGAAGTCTCAAAAGTTCTTCCCGCTCTTCCTTATCTGCTGCATGACGGATCTCATATTCCTTAAGAAGCTCCGGCTCCGGATCGATATACAGTGTTCCTGTATACCCATCTACAATAGCCATATGGCCATCCCATTCTTTCTGTATCTCCACCTCGACCAGGGTGGGGACTTCCATGGATTTTGCCATGATCGATACATGGGAAATAACAGACCCCTGATGCATGACTACCGCCAGAAGCCTGGCTTTGTTCATCTCCAGAAGTTCATTGGGGGAAAGCTGCTCTGCTGCAAGGATCACCGGCTCATCTCCCAGATTGATCCGTGCATGGGAGCCACCCATGGCGCCGATCAGCAGCTCGGAGATCTCCCTGATATTTTCGATCTGTTCTTTGACAGCCTCGTCCTCCAGCTTGCGGAACACATTTGCAAGCTCATCCCTGGTTGTCTGGACTGCGTAAGCTGCACTGACCTTTTCTGTCGTGATCATGCTTTCCACGGCCCGCTGAAAGCTGCCGCCACTTAAGAGCTTCAGCTGACGTTTCAAGGTCAGCTCCTGCTCTTTGGGGAGGGGTGCTCCGTTTTTATACATATGCTGGATCTGGTTCTTTACCGCTGTTCTTGCATTATCCAGACGATCCAGCTCCTTTTTTACATTGTCTACCATGGACTGACGGATCTGATATTCGCCTCTGTGGTAATACAGTATTTTTCCAATGGCTATTCCGGAAAAAGCGGATGTACCTTTGTATATCTCCACCTGAAAAACCCCCTTACTGGTTCGTCTGCTTAATCGCAGGCAGCTTTAAACTCTGTCCAGATCTTATTGTATTCCTGCTCTGCTTCCTGGCTTACATTCTGTACGACCTCACCCTTTGTCACGCTGTCCGGAACAACCAGGCTCTCGTCTACCAGATCATCTGCTGCCTTGTTTGTATTGTAGTATCCGATATAGTTGATGCACTGTGCAGATACTTCCGGCTCCAGGATATAATTGATAAATTCATTGGCAGCCTTCGCATTCGGTGCTTCACTTGGCACAAACATTCCCATAATACCAAATCCAAGACCTTCCTCCGGATAAACCACCTTAAGATCCGGATTATCCTTCAGTGCCTGTGTTACCTGTGATGTATAAAGAAATGCCACACTTGCCTCTCCGTTGAGAAGTGCATTCTGTGTATTGTCATCCTGGATCATACGAATGTTCGGTGCCAGCTCTTTCAGCTTCTCACCGGTCTTGTCGATCACGGCTACATCTTCTTCGTTCATGCTCTCTCCCATGGAAAGCTGTGTGATGCCACAGATCACGCGGTAATTACCTACGATGGCAATGCTGTCCTCCAGAGACTTATCCCAGAGATCCTTGTATCCTTTAATGTCGATATCTACCTGCTCCGGATCATAAACGATCAGTGGGATTCCTGCTCCGTAAGGTACTGTATATTCGTCATCCGGATCATAAAACTGTCCCTGATAAAGGGGGTTGATGTTCTTAAAATTGGAAACGGTATCCTTGTCGATCTTCTGGACAAGTCCCTCTTTTACCGCGCTGTCGATAATGTAATCATCTGCAATTACCACATCGTAATCGCCGCCCTTTGCCTGGGAAAGCTTCTCAAGCATGGTCTCATCGGTGTCAAAGTTGGAATATACCACCTTGGTCCCTGTTTCTTTTTCAAAATCATCCAGCACTTCCTGCGGAAACATTCCGTCCCATGTATAAAGTACCAGTTCATCCTTATCCTTTGCACTGACACTGACACCTGTTACCATAGATGTTCCAAGTACCGCACATAACATGATCGCTGCTGCTTTTTTTGATTTCATAGAACCTCCTTCATGTCTCTCTCTGACGTCTTGTTATTTTGCTTTTACCTTTGTCCAAAGCTCTGCGAATTTCTGCTTGATCTTTGGCTTCTGGTATCCGAAAATCTCATTCTTTGGATTGTCGATCTGCGGAATATAGGAAGAAATTCCCTCATAAGTTCCGTTCTTCATCTCCTCGAATGCACTCTTTACAGTAGAAGTATATCCTACTTCTTCGGTATTGGAAAGAGCATTTTCATCATCCAGCATAAAATTGATGAACTCATGAGCCAGATCTACTTCATTACAGTCCTTGGTGATGACCATGGCATCATACCAGGTATTGGTTCCCTGCTGCGGAGTATAATAGCCAAGCTCTGGATTTTCGCTTATAATATAGGAAGCATCTCCGGAATAAACAACCGCCATTGCCTTGTTTCCTGAAATCATGTTGTCGATCACATCATCACCTGCATAGATCGGATCCATGGTATCTCTCTGCCGGATCAGCCACTCATAAGCCTGCTGGATCTCATCAAGATTTTTTGTGTTCATGGAATACCCCAGCGCTTTCAGGGCGATCATAAAGGAATCCCTTTCGGAATCATACATATAAAGATCTCCCTTATATTTTTCATCGCAGAGAATATTCCAGCCCTCTTTGTCAAGATCCTCCTGAGAGACTACATTCTTATTATAAAGGATTCCTACAGTTCCCCAGAAATACGGACAGGAATAACGATTTCCCGGATCATAGTCCTTATTCTGTACCTCGGGAAGAAGATTTTTGCTGTTTGGGATCTTTTTCCAGTCAAGGGCCTGAAGATATTCCTCCTTGATCAGTCTTTCGATCATATAATCTGACGGAACCAGAACATCGTAGGTTTCACCACTGGCCAGCTTGGTGTACATCATCTCATTGGACTCGAAGGTTTCATATACAACAGTACAGTTATACTGCTTCTCAAATTTGTCCAGAAGACTCAGGTCCATATATTCTCCGGCATTATATACACGAAGCACGTGGTTTCCCTGGCTTACGAGCGTCCACTTTCCCAATACCAGAACAACCGCAGCAGCTGTGACAACCGCAACGATCCTTCTTTTTCTCGGATCCATTTTTTTCACGGTGGAGGCCTGAAGCTTCGGCATGATCAGATTTGCAAAAAGAAGCACCAGTACAATGACCACGATCACAATGGTAGAAAGGGCGTTGATGGTGGGATTGATGCGCTTTGTCATATTATATACAACAATGGATATATTTTTTACTCCGTTTCCGGAAACAAAGTAGGAAATTACGAAATCGTCAAAGGACATGGTAAAGGCCAGGAGCGCTCCCGCAAAAATCCCTTCTTTGATCATGGGCACGATAACCTTGGTAAGTGCCTGATATGGCGTTGCCCCAAGATCCATGGCTGCATTGGCAAGGTTCGGATCCAGGCTTCGTACCTTCGGATATACACTGGTGATCACATAGGGCGTACAGAATGCGATATGTGCCAGCAGCATGGTCAGATAGCCTTTCGTCATTCCCAGCGAAGAAAACAGCAGCATCAGACCAATCGCGGTTACGATCTCCGGATTCAGAATTGGAAAGTTATTGATGGTAAGGACCATCTCTTTCAGCACCTTTCTGGATTTTGAAAGTCCGATGGCTGTGATGGTTCCCAGCACTGTGGAAATAACAGTTGCCAGAATTGCCACTGTGACCGAAACATAAACTGCCTTACTGATCTCCATGTTGTTTATCAGCTCTCCGTACCAGCGCAGGGAAAATCCTGTAAATCTGGTCAGGGACTTGGATGAGTTAAAGGAAAAGATCATGGTCACAAGGATCGGCAGGTAAAAAAATGCCAGACACAGCACTACATATAATTTTGAAAATATGGTATTTTTTCTTTTCATCTCCTGCCTCCTTTAATCGTCCTGAGTATCCATCTTCTTCATCAGGCTCATAAAGATCAGGATGATCACTGCCAGGATCAGAGAGATGGCACTTCCGAAGTTCCAGTCACCTACAGAAATAAACTGTGACTCGATGAGATTACCGATCAGCATGTACTGGCCGCCGCCGAGAAGTTTCGGAATAACGAAGGTTGATATGGACAGAAGGAATACCATCATGATACCATTGACCACACCTGGCATGGAAAGCTTCCAGGTGATCCTCCAGAAGGTCTGGAAGGGATTGGCACCAAGGTCGTTGGCCGCTTCGATCAGTGACTTGTCCATTTTACTTAAGGATGTATGGATCGGAATGATCATAAAGGGCATAAAGTTACAGACAAGGCCCACGATAACGGAAAAATCTGTATACATCATGGTGATCGGTGAGATTCCCAGCATTTTCAGAAGGTTGTTCACCAGACCATTGTCAGAAAGAATGTTCATCCATGCATAGGTACGGAGAAGCATGTTGATCCACATGGGAATGGTGACCATAAGGATCAGAAAGCTCTGCACCTTTTCGGAATATTTGGAGATAATGTATGCCAGCGGATATCCGCAGACCAGGCAGATCAGTGTGGTCAGGATACCCAGTCGGAAGGATTTCAGGATAACACTTAAATATGTAGCTTCCAGAAATTTTGCAAAATTCGCCCATGTAAAATGCAGGGTCAGAACTTCATTTCCATCTGAGGTAAATGCATAAAGCACGATCAGGATCAATGGTACCACGATCAGGATCGAAGCCCAGATGATATACGGCTTGATCAGATGCTTGAACTGTTTCATTAGTATCCTCCCATTCTGCACATAACATGGATATCCTCAGGACCAAACTTCAGTCCCACTTCACGTCCCACTTCTGCATAATCGGTAGTATGCACCATGTATGTGCGAAGCTCCGTCTCGACCAGGATCTCATAATGCACGCCCTTGAACGTAATGTTCCGTACCATTCCTCTGATCTTGGCCTGATCCGGTTCCACAATATCCAGATCCTCCGGACGGAGAACAACCTCAATGGCTTCGTTGTCCTCAAATCCCTTATCTACACATTCAAACTGGAATCCGTCGAACTCCACAAGGAAATCCCTGATCATCGTTCCTTCTATAATATTGGACTCTCCGATAAAGCCGGCAACAAAACGGTTCTCCGGCTCATTATAGATATCTGTCGGGCTGCCGATCTGCTGGATCTCACCGTTGTTCATGACTACTACCGTATCAGACATGGAAAGTGCCTCCTCCTGGTCATGGGTAACATAGATAAAGGTGATCCCTACCTCTCTCTGGATCTTTTTCAGCTCGATCTGCATCTGCTTGCGGATCTTGGCATCCAGTGCACCGAGTGGCTCATCCAGCAGAAGAACCTTCGGCTCATTGACAAGAGCTCTGGCAATGGCAACTCGCTGCTGCTGTCCACCGGAAAGAAGTGTAACATCTCTTTTTTCGAAGCCTTCCAGCCCTACCATTTTCAGCATTCTTTTTACCTTCTGCTCAATAACAGATTTATCTACCTTTTTCAGATTCAGGCCGAAACCGATATTGTCCATAACATTGAGATGCGGAAACAATGCATATTTCTGGAATACCGTGTTGATCTCTCTTTTATATGGAGGCAGCTTGGAGATCTCAATTCCGTTAAACAGTACCTCTCCGCCGCTTGGCTCCTCAAAGCCGGCAATGATCCTTAAGGTTGTTGTCTTTCCACAGCCGCTGGGTCCCAGAAGCGTAAGGAATTCGTTTTCGTGAATGTCCAGATTAATGCCCCGGAGCACCTGCTGGTCATCAAAGTTTTTTGTGAGATTTTTTAACTCGATCAGTTTATTGCTCATCTTTTATATTCCCCTTCCCGCATTTTCCTGCGATCAGATATACTGCCAGTACCAGAAGGATCACTCCCAGCATTATGGTACAAAGTGCATTGATCTCCGGCGTAACGCCTGTTTTCATCTGTGTGTAAACTTTTATCGGCAGCGTGGATACACGTGGCCCGGTTACAAAAATACTGATCACCACATCGTCCATGGACATGGCAAAGGCCAGCAGAGAGCCGGATATAACAGCCGGCATGATCAGCGGCAGGGTAATGTCCCAGAAGGCCCGAAAGGAACCGGCGCCAAGATCTCTGGCTGCCTCTTCCAGGGACGGATCCATTCCCACAAGCCTTGCTTTTACCTCCATCAAAATATAGGGCACGCAGAAAACCGTGTGTCCGATCAGAAGTGTCAGCATTCCAAATGGCAGGTTCAGCATATAGAAAAATGCCATCAGTACCATTCCCAGAATGATCTCCGGGATCATCAGAGGCAGAATGGAAATATACTCCATCACCCCTTTTGTTTTCCAGTGGATCCTGGAAAGTCCTACAGCCCCCAGTGTTCCGATCACTGCAGATACCCCACAGCTGGACACCGCCAGGATCAGACTGTTTTTCAATGCCTGGATCAGATCCCTGTCCTGAAACAGTTCCTGATACCATTTCAGGGAAAAACCGGTAAAGCGCACCGGAAGTCTTGCTTCATTAAACGAAAATACCACTACCACACCAATGGGCAGATACATAAGGAAAAACAGAATCCCCAGATACAGTCCTGAAAGCTTTGAGTTCTTTTTCATCCGATTCCCTCCAGTTCCTTAACATTGGTAAGCTTCCGATATAATACGATCATCAGAGTTGTCAGTATCATCAGTACCACAGCCAGTGCTGCGGCAAAGGGCCAGTTATTGCCTCTTGTCATCTGCTCCTGGATCAGGCTTCCCACAAGTACGATCTTGTTTCCACCCAGGATATCCGCAATAAAAAACAGACCCATAGACGGAATAAATGTTAGTATCACTCCGGAAAGAAGTCCCGGCAAAGTCAGCTTAAAGGTGATGCTCCAGAAGGCCTTCCATCTGCTGGCTCCAAGATCTCTGGCAGCCTCCACAAGGGACCAGTCCAGCTTTTCCGCACTGGAATATACGGACAGTGCCATAAACGGCAGCAATACATAGATCATACCGATCACGATCGCCGGATAACTGTACAGGGTTTTTAAGGGCTCCTGGATGATGCCAAGCTTCATCAGCAGATAATTCAGAAGGCCCTTTTTCTGGAGAATGATGATCCAGCCATAAAGACGGATCAGGGAGTTCACCCAGAAAGGCAACATCAGGAAAAGCATGGCCAGCTTCTTTTTGCCCTCGGAAAGCTTTGCCATAAAGTATCCGAAGGGGTAGCCCACCAGACAGATGATCAAAGTGCTGGTGAGCGCAAGGCGGAAGGATCCCGTAAAGGTCTGCAGGTATACAGGCTCCAGGATCTGCTTGTAATTATCCAGAGTAAATTTCCAGTTCACGCCGTAGCCGCCGTCTGCTGTGGAAAAGCTCAGTGCAGCTACATACAGAAGAGGCAGTGCGACGAAGATCAGTGTAAAAAGATACAGCGGCAGGATCATCCATACGGAGCCTGCTCTGTGCTTACGCATGGGTACCTCCTGCACAGGGACCTGACTGATCCGGCAATACTTCTTCTGATCTTTCTTCCTGATCTACCAGCACTGCATCTGAAGGAAGAAAACAGCAGCGCACCTTTTCTCCTACACTGACATTTGTATCAATGCCGTAACGGCTTGCCACGATTTCCTGACCTTCCGAAGTTTTCAAAACAACACGGAGCTGGCCGCCGGCGAAGGTTTTTTCAACGACTTCGGCGGTTAAGCCATCGCAACTGTCATCTGTGTTTTTTTCTGCGGGCTCCTGTACACTCTTTTGTGTGTTTTCTGATGTGCAATTCGGCGTGCTTTGTTGTGCATTTTTTTTATTTTCCTCAAACCGGATATTTTCGCTTCTTACTGCGATGGTAACCTTTTCTCCTTTTTGTGGGAAATATCCTCTGTCAGATGTAGCTGCGGTGTCCATTGATACTTCTACTTTTCCGGCATCAGTTCTTACGGTGATCTGAGCGGAAGTACCGTCAGACTCCTCTTCCGCAATGCTTTCCACAATACCGGTCAGTATATTGGCATTTCCAACAAAGGTTGCCACATAGCTGGTCTTCGGATGATTATAGATCTCATCCGGCGTCCCGATCTGCTCAAAGCGTCCGTGGTTCATCACAGCGATCGTATCAGACATGTTGATAGCTTCTTCCTGATCGTGGGTGATATAGATAAAGGTGATCCCCAGCTTCTTCTGCAGGCGCTTCAGCTCGTGCTGCATGGCACGCCTCAGCTGCAGATCCAGTGCACCAAGGGGTTCGTCCAGAAGAAGTACCTCCGGATTGTTCACAAGTGCTCTGGCTATGGCCACACGCTGGCGCTGACCACCGGAAAGCTCCGACGGCTTACGCCTCTCAAAGCCCGGAAGCTGAACAAGCTCCAGCATTTCTTTGACTCTTCTGCTGATCTCCGCTTTCGATGTTTTTTTCAATTTCAGCCCATATCCAATGTTATCTGCTACATTCATATGGGGAAAAAGTGCATAATTCTGGAACACTGTGTTCACATTGCGCTGATTCGGTTCCAGGGATGTCACATCCTTTCCATCCAGAAAAACCTGGCCGGAATCTGGCTGTTCCAGGCCTGCAATGATCCGCAGTGTGGTGGTTTTTCCACAGCCGGAAGACCCCAGCAGAGTGACAAATTCTCCTTTTTTTGCTGTAAGACAGATGCTTTCCAGGACGTCCTCACCTTTCTGGAAGCTCTTTTTTATGTTTTTCAGTTCTAATGAAATTTCGGACATTTAGTTCTCCTTCTGTTTGCTATGATATCCGCACCCTGCATGGGACTTTCCTGATATAAGATTGCTTATTGTACTCTCGCAGGGGATTCTTCTGATCCAAGATTGCTTATTGTACCCCGCATGGGATTTCCTGATTCAAGATTGCTTATTGTATCCTCATAGGACTTCTCTGACTCGGTTAACTACTCATTTTCATGAAAATTATCTCGTATATACTGACAATAAGTTTCTTTATTAAATACAGGTTTAAATTCCCGACAGATTTTTTTTGCTTCTTTTGCCTGATCACAAAGAAGACGATACGTAGTCAGTGCCAGAAGCTTGGCTGGTTTGATATATGCCAGTTCTTCATCCATGATCTTAAAATCTGCTCCGTGAAGTTTTCCCGCAAATCCTCCGAATGTAAAATTCAGCACTGGAAACAGATGGGTCAGGTCTCCTACGTCGGTACAGGCGTTGTTAAAATCTGCCGGCTTTGAACATCGGTATGAAGCATCCAGAAGCTTTACGGATTCTTCCATCACTTTATCCGCACCTCTGTGCAGGATCGGCATATATCCCTGAAGCGGTTCTCTTTCGATCGTACCACCGAATGCATAGGCAGCTCCGTCATAGGCACGGTCCATTTTTTCCTGTGTTGCCCGGATCGCATCCAGAGACGCTGCACGGACTTTTGTTTCGATCACCGCTTCGTCCGGAACTACATTGATCACATCTCCGGCTTTTCGGATCACGTTGTGAAGACGCACATGGTCTTCCTCCCGGAAGGTTTCCCGCATCAGTCCCATCATCTGGATGGCACTGGAAGTAATACTTAATGCATTGACACCATCCCATGGATCAATGGCTGCATGTGCGGCTTTTCCTCTTACTGTCACCCGTTCTGCGGAAAATCCATTGCAGGCCGCATTCCCCAGGTAGAAGTCTTCCTCCACCTGCATCATGTGCACGTGAGTTGTCAGAATAATGTCAGAATGGTCAAATTCTCCAAGACGGATCAGTTCGCTTTTTCCGGATGCAGGAAAGCCGATTCCCTCTTTACGAAGCCATGCACGTTTATCTGCATCGATGTATTCTTCCGCCGGAACGGCAAAAAAAGATACGGACCCAGACAGAGAGGCTTGAACCTCCTCATTGGTCAGTGCCAATGCTGCGCCGATCATGGCTGCAATCTGTGCGTGGTGTCCGCATGCATGTGCTGTCCCGTTAACGGGATCAGCCATCGGATGCGACTTACATCCGATGGCGTCAAGTTCTCCGATAATAGTAACGTTCGGTCCGTCCTGTTCCATCCACTCAGCGCGAACCCCTGTGCGTGCAAGTCCCCCATGTACACGGAGTCCAAGGCCACGCAAAAAAGCCGCTACGTGTGCGGCTGTTCTCTCCTCATAAAACCCTGGTTCCGGATGACTCTGGATATCCTTCGCAAGAGCTATGATTTCTTCTCTATGTTCATCTATAGTCTGAATGATTTTTTCTTCAATATGATTCACGTTTCGTAACCTCCTTTTTCCGCAGGTTAAGCTATATGATATCATAAAACAGTTGGTTTGGAAATAGATATTTTTGGGAGATACTTCCATCACCAAAAACAACTAATCTGTCACATTCCAGTTTTTGTTTTAGCTGCAAAGCAGCCTGCGCTTTGGATGCTTTTTGCGGCATGATCTCCAGCCACTGCTCTCCTGTGTAGATAGTTTCATTTTTTTCTCAAAAGAGTTCCATCGAGATCTGATACGTATAATGTTTTCATAAATAAATCCTTTCGTTTTGCTATGGACTGTGAATAGAGAAACTTTTTTCAGTTTATAGGGAAATCGATGGTAAAGTATTTCTTTATTATAGCACAAAAAAAGTGGCTGTTTAAGCCACTTTTTTACGATTGTATATTCAAAACTACATACATGTTCTGTTGATGATCGTTAATCTTTTTTGAATCAATTTTAACCTGCGTACCGATTCACCTTTTTTCACGGGCTCGCAGCTAAAGCTGCATCGCCTGTTCTTTTGGCTACTCCAGCGGTGGTCATCTCACGACTCCGTCGTTCGATGTCATTTGCTTCGCAAATGTTCAGTCTGTACCATAAATGGTTCTCCACAAGCAAGCTTGTTCCGCCCCATTTCTGTTACATCCCGCCCGCTTCCTCGGCTTTTTGGTCAAGCCCTCACCCGATTAGTAACAGTCAGCTCCATGTGTTACCACACTTCCACCCCTGCCCTATCTACCTCGTCGTCTTCAAGGGGGTTTACTTCATAAGAATGGGATATCTCATCTTGAGGGGGGCTTCACGCTTAGATGCCTTCAGCGTTTATCCCTTCCGGACTTGGCTACCCGGCCATGGCTTTGGCAAGCCAACCGGTCCACCAGCGGTCCGTCCATCCCGGTCCTCTCGTACTAAGGACAGCTCCTCTCAGATATCCTGCGCCCACGCCGGATAGGGACCGAACTGTCTCACGACGTTCTGAACCCAGCTCGCGTACCGCTTTAATGGGCGAACAGCCCAACCCTTGGGACCTACTACAGCCCCAGGATGCGATGAGCCGACATCGAGGTGCCAAACCACTCCGTCGATGTGAACTCTTGGGAGTGATAAGCCTGTTATCCCCAGGGTAGCTTTTATCCGTTGAGCGATGGCATTCCCACTTAATACCACCGGATCACTAAGCCCTACTTTCGTACCTGCTCCACCCGTCGGTGTCGCAGTCAAGCTCCCTTCTGCCTTTGCACTCTTCGAATGGTTTCCGTCCATTCTGAGGGAACCTTTGGGCGCCTCCGATACCCTTTCGGAGGCGACCGCCCCAGTCAAACTCCCCGCCTGGCATTGTCCCACCGCCGGCTAACGGCGGCTGGTTAGAAGCCCAATATCACAAGGGTGGTATCCCAACAGCGGCTCCGCGGCAACTGACGCTACCGTTTCTCAGCCTCCCACCTATCCTGTACATGCAACACCGGACCCCAGTGCCAAACTGGAGTAAAGCTCCATGGGGTCTTTCCGTCCTGGCGCGGGTAGCCAGCATCTTCACTGGCACTTCAATTTCACCGGATGTATTGCCGAGACAGCGCTCAAATCATTACGCCTTTCGTGCGGGTCGGAACTTACCCGACAAGGAATTTCGCTACCTTAGGACCGTTATAGTTACGGCCGCCGTTTACTGGGGCTTAAATTCAAAGCTTCGCGTTACCGCTAACCTCTCCTCTTAACCTTCCAGCACCGGGCAGGCGTCAGCCCATATACCTCACCTTTCGGTTTCGCATAGACCTGTGTTTTTGCTAAACAGTTGCTTGAGCCTATTCTCTGCGGCCTGCTCCCGCAGGCACCCCTTCTCCCTAAGTTACGGGGCCATTTTGCCGAGTTCCTTGGCAATACTTCTTCCGCCGGCCTTAGGATTCTCTCCTCATCCACCTGTGTCGGTTTACGGTACGGGTACAATATGAACGATAGCGGCTTTTCTTGACGCATGGCTCACGGGCTTCGCTACTAAATTTCGCTCCACATCACGTCTTCCCATTGCATGGCGGATTTTCCTACCATACTGGTACCTCGCTTGTACCGGGCTTTCCATTCCCGGCTCCCGCTCTCCTTACGTGTCCCCACAGTTCTGTCATACTGCAGTACAGGAATATCAACCTGTTGTCCATCGGCTACGGCTCTCGCCCTCACCTTAGGTCCCGACTCACCCAGGGCAGATCAGCTTTACCCTGGAAACCTTGGATATTCGGCCTAGAGGATTCCCACCTCTATCTCGCTACTCATTCCGGCATTCTCTCTTCTATATAGTCCACAGCTCCTTACGGTACTGCTTCTTCCCATATACAATGCTCCTCTACCAATCTTTTCAGATTCCTTAGTTTCGGTGGCGCGTTTCAGCCCCGGACATTTTCGGCGCAGGACCTCTCGACCAGTGAGCTATTACGCACTCTTTGAATGTATGGCTGCTTCTGAGCCAACATCCTGGTTGTCTTCGAAATCCCACATCCTTTTCCACTTAACGCGCACTTTGGGACCTTAACTGTAGGTCTGGGCTCTTTCCCTTTTGACCGCCCAACTTATCTCGTGCAGTCTGACTCCCGGTGATATCTACACGGCATTCGGAGTTTGATATTCTTCGGTAGGCTTTGACGCCCCCTAGGAAATTCAGTGCTCTACCTCCGCAAGACTCACACCGAGGCTAGCCCTAAAGCTATTTCGAGGAGAACCAGCTATCTCCGGGTTCGATTGGAATTTCTCCCCTATCCACACCTCATCCCCACCCTTTTCAACGGATGTGGGTTCGGTCCTCCACTACCTCTTACGGCAGCTTCAACCTGGACATGGATAGATCACCCGGTTTCGGGTCTACTCCTACTGACTCTGGCCCTCTTAAGACTTGGTTTCCCTACGGCTCCACACCTGAAGTGCTTAACCTTGCCAGTAAGCGTAACTCGCCGGACCGTTCTACAAAAAGTACGCGGTCGTGCTCATAAGGCACTCCCACAGCTTGTAGACACAGGGTTTCAGGTTCTCTTTCACTCCCCTCCCGGGGTCCTTTTCACCTTTCCTTCACAGTACTATGCGCTATCGGTCACTAAGTAGTATTTAGCCTTAGGGGGTGGTCCCCCTTACTTCCCACAAGGTTCCTCGTGTCTCGTGGTACTCCGGATCCTGCTCAGTCAGCTCTGCTTTCACGTACGGGGCTTTCACCCTCTCCGGCCGGCTTTCCCAAAACCGTTCTGTTAACTTCGCTGAATCTTAAATGCAGTCCATGACCCCGGCATGCACGCACACCGGTTTAGGCTCCTCCGCGTTCGCTCGCCGCTACTTACGGAATCGATGTTTCTTTCTTTTCCTCCGGGTACTTAGATGTTTCAGTTCCCCGGGTTCCCTTCCATACGTTATGGATTGGCGTATGGATGCATGAGGTCTGCTCATGCGGGTTTCCCCATTCAGAGATCTCCGGATCACGGGATATTTGCTCCTCCCCGAAGCTTTTCGCAGCTTATCACGTCTTTCATCGGCTCTTAGTGCCAAGGCATCCGCCCTGTGCCCTTATTGCTTGACCTTTTGCCTTAGCATGCAAGTGGATCTTCCTGTGGATGATCTGCTTGCCGCTTAACATCACCCTAGCGTAGGTGATGCGGTCTCTTGATTCTCGTGTTACTACAGTAAGTGCTTTCTTCTCACGAAGTTTACACTCACGTTCGTAACGTATGTGTTTGATTACTCTGTTCATAACAGATAAATCGATGTCTTCCTATCTTTGCGTTTGCATTAATTTCTTAATACTTTGCGTTTAAGGATATTTGATTAACTTAATCAAATTTCATGTATGCAGTTTTCAAGGTACAATGCTGACTGATGTTTTATCAGCCATCTGAAAGGAAAATAGCTTTTTCTCTCAGATCACTGGTAAAACCAGCATCTATCTCATCAGGTTTCCCTGTTCTTCTTTTTTTGATCTGGCGCCCACCTGCTCTCCCACACCGTCTCCAGTGCAGTACCATCGGCCGATTGGGTCTTAACCGTCGTGTTCGGGATGGGAACGGGTGTGTCCCCCAACCGCATCGGCACCAGAAATCTTTCAGCTTGATAGCTAAACAGTAAAACACATTTCAATTACTCTACTTTTTCCTTAGAAAGGAGGTGATCCAGCCGCACCTTCCGATACGGCTACCTTGTTACGACTTCACCCCAGTCATCGGTCCCGCCTTCGGCAGCTCCTCCCTTGCGGTTAGGTCACTGACTTCGGGCGTTACTGACTCCCATGGTGTGACGGGCGGTGTGTACAAGACCCGGGAACGTATTCACCGCGGCATTCTGATCCGCGATTACTAGCGATTCCAGCTTCGTGTAGTCGGGTTGCAGACTACAGTCCGAACTGGGACGTTATTTTTGGGATTTGCCCACCCTCGCAGGTTCGCTTCCCTTTGTTTACGCCATTGTAGCACGTGTGTAGCCCAAATCATAAGGGGCATGATGATTTGACGTCATCCCCGCCTTCCTCCAGGTTATCCCTGGCAGTCTCCCCAGAGTGCCCACCTTAAATGCTGGCTACTGAGGATAGGGGTTGCGCTCGTTGCGGGACTTAACCCAACATCTCACGACACGAGCTGACGACAACCATGCACCACCTGTCACTTCTGCCCCGAAGGGAAGGAACGGTTAAGTTCCGGTCAGAAGGATGTCAAGACTTGGTAAGGTTCTTCGCGTTGCTTCGAATTAAACCACATGCTCCACCGCTTGTGCGGGTCCCCGTCAATTCCTTTGAGTTTCATTCTTGCGAACGTACTCCCCAGGTGGAATGCTTAATGCGTTTGCGGCGGCACCGAATGACTTCGTCACCCGACACCTAGCATTCATCGTTTACCGCGTGGACTACCAGGGTATCTAATCCTGTTTGCTCCCCACGCTTTCGAGCCTCAACGTCAGTTACCGTCCAGTAAGCCGCCTTCGCCACTGGTGTTCCTCCTAATATCTACGCATTTCACCGCTACACTAGGAATTCCGCTTACCTCTCCGGCACTCAAGACGGGCAGTTTCCAATGCAGTCCCGGGGTTGAGCCCCAGCCTTTCACATCAGACTTGTCCATCCGTCTACGCTCCCTTTACACCCAGTAAATCCGGATAACGCTTGCCCCCTACGTATTACCGCGGCTGCTGGCACGTAGTTAGCCGGGGCTTCTTAGTCAGGTACCGTCCTAATTCTTCCCTGCTGATAGAAGTTTACATACCGAGATACTTCTTCCTTCACGCGGCGTCGCTGCATCAGGGTTTCCCCCATTGTGCAATATTCCCCACTGCTGCCTCCCGTAGGAGTCTGGGCCGTGTCTCAGTCCCAATGTGGCCGTTCACCCTCTCAGGCCGGCTATGGATCGTCGCCTTGGTAGGCCGTTACCCTGCCAACCAGCTAATCCAACGCGGGTCCATCTTATACCACCGGAGTTTTTCACACCGAGCCATGCAGCTCTGTGCGCTTATGCGGTATTAGCAGTCATTTCTGACTGTTATCCCCCTGTATAAGGCAGGTTACCCACGCGTTACTCACCCGTCCGCCACTAGAAACCAGCTAGATCTGCCGAAGCTTCAATAAAAGGTTTCCCGTTCGACTTGCATGTGTTAAGCACGCCGCCAGCGTTCATCCTGAGCCAGGATCAAACTCTCTGATAAAATGTGTTAGCAATTCAGTGATGCTCGCATCAACTTAATTGCGACTCACACTGATTAAGCCAAAGGCTTAAGAAGTGTTTGATTCATTTACTCAAGACAACCGTTTGGCTATCTCTCGTTTTTACTGCTTTTGGTTTGTTTAAACCGTTCTTTAAATGTAAAGAAATTTTCGAGAATCGTATGTGTTTCACTGTTTAGTTATCAAGGTTTGTTGTGTCTGTCTCTCAGACAGCTCGTTTATTTTATCTCATCTCTTTTTGTTTGTCAAGCACTTTTTTGAGCTTTTTCAAACATTTTTGAGTTAAGATTTTGTTGTCGTTTCGTTGACGACTTGGATACTTTATCATATCTTCTGTCTTTTGTCAACTGTGAATTCTATTTTTCTGAAATTCTTTTTAATTGTTTGTTTTTTCGAAAACAATTATTTGCGACAGCTTGGTTATAATACCACTGGGAGTTATGCTTGTCAACCATAAATTTCAATTTTTTTAGATTTTCCTGGAAGTTTATTTTTATAGGACAATTTCTTTTCTGCTATCATTCATCCATTATGCTATTATCTTCCTGTTTATTATTTTATATGTGTTGTTTTTTAATAAGACTCTTCGCTGGATGACGCTACGCCGGTCGCATTTTCAATGCGGTAAGTGCGAGGGAAGGCGATCTCAGAGTTCCGCAGCCCGAACGCAATGCCATTTAGTTAGAACATAGTATTCCAAAAGATTGCAATGTATGGTAAAAAAGAATTATACATTGCAATCTTTTTTTATACAAAAGGAGGCTCGCTTATGAACTCTACTTTTGCTTCCAGTTATGAATTGCTCCTGTCTGCTATTTCTGAATTAGAACTTCAGAAGGATTCTTTTGTCCTTCACCCTGGCGTTGATTTTTCGAGAAAACGTAAGATTTCTTTTCGGGATACGATCCTCTCTCTTTTAACCATGCAGGGTGGCTCTCTTTCTACTACATCCCATGACTTTTTCCAGCACAGGCTTCCTGCTGATATCCCTTCTCTTTCCGCTATCCACCAGCAAAGGGCCAAGCTTCTTCCAGATGCCATGAATTACCTGTTTTATCATTTTACACAGAAACTTCCGGCAGGACATACTTATGATGGATTTCAGCTCCTGGCTTGTGACGGATCTGATCTGAACATCTGTTATGACCCTGCGGACAAAGAAAGCTGTAAACCTTCCGGCAATGGAAAAAGAGGCTCCAACCAGCTCCATCTCCATGCGCTGTATGATCTTTGTAATAAAAGATACACAGATATACGGATCGAAAAGACAATGGTCAGCAATGAATCCCGTGCCCTGGTACAGATGCTGGGAAATATCAGCACCCCTGCCAGAACGATCATACTGGCTGACCGGGGATATGAAACTTATCACGTTTTTGCCCATATCATGGCAAAAGGCCTGTCTTTTGTTATCCGTACAAAGGATATCTCCCGCAGGGGAGGGATCTCGTATGGTTTCCGGCTGCCTGACAGGGAACTGGACGAAGACCTGGATTTTTTTATCACACGGAGCACGGTACATTCAAAAAAAGATCCTGTCCACTATAAAAAACTTTCCTCAAGCTCCGTGTTTGATTTCCTGGATCTGGAAAAAGACGGAAAACAGGCAGTCTATCCTATGAGATTAAGAATGGTACGGTTTTTACTGGATACCGGTGGATACGAATGTATCGTTACGAATCTTGAAAGAGAAGCATTCCCTCCGTGGAGGATCAAGGAATTATACCATTTGAGATGGGGAATCGAAACATCATTCCGAAAATTAAAGTATAGCCTGGGGCTTTCCCAGCTTCATTCAAAAAAGGCGGGATACGTAGAACAGGAGATATACGCGCGCGTCATTCTGTATAATTTCTGTGAATCCGTTACCCCACATGTAAGTACTCATCAGAAAAAAACAAAATACGCTTACCAGGTGAACTTCACCATGGCTGTACATATCTGTAAAGCTTTCCTTCAAAAAAGCAGTCCTACGATCTCGCCTCATATCGAGACACTCCTGTTACGCTACCTGGTCCCGGTCAAGCCCGGCCGGAAATTTCCCCGTACCAAAAAGAGGAAAGGCTTTGTAAGCTTTGCATACCGAGTGTCCTAATATAAGAATACTATAACTTTTTTTGGATAAAAACACAAGTTATTTAAAGGATAAAAGTACGATTTCTACCCCAAAGGGGAAGTTTGCGTATTTTTTCCTCTCAAAGCACTCCAAATATCAAAACATTACAGAATGTAACATAAAGAATCATCTACAAAATGTTCTATCTAAATGGCATTGGCCCGAACGCCCTCCCTCGCGCTCCCACCCCGTTGGGCACGGAAAGAGTTCTGCGTTGTTGTGTGTGCTGCGTTGTTGACTTTTGTCTGTATGCTGCGGTACTCAGAATGGAACGTTGTGCCGATCTGGTTTCTGTATTCTTCGGTACTTATGGTGGTACGCTGTGCCGATCTGGTCCCTGTATTCCTCGATATTTATGGTGATACGCTGTGCCGGGCTGCGATCTGGTTCTGGGATTCTTCGGTACTTATGGTGGTACGCTGTGCCGATCTGGTTTCTGTATTCTGAATTCTTTGATGTTTCTTTGATGTTTGCTTCTGTCCCATGCTCTGGCTTTTTCCTGTCGGCTGGAAGCGTCAGCCAGAGGAAGGTGGCATCGGGCCGGGCTGCTGCGGAGGAGGGGTGATTACTACTTGGGCTGCGGGAGACGGCGTTATTGCGGCAGGGTCTGCTGTCTGAGCCGGAGGCGAGTTCTGACCCTGCCGCAATGCTTTTAGCCGTCTCACGGAGCCCTAGTAGTATCCCCCGACGTAGTCCCTGCCCGGAGCGATGCCACCTTCCTCTGGCGTCCCTCTCCATCCTTCTCACAAAACCTCAAAAGCATCCCCGACTGTATCCACCGAGCGATGCCACCTTCCTCTGGCGTCCCTCGACCACATCCATACACACAAAAAAAAGCCCGGCATCTTCATATTCCAAAGACACCGGACTCCCATCAGTCATATATAAGCTGGAAATGAGACTCGAACTCACGACCCCTTCATTACGAGTGAAGTGCTCTACCGACTGAGCTATTCCAGCTTGTGCTAAACACAACTGATATTATACCGTATTTTACAAAAAATGCAAGCACTTTTTCCTACAATCCACTCAAATCCTCTCCACCCCAATCACCCCCCAACCATATTCCCATTTAATTCACAAACCATCACTCATCCCCGGAAGCCCCCTTCCTGCGAGAAGCCACCCTTTTCACAACCTTTACCGCATCCTTTACAGCCACAGATTTTTCAACCACCGTCATTTTCGCCTTATCCATACGCTTTCCCCTGCTTTTCCCCACAGTCTTTTTCACATTTCCTTTCTTTACAGAGTTTTTCTTCACATCCCCCTTCTCCGGTGTACACCCAAATACCGCCACACCATAAGCCGGAAGCTTCAGCTTCAAAGAAAACTCCCTGTTATCACACTCCATATGAACAGCCGCTTTCGCCCGTGCGTTCACCACACCCTGTCCGCCAAACTTTTCACTGTCACTGTTGAAAATTTCCTTATATTTCCCCGCAAAAGGCACACCAACCCGGTAACTGTCATAAGATACCGGTGAAAAATTACACACCGCAAGAATCGTTTCTTCCGGCTTTTCCGTCTTACGAAGAAACGCAACCACATTCTCATCATAGCTGGTAAACTGGATCCACTCAAACCCATCCGAATTACCATCCATTGCATACAACGCCGGATGATTCCTGTAAAGTTCATTCAGATCATGCAGATACGCCCTCATTTCCGGCCCCACATCCCCATCCGGCGCAGTCATCTTCACACCCGGATGAAGCATCAGATAGCCATACGCAGCACGCAGCTGAGCATCCTTCTGCCTTGAAGATCCCGGAAGCTTCTCCAGAAACTCTTTTAACGTACCCACATCTCTCTTCCCCAGAGTCAGTACATAATGCTCACTATATGCATACATCATGGAAAGCGTCAGCTGATCATAATAATTTCGTCTGTCCAAAGGCTCTGCTTCCAGGTAAGAAAGAAGATCCTTTGTCCAGCCACCACTCCATTTATAGTCAAACCCCAGATGATCATTCTCCACACTGTCTGTAAGCTGCGGCCATAAACCATCCTCCTGTGCGATCAGAAGAATCCCCGGATACTGCTTCTTCACAATAGAATTCAGATGCTTCAGAAACTCCAGTGCCTGAAGATTCTCATTGGAACTATAAAGATTAGCCGTCCACTGTCCCGCCTCTCTTCCAAAATCCAGATACAGCATCGCATCTACATCATCCATCCGAAATCCGTCCACATGAAATTCATCCAGCCAGAAAAACGCATTGGAAATAAGAAAATCTTTGACCATAGGACTTCCGTAATTATAAAGCATGGTGCCCCACATCGGATGAACGGCCATAGCCGGATCCTGTACTTCATAAAGAGGAGTTCCGTCAAATTTCTCAAGCCCTGCATCAAACCGCGGAAACTGAGCCGGTGTCCAGTCCAGGATCACGCCAATCCCTGCCTGATGAAGATCCTCCACCAGTGTCCGGAAATCTGCCGCAGTCCCAAAACGGGTAGTCACAGCATAATACGCAGACGTAGAATATCCTCCTGAACTTCGGTCAAGATACTCCATCACCGGATGAAATTCTACATGCGTATAACCGGTTTCCTTCAGAAACTCCACCAGTTCACCACTGTTTTTCCACTCTGTTACATCCGTTTCATAAATGGAAACCGGAACTTCACGGCTGGCAAACCTTTCACGTTCTTTCATCCACGCTTCATCCTGCCATAAAAAATCCCCCAGCTCTGTTACAACAGAAATCACAGACGGCGCTCCCTGGGTTCCATTTCCGTAAGGATCAGACTTCCGCTGTACATTGCCGCCTTTGATCTTGATCTCATACTGGTAAGAGGCCCCTGCCTGTACACCTGGAACAAAAATCTCAAAAATTCCGGACATTGGCATCCGATGCATCGGAAGACGCCTTCCATCCCACCTGTCAAAATCACCGACCACACTGACACGGATTGCATTGGGTGCCCAGACAGCAAAATATGTTCCTTCTACCTCGCCACAGGTCCCCGGATGCGCTCCCAGCTTCTCATATGCCTTGTAATAGACACCGGCACAAAAAGCTCGTTCCTCCTCTTCCGTGATCTGGCATGGACATTCATACGCATCGTAAAAAGTCTCTTTCCTGCTTCCTCTTATCACACGGAAACGATATTCCGGAATCCTTTTCAGCGGAAGCATTACAGCATAATAACCAGCCTCATCTTCCAGGATCATCGGATAACTCTTTTCCCCTACAACAACCTCTGCAGCATCCGCTCCCGGAAAAAATCCCTGGATCAGAACGCCATCCTCTGTTACCCTTGGCTGCATCACATCACGAGGTGATGCCTCCTCCCCATAAACGATTGCCTCGATCCGGGGCCAATCCATATATTCATACGCTTTATCAGCCATAATCGTCTCCTCCATCGTATTTGTTGTTTTATAGACTAAGTTTACCACCATTTTACAGAAAAATAAAGATAACAGTTCTAATCTTCGCAAAAAATACCACAAGTAACCGGTAACAGAACAGAAAATAATTCGATTTGGTCCTTCCCAAAATCATGTGTAACGATTATAATTATGAAGCAGAATATGAAACAAATAACTTATCAGGAGGAATCATCAATGGAAAACAGACAGTATGATGTATCAGCTCTCGGCGAGCTTCTGATCGACTTCACAGAAAACGGTGACAGTTCCCAGGGAAACCCTACTTTCGAGGCAAACCCGGGCGGAGCTCCCTGTAACGTTCTTGCCATGCTGAACCGTCTTGGCAAAAAAACTGCATTTATCGGAAAGGTCGGAAACGACATGTTCGGCAAGCAGCTGAAGGCTGCCGTAGAAGAATGCGGCATTGATACCAGAAATCTTGTCATGGACGATGAAATTCACACTACCCTTGCTTTTGTACATACTTACCCGGACGGAGACCGTGATTTTTCTTTCTACCGTAATCCAGGTGCAGATATGATGCTGACAAAGGATGATGTAGATGCCGATCTGATCCGCAATTCCAGGATCTTCCATTTCGGCACGCTTTCTTCCACACATGAGGGTGTCCGTGAAGCAACCCGCTATGCTCTTGACGTGGCAAAAGAAGCCGGATGCATCATCACCTTTGACCCGAACTTACGCCCTCCACTCTGGAAGGATCTGAACGATGCCCGCAAAGAGATCGAATACGGCATGGAACGCTGTGATGTACTGAAGATTTCTGATAATGAAGTGAAATTTCTTTTTGACACAACAGATTATGATAAGGGTGCTGCCCTTATCGAAGAAAAATATCATATCCCGCTTGTGCTGATCACAATGGGAAAAGACGGAAGCCGCGCTTATTATCGCGGACGGAAGGTCGAGGCTGCTCCTTTCCTTCAGGAAAAAACCATTGAAACCACCGGTGCAGGAGACACCTTCTGTGCAAGCACCCTGAATTATGTGCTGGAACACGGTCTTGAGGATCTCACTGACGAAAACCTCGCAGAGCTGCTTACTTTTGCAAATGCAGCAGCTTCTCTCATCACAACAAAGAAGGGAGCACTCCGCGTAATGCCTGAAAGAGATGAAGTTCTTGACTTCATTGCATCCCGCAAGTAGTGTATGTTTTTCTTTTATTGAATTATTTTTTTGTTTATTGGCTCTGAAAAGCTGAGAAAACACCGCAGGGGGAGAAAGCACTCAAAGTTACGAAGCCCTTTTTTCTCCCCCTGCACCCCCCTCTTTCCGGGCACGTACCGCGGAAACGACGCTTCGCGCCTATCCGCCAATTGTTGTGTGTTCTACATATTTTCCCTGTTATATCATATATTTTTATTAATATCTTATCGTACAAAAATTTACAGCCAATACCGTCACATACCTACAACGGCCTCAAGACTTTTTCACTCTCAACAACCCCTTCAGGCCGTTCTCCTCCATCGGCTCAGACTTTCGTTCCCAGCACCGTCGCATACAGACACAAGTCAATAAAACTCCCGTCCTCCACAACCAAGCACTCCTAAAAAAAAGCCCGAGGGGTGTGCAGAGGGGCCGCGGCTTTGCGGCCCCTTTGCGGTTTTCCTTTTTCCTCAAAAAAATACTGCACGCCATTCGCCAAAAAAGCAAACGCCACACAGTATTTAAAAAAGAATATTTCTAACCTCTTGTTACTTTACTTAACAACACGCACCCTGTACATTCCCTCAATCTCCTTGAGTTCATCTAACGCCTTAGCAGACGCCGCACTCTCAAGATCAATAAGAGTATAGGCAAACTCCCCTTTACTCTTATTCGTCATATCCGCAATATTCAGTCCCTCAGATCCAAGGATCTTGGTAACCTGACTGATCATATTCGGTGTGTTGCTGTGCGCAAGAGAGATTCTTCCAACAGCCACACAGGTACCCATATCACAGTTCGGATAATTAACTGAATTTTTGATATTACCATTCTCAAGGTAATCGCGGATCTCCTTTACAGCCATCTCTGCACAGTTTTCTTCAGATTCCTCTGTAGACGCACCAAGATGCGGAGTTACCAGAATACCCTCGCGTCCTGCAACTGTCTCATTTGCAAAGTCAGTTACATACTTCTTAACCTTGCCACTCTCAACAGCCTCGATCAGCGCATCCTCATCAACAAGAAGATCTCTTGCAAAATTCAGAAGAACTACGCCATCCTTCATCTTATCGAAAGCTTCTTTGTTGATCATCTTCTTAGTGCTGTCAAGAAGCGGCACATGAATGGTGATATAATCGCACTGGCTGTAGATCTCATCCAGGCTCTTGCTGTGCTTGATGGTTCTGGACAGGTTCCATGCCGCATCAATAGAAAGATATGGGTCATAACCATATACTTCCATGCCAAGACCGCATGCTGCGTTTGCCACCATGGCTCCAATGGCTCCAAGACCGATGATACCAAGCTTTTTACCGCTGATCTCGCATCCTGCGAACTGTTTTTTCTGCTTCTCGGCAAGCTTGCCGATGTGCTCTTTATCTTTCTCCTGTGCAACCCACTCGATACCTCCTACGATATCTCTGGATGCAAGGAGCATACCTGCAAGTACCAGCTCTTTTACACCGTTTGCGTTGGCTCCAGGCGTGTTGAATACAACAACGCCCTTCTCTGCATACTCCTTAACCGGAATATTATTGACGCCTGCACCTGCACGTGCAACTGCACAAACGCTCTTCGGCAGCTCCATGTCGTGCATTTTTGCACTTCTTACAAGGATTGCATCACACTGGTCAGCGGTCTCTGTTTTTTTATAATTATCGCCAAAAAGTTTCAGACCTTTTTCAGCGATAGGATTCAGGCAATGATACTGGAACATTATGCATTCTCCTCCTCGAATTTTTTCATGAATGCAACCAGTGCCTCTACGCCGGCCTTTGGCATGGCATTGTAGATGCTGGCACGCATTCCGCCAACAGTACGGTGTCCTTTCAGGTTTACAAGTCCTGCTTCAGTTGCCTCTTTAACAAACTTGGCATCCATTTCCTTGTCACCGGTTACGAACGGTACATTCATAAGAGATCTGTCTTCCGGAACTACAGTTCCTTTGAACAGCTTGCTGGAATCCAGGTAATCATAAAGGATTTTTGCTTTTTCCTCATTGCGCTGTTTCATCACTTCCAGACCGCCCATCTTCTTCAGCCATTTAAATACTTTTCCGCATACATAGATGCAGTAAGCATTCGGCGTATTGTAAAGAGAGCCTGCGTCTGCATGTGTCTTATAAGTAAGCATGGTTGGGGTTCCCGGAAGAACATCCTCTGTGATCAGGTCCTCACGGATGATCACGATAACCATGCCTGCCGGTCCGATGTTCTTCTGAACACCGCCATAGATAATACCATATTTGCTTACATCCACCGGCTCAGACAGGAAGCAGGAGGATACATCTGCTACCAGAGTCTTACCTTTTGTGTTTGGAAGTTTTTTGAACTTTGTGCCGTAAATGGTGTTGTTCTCACAGATGTATACGTAGTCTGCATCCGGGCTGATCGGCAGATCACTGCAGTCCGGGATATAGCTGAAGGTTTTATCTTCAGAAGATGCGATCTTGTTTGCTTTTCCGTATTTCTGAGCTTCCTGATAAGCTTTTTTTGCCCACTGTCCTGTTACGATATAATCTGCGACCTTGTTTTTCATAAGGTTCATCGGGATCATGGCAAACTGCTGGGATGCTCCTCCCTGAAGGAAAAGTACCTTGTAGTTATCCGGAATGTTCATAAGCTCGCGGAGATCTTTCTCTGCAGTATCAATGATCTCCTGAAAAGCTGCACTTCTGTGGCTCATTTCCATAACAGACATTCCTGTGCCGTTATAATCCATCATCTCATCCGCTACTTCTTTGAGTACTTCCTCTGGAAGCACTGCCGGTCCGGCAGAAAAATTATACACTCTACTCATGTTTCTTCATATCCTCCTCGTCAAATACATCATCAAGGTTCGCACCAGCCGGTACCATCGGGAACACACTCAGATCCTGATCGATCCAGCAATCCAGAACGACAGGCCCCTCTGCTGCCAGTGCCAGCTTAAGTGCAGGCTCCACATCCTCCATCTTTGTCACACGAATGGCTTTTGCACCCAGCGCCTCTGATAATTTCACAAAATCAACGGCGTCATCCAGTACTGTGGAAGAGTATCTCTTTCCATAGAAGAGCGTCTGCCACTGACGCACCATTCCCAGTACATGATTGTTCATAACAATCTGGATCAGCTGTCTTCCACAGCGTGCAGCTGTTGCCAGCTCATTCATATTCATACGGAAGCATCCGTCACCTGCTATATTTACAACTGTTTTTTCCGGTCTGCCCATCTTCGCGCCAATTGCAGCGCCAAGGCCGTAGCCCATGGTTCCAAGGCCGCCGGAAGTAAGAAGAGTTCTCGGCTCTTTGTATTTATAATACTGCGCCGCCCACATCTGATGCTGTCCAACATCTGTGGAGATGATCGCATCACCGTTGGTCAGCTCATAAAGCTTCTCTATAATATACGGACCTGTAAGCTGTGTGTGATCATAATTCAGCGGATATTTTGATTTCAATTCCTGGATATGTGCGATCCACTCCGGATGTTCTTTCTTCGGAATTTCCTCCAGAAGGCGTTTCAGCACTTCCTTCACATCACCGATCACACTGGCATCCACTTTGATATTTTTATTGATCTCCGCAGCATCCACATCGATCTGAAGGATTTTTGCATTATGTGCAAAAGTTTTGGTATTTCCTGTTACACGGTCACTGAAGCGTGCACCGAGAACAATAAGAAGATCGCACTCTGTTACGCCAAGATCGGAAGCCTTGGTTCCGTGCATACCTACCATACCTGTATAGAGAGGATCTTCTCCCGGGAAGGTACCCTTGCCCATCAGAGTATCGCAGACAGGAGCCTGGATCCTGCGAGCCAGCTCACGTACTTCCTGGTCAGCACCGGAGATCACACATCCGCCGCCAACAAAAATAAACGGTTTCTCTGCCTCTCTGATCATGTCCAGTGCCTGATCAGTATCTTCTTTACGGATACTTTTGATCTCACGGTTAACCGTAGCCGGATGGCATGGCTCATATTCATATTTCATTCCTGTGATATCCTTCGGGACATCCACAAGCACCGGGCCGGGTCTTCCGCTTTTTGCAATATAAAATGCTCTTCTTAACGTATCTGCAAGATCTTCGATATTCTTTACGATGAAACTGTATTTTGTTACAGGCATTACGATACCTGCGATATCAACCTCCTGGAAAGAATCTCTTCCCAGGAGTGGTCTTCCTACGTTTGCAGTAATGGCTACCATCGGTACGGAATCCATGTATGCAGTCGCGATCCCTGTTACCAGGTTAGTTGCTCCTGGACCGGAGGTTGCCAGGCAGACACCTACCTTTCCGGTCGCTCTTGCATAACCGTCAGCAGCATGGGATGCACCCTGCTCGTGGGAGGTCAGCACATGTGTGATCTCATCTCTGTATTCATATAAGGCATCGTAAACATTCAGGATCGCGCCGCCCGGATATCCAAATACGGTATCAACGCCCTGTTCCTTCAGACATTCTACGATGATCTCTGCACCTGTAAGCTGCATATCTTTCGTTCCTCCTTATTTTGCTTTCGGTACTTCCAGGATCGCACCACGGTTTCCGGATGTTACCATGGAAGCGTATCTTGCCAGATATCCGGTTGTCACCTTCGGCTCTCTTGGCTGCCATTTTTCTCTTCTAGCCTGCATCTCTTCATCTGAAACCTTGATCTCCAGTTTCAGCTCCGGAATATTAATGCTGATGATATCGCCTTCCTCAACCAGTGCGATCGGGCCGCCTACTGCTGCCTCCGGTGATACGTGTCCGATAGCGGCTCCTCTGGATGCACCGCTGAAACGTCCGTCGGTGATCAGGGCTACGGAAGAACCAAGTCCCATTCCCACGATGGCAGATGTAGGGTTCAGCATCTCTCTCATTCCAGGGCCACCCTTTGGTCCCTCATAGCGGATAACCACAACATCTCCCTCTACGATCTTACCGCTCTTGATGGCAACAATTGCGTCATCCTCGCTGTCAAATACACGTGCAGGACCTTCATGTACCAGCATCTCCGGTACAACTGCAGAACGTTTTACAACACCACCATCCGGTGCAAGGTTTCCTTTCAGTACGGCAAGTCCGCCTGTCTTTGTATACGGATTGTCGATCGGGCGGATAACATCCGGATTCAGGTTTACACAGTTTTTGATATTCTCACCTACTGTTTTTCCGGTTACTGTCATACACTCTGTATGGAGAAGTCCCAGCTTGTTCAGCTCATTCATGACCGCATAGACACCACCGGCCTCATTAAGATCTTCCATGTAGGTCGGGCCTGCCGGTGCAAGGTGGCAAAGGTTCGGGGTCTTCTCACTGATCTCATTTGCAAAGCTGATATCAAAATCCATTCCGATCTCATGTGCGATAGCCGGAAGATGAAGCATACTGTTTGTGGAGCATCCAAGTGCCATATCTACTGTAAGCGCATTTAAAACTGCCTCTTTTGTCATAATGTCTCTTGGGCGGATGTTCCTTCTGTACATTTCCATTACCTGCATTCCTGCATGCTTTGCAAGACGGATACGTTCAGAGTATACTGCCGGGATGGTACCGTTTCCTTTCAGTCCCATACCGAGAACCTCTGTCAGGCAGTTCATGCTGTTTGCAGTGTACATACCGGAACATGATCCGCAGGTCGGGCAGGTTTTTTTCTCGAATTCTTCCAGATCATCTGCAGTGATGGTTCCTGCTGCATAGGAGCCTACTGCCTCAAACATACTGGAAAGACTGGTTTTGTGTCCTTTTACATGACCGGCAAGCATCGGGCCGCCGCTTACGAATACAGTAGGAACGTTGATCCTTGCTGCTGCCATCAGAAGGCCAGGTACGTTTTTGTCACAGTTGGGAACCATGACCAGAGCATCGAACTGATGAGCCAGTGCCATGGCCTCTGTGGAATCTGCGATCAGGTCACGTGTTACAAGGGAATACTTCATTCCAACGTGTCCCATTGCGATTCCGTCACATACTGCGATCGCGGGAAATACAACCGGTGTGCCGCCAGCCATTGCAACGCCGAGCTTTACAGCATTTACAATTTTGTCAAGGTTCATATGTCCCGGTACGATCTCGTTATAAGAACTTACGATTCCTACCAGTGGTTTGTCCATTTCTTCCTTTGTCATTCCAAGGGCATTGAACAGGGAACGATGTGGTGCCTGCTGTGTGCCTTTTCTTACGGTATCACTTTTCATTTTCAGGGTCTCTCCTTTTTATTCTTTACGATAGGATCCGGTATCTGTTTATAGACTTCCTCTTCCAGGTACCGGTTTTTTCTGTTCTGTTTCGTTTTCTTCTCTCTGTCCCGCTTTATTTATGCAATGGCATCTGCGATCAGATCGCCCATCTCTCTGGTTCCGACAAGCTTGCATCCGTCAGACATGATATCTCCTGTTCTGTAACCCTCTGTAAGAACCTTCTGTACTGCTGCTTCCACAGCATCTGCTTCTTTATCAAGATCCAGGGAATATCTCAGCATCATAGCAGCGGAAAGAATGGTTGCGATGGGGTTTGCCTTGTTCTGTCCTGCGATATCCGGTGCTGAACCGTGACTCGGCTCATAGAGCCCAAGCTTTGTCTCATTTAAGCTTGCGGAGGAAAGCATTCCGATGGAACCGGTCACCATACTTGCCTCATCAGAGAGGATATCTCCGAACATGTTTTCTGTAAGGATAACATCAAACTGCTTCGGATCACGTACCAGCTGCATTGCACAGTTATCAACCAGCATATGCTCCAGTGTTACATCCGGATAATCCTTTGCCACATCCTCCACTACACTTCTCCAGAGTCTGGAAGAATCAAGAACATTGGCTTTATCTACACTTGTAACCTTATTTCTTCTCTTACGTGCGATCTCAAATGCCTTAATGGCAATACGGCGGATCTCATTCTCATTATAAGAAAGAGTATCTACCGCTGTGCGGACTCCGTTCTCCTCAGTAGTCTTTCTTGCTCCGAAATAAAGACCTCCTGTAAGCTCTCTTACGATGATCATGTCAAAACCATCTCCGATGATCTCATCACGGAGCGGGCATGCATCACGAAGCTCATTGTAAAGATAAGCCGGACGAAGGTTTGCAAACAGGTTCAGCGCCTTACGGATCGCAAGAAGACCTGCCTCCGGGCGTTTGGACGGCTCCAGCTTGTACCACGGGGATGTCTTGGCATCACCGCCAATGGAACCCATCAGTACTGCATCCGAAGCTTTTGCCTGGGCAATGGCTTCCTCTGTAAGAGGTACTCCATGAGCATCAATGGATGCCCCTCCTAAAAGAACCTCTGTGTATGAAAATTTATGACTGTATTTCTCACATACTCTGTCTAAAACTTTTTTGGCCTCGGCAACAATCTCCGGACCGATTCCGTCTCCCGGAATCAGGGCAATCTTGTACTCCATTTTATTCACTCCTCCGATTTCCCCTGTGCTGTAAAATTTTAACGCACTGGTGTGGATAATTGTTATTATCATAACGCACTTTTCGACGGATTTCAACCTATTAAATAGATAAAGTTATTTCCGGAATGCAAAAAATAAACGGCAATTCCCTGTTTCTGCCGCCACAGAGACATACTTTCGCACACAGAAAAAAGAAAAACTGCCCTACCATTCCGGTACAGCAGTCTTTCTTTTTTTATCATATTCTGTTTTTCCTGATGATATTCTCAGAATTTCCCGCTGGAACCACCGAAGGTATCACCGGAAGATGAGGTATGGGTGCTGGAACCACCGTTACTGTCCTCATTTTTCGGTTTTGCGGATTTTGATACCGTACTGTAGAGGTAAAAATCATTACTTCTGGTCACATTCATACTGCCCTGCCGCACATAAGAAGCCGCCCGTTCCTGTTTTCGCACAGTTTTCAGCTTTCTTCTCATATTTCCGGTCACCAGTAATCCTGCCACAAGCCCCACAGCAAGAGCGATCAGCAGGTTTATCCCAACCTCAAAAGGCTCCTTCGGAAGATTTTCCACATCATATGGCTCTGCCTCATCTGCCTGCGTGATAAAATCATCGCATTCCGTGGCAAACTTATGAAACGCTTCGTTATAATCACCGTCACTTAAATAAGGCTTCACCTGATCCATAATGTAGGACTGTCCGGCATCCGTAAACACTTCTATCGCATATCCGTGTGTTGCAATGGCCCAGTTACGGTCTCCCATATCCAACAGGAATAAAATACCGTCACCATTTTCCCCCTGTCCATATCCATGGTCAATAAAATAATCCTCCGCATACGTCTGGGCTGTTTTTCCCTCAAGACTGTTAACGGTAACGACCACAACATCTACCTGATCCCGCTCACTGATCTCATCCAGAGTACTGCTCAGGCTCTCCTGCTGCTCTGCATCCAGAAGTCCCGCCTGGTCATCCAGACGGCTTACGGTGCCTGCCCATACCGGAAAAGCACATGCCAGACACAAAAGGATCGATATCAAAAATACAGATATTCTTTTTTTCATGGCATCCACCTCCCTACAAAGCCCAGATCAGATACAGGATAATATAAGTGATCACACCCACGACCCCCGTTGTTCCCAGGAACCATCGTGCAAAAGCGTTCTTGTCTGTAGGCAGATTTCCCACAAATTTCCCTGTCTGACCATTCATGGCAAATATGTAATTATCACCCTTCCACTTCGTCTGCAGGATCCATACGGGATATAACGCATATTTCGTTGTCCCGTTATGAAGCCGGATACTGGTATTCTCCGGTACCACACTGGCGTATCCTCTCACCGTATCCCGGAATGCAGCCTCTGTGCTTCGGCGGATACGCTCATTGGCACGTTCCTCACACTCGCTGGCTGTCACATCATATTTATCTGCAAAATATCCAGCCAGATACGCAGTCTGAAAATCCACCGCTTCTTTGAAATCAAAAGGCTCTATAGACTCCATCAGATCATTTTCCATACTGGCAGAGCCATCCACCGGTACATGATCAAAACCAAGAGAACCACTTCTGTGTACTGCATAATAGCTGGTCTCCGTATAATCATAATCACTATCGCTCCAGAACCGGGTCTTTGTTGCACGGTAACGGATATCTGCGTCTGCGTCTGTGTCATACAGCCAGAACGGAACGTAGATACCCTTAACCTCGCTGATATGATTCTCCGACTTAAACGCTTTCGGCAGAAGCCTCTTACCGGTAAGATGCTTTTTCAGCCTCTCCTTTGCCACTTTCTTGTCCAGCTTAAACGGGATCACATAATCCGGCTTCAGTGCACCGGACAGCTGCCCGGTCATTACCACCGGACTTCCGCAAAACGGGCAGGCCGTTGCTGCCGTATTGGCATCTCCCACGATCTCACCGCCGCAGGACTTGCACACATAGGTACGCAGCCCCTCACTCTCCCCGTCCTGCCATTCACTGCCGGCCTCATCCGACCAGCTCATATCCTCAGGCTGCTCTTCCTCCACAGTCTGGGCATATTCCGATAACGTCCCGACATCAAACTCCGTATCACAAAACGGACACTTCATCTTCTGCACAGAACTGTCAAACTCTATGGAGCCACCACAGCACGGACACTTAAACTCCTGCATCTTCGCCATATATTCACCTCACTTCATCATTCTGTATCCAACAACCGGCAGGAGTTACCCTGCATTTTGCTCCTGACCATCTCTCTTTCTGATCTATACTGCATCCTCCGGTCCGAACGGATCACCGCACTCCGGGCAGAATTTCGGTGGATTCTCCGGATCTGCCGGTTCCCATCCGCACCTGCTGCAGCGATACTGCATCTTCCTCTCCGGCTTCTTCGCTCCGCAGTTCATACAGAACTTTCCTTTATTCACCGTACCGCAGGAACAGGTCCAGCTGTCCTCCACCGGACGCGATGCACCACACTCCGGACAGAATTTCCCCGAAGAAACCGCACCACAGCTGCAGGTCCAGGAACCAGCCACAGCCCCTGCTCCGTTCCCTGCCGGCGAAACCGGCTGCGCTGCCTGCTGCTGTACACTCTGCTGCTGCGCCTGCTGCTTCTGCCCCATCTCAAACAACTGCTGCGCATTCAGACCACCTGCATTCGCAGCCATATCCATGCCCATAAAGCCAGTCATAGCCCCTGCTGAATTAGAAGCCGCAGCCTTCATAGCATCCGCCTGAGCCCCGGTCAGAGTAGCCGCAGCCATAGCAGGATCACGCATCATAGCCGTACGCTGAGCCTGCTTGATCATCTCGGCATCCTCATCCGGCAATGTCACAGAACCAAGTGCCACACTGACCACCTTAAGCCCACGAAGCTCCTCCCACTTGGCAGAAAGCACCTCATTCATGGCATTCTCCAGCTCCGTATTATGAGTCACGATCTGATTCGGACGCATCTCCAGCTCCGAAAGCCTTCCGAAAGCAGGCTGCAGCGCACTGATAAACTCCGCCTTCAGCTGTCCGTCCAGCTCCTCTCTGGTATACTCCCGCTCCACATTTCCACACACATTCGTATAAAAAAGAAGGGGATCCGCGATCCTGTAGGAATAAACACCATGACATCGCACAGCCACATCCACATCCAGCCCGATCCTGGAATCCACAACCCGGAACGGGATCGGATTAGCAGTACCAAACTTGTTATCCACAAGCTCCTTGGTATTAAAATAATACACCCTCTGATCCTTACCCGTATCACCGCCAAAAGCAAACCTCTTCCCGATCGTATCAAAGGTCTTCCTGATTCCGTCACCCAGACTACCTGAAAAAATACTCGGCTCCGTAGAGGCATCATACGTATACTCTCCCGGATCCGCACAAACCTCAACAACCTTTCCCTGCTCCACGATCATCATACACTGACCATCCGCCACAGCGATCCCGCTGCCGCTGGAAATAATATTATCACTCCCATGCTTATTGGAAGACCTGGAAGAAGACCTCTTCGTCCCCTTTACAACCATCACTTCTTTATCCATAGCCTCACAGTAAAAAAACTCCTTCCACTGATCCGCCAACGTACCACCCGCTGCACCCACAGCCGCTCTGATAAGACCCATAAATCCAACCCCTTTCTGAAAATTCATTCTTATTTACAATTTTACGATATTCCAAAGTCATCGTCACTCTCATTTCTGATAGTAACATCATTATTACACGAATATTACCAAAAATCCACTTATTTCTATACAATATTACAATTGTCATATTCCCATCACATCCACACAGTCCGTCTGCGCTGGCATCAAAGACTATTCTCCCATCACATCCGCAATTCTAGGCACATCCGCAATCCAGGCTGACAGCGCAGCGCCTCAGCCGTCCCCCCAACCAAACACAAACTCAGCCATTGCAGTCGTCCAGCGCAGCGCTGACGACCCACAACCAACCGTCAAACGACACTATTTCTCACCGGAAGCACCAGCCGGGGAAGGGGATGCTGGATGGCTCTGCTTCTGCAGGATGGGAGCTGATTCTTGGACGGCGGGAATCTGCGTTGTTTTTCAAAAGTCCGCTGTCTGAGCGGCAGCAGGCCGCGAGTTCGGACTTTTTAAAAACGCTTTTAGCAGATTTCCGGCGTCCTAGAAGCCAGCCCCCGACGAAGCCGCAGACCAGCCAGCATCCCCTTCCCCGGCGTCCCTTCATCCGTTCATCCCCCATCCAAACAAAAAAGGCACCACGTCACAAAAAAACGCAGTGCCTCTCTCATATTCAAGTTATTGCGAAAAAAGCATCAAGCAGAAGCCTGATCAGCCTTCTCAACCTCAGCAATCGCCTGCTTCCTCATAGGAATACGGCAATTCTTATTATTACCAAACTCAACAATAACATCTTCCTCAGTCATATCAATAACAACACCATAAAAACCACTGGTAGTAACAACACTGTCACCAACCTCCATGCTGTTCAACATAGTCTGAGTTCTCTTCTGTTCCTTCTTCTGCGGACGGATCATCATAAAATACATAATTCCAAACAGAACTACGATCCAGACAATACCAAGACCCGCGCTAAGTCCGCCAGCTGCCGCTGTAGATGATGCGATCATTTCAAATTCCTCCTGCTAAAAACAAATAATCTGCGGTACCCCCGCCGTTACTGACCTCTAAAAGTGTCACTTCGTACTATCATACACAAAAACCAAAAAACCTTCAAGAGTTTTCTTATAAAATCAAAGTAATTTACACAAATTTTATAAATAAAACTTACCGGTTCCCGTTGATTCTGCCTTCCTCAAAGCCTTCCAGACGCATCTTCTTATAAGCCGCAAAATTCCCTGCATCCAGCGCATCCCGGATCTCTTCCATCATATGATTATAGAAATACAGATTATGCAGAACACAAAGCCTCATGCCAAGCATCTCCTTCGCCTTCAGAAGATGACGGATATACGCTCTGCTGTAATGACGGCAGGTCGGGCACTGGCACTCCTCATCGATCGGTTTGGAATCCAGCTCATACTTTGCATTAAAAAGATTCATCTTGCCATGGTTGGTATACACGTGACCATGACGGCCGTTACGGCTGGGATATACACAGTCAAAAAAGTCAATACCACGCTCAACCCCCTCCAGGATATTGGCCGGGGTACCAACCCCCATAAGATACGTCGGCTTGTTCTGCGGCAAATGCGGAACCACCTCATCCAGGATCCGGTACATCTCCTCATGACTTTCACCAACTGCAAGGCCGCCCACTGCATAGCCGTCCAGATCCATCTCCGCGATAGCCTGGGCATGCTCAATACGGATATCTTCATAAACAGCCCCCTGGTTAATGCCAAAAAGAAGCTGGTTCTTGTTAATGGTATCCGGCAGACTGTTCAGACGAGCCATCTCATCCTTGCATCTTTTAAGCCAGCGTGTTGTACGCGCTACCGATTTCTGTACATAATCCCTGTCTGCCACACTGCTTGGGCACTCATCAAAGGCCATTGCAATGGTAGAGGCCAGATTTGACTGGATCTGCATGCTCTGCTCCGGTCCCATAAAAATCTTATGACCATCGATATGAGAGTTAAAATACACGCCCTCTTCCTTGATCTTACGAAGCTTCGCCAGCGAAAACACCTGGAATCCGCCGGAATCGGTAAGGATTGGTCTGTCCCAGTTCATAAATTCATGAAGACCTCCCAGCTGCTTTACCACCTTGTCGCCAGGGCGCACATGAAGATGATAGGTATTGGACAGCTCTACCTGTGTACCGATCTCATGAAGATCCACAGTGGAAACTGCGCCTTTAATTGCTGCAATTGTTCCTACATTCATAAAAACAGGAGTCTGGATCGTTCCATGGACCGTCTTAAACTCGCCCCTTTTCGCTCTTCCTTCTGTTGTGATCAGTTTATATTCTGCCATTTCATTTCCCTTCTAAAAACATTTTAAAGTTGTCTCTGCCCGGCATCTGCGTCGCAGATACAGCCATAACCAGCTGCCGATGCAAATAACTTTCAAAACTTTTAGTCAATATCATAACACATTTTTTTCTTTACGGCTACTGATTGTTAAACTTTTACATTGCCATTTTTTAAACGATATCGTATAATATAAAATATTCGCTTAAAAATCCTTTATAATAAGAAGAAACAACTCCCATCTGACAGAAATGTCAGAGTCGGGCAACCCCTATATAGATACAACGAGGAGGAAATCAATTTTTTATGAAGAAACACACACTTGGAATTGACATTGGTTCCACCACTGTTAAGATTGCGATCTTAGACGAAAACGATACGCTTATATTCTCCGACTATGAGAGACATTTTGCAAATATCCAGGAAACCCTTGCAGATCTTCTTCAGAAAGCTGAGGATCAGCTTGGTGAACTGACACTCTGTCCGGTCATTACAGGTTCCGGCGGACTGACACTTGCCAATCATCTGGAAGTACCTTTTGTACAGGAGGTTATCGCCGTATCCACTTCCCTGCAGAAGCTGGCACCAAAGACGGATGTTGCTATCGAGCTTGGAGGCGAGGATGCCAAGATCATCTATTTCGAAAACGGAAATGTAGAGCAGCGTATGAATGGCATCTGTGCCGGCGGTACCGGTTCCTTCATTGACCAGATGGCATCTCTGCTCCAGACCGATGCACCAGGTCTTAATGAATACGCCAAACATTACAAGGCACTTTATCCCATTGCGGCACGCTGCGGTGTTTTCGCAAAAACAGATATCCAGCCACTGATCAACGACGGAGCAACTAAGGAAGACCTTTCTGCCTCCATTTTCCAGGCAGTTGTCAACCAGACCATTTCCGGTCTTGCCTGCGGTAAACCGATCCGCGGACACGTTGCCTTCCTTGGCGGGCCTCTTCACTTCCTTTCTGAGCTGAAGACTGCTTTTATCCGAACCCTGAAGCTGGATGATGAACATATTATCGCACCGGACAACTCTCATCTGTTCGCAGCCATCGGCTCCGCCCTGAATGCAAAGCAGGATGTTACCGTTTCCCTGACTGAACTGAAGGAACGCATGCGGACCACCATCAAGCTGGATTTTGAGGTAGAACGTATGGAGCCGCTTTTTGCCACAGAGGACGACTACCAGGCTTTCCATGACCGTCAGAGTGCCTACAGGGTAAAAACCGGAGATCTTTCCACCTATAAGGGAAAATGCTTCCTGGGGATCGACGCCGGCTCTACCACAACAAAAACCGCGCTGGTAAGCGAAGACGGAACTCTTCTTTATTCCTTCTACAGCAGTAACAACGGAAACCCGCTGAAAACCACCATCAACTCCATCAAGGAGATTTACAGCCTTCTTCCGGAAGATGCAGAAATTGCTTTTTCCTGCTCCACCGGTTACGGCGAAGCCCTGATCAAAGCAGCACTTCTTCTTGACGAAGGTGAAGTCGAAACCGTTTCCCATTATTACGCAGCTGCTTTCTTTGATCCTGAAGTAGACTGCATCCTGGATATCGGCGGTCAGGATATGAAATGTATCAAGATCCGTAACCAGACTGTTGACAGTGTACAGCTCAACGAAGCATGTTCCTCAGGCTGCGGTTCCTTTATCGAAACCTTTGCAAAATCTCTGAACTACACAGTACAGGACTTTGCAAAAGCAGCTCTTTTTGCAAAACATCCCATTGATCTTGGAACACGCTGTACTGTATTTATGAATTCCAAAGTTAAGCAGGCCCAGAAGGAAGGCGCTGAGGTTTCCGATATCTCCGCTGGTCTTGCCTACTCCGTTATCAAAAACGCCCTCTACAAGGTTATCAAGGTTTCCGATGCTTCCGAGCTTGGCAGGCATATCGTTGTACAGGGTGGTACCTTCTATAATGACGCAGTTCTCCGCAGCTTTGAGAAGATTGCCAACTGCCAGGCCATCCGCCCGGATATCGCCGGGATCATGGGTGCCTTCGGTGCTGCTCTGATCGCAAGGGAGCGCTATCAGAAGGGTAAAAAAACCTCCATGCTTTCCATCGATCAGATCAACAGCCTCCAGTACACCACCTCCATGGCAAACTGCCGCGGATGTACCAACAACTGCCGTCTGACCATCAACAAATTCTCCGGCGGCCGTAAATACATCAGTGGGAACCGCTGTGAGCGCGGACTTGGAAAGGAAAAGAACAAGGATCATATCCCGAACCTTTTCGATTACAAATATAAGAGGCTCTTTTCCTATGAACCACTTTCCGCAGATAAGGCTACCCGTGGACAGGTTGGTATCCCACGTGTTCTGAATATGTTTGAAAATTACCCGTTCTGGTATACCTTCTTTACAGAGCTGAAATACCAGGTGGTACTTTCTCCTACTTCCACACGTAAGATCTACGAGCTGGGTATCGAATCCATCCCAAGTGAATCCGAATGCTACCCGGCCAAGCTTGCTCACGGACATGTCACATGGCTGATCCGTAACGGTGTGAAATTTATCTTCTACCCATGCATCCCTTACGAACGCAACGAGTTCCCGGATGCGGTCAACCATTATAACTGCCCGATCGTTACTTCCTATGCGGAAAATATCAAGAACAATGTGGACGAGCTCAGTGATCCATCCATCACTTTCCGCAACCCGTTCCTGGCATTTACTTCCGAGGATATCCTGACAAACCGCCTTGTGGAAGAATTCCAGGATATTCCTGCCGCCGAGGTCAAAGCTGCTGCCCATAAGGCCTGGGAAGAACTTGCAGCCGTACATACGGATATCCAGAAAAAGGGTGAAGAAACCCTGCAGTACCTGAAAGAAACCGGCCGCCGCGGAATCGTTCTTGCAGGCCGTCCATACCATATTGATCCGGAAATCCACCACGGTATCCCGGATATGATCAACAGCTACGGAATCGCCGTATTTACCGAAGACTCCGTTGCACACCTTGGACATCTGGAGCGTCCCATCCGTGTCAACGACCAGTGGATGTATCACTCCCGTCTCTACTCTGCCGCAAATTTTGTAAAAACAAGAGAGGATCTGGATCTGATCCAGCTGAATTCCTTCGGATGCGGACTTGATGCCGTTACCACCGATGAGGTTTATGAGATCCTGGATGGAAGTGACAAGATCTACACCTGCCTGAAGATCGATGAGGTCAACAACCTGGGTGCGGCAAGGATCCGTATCCGTTCCCTGATCGCCGCTATCCGTGCAAAACAGGCACAGAATAAAAAAAGGAACATCAAGCCGGCTTCCATTGAGAAGATATCCTTTACCAAGCAGATGCGTAAGGAGTACACCATTCTCTGCCCGCAGATGTCTCCATTCCACTTCGGAATCTTTGAGGCTGCTTTTAAGGCATCCGGCTATAACCTGGAAGTCCTCCCCAACGACAACAAGCATGCTGTTGATGTGGGGCTTAAATATGTAAACAACGATGCCTGCTATCCGTCCCTGATGGTTGTGGGACAGATCATGGATGCTCTTCTTTCCGGCAAATATGACCTGAACAAAACTGCAGTCATCATGTCTCAGACAGGCGGCGGCTGCCGTGCCTCCAACTATATCGCATTCATCCGCCGTGCTCTGAAAAAAGCCGGCATGGAACAGATTCCGGTTATCTCCCTCAACTTAAGCGGACTGGAGAGCAACCCTGGCTTTAAGCTGACACTACCGCTGATCAAGCGTATCGTTTACGGTGCCGTATTCGGTGATATCCTGATGAAATGCGTATATCGCATGCGTCCTTACGAGCTGGAAAAGGGTATCGTAAACCGTAAGCACAAGATCTGGGAGCAGCGCGTCATTGCCTTCGTAACAGGCAGCAGCGTCAGCCATGGTACCTTCAAAAAAATGTGCCGTGAGATGGTCCATGATTTTGATACGATCCCGATCTCCGATGAGAAAAAGCCTCGCGTTGGTATCGTAGGTGAGATCCTTGTCAAGTTCCTGCCTGCTGCCAACAACCACCTGGCAGATCTTCTGGAGGCTGAAGGGGCAGAATCGGTTGTTCCGGATCTTATCGACTTTATCTGCTACTGCTTCTACAACCAGAACTTCAAGGTTGAAAAGCTTGGATTCAAGAAATCCAAGGCAACCATCGCAAATCTTGGCCTCAGAGCCATCGACTGGCTGAGAAAAACAGCAAATGAGGCCCTGGAGCAGAGCCGCCACTTTACACCGGCCGCAGATATCCGTGATCTTGCAAAAATGGCTGCGCCCATCGTTTCTGCCGGAAATCAGACCGGTGAAGGATGGTTCCTGACCGGAGAGATGATGGAACTCATCCACGGCGGTGTCCCGAACATCGTCTGCATCCAGCCTTTTGGATGTCTGCCGAACCACATCGTAGGAAAAGGTGTCATCAAGGAAGTTCGCCGTGAGCATCCGGAAGCCAACATTGTTGCCATCGACTACGATCCAGGTGCCAGCGAAGTAAATCAGCTGAACAGGATCAAGCTTATGCTTTCCACAGCACAGAAGAATCTGCATAAAGACGATAAAAAAGACGCATAACAAGAAATGCAGGTTACAAACATCTTTTTCCCAAAAAACAAATTCAAAGCTGCACAGCCGCAGGATCCCTGCCGGCTGTGCAGCTCTTTTTATTTCAGATATGATTCCTGTCAGACAGATTTTTTCTCTGATCCATCACTCTTCACAGGAGGCTTTGCACGGAGCATCAAAGCTCGGGTTAAAGGCATAGAAATTTTTGGCATCCAGCTGCTCCTGCACGGATCTCAGTGCTTCACCGAAACGCTGGAAATGAACCACCTCTCTTGCCCGAAGGAAACGGATGGGATCTGCAACCTCCGGGATATTTTTCACCACCCGGAGGATATTATCGTAGGTGGAGCGTGCCTTCTGTTCTGCTGCCAGATCTTCAAACAGATCCGTGATCGGATCACCCTTACTCTGGAATTCGCAGGCATTAAAGGGCACTCCACCTGCAGCCTGCGGCCAGATTCCCACCGTGTGGTCAATATAATACGGCCCAAGCCCGCTGTTCTCGATTTCTTCCATAGAAAGATCCTTTGTCAGCTGATGGACAATGGTGGACACGATTTCCAAATGTGCCAGTTCTTCTGTTCCCACATCATTGAGCACTGCCGCGACCATCCGGTTCGGTGCGGTAAAACGCTGGGAAAGATACCGCATGGAAGCTCCTATTTCTCCGTCCGGCCCGCCATACTGGCTGGATATAAACTGTGCCAGCTTTGCGTTGGGCGTCTTGATATTTACAGGATACTGGAGTCTTTTTTCATAATTCCACATACCTTATCTGCACCCTCCTTCCTGTTCCCATGGAAACGGCTGTTCCATCCACTGCCATGACTTAAGATCGCTGTCGTTTCCGGTATCAATGGTCAGCGGTCCATAAAATTTTGCATATTTTTCCAGGAGCTCATTTCTTCTGACTGAAAGCTCACTGTAATATTCAAGAGCTCTTTTTTCTTTTGGATGCGTATCCAGAAAAAGGAGAAGATCGTCAATGGCAAAGCTTACCTGGTCAATAAACTGCAGCAGTTCTTTTTTGGAAGTACAATTTCCGGACATCATCGACTTCCTCCTCTCCTGCCGCAGAACGGCTTGCAAAGCTCAGGGAAAATAGTTCCGACCTGAAGAGCTTTTTTCAGCTCAAAGGTAGGCGCAAATTCCTGGTATGGCACATACGCCATTGCAGGAACCTGTTTTGCCATATCAGAAAATGATCGATCCGTCCGGCCTGCCATCCCGCTATTCATCCCACAGGTATACTGATATGGCCGGCAGCCCGAACGATTCATCTGAAATCGGTCCATAATCGAAATCCTTTCATTCATGATCACGCTATATTTTATGACCGTTTTTTAAACTTGTGAAAACAGGAATGTTCACTTTCCTTCACATATATCTATCTTTCTGCCATTTTTTTCTATATATACAGGAAAATATTACTGTTTAAAAATCAGATATACAGTGCTATAATATCCTTGCCTATCTTTACACGGATGGGCGCTTTTACTTATGATTTGTAGCCCTGACCGGCTATTGAAGGAGGAAATTATGCAGGTAATTATTGTAGGCTGCGGAAAAGTCGGTAGAAATCTTGCAGAGCAGCTTCAGGCAGAGGATATTGATATCACTCTTGTCGACGTTATTGCCGACAAGATCGATGATCTCTGCGAAAATATCGACGCCATGGGAATCGTCGGTAATGGTGCCAGCATCAATACTTTAATGGAGGCAGGCGTTGATACTGCAGATATCCTGATCGCTGTTACCGCTTCTGACGAGCTGAACCTTCTCTGCTGTCTGATCGCGCAGAAGGCCAACCACTGTCAGACCATCGCCCGCGTCCGTAACCCCATTTATGAAAAAGAAATCGGATTCATCAAAGAACGTCTTGGTGTTACCATGATCATTAACCCGGAGTTTGCCGCTGCCCAGGAAATTTCACGGCTTCTTCGTTTTCCATCTGCGATCAAGATCGACACCTTTGCACGTGGCCGTGTAGAACTTCTCAAGTTTAAAGTTCTCCCGGAATTCAAGCTGGATGGAATGAGCGTTTCCCAGATCTCAGATGCTTTCCGAAGTGATATTCTGGTCTGCGCGATTGAAAGCCGTGACAATGTATCCATTCCTGGTGGTGATCACATTATACACGACGGAGATATGGTTTCCATTCTGGCCTCTCCGCTTAATGCAGCGGCATTTTTCCGTAAGATCGGTCTCAAGACCAATCAGGTCAAAAACTGTATCATCGTAGGTGGCGGAACCATTTCCTATTATCTTGCCCATGCACTTCTGGATATGAAGATCGGTGTCAAGATCATCGAGCAGAACAAAAACCGCTGCGAGCACTTAAGCGAACTGCTTCCGGATGCAACTATCATCAATGGTGACGGAACGAACCGTTCTCTTCTTCTCGAAGAAGGACTTTCCGAGTCCGAATCCTTTGTCACACTGACGAATCTGGATGAGGAGAATGTGTTTCTTGCCCTCTTTGCCAAAAGCATCTCCGATGCCAAGCTGGTTGCCAAGGTCAACCGTCT
This sequence comes from Blautia massiliensis (ex Durand et al. 2017), assembly GCF_051861785.1. Lineage (NCBI taxonomy): Bacteria > Bacillati > Bacillota > Clostridia > Lachnospirales > Lachnospiraceae > Blautia > Blautia massiliensis (ex Durand et al. 2017). The sequence goes on from NZ_CP146725.1 coordinate 790,827, forward strand.
GGAATTTGATGATGTCATCGACTCCCTGGATATCGGAAGTGTCATCTACCCGAAAAATATCACTGCTGATTATATCCTGCAGTATGTCCGCGCCACTCAGAACAGCATCGGCAGCAATGTAGAAACTCTTTATCATATTCTGGATGGCAATGCAGAAGCACTGGAATTTGCGATCCGTGAGGAATCTGCCGTAACTTATATCCCTCTTGCAGAGCTGAATCTCCGCAAGAATCTTCTGTTGGGATGCCTGAACCGCAACGGCCGCATCCGCATTCCCCGTGGTCAGGATATGATCCAGGTGGGAGATACCGTGATCATCGTAACCACTCACAAGGGGCTTCGCGACATCACAGATATACTTGAAAAATAGAGGTACTGACAAATGAATTATTCGATTATTATTTATATCCTGGGATGGATCATGAATGTGGAGGCTGTCTGTATGCTGGTTCCCGGCATCACCGCCCTTATCTACCGCGAAAAATCCGGTATTGCCTTCCTGATCACGATCCTGGCATGTCTGGCCATCGGTGTTCCTCTGGTCAGCCGCAAGCCCTCCAAAAAAGCATTCTACGCCCGTGAAGGTCTTGTTACCACTGCCTTAAGCTGGATCGTTCTCAGTATTGTCGGTGCTGTGCCTTTTGTACTCAGCGGAGCTATACCCGATCCGATCGATGCTTTTTTTGAGATCGTTTCCGGTTTTACCACAACCGGTTCCAGTATCCTTTCTGATCCGACACAGATGCCTTACTGCATCAACATCTGGAGATGCTTTTCCCACTGGATCGGCGGTATGGGGGTTCTGGTATTTATCCTGACACTGCTGCCCCTGGCAGGTGGCTATCATATGAACCTTATGAAGGCAGAAAGCCCCGGTCCTTCCGTAGGAAAGCTTCTTCCAAAAGTCCAGTCAACTGCCAAGATCCTGTACAAGATCTACATTGCGCTCACTGTTGCACTGATCATCCTCCTGGTTCTTGGAGGGATGCCTCTTTACGACAGTCTCTGTGCAGCATTTGGAACTGCCGGAACCGGTGGGTTCGGAATCAAACCCGACAGTATGGGAAGTTACAGCTTATATATTCAGATCGTCATCACTATCTTTATGATCCTGTTTGGCGTTAACTTCAATGTCTATTTTCTTCTTCTCACCAGGAAGTTTTCTCAGGCATTGAAATCTGAAGAGGTCCGCTGCTACTTCTTTGTGATCATCGCTTCTGCCCTGATGATCACTTTCAACGTCCGGCATCTGTTTGACAATGTGTGGGAAGCACTTCAACAGGCATTTTTCCAGGTTGGTTCTATTATCACTACCACCGGTTATGCCACTACGGATTTTAACCAGTGGCCTGCGGTATCCAGGACGATCCTGGTACTGCTTACCTTCTGTGGTGCCTGTGCCGGCAGTACAGGCGGCGGAATCAAGATTTCCCGTCTTCTGCTTCTTGCAAAATCCGTCCGCAAGGAACTGCATCTTTATCTGCATCCCAATGCAGTAAAAAAGATCAAAATGGACGGAAAAGCGGTGTCTCACGAAGTTATGCGTGCCACCAATATTTATATGATCGTTTATCTGATGATCATGGCTGCATCTATCTTTATCATCAGTTTTGATGAATTTGATCTTGTAACAAATTTCACAGCCGTAGTCACCACTTTAAACAATGTGGGTCCCGGTCTTTCCCTGATCGGTCCTACAGGAAACTTCGGGATCTTTTCTCCGCTGTCCAAGCTGGTCCTTTCTTTCGATATGCTGGCCGGCCGACTGGAGCTATTTCCGATCCTGATCCTTTTCCTTCGTGAAACCTGGAAGAAATTCTGATAAATATTCGTCATATTTTGCTATGTTTATGGCATAAATTGTTCTTTTCACATTTATTTCAAATGTTAGACACACTTTCTTCACATTTTTACTGTATATTGTAGACCATAGAAGGTGATGAACTTTCTATAATATTTTTCTTTTTCATACGCGCCGGTACGAAAGTACCGGCCTCCTTCCATTTATGGAGTATTTTTTTCCACTCCCTCATAATCGAAATCCGGAATAAAGCTTTCTGAAGCAGTTTCTCCTTCTTGGATAAATCCATTCTGAATCCCCATATCCACAGCAGCATCCAGAACTTTTTCATACTCTCTTTTTGTAACTTTCCGGTTTAATTCCTTAAATTCCACAAATTTTCTCACCGGCGTATACTGATTCATAATACTGATATAAATATCTTCCCCATAGGTTTCATGAAGATACCTCAGAGCCTTTATGGAATTTCCTGTATGTCCCGGCAGGATCAGATGACGGACAATGGTTCCTTTCCGGATGTATCCATCCTCTCCAAACTCACATTTCCCGGTCTGACGCACCATCTCTCCAATTGCAGCCTTTGCAGCCTGCACATAATCCGGCGCATAAGAAAATTTCTGTGCAAGCTCCGGATTCAGATATTTCAGATCCGGAAGATAAATGTCCACATATCCTTCCAGAAGCTTCAGGGTTTCTGTTTTTTCATACCCGCTGGAATTATACACCACCGGAATATCCAGCCCCTTCCTCCGGGCCATATCCAGGGCCTCTATGATCTGTGGTACATAGTGTGCCCCTGTTACCAGATTGATGTTTGCAGCTCCTTTTTCCTTCAGTTCCAGAAAAATCTCTCCAAGCCGTTCCACACTTACAGCCCGTCCCCTGCTCCCCATAGCAATATCATGATTCTGGCAGAAACAGCAGCGCAGCCCGCACCCGGAAAAGAACACTGCCCCGGAGCCTTTTGTTCCGGAGATACAGGGTTCCTCCCACATATGAAGTGCAGCCCTTGCCAGATAAATTCTCTCATCCATGCCACAGAAGCCTTTTTTCCCTGCACCCCGGTCTGCCAGGCATTCTCTTGGGCAAAGAGCACAAGCTGACATAATTTCTTCCGTACAGTGCGCGCTCCCTGCCATACTGCTGATTTTATTTTCATTCTCCACTTTCACTTTTCTCCTGATTTTTCTTCCATTATCGTTATTTTCTGTTATCTAGTACCAGTTTAGCACATCACGTCTGCTGCCAACAAGGCTTTCTCTGTTTACACTATATCCTTAATATAGTACAATGGATTTCATGGAATCTTAAGAATTTACCCCTTTCGTCTTAATTTCCGACTGCTATTCTAATAACATCAGGGAGGTACAAAAAAGTGGCTAACATACTTGTTTGCGATGACGACAAAGACATCGTGGAAGCTATCGAAATCTATCTTACGCAGGAAGGCTATCACATTCTGAAAGCCTATGACGGACAGGAAGCACTGGATATCCTGAACAGCGAAACTGTAGATCTGCTGATCATCGATGTGATGATGCCCCATCTCGACGGGATCCGGGCAACGGTCAAGATCCGGGAAAGCAATCCTCTGCCCATCATCATCCTGTCCGCAAAATCTGAAGACACGGACAAAATCCTGGGCCTTAACATCGGTGCAGATGACTATATCACCAAACCTTTCAATCCTCTGGAGCTGATCGCCAGGGTAAAATCCCAGCTGCGCCGGTACACACAGCTTGGCTCCGCTGCACCGGCAGCATCAGAACACATCTACACAACCGGAGGTCTTACGGTAAACGATGACAAAAAAGAGGTGCTGGTAGATGGAGAAGCGGTACGGATGACGCCCATCGAATATAATATCCTGCTTCTTCTCATGAAAAATCCCGGACGTGTTTTTTCCACCACACAAATCTACGAGAGCATCTGGAATGAAGATGCTCTGGCCGCGGATAACACGGTAGCTGTCCACGTCCGTCACATTCGCGAAAAGATTGAGATCAACCCCAGGGATCCCCGCTATCTGAAAGTTGTCTGGGGCCTGGGCTATAAAATCGAAAGACTGAGCCGGTGAGCCAGCCGGCCATGAAGTATCTGTACTTCAGAAAGGGGTATTATGAATAAAAATAAACATACGGAAAAAAAACGTTCATTTATGCGCATTCCTGCTCTTGTCCTTGCCCTTATCCTGCCTCTGATCATGGTCTTTTCAGCGGCACTGGTGATCCAGGCAGGTATGCAGATGGACTCTGCCGAGGATCTTAAAACAAAGGATTATTTCCAGACCTCTGCTTTTGCTGACAGCTTTTACTCAAAAGCTTCCACAATCCTGTCCGGAATTTCAGCCAAGGAAATCCTGGATAAAACAAACGAAGATGCATACATTGATCTCGAAGAGCTTTATAACGGAGATTCTCTCTCCTTCAAAAACACCTCCGGACTAGCCTATTCCTTCAATGATCTTAAGGAATGGAGCTCACAGACCATCCATTCCAATGATGACTGGATCGTCCTGGGCCTTACCACCCCGGAGGGTGAAACAAAATATATGTACTATTCCGATTTCAAAAAGGCTCTGGAAGACGGAACCCTGCAGCTAAATGCCAACTCCGGTGCCCTGAAATACGAGGGAATTTCCCAGAAAGACTGGACTGAGCGTATTCTTTCCTCTCTGAGCGCCGAATATGCAGACGGCGGCATACAGTCACAGGAACCTCTGAAAAACATCACAGACAAAAACGGAAACGTGGTTTACACAGATGTGGCAAATATGCTCACTCCGATCCTTGAAATCCCCTGTGCACCGGAAGGTTACGACAGTCTCCTGGATTACATGAATTCCACTTCATCCAAAACCAGGAATTTCAAAGGGAACCTGAACGATGCCTTTGAGCAGCTGGATAATGCCCGGGATCTTTTTTCCAGCTGGACAGAAGCTGCTCAGACACTGGATGAGTACAGCAGTGGTAATTCCAATATCCATTATGCCTATACGGATAACACCTCACAGAAAATCTTCACAAATACAGATGCAGCCTATACTTCCGACCTGACTGATATTTCCGGTTTTTCAGACAAAAAGCCTTACGTGTTCCTAAGTGTCAACGAAGCTGCCACAGATGAGAAAAATGCCCGGAATGGTCTTATGAATCTGAACCTTTCCGCTGCTGCAAACTCTTCTGTAGGAAGCTGGATCGATCTCCTTCGAAACTCCACATACGATGAAAACTGCAGTTTTCTTGCCTGGATCGATGATACCAGCCTTCCTGTACAGGATTCCATTAAAACTGACAGACAGCATTTCCTGACTTACCGTACTTTATTTATCCCGGCTGCTGTGATCACCATGATCAGTTTTCTGCTCTTTATCATAGATTTTATCTGGCTTACTGTCCACACCGGAAGAAGAAATTCCGATAGCAGTAATACAGACACGGCTCAGCCAGAACTGAACTTTTTTGACAGGATCTATACGGAAGCAGCAGCCGGACTTGTGTGTATCCCGGCACTTGTTGTATTGACCGCAGGACTTAGCATGCAAGCTTCCACCTATAACCTTGTCTCCTCCCTGATCATCCTGGGTATCACGATTCTCCTGATCACGTGCCTGTTCTGGATCGGCTATTTAAGCCTGATCCGCAGGATCAAAGCGCACACCCTGTGGAAAAACAGCCTGCTTCGCAAATGTCTGAAGCTTCCCCGTCTGTGTCTTTGTAAAGCCGGTAAACTGATCGATTTTTTCTCCAGGAATACCATAAGCAGAATACGTATGGTAGTGGGACTTGGCGTATTTCTATTCCTTGAATTTTTCTTCAGTGCCCTGCTCGCGGCATCTGATGGATGGTTCCTGATGTTTTTGCTTCTATTTCTTCTGGATCTGGGCGCGCTTTTCTGCGTCTACAAAATTGCTCTTGGGCGGGAACTCCTCCTTGATGGTCTGAAACGTATCACCGATGGAGAGCTCACTTACAAGATCCCGGAAAAGGAACTCCGTGGTGATCAGAAGGCAATGGCACAGTATATCAACCGCATTGGTGACGGGCTGGACGCTGCCGTGGAAAAAAGCCTCAAAGATGAGCGTATGAAAACCGAATTGATCACCAATGTCTCCCATGATCTGAAAACGCCGCTGACTTCCATCATCAATTACATTGATCTGCTGAAAAGGCTGAACCTCAAAGATCCGGAAGCACTGAAATATCTTGAGATCCTGGACTCAAAGGCACATCGTCTGAAAAGTCTGACCGAAGATGTAGTGGAAGCTTCCAAAGCCAGTAGCGGAAATCTTTCTCTGGAAATGACGGAACTGAACTTTGTGGAAATGCTTTACCAGGTGATGGGTGAATTCGAAGAACGGATGGAAAACAGACATCTGACCCTGATGACACATCTGCCTGATTCTCCTGCCATGATCTATGCCGATGGCAGACGGATGTGGCGTATCCTTGAAAATCTTTTCGGCAATATTCTGAAATATGCCATGGAGAACACAAGGGTCTATGCAGAAGTTCTTCTGGAAAAAGATCAAGTCATCTTTACCCTGAAAAATATTTCCGCACAGCCTCTGAACATTCCGGCTGAAGAACTGACCGAACGTTTCATCCGCGGCGATGTTGCCAGAAATACAGAAGGCAGCGGACTTGGATTATCCATCGCACAGAGCCTTACCCAGCTTCAAGGTGGCACCTTTAAACTTTATCTGGACGGTGACCTTTTCAAAGTCTGCTTAATTTTTCCACAGAAGATCTCTCCCACAGCCTTATCCGCACCGGAAGATCCTCATTCCGAAGCACATTCTTAACCATTCATAAAAAACAGCAGCGGAAGCCCTGATGATATGATGAATCAGGAGCCAGGCTGCTGTTTTTCTCTTATTTTTGTTCTCTTTTACACTTTAATGGTGATCTCACGGTCTGTCCGGTTATATTTATAATACCGGACTCCGGCTGCATCCAGCATTTTTTTGGATGCGATCACCGACGGAGTATCTGCATATTTATCACAGTCGTATACGATAGTCCTGATCCCTGCCTGGATAATAGCCTTGGCACATTCGTTGCAGGGAAACAGGGACACATAAAGCTTGGCACCTTCCAGACTTCCTCCCCGGTAGTTCAGGATGGCATTGAGCTCACTGTGTGTCACATAAAGATATTTGGTATCCAGCGGATCTCCTTCTCTTCCCCAGGGAAACTCATCATCGGAGCATCCCTTTGGAAATCCATTGTACCCCATTGACAGGATCTTGTTATCTTCACTTACGATACAGGCACCAACCTGTGAATGCGGATCCTTGGAACGCATACCGGAAAGCATGGCAACACCCATAAAATACTCATCCCAGGAAAGATATCCCTGTCGTTTCTGTCCTTTTTTATCCATACAGAATCCTCTTTTTCTATTGGTTTCTTACTGATCGATCAATCCTCGATCATGTTGATCCTTCTGATATGACGCTCATCCCCGGAAAAAGGTGTATCCAGGAATGTATCCACGATCTTCAGAGCAAGCCCCGGTCCTACTACACGACCGCCCATGGCCAGAATGTTGGCATCGTTATGAAGTCTTGTTGCCTCTGCAGTAAAGCAATCTGTACAAAGTGCAGCACGGATTCCCTTGAATTTATTAGCAGTGATGGAAATTCCGATACCTGTTCCGCAGATCAGGATTCCTTTCTCACACTCACCGTCCACGATCGCCTGGGCTACTTTCTTTCCATAAACAGGATAGTCTACAGATTCCGGACCAGTGCATCCAAAATCTTTGTACTCCAGTCCTCTCTCTTCCAGATGCTTCTTTACCTCCTGCATCAGCTCATAGCCGCCATGATCACATCCCAGTGCTATCATTTTCTTTCTCCTCCTCAACGTTGATAATTTTATGACCAGCCGCTTTCAGTAAGCGGTTCATGATCGCCTGTCCCATTCTTGGTGTAAAAAATGCCTCTGAATAAATGGCACTTACATTACAGCTGTCAAAATCACGCAGGACCTCGTACAGATGATGCGCGATGGTTTCTTCCTGCTCCCGGCTTCCGATACTCTTTACGATTCCATGTGAATATCGGCCTTTTGTTTCATCTGTTGCGATGATCCCCACCGTCAGTCCCTTCTCCTCAGCCTCTCCGGCTCTTTTTTCGATCTCCGCGATCACACCCTCTGTGGGTCCCTCCACAATGGCAAGATCTGCCTTTGGTGCATAATGACGGTATTTCATTCCCGGTGCTTTTGGATGGACCTTGCTGTCCGGTTTGATCAGCCCCTTATCCATCCTTACATCTCCAAGTGTTTCCCGGAGCATTTCCAGGGAAATATATCCCGGCCGCAGGACTACCGGTATGTTTTCTGTAAAATCTACGATCGTAGATTCCAGACCGATATTTACCTGTCCTCCATCAATGATCATATCAATGGCTTCTCCCAGATCCTCTGCCACATGTCCCGCTGTCGTAGGACTTGGTCTTCCGGAAGTATTGGCACTTGGCGCTGCCACATATCCGCCAGCCGCAAGGATCAGCTCCTGTGCGATAGGATCACTTGGAAAACGTACTGCCACACTGTCCAGTCCTCCGGTTGTTTCCTTTGGCACGATATCTGCCCTGGGAAGGATCATTGTCAGCGGACCCGGCCAGTATTTCTCAGCCAGTACTCTGGCTTTTTCAGGAACCTCCGTAACGATCTTATCCAGGTCACGGATATCTGCGATATGTACGATCAGCGGATTGTCCGAAGGTCTTCCCTTGGCTGCATAGATCTTCATCGATGCTTTCGGATCCAGGGCATTTCCTCCAAGACCGTATACAGTCTCTGTGGGAAATGCCACAAGCCCGCCGTTTTTCAGGATCTCGCCACCTCTGGCAATTGCCTTTCTGTCTATATTCTCCGCTGTCATAACTGCTATTTCTGCTTTCATTTTACGCTCCATTTACTGTCTGATATAAATCCCCTGCTCTTCAATAAAATCTTCCAGGTCCTGAAGGGCCTCCTGTGCCCAGGTTTCGGATTTCTGAAAAATCTCCGGAAAAAACATGTCTTTTACTATTTTTTTACCTGTTTCTGTTTTAAAGATCTTCTCTGCACTTTTCTTTATATGTTCTTTATCCAGTCCATCTTCAAAATAATTAACCAGAAAATCAGCTTCCACAAGGATCTGATAATCCAGCCCGTCAATATCCTTATAGGTATGATGATGTCCTACCAGATATTCCACTCTGCGGATCACCCTCTCCTGAAAGCCCAGTGCGGTAAGCATCTCTCTGGCAGCTGCCGGACCTTCTGCTTCCTGCGTCTTTCCATCAGAGCGTCCGTATTTTTCCATACCGACTTTGATCCCGATATCATGAACGAGAGCCGCAGCTTCCAGAACATACATCGTATCTTCATCCAGGCCCTCACTCTGGCCGATCAGCCTTGAAAGATCATGCACCTTCACAAAATGCTGGATATGCTTCGGATCCCCCTGATAATAATGGATCATTTCCATATAAAGTCTGTCGATTCTGTTCATAATATCCTCCTCTCTGCTGCCATCCTGCAACTGTCACTTTTTTCTGTATACTGCTCAGCAGAAATCTCCTGCTGAGCATATCCGTTAACAGATAGCTACATAATAGTTACATTATAGCGTTATTATGGAAAAAATGTCAATCCTGCTCCACTTTCACAATGTAGGTTCCTGACATATCATCTTCAAAGACAATGCTTCCCAGACTCTGAAGAACACTGTCATTAAGCCCTGTTCCGTATTTTTCTTTTTCCTGTCCTCCTACAAAGATATAGGAAATATCATAACGGCTGATCAGTTTTTTTACCGTCTCTGCATCTGTAGCTGTATAAATAGTCTGGATGTCCGCACTTTTTTCATTGAGGTCAGGTACATTATTTCTCCAGAGCCATTCATGCACATACCATCCCAGTACGGTCGGAAGCCCCGTAGATGCAGAAACTCTCTCATATCCGGTATAGCTGTCCCCGTTAGCCTCGAGCACCACAGGAGAGCCCTTGATATTCTGCTTCAGCCAGCGGATCGCCGACGCATCCTGAGGAAAATCCTGCTCAAGAAATGTAGTTGCATCCAGTCCCTGATACTCCGAAACCTTCCAGACATCCCCAAACCAGGAATGCACGGCATTTCCGAAATAGCCCACGGTCCAGAGCAGTACAAAAAGCCCCACACCTGAAAGGATCCGGATGATCTTCTGTCTGGATATCACCAGCATACGATAAATCCCATATCCCATTGTCATTCCGAAAAGTATATATGCCTGATACGTCAGCTTGAACATAGTATTGGCTCTGGCATTTCCATTTTCATAAATATCCCGCACATATACAAGCTCCGGGATCAAAACCAGTCCGATTGCACATAAGCCCATGATCACTGCAAAAAGATCCGGAACTGTGATCGCCTCCAGCAGCCTGTAAAGACTTTTATGCTTCAGTCCCTTCATTTTTTCTGTGATGACAGACAGGATCAGCAAAACAGTGAGGAGCACCGGAAGTCCCCAGAGGATCAGAAGCTGATACCACAGTGAATGATGCTGTGCCAGTGCCACCCCCTGTACCATCGTATCAAATTTCAATGTAAAGGGCAGGATCACCAGATAAGAGAGACCTATGATCTCCACTGCCTGTACGATCGTCACTGCCAGGATCCTGATTATCTTTCCCTCAAATCGTATGATATTTGCGATCAGGACAACTCCACCGGTCACTACAAAATAGATCACAAAATCCCAGTAATTGGTCCACTGGAACATGCCAAGAAAAACTGACGCCAGAAGGATATGCGGCATCAGAAGCTGTCTCAGCCAGAAAACACTGCGTTCCTGTTTTTCAGGCTCAGGCCCTCTTTTCCGGATCATTTTCAGCCATGCATAGAGCATTCCCACCAGAAATGTCACAAACATCACATTTACCACATGGGCATGAAGATCTCCCAGAACAAAGGAATAGCATGGGAATTCATGTATGGTCTTATCACTGTCATTCACCGGATTATACCCTATGTAACGAGTTGCATCCGGGAACCAGTAGCTGGCTGTTTCTGCCACTCCCTGTATCTTCCGGATCAGCGGCAGTACACAACGGTAGACGATATAATGTACATTTCCCGCGATAGATACTGCAATACCTGCAGTAACTCCTGCCAGTGGAGGAATATATTCCTTCTTTCCATCCAGTCGTCCATACAGCCTGTCCTTCGTCATCTGACGGACCAGGGAAAACGGATACACAAAGGCAAACGCTGCCACAAAGGTACGCATCAGATTATAAGTCACTTCCACTCTGCTTCCTGTAAGCTTCGTAAGAAACACTGCAAAATACTGCCCGCCATAGTAATAATTGATGGTTCCCTGTGAATACCAGAGATCACGTGCAGGAAGAGTTTTGCTCCGCATCATGGCCTCCATGAAGCCATAATCCATAAATTTCTCTGTTCCATATGCCTGTGGCCGGAATCCTGCCAGATAAGTCCACAGCAGAAAGATCCCAAAAAACAGAAGCTCCTCCCGAAAGATCAGCTGCATCTTTCCTGACGGATAACATTCAATGCCATGCTTCAGCTGAACATGAAAAATTACAGCACATAAAATGCCAACAGACACAGATACTCCTACACACACTGCTGCTGTAAAAGAAAGGATTCCCACCGCTACCAGAAGCCAGGTGAGAAATCCGGTAACCGCAATGGCAAGTACCTTTGAAAAAAGCCATCCCCGGTCTTCAAAACCACCAAAAAGCCTTCCTGTGACCGGCATTGCCACCATTCCCATGAACAGTGCAAGCAGCCACCAGGTCCAGAATGTCCATACATCTCCTCCCAGGAGATACGCAGAAAGTACTGTCAGGAGCACTGCTGCAGTCAGCTCCGGAAATAATTCTCTGATCTTTTTTTTCATCCTTCTGTTCCTCCTGTATCAGATCCTGCCCCGCAGACGGATAAAGTCCGCAAATGCCTGTCTTCCGATCTTTATGATCCGTTTCATGTTGATAGAATTTTTTCCGGCCTGTCTCGGTCGGAATGTGATGGGGATATATTCCACATAAAGATGATGTTTTTCATAGATCACGGTCATCAGCACATTGGAAAGGAAAAATCCGCCTGGGATACGCTTCAGTACTTTGGCGAGCTGTTTTCCATCCATCAGCCGATATGGCGTATTTGCATCTTTTACCCAGGTTCCAAAAATAAGGAAAAGCACAAGCCGCAGTATTCTTGTCACAAAAATCCTGGAAAGCCCATCCTCTCTCTTCTTCCGGTAACCGATAAGAAGCCCGCACTTTTGACGTTTTTCCCAGAACTGCCAGAATTCCTCCGGAAGTGTCTGGCCGTCTGAATCCGTCTGAAAAATATAATCGGCACCTTTTTCTACTGCGTAACGATATCCCCTGAGTATTGTTCCTCCATGTCCTTCATTCGGTTTATCGATTCCTATAAGACGGTCATAATTTTTCTGATAATTCTGTATTTTTTTGTAGGTAGCATCTTTGCTGCCATCATTCAGGATCACCAGGCGGCTGTCCCCGCCGATCCTCTCCACTACCGGATACCATTGCTCGATCACGGTCCCGATATTTTTTTCTTCATTATATGCCGGCATAATGATATATAAGCTGTCATGTTTCATAGATTCTTATTCTCCCATCCTCTGAGGTATACACCAGTGGATATGTCTCCCTGATGATATCCTCACGACATTCCTGCTGTTCAAATTCCATATCCTCCTCAAACAGGATATATGTGATCTTTTCCTGTTTTACGGTAGCTTTCAGTAGCTCTGGATCATCCGTGGTATATATGAGCACTGCCTGGCCGGCACGATAGCCCGTATCGTACCCTGCAGACCATGCATAATAAGGCCATCCGCAATACAGCATGGCACCGGACATGGTGACCTCGTTCATGGTATATTCCGGTGTCAGCAGAAGATCATTTTTCTTAAGATTTGCACTGAGCCAGTCCGTCAGGCTGCTTTCCATATTTACAGTCATCCTGTGTGCGGAATCGTTGTCTCTTAAGATGATCACGTAATCATAGATCCCCGTTGCACTAAGACAGATACAAAGGACCGCTGCCGCTGCGCGACCGGCCCATTTCTTCCAGCTGTTTTTCCCTGCAAGGAAAACACATCTTACGATCCATCCCCAGAAAACTGTCACAAAGGCATAGGAAATCATCACATATTTATGATTGACATTGATGTCCGGAGTCAGAGATACCAGAAATGCAAATGCCATTGGAAGCAAACAGCCCATCAGCACTGCCCGCTGACCTCTCTTCAGAAATACTGCTGCCACGATCATTCCCACAAAGAAAAATCCACTGATCTCCACCAGATACCAGAGTACACCGGAAATGCTTTTATTGTCTGCCAGAAAGCCCCAGTAAAAGGATGGACTCATAACACTTCCCGACACAAAGATCTTCGACTGCAGTTCCGAAAAAAGCACCGCCAGTCCGGCACAGATCACATAATCCAGCTTACCGTCAGAAAACACTGCCAGTCCGGCAAGGATCAGAAGTCCGCCGATCAGCGCAGCTCCGTTCCAGAAGGCAGTTAATCCCAGAAACAGTCCCAGAAGTATCGCCGTATCCACATTTCTGCAGATCCAGGCTTTTTTTGTAAAAAAACGGTTACGGACCCACAAAAATCCCTGCTCCTTGTGACTGCATCCGGCTTCCACCCAATCCATAAAGGTCCATACCGCTACAGCTGCCATCAGAAGGCCGAAAGCCAGATGACGCTGGTTCAGATATACATTGAAATTCCATAATCCCCAGTTTTCATTGGTAGTATAACCGATAAACGCCGTATTTTCTTCCAGAGTCCGTACAAGGTCCCCCGCCTGAAGATGTTCCCACAGATAACGCCAGAACGCTGTTCCGCTGCGGAAAAAAAAGAAAACAATGGCAGCTGCCCCGGCCCAGAAGCTTTTGAACATCCGGTAGCTGATCCCGTAAAGCACCATAAGAAATCCCGCCAGAGACAGGATACTTACCAGATTATATCCCAGATCAAGACGAAGGCCCAGATACTCCAGATTTCCTACAAGGAACTGGAACATAAAATGATATTTCACATCCTGCCCGCCATAATGCGGATACTGGGTAGGAAAATTATTTCCCCTTGAAAAAGATCGCATCATTGCCGTGTGGGGTGCATAATCTCCGTATACCGAAAAGCCGGAGTACAGAATGCCGTCTTTCATATGGAAAACATAAAACATCATCCAGATCACAAAAACTGTCAAAATGCCAAAAAGCAGAAGCTCTTTTTTCAGGATCCATTTTCTGCTGATCATCCGTTCGGATATCACAAACATTTTTTGCTGTTTTTTCTTTTTCCACCGGAAGATTCCCGAAAGCAGCAAGATATCTACCAGAAATACGATCAGATTTCCATAAAAAAGAGGATGCTCCGCCCCCGCGCATATGCTGAACATCCAGGAAAGAATATAGACTGCCCAGGTCAGCATCAGGATTCCCATCCCAAACGCTGCCGGCAGGACCACCCATATCCTGTTTCCTCTTTCAGTTGTTTGACGCGGAAACAGACATCCTGCCATTTCCATTCCTGTTAACATACATAATATAAGATAAATGATTCCAAGCATAGGATTCTCCTTAATTCACGTAAAGTATAGCAGAATCACCTTCCTATGAAAAGGCTATTCACATTTTTTTCAATTATTTTCGTTTTCCTTCTGTTTTTTCAGATATGTAACGATTCCATCAGCCACAGCCTCTGCTACCTTTCTCTGATACTTCTCTGTCTGAAGCAGGGCGGCTTCCTCCGGATTTGTAAGAAATCCACATTCTACGATATTGATCACCCCCGGACTTCTCTTCAGAAGATAATAGGTTCTGTTTTCTTTTGCCACCCGCGGCCGTGCAATGGAAAGCTTCCGGTTCATGTTTTCCTGGATCGCAAGTGCCAGTTCTTTTCCGCCTTCCGAATCCTCATAATAAAATACCTGCGGACCTTTTACTCCGGGGTCACTGTAGCTGTTCTGGTGGATACTCACAGAAAGCACCGGTTCATATTTCCGGATCTGTTCAATACGATTCTGCAGATCCTGTGCTTTCATATTTTTTGTACCATTTTCATAAAGACCTTTATCTTCTTCCCGGGTCATTACTACGGCAAGGCCTTTTTTTTCCAGGATCGTTTTTAGCTTCATGGCAATATCCAGATTGATTCCTTTTTCCTTCAGTCCACCGATTCCCACCATTCCGGAATCCACACCGCCATGACCGGCATCCACCAGGATCACCTGATCTGCTTTTATATTTCCGGATACATCTATAAGTCTGCCTGCAGTTTCTGCCGCTTCCCATGACAGAATATAAAAACAGACCAGCATAAGAACTGCCATTGCCAATTCTATGAAATGTTTTTTCAACACAAAACACCCCCGGCATATTTATTTTAATATATGTTGCCGGGAGTGTTTTTAGCATTGTGAAGATCACAATGTTTTCTTCTGTTTATGACAGGTTTTCTGTGATCACGCTCCAGATCCCGCTGTTCTCGAATCCAAGCTTCCACTCTGCCACACCTGCCAGTTTGTATTTTTTGATCAGTTTAACCTTTTCCGCAATAGACTTAGAGTCCTCCAGCCAGATCTGGTATGTGGCACCGTCCCCTTCATAGGTTCCGTAATTCTGACTTGTCTTCTTGTCCCAGTAAGTTTCTGCTCCGTTATCACTGATCGTCTGCTGTGCCTGATCCATACCGATGGCCTCACTTGTCAGTGCACCGCCATCTGTAGTCTTCCAGAGCCTTGTGTAGAACGGGATCGCAAGGATCGTCCGTTGAGCCGGTACTTCTGAAAGCGTATCCTTAACACCCTGTTCTACCCATGGCAAAGATGCCACGGAACCTGCGTCGGAGCCTACGTAATGCTCATCATAGCCCATAATGATCACATAATCTACAACCTTGCCCTGCTCCGCACGGTCATAATGACTGGTAAAATCTTCCGGAACCGGATTATCTACAGACAGTACCAAATTATTGGCGTGACACTGGATAGAAAGCTCTCTTAAAAACTGAAGGAAATGGATTCCTACTCCTTCGCTCAAAGATTCAAAATCAACATTGATTCCATCCATTCCTGCTTTCAGTGCATAAGTGATCAGCCGATTCTCCAGATTCTGCCTTGAACTGGTTTTTGAAAGAACTTCTTTGGTATTCATGTTCTCATTAAAATTATCCACCAGTCCCCATACCTTCAGTCCTTTTTCATGTGCCTGCATCACATACTCCCCAGATGCAAGGCTTGAAATATTTCCGGAGTTATCTGTTACAGAAAACCAGGTTGGAGAGATCACATTCACGCCTGTCATATTCTGTACCGCATCTGCGAAATAGCTGTTTGCATCTGTGCTGGTAACCTGGTGCCATACCAGGTTCACCGGCTCATCCATAGTAAGATATGTATAGGACTCTGTCTTAAAATCCCGTTTATAATCCGTTGTGTCCACAGCACTTACTTTTTTCTTCTGCACATAACCGATGTAACCGTCATCGGTTGCCACCTGATCCCACTCCTCACCTTCATTCATCAGCCGGAGAACTGTATTCTTCGCCAGCTTGGAAAGGATCGGCGCCTTGATCCCGCCCCGGTAACGGACCACGGTATCCTTCTTTGTGGTCACTGTCTCCACATTGGTAAATTTGTACTGTATCGCAACCCTTGCAGGATCCTGCTCTATATAAGAATCGATATCTGTATACTTTTTTACATAATCCAGTTTCAGATAAACCGTGTCATCCTTCAGCCACACGTTTCCGTCTGCCTTATCTGAAGCCGGTTCCTCTGTGAGCCTGGATGGTGTTGCATACAGTATCTTCTTGTTTTCGCTATCCCAGTAATATCTCTGATTCAAATATCCGTTCACTACATCCAGCGGAAGATATACATCTTCTCCTGAGATAAGTGCCTTCTCTTCCAGTTTCTCAGTTCCAAGTATCAACGCAGCCTCACCGTCTGCATTCTGGCCGTAGTATTCTGTCAGATCCATCTGTTTCCTGCTTGGTATAAGCTTATTAATCCCGTAAACAGCCCCTCCGGCAAGAGCGACCAGAACGATCAGCAGACCTACCACAAAGACCGGTATGTGTTTTTTTGTCATGTTTTTTTCCTTTCGGTATAAAATGTTATAATTTGTTCCATTATAACATATCTTGTCTACATTTCGTTATAAAAATCGACTTTTAATAATTTTTCACAATTTCTTTAGAATTTCGGTTCCCCGCATGGTATGCATGAGTGCAGGGGATGATCGTTATCCGGGGAACCGTTTTTTCTTATGTACGGTCATTCTTTGCGAATAAGATCAAAGCTTACACAGGCGATATGGCCGTCTTCATCTTCCGTATAATCCCGCATATAGACCCCGTTTTCCGCAATCTGACAGGCTTTTGCGATTTTTTTCGGAGTGCTTGGTGCTCCATTGAGATAAAGAGAAACTCCGTTCTCACGATAAAGCTCCAGCTCCCTTCGAAGGGGTTTTGCGGATTTCTTTTTTTCCTGTGATATATTTGGCGTATCCCGACCTCCTTTCCTGGTTAGATTTTCAGAAAACACCAGCAATGGTTCTCGAAAAGCTGCAACTTCCCTGTTAGGATGATACTTGTAATAAAATATAAATAATAAAATGGGGGGAAATTTCTCTGTGTACCGACAGACTCGCCGATGAATTTCACACAGAATCCTTATCTTCAGAAAAATATGACTTTAAGTTATCGTTACTGTCTTCTTGCTTCCGGGAGGAGACAGCTTTTCTGCTTTTCATTATACCTGATTTCCCTTCAGATGCAAGTCTTTTATAAAAGAATCAGAAATTTTCTTCTTTCTCCGGTTTCTACATCTTTACATCTTGTGTATAACTGTTATATAATACAGTATGTAAAAGATTAAATTTATTTACCTATAGGATGTGATCATATGAAAATAGAAAAAATCAATGAAAATCAGATCCGCTGTACCCTGACGAAAGAAGATCTGGACAGTCATCAGATCCGTATCAGCGAACTTGCATACGGTACCGAAAAAGCCAAACGTCTCTTTCGTGATATGATGCAGCAGGCACAGATACAATTTGGTTTTGAAGCAGATAATATTCCTCTGATGATCGAGGCTATTCCTGTCAATGCCGAAAGTATTATCCTCATTATCACTAAAGTGGAAGATCCTGAAGAACTGGATACACGTTTTTCCAAATTTGCACCCTTCAAGGGCAACAAACCTTCCGATACCGTAGAGATCGATGGCGCTGACAATATCATCGATATCTTCCAGAAGCTCTGTGAATCCAAGCTTAAGGATCTTTCACAGAAACCGGAAGAAAAAAGGGCGGAAACTTCCGCCTCTCAGGCAACAGAAACTCCGGATGCATCACAGCAGTCGGCTGAGAGTTCTGTAAAGCTTATACGCCTGTACTCTTTCCCGGGGCTGGATGATGTTATTGCCGCATCTCATGGTATGAATGGGTTCTTTACCGGTGATAATACTCTCTATCGTGAAGGAGAAGACGGTGTCTATCAGCTGGTACTTCATCAGTCAGACTGTACACCTGAAGAATTTAACAAGGTCTGCAATATCCTTTCCGAGTATGGCATCGGCCGCGCATTCACACCAGCCGGTGAAGCCTACCTCAGAGAGCACTGTGCACTGATTGCTGATCATGCACTTCAGAAGCTTCTGAATATCTGACAAACCAAATATCCTACAGACAAACAAACCGCTGTCGGAATGCGATCCATATGATCTGCATTTCCCGACAGCGGTCCTTTTGTTTCAGCAAAAAAGCTTCTGTTTATTACTCACCAAGAAAATCATTGATCTGAGCTACGAGGACATCTGCGTCCAGGCCATGGACCATTGCTGCTTCTTCCAGAGATTCCATCTGTGAAGACGGGCAGCCAAGACAATGCATTCCTGCTCTCATCAGGATCGGTGCGATATTCGGGTCTACAGTGAGCAGTTCTCCGATCAGCATGCTCTTTGTAACTTTTGCCATGATTGTATTCTCCTTTACTGTTTTATCGAAATATTTTCATTCCGTTCTGCTATTATAATACGAATCCGGAATGGAATCAACGGGTTACGGATTTTCAGTTTTGTTTATAAATTTATACTTGTATTCTTTATGCAGATATATTAAAATGTGGATAGAATCCCTGGTAGGGGATACATACAATACACAATTTAAAAGGAGGATATCAATTATGGCATATGTAATTTCTGACGAGTGCGTTAGCTGTGGAACATGTGAGGGTGAGTGCCCGAACGAGGCTATTTCTCAGGGAGACGAGCATTATGTAATCGACGCAGACGCTTGTGTTGACTGCGGAACATGCGCTGAGGCCTGTCCAGTTGGTGCTATCTCTGCTGAGTAATGCATCATTAGCTTGATAAGCTGCTATAATGAATGAGGCTGCCGGTTTACCGGCAGCCTTTTCTGTTTTTTTTATTCTTTTTTCCCTCACAGGAAGCTGCCGCTTCTCTTCTTGCCTGCTGCTGCCTGCGGATCGCTTCATCCAGAGAACGACACCGGTACTCTCCTTCTTTCTTTCTCTGCATTTCCTCACGGATCAGGCGTTCCATGATTTCCTGAAACTCCAGTATCTTATCGTTATCTGCTCCGCACTTCTCTGTATTCCCGGATTCCGTTTTTTCCATGAATTCCTTTTCAGATCCCGTTTTTTTCATTGGGATATCTTCAAGCTCAACAGCTTCTCCATCCAGGATCCTGATACCAGATTCTGAAAAATCCGGTGTATCTGTCTTTCTTACCTCCGGTGGGATCAGTGTACGGATTGCTTTCAACTGAAGTCCTTTACTTTTCAGCTCATTTATTTTAAGAAAAAGCTGGATATCAAACGGTGTATAATAGCGATGTCCCAGTTCATTGCGTCCGATCCGAAGCTCCAGTTCTTCCTCCCAGTAACGCAGGACATAAGATTTCACTCCGGTCAGTGTTACGGCCTGTCTGACTGTATATCTTTTTTCCATTGTGAACGCCCCCTTATATAGAGATTCACTGCTGCTGTCTACAGTATAACCCCTGAGATCAGGAAATAGCAAGAATAATCGGTTGACATAATTTTACCAAATATGACTCTTTGCCTATATCCATAGCATCCCGAACTCCACGATCACACAGACAAAAATACAAAAAGCCATCAGGATAACTGTAAGCTTTCATCCTGACAGCCTTTCATTTACCGTCTGCACGGCTCTATTTTTTCATATTTACAAACTGGGTATATCTCGGCAGCCATACCAGCTCCACAGTTCCGATAGGACCGTTTCTCTGCTTGGCTATGATAATTTCCGCAATGTCTTTCTTCTCGGTATCTTTGTGATAATAATCATCTCGATAGATAAACATGACCACATCCGCATCCTGCTCAATAGCTCCGGACTCTCGAAGATCCGAAAGCATTGGCCTGTGATCCGGTCTCTGTTCCACTGCACGGCTAAGCTGTGATAACGCAATTACCGGTACATCGATCTCTCTTGCCAACGCTTTCAGCGATCGTGAAATATCTGAAATTTCCTGCTGTCTGGAATCCGATTTTCCACTTCCGCTCATCAGCTGAAGATAATCGATCATGATGATCCCCAGATTATGCTCAAGCTTATATTTTCTGCATTTGGAACGGAGCTCCGCAATGGAGATTCCAGGTGTATCATCAATAATAAGATTGGAGCCACCGATAATATCCGCTCCTTCTACCAGCTTCGTCCAGTCCTCATCTTTCAGATTTCCGGTACGGAGATTCTGGGAATCCACGTGAGATTCCATAGCAAGAAGACGGTTTACCAGCTGCTCCTTGGACATCTCCAGACTGAAAATAGCCACGGTCACATCTTTACGAAACGCCATATACTGGGCAATATTCAATACAAAGGCAGTTTTTCCCATGGAAGGTCGGGCTGCGATCAGTACAAGATCGGACGCGTGCATACCGGAAGTCTTATAATCCAGATCCACAAATCCGGTCGGGATCCCGGTAACGGAGCCCTTCAGCTTGGAAGCCTTCTCAATATTGCTGACTGCATTCAACACAACCTGCTGGATCGGCACATAATCGCTGCCATTTGTTCTCTGCAAAATATTAAACAGCTTTTTCTCGGATTCCTCAAGTATGGTTTCCGTACTGTCCTTTTCCAGATAACAGGCATTGGCAACTTCTTCCGTAGTCCGTATCAGCCGACGGAGAACTGCCTTTTCGCTTACGATATTGGCATAATATTTCACATTGGCTGATGTAGGAACTGCTGCGATCAGATCACGGACATATTCCATACTGCTGATGTCCGGCGGAAGCTCTTTCTCCCTGAGACGATTCTGCAGAGTGATCAGATCTACCGGCTGTCCTTCATTACAGAGCTCCACCATGGCATCAAAAATGATGCCATATTGTTTTTGATAAAAATCATCACTGGTCAGGATCTCGGAAGCCACCAGGATCGCATCACGATCCAGGATCATGGATCCGATCACTGACTGCTCTGCCTCAATGCTGTGAGGCAGAATCCTCTTGATCAGTGCTTCTTCCATTGATTACGCCTCTTTTACCCAGACTTTGAGACTTCCGGTTACCTTCGGATGAAGTCGTACCGGAACATTGGTAACACCCAGGTTACGGATTGGATTCTCCAGCTGGAGCTTTTTCTTATCGATATCAAGATTCAGCTGTTTTTTGGCTGCCTCTGAGATTTCTTTTGAGGATACAGAACCGAATGTTCTTCCGCCTTCACCTACCTTCAGAGTAAGGATAACCTCCTTTGTGGAAAGCTCCTCTGCAAATGCCTTGGCAGCGTCCAGGTTTTCCTGGGCAACCTTTTCTTCATTTGCCTTACGGAGTTTCAGGTCATTGAGATTCTTGGATGTAGCTTCAACACCAAGCTTTTTTGGCAGGATCATGTTTCTTGCATATCCGTCACTTACATTTACGATCTGTCCCTTTTTACCCAGGGATTTAACATCTTCCAGAAGAATTACTTTCATTTCTATTTGTCCCCTTCCTGATATAACTGGTCTATAATTTCTTTCAGCATTCTTTCGGTCTCATCCAAGGTGTCTTTCACCTGTGCACCGGCAATATTCAGATGTCCGCCGCCGCCCATCCGTTCCATCATGACCTGTACATTCACTTCATCAATGGCTCTGGCACTGATGTAAACCTCATTATTATAGCTGGTAAGAACAAAAGATGCCTTGACTCCTGCGATATTGAGCAGCTCATTGGCCGCCTGTGCTCCTACAACGGTAGGACTTTCCAGACCTTCACTCGGACATCTTGCAATGGCAAAATAATCTCTGTAGATCTCCGCAGTACGAACTGCCTCCGCTCTCGCCTTATAGGAATCAATATTATCCCGGAGCATCTTACGTACACGTGTCACATCTGCTCCGCATCTGCGCAGGAATGCTGCTGCCTCAAAGGTACGCACACCCGCTCTTGTTGTAAAGTTGTTGGTATCGATCATGATACCCGCATAAATACAGTCCGCCTCAATACTGCGAAGCTTCAGCCCGTCTGCAAAATACTGCAGGATCTCTGCGATCATCTCGCAGCTTGAGGATGCATATGGCTCCACATAGGACAGAACTGCATTCTGGATCACCTCGCTGCCGCGGCGGTGATGATCCAATACCACAATGGTCTTTGTCATATAGAGAAGATCCTGGCATTCGGTATAGCTTGGCTTGTTGGTATCCACCACAATTACTACCGTATTGTTATCCACCAGTTCTTTGGCCTGATTACTGTCCACAAACATGGACGGCTCATAATCCGAATTCTCCATAAATCCACTCATCAGCGGCCGAATGGATGTGGTCGGATCATTGATCACAATATGCACCGGCTTACCAAGAGTCTTACCGGCACGGTAAATACCGATCCCAGCTCCCAGAGCATCCACATCTGTGATCTTGTGTCCCATAACCACCACTCGATCCTTGGTGCTCATAAATTCCTTCAGAGCCTGAGCCTTCACTCGTGCCTTCACTCGGGTTGATTTCTCCATCTGCTGTGCCTTGCCGCCAATGTAGGTAATATTATTTTCATTTTTGATCACTACCTGATCACCGCCACGGCCCAGTGCCATCTCAATGGCAATTCTGGCATATTCGTAATTCTGGATATACGTAGAAGCATTCAGACCGATTCCGATACTTAATGTCACAGCCATTTCATTTCCGATGTTAACCGTCTTAACCTCATCCAGGATATGAAAACGCTGTTCCTTCAGTGTTTCCAGTGAACTCTGGCGCATGATCAGAAGATATTTATCTTTCTCCAGTTTCTTCACAAGGCCGTCAAAGTTGTAAAAATACTTGGTGATCTTTCGGTCGATCAGTGCGATAAGCAGAGATCTTCTCACATCCTCCACGCTCTCCAGTGCTTCTTCATAATTATCCAGATAAGCCAGTGCTACAACAAGCTTGTTATCCTCATTTTTCTGGATGTATTCCTTAAGCTCTGTTTCATCATAAAGATACATGGCGATCAGACTGACATTCTGGGACATATTCTCCAGAATATCCGCATGGCTGACTACTTCACCCATAGTCACCCGCTGCATGGAAACCCGATAGATCCGATCCCCGAAATGTATACTCATCTCGGAAATTTCCGGTTCATCGGCTACAGGAAGCTTGTCCGGAGTAATATCCGGAAAAACTGTGCTGATATTTTTTTTATAAAACTGATCTCTCCCCGTGATCTCTGAAAAAATACGGTTGGACCAGATCATGCGGCCTTCCATATCCATAATGGCATAAGGAAGCGCCAGTTCTTCCAGCATCCGCTTTTCTACCACATCATACTGATTTGCAAATGCAATCATATCATTGATGATCAGCGGTTTGTGATATCGAAAAAGCTGTACTGCGATAAAAATATAGATCACAGTACCTACAGACACCAGAATTCCGGCCTTTACACTTACAATAAACACCAGCAGGTCCAGCAGCACGACCAGGACCGAAAGGTACAGCGGCCAGCGCATGAAGTGTTTCATAGGCCCATTGAATTTAACTTTGTTGTTCATTGCTTTTTCCTGTTCTTAATGTAATTTAACCCACAAGTTATTTAACATTATACCAGATTTCTTATTATAATTCCATAGCAATGATAAAATCTGTTTTGCTCATAAAAAAACAGGACCGCTGCCTCCAGATGACTGCTCATCTGTTTCGCAACGACCCCGTATAAGATCAGAATTAGTCCTGAACATATGGCATCAGGGACATATGACGTGCTCTCTTAACAGCAACTGTCAGTGCTCTCTGATGTTTCGCACAGTTACCTGTAATTCTTCTCGGGAGAATTTTACCTCTCTCGGAAACATACTTTCTTAACTTTGCTACATCCTTGTAATCGATCTCGTTATTCTCTTTACCGCAGAATACACAAACTTTTTTTCTTCTGCGTCCGCCTCTTCTCTTCATCGGAGAATCTGGTCTCTCGCCTCTATTGTAAGCCATGATTGTTTCCTCCTATCTTATTCGTCTCATCTGTCTTGATCAGATGTTCTAATTGAACGGCAGCTCCTCATCAATTCCATCTGGAATGTTCATGAAGCCGTCGGCGCTTGCTGCGCTCGGACTCGGCATAGACGTTGCAGGTGCTGCCTCTGTTCTCGGATGAGCTGCTGCATAGCTGTCGCTTGATGCTTTGCTCTCAGCAAATTCCTGATCCTCAACAACAACCTCTGTCGTATAAACCTTCTGTCCCTCACGGTTCGTATAGCTTCCTGTCTGGATACGTCCCGTAACTGCAATTTTCAGTCCCTGTCTGAAATACTTTTCCGCAAATTCTGCTGTACGTCCGAAAGAAACACAGCTGATAAAATCAGCACTTGCCTCTCCGTCACGACGGAATCTGCGATCAACTGCCAGTGTATATCTGGCGATTGCCAGGGCATTTTCTCCTGCGGAATATCTTACCTCAGGATCTCTTGTCAAGCGTCCCATTAATATTACTTTGTTCATCGTTCTACCTCTCTTATGATTTCACTTAACTGAACAGGTTCTTAATGGTGTTTTCGAAAATCCGCTGCAAAAATTATGCCTCTTTCTTGACAACCAGGTATCTTAATACATTGTCCATGATGCGGACATGTCTCTCGATCTCCGCCGGGCACTGAGAATCTGCTTCAAACTGAATAAAATAGTAGAAGCCTTCATGCATTTTCTGAATCTCGTAAGCTAATTTCTTCTTACCCCATTCTTCAACTTCTGTGATCACGCCGTTGTAACGTGTGATGTAGCCTTTTGCTTTCTCAACTACAGCGTCACGTGCTTCGTCCTCAAGCTTAGCGCTCACAACTAATGCTAACTCGTACTTGTTCATGCTTGTCTTAACCTCCTTATGGTCTTTTGGCCCTTTGCCTGTCAAAGAGCAAGGATATGAAATATATCACGGTTGTTGATTTTAACACATCTCTCCCGTGATGTAAAGCATAAATTTAATTTTTTTCAATTTTTTTCAAATCTCGTGTATTTTTCTCAACCAGCTTACGCGCCACCATGATCTGATGTCCGCAGCCCTTGCATTTCAGGCGGAAATCCGCTCCTACGCGAAGGATCTCCCATTCTTTACTGCCACAGGGATGAGCCTTCTTCAGTGTGACAATATCTCCAACTTCATAATTTAATCCCATTTGTTACTCCTCATTTTTATTTTTGCAGATCATCCCAGGTTCCCATATTTTCAGACTCTTATCTGAGAAAACACCTGCCCGATTGGTTCTTTAATAAGAAGATCCGCATATTTATCCCTCGGTGTCGGTGCCTTGTTGACCACCACCAGATGATTTCCCCGGAAATAATCGATCAGGCCTGCTGCCGGATATACCGCCAGAGAAGTTCCCCCGATGATCAGCACCTCCGCCTCCGAGATCACTCTTACTGATTCCTGGATCGTATAGTCATCCAGCCCTTCCTCATAAAGGACCACATCCGGCTTAATCATGCCACCGCAGCTACACCGCGGAACACCTTTCGATTCCTTCATATATTTAAAATCATAGAATTTCCCGCATTTCACACAATGATTTCGGTAAACGCTTCCGTGAAGCTCCAGGACCTTTTTACTTCCTGCCATCTGGTGAAGATTATCGATATTCTGAGTGATCACAGCCTTCAGCTTTCCTGTTTTCTCCATCTCCGCCAGCTTCAGATGTGCCGCATTCGGCTTTGCAGTATCACAAAGCATCTTATCTCTGTAAAATTTAAAGAATTCCTCAGGTTTTCGCATAAAAAATGTATGGCTTAAGATTGTTTCCGGCGGGTAATCATATTTCTGGTTATACAGTCCGTCCTGGCTTCGAAAATCCGGGATCCCGCTTTCTGTTGAAACACCTGCACCGCCGAAAAATACAATATTTCTGCTCTCATCAATGATCTTTTGTAATTTTTCTATCTCATTTCCCATATCATTTCCTCCCAAACTTATCCGCAAAAGCTCTACTGTGGGTTCACCGCATTCACTCTTTTTCCCTGTACCACAAAACGTGTTGCCTGATTGCCGGTACAGGTTGATAATGTAACGATCTTATCCTTCACATTGGCTTCACTTGCAGTGGCATCTGTTCTGATCTCCGAATTCTGGAACATTTTTTTCTCATATTCCAGAAACTCTTTGCCAGGTCCCTTAAATAAGGTATACGTATCGCTGTTCACAGAAGTCGTATACGCTGCAATGATCTCATACCGGTAATCTTTTTCCGGTGTGAGGATCCAGAAATATTTGCTGGCATTGTAAAGCGTCTCATCAGCTCTGTATTTTTTCAACATTCCAAACATGGAACCATTCTTCATGTTGTGTCCGTACACCAGGGTATTACAATCGCTGAAATCCCTTCTGTTCTCATAATCAATAAAGATCGTTCCCGCAAAATTATAATTTTTCTCATATGTCTGGTGCAGATAAAAATTATTATCCTCTCCCTGTACCACCGGATAACTGATCTCAGGCAATGCCTCCATATAGATCCAGCCGATCACATCCTCATTGATACTCCTGAGAGAATCAAAATCAACACGCACAGGTGCTACAGGCTGTTCATCCGGCTGATTCATCTCTTCCACCTGGTCCGGATCACGTTCTGTCACTGCCATTTCGGAAATGCTGTTATATTCATCGGTTCCTTTTTTATATTCTGTATAAATATGATAAAGGTTAAAAGCTGCATAACAGAAAATACAGATTGCCACGATCAGAACGATCGTCAGAATATGATCTCCAACTGTTTTTTTCTTTTTCACCTTGTTTTTCCTGCTCATAATCACACTCCTTTAAATCTGTCAGGATCATCTGGTTTCTGTATTTATTATAAATATCCCTCCGTTTTCTTGCAACCGTTTTGTTTTTGTCCTGTTTTATACAGAAAGAAGCCGCCTCGGAATGGGCATCCGAAGCGGCTTGTAAGGTATGTTCTATTTCAGAGCTGCTGTTATTTTCAGGCCAGTTCTTTTCCTGTAAGCATTTTGTATGCCTGGAGATATTTCTCGATAGTCTTGTCAACGATCTCCTGCGGAAGTGTCCAGTCGTTGTCCGGATTGGCTTTCAGCCAGTCACGTGCAAACTGTTTGTCAAAGGATGGCTGACCATGTCCTGGTTCATAGCCTTCTGCCGGCCAGAAACGGGAGCTGTCCGGTGTCAGCATCTCATCACCGATGACCATGTTTCCGTCCTCATCAAGACCAAACTCGAATTTTGTATCTGCAATGATGATTCCCTTGCTGAGTGCATACTCTGCACATTTTTTGTAAAGAGCAATGGTGTTGTCACGAAGCTTTTCTGCATACTCGCGTCCTTTTCCCGGGAAGTATTTCTCAAGATGATCGATACTCTGCTCAAAGGAAATATTCTCATCGTGATCACCGATCTCAGCCTTGGTAGATGGTGTGTAGATCGGTTCAGGCAGCTTGTCGGATTCCTTCAGTCCCTCCGGAAGCTTGATGCCGCATACAGTGCCGTTCTCCTTGTAGCTTGCCCAGCCGCTTCCTGTGATGTATCCACGTACGATACACTCAATCGGCAGCATGTTCAGTTTACGGCACATCATGGATTTTCCTTCGAATTTCTCCTGCTGAAAAAACTCCGGCATATCCTTGGTATCTACAGAGATCATGTGGTTCGGAAGAATGTCCTCAGTCATGTCAAACCAGAATTTGGACATCTGGGTCAGTACAGCACCTTTCTTTGTAACTTCGTTATTCAGAATTACGTCAAAGCAGCTGATACGGTCTGTTGCAACCATGATCAGACTGTCTCCATTGTCATAGATCTCACGTACTTTACCTTCTTTGATTGGTTTTAATTCCTGCATGTTCTCACACCTCATCATTCGGTTATTTGATTTTTGTTTTCGACACCGTTACCGTATCACCTCACAAGCCCTCCTGTCAAGATATCAGGCCCCTTTCAGTCATAAGTATTCGTTAAGGGATCATTCATATTTCTAATAGTGATGCACATTCCTCCTGAAGCTTTTTCTCCTGTTTCCGGTAAAGAAGCTTCTCACTGCAGGCAAAATAAGGATCACAGCCATACTCCCGGATAAAGGCCGCCGCATGACTGTTCCGGGTCAGTCCGGTGACAAAAAGCACCGTTTCCTGTCCGTCCCCGAAGCATTCCTTCATAAATGTAAATGCCTGTTCCAGCTCCCCGCTGATCTTTTTCGCACAGGCCTTTCTCTTCTCCGCCATTTCCGTAAAAAGCTGCCGGATCCGTTCAAAGCCAGCC
The DNA here is from genome assembly GCF_051861785.1 of Blautia massiliensis (ex Durand et al. 2017). Classification (NCBI taxonomy): domain Bacteria; kingdom Bacillati; phylum Bacillota; class Clostridia; order Lachnospirales; family Lachnospiraceae; genus Blautia; species Blautia massiliensis (ex Durand et al. 2017). The sequence goes on from NZ_CP146725.1 coordinate 819,416, forward strand.
TCTGTTTCTGTGACATGCTCCTTTCGGATAGTAAGGCTGAATTCCTCCAGAGTGCGGATCACAAGCTCTTCCGTAGTCTGCTGATCTGCGGTAAGAAGCTCCGCCTCCAGACGGACAGCCAGACTTTTCTTCTTCATATCTGTAAATTCATCCAGCGCTGTCATGTCCTTTTTATCCTGAAGAAAAGCTTTCAGATGCAGAAGTTCCTGATAAACAGCGCCTGTCTCACCATCCATCTTCTCATAGGTCAGAAAACTTCCGTTCAGACCGTCAAGCAGAAGCCCTGTCACAAGGAAGCGTTCCTCAAAGGAAGCATCCTTCGCCATTTTTACCTTCTTCTGCTGTTCCTCCTCCGGCATCTCTCCGGAAAGCAGGCGTCCCAGGCCATAGTCCTCTCCGTACTTCCGGTACAGCTGATAGCTGGCAAAAAAGCTTCTTGCGATCTCCTCTCTGCATAAATACTCCCCGACCAGATTCTCTGTGATCTCCACACCCAGCTCCTCATAAGCCTTCAGGATCTCAGACAGGTCTTCCCAGCCTCTTGCTGTCACGAAGAATTTCCCGTCCACTGTATTCTCCACAGAATAAAAATGATCCTTTTTCATACCGAGATAAGCCAGGATCGATCCGTGGATCTCCTTTTTCCAGGCATACTCCATCCACACCTCAAGATCTGCCTCAATATCCATCCTCCGCACACGGTCCAGTGTTACAATATCAAACTCCCGGACTGATTTATTATATTCCGGAGGATTTCCTGCTGCCGCGATCAGCCATCCTTCCGGCACGCTGTGGCTTCCGAAGGTCTTGTTCTGAAGGAACTGCAGCATGGTAGGCGCAAGTGTCTCGGAGACACAGTTGATCTCATCGATAAACAGGATTCCCTCCTTCTTTCCGGTACGTTCCATACAATCATACACAGAAGCAATGATCTCGCTTAAGGTATACTCTGTGATGCTGACCTCTTTTCCGTTGTAGCACCGGGTCACGATCCTTGGCAGTCCTACCGCACTCTGTCTTGTATGATGGGTAATGGTATAGGCTACCAGACCTACATTACATTCCTCTGCCACCTGCTCCATGATCGCTGTTTTCCCGATTCCTGGAGGCCCCATAAGCAGGATGGGACGCTGTCGGAGTTTGGGAAATGTATAGCGCCCGGCTGCATCCTTCCGGTTGTAAGCCAGTAAGGTATGTTTGATCTCTTCTTTTGCCTCTTTTATGTTCATGTTCTGTAACGCACTCCTTCCTGCTCTGCCACAAGCCGGATCGCCCAGGGCGGAACAAGCCCCATTTTTTCTGTTTTATGTAAAAATACAAAGGCCGTTTCATAATCCGGTTTGCTTCCTGGATATATCCCGTCCCCGTCTGTAAAATAGATCAGAGCCTTAAGACTGCGGATTTCTTTTTTCTCCTGCTGCTCCTTCACATACCGGAACACCGGCCGGAAATCTGTTCCGCCCCGGCCCTGTATGGTGATATTTTTGCTGTATTCCTTCCATTCTTCCTCGGAATGGATCACCTTAACATCCTGGATACAGCAGTCACACTGGATCAGGTACACCTTCATTTTATGGAAAAAATTCTCTTTTTCACTGAGAATGGAATACGTTTCTCCAAGGAATCTCCGCACAGTCTCTCCATCACAGGAGCCGGAAGTATCAATGGCGATCACCAGCTCCTCCAGACGGTTCACTTCCTTATATTCCAGCGGCTCGATCAGCGGAAGATTTCCATAATGCTCCATCCCGTAATTATAAAAAATATAATCAAAGCTTTCCGTATCCAGCTCCACCTCTTCCCGCAGCACAGAAAACTGACGGAGAAATTTTTTGTAATCGTACCTTCCGGAGCTTACCGTTCCTGCCTCTTCCTTCTGGTCCCCTTTCTGGCTTCCCCGCCGTTTCCGGTGATCCTGACGGTTTGCGGCAGTATAGGAAAGAAGCTTGTTCCATTTTTCCTTTGTTCTTTTTCCCTTTTCTCCTGTGCAGATATCCCACAGGGTGTGGTCATCAAAATGAAAGGCTTCCTCCAGTTCTTCCAGGTGAAACGGAAAAGCCTGTTCCTTCAGCTTCCGGCATATCTTTTCTGCGGAATCCGACCTGTCTCCCAGAATATGAAAAACCTTTTCACGGATTTTTTTCGCATCGCCGCCTGTCTCCAGAATCAGGATCTTTTCCCTGGAAATGATCTGTTCCACCGCAATATCACAGGCCAGGTTCCATAAGCGTCTGTCCTCCTGCTTCTCCCGAAAAAGGTGCAGATACAGACAGTGCAGCAGCATATGCAGATAACCTCTTCGCACTGCCTCCGGCTTTTTTACATAAAGCTTCAGAAGATATTCCGGGGAAAAAAGAAAAAAAACTCCATCTGTTCCAATGGTTCCGGTCTGCTCTGAGCCCTTCCCGGAAATGCAGGCAAAAGCACCGTCCAGATATGGAAAATAGTAGTACAGTTCGTTCCTTATATTTTCCAGGATATGTATTCCAAGCTCTTCCTGCCTCCGTTCCACCGAATCCGCCTCCATTCCCGATTTCCTGAAAAAATCACAGCTCGAATTTCTTCTCTTTAAATCCATAATTTGCTTTTTTCAAATGGAGAAGTCCCATCAGCGCTGCAGGTCTCCTCCACTCTTCAGCCAGTTTCAGGAACACCTCCAGCTCCTGTTCCCCAAACCATTCGTTCCCATAAAGCTTCTCGATCTTTTCCCATTCATCTTCCAGGATCAGGCGTTCCACAGCCGGACGGATCCTTTTCTTAAGATATGCTCCATAATGCGCGCGTTCCTCTTCCTCCACACCTTCCTCCAGAAAATATCCCCGCAGGGCAGCTGCCAGCCGCAGCGGCTCCTGCTTGGTACTTCCGAATTTCCGGTAAAGATGAATGGCCTCTTCTTTGGCATCCTCGTTCTCTGCCCTCATTTCAAGAGCAGTGGCAGCAACTTCCACATCTTTTTGAAAACGGCTTAATTCTGTCATAATGATCCCTCCTGTCTGCTGTCTGTTTATAGTGTTCGAGGAAATGCTTTTGTATGACATTATCATATCACGTACCGCTTTGTTTGAACATTATTTTTTGATAAAAAAGAAGCCGCCACTGCCTTTTTTCTGACAGTGACGGTCCGAAATTATTTTCTCAGATTCCCTTTTTATAAAGAATAAATGAATAGATCATTGGCACAAGGATGGCCAGCAAAATTACCGCAAAAACAATTTCCGTTTTCAGGAGCAGCGAATTCATAAGAAAAAGCAGCCCTGACAGGATCAGTATCCAGCCTGTCATACGGTTGGTACGGTTCCAGTTCTCCTCGCTGTTCAAGGTCCAGGGAAGCTTCACTCCCACTGTATAATTCTGTTTCACCTTATGAACGTAATTTCCGAGAATGATAAACATGCTCCCCACCATGATATTCACGATCACACCTATATCAATGTCCATACCCAGAGCAAGACCATAGATTGACATGCAGGTGATCACAGACACCACCGGAACCAGCCACAGGACCATGGTAAAAATACGCCTGTTGATATTTTTTCTCTTTGGATCATTGGCTGTAAAAAACACGCAAAACAGATGGATCAGCAAAAGCAGAAACGGAATTCCAAAAACTGCCATCGGCTTGCTGCTCCAGCCGTTGGCCAGATTATGCTGATCAAAATGTGTTGCGATCTTCTCCGGCAGACGGTTCCACAGCAGGATCCCTGCCAGTGACGGTGAGATCGTAAGGATACTCCCGGAGATCAGGGACATTTTATATTCCTTCAGAAACTCTTTTCTTTCTTCAACTTTCATCATTCTTTCCCCCTTTCAGATCACTGAGCCACAGAAGCAGCTCATCAACAACTGTGGTATTCAGTTCGTAATACACGAAATTCTTCACCTTCGTCTCCCACACAAGATCTGCTTTCTTCAAAATTTTCAGATGATAGGATATGGTTGCGCCTGTCATGTCAAAATGTCCTACGATCTCACCGGCTGACATTTTCCCGTTTTTCAGAAGCTGCAGGATTTCTCTCCGCACAGGATCCGAAAGCGCCTTGAAGGTTTCCGCAAACGCCATCGTGTATATCTTCCTCCTTTTGGATAGTATTTAGAAATATTTCTAAATAGAATATAACATTTTCGGATTTCCCAGTCAATAAGTATTTAGATTTTTTTCTAAATACTTACCTTTGTCATCTATAAAAAAATGAGGATACCGACCATCGCCTCTGCGACCTTACGATACCCTCATTCACCATCGATCAACCATTATTTATTTTTTCCCCTCTTAAACCTACCTCATGCAAAAACCAAGACTGGATGTGATCTCCGGCGCAAGCTCCGGCACATGTGCACAAAAATCCATCTCTCTGCCAAGGCCAATGGATGCAACTCCAAGAATGGATTTGCCATTTACTGTTCTGCTTCCCCTTTTCAGATCCACTGCAAACGGAAAATGCTCTGTCACATCAAGAAAACGGTTCACTTCATCCATGCTCTCAAACTGTACTTTTCTTACTGTCATCGTTTTTTCACCTCTTTTCTCTTCCTATACTATTATATTACTATGATATAACCATTTGCATAGAGTATTTTTTTTAGAAAAAAGGTGATTTTTTTAGATGTTATCTTCTCCTATTTCTGTTACAATATAAAAAACAACACACAGGAGGTATCAGAATGTCAAAAAAGAACCTTATCGCAGGACAATCCGGCGGACCGACCGCAGCTATCAACAGCAGTCTTTACGGTGTGGTATCGGAAGCACTTAAACATACAGAGGAGATCGACCACGTTTATGGTATGGTCAACGGCATTGAGGGATTTTTAAACGGAACAGTCCTTGATTTCCAGGAAGCACTTCCGGGAGAGCAGCTTCTCGCTCTTACCTGGACACCCGGCGCCTATCTCGGCTCCTGCCGTTACAAGCTTCCGGAATCCCTGGAGGATCCGGTTTATCCGAAGCTTTTTCAGAAATTCGAGGAGATGAACATCGGCTGGTTCTTTTATATCGGCGGCAACGATTCCATGGATACCGTCAGCAAGCTTTCCCGCTATGCTGAAAAGATCGGCAGCGACATCCGTATCCTCGGTGAGCCGAAGACCATTGATAACGACCTTGTAAACACCGACCATACTCCCGGATTCGGAAGTGCTGCCCGCTACGTAGCCTCCACCGTCCGTGAGATCACCCTGGACGCCTGTGTCTATGAGAAAAAATCCGTCACCATCATCGAGATCATGGGACGTCACGCAGGCTGGCTCACCGGAGCTGCTGCCCTTGCCCGTAAATACGTTGGAGACAATCCGCTTCTCATTTATCTTCCGGAAACCGATTTCGATGTAGATGAATTTCTCCAGAAAGTTCATGCTGCCTTCGAGAAAAACTGCAACGTCGTAGTCTGTGTATCTGAGGGAATCCATGATAAAGACGGCACTTTCATCTGCGAATACGACAGCGCTGCCGGAACCGACGCCTTCGGTCACAAGATGCTTGCTGGCTGCGGTAAATATCTTGAGAATCTTGTACGCAGCCGTCTTGGTGTCAAAGCCCGCTCCGTAGAGCTCAATGTAAGCCAGCGCTGCTCTGCAGCCATGCTCGCCGGAACAGACCAGCAAGAAGCCATCCTCGCCGGTGAATTTGGTGTACAGGCTGCCCTGAACGGCGAAACCGGAAAGATGATCGCATTTAAACGTCAGAGTGATTCTCCGTACTCCATGAAATGTACACTGGAGGATGTCAACGTTATCTGCAACGAAGAAAAGACGGTCCCTGTGGAATGGATCACAGAAGACGGCTCCGATGTCACAGAAGACTTTATCCGCTATGCCCGCCCGCTGATCCAGGGAACTGTAAATGTTCCGGTTGGTGAGGATGGACTGCCGGCGTTCGTGTATCGGAAATAAGATTTGTGGTAATGCGGATAAAAATATCCACATTTGCTGCGTAACTCTGTCCTGAGTAACTGTTTATCCGTCATTCGATAAAAAATGCACCGGGAATTCCTGATAGTTCCCGATGCATTTTCTTTATTTCTCTATATATTTTCTTTTTTATTTCTTACTGCGGTATGCTTCTGCCTCCCAGTGTGTGATAAAATATGTGATCTCATCAGTCATCTGCAGCGGGCCGCCAAAGCTCTCTGCATACACTGCAAGCTTGATTGCATCCTTTACCAGAAGCTGTGCCTTTGCTGCCTTTCCTTTGTCATCTTCCATGATAAATGCACCAACGCCCTGTACCAGGATCAGTCTTGGCTCTTTCTCATGCTCTGCCATAAATGCATCCAGCGCATTTTTCGCCTCATCAATATTTTCTACAAATAACGGATAAGGTCCGCAATATACAATATGATCCGGAGTAAACGGCTTCAGAAGAGGTGCCGCAGCAGTTTTATCTTTTACAAAATTATCCGCCTCCGCAGCCGGTACGACTTCCACCGCATGTCCGAGCAGACTGGAAAGCTTCTGTGCTGCCTGCTCTTTTTCAGGTGTAACCGCATCACTTACATCCGCAGTTCTCTTTACCTGCTTTTCCAGCTTTCCGATCACACCATCGAATAAAACGCCGATCTCCTCTACAGTATCAGCCGCAACAAAAATTCCGTGATTCTGAAGCAGAAGAACCTGCACGTCTTTTCCTGTTTCTTCTTTATAGGCATTCATTTTCTCGAAGCAGATACGGGCAAGTGTGTATCCCGGTTTGCAGATATCGATCCAGAGTACATCTTTTCCAAGAAGCTCTTCGCAAAGAGCCTTTGCGCCCTTTCCGCAGGTCAGTCCATTGATAAGTGTCGGATGAACATGCAGGACATACGTATAGGCAAACAGATTGTGGAGCAGTGCTTCCACGCTGGGACGTTTGGTTTTATCCTCATCGGTCACTGCCGCCATTACATCTGCAAGATATGCAGATTCACGCTTCACATCATCCGCCGGATATTCCGTTTTCATGATCTCATTCAGACGGGCTCTGTCCATTTTGACAAATTCCTCTGCCTTAATGGTAGCAAGCTGTGTACCGGATCCCTTTACATACAGTGTTGTATCGTCTTTTACAGAAGTATTACCGCCTCCTGCCAGAACATAGGCCGGATTGCTTCCGTAAGTGTTTGACATTTTTACCAAAGTTGAAAGCTCCATAAGTAAAATTCCTCCCTGTTGTGTCATTATATGATTTTTCCATATATTTATAGTACACGATACAAAGTGAATTATCTATATGAATATTTTTTCCAAAATTAGTACTTTCGTATCCTTTTATTATTTTTCCAAATGTAATATCTATGCATCTTGTGCATCTACTCTTTCCAAAGGAAATGATCTGTTTCTGCTTTTCATATTTTTTCCAGCTCTCATCCTCTCACGTCAGCAGTTCAAAGGTATGATACAGATCCACCTTCCCGTACCCCCACTCCGGGTTTGGGTACTGCATGTTTTCTTCTCTTCTTGCGCCTCTCTGCAGATAATATTTCACGCTGCTCCCGGTAAAAAACGGCTGGTTATCCCGTATGATCGCCCATTCAAACAGAAGTGCCGCGATACCGGCGGTCTGTGCGGCGGAGATACTGGTCCCGGAGTGGGTTCCAAAGCCGCCTCGTACCAGCGGCACTTTTACGTTAACGCCAGGAGCTGCCAGATGTGGAGTGATCATGCCATCTGGCGTATAGCCTCTGCCTGCTGCAATGTAGATGCTTCCGTCACGATGCTGGTAGGCAGTTGCCGTAATGCTGTTCCTGGCGTCTCCCGGCGCTGTCACCGTGGTATAGGGGGATGGTTCCAGAAAATAGGTATCCTGGGAGATCAGCCCTTCCACAGGAAGCCATATATGGAACTGTACGTTCTGGTGATTTCTTGCCTGGGTAAAAATTTTCCAGATACCGGACGCCGGATGGAAAAATCGGATATACACCAGGGAATATCCGGTCTGACGCTCGATCAGGATATAATTCACATACACCTTTGTTTCCACAAAAACAAATGACAGCTCCTGGGTTCTGGAACCGATGGAACTGCTGACTTCCAGTATCTCACCGGTTGGTGACTGGATGGAAAGCCCATAGATTTCCGGCGGTTCTCCCCAGAATTCCATGGTAAAGCCCTGCTCTCTTTCCGCCACACGGAGTTCTGTCACGATCTGTTCCCTTCCCTGAGAAAAAATCCCCGTACTGTGGTTTCTTGTATTTCCTTCGTTTCCTGCTGCCACAGATACGGATACCTGGGAAAAATTTGCCACATAGTCCACATACTGGCTTAACGCATTGGTCCCCAGATGCGCGCCCTGGCTGCTTCCGATCCCCAGGCAGATAGAAAGTGGCATCTTCAGTTTTTTGGCCTGGGAAATTGCAAAAGCAATGGCCATCATCACATCATTTTCCTGAAAAGCTTCTGCATCCGGAGGATAAAGATAAAAATTCCGGAGATATTGTTTTGCCGGCTTTACCTTGATGATGATCAGGGTTGCCTCCGGCGCTGCTCCGGTAAAATTTTCTCCGGGTACCATATTTCCGGCAGCAATACCTGCCAGTGCCGTGCCATGGCCGTTGGTATCTCTGGATGGCACGATGGCAAACGGCTCCTCGGAAGCCAGTGCCCGGTCGATATCCTCTTTCCGGAATAATTTGCCATATGGAACTTCTGTATCTGCTATATCATCCCCCGGCAAATTATCTGCATCTCCATTTTCAGCTTCCAACTCCCGTCCAGACTGATTTTGTTCTTCCTCTTCTATGGACTGATCCCATAAATAAGCGATTCTGGAGCCGCCTGCATTTCGAAACACTTCATTCTGATAATCAATCCCCGAATCGATCACCGCCACCGCAGTACCTTTTCCACGCAGCTTCAGATAAGGGTGATCGTGCAGCCTGTTGATCCCTGATTCCCCTGCTGCCTCCATATCCATGTAGGTATAGCATTTCGGGATCGAATTATAGGAAGTTCCCGTGACCTCGATCTTTCCCATACTTTCCAGCGGAACATAAAGAACCCCGAAAATTTCATTGATCGCCCGAAAAGATGTCCCCGGAAAAAGTTCCATAGTATCCTGGACATTCTGCATATATTTCACGATAAAATCCCCGAAGCGCTGACTCTGTGCCGGATTTTCCGTCTGCGCTCCGGGGATCTTATCCTCTGTTTTCATATTTGGTTCAAAATCTTCTTTTCTGAGCATGACAGGCCTGCTTTCGCCTTTTTCATAGATGTATGCAGCGAAAACCTGTCCTTATACCACTATTGTCCAACTTTTTCCTGATACATGGGACTTCCCTGATCCGTTTAAACACTGCTCTTGCTGTCTCTTTTTTTCCTGATCCGTATCAGCAGCACGATCCCCGCAATCCCTGTAAAAATACTGATAAACTGGGAAGTCGACAAAATTCCCACACTTCCACGGATAATATCCCCACGGAAAAACTCGATCACAAACCGTCCAATGCTATAAAAGATCAGATAACAGGCAGTGACCTGACCATCTTCTTTTTTGTTCCGTGCGATCAGCAACAACAAAAGGAAATGCAGAAAATCCAGTCCGCCGGAATACAACTGCGTCGGGATCAGCGCCACGTGATTGGGCGCATATTCGGAATTCTGAAATATCACAGAAAAAACACTCTCTGTCTCTTTTCCATAACAGCAGCCCGCCAGGAAACATCCGATCCGTCCAAATCCCTGGGCCAGTGCCACAGATGGCAGGATCACATCCGCATATTTAAAAAATACAAGCTTTCTGATCCTGCAATACAGAAGCCCCGTCAGTATCCCGCCGATGATACCGCCAAACACCACAAAACCGGAGCTTAAAGTTTCCATTATAAATCCCGGATCCTGAACAATTGATTTCCACTCTGTGATCCAGAAGAGAAGCTTTGCACAGAAAAATCCACCCACCAGGCACCACAGGATCATTGGAAAGATCTGTTCACTGTCAAGCTTCTGTTTTCCGGCTCTGTATTCTGCAGTCAGGCAGCCTGCCACAATTCCAATGGCGATCATCAGACCATAACCGTATACCGTAAATGGCCCGATGGTAAGAAGTTCATTTTTCATCGGTTTCCTCCTGTTATCTCATTCTTATTTCCGTCATGATCTTCGCTCCCGTATGCGGACAGAAAACACTCCATCAATGCAGCATTGGCCCGGTCATTCAAGGCGCTGTTTCCAGATTCTGCCACATCACATTCACCACAGATATCCACGCCCAGGATCCCCTCTGCACATATTTCTCTGACTCTCTTCAGACATTCCAGCATCGTATTCAGGCGCATATCCCCCTGGCTCCAGTTCGTGTCCGCATCATCCTTGCAGAGAACATCTTTATCCACAGAAATGTACAGCGGCAGCTTTCCCACATGCTTGCTTACAAACGCACACACCTGCGCCTCTTCCATTTCCAGAAGCTTCTCTCTGCTCAAGAATTCCACCTTTTCCTGAATCTCCGGTTCCACTCTGGAAAAAGCTTCCTCATCCGGGCCGATCAGGATCACCCTTTTAAGCAATGGAAGTTCCATAACAGAATCGTAGATCCATCCTCCGCAGGAAAGCAGACCTCCGAATGCCGGCGGCTGCATATCCGTGTGATTGTCAAATACAAGAAGCGAGAAAGGCTCCGATATCTTTTCCAGCCAGATCCTTGTCATATAGTGATAGTTTCCAGAATCAATAAAATGGATTCCTCCGGAAGAATAAGGGGCAATACGGCTGCGAATGGCATGCATCGCATCCTCATCACAGTAGCAGTTGGTTCCGGGAATGTCCCTGGCCTCCACCCGGGATACTTCTTTTCCCCTCCAGAACTGCTGATCCTCATATATTCCGGAAAAATCCATCATCAGTATCTTTATATTTTTATCTGTATTTTTCATGTGCACATCTTACCACGGAATGGCAGATGATGCAAGAGAAGGGTCAGTCCTTCCACTCTTCCAGTTCTTCATCGGAACCGTCCAGAAGATCCTTCAGGCTGCCGGTTTCCGCCTGGTCTTTGCCTACAGCCCAGAGCTTCATCTCCACATTCTCCGGTTCTTTTTCCCAGCGGGAATCCTCCTGCTTTTGCTCTTCTTCCGGTTCTGTGGATTCTTCTGTCTCTTTTCTGTCCGCAGAATATCCGTCTGCATCCTGCGCCAGCATAGCCGATGTAGTCTCTGCTGTAGTTTCTGTTGGATATTCTGTTTCCTTCCCACTCTGCTGCTCACCCGGCGCGTTTTCATCCTGGGTTCTTGTATCATTTGTCACATCCATATCTGCCGTTTCATTTACAGCATCTGAACTGTCCGCACCAGAATCTTCCTTCTCTGTCTCTGCTTTTTTTGCGATCTTTCGAAGCCCCAGCTTCATAATAATATAGAATACGATATCCGCAGCTCCGTCACACACCAGCACCCAGCCGGAAAAGATCAGCAGAGTCATGATCTTCGGAAATCTTCCAAACAGCATCACGATTCCAAGTGCAATGAAAACAAGACTTCCGATCAGAAGCACGCTCCATGCGCCGTTTCCTCCTTTTTTCAGAAGAAAGGCTCCTTTAAACTTCCACAGACTGTCAACCAGTACAAATGCGCTGAGCATCCATGGAAGCAGTTTGATCACGATAGACGGTGTCATAAAAAGAAACACCCCCAGCACAAAAACAACCACACCACTTAGAAGATCCATGATCGTAGCTTTCGCTCTTCCACGTATGTAAATATAGATATGATAAATGCCAGCTCCGATGAGGATCAGCCCGAATACTACTTTGCAGATCACGTCCACCGTCTGCGTGGGGATCAGGATCAGGCAAAGTCCCAGCAGTATATAAAATACTGAGGAGATGATCTCACCCTTCAGAATGTTGTTGATTTTTTCACCCATGTTCCTTCATACCTCCTCTGTTATTCCAACAGTATAGCTCTTTTCCACTGGTCAGTCCACCCTGAACCGTCAAAAAAATTTCTTTTTTCCAGAAAAATATTCTTATAATTCAATACAGCCCGAAGGACTTTTCCGGCGTCATTTCGCCTTGTTCCTTCAGGCTGTATTTTACTTTTTATGTTTCTTCTTTTTTGTCATAAGACCACCGATCCGTCCGGTTTCTTTTGCAGAAAGGCTTTTCCACCCGTCTTTGATCACTTTATCCAGAACTCCCATCTCATCGGCAATCTCGTATTTCAGTTTTTCCGCCTGGGAAAGCTTTCCCTCAAGATATGCTTTTACTTCTTTCTCTCTGTTCATCTTCCACACTCCTCATCTTTTTTATGGAGTATGGACGATTTCCGGAGAAATTATGCATTCTGAAAAATATGTCCGCCCTTTATGGGTACTGTCATTTTTAATCCGGGATAATGATCGCCGCAATGATATATGCCAGGATTCCGGCTCCGCCCATCAGCGTGATGATCACCCATACCAGCCGTACAAGAGTCGGATCGATATCAAAGTATTCCGCGATTCCGCCGCAGACACCACATAACATACGGTTTACTGATGATTTGTATAGTTTTTTGTTACTCATAATGCTTCCTCCTTTAGTCTTCTTCAAATTCAACCTGAACGTTTCCCATTCCGCAATCCAGTTTTATATTTTTCGTGGCACCTTCATTTGTGATCTGTTTATTTCCGGAAGTGATGGATGTTTCCAGAGAATCATCCACCTCCAGATTTCCAAGACCACATTTCAGCTCATAATTATACTCAGCAGCTTTTCCTGTAAGTGTAAGCTCCATATCTCCCATACCACAGCTTCCTTTTAAATTCTCCACCTGAAGTTCACTGATGTCGGCAGTTCCCACTCCGACTGTAAAATCTGCTTCCTTTATATCCAGGCTGCCGGAATTTTCAATGGTTCCGGCCCCCACATTTACTTCCATCTGTTCCGCTTTAAAATCACCATCCAGTTCGATGGTTCCGGCTCCCATCTGAAGTTTTATCTTCTGAAAGCTTAAGTTTTCCGGGCAAAAAATTTCTATGGAACGATTTCTCACTTTTTGATTGCTTGCAATTCTCAGACTACCGTTGTCATTGCTGATCTGAACGTGATTGTGATCCTTCCCTGAAACTTTCACCTGGACTTTATCCTCATTCCATGTTTTCAAAACCAGTTCTTCGCATCTCAGATCACAGGAAAGTTCTGACACAGCCGAAGCCTCATATACTTTCGTATATGCGGAACTGTCTGCACTGTCTGCCAGAATGCCCTTCTCATTTACCGCTCTCTCTGCAGCTGCCTGAAAATCATCCTCCTGCTCATCCATATCTTCCTCGGAATCTTCCACTTCCCAGCTGTCTTCATGATCCAGAACACGAAGCACCTGCGTGATTCCATGATTCAGAACACTCACATCTCCCATAGTCGCTCCCATGGCAGCTCCGCCGGCAGTAAGTCCCAGGCCTGCCACACCAAATACTGCTGCAAGGATCAGGATTACCTTCAGAAAATGTTTCATATTTTTTCCGCCTTTCTTCCATTCAGGAGATTGCTGCAGAATCCCGTAAATTTCCGCAGGATCACCGGCAGTATCTTACCTGTAAACCACACCGTCAGTGCCAGTAACAAAAGTCCAAGTGCCATCATCAGGCATCCAATGCCGATCGTCAGGATCCCGGCCGGCGGAAGAGACACCGCCATGGCAATTCCAACAACAATACACGCAGCTGCACCGATCACAAGGATGATCGATCCCGCTCCCGCAAAAAATGTCAGCAGGAAAGGCAGCAATACCAGTGTCACCAAAATCCCCAGTACTCCGCCAAATAATCCTTTTATCAGAGGAGCCGCAAAAACAAGAACGATCAGCGCAAGAATGATCCCTGCCTTATTCTGCTTTTTCTCTGCGTGATAGCCGCGCTGGGCACGTCTTTTCCTGCGGTCTTCGAAATTTTCTGTATTTCCCGTATCACGATGAGCCTCTCCCTGTCCATTTCCGTATACGGTTACTTCTGTATAATGGTCCGGCATTTCCCCGTTCTCTTTCACACGGGTATCCTGATATCCGTTCTCTGTGTATTCCCCGTAATCTTCACTGTTCTCCTGAAGATCTGCCTTAATGATCGCAGCAACCTTCCCCGGATTTCCCAGTTCCCGGATCACTTCTCCTTCATTCTCAGGACCTGCATCATCAAAATATCCTTCATAATATTCCAGTGCTTCCTGTCTCTCTGCCTCTGAAATATCGGAAAGCAGCCGTTCAAGCTGTTCCATAAACTGCTTTCTGTCCATAATTACACTCCCTCCTCAAACATCCTGGTGATCTTGGATGAATAGATCTCCCATTCACTTCTGTAAAGATTCAGCTGCGCTGCGCCCTTATCCGTCAGCTTATAATATTTCCGGTTCCTGCCTGCATATTCCATATTGTAGGCTTCCAGACATTCATCCTTCTGAAGCCTGCGAAGGACCGGATACAGCGTAGATTCTGAAACCTCCAGAACACTTCGCACATCCTGGGTGATCTTGTACCCGTAGGTACCGTCCTTCTCTCTGGAAATAACAGCCAGGACGATCGCATCCAGGAGGGCTGCTCCTGTATTAAATACCATCTGCTCACCTCTCTATGACCTGTAAAACGGACATTCCCATTCCGTCTTACTACATGCTGATGAACGCGATCACTTCACGATCCAACGCTCACATGATAAGTCATGTAATATTGTTCTGTGAATAATACTATATATCGTATAATATAGTTTTGTCAATAGTATTTAGAAAAATCCCTCTATACTTTATAATATTTTTCGGAAACCACTCTTTTCACACAATATCCGAAAGAGTCAAGTTTATATTATGGAGGAAATTATGACAGATTCAGATAAAATACAGACATTACCGCTTCCTTTTCTGGAGCGTATGAAAGAAATGCTGGGAGATGATTATGATGCTTTCCTGAAAAGCTACAAAAATCCCCGCACCTACGGTCTACGTGTAAACACCGCCAAGCTCTCCTGCCAGGATTTTCAGGCGCTTTCCCCTTTCCCTATCCGGCCGATCCCGTGGATCAATACCGGATACTTCTACGAGGAGGAAAGCCGCCCTGCACGATGTCCTTACTACCAGGCGGGTCTTTATTATCTCCAGGAACCAAGTGCCATGACACCGGCTTCCAGGCTTCCCATCGAACCTGGAGATTTTGTCCTGGATCTCTGCGCAGCTCCCGGAGGAAAAGCCACTGCCCTGGGTGCAGCCTTAAATGACACCGGATTTCTCCTTGCCAACGATATCAGTACTTCCAGAACCAGAGCCCTTCTTAGGAATCTGGAGCTTTTTGGCATGAAAAATATGCTCGTCACCGACGAAAAGCCCACCAAACTTGCCCAGCGTTTTCCTGCTTTCTTCAATAAGATCCTTCTGGACGCTCCATGCTCCGGGGAAGGCATGTTCCGAAAAGAGGAAGCCCTTGCCCGCGACTGGACACCGGAAAAATCTGCTGAGCTTTCTGATATCCAGAAAGACCTGGTCTTAAAAGCTGCCGATATGCTCCGTCCGGGCGGAATGCTGCTTTATTCCACCTGCACTTTTTCCCCATGTGAAGACGAAGAAGTGGTAGCCTATCTTCTCAGACAACGCCCGGATATGGAACTTATGGAAATGCCAGGATATGAAGGCTTCTCCAGCGGCCGCCCGGAATATGCCGGCACAGCAGACACTTCCGATTCCGAAATCGCGTTAAGCTTAAATGCATTTAATTCGGAAGAACTTCAAAAATGCGTCCGAATCTTTCCACACAAGATGGATGGCGAAGGTCATTTTCTCGCCCTGTTCCGCAAAAAAGGTGACTCTCTTCCACCCGTTTTCCGCTTTTCCGAAAAAGGACCGGACAAAAATACCCGGAAATGGCTGGAGGAATTTTTCTCTGAGGTCGGCCTGAAAACCATTGGCGGTCAGGAATTTGACTGGAACCGTGTGGAAGTCCGCAAAGATAAAGTATACTATCAGCTGCCCTTCCCGCTGGATCTCCGAGGAATCTCCTTTCTTCGAAACGGCCTCTATCTGGGTGATCTGAAGAAAAACCGTTTTGAGCCGTCTCAGCCTCTGGCGCTGGCTCTTCATAAAGGAGATGTGGAGGCAGTTATCTCCCTACCGGTTTCCGACGAGCGGCTTACCCGTTATCTTAAAGGCGAAACTCTTATGATCGAGCCGGAAGAGGCCGCTCACAAAAAAGGCTGGCACCTTCTCTGTGTGGACGGTTATCCTCTCGGCTTCGGAAAGCTTGTAAACGGGATCCTGAAAAACAAATATCCTGCTGGCTGGAGAGTGTAATCTCTCCGCCGCAGGATATCTGCCCACATTAACATATCATTTCATTTTCAGATCAGAGACTGAACGCTTCTCCAAGAGTAAACGAATAAACATACCGTTCCTTCACCTTCCGGCCTGTCATCCGTTCCAGCGCCTGGGCGTAATCCTCCAGCTGTACATGATAACGGTCGATCAGCTTCTGTTCTTCTCCACGTCTCACAAAATCCGTTTTATAATCCACCAGAACGATTTCTTCATCCTCTATAAAATACGCATCCATGATTCCCTGTACCAGAACATTTTCCTCACACTGCCACTGCGGATCAAGCTCCGAAGCTTTTCTTGCGATCACAAAAGGCTGCTCCCGGAACAGAAGTTTCTTCTCTGAAGCTGCTTTCATCCGCTGTCCGAGAGGTGTTTCCACAAAATTCCAGATATCCTTTACCCGGACCGACTCAGCCTCTTTTCTTTCCATCTTCCTGGCGTCAACCCATTCTCTCAGCTGTCTGCGGATCTCATCCCTGTTTGCTGTCTTCTGATAGTCCAGGCATTCCATTACACGATGATAAGCCGTTCCACGAAGTGCCCCTGTATACCCTTCCTCTTTCTTCTCCTCGATAAATCGGGGAACCAGCGGCTGGATCTCTTCTTCCGTCTCATAATCCACCGTTTCTTCCAGATCCTGCTCACTGTGGTAGCTTCGCTTTTTCAGTTCTGATACACTCACCTTCACAGGAAGATCTTCCAGATATTGATAGGGATATACAAAGGAAAAACGTCTCTGGATCTCCTCCCGGATCTCACTGTCAAAAACTCTGCCCGGATTCCAGTTCTCCAGTGTTTCCTTCTTCATTTCCCGCTCTGCCTGTTCCATAACCTCACTTTCTGTCAGTTCCCGTGCTGTGACCCGTGTAACTTTGAATTCTGCCGGATCTTTGTACAGAGGATTTGCGGTATTCATAAAGATGCCATATTCATGAAATAATGGTGCCATGCAGCGATGTCTTGCCAGTGCCGGAAGCACATAATCCCAGTAAGTCTTCCCGCCAAGCCTCCTTCCCAGAGAAAGCAATGGTTCCTCACTGTCCCTTAATGCGGACAATTTCCCCAATTCCGGATGCAGGGCTTCAATGGTTCCGCTGAAGATCAGTTTTTCCTTTGCACGTGTAAGCGCTACATAAAGTACTCTCAGCTCCTCTCCGAGGCTTTCCATCAGGAGCGCTCTCCGTATGATCTGCCTGCACAGGGATGGAGCGATGATCCTCTTCTCCGGCAGGATCGCATCCGCACCGATCCCCAGCTCCGGATGGATCAGGATACTTGCGTTCATATCCCGGAAATTAAAGCGTTTTCCCATTCCTGCTGCAAACACTACCGGAAACTCCAGTCCCTTGCTCTTATGGATCGTCATGATCTGTACCGCACTTTCCCCGGTTCCGGAAAGATTTACCTCCCCGTAATCCACCTGATACTGCTGAAGCTTCTGGATATATCTTACAAAATTAAAAAGGCCTCGATAGCTTGTCTTCTCATATTCCATTGCCTTTTCCACAAGCATGTTCAGGTTTGCATTCCTCTGTTCACCATTTGGCATTGCCTTTGCATGGTCTCCATATCCGGTACGTGCAAGTACCTCCAGGATCAGCTGATGGACCGGCGTGTAAGCCGCCTTATCACGAAGTGTATTCATGGTGTCCATAAAACAGGACAGCTTCTCTCCGAGGATTTTTTTGTTTTCCTCAAAACTCCCATGCTTTCTGTAGTCCTCCACAAACCTGCACACACATTCATAGATCATTCCTTCCGGATATGCGATCCGAAGCTCAGCCAGCTCTTCTGTGGTACATCCAACGATCGGTGAACGCAGTACGCCGGTCATGGGAATATCCTGCAGCGGATTATCCAGGATCCGGAGATAATTCAGCAGTGTCACAACCTCTGTTGCAGAAAAATATCCGGTTCTGGAGGCCGTATATACCGGTATCCCTCTTGCACTCAAAACCTCCCCGAAGGTTTCAGCCCAGCCTGAAGCAGATCGGAGCAGGATCACGATATCTCCATATTGAAGAGGTCGATACTCTCCCGTTTCCTTATCCAGCACCCGTTCATGCCCTACCATAGATTGGATACTTCCTGCAATGGCAAGGGCCTCCAGCTCTCTCTCATTCTCCGTTACTTCTTCATCCTCCTCTTCCAGCAGCGGACTGTATTTATCCACAAGAAGGATCTCTGTTTTTACAAATTCCGGATCCTGGCCTTCCGGAAAAGAAGCTCCGGGATACAGAGCTGCCGCCTCGTCGTAGGCAATTCCTCCCAGATCTTCCCCCATGATCTGCCGGAAAATAAAGTTGACACTTTCAAGGACTTCCGGTCTGCTTCGAAAATTTTTGTGCAGGTCGATCCGCTGTTCCGGACTGTCTTCCAGTGAATAGCTCTTATATTTTTCCATGAACAGTTCCGGACGGGCCAGACGAAAACGGTAGATGCTCTGCTTTACATCTCCTACCATAAAGATATTTTTGCGTTCATTGACCCAGCCGGAAACTGTCTGCATCAGGATCTCCTGGACCAGATTACTGTCCTGATACTCATCCAGCAGGACCTCATCATATTTTTCGGAAAGCTCTCTTGCCGCCTGGCTGGGCGTATAGGTTTCTCCTTCCTTTTTCAGAAGGATGTCCAGTGCAAAATGTTCCATATCCGAAAAATCCAGAACATTTTTTTCACGCTTCTTTGCCTGGAAACGTTCTGCAAAATCCTTTGTCAGCTTTACCAGCATCTCCAGCGGTGGTGCAGATGCTTCTGTCAGTTCCGTCAGCTCAGCCAGATTTCCGTAAAAATATCGGATTCCCAGTTCCTTCAGATTATCTTTTGCATCTTCGCGAAGAGCTTTTACCAGATTTTTCAGCTGCTCCGATACTCCCTCCATTTTTTTTGAGGAAAGTCTTGCAAACTTCAGATTCCGGAGATTCTGCGCTATCTCATCATAATCCCTTTTAACGGACAGTTGTTTTAACTGCCGGATCAGTATCATATCCTTTTCCAGAGCCTCCATATAAATCTCCGGTCCATCCTGGAGCTGACAGGTCTTCATTGCGGTTTCTGTAAGCTCTTCTGCTTCTTTCAGTGCACAGTCTGCAGCCTCCCACAGATATCGGAACCATTGCGTTCCCTCAAGACCTTTTTCCGGATCCAGATGATAATTCTCCACACAGCTGTCCAGCCATTTTTCGGGCCATGGATTACTCATCGCAGCATTATAAAGCTCCAGCACATGTTCCTTCAGTCCTTCATCCGTTTTTCCTGGCGCATAGCATTCCACAAATGCAGTAAAATCTGCCTTTCTTTCTGCATAATGATCCTCAAAAAGCTCCTTCAGCACATCTTCCTGCAAAAGCTTCAGTTCACCCTCATCTGCAGTCCGGTAACCCGGATCCAGTCCGATCAGATGAAAATAATTTCGGATCACATAGGCGCAAAAGCCGTCTATGGTAGTGATCTGTGCCGTATGGATCAACGTCATCTGTCTCTGCAGATGCTCATTATCCGGATCTTCAGCCAGTGCCTGATCCAGTCCACGTTCGATACGTTCCCGCATCTCTCCCGCTGCCGCCCTTGTAAATGTCATGATCAGAAGACGGTCAATGTCCACCGGTTTCAAAGGATCCATGATCTTACTTAAGATCCTCTGCACCAGCACTGCAGTTTTACCGGAACCGGCTGCTGCGCTGACCAGAATATTCCGGTCCCGGAGCGTGATGACCTTTTTCTGCTCTTCAGTCCATTTCACTGCCATTCTCTTCCTCTCCCTTCATGATCTTTTTCCACAGTGCATCTTCTTCTATGGACGACAGCCTGTGAAACTCATATCCCGGTATCTTCCTGTCGAAGCCGCACACAGTAAGATACGGACAATATGTGCAGGCATTCTTTTTTCCAAGTTCATAGGGTTCCACTGCCGCATTTCCATCCAGGATCGATTCCCTGATGTCACAGATCTTTCTCCGCACATACGCTCCCAGAGCATCAAACTGCTTCCTTGAGGCAACAGAAGATCTTTTGCTGAAGCTTCCGTCCCGGTTCAGGGATACCGGTATGGAGGCCATAGTGCTGTCGATTTTGGTACTCATATTATCATCTGCCTGTACAAGCCCGTTCATTTTCATTTTCTTCAGCATCTGCTCATTGATGCTTTCCATATCCGCATGGATCTTCTCCTGTATCATAGGATCCTTCACATTATAATAAAACACACCGGCCGGAACGATCTCACGATCCGGATACTTCCGTTTTTCCACCTGTAATGCTCCATCCAGATAGACCATCAGCTGAAGCTGAAGGCCATGATACAACGCCAGCAGATCAAACGAAGTATTTCCGGTTTTATAATCGATCACCTTCACATAGACCCGGTTGTTCTCCGGCTCTTCCATGATATCCACACGGTCGATCCTTCCGCCCTGAAACCTCACCTCAAATCCTTCCGGCCGGAATGCTCCATGCTTCAGCTGTTCCTGCAAAGCCCACACGGTACGCCGCAAAATACGTCTGGTCCGTTCGATCATATATTCATTTCTCGCACTGCTTTTAAGGATCGTATTTCCGTAATCTGCGGAAACCTGATCCAGACAGCTGTCTATGATACGGTTTCGCTCTTCTTCCGTAAGCTCTGCCCAGTCCAGTCCCTCTTTTCGGACTTCCGCCGCAAATTTTTCCAGTGCCATATGCATGACATTTCCCATATCCATAGCCCGGAACTCATACTCTGCACGTTCTGTAACCTTCAGGCCATACTGCAGAAAATGTGCAAATGCACAGGCCGCAAAACGCTCCAGCCGGGTAGCACTGTACGGGGAAATTTCTCCATAGAGGATCTTTGCCACTGTTTTTCCAATCTTGTCTGACGGTCGTTCTGAAAAAGATGCCTCTGTAAGTTTTTTTACAAGGATCCGGTATTCCGGGCTCTGAAGATACCAGCTGTACAGTTCCTGGAAGACCGCATTATCCTGGTAAGCTTCTCCTGCAAGCCCTCTCAGGAAATAATCCAGGCTGATTCCCGGAAGCTCCAGTAATTCCATAGGTTCCTGCATATCTCCGCACTGCCGGATCTCCATTTCCGGAAACATCTCCCGGATATTACTGACAAGAAAGGCCGGACTCAGGGCTTTTCCCTGGCTGTCGGACTGACAGAAGGACAGACAGAGCAGTTCTCTTGGCTTGGTCATGTTCAGATACAGATAAAATCGCTGCATGTTCATCAGTTCCTTTGGCCCCGGTGCAAGCTGGATCCCCTGATCTTTAAAAAATTCTCTGTCAATCTCCGTAAGCATTCCTCCACCGGATGTATTCTTCGGAATATTCCCTTCATTTACTCCCACAAAAAACAGTGCACGGATATCCTTCAGCCTGGTTCTCTCCATATCTCCCACAAGTACCTGGTCCATACTTGGCGGGATCAGAGCCACCTTGGCCTGGTTCAGTCCTGTTTCCAGAAGCTGACGGAAATCCTGGCGGTTCACGGTTTCCTCTCCAAGGATCTCCACCATATTATCCAGAAGTTCCATAACAATTCCGTAGATCTGGGCATATTCCTTTTCCATGGCCTTGTCGCCCTGTTCCTTGAATTTCAGTTCCTGATGCTTCAGTTTCTGCTGCACCTGGCTCCGCACTGCAAACTCGTAGAGAAAAGTACAGTATTCCCGCACCGTCTTTTTCCCACCTTTAAAGCTTAGCGCAAGCTCTCTGGTCTCATCTGCGAACCGCTGCCGGATCTCATTAAGCCTCTGAATGCTTTCCGGCGGCATTCCCCGGTAAATACGCACCCACACTTCATCCCATTTCTTAAATCCACGGATACCAAGAGCCAGCACATAATTCTCCAGAAGGTCTGCTTCCTCCCTGGTCACACAGGACATTCCGCACCGGAGATACCGGAATACACTCTCATAGGAAAAATCCTGCACTGCCATCTCAAGTGCTGCCCGGAAATATTCTACAGACGGATTCATCAGGACCGTATGCTTCTCATCAATGAAATACGGGATCCCTGCTGCTGTAAATACCTGCTTTGCAAGATTTCCATACTCCTCCAGGTTACCTGTGATCACGGCGATCTCACCGTAACGGCAGCCCTTTTCCCTTACAAGTCTGGCGATCCGGCGGGCAGTTTCTTCCATTTCCTTCTGCGGGTTCACTGCCGAAAACATGCAGATCTCATCCTGCGCTTTTTTATATATATTTTTTCGGTAACGGAAGATATTTTTTTCAAGGAAATGAAGGGCAGGTGCCTGGGAAAAGCGGGATTTTCCCACATCCTTCAAAAGAACCGGTGTCTCGATCTCCCTGGTCAGCTCCGAAAGCCCGTGGATCATCTGACGGCTCATATAAAAAAGCTGATAAGGTTTTCCTCTCATGCTCAGATTCTCATCCGCATCCATGGTCACCGTTACCATCACCTTCTCACAGACAGCAAGAAGTTCTCCCACAACACGCATCTGAATAGGCGTAAAACCGGTGTAACCATCCAGAAGGAGTACACTGTTTTTCATTTTTTCAGAAAACGGAAGAGCTTTTTCCAGCGCATCCATTACTTCTTCTCCTGTCATATAATGATCCTTCAGATATCCGGTAAATGCCTGGTAAAGAACAGCTACGTCTTTCAGCTTCATCTGAAGTAACGCTCTGTCACCGGAATCCTCGATCATCTCCTGGATCTCACTGTCCCGGATATCGTACTGCATAAACTCCGACAGGATAGACTTCACTTCATCCAGGTATCCCGCTTTACGCATCTGACCTCCCAGATAGGAAAGCTCCTTTCCATGCTGCTGTACCATCTTCTGCAGCACCATACTCTTACCGGTTTCTTCCAGAAGGATGCGGCTGTCTCCTCCAACTTCCTCCAGAACACGGTATGCAAGACGCTCAAAGCTCAGGATATCAATATTCAGGATTCCCCTGCCCGGACTCATCTCCACCAGTGTCTTCTGGGTCTGCATGGTAAACTGCTCCGGCACGATCACATAAAAAAGCTTCTCAGGATGCAGCCCTGCCTGTTCTATGATATTCTGATAAGCATAACAGGATTTTCCGCTTCCGGAACTTCCTATGATAAACTGTAATGACATCTTCATCCTCCCGATCACTTGCAGATTTTCAGTCATTCCGGCGCCATCCTGCGCCTGAAGTATTCCTATCATACCACAAATTCTGCTCCTATAGAACGGTCGTTCTCTATATTCTGAAATATCTGCCTGCTCTTTTCCTTATTTTTCCAGGCACAGTATCGGATAACCTGCGCACAGCTGTGGCATAAATCCTCCCTCCCGATAATAAACTATATAAAAAGCTTTGGGAGGCGTGCGCCATGAGTTCCAAAACCAGGATCATCGTCCTACATATGAAAGAGATCATTTACACAGCTGTCTTTCTGGCTCTCGCTGTTGTTCTGGCTGTCGTTCTTTTCTTCATGTTCGGTCCCGGAAAAAATGCCAGTCATACAGCCAGCGAAAAATCCCGCTACAAGCCGGGCGTCTATACCTCTTCCATCACCCTGAACGAGAATACCTTCGATGTGGAAGTTACTGTAAATGCTGACAGGATCAAGGCCATCCGTCTGGTGAATTTAAATGAAACCACAAAAGCTTCCTATCCTCTTATGGAACCGGTTCTGGATTCTTTGGCAAGTCAGATCTATTCCAGTCAGTCCCTGGAAGACATTCAGTATGCAGGAGACCGGAAATATACCTCCCAGGTACTCCTTTCAGCTATCACGGATGCAGTAAAAAAAGCGGAGAACACTTAAGCTCTCCGCTTTGCAATCTACGTTCAGATTTCAATCTTCTCCAGCACATCCTGCCAGATCCTTGCACTTGCATCACTTGGCATTCTGAGATCTCCTCTTGGAGAAAGTGCCACACTACCTACCTTCGGGCCATCCGGCAGACAGGAACGCTTGAACTGCTGGGCAAAAAATCTCCGATAGAAGGTTTTCAGCCATTTCAGGATCGTCTCTTTATCATAAATCCCCTCAAAGGTCAGGCAGGCAAGCCTGTAGATCTTATCCGGTGTAAATCCTGCACGCAGCATGTAATACAGATAAAAATCATGAAGCTCATAAGGTCCTACCAGATCCTCCGTCTTCTGGGCAATCTTGCCATCCTTAGGAGGAAGAAGCTCCGGGCTTACCGGAGTATCCAGGATATCCAGAAGAACCTCCTTCAGTTCCTCATCTCCGCAGGTATCCGCATAATAACGTACCAGATGACGTACCAGTGTCTTCGGGACAGAAGCATTCACACCATACATGGACATGTGATCGCCATTATAGGTTGCCCAGCCAAGAGCCAGCTCGGAAAGGTCTCCGGTACCCACAAGAACGCCGCCTTCCTTGTTTGCCGTATCCATCAGGATCTGAGTACGCTCACGTGCCTGGCTGTTCTCATACGTCACATCGTGGATCTCCGGATCATGTCCGATATCCCGGAAATGGATATTTACCGCCTCTTTAATATTTACCTCGGTAAGCCTTGCACCAAGGCAGCGGCTTAACTTGCAGGCATTCTGATAGGTTCTGTCTGTGGTTCCAAAGCATGGCATGGTCACACAGTGGATCTGTTCTCTCGGCATTCCCATCTGGTCAAAGGCACGTGCCATTACAAGAAGTGCCAGGGTAGAATCCAGTCCTCCGGAAAGTCCTACTACCGCACTCCTGCTGTGGATATGCTCCATACGTTTCTTAAGTCCCATAGCCTGGATGTTCAGGATCTCCTCGCAGCGCTCATCACGCTCTTCCTTCACAGACGGAACGAAGGGATACTGTGGATATTTTCTGGTAAGTCTTGTTTTCTCCTCTGCTACGGAAAAATCAACTCTTGTATGACTGCAGGTAGAAACTGCCCGATACGTGGACATTCTTCTTCTCTCATCAGCCAGTCTCTGCACATCGATCTCACTGTAAATGATGCCGTTCTCAAAGCGTCTGCTTTCCGCAAGCATGGAACCGTTCTCTGCGATCATATTCTGTCCGCCAAACACGAGATCCTGGGTAGACTCCCCTTCCCCTGCACTGGCATAAATATATCCGCAGATCAGTCGTGCTGACTGCCCGCTTATCAGAGTTCTCCGGTAGGAATCCTTACCTACCATCTCATCACTGGCAGAAAGATTAACGATGATATGCGCACCGTTGACGGCATGACGGATACTTGGCGGCGCAGGGACCCAGAGATCCTCACAAAGCTCTGCTGCAACGGTGAATTCCGGAAATTCCTTACATTCAAAGATCAGCTCTGTTCCAAAAGGAATTTCATCCCAGAACTCATCCTCCTCATTTTTCTCGCACTTCAGGAAGTCCACAAATTCCACATCTTCTTCCTCTGCACCTGCAAACTGTCTCTGCTCATAAAACTCATTATAATTCGGAATATGAGTCTTCGGCACAAATCCCACGATACGGCCATGATTCAGAGCTGCTGCCACATTATAGAGCTTGCCTCTGTGACGCAGCGGGAGTCCCACAAAGATCAGGGCGTCCGTCTCCCTTGTCTCCTCTGCAATATGCAGAAGCTCATCCCACGCACTGTCCAGAAGACATCTCTGGAGAAAAAGATCGTGACAGGTATATCCTGTGATACAAAATTCCGGAAATACCATCAGCTTGACATGTTCCTTTTCCATTTCATGAATGGCCCTCAGGATTTCCTCTCCGTTTGCCTTGCAGTCTGCAACGGTAACTCTCGGCGTTGCCGCTGCCACCTTGATAAAACCATGCTTCATTTTTTCTTCCTCCCGAGTTTTATCGCTTGCACTCTCTTATGATCCTCTTAAGATCTTCCACGGTAAAATTATAATTCTTATTGCAGAAATGGCAGTTCATCTCAATGTCCTTGCCTTCCTGGATCATCTCGTTAAGTTCTTTTCTTCCGATGCTGATCAGCGCTTTTTCCACACGCTCTCTGCAGCAGTTGCAATGGAACTGTGTAGGCAGTGTATCATTGATCTCTATGTCAAAGCCTTCCAGTACTTTTTCAAGAAGACTTTCCGGTGTGTGCCCCTGCTCCAGAAGATTGGTAACAGAATCGATCTTTGATACGTTTTCCTCAAGCTTTGCGATCACCTCTTCCTCTGCAAAAGGCATCAGCTGTACAATAAAGCCTCCCGCCTGACGGACTGTATTATCCTTATTCATCAGCACACCCAGTCCTACCGCAGACGGAACCTGCTCGCTGGTTGCAAAATAATAGGTGAGATCTTCTGCGATCTCGCTGGTCTGAAGAGCAACCTGTCCCACATATGGCTCTTTCAGTCCCATATCCTTGATCACATCCATAAAGCCTACGCCGACAGCTCCCGCAACATCCAGCTTGCCTTTGCTGTTTGCCGGGATACATACATCCGGATTCCCCACATAGCCCTTTACATTTCCGTGAGAATCTGCAGTTACTGTGATTCCCTGCAGTGGTCCGCCTGCATGGATCCGAAGTGTAAGGAGATCCTTTTCCCCTTTCATCATAGCTCCCATCATGGCACCGCCGGTAAGGAGACGTCCCAGTGCCGCTGTTGCCACCGGACTGGTGTTATGATTCTTTCTCGCTGTCTCCACCATATCGGTTGTAACAGCCGCAAATGCACGGATCTGGCTGTTTGCTGCTGTTGCTCTTACAATATAATCACTCATATAAAAAATTTCCTCCTTTATTTCTTGTCTGACGGAATTTCCTTTCCATGTTCTCTGGCCACAAAAGTCAGTCTTCCGCTGTCCGGCTTCGGTACCTCCCTGGTGTATGCGTCATAAACCGCCAGCGGGATCAGGCCTGCCTTTTCAAGAAGTTCCCTTACTTTCTCCGGATCATAGGCCTTCTGGTAATGAATTTCCTCGTCTCTCTCATAAAGACCATCTTCTCTCGGAAGAAACAGAGTCAGATCATACACATTGATCCCGGTCTCCTCATCAAATTCATTTTCCCAAATAAAGCTTCCCTCTTCCCGATTCTCTGCAATAGTCGTATTTCCAAGCATTTCCCGGTATTTATACGGGGTGTTCATATCAAATATGAAAATTCCATCCGGATCAAGATAATTGTTCACCAGTTTAAATACAGTAAGCAGATCCTTCTCCTCTGTGATGTAATTCATACAGTCACAGACGCTGACAACAGCACGTACCGTTCCATAAAGTTCAAACTCCCGCATATCCTGTTCCAGATAAAGGATCTCATGACCGGATTCTGCACGTTTTTCCATGGCTTCGCCAAGCATTTCCTCAGAGTTATCCACACCGATCATATCATAACCGGACTCAGCCAGAAGCTCTGTCATCACTCCGGTCCCACAGCCAAGTTCCAGCACGATCCCGTCTTCAATTCCGTATTCTTTAAGACTTCCTATAAGATATTCCGCCCATTTTTCATATTCCACATTGTCCATGAAAATGTCATAAACTCTGGCAAAATCACTGTATGCTTCCATAAAAACCTCCAAATATTTTCCGGGCGTTCCATCGCCCGCAGCGTTCACATTATACCATGTCTTCCTGTATAAGTATACGCCTCTGACATAATATGACACAAAAAATCCGGGACCGCAGCCACAAAAGCTGTGATCCCGGAATTCTTATCTAACCGAATCTCCTGCTGCTCCAGGCTTTACTGTACAGGCATATAGTATACGTCTGCAGCCTCACCGTGCCAGTAGAAGCTTGTTCCATCCTCTTCATATACATCACAGTCATACTGAGAAGAGAAGGTGAAACGGTTTCCTTCGTTATCCATCCATGCACCGTTTCCGTCCGGAACGATAACACGTGGTTTACCATCGGAGTTTCTGTAAATAGTTCTTGTCTCATCTGTGTTGCCAAGCTGCTCATCTGTAAATCCGCCATTTACGATAGCACCGGAGGAGCTGCTGTCAGTGGATGCAGTTCCATCGGAAGAACCGTCAGATGTACTGCTTCCGTCTGTAGATGTTCCGTCAGATGCTGCACTTCCGTCTGTAGATGTGCTTCCGTCGGCAGCTGTAGTTCCATCTGCTGCTCCGGCAGAAGAGGCTGCGGCATTACCATCTGCAGATGCACTTCCGTCAGAGGAAGCTGCGGCATTACCTTTACCGGCAGTCTTGGCTGCGGAACCATTTGCCGCACTCTTCAGAGTGGAATCACCAAGGATCGCAAAGCTGTCGACAGACTCCTGAACCTTTTTCAGAGCATCCTCTTTTTTAACAGATGCCACAATGCTGTAATACTCGCTGTCATTTACAAAGTATTTATTGATAGCATATACATAACCGTCACTCTTGGTCGTATCCTTATATTTCACAGTATAGGAATAAATGTTGATTCCGTCTTTCTGATCTGCCTTGTAATCCTGGATCTCAAAATCGGTTCCATTTACCATGTTCTCTGCCTGTGTCATGGAA
This sequence comes from Blautia massiliensis (ex Durand et al. 2017), assembly GCF_051861785.1. Taxonomy (NCBI): domain Bacteria; kingdom Bacillati; phylum Bacillota; class Clostridia; order Lachnospirales; family Lachnospiraceae; genus Blautia; species Blautia massiliensis (ex Durand et al. 2017). Next base: position 848,025 of record NZ_CP146725.1, read on the forward strand.
ACTGCCATATCCTGGGAGTTCGGGATCACTGCGGATTCCAGATCTGCGCCGGATCCGTGAAGGATCAGGATCCTGCCCTGGTCCGGAGACTCGAAGCTTACCATATCTGTCTCGTCGGACTTGTTGGTCCAGGTTGCATCCGGAAGCTTGATCGCTACGGATTTATCCTTGGATGTATAGGTTGTATTCTGTGCGTCTGCTGCAACAGTCGGTGTAACCTTCGCTTTTTTCGCCGGTGTCGGAGTAGGAGTAGACTCCACAACCACGCTGTCCTCTTTTCCTCTTCCGAAACTACATGCCGTCATGACACCAGAAAGAGCAACAGTCATAGCTAAAAGTGCAATAAATTTTTTATTCTTCATAGTATCCTCCTCATAATCATCATCAGTCACAAAGTGTGTCCGGAATATTCACTTCTGAACACACTCTTTGCTATAGTTTACGATTTTATTACAGCTTTGTCAATTGATTTCTCCCTATACTTTATGAATATCCTGCTCCGTACAGGATTTTTCTAACATTATAATCTTCCCGGATATATCTATCTTATTCTCTTCTTCTGCTGATCCTGTATTTCCCGTTTTACGCCTTCATTACGAAAGCTCTGTTTATTCCCCCATCAAGTAATCCTCCTGTTTTAATGACAAATATCCCAATTGAATCTGTCCCTTCTTTTTTTTCTATAATTGTGTCTTTATTCATGCACACTCATGTTGTAAAGTATACCCAACCAAAAATATATGAAAAGAGGACATCCATACATCGATGTTTTCAGGAAAGGATCTATCACTATGGAAAAAGCAGTTCAGACATCTCAGAGAACTGACCAGGAGCTTTCATCTGTTCAGTTTCTCACCATTACAGCCGCATTTATTGCACTGACTTATATCTTCACCGCATTTATTAATGTTAAGCTTCCGATCGCAGCCAACGGCGGACTGATCCACCTTGGAAATGTGCCGTTATTCATCGGTGCCATTTTATTTGGAAAGAAAACCGGAGCCATTGCCGGTGGGATCGGAATGGGTCTCTTTGACCTTCTCTCCGGATGGACCCTGTGGGCACCATTTACTCTGATTATTGTAGGGATCATGGGCTTCACAGTAGGTAAGCTCACAGAGGATCCCCGGCACCAGAACATGAAATGGTATGTGATCGCCATTGTCGCAGCCTGCGTGATCAAGGTTGCAGGATACTACCTTGCAGAGGTTATCATCTATGGAAATCCACTGGCACCGGTATCTTCCATCCCGGGAAACCTGGTCCAGATCGGTGTTGCAGCTGTCATCGTTCTCGTAGTGATCACACCATTAAACCTTGCAGCAAGAAAAACCGGATTAAAAAAACAGCTGTAACAGCTGCCGTAATTTGCGGAAATAATATAAAGATCAAGAGGTGAGCTTATGTATAAGATCATGACACCGGGACCTACACAGGTCGCAGAAAACGTCCGTCTGGCAAGAAGCATGGAATGCACAAATCCGGATCTGGACGAAGATTTTGTCGAATTTTATAAAGAAACCTGCGAGAAGATCAGCACTCTTCTCCATACCTCCAACGAAACCCTCATCTTAAGCGGTGAGGGTATCCTTGGACTGGAGGCTGCCATTGCTTCCATGACTGAGCCCGGAGATAAGGTTCTTGTTCTGGACAATGGTATCTACGGAAAAGGCTTTGCCGATTTTGTTTCCATGTACGGAGGCAGACCGGAGCTTTATACCAGAGATTATCAGAACACTCTCGATGTAAAGGAACTGGAAGCCTTCCTTGCGGATAACCATGACTACAAATACGCAACCGTAGTCCACGGCGATACTCCAAGTGGCATGCTTAACGATGTAGCTGCCATCTGCCCGCTTCTTAAAAAATACGGGATCCTTACCGTTGTAGATTCTGTCTCCGCTTCCTTCGGCGAGCCCCTGAACATTGATGCATGCCAGATCGATATCATGTGCGGCGGATCGCAGAAGGTGGTATCTGCACCTCCGGGACTTACCTTTGTTGTAGTCAGCAGCGATGCAAAAAAGGCAATGACTGAAAGAAAGACACCTATTGCTTCTTTCTATGCAAATCTCACAACCTTCGCACATTATTATGAAGAAAAATGGTTTCCATATACCATGCCGATCAGCGATATCTATGGCCTGCGGACTGCTATCGACAACATTGCCGATGATCCGGAAATCCTTACACGCCATGCAAAAATCGCTGAAGCCTCCCGAAAAGCCATTACAGGCGCAGGCCTGAAACTTTACCTGCACAGCGGATATTCCAGTACAGTTACTGTTTTTGAAGTACCGGAGGGCACAACAGCCGAAGCGATCCTTGAGGGAGTAAAAAAAGACTACAACATTATGCTGGCAGGCTCCTTCGATGTCCTGGCTGGCAAAGTGATCCGCATCGGACATATGGGAAACAACGCTGCATTCTATAATGTAAGAGAAGTTTTTGCAGCCCTGGACGGAACTTTACGCAGGCTTGGCGTTCCGCTTAAGGCTTCCATGGAGGATATCTTCTGCAAAAACATGCAGTAATTTCTGAGAGCTCTATAGTAAAAAGCACTGTAAGATGAATTCAACTTTTCATCTCGCAGTGCTTTTTTATAATTCCTATAATATTTTTCTTTATTCTTTTACCGCACCGGATGTCATACCACCTACAATGTATTTCTGGCCGATCATGTAAACAAGGATAACAGGGATACAGGTAAGTACGATATCAGCAAAAATGTAGTTCCAGTAACTCTTGTTCTTTCCGAAAAACTGATATACAGCCATTGTCATCGGGAATAGTTTACTCTTACTTGACAGATACAGAGGTGTAAGGAAATCACTCCATACTCCCATAAACTGAAGAATAAAACATGTCACCATAGTTGGCTTCAAAAGAGGCATGATAACCTTGAAAAACAGACTTAACGGACCTGCTCCATCAATAACGGCAGCCTCATCCAGCTCAACAGGAACTGAAATCACGAAATTTCGAATCGTAAATATACAAAATGGAATCATCGCGCTGGTGAACACCATAATAATACCGGCTCTTGTATCATTCAGGTGAAGTGTACTGAGTACACGTACCAGAGTTACATAGTTGACCGGGAAAAACAGTCCGCAGAGCACAAAATAGTACAGAAATACATTTAACTTTGTTCTCTTACGGCACATAACAAATGCAGCCATTGCACAAAGTACAACGCCAAGTGTTGTAGCGATCAGCGCATAAGAAAAGCTGTTCAGAAATCCCTGGATCAGACTTCCTTTTTCAATAACCTCAGAGTAGTTGGAAAATACCCACTCTGTAGGGAGTGCCAGACTCATTCTGGCTGCCTCTGCTTTTGTCTTAAAAGAGTTGATCAATACCATATAAAATGGAAGCACGACACATAAACAAAGCAGGATACATACAACATGTTTTAATATATTCTGAATTCTTTTTTTTGCCATTACTGCTGTACCTCCTGTTTACTTAATGTCTTAACAATAAATACACCTATGATTGCTGTAATTACAAGAAGAATAGTATTCAATGCTGAAGACATTCCATACTGTCCTCTGGAATAAAGCTGGAATGCATAAGTTGTAAGAACCTCTGTTGCATGTCCAGGGCCGCCGTTTGTAAGTACATAAACAATATCGAATACTTTCAGACCATATGTAACACCAAATACAAGGTTGATCATGATAGCACCACTCAGCATCGGAAGTGTCACATAACGAAGTCTCTGCCAGAAGTTTGCACCATCGATCTGTGCAGCCTCATAGTAAGATTTCGGAATCGTATTCAGACCTGCAAGAAAGATAGTCATAACATAACCAATACCTCGCCATGCATCTACGCCATAGATAGATTTCCATACAATAGCCAGATCAGACAGCCATTTCTGTTTGAAAATTCCAAGATGGAAAGCATCAAGAAGTGTGTTTAAAAGCCCGTTGTTATAATTCAGGATGGACTTAAATACAAGACCAATGATTACAAAAGGCAGAATAGACGGCAAATACAGCAATGTTCTGTAAACCCCTTTGCCTTTAAGTCCCTCCTGAAGCATAATCGCGATCAGAAGAGCCGGAATCAGCTTAACGATGTTTGAAATAATAGTAAACTTCAATGTATTGCCAATACCACTCAGATAATTCTTATCAGATGTAAAAATTTCCGCAAAATTCTGCAGTCCCACAAAATGAGTACCATTAAGAACACTTCTGGAGTTCCAGTCTGTAAAGGAGTAACCAACACCCATTACACTGGGAAGCAGGAAAAAAATGATATATAATGCCAGTGGCAGTATCAGAAACCACTGTGGATAGATTCTCTTCTTATTCACAGAAAGCACCTCCTGTTTTTAAGTTAAAACAGAGCCGGCAAATACCGGCTCTGCCTTCAAGTCAACTAGTTTTAAGTTCTGTTATTTATTTCCAGTTTTCATCACCTACAGTTTTTGCTGCCTCAGCACGGTTGGTATCCATGTTCTTGAGAACATCGTTCGCTTCCATCTCACCCTGGCAGAACGCAACCATATCCTGTCCAAACTGCATCCAGTAGTCGTTTGTATATTTTGTACCAGTCTGAAGTGTTACAACAGTCTTCTTGTCATCCGGAACTGTCTTGAGGAATTCCTGCTCCTCCGGCAGCCAGTGCTGCTCAAGCTTGTCATCGTTTACATCAAGGTTTGTGTATGCAGGAGAGTTATCAAGGATTTCCTGAAGGCTCTCTGTTGTTGTAACGAAGTTGAAGAATTCTTTTACAAGATCCTCATGCTCTGTTCCCTTGTAACCGAACATTGTCGGGCCTGAGTTGCTGCTTGGATACCAGGTGTTATCACCAAGTGGCTCAAGGAACATTCCAAACTCATCAGATGTGCCTGTATCTTCCTGAATCTGTTTGATAAAGCTGGAGTTTGCAAGTGCCATCGCACAGTTTCTGTCACCAAACTCATTGGAAATATTTGTACTGTCTGTTCCGATCCAGTCCTCACCGAAATATCCGGCATCAGAAAGTTCTTTGAACTGATTCAGAACTTCAAGCATTTTCTCATTGTCTGCAAATGTTGCTTTGTTTTCATTTAATGCGTCATAAAGACCAGGTGTTGCTTCTTCATAAACGCCACCAATCTGGAAGAATGCCAGCTGATGCTGCCATCCATCTGCACCAGGCATGAACCAAGGTGTGATTCCTGCATCCTGGATCTTACCGCAGAGTTCTTTCAGCTCATCATATGTTGTCGGTACTTCCCATCCGTTCTCTTCAAACAGTGTCTTGTTGTAAACCATTACATACTCCGGAGATGCGTTCCAGATCTGAAGTCCGTACAGTTTGTCATTGTATACGCAGGACTCTTTTCTTGTCTCCGGCATAACATTCTCCCAGGAAGCTCCTGTAAAGTCGATGCAGTATTTCTCAGGATCAACGATAGTAGACTCGATTGCAAACGGATTGGACTGGATCCAGAAGATGTCTGCACAGGAATCTGTAGCAAGCTTGGACTGAAGAAGATCTGAATACTGGTCAGCAGGAATTGTCTGAAGGTCTACGGTAACATCGTAGGTATCCTCAAAACGTTTAATTGTCTCATCGTAACGGTTATCCATCCATCCTGCTGAAACCAGGATGCTGAGCTCCTCACCTGCGAAATCGCTCTTTTCATCCGCTGCAGATACGTTCACTGCAAGTCCTGTCGTCATGGAAGCGATCATTGCTGCTGCACAGGCTACTGCCAGAAATCTCTTTCTTTTCATTATTGTTTCCTCCTTTTTGTTTGAACTTTAATTAATCGTTCGTTCCCTCATTTGATGATAACATTTTATCATCTGCTTTTTTCAAAAGCTATGGATATTCTCGCCTTGCATTTGTACTTTTTTCACATTTCATTATACTATTTTCATATTTATTTTATTGAACCTTACCCTCTTCCGTCAGGATAGCTTTTTCCTCCTTGTGCAAATTGATGCTGATCACTTTTCCACTGCATATTTCATCGTCTCTTCCAAATTCATATACTATCTTTACCGGTTTTCCTGGCCATGGATTTTCAATTTTACAGATATGGCCTTTATGGCTCAGTACTGTCACCTGTTCTATAACACCATTTTTCAAGCCGGCATCCACTTCAAATCCTCCCCATGCACGAAATCCTCTGAAATAAGCATTTGGATGATTTTTTCTTGGCCATACCGGGAAGATACGTATAATCCCTTCGTAACTCTGCATCATCATTTCCTGGATTGCATCCGTGACCGTATTCAGCTGCTCGATTCCATGTGGATTTTCTTTCAGAAATCCATTTGGAAGTCCTCTTTGAAGAATCATATCTTTCATTTCATTCCAGATAATATCAGGATCATACCCAACCCTCACTGCTGCTGTAAAAAACAGGCAGCTGAGATTAGAAGCATTAAATGCGCCCGCTTTATAAAAATGCTGATTTTTTTCAGGAACTGTACCTGTTTTTCTGCATTCTTTTTCATATTCATATTTTCCCAGGGCATTTTCTGCCATAGCATGGATATGGACAGTATTTCGAGCCACTTCAAGTTCTTCCGGAATGCTTCCAAGACCTATTGCACTGCCGGGATAAATCTGCATGATATTTCCCGGAAAATGAAATGACCATTTTCCTCCAATCCCCTCATCATAAAAAATTTCTTTATCCAGAAGTTCTTCCGGAAGCAGTTCTTCCAGTTTCACATCTACTTCTTTCCACAAAGTAGGATTATTCTGGATATCCCGAACTGTTCCCTTAGGATAAGGTGCCAGATTTTCCGATATTGTTCTCCATTTATCTCGTTTTTCCGCATCCAGATTCAGTGCTTCACTTATTCTTGGCATCCAGGAAAAAAATGTTTTCAGGTATCCCAGAGTATTTACCGGATCTTCCGGCTCTCCGTTTTCACGTATATTTTCCTCTGTACGTTCATGCATTCCATCCCCTGTCACATGATAAACACCATCTCTCAGAACAAGATCTTTTTCCCAGAAATCAGCAACTCCCCGAAGAAACGGATATACTTTTTCAGCATAATCCTCATCCTCCGTAATTCCATATCGAAAGATCATATTTAATGCACCATGAAGTGCCGGCGATTTCATATGTAAGATCAGAGCCTCGCTTACCATTCCATGTGGCCCCAGTCCCAGAGGATAATACAGCCCGTCATGCTTAAGAAGCCTTTTGCACATTTCATCTGATATTTCCATAAGCTTCAGATATGGTGCATCATGAGGATCAGACTGTGCAAAATGCCCGGAAACCATCAGATTCAGATATGGTGACTGATGATTGTAATTTATTTTATAATTTCCGTTCCAGGCCGGACGGTCAAATGTACTTATACCCAGAATATTCGGAGGATATTCCGGATCTCTCGACAGACTTGCAAGCATGTACTTTGACAGATAATATCTTTGCTCAATTATCGGATCATCCAGGGAAATTTCGGAAACACTCCAGAATTTTTTCCACCAGGCCAGATGTCTTTCACGGAGATCTTTGATATTTTCCCCGTTTATCCACCTTGCTCTGGAAAAAGCATATTCATACGGTCTGCTGCATTTTGCCCATGAACGCACTGGCAGGACAAAAATGGCTTTTTCTCCTTTTTTCAGCTTTTTACAGGTATTTCTGTCACGCATATCTATTTTATCAGGATTTTGTTCTTTCAGGAAACATCCCGCAAATCCGGCCTTAACAGGCATATCCACATAATCTGAAAACTGCCTGTATCCGCTAACGATTCCTCCGCCGATCTTCTTCACCTGAAGCGGTTTTCCGGTTACAAGTCCCACAAACATCCCATTCTGAATGTTATCCGATTCTCCATATCCCCATATATCTGCCGCGGTCTCACAGCCTTTTCCCAATTCATCAGGAAAATAAAAATCATACTCTATTTCCAGATCTTTTTCTGTTTCAAATTCTATTACGAGAATATTTTCAACTGCTGCAGCCCAGCTTTTCATGAAACATCGTTTTCCTTTTTTATCTGTCAGTGTCGTTACTGTTGTCGCTGTAGAAAACTGCTGCTCTGTATGCCACTGAGCTCCTTCCATTTCAGGAATATCAAATACCATTCTTCCTATTGGTCTGGGACTTCCTCCCCCTACTGCCGGATCACATTTTGCCACACTGTTGTCATGAAAAAATTCCCAGTTTGCCGCACTTTCCATTTGCCAGAAATCATTGGTGGAAAACCATAACTGCGGATATCTCGCATTTCCCGCCACTGCTGCCAGCAAGTCACCATTTCCCAGTATCGGTGCATCGATTTTTGTCCCTGCATTCTGCCAGATTTTCCATCTTCCACCTCCTGAAACATCCACATTACCATCCGGCACTGCCACGGGTGGTGTCAAAAAAACTGACTTATTCCTCTCTATCGTCATACTTATTATCACCTTTCTGCTGATTATTCTCATATTTTCATAACATTTTGGTAGTCTATCATCTGCCCTCTGTTATGTCTATAGATATTTCGTCCCTGTATTTGTATTTTTTTTATATTATTCTTCCGCTGTACGTATTCTATATATGAATTTTTATTTAATATCTCAAATTTCTCCTGTCATGATTTGTACTTTTATTACAAATATGCTATACTTTTGCCTGATATTTTATGCGATCTTTTAAAGGCAGCGGAAAGGAGCTTTTTATGAAAACACACAGTCTGCAATCAAAACTGTTCAGTGCCTATCTCGGTATGGCCTGCCTGATCCTTTTTTCTTTTGCTGTATTTTTTTATATATTTACATCCAATCAACTAAAAGAAAGTCAGCTCAGTGCCATGACTACACTAAATTCCACCTTTCAGACACAGACTGATTCCGCAATCCGGAATCTGGATACTGTTTCTGTAAATATTAATTACAGCAGCATATCAAAAACTATTCTGAATCAGACATTTGATCTTAATATATCCGATAAAATGCTTTCTGACATGTCCAATCTTTTTATCTCTTTAAGTGGAACAGAATTAAAGGCTGATCAGGTGAATTTATACGATTTTTCCGGATATGTACTTCAATCCGGTCTTTCCACCATGGTAAAAAAAACCGATGCTTCACAGAACGAATGGATTGAAACAGCTAAAAACTCTCACGGAAAAAAAGTAGTCACCGCACCTTACAGTACCTGTGTTTATACAAAATCAAACCGTTATCCCCAGTGGTTCATCTCCCTCTACCGTTCCTTCACCAACCAGTACGGCCGTGGTGTAGGTGTGATCGAGACAGCGAAACAATGTAAATCCATCTTCAAAAGCATTATCTCCTATGAGAAAAAAAATCGCGGAAATGCTGCCAGTGTATACGTTTTCAATGAGTCCGGCGATCTTATCTATCCTTATGATATCACCGAGGACAAGGCAGATAATATTTCCAGATACTACAGTCTTACAGACTCTGATCAGGATATTATCACTGTACAGAGTCCCATCACAGATCAGAAGGAATACGTCTCCAGACTGAATTCCGCATATACAGGCTACACTTATCTGACTATCCAGCCGGAATCTGTGATCCTTGCCCCTGCATACAAAATGCTGAAGATCCTTCTGGCTGTTGTTGCTGCTTTTCTTGCCGCAGCAGTAATCGTTTCCTACAGGCTTTCCCGCTCTGTAGTAAAACCGGTGAAACACCTGAAGCACATTATCCAGCGTATGGAACTGGACACTCTCGGCCAGGAAAAAGTCACTTCCTATCCGGTTTCCGTCAATGAACTGGAAGAACTGTATCAGGCATTCCAGCTGATGAGCGATAACCTGAAAGATTCCATGACTCAGCTTAACGAAGCCAAGGATCAGGAAATGAAAGCACGCAGCATGGCTTTGCAGAGTCAGATTAATCCTCATTTTTATTACAACTCTCTTTCCAGCATTATGGTGCTTGCAGAAAACGGAGATACGGATACCGTGGAAAAAATGTGCCGCAATCTTTCCAGGATCATGCGTTATATTACCAATACTGCTGAAACAACTGTAACACTCCGCGAAGAGCTTGATTATGTCCAGAAATATCTCTACTGCATGAAGGTCCGCTACCAGTCCAGTCTGAATTATTCCATTGATGTGGATGAATCTCTTCTGGATCAGCCGGTTCCGAAGCTGATCATCCAGCCTATTGTGGAAAACGCCATCAAATATGGTTCTGACTGCGAACCACCATGGACTATCACCATCAGCAGTACAATAAACCAAAACAGCTGGCAGATCGATGTCACAGACACAGGACCGGGATTCACTGAAAAAGCCAAGAAAAAAATAAATTCAGATATCATGAATGTCATTCGAAATCCCGGCATGCCTGCTTTGAAGATCAACGGTCTTGGCACTGTCAATGTATTTCTCCGCTGGAAACTCTTCTGCAAAGATGATATCATTTTCAGGTATGGAAATACGGCGGACGGCCACGGAATTGTTTCTATTGGACGGTATTTTCAGACATATGCGGAGGAATAATACTATGAACTATACTGTTATTGTGGCAGAAGATGAAGAACTTCTTCTGAATAATCTGGTACATAAGATTGAAAAAGCAGATCCTGATTTTCAGGTGATCGGCACAGCACAGACAGGTGCACAGGCCCTCTCGCTGGTGGAACAGATGAGCCCGGATGTGGTATTTACGGATATCAGGATGCCCGTCATGGACGGAATCGCCCTGCTCACCAGGATCCGTGATCAGTTTCCCTTTACGAAATTTGTGATCACCAGCGGATTTTCTGATTTTGAATACGCAAAAAAAGCCATCACGCTGAAGGTTTCTGATTACCTTCTGAAGCCTGTAGATCCGGACGAACTCCAAAATGTTCTCTTTAAGATCAAACAGGAACTTCAGATCAAACGTGATGACTACGAAACCGTATTCGCCCCAGGTGCTTCCTGCATGTCACCGGGACAGATTGCAGAGCTTCTCAAGAACTTCATGGTACAGAATTATGCAGAGGATATCAACCTGAACCTGATTGCAGGAACCATGAACTACAGTCCCAGCTACCTGACCAAAATCTTCTGTCAGGTCTATGACTGCACCCCTACCAAATATCTGATCAATCTCCGGATGAGCCATGCACAGAAGCTGCTGATCCATGAGCCTTCCCTTTCTGTAAAACAGATCGGTGAAATGTGCGGCTATCACGATCAGGGATATTTCAGCAGGATCTTTAAGAAACATACAGGAAAAAGCCCTCTGGAATATAAAGATGAGGGAGAGATCCAGCAGATCAGTTAATAAATTTTTCCAGGTATATATAAACAAAAAAGTCATTTCATGAAGTCCGGTTATGCTCTGTTCCCAAAGCATCCGGCTTCTGAAATGACTTTTTATATTTTATTTCACAACTTCATACATATACAATTCATGAAGAGCTCTCGTCGCCGCAATATATCTCGCCCGCTCCACGATCGGACTTCGGTCTTGCCCAGGAAATACAGAAAATACCTGATCAAACTCCAGACCCTTTGCCATGTAGAATGTTGTGACAGTCAGGCCTTTTTGGAAGTTTGTGCTGTCTCTGTGAAGAAGGGACAGACGCTCCTTGGTATCAAAGCCTTCTGCTTCCAGCTTCTCCTTCAGAATGTAGTAAGTTTCCCTTGCTTCATCTGCAGTTCTTGCGATCACTGCTGCTGTTTCATATGAAATAATATCTTCAACACCTTCATCTGCATTCTCAGCTATGACTGCCTGCTTCTCAAGCCGCAGCTCTCTCACTACGCTCTCCAGTGCCTCCTCAAGCCCCGGAAATTCTTTTTCCACAACAGGTTTTCCATGACGTTCAAAAAGCTCCACTTCCGTAATTCCCGCCAGTTTATTGGCATAAGACGCAATCTCAACAGTATTACGGTAGCTCTTGTCCATCACGATCCTGCGTATATCTTTTCCAAAGATCTTAGGCAGAAATGTCAGCACATCCTGTTGCTCGCCGTCCATAGTCTGTTCTCTGTCCCCAAGAATAGTCATCCTGCATTTAAAGAGTCTCTGAATGATCAGATACTGGATCATGGAATAATCCTGCATCTCATCCACGATCAGATGGCGCACACCGGAATCCTCCTGCTGGGTTTCCAGCCGGTATTTCAGATACAAAACCGGATACACATCCTCATAGCGCAGCTTTCTTTTTTCATACTGAACCTGCGGAAGAGAAGGAAAACCTTCCTGTTTCAGGAAACGGTTGTACAGCACATAGAGATCTCTTGTCTCATACATCCGGTAGAAACGGCTCTTCACAGCCTCCCTTTCCTCATCCGGAAGATCGAATCCCTTAAGAGTCTCCACCTCATCAATGAAATATTCTGCTACTGCATCCATTCTGGAAAGCAGCGGGATATCCATGAATTTAAAGTAAAAAAGCTCTATGATCTCCTGCTCTTTTTTGACCACGCCTCTGTGTTCCACATCACGGAAGTTCATAAGGCTGTCCTCAAGCTCCACCAGATATCCTTCCATACGATCCAGAAAATCCCGTGACAGTTTCTCTTTCAGAAGCTTCTCATCGCATAATCCTGCAATCTGACGCTCGATCAGATCATATCTGTCTTCACAGTCAGAAACAACTTTTTTCAGTCTCTTGTATGCAAAAAGGTCAAAGCTCATCTCCCGGATATTCTCCTCGCCAAGCTCCGGCAGGATATGGGAAATATAATCCGAGAACACCCCATTTGGTGAAAGCACCAGCACAGAAGAAGAGTTCAGATTTTTCCTGTCATGATACAGGAGATAGGCGATCCTGTGCAGGGCAATGGAAGTCTTTCCGCTTCCTGCTGCTCCCTGGATCACCATGATACGATCCGAAGTGTTTCGGATGATCGCATTCTGCTCCTTCTGGATCGTACGGATAATATTCTTCAGCTGTACATCACCATTGCTTCCAAGCTCTGCCTTCAGGATCTCATCGTCAATCTTCACATCACTCTCAAACTCATAGATCATTTTTCCACCGCGGATCTTGTACTGCCACTTGGCAGCAATATCCCCGTGGATCTCGCCAAGCGGAGCCTGGTAGGAAGCCGGTCCCTTGTCAAAATCATAGAACAGTCCGGACACAGGTGCTCTCCAGTCATAGATCAGCGGAGGTCCGCCGTTCTCCTCAGCCAGGTTCGCAATTCCGATATAAAATATCTCCGGCTCATCTTCTCCTTCATAGCAGAAATCCACCCTTCCGAAAAAAGGTGAATCCACCATCTTCCTGAATCTCCGACGCAGTTCGATTTTCTCATTGCTGGCATTGATCTCATGGAGAAGTGCCTGCTGGTTATCAAAATTTTCATATCCATACTGGTCCATCTCTGTATAGTTTTCCCAGTAGTATTCGTGCATACCTTCGATTTCTTTCTGCCCGACCTCTATGGATTCATCCAGCTGTGCGATCCTGTGTTTCAATGTCTCTGTCACATGTAAAAGGTATTCACGTCCGTTTTTTACCGCTGCCATAAGCCTTAATCCACCACTACAGCAGTTCCGCTTGCTGTTACCATCAGCATTCCATTATCTGCACCAAGCACTTCGTAGTCAATATCCACACCAATCACTGCATTAGCTCCCATTGCACCTGCACGCTGCTCCAGCTCTGCCAGGGCTTCTTTTCTGGCTTTCTGAAGTTCTTCCTCATAACCGGCGCTTCTGCCGCCAAAGAAATTCCGAAGACCTGCTCCAAGATCTTTCATGAAATTTACTCCTGTGATCACTTCTCCGAATGCGATTCCTTTATATTCACGGATTGCTCTTCCCTCTACAGATGGCGTTGTTGTTATGATCATGGTAAAATCCTCCCGTTTCTGTTGTTTTTTCTCAGGCATAAAAATGCCTTATTACAGAATTATACCCGAAAGCCGTCACGATGTATAGAGTAAAAAAAGGCTGCCCAAAGAGATGCCAGGCACCTTTTCAGACAGTCTTTCCTTATTATCGATTATTTTATTTTACAACTTCAGTCACGTAGGAAACTTCTTCCATTCCCGGATAACTTCCCTGACGCCCGCCAACAGTCAGAGTTCCTGTTTTATCATCCCAGGTAAGCTCTGTTGTTGCATAAGCACCGTTTTCAAAATTGTAGTTATTTCCCTCATCCTCATAAATAGTGAACTTGCAGTCTTCACCTGGATATACCATAAGTTTCACCGGCTCCTCAGGTTTCTGGGAAGCATATACAAGTCCCTCTGCAACAGGAAGGATACTTCCTGCTTTTATAAAGATCGGCATCCGGTCGATCGGAGCATCTACGGTTACGTACTGGCCGCCTTCATACTCCTTGTTTGTCCAGTAATCGTACCATTTCGTACCTGCCGGGAGATAGCATTTCCATGTTTTCTCTCTATGGAGCTCAGTACTCTCCGGTCCGTAATACATCGGCTCTGTAACAGCACAGATCAGAAGGGACGGTCCGAACATAAACTCATTCTCAACCTTGCGTGCTTCTTTATCCTCCGGGAAGTCAAAGAGAAGGCTTCTCATAATCGTATAATCATTAAAATGTACAGCACCTGCAAGGGAATAAATATACGGCATCAGATGATAACGGAGCTTGATAAACTTCTCGATGGCATCATAGAACATGGTTCCTTTTTCACCGAAGTTCCAGATTTCTCTTGGTGTATCAGTTCCATGGGAACGGAACATCGGAAGGAAGGTTCCCATCTCCAGCCATCTTGTATACAGCTCACAGTATCCTTTATCCTTCACGCCTTCGTTATATTTGCCCTGCCAGAACCATTTCGGCTCCGGATCTGTGTTGCAGCCGCATCCACGGTTCTGCCACTTATCAGCAACTGTAAAGAAAGCGCCGATATCCAGTGTCCAGTATGGATATCCGCTGAGTCCCATATTCAGGCCTTCCACGATCTGTGTCTTAAGATTATCCCAGGATGCACAGGTATCGCCTGACCACAGCATTGCAGAATATTTCTGGCCGGAAGCATAGCCGGAACGTGTCAGGTTAAGAACTCGTTTCTCTTCTGTAGTTTTTCTCTGATTCTCATAAATTCCCTTTGCATGCATCAGTGCAAAAGCATTGGCAACAGCAGGATCCAGATATTTCTTGTGCTCACCGCCGACAAGCTCATATCTTTCCCATGGCTCTCTCTTTGCTGCACCACTCCAGTCAGGACCGGAAAACGGTTCTGTGGAATCGCACCACCAGGAATCAAAACCCTGGTCAAAAAGTCCTTCCTGTGCCTGTTTCCAGTACATTTCTCTCGCTTCTTCATTAAAAGCATCATAAGTCGCATAATCATAAAGAAGATGACCAGTCTTAAAAAACTCTGTATGGTTCTTGCCGCCTGCATTCATATTCGGCCATACGGAAACCATGGTATGGGCATTCAGTTTGTGGATTTCCTCCGCACATTCTTTCATATCTCCGTAACGCTTCTGATCCAGGATCTTCTCGCCCCAGTTTCCAGGATTCCAGGTATTCCAGTCCTGTACCACACAGTCAAGCGGAACCCCGATCTCACGGTAGTGGCGAACGATCTCAAGAAGCTCTTTTGCCGTGTAATACTGCTCTTTGGACTGTACATAGCCATAAGCCCATTTCGGCAGCATCTGCGCCTTGCCTGTAAGATAACGGTAATCATGGATGATCTCATCCATAGTATGACCGCCCATAAAATAATAATCGATCTGATCTACAGTATCCAGAAACAGATAGGAATCTTTCAGATCATCATTAAAAGTCATAAGTGAACAGCAGTCAACAAGAATTCCATATCCTTCTGTGGAAACCAGAACAGGCATCGGGATACGCATGTTATGCTGATATAAGTACTGGCAGTGACCTCTGTAATTGTAAATACCTTCCTCTGCCTGGCCAAGCCCATGGATTTCCTCATCCTCTTTCCATGTGAAGAACAGTTTTCCACGATATGCTGTTCTTACTTTCTCAGATTTCAGATTCTGGATAAAATTTCTCTCACCGTCAACTGTCTTTACACGGTTGATGATCGGCTCCTCATCGCCTGTATTATAGTGGATCACATCTGTTTCAGTCAGTTCCGGTTTCTTCTGGGAAAGCCACTTGCTTCCGTCTGCATGCTTCCAGATGATATCACCGGATGCAGTGTTGATCTCTGCACAGACTTTCGCAGTTTTCACAATGATATTTCCTGCATTTTCCTCTGCTGAAAAATCAACCTCCGGGTATTCTTTTTTCTCAATGATCAGAGAATCCTGTGACTCTTTGATCTCTTTTCCGGAAACAATTACACGGATGATCTCCTCTGTCACCGGAACCACCCGGTATGTCAGCTTTCCTGCTTCAAACTGTACATAGCTATCTGTTTTAACCATAATTTCCCTTCTCCTTATCTGTCCGGTAAATCAGACATTAATATTCCGTTTCTGATATCGGAGCCTTTCTAATAAAAAAGCTCCGATATCAGGACAAAATTTCTTACTTTTATCCTAACATCGAAGCCTGATTTCCGTCTATGACTTATCCGCTCATGAATTTTAACTATTTTTACTGTTTCTTCTGCTTCTCATCTTTCGGCGGTTTCCCCACGTGTTTTTTGTAAAGTCTGTAAAAATTGGAAATATTATTAAATCCGCATTCCATGGCGATTTCCGTAACATTTTTATCTGTTTCCCGAAGAAGCTCACGCGCATGGTTGATCCTCATCCTTGTGACATAATCGCTGAAACTGATATTTGTCACCTTACGGAAATAAGAAGAAAAATAGTTGGAACTCATATATACGGAAAAAGCAACTTCTTCCAGAGTGATCTTCTCACAGTAATGATCATCTATGTAATTAAAAGCCTGCTCAAGACGCTTCATTGCATTTTTCTTCTCACGGAGCATTTCCCCGGACTTGCTCTCATCCTGATAAGCCCGGATCAGCATGGTAAGGATACGAAGTACATTCGCCTTGATCATCAGCGGATAGCCTTCTTTTTTCTGCTGCCATTCGTGATAGATCTCCCGGATACTGGAACGGATCTCTCCGCTTACCTCTTCTTCCCTGCCGATACGGTTCTTAAAATTACTTCCTCTCTCAACAAAAGGCTTCAGATATTCCGTATCAAAAATACTCAGCTTTTCGGCCACGAATTCCGGTGAAAAAATCATCACAAGAAGCTTCATGTCTCCACCGATCAGCTTCCATCCATGAGGCTCCACATTATTGAAGATGATAATATCATCTTCTTCCATTGTATATTCCTGCCCGTTTACAAAATAATTTCCCTTGCCCCCCAACACACAGGTGATCTCGAAATAGCTGTGCCAGTGATAACTTCCAGGCCGACTGTTCTCCGGTGTCAGTTCCACCTCTGAAATCTGAAAAGGAAATTCTTTGTCAAGGGGTATGTTGTCTCTCTCTAATCGCAAATTCTGCCTCCTGTAAACGCAGACACTGTCATCGCATCAGCTGTTTCCGGCAGGACCGGCAGCCTTTCCAGTGTCTTCTTACGCTCACAATATTATAGCAGATATTATTTTTCCATGCAATCTGTGATAGTTCGTTCTAACTCTTCCAGCTGATCTTCGTGCTTCCCATGGACAGCAATGCGGAAATAATCATTACCCTGAATTCCTTTTATCATATAGTAATCGCTGTCAATCTTAAAAAACGGCTGTTTCAGCATATCAAGATATGTGAATCCCCCCAATGGTCTCAGCTTCAGAATGAATTCCCGCTCTACCGGTTCATCCAGAAGATAATCCCAGGCAAACCAGCCGGATTCTGCACATTTTTCCCTGGAAGGCTGTTTTCCTATTATTTTCATAATCGTGTATTCCCCTTTCCTTTACAGGCAGATTTCCCGTGGATCTGCTGTCTGCCCTATATGACTGATTCCTATGATCGTTCTTCGTAATACATCCGTATAAATTTGCTCTGTAACTTGCCTGCTAAATATTCCGTACCACAGATGCTGCTATTTCCTTCGCAGCTCCTAAAAATTCCTTTATATCCTTCTCCTCCGTAAACCACGAAACACTTACTCTCACAGTTCCGCCCTCTTCTGTTCCCATTGCCTTATGGATCAATGGCGAACAGTGAAGCCCTGAACGGACAATGATCCCATATCCGCTTTCCAGAATATACGCGGCATCCGAAGCTTTCAGTCCCTGAAAATTCAGGCTCATCACAGGTCCTCTGCATACGTCATGGTTTCCGTAGATCCTTACACCCTCTATCTGTTCCAGACCACAATAAAGCATTTCCATCAGACGAGCTTCTTTTTCCATAATTGCCGCAAGTCCTGTCTGCTCAATAAACTCCGCCCCAGCCAGAAGTCCTGTGATTCCCGGCATGTTCTGAGTTCCTACTTCATACTCATAGTCTTTGTTCTCGTAGGTAAGCTGTGCGCTGTTTCTTCCGGTTCCTCCATATTTCAGTGGCTTCAGCTCAATTCCGCTCCTGACATAAAATCCGCCGGTTCCCTGAATTCCCATCAGGCTTTTGTGGCCTGTAAAAATAAGCGCATCTGCTTCCCATTTATCTGCATCAACAGGGATACAACCAGCACTCTGCGACACATCCACGATCAGGATCAGCCCATGTCTCTTTACAAATTCCCGGATCATCTCCATATCCTGCACACAGCCTGTCACGTTGGAACAGTGGTTCAGGATCAGCACACGGCTGTCCGGTCGTACTGCTGTTTCCAGGGCTTCTTTCGTCACTATCCCGTTTATCGTACACTTCACTACCAGCACCGGATGCTCTCTCAGCTGTTCCAGATTATATACCGGACGTAGCACACTGTTATGCTCTGTCTGCGTTACCAGGATGCTACTGCCTTTTTCACCGTAGTCCAGCCCCCCAAGGACTGTATTCATGCTTTCTGTTGCCCCTGATGTAAAAAATATTCGCTCTGTTTCCCTGATTCCAAGGAGCTGTCCCAGTTTTTCCCGGCAAAGTACTTCCACATCTTTTTTCATGATCGATCTGCCGCCCCGGAACTGCGAAGCAGGCGTGCCGCTAAGACACGCCTGCACAGCTTCCGAAACAGCAGGGGGCTTCGGCCAGGAAGTTGCCCCGTTGTTCAGATATATCATCCAATCATCCTTCCAGAATATTGAAGTTCATAATTTTTGCAATCTTCTTGATCATCTTTGTGTAATCACCGAAGATCAGCACCTGATGATGTCCGAATCCTGCAAGATTGTGCATGAATTCTCTTGCATCGTCCATCTGGATGTAGTAGAACGGACTGCAGTATGTATCTGCATATTCAGAACGGATAACCTTGCCTTTCTTGATGCACATGGTATCGCCTGCCGGATTGAAACGTCCAAGTGTGATATAATCATCATCGTTCTCTGTGAAGTCAACCTGCAGTTTTCCACCGAATCCCTGGCCTGTGAATGCCCAGAGTTTGTATGCCAGCGGTTTTGTTCCATAACCGTTCATCTGAAGAGCCGGTACTGCATGGTGGATGCGGAGAAGCTCGTCTGTCTCGTGGTTCGGGTTACCCATGAATGCCGGACGTTTTCCGGCATACTGCATGATCAGCATGGCCATCAGTGCATTAAGATCTTCCTCACATCCGCTTGGAATTCCCTCGTCTTTCATGATGGAATGGCACATACATGGTGTGAATTTACGGTTCTGCGGGATTTCTGTTGTACAGAGCTCATGACATGCGGTTGAGAAAGCGTTGCAGTCATAAATATCCATCATCTTTTTGGCAGCCAGATAATATTTCACGTCATTGATAAACCAGTCTGTGTTTACCTGTGTATCGGTAGATCCTGCAATGATCTTATCTGCAATCGGTTTTGCTTCCTCATCTGTGATCTCATCCATATATTTGAAAATGGATGTAAATGGAAGCTTCACCACTTCAACTCCGTAACGCTGACGAAGGATCTCCGGATCACGGATCAGACTCTGGATTCCGAATGTAGGCTGAGATCCTGCTGTCAGTACAAGCGCCCTTGTATTGCGAACTGCTTTTCTTACCCAGAGAATATGCATGATCTCATTCACATCCTGAAGATCCATACATACATATGCCTCTACTCCGATGGAACGGCAGTATGCTGCAAAATCAATTCCTTCGTTTCCGTTCTGCCAGATAACGACCGGCTTTCCGAAACGCTCAAGCTTAGGAATTCTCCATCCCATGCAGAGGAAGCAATCGATCTCATCAACATCCTCTCCGATTTTTGCAAAAAGGTCTTTATCTACAACAAAAGACTCATTATAGCGGACATCCACAGGCTCCGTGAATTCTACCTCATCAATAACCCCTTGTAATCCCTTAACTGAATTTTTGAATGCCTCATCAGCTGCTTTTGTCTCAGCTTCAACAGTCATATCCTCTTTATGTCCGGCACGACATGGTCCCTCCCAGAAATGTGTATGTGTCAGACAGCCAACCAGCGGTTTTACTACAAGTTTCATATCCATTGCTTTCTGTTTCATAATAAAAATACCTCTCTTCTCTTTAACATTCCGCATTTTCCGCATTATATAGTTTGTAGTTTTTCCACACACTCGATATATCCTATTATACTGTATGAATCATGGAATTCCTCTTTATTCTTCCGAACAGACTGTACTTTCTTACGATTTTTGTGCTATTTTTATATAATTTATATTATTATTCCTATCATTTTTATATGAATCACACAATATTTATTCACCACATTAACCTGAAAAAAATCCGCAAAAAAAGCACCGGAAACGTGGCCGATCCGTTTTTCGGATGGAAGTACATTTCCGGTGCTGTAATCCTGCCCAATACTCAGGTTATCTTATGCCTGAGCCTCTTTCAGCAAAGCAGACATTCGGAATCCGCTTCGCTACTTCCTCATGAACAAAAACAGGATTATGCCTGTTTTTGTTCAAACTGACTGTTATACAGATCCGCATAAAATCCCTTACGTGCCAGGAGCTCTTCATGATTTCCCTGCTCAATGATATCTCCATCCTTCATTACCAGGATCAGATCTGCATCCTTAATAGTAGACAATCTGTGGGCGATAACAAAGCTGGTCCTTCCCTTCATCAGGTTATCCATAGCCTTCTGGATCTGCATTTCTGTTCTTGTATCAACGGAAGATGTGGCCTCATCCAGGATCAGGATCTTATTGTCTGCCAGGATCGCTCTTGCAATGGTAAGCAGCTGCTTCTGCCCCTGAGAAACATTACTGGTCTCCTCATCCAGGACCATCTGATAGCCGCCGGGCTGCTGCATGATAAAGTTGTGGATATGAGCCGCTTTTGCTGCTGCGATCACCTCTTCATCCGTTGCGTCCAGTCTTCCGTAGCGGATATTTTCCATAATGGTTCCGGAAAACAGCCAGGTGTCCTGCAGCACCATTCCGAACATCTCACGGAGATTGCTGCGGTTGAAGTTCCGGATATCATGTCCGTCAACCTTGATGCTTCCGCCGTTTACATCATAAAAACGCATCAGCAGCTTTACGATCGTCGTTTTTCCTGCACCCGTAGGTCCTACAATGGCAATCTTCTGACCGTCATGCACATCTGCGGAAAAATCATTTACAATGATCTTATCCGGGTTATAACCGAATTTCACGTGCTCAAACTGTACATTTCCTTCCAGTCCCTCAATGGAATCCGGGTTCTCCGGCTGAAGTTCTTCCTCCGGCTCCTCCAGAAATTCAAATACTCTTTCAGAAGCTGCCGCCGAGGACTGCAGAAGGTTTGTAACCTGGGCGATCTGCTGAATCGGCTGTGTAAAGTTACGGATATACTGGAAGAAGGACTGGATATCTCCAACCTCTATAGTTCCTTTGATGGCAAAAATCCCTCCGAGAAGTGCCACCATCACATATCCTAAGTTGCCCACAAACTGCATGATCGGCATCATCATTCCGGAAAAGAACTGTGACTTCCATGCAGACTCATAAAGTTTCTGGTTGTCATGCTCAAATTCCTTCAGCACATCCTGCTCTTTATTGAATACTCTTACTACATCATGGCCGCCGAAATTCTCTTCCACCTGACCATTTACTTTTCCCAGATACTCCTGCTGTGCCTGGAAATATTTCTGGGAGCGTTTCATTACTTTATTAATGATAAGCATGGAAACCGGCAGGATCAGCACTGCTGCCAGTGTCATCCACACGTTTATGGAAAGCATCATGATAAACACACCGATCAGTGTTGTTACGGATGTGATCAGCTGTGTCATGCTCTGGTTGATGCTCATCTGCAGGGTATCCACATCATTTGTCACCCTGGAAAGGATCTCACCGTTTGTTCTGCTCTCGAAATAATTCATTGGCAGACGGTTGATCTTCTTTGAAATATCCTTTCGGAGATTGTATGTAACATCATTGGAGATCCCCGTCATGACAAATCCCTGGATCAGGGAAAAGCATGCACTTGCCACATACAGTCCCAAAGTCCACAGAAGGATCATTCCGATCTTACTGAAATCAATACCGCCTGTACCGTTTACCTTGGCAACCAGACCATTAAACAGCTCTGTGGTAGCTTTTCCAAGGATCTTCGGGCCTGCAATATTAAACGCTGTACCTGCCACTGCAAAGATAAACATCAGGATAAAACGGAATTTATATCTGCCCATATAGCCAAAGAGCTTTTTCATGGAGCCTTTGAAGTCCTTGGCCTTCTCTGTTGGCTGCATTCCGTGTCCGCCCATAGGGCCTCTTCTTCTCTGCTGACTCATGCCAATTCCTCCTCTGATAACTGACTCATGGCAATCTGGCGATATACCTCGCAGGACTTCATCAGCTCCTTATGGCTTCCGATCCCTGCCATATGTCCATCGTCCAGTACAAGGATCTTATCTGCATTTAAGATCGTACTGATACGCTGTGCCACGATAATGGTTGTTGCTTCTTTTGTATGTTCTTTCAGCGCTTTCCGAAGTGTACTGTCTGTTTTGAAATCCAGTGCGGAAAAGCTGTCATCAAAGATAAAGATCTCCGGATCTTTTGCGATAGCTCTCGCAATGGAAAGCCTCTGCTTCTGTCCACCGGAAACATTGCTTCCTCCCTGTGCGATCGGAGTCTTATATCGCTCCGGCTTGGTGTCGATAAACTCCGTAGCCTGTGCAACCCCTGCTGCTTTTTTCACTGCATCCTCCGAAATCTCTGTCTTTCCGTAACGGATATTGGAATCAATGGTTCCTGAGAAAAGTACACCCTTCTGCGGAACGTAACCGATCCTGTCACGGACATCCTTCTGTGTCATTTTCCGGACATCCACACCATCCACTTTCACAGATCCTTCTGTTGCATCATAGAAACGCGGGATCAGATTGATCAGTGTACTCTTACCGCTTCCTGTACTTCCGATGATCGCTACTGTCTCACCTTTTTCTGCCTTGAAGGAAATGTCCGTGATAACATTCTCTCCTGCCTCCGGATATGCGAAGCTTACATGATCAAATTCTACAGTACCCTTCACATCCTGGGAAGGCTGTACCGGATCCTCCGGATCCTGGACACTGACTTCTGTCTCAATTACCTCGTTGATACGGCGTGCAGATACATTTGCTCTCGGCAGCATGATAGACATTGCTGTGATCATCAAAAATGACATGATGATCTGCATTGCATACTGGATAAATGCCATAACATCACCAACCTGCATGCTTCCGCTGTCTACCGCATAAGAACCGCTGTAGATGGTCAGTACGGAAACTGCGTTCATGATCAGCATCATCACCGGCATCATAAATGTCATACAACGGTTTACAAAGAGGTTTGTCTTCGTCAGAGTGATATTTGCATCCTCAAAACGCTCCTCCTCGTGTTTTTCCCGGCTGAATGCACGGATAACCGGAATACCGGTAAGGATTTCTCTTGTTACCAGGTTCAGCTTATCTACCATGGTCTGCAAAGCTGTAAATTTCGGCATTGCGATCCTGAACAGAAGTCCCATAAATGCCATGATCAGTACAATGGCCACCCCAAGGATCCATGTCATGGAGGAATCTCTCTGAAGCACGCGGATCACACCACCGATTCCAAGGATCGGCGCGTAAAGCACGATACGGAACATCATAGCCATTACCTGCTGGATCTGCTGGATATCGTTCGTGCATCGTGTGATCAGGGATGCTGTTGAAAACTTATGGTACTCTCTGCTGGAAAAACCTATGACTTTGTTATAAACCAGTCCACGGAGATCATGTCCCATAGATGCAGCAACTCTGGACGAAAGAAATACCACACATACTGCAGCCATCATAGTGACCAGTGCCATCAGCACCATGCGGATACCTGTTGACTTCATGTAATCCATCTGTATGGCATCCACATCTTCACCCATAGCTTCATATTCTGCACGAACATAGGAAACACCTGCCTGTGTGATGATGGATTCCTGCATCTTGTCGATCTTTTCTCCGACCTGCTCCTTCACAGCAGCCAGAGCCTCTGCAGGCATCTGAGAAAGAGCCGCCAGTGGATCAATCCCTTCCGGGATTCCCATTTTTGCAAGAACTGCCTTTGATTCTTCACTGTCGGACGTCAGAGTAGAAACGATCACCATCGGTTTGCCGAAGATATCGTTGAGTTCTTCTCTGTCTTCTTTGGAGATTTTATCCTTTAATACCAGATCATCTCCCTCTTCCTCATAAAATCCATCCACAGTTTTCGCATCATCCTCTTCCATAAACAGCTTCAGACTGTCCATGGACGTCTTTCTGATCTTCTCAGGAACACTGTCTTCAATACCGTTCTGCTGAATTCCCACATTAATGATATTGGATGTGTAATTCGGCAGAGACAGATCACAGTATGCCTGAAGAAAAAGAAGCGCAATGATGAGCATGATGTAACCTGCAGATCGTTTCAGATATTTCATCAGTTTAATCACGTTTCTGTTCCTTCCTTTCTGTCATTTCATCCGGATGAAGCTTTTCTATGGCTTCCTCCGGCTGGATCTTTTCAATATTTGCAAGGATCTGCTCCAGAAATCTCCGAAGCAGGCACTGTTCTGCCTCACTGAAGCCTTCCAGCATCACTGCTTCATTTTTATGGATCCGCTCCAGTGCCTTTGCCTTGGTCTCTTTTCCTTTTTCTGTCAGGTAGATCCTGGTCACACGCTGGTCTTTTTCATCCGGCTTTTTATAAAGAAAGCCTGCCTTCTCCAGTCTCTGTACGGAAACATTTACCGTGGGCGGCTTGATATTCAGGATCTTCGCAAGCTCCCTCTGGCTTAAGCCATCCTTCTTGGCAACAAGTCCCAGGACCGGGATCTGTCCCGGATAAATGCCAAGCTCCTGCATCTGTCCAAAACATTTCGTCATAAAATGTCGGTCTACCTTCATAAACAGAGATAAAAAACTGCTCTGCCTTTCTTTCTCATCTTCCTCCTTACAAAACACGCTATCACTCCCCTCTCATCCGATCAGACACCTGCTCCCTGTTAATGATATACGAAGCAATGGTTATTTTCTTTTAATTAGTCGGCTAACTATATATAATATACATCTTCACAAAAAATGCAACTGGTTTTTGTGGATTTTACACTTTTTTAAGATTTATTGTTAATTTATCACAAATCAAATCTACTCTGATTAATTTGTTGAACTAACTATTTTATTGCATAAAAAAATACCCGGTTGGAATTTTCTTTTCCATAACGGGTATTTCTTGTGAATTCTATCTGTTCTTTATATTTCTTCTAACAGCACATCCACTTTACTCTGAAATTCCTCAAATTTACCAATATACTCATCAACAATGATATGACAGTATTTCTTCACGATAACTCCGTCATAATCATGCGCAAGCTGATTACGGACTTTCAGCATATCCATCCATTCATCTCCCTGGATCAGTTCTGCCTTAAATGATTCTCTCAAAACCTCTCTCGGTGATCCTGCAACAAAACCGGTCATTGCATAATACTGAACCAGAATATCTTTCATTACTTTCCAGCCAAGATCAAAGGTAATGCTAAATTTCGCACTTGTACCGCTTAATACAAAAGAATCTTCCATATCGCGTTGTTTCGCCTCAGTTAATGAAGCAAGAGAATTCCTAAAAGATTCATACCTCTTCGTAAATTTTTCGTCCATATTGCTCTATATCCTCCAACAACAACTGATTTTCACAGGTGTCCAGATCTACCAGATCTACCGTATATAAAGTCGGGATATCCTCGATTTCTTCCTGAAGTTTTTCCATATCATGAACTCCACATACAGCAATATCTATATCGCTCCTCTCCCGCGCAGTCTCCTTAGCTCTGGAACCAAAAAGAATCACCTTTGAAGCTCCATTTCTCCTGCATATCTCTATTATCTTCCGAAAAACTTCTTCTAATATCATCGTCACTATTTCCTGTTCCTGATTTTCTTATACAAACTGATTCACAGCCGGATCATAAGCATAATCAATCATATCAAGCTTATCCTCCAGGTCTTTCCGGTTAAGTCCTCTGTCCTCACAGAAAGCATCCAGGGATCTGTAAAAATCCCGCAGCTGTGTATTTACGTAACTTAAAAGCATTACCGGGTCCTTTGGTATCATAATCTGTTTCCATCCTTTTGTCTGATATTTATAAGCTGCTTCCGGACAGCCTGATGACTGTCACTTGCAAAACATTAAATTTACTATCTTACCATTATCCTTTTTTGTCAAGTGTCCAATTAAAGTTTTTTCCATATTTGAAAGAACTGCCAAATTCTGATTTTCATTCTAAAACGGATTTCTATCAGAACCGACAGTTCTTTTCACAGTCAATCTATCTGTAATTTTATGGAGTTATTTTTTACTTCGTGCTGACGGTAAACGCTCCGTCCTTCACATCCAGCACAATGGTATCTCCGGCATGTACATCACCGGAAAGGATCTTCTTGGCTGTCAGTGTCTCCACATAATTCTGGAGATAACGCTTCAGAGGACGCGCGCCGTAAACCGGATCATAACCGTTATCCACTACCATCTGTTTGGCAGCATCTGTAAGCTCCAGAGAAAGCTCCTGGTCAGCCAGACGGTCGCTGAGCTCTCTGACCATAAGATCTACGATCTTACCTACATTATCCTTGGTCAGCGGCTTGAACATGATGATCTCATCCAGACGGTTCAGAAATTCCGGACGGAAATGACCACGAAGATCATTCATAACCTGTTCCTGTGCCTCCGGTTTGATATCTCCCTTCTCGTCGATACCGTCAAGAAGGTACGGAGAACCAATGTTGGAAGTCATGATCAGGATTGTATTCTTAAAATCAACCGTACGTCCCTGTGAATCCGTGATACGTCCATCGTCCAGTACCTGCAGAAGTACATTGAATACATCCGGGTGAGCCTTCTCGATCTCATCAAAAAGAACAACACTGTACGGTTTTCTTCGAACGGCCTCTGTCAGCTGTCCGCCTTCCTCATATCCGACATATCCTGGAGGCGCTCCAATCAGACGGGACACGGAATATTTCTCCATGTACTCACTCATATCGATACGGACCATATTCTGTTCATCGTCAAACAGTGTGGCAGCCAGAGTCTTGGCAAGCTCTGTTTTACCAACACCGGTTGGTCCGAGGAACAGGAAGGAACCGATTGGCTTTGTGGGATCCTTGATTCCGGCTTTGGAACGAAGGATCGCATCTGTTACAAGACGAACACCCTCATCCTGTCCTACTACACGTTTGTGCAGCTCATCCTCAAGGCCCAGCAGCTTGGTTCTCTCACCTTCTGTCAGCTTGGTTACCGGAATACCGGTCCATCTGGAAATGATACGTGCGATCTCATCATCTGTGACAGCCTCATGTACCAGGCTTCTGTCACTCTCCTTAA
This sequence comes from Blautia massiliensis (ex Durand et al. 2017), assembly GCF_051861785.1. NCBI lineage: Bacteria > Bacillati > Bacillota > Clostridia > Lachnospirales > Lachnospiraceae > Blautia > Blautia massiliensis (ex Durand et al. 2017). The sequence continues at coordinate 875,719 of NZ_CP146725.1, forward strand.
CCTGCTTCTCCTCAACCTCCAGCTGCTGCTGAAGCTTCGGCAGCTCGCCGTACTGCAGCTCTGCTGCTTTCTCCAGATCGTAATTCTGTTTTGCTTTCTGGATCTGTTTATTGATATCCTCGATCTGCTCACGTAATTTCTGAAGTTTCTCTACGGAATGCTTCTCATTATCCCACTGAGCTTTCTGGGTATTAAAAGTATCTCTCAGCTCTGCAAGTTCTTTCTGCAGATCAGCCAGACGCTCTTTACTTAAGTTGTCAGTTTCTTTTTTCAGGGCAGACTCTTCAATCTCCAGCTGCATGATCTTACGTCTCTGCTCATCCAGCTCTGTCGGCATGGAATCCAGCTCCGTCTTGATCAGCGCACAGGCTTCATCAACAAGGTCGATTGCCTTATCCGGGAGAAAACGGTCTGTAATGTATCTGTGTGAAAGTGTGGCAGCTGCAACCAATGCACTGTCTGTGATCTTAACACCGTGGAATACCTCATATCTTTCCTTCAGGCCACGGAGAATGGAAATGGTATCTTCCACTGTCGGCTCATTTACCATAACCGGCTGGAAACGACGGGCAAGTGCAGCATCCTTCTCAATGTACTGTCGGTACTCATCCAGAGTTGTTGCACCGATACAGTGCAGCTCACCTCTGGCAAGCATAGGCTTCAGCATGTTTCCTGCGTCCATGGCGCCGTCTGTCTTACCTGCACCCACGATCAGATGAAGCTCATCGATAAACAGAATGATCTGTCCTTCGCTCTTCTTCACTTCCTCAAGTACCGCTTTCAGACGTTCCTCAAACTCACCACGATACTTGGCACCTGCAACCAGCGCACCCATATCCAGGGCAAAAATCTTCTTATTCTTAAGACCTTCCGGTACATCTCCTGCCACAATACGCTGTGCCAGTCCCTCGATGGCTGCTGTTTTACCAACGCCAGGCTCACCGATGAGAACCGGGTTGTTCTTGGTCTTACGGGAAAGGATACGGATAATATTCCGGATCTCCATATCACGGCCGATCACCGGATCAAGCTTCTGGTTCTTCGCCTTCTCCACAAGATCCTCACCGTATTTATTCAAAGTATCATAGGTTGCCTCCGGGTTGTCACTGACAACTCTCTGGTTTCCCCTGACTGTAGATAATGCCTGAAGAAAACGCTCTCTGGTGATTCCGAATTCATTGAATAGCTTCTTCATGCTCGGGCTTGGATTCTTCAGCATGGAAAGAAAGAGATGCTCAACCGATACATACTCATCTCCCATAGCCTTCGCTTCGTCCTCTGCACTGACCAGTGCCTTGTTCAGATACTGACCAAATCGAAGCTCTCCACCGGAAACCTTAACTCTGGCATCCAGTGCCCTCTTAACTGTGTCAATAAAATATTCCTTCTGGATTTCCATCTTCTCGATCAGCTTGAGGATCAGGCTGTCCTCCTGTGTCAGCAATGCATACAGAAGGTGTTCCTCCTCAATCTCCTGATTGCCATATTCATAAGCAACCTTCTCAAGATCCTGGACAGCCTGTACGGATTTCTGTGTAAATTTACTGATATTCATAGGCTTTCCTCCTATTCTATGAAAAGCATTTTCAATATTCACATACCGGAAATGCTGTGCTTTTTTCTTGTTCTAGGAGAACTATAACACTATTTGTTAGCACTGTCAAGAGGTGAGTGCTAATATTTTTTATATTTTTTTGCAAACCCTTTAAAATCAATGGTTTGCAGTATCTTATTTCTTTTGAAATTGTGATTTTTTCTGTTTTGACACCAATTTGACACCAATTTTTGTTTTTTGGTGTCAAGCGTTTAACGCCATGCTATCCAGTCTTACGACGTGAAAAGTGGTTATCCCTCTTTCCGCACCATATAGGGAATGGCAGGTGTGATTTGCTAAGTTGAAGATAAAAATTTTTGAGTATAAAAAAAGCCCGCACAAAACTTGTTGTTTGTACGAGCTAAAATATTGATATATTCAATTATAAATTGTGTTTCGATAAATTGTATTTTGCTAAATAATCTTCTTAAAACGTTCCATAATGCAATCTTACCTTAATGATAAAACATTGGTTATCAACAATTTTAATATATGTACGGAAAAAGTTTGTATGTTTTTTCTCTATATAAGCTATATCCTTTGAAATATTTTTGTAAAACTGCTTCTTCAACATTTATTCTTATTTGATAGCAAACAAAGCTACAAATAGCAACTATCAATATAGCAGGGATATTCTTTAACGCAATACTCACGCCCAATAATGACAGAATACTTCCAGTGTAGGCAGGGTGGCGGACTAATTTATACATGCCATTTGTTATTAGCTGTTGTTCTTTACTAATCTGAACATTTAATGTAAATGCCTTTTTTAAAGTTAAAACAGCTTTTATACGAATACAAATCCCGACTGCTATAATTAACATACCAATTTTTGCAAAGTAAGCAGGCAACGTCAATTCTCTTATGTAAAATGGAGCTTTTTGACTGACACATAGAAAACTAATTATCAAACAAAATACCAAATTTAAATATAACAACCATTTCGTTCCTAAATCTCTAGTGTCAATTTTTTCAGTTCTATTTTGCTTTGAACGTGTATAAAAGAAAATAAATATTTCGGAAATAAGTAAACACATTAGCAACACATTAAATATATAATATTCAATAGCACTATTAAATTTTGTCATATCGCCCATTACTATTACCTCTTATTCCTTAATTTTAAAAAATTGTTTATTTCATCAGCTTGTCTTTTGGAAATATGATAAAAATAGCAATGAATAGCTATCATAATTAAAATATAGACACATGAATACCATGTAATGTTAATTGCACTAAACGCAAACCATTTACCTATAAATGCCACACCAATGGTTATTGGGTATAATATAATCATTTCAGCAATAAAGTGATGTATATATTTGCTAAAATCTATAAATGATAGAAGCCAATCGACAATCACTGACACCATAAGATAAACAAACACCTGCAAAATAAAGAAACAAAATCTGTCTTTAGAATATCCTACTATAATATTGCTTATTGTTGCATACAAAATAATAAATGTAAATGCCATAGAAAATGCAGGAAGATATGTCCTTAAAAATTTATTCATAATAGCCACTCCTTATCTTATCTCTTAGAATAGGAATATATTTTCTTGAAACAATCAGATTTTCTTCATTGTTAAGTTCTGCCAATAATCTGTGGTTAGGGTAAGGTTTAACACAGACCAGACAAGAAATATTCAATAAGGCTGTTTTGCTTATCCTTACAACATTTGACCTTATTAAATCTTGTTCAATAGCAGAAAGTGTCATTTTACATTCAAATATTTTGTGATGAGTGTACATAAATGTTTTTTTATCAACGGTTTCAAAATACAAGACTTCATTTAATGGTATCTGATACAGCTTTTTTTCAAAAATTCCTTGTATAAGATATTCCTGTTGACGGATATATTGAACAATCCGATTTAAAGGTTGTGTCATACTTGAATATCGTATATCTATTTCCGTTTCAGTCAAATCTTTTTTTTCCAATAGTTGCAGTTTCAATGTATTTCCCTCCATTACTTCGAGAGAAGTTTAATATTTCTCTAAAGCAATTGCAAGCACTTTAAGCTCAAATACCCTTAACAGCATTTAAAATACCCACATTCCACTTTGTTCAGTTACAGAGCATACACCGTATGACGCAAGCCTTGTTCATTATCCCACAATCTTCCAGTTGCTATCTTTATGTAGCACAAGCTCATACTGCGATACCTGTATCGCTTTTTTCTGATTATCAAGGAATTTCACAGCAACCTTGACTTTCACATTATCCCCGTCCTTTGTAAAGATAGGGTTTACCAATTCAGAATAAAGGTAGTCCCTGCCGATAGATTCAATCACATTTCCCGATACATAGTAGGCAAGCTCTTTTTCTGTCGCTGTCGGGTACAGCTTAAAGAATGTTTCCAGAAATGCGGTAGCGTCATTGACAGTATCAGCGTCTACACTTGCGTCTGTTTCTGGTGTCTTTGGCTCATAGTCTGATTTTTCGATTGCTGGTGCAAGGGTAGGGTTCTGAACGATTACCATATCCCCGTCAGCGTCCACATGGACTTTTACGGTATAGGTTGCTTTCACATTGCTTGTCTGTTCTCCCTCTTTTATCTGCTGATCTACTTCGTAGGTACTCTGGCAGTTCAAAGACAGCGTGTTCCGTTACAAGATAGCGTCTAATTTCCAATAAGTGAGAAGCATAGGCTTCAAAGTCAAAATAGTAGGCTTGACAGTCCTCGGACAGATGTTTGAACGTCGGGCCGCTCATCAGCTTTTGCCTTGCAACATCAATCATGCTTTTGCAGTCTGGATAAACGGTAATCACGTCCCTGCAAATATAAAGTGCTTCTAAATTCTCAAATACCGTAAGAAGTGCTGTATATTCTTCCTGCATATCACTTGAAAGCTGGTGGTACATAAAATCTAATTCGTTGAGCCGGTACACGCTTGTATGTTCGTGGACTTCATCAGCATAAGGCAACACCTTTTCGATAATACGGTAATCTTGACTTTCTGCACCGACACCTAACTTTTCTTCAAACTCGACAACATCTATCGGCAGGTCGAACCAGTATGATATTGTTTCTTCGCCAGTTGTTCCTTTCGTTTCCACCAGCACCCTTGTTTCCTGCATTGTTCCTCACGTCCTTTCTGTTGTTTCATCACTCCAATCTGAAATTCAGGTACGAAAAAAGCAGTCAATCCTAAGACTAACTGCTTTTTGTGTAAATATTTTGTTAGCACTAGAGAAAAATTCTCCAGTTGAATAATAGAAATTCTCCTAAAACTGCAAGAGTTAAATATACAATAGGTTCTAGTTTAGAAAGAGAAATAGATTTATGGTTAATATTTTTAAATAACCTTTTTGTCAATTTCCAAATAAAATATCCAATAACTGCCCCTAGCGTATTCATCATTAAATCATCAATATCTGTATTTCTCCGATTGAATAACTGGCAAAGTTCAATGGATAATGAAAAACCGAAGCCTATCATAAAAATTTTCAGAGGATTTCTGTATCGTTTCCAAATTAAAGGAATTAAAAAGCCCAGAGGTAAAAACATTATAATATTTAAAACATAAGTCATTATCCCCTCAGACTGAAACGGTAATAAATTGATTTCCTCTAATCTTATAATCTTATCATAATCTCCAATATCCCAAATACTACCTATACCTGCAACAGAGAACGTCAAGTAGATATATAACAGAAAAACATATACCCATACAAAATGAATTGCTTTGTTTTCTTGTTTTTTGTTTTGACGCTTGCAAATAATAAGCTGATATAAGGAACAAGGAACTATAATACATAGCAAAGCATAAATTGTAGATAACATAGTAATCGTCCTTTCACAGTAATTTTAAATAAAATGATACAGTAAAAATCTTAAAAAGCACGAAAGAATGTATTTTGTTTTTATGAAAGATTTTATGTTATCATATCATTTTTTGCTCTGCAATTAAAGATAATTTCAATATTTTATGCACCGATAATCTTATTGAACAGCTCTAACAGTACATCTTTCACACCGCCAGCATTGAATACCAAGCCGACAGCAATTAAGGCAACTACCAAGAAGCCGATAAGTTTGGAAAACTCACGCTTGAAACCGGGAGTTTGACAGTTGAATAATTAAAAATCACCCTGCAGGCCTTATAAAACCTGCATTTTTTATGTCAATTTTTACGTTTTTATATGTACTTGTTTGTAATAGTGTGGTATAATAAAAGAAAAAAGGATTTATTTATCATGTATATCGCAATCACAGGCAGTAAAAATAATAAAGATGTATATATTTATCGTTCTTTCCGCAAAGAAAACGGAAAAGCCTCTTCATGTATTTATAAAAAACTTGGGAAGTACAATGCCCTTCTGGAACAGTTTGATGGGAATGAAGACAAGTTGATGGTGTGGGCAAAGGAACAGGCAGCAAAAGAAACAGAACTTTATAAGCAGCATACCGGAAAAGTGTCTGTAGAGTTCTCCAAAGCGGCAACTATCCCTATGAATGAGCGTCGTTCTTTCAATGTTGGATATCTGTTTCTTCAGGAACTGTGCACTCAGCTCCGTTTAGACAAAGTCTGTCGAACAATCAAAAGCAGACATAAATTTAAATATGATCTGAATGCGATACTCACAGATCTCGTTTATGCCAGGATTCTTTCCCCAGCCAGCAAGCTAGCCAGCTATGAGTACTGTCAGTCTTTGTTGGAACCGCCTAAATACAGTCTCCAGGACGTATATCGTTCTCTTTCCGTGATTGCAGGGGAATCTGATTTTATACAGAGTGAACTTTATAAAAATACAAATTTCCTCTATCCAAGAAACGATCGTGTCCTTTATTATGACTGCACGAATTATTACTTTGAAATCGAAGAAGAAGATGATTTCCGACGCTATGGAAAAAGTAAAGAAAACCGTCCTAATCCAATCGTAACTATGGGATTGTTTATGGATGCAGACGGTCTTCCTCTTGCCTTCGACATCTTTCCGGGTAACCAGAACGAACAGACGACTTTGAAATCATTGGAGTCTAAAATCCTTCAAGATTTTAATTGTAGTGAATTCATTTACTGTTCGGATTCGGGACTTGGAAGTACATCCAACCGAAGATTCAATTCCTTAGGAAACCGTGCTTATATCATCACACATTCTTTGAAAAAAATGAAAAAAGAGGATCGTGAGATTGCTCTGAACCCGACTCAGTTCCGCAGGATCGGAGCGGATAAATTTATAGACATCCGTACGCTAGACGAATCAGATGAAGAAGTCTATAACACGATCTACTACAAGGAAGTACCAGTTGTTACAGGGGACATGGATGAGACTTTAATTGTCACTTATTCTCCTAAGTACAAAGCCTACCAGCGAAAGATCCGCACCCGACAAATTGAAAGGGCTGAACGGATAATCACAACACCTGGGTGCAAAAGAAAAGGGAAGAGCCAAAACGATCCTATGCGTTTCGTGAAAAAGACTTCCGTTACTACTGATGGTGAGATTGCTGAAAAACAAGTTTATGATCTTGATGAAGAACAGATCCAGAAAGAAGAAATGTATGATGGGTTTTATGCAGTTATCACAAACCTGGAAGGTGATGTTTCAGAGATCATAAGGATCAATAAACAACGTTGGGAAATCGAAGAAAACTTCCGGATCATGAAGACAGAATTCGAAGCAAGACCAATCTATGTCGGAAGAGAAGATCGGATAAAAGCCCATTTCATGACTTGTTACATCAGCCTTTTACTCTACCGTCTACTGGAAAAGAAACTTGGGAATCTTTATACAGCAGACCAGATATTGGAAACATTACGCTCTATGCAAATGACTCTGCTGAACACAGCGAGCGGATATATCCCCTCTTATACAAGAACCGAACTAACCGATGCCTTACATAAAATATTTGATTTTAGAACGGATCATGAATTCATTACTAAAGCAGATATGCGGACTCTCATCAAGAATACAAAACAGATAAAATCAAAGCAAGGATAATATAGTACATATCGCTGCAAAAAGAAAAACGGCCACAACACCCATATTTACTGGGTTTGTAGCCGTTTTGTCACCTTACAACTGTCAAAGATAGGATTATATTGCCTCTTTTTCAAAAAGTCAAACAAAATTTTTCTTACATTGCCGCAACCAACTTTCCCGCAGTAAGTGCAGCTCCATATGCAGCCTCTTCTTCATATTCAGGAATCTCCATCGGCATTTTGAACATTTCTTCTGCCAGTCTTCTCATCAGCGAGTTTCGGCGAATTCCGTTTCCGGAGCCAGTCAGGCGTGTGGCCTTTTTTCCGGTGAGCTGACACATCTGCTCATATTGCTCATGCAGTTCGTTAAGGATCCCACAGATCACACCGACTGTCAGTGCACTAGGATGAAAATTCTCTACACCGATTCCTGCGATCATGCCCCTGTGAGACGGATCACTTCTTGTCCCTGAAAAAGTTGTATCTACTTTCCATGCAGCTTCTTTTCCGTATTTTTCAATAAATTTTTCTGCCTGCTCCTGCATCCGGGAATACAGTCTTTCTTCAGTTTCTGCAGCTTCTCTGTAAAACTGTTCCAGCATCGCATACGCACGACCACCACACAGGGAAGCTCCCACGAGGATATAGCTGTTTTCGGTACAGGGGCGAAGCTCCACACTGCCGCTGCATTCTATAAACCTCTCTGTCACTAAGGAAACCTGGCTGCCGGTTCCTACATTCAGGAGCACAGTATCTTTAAGATCCCGGACGGAACCAAACAGACTCGCCTGATTGTCACCGATCGATCCCATTACCGGTACACCGGCTCTTGTTTCTCCGACTAAAAAATGTCCCTTTCTTACTTCCGGCAGATAAGAAGTATCTACGCCGGCCTGCTCCAGGGCTTCATACAGAAACTCCTGTTTTTGCAGGTCAAAGCAGCCCCAGCTTGCCGCCATGTCAAGTCCGATAACAGGGACAGTATTTTCACACAGCCGCATAGCAATATAATCACTGATCGTCGTCATCCTTACAGCATCCTTCGGGATCTGACCTTTATTCTGAAGATAAAAATGTGTCACTACACCATATCCGGACGCCGCCGCACCTACTCCCTGCAAAAGCTCTGCACAGGTTTTTCCGTTTTCCAGCGGAATCTCTCCACTTCCATCCTGCCAGGTATAGAGAGGACTCACTGCCTTACCGGAAGCATCCACATACAGCATTCCATGCATCTGCCCTGTAAACCCCATTCCATCTGGCAAGCCATTCTCCTTCTGCTGCTTTATAAGAAGCTCCCGGACGATCTCATAGATCCGTTCCGGATCCTGCAGCTTCTGTTCCGGCTTACTGCTCTGCAGAAAGGAATTATGCTCCACTGTTTCCCTTGCAAGCAGCTTTCCCGTTTCTGTGTCTGTCATTGCGACACTGACTGTTGTTGTGCCGATATCAATCCCCAGGATCTTCATCGTCTGTTTCCGTCCTTTTCTATGATTTTTACTATAGAAACTGTCATCATATGAGAGGATTATATTATCGTTTGAGGATTAATGCTATCTTTTTTGGTTTCCTGCTCAGGTTTCTCGATCCTGAGCATGCGATATCCGATTCCAATGTGCGTCTGGATATATTGTACACCGTTTTTTTCAGGCTCCAGTTTTTTCCGCAGTGTTGCCATAAAAACCCTGAGAGAAGCAACATCGTTTTCCGAGCAGCGTCCCCAGATCTGCTGAGTAATATATGTATGTGTCAATACTTTTCCAACATTACGGGATAAAAGGCAGAGCAGCTTATACTCAATGGGCGTCAAATGCAGTTCTCTGTCCTTCAGGAATGTGCAGCCAGCCGTGTAATCTATCTTTAATCCACCATTTTCAAAAACAGATGTTTCCGACTGTTTTCCTGACTGCGTTATGGCAAGCCGCCTTTGGCTGACACGGATACGCGCAAGTAATTCTTCTACTGAAAATGGTTTTGTGATATAATCATCTGCACCCGCATCCAGTGCCTCTATTTTGTCCATATCTTCACTTCTGGCACTGATCACAATGATAGGCATATTCGACCAGGTACGGATTTTCTTTATTACCTCTACTCCTTCCATATCAGGAAGGCCCAGATCCAGAAGAACGATATCCGGATTGTGTGATGAAGCCTCCAAAATGGCTGATGCCCCATTTTCTGCAGCCAGATATTTATAGTCATGTGTTTTTAATGTGGTAACGATCAGGTTCCGTATAGGTCTGTCATCCTCAACCACCAGAATTAATGTCTTATTCATTTAATGTCACCTCGCTTAATGGTAAAGTAAAAGTAAAATTACATCCATGCGGAGCATGATCTGAAAGAACCAGTGTTCCATCGTGGGCTTCTATGATAGAGCGGCAAAGTGCCAGGCCAAGCCCCAGACTCCGTTGGCTGTCTGCAACGGTTGTTTTCCCGGTATAAAACATCTCAAAAATATGCGGCTTCATTTCATCCGGAATTCCGGGGCCGTTATCTTCCACGCTTACCTGTGCTTTCCCGGCTTTTTTGACCCCCCGAATGCTGATGACAGAGCCTGACGGCGTATATTTTATCGCATTATCGATCAAATTTACCAGAACCTGTATAATAAGATGCACGTCCATACGTGTAAGGACAAGTTCTTCACAGTCCGCCACGATCTTATACGCATCATGCTTCCGGCTGATATGCCGAAGTGATTCTGCTATCACCTCATCCAAAAGCTGATCCGTAAATTTAAACTTCAATCTTCCATCATTGAGTCTGGTAATGGAAAGCAGATTTTCCACAACTCCGATCAGCCACTCTGAATCATCATGAATGTCCGTGTAGATCTGATACCTTGTAGCTTCATCCAGACGGTCACTGTTACTGAGAAGCATATCTGCATTTCCGGAAATAGAACAAAGCGGAGTACGCAGGTCATGGGAGATCGCCCGAAGAAGATCGCCACGCAGCTGCTCATTTTTTGCTAAAACCGCATTTCTCTCTTTTTCTATGGCATTTTGTACATTCTCCATTGCAAGTGCGCATTCATTTATTACAGACAGCAGGATGCCGTATTCAAAAGAGTCCAGTGTTTCTTTTTGCATCGGGATCCCAATTACGCCATAAACATTATTCCCGCTTCGAATTGCCAGATATAAGCATTTTGCCTGTGAGAAATACTGTGTGGATGCGCCGGCACGCTGTCTGTTTTCATAAGTCCATCTGGCCGCCTGTTGTTCTTCCTGTGTCAGAAAATTCTCTGTGCTTTCTTTTTCCCCGGAAAAAAGCTTTCCTTCTGATAAAGTTCCATTTTCCACAACATATGCTGTGATGCTGCGGTTTAACAGGCGTATCAGCTGTGTACAGGTAACTCCGAGGATTTCTGTCTCACTTTTTGCCTTTTGCAGCAGACGATCCGTATCAAACAGAACCTGTGTGCGAAAGGCAAGCTGTGAAGACAGCTTTGCATGCATTTTCAGCTTTGCCGCAAGGGTTCCTGTAAGTACGGACGAAATAAGCATTATGAAAAATGTCACCGGATATCCCACCGCATATGTCTTAAAAGACATCCTTGGCTCCATCAGGAAAAAGCAAAATAAGAATACACTTAAAAAGGAGCCGGCTACACTGCAAAGATAACCATCTGTCACGATCGAAGTGATCAATACGCCCAAAATGTATATCGTTACAATATTTGTATCTGTAAGATCCAGTTTCTGAAACAGCAGGCCGATCAAAGTGCATACTGCAAATATAAAAACCGTCAGCAAGTAATCTTTTGCAGACGGTTTTTCCACATAACATGTAAATGGCCGTTTCGGACAGGTTCTGTTTTTTACTGTATCCTCCATTTTCAAGCTCATTCTTTCATTCTCCTTCTGCTGCTGTTTTCTGGAATTATATCACGCAGCTGTTCTGTGGTCAAAATTTTTTCTTCATGGCAATGAGCTATATGCGGAAGCACTTCTGAAGAGCTCTGTATTCTCCTAATACCAGTAATTTATCGTTTTCTGCAAAACATGTTTCCGGTGAAATTGCAATACTGAATTCCTCTTCATTTTTTACTGCCAGAATATTAATATTGTAGCGTTTTCTGATGTCAAGTCCACCCACTGTTTTTCCAACCCATTCTTCCGGCACTTCCACTTCAAAAATTGCATGGGAAGCGTCCACCTCCATATAATCCAGTATATGATCATCTGTATAACGGATGGAGGCCCATTTTGCCACCTGCTTTTCCGGATAAACCACCTTATCGGCACCATTGCGTAAAAGAAATTTTTCCTGAACATCACGTTCTGCTCTGGATATCACCAATTTTGCCCCCAGTTCTTTTAGAAGGGATGTTGTTTCAAGAGAATTCTGAAAGCTATCTCCAATGGTCACAAAACAAATGTCGTAGTTTCCAATTCCAAGGGACTGTAAAAATTCAGCATTGGTGCTGTCACCAATCTGAGCATTCGTCACAAATGACAGTACTTTGTCCACTCTTTCTTCCTTCCAGTCAACTGCCATAACTTCATGCCCCAGCTGATTGAGCTGCATGGCGATATGTCTTCCAAACCTTCCAAGTCCAATAAGCAATACATTTTTCATAATATTATTTTTCTCCTTCTTATCCAACTGTGATTTTTTCCAGAGGGAGCTTTGCATTTCCCTTATTTCTTCCGGAAAATACCGCATAGATCAGGGTCAGACCACCTACACGTCCCAGATACATCAGTATGATCAACACGACTTGTGAAAAAACATGAAGTTCCGGTGTGATTCCCAGAGTCAGACCTACCGTACCAACAGCTGAAGCAGCTTCGTACAGACAATCTAAAAGCGGAAGGCCTTCGTACACACTGATCGCTATTCCGCCGCCAAAGAACAAGACAAAATATAACATGGCTATTGTCGCTGCATTTTTTATCACATGATATTCAAGTCTTCGCCCAAAAGCTCCTGCATTTTCCTGACTTCGAAATGTCGCAATTGCATTTAAAATAAGTACTGAAAAAGTTGTTGTTTTCATTCCACCTGCTGTAGATCCCGGTGAACCACCAATTAGCATTAACAATATCATAACTGCTTTTGATGCCTCACTCATCTCTGAAATGTTTATAGTATTAAATCCGGCAGTTCTTGTCGTTACCGATTGAAATGCTGCTGCCAGCAGGCGTTTTCCCATGGACAATTCTTTCAGATCGCAGACATAGAAAAACACCGACGGAAATAAAATCAGACATGCTGTAGTTATAAGAATGATCTTGCTTTGCATGCGGTAGCGTTTAAAGTTCAGTCTGTTTGTATAAATATCATCCCAGGTGAGAAAACCGATTCCACCTATAATGATCAGCAACATGATCACTACATTTATAAGTATATTTCCGGAATACTCTGTCAGTGATGGAAAAGAACCGGAGGCTGTTCCCAAAATGTCAAATCCGGCATTGCAGAAGGCAGAGATCGAATGAAAGACTGACATCCAGATTCCCTTTTTTCCATAATCTCCCATAAAAACCGGCAGCAGCAACACCGTCCCTGCAGCTTCGATCAAAAATGTTCCCCTCAAAATAAACCTTGTTAGTCTGACGATTCCTCCGACTTTTGGAGCTGAAATTGCATCCTGCATGGTGCTTCTTTGCATGAGGGATATTTTCTTTCCGGAAAGAAGGGAAACAGACGCAGCCACAGTCACTACTCCAAGCCCACCTGTTTGTATGAGTGCAAGAATGATCGTCTGGCCTGCCAGGGACCAGTAGCTTCCAGTGTCCTTTACCACAAGACCTGTAACACATACCGCCGAAGTGGCTGTAAAAAGTGCCTCATGAAACGGTGTGATCACTTTCTCCGCAGAAGAAAATGGAAGCATCAGCAGAACGGTTCCAAAAAGGATCACTCCTGCAAACCCCATGATAATCAGCTGAAAAGATGTCATATGTTTTTTCTTATATGATTTTTCCGGCATAAATGATCAGAACTCCTTATTAATAATCGTAACATTTCTATCCTCGTAACGCATTTTATTATATATAACTGCTTTCAAAGATAGTATAAAAGTCTCTGCTTCCGTATTAAGATTTTATAAAGATATGATATTGAAGTGAGAATTGAATCAAGGAAATTACCTGCTTTGATAAGTCCGAGCAATACCTTAATACTACAGTTTTTAATTGTAAACTTATATTATATTCATAGTTGACAATTAATATTTTTATGTGATAAAGTGATACCCGTACAAAAAAGCTCAAAAGGAAGGTATTGACATGAACACTGCAGCATGCGAAAAAGAAGCTCCATCGCTTTCCAGAGATGAAGCCATTGCAATTTTAGATACTCCGGACGAAGAACTTGAGGCACTGATCGACCGTGCCAGCAGTTTACGTTACAAATATAAGGGAAACCGGGTAAGCATCCACATCCTTACCAATGCCCGCAGCGGCAACTGTTCCCAGGATTGTGCCTACTGTGCCCAGTCATGTCGTTCCACTGCCGATATTGATAAATACAAATGGGTAGATGAAGACAAATTATATCAGGATAATGATTTCGTAAATGATTATCATTTATCCAGACACTGTATCGGACTGAGTGGTATGAAATTTACAGATAAAGAAATCGAGGAGCTGGCCCGCAGGATCCGCAAAATGAAAGAACAGGGAACCCATCTCTGCTGCTCCATAGGCTTTCTCACAGAGCACCAGGCAAAAATGCTCAAAGAGGCTGGTCTTGACCGGATCAACCATAACCTGAACAGCAGCCGTTCCTTTTATCATAATATCTGCAGTACACATACCTTTGACCAGCGTGTCCGGAACATCCATATGCTTCAGGGACTTGGTTTCGAGATCTGCAGCGGCGGTATCATTGGCATGGGTGAAAGCAAGGAAGACGTTGTTGACATGCTTCTGGAATTACGTGAGATCCAGCCGGAAGCACTGCCGATCAACTTTCTTCTTCCGATCAAGGGAACTCCTCTCGGAAATGCAGATATTTCCCAGCTGACAACAGAATACTGCATGAAAGTCCTCTGCCTGGCCAGACTTCTTGTACCTAAAGCAGATATCAGATGTGCTGCCGGAAGAGAAGTTTATTTCAAAGACGAAGAAAAAAAACTGCTCAGTGTAGTTGATTCTATTTTTGCTTCCGGTTATCTTACAGAAGGTGGCCAGGGAATCGAAGACACTCTCAAAGCCATTACGGATGCAGGATTCACCTATGAGATCGAATCTGCGTAAGCATCCTTCTGTACATATGATCTGTCATACACACTTACAGCATTTCATTGCTTACCCGAATCAGTAAATATATTACCTTTTTCAAAGGAGGCTCTTTCAAAATGAATCAGACAAATACTGTCTCTGCACCACGTACAAAAACCTACGAGATCACCATGACCGCTCTTATGGCAGCTGTCACCTGTATTCTTGCGCCGCTGTCCATTCCGATCGGTCCGGTTCCGATCTCATTTACCAATCTTGCCATCTACCTGTCCCTGTATCTTCTCGGATGGAAAAAAGGAACCATCAGCTATCTGATCTATCTTCTGCTTGGCCTTGTAGGTCTTCCGGTATTTTCCGGATTTACCGGCGGTCCTGCAAAGCTGGCCGGTCCTACAGGCGGATACATCATCGGCTTTATCGTTATGGCTGTTATTGCCGGACTGGTAATTGACAACTGCCATAAACCTCTGATCCAGCTCGTTGGTATGATCGCAGGAACAATTGTATGCTATCTTTTCGGAACTGTATGGTTCTGCATCGTTGCAGATTCCACTTTCAAAGCAGCTCTTGGAATCTGTGTAATTCCGTTTATCCCGGCAGATCTCATAAAAATGATCATCGCCATGATCATCGGACCAATGATAAAGAAACGAATCCGATAAGCTGAAGCTCTTTATCACGTTTCATTTTTCTTATCTGAGTTTTTTCTTCAGTTCCTGGATCAGTTCAAAATAATCTCTGTGCTTCATCTCAGGAAAAGCCTTAATGATTCTTCCCTGGCCGAATACGGTATGGTTTGTAATAGAGCTTGACAGCTCATCAAACTGTGCCTGAAGCTCCGCTTTCTTCATCCGAAGCATTTCGGCAGATTTTTCTCTCTGAGCCACAGTCGCTTCTCTGAGCTCTGCCTTAGCAAGAGCAACCTGAACCTTTCCCTCTCCCACCTTCTGTGCTGTATCAATGGTAGTTGTTGCCAGAGTATCACTGAGCTTATCGCTCACGATCCGCAGATCCGCACGTACCTTATCCAGTCGGGTAAGCTTCTTGTTCAGTCCGCGGATCACCGCTACTGTTACAATAAGATCTGCCAGATACACCGCATACAGAATTGCCATAACAACCCATTCCAGTGTGGAAGGTGTATGAGAAGCCTGACGCTCCACATACTTCTGAAAAACCTTTACGACCATCACAATGGCAAGTCCCCATATCAGGGAAAACTCAAGGCAGATATAGCCGTGAAAATTCAGCGGCTTATTGGAATAATCCCACCATCTCGCATGAAAGCATACATCCAGAAGCCATCCGGCAACCAGCTCTACTGCAGTTGCAAGAACGATTCCAAACAGAAAGATCATTCCCTCACTCATCTGATGTCCGCCGCTCTGAAGCGTATTAAGCAATGCAAACACGGAAAGTACACCAAATCCGTACACCGGGCATACCGGACCGTTGAGAAATCCCCGGTTTATAACTTTTCCCAAGGTTACTGCATGGAAGATAACTTCAACGACCCATCCTCCAAAAGAATAAACCAAAAAATACAGACATATCTGAAAATACGTCATCCCGAAAATCATCCTGTACTCCTCCTTTACAGCTGTCAAGATTCCGGCAGCTATTTCAGGGGTCAGTGCCATCACCTCTGCCGGGGTGATTCTGATTATATCATATCACCCCGGCATTTACATCCTTTTATCCTTCTGGAGCACTTCTTTTTTTCTATCATAGAGTAACGTTTTTATTGATCTATGTTTCTTTTAATAATGCTTTCTCATCCTTCAGACCAAATTTTCGTTCCACCAGTTCCTCAATAAACTGTGCAGTAGCATTCCATCCAAAAAGGCTGCTGTTCAGGAGAATATCACGGGTATGTCTGTCACCACGTTTTTTGCCGGTGATATACTCATGTCTTGCATGCTGGGATTTTTCTACATTTTCCCACTCTTCCTCTGCTTTATGCTGGTTTAAGCCACTCCTTTTCATAACTGCCGAAATTTCATCCTGCTTCGGCGCATAAATAAATACATTCATAACATCCGGGCTGTCTTTCAAAATGTAATCACTGCTTCGACCTACGATCACGCAGGAATTTTTTGCAAATTCATGGATTGCCTGGAACTGGGCATCAATAACACGGTTTGAAAGGTTTGCATAGCGGACACCGTAAGAAGTATCAAACGCATAACGGACACCGATCCTGGTATCTGCTTCTTCTACCAGACCTTTATCAACACCGATTTCCTGTACAACTTTGTCTACCAGATCACGGTCATAATACTCGATTCCGAAATAATCCGCAATCATACGTGCAATCTCCGGCCCACCGCTTCCACATTCGCAGCCAACAGTGATAACAAAATGTCTGTCCGGATATTTTGCATCCGGAAGTACCATCGGCTCTTCCGGGGCAGCTTTTGCTTCTTCTACAATAAAGATATCACGGCCATAGCACCGACAAAGCCACCAGCTTTTACTTTATAAGGTCTTTCCATATCCGGTCTCTTTTTCCTGAGGATGCAGAAAGAGATAGAAACAAACATATACGCAATAACACATCCGAAAGATGCCGCATCAACCAGCCATACCAGAACTCCTCTTCCGAAGAACGGAGCTACTACACATGCAACACCACACAGGATAATGGCAGCTTCCGGTGTTTTATTTTTTCCAAGCTTTCCAAACATTTTCGGGATCATCAAGGACTCACCCATAGAATAAAGAACACGACTTCCGCCCATGAGGAAAGAATTCCAGGAAGTAATAATTCCACATAAACCTCCGATGATCAGAACCTTCCCCATCAGCGATGACCGGAAAGCGATCTCAATAGCTTTTGCTGAAACCAAACCATTCTGCGAGTTCATTTCCTGTGCAATACTACTCTGAGGCATGATATAGCAGACTGCAAAGATGATCAGTAAATACCATGCTACTGCAAGGAAAATAGACAGAAGCATGATCTTTCCGATTTTTTTATAAGGCACATTGATTTCCTCAGCTGCCTGAGGAATAACATCAAAACCAATGAAAAGGAATGGTGTCATGCAGGCAACCTTGAATACACTTCCCAATGTATTTCCTGCGCCGCTTTCCCACATCTGTCCTGTGATATTTGATGCATCGCCGTTTACTGCTGAACCTACTACCAGAAGAATTCCGGCAATGGCAATGATCGCAGTCAGTACAGTCTGGAGAATTGCTGCTGTTTTTGCACCTTTGATATTGATGAACGTAATAAGAATCGCAACACCAACTCCAAGGATGATGGTTGTCAGATAGATATCCTTTCCTGCAATGGAATACAGGTATACCAGGCTCCTGAGTTGATAACCCAGCCCCATCCGATCATAGCACCAAAGGCAATGACCAGGATGTCCCAGGCTCCCATTACTTTGTCAAATTTTGATTTCTGTTCCATATAAAACCTCCTCTTTTCCCTCTCTTGTAAATCAAAAATCCGCTGTCCTTTTTCCTGCATCCTCGCAGCCAGAACAGCGGATTTATATTTTTCTTACATCAGACGGATCTTTCAGATCCGTATTTATCTTCTTTATGCTTCCAATGCTTCTTTCAGAGAAGCTTCAAATATCTCAAGACCCTTCTCCATCTGCTCATCGGTCATGGTAAGCGGTGCAAGGAAACGTACCACATTGCCTGCAGTTCCGCAGTTCTCAAGAAGGAGACCTTTCTGTATCGCATTCTGGATCAGTTTGGCGGTAAGCTCTGTTGCTGGCTCTTTTGTTTCTTTATCTTTTACAAGCTCGACACCGATCATTGCACCAAGGCCTCGTACATCACCGATCACCGGATATTTCTCTTGAAGCTCTTTGTAGCGTTTCATAACGGTCTCACCGATATGTCTTGCTTTCCCTGCATAATCATCACGTTTCATCACATCCATAACAGCCAGTGCTGCTGCACAGGATACCGGGTTTCCACAGAAGGTTCCTCCGATGGTTCCTGCTGGTGCCGCATCCATGATCTCGGCTCTTGCTGTGATCGCGGAGATCGGAAGTCCTGCGCCAAGGGATTTCGCAGTTGTGATGATATCCGGTGCTGCGCCTGCTTCTGCCCAGTACTCGGATGCATAATATTTACCTGTTCTGCAGTTACCACACTGAACCTCATCTGCGATCATCAGGATTCCGTTGTCATCGCAGATCTTGCGGACTGCTTTAACCCACTCGATGGGTGCCGGGATAAATCCACCTTCGCCCTGGAACGGTTCAACGATCATGCAGGCGATTTCACTTGCAGGTGCGCCCTCGTCAAAGATCCTCTGAAGCTCATCAATGTAATACTGGATTGCCTCTTCCTCTGTATATCCTTTTGGTGCACGGTATACATATGGATATGGTGCACGAAAGATTCCTGCCGGGAACGGTCCCATGCCAACTGCATAGGCTTTTTTTGCTGTCAGTGCCATGGTCAGGTTTGTTCTTCCGTGGAAAGCACCTGTGAAGCAGATCACACCGCTTCTTTTTGTGAATGCTTTTGCGATCTTGATGGCGTTCTCATCGCACTCTGCACCGGAGTTTGCGAAGTATGTTTTTTTCTTGTCACCTTTACATGGCATAATCTCGTTCAGTCTCTCTGCCAGTGTTACATAGCCATCATGTACATATACGTTGAAAATGGTATGGAAATATTTTTCCGTCTGTTTTTTTACTGCTTCGATCACTTCCGGATGAGAATATCCGATATTCAGGACTCCCACACCGCCGACCCAGTCGAGGAATTTATTTCCGTCCATATCTTCAAACATAGCTCCAGATCCCTGCTTGATGCAGATCGGATATGTTTTTCCGCAAAGTGCTTTCGGGATTGCCCCGTCTCTTCTGTCAAGAAGTTCTTTTGATTTCGGTCCCGGAACCTGTGCGGTTACGATCTCCGGTAATGCGGTTGCTAATTCTGCTGCTGTCATAATACTTCTCCTCCTTTATCTGGTCACGGTTTTTCTGCCTGCCGGACTCCTCTCGGAGTTCTCTTCGGAAGCAAAAAAACAGACGCCGGATGTATTATCATCCGACGCCTTTGTCGTTTATCTGCTATGTTGTTTTGTTTTTTGATTTAGGTAGATTATAGCATTTTCCGGTATGAAATCAATAGGCTTTATGTTGCATGTTTTTTGTGCACGGTGCACAACTTGCAATCTCAGTTTTTTCGCATATCCAATCCGTAGATTTCCCACTCACATTCTGGATTTTTACACCTGCTGTCTAAGATTTATTATTCTGCCAGCCACGGCTTCCCGGATTTCTGTTATCCACGATACCGATATCTCCAGATTAAAAATGCCAGCTTCAATTCCAGACAGGTATCCAACTTCTCAAGATCACAGTCCAGAATCTCCCGTATCTTTTTCAGCCTGTAATTTAATGTATTTCTGTGGAAAAACATCTCCTCCGCTGTCTTTTTTGCATTACAGCTGCAGTTCAGATAATTTTCCAGTGTTTCGCTTAATTTTCCATCGTTCAATTCATCTGCCTGCAACAGTTTTCCAAGTTTTTCTTCCACATAGGTATCCAGGATTCTGATATCATCCACATGAGAAAGCAATGTATAAATTCCCTGGTCCCTGTAAAAAAATATCTTCCCTTTCAAGCCGGAAACTTCTGCCGCCCGAAGTGCTGCGGAAGATTCGTTTCTGCTTTTTTTGATTTCGTCCAGATATGCCTTGCTGTTTCCAACACCGATTCGAAGATCCAGGCCATATTCCCGCTGTGCACGGTCTACAATCCCTGAAAAAATTTCCTTTATACAGCTTTCTGTTTCCTCTCTGTCCGGGATCAGTGCGAGGATAGAGCCTGCCTGGGGAAGGATTAGGATGTCCTGCTTTATGAAGCTGGAAAATTCAGCACGGAGCATCCGCTTCACATTTCTCCCTGCTGCCAGAGAATCATCGTCCTCCCACCCGCTTTCTGTGTTTTCGGAAGCAAACGCAAATTCCGCTACAAAAAAGCTGCCTTCAAGATCAATGTTCAGATATCTGGCCTGCGCCATTACCCGCTCCCTGCTTAAATGTTCTGCATCCAAAATGGACGAAAACAGCTGCTCTGCGGCGTTTCTGTCGTTCTCTTCCAGCACGAGTTTCCGGCAGATGATCTGAGAGAGATCGATCAACGGATACTTTTCCGACAGTTCAAACAATGGAAGATTTTTTTCTTCGCAGTATCTCATCAGCTCCTCGGAAATCTGACCTTCGTTGATTCCAAGTGCCGTGATTCCATGTTCATACATCTGGCGGATCAGTTCCAGAAGTTTCCGGCTGTCATCTGTGACACTTGGGTTTGTCAGAACTACAAATTCTCCTCCATGGATATAGCTTTCAATCCTGTATTCACTTTTGACGCACTGCAGGCAGTCTGCAAAATAGATCCATCGAACAGACTGCTCCAGACCGTTTTCCCCTGCTTTCAGCTTCAGAACTTCTGTAAGCTCCGGGATCTGCATCATATCTCTGCAATTCATAAAACACTACTCCTCCCACTGATGCTGCTTCATATCCACGCATCCATTTGCCTTAAATCCCACACCCTCATCTTCCAGAAGCATCTTCTGCTCTCTCCAGCCTGGTGCAGTACGCCCTGCATGGTTCACAACTCTGTGGCAGGGATACTTTCCGTAAAATTCTGCCATACCTAAGACTTTTCCTACAAGACGTGAATTTTTATCCCGCCCGATCAGACGTGCGATCTGTCCGTAGGAGGCCACTTTTCCTTCAGGTATCTCTTCCACCACGGACAGTATCTCGTAGATTAAATCTTCATCCAGTATTTTTCCCATAATTATTCCTCCGAAATCCTGCTGGCAATTTTCATAGCATGCTTTCATAAATAAAATATCTGTCTTTTCGTGGACGCCTGCACCAGACCGTCCTCTCAGCCTGAGTTTTACAGTGCAGTTCCTTTCTTTGGAACAAACAAACGGCTCATATCTGTATGTTCCAGCTTAAGAAGTGAAATTTTTTTGTCAATTCCTCCGGCGTATCCCGTTAAGCTTCCATTTGTTCCTACGACTCGATGGCAGGGAATGATAATGGAAATTTCATTATGTCCAACCGCACCGCCTACTGCCTGGGCGGACATATGGGAAGTGTTTTTCATCACTGCAATTCTGCGCGCAATTTCTCCATATGTGATCGTCTGTCCGTAGGGAATCTCCAGTAAAATCTGCCACACTGCCTTTCTGAATGTTGAACCGTTCGGATGAAGTGGTGGAGTAAAGTTCGGTTCTTCACCGGCGAAATATACATCCAGCCATTTTTTTGCTTCTGTGAGAATTTTCGTTTCCTGTGGAACATAATCTTCCGGAAGTGTATTTGCAAAATATTTCTGTCCTTCAAGCCACAGACCGGTAAGTCCGATTTCATCTGCGGCAAGTAAAATATCTCCGATTAGCGATTTATATTTGCATGTGTATACCATATTTTTCCCCACATTCATTTATCTCTACATTTTTTTCTATAGCATTCCTTTTAACTACACTATATTTTATCACCCCTGTAAAGAGATTGCATTATTATAGTATAAGAAAAAGCGGCAGAACCTCTATTTCTGCAGGTTCTACCGCTTTTTATCTGAATTCCCCTCAAAAACTAACTCTCTATACTTTATATCAGAACAGTCCTGTGATCTTACCGCTCTCGTCTACGTCGATCTTGGTTGCTGCCGGTACTTTCGGAAGGCCTGGCATGGTCATGATCTCACCTGTCAATGCAACAATAAAGCCTGCACCTGCGGAAATCTTAAGATTTCTTACTGTTACCTCGAAATCTGTCGGAGCACCAAGCTTTGTCTGGTCGTCTGTTAAGCTGTACTGGGTCTTAGCTACACAGATCGGGCAGTTGCCAAATCCAAGTGCCTCCAGCTGTTTCGCCTGCTTCTGGGCATTTGCTGTAAGAACCACTTTCTTTCCACCGTAAACCTTCTGTACAATCTGGTTCAGCTTATCCTCGATGGAGCCTTCCAGTTCATAAGCATATGTGAAGTCATTCGGCTCTTCAACAAGACGGATTACTTCCTCAGCGAGCTTGATTCCGCCTTCGCCACCTTTTGCCCATACCTCGGAAAGTGCTACGTTTACGCCAAGCTCCTTGCATTTTGCTTCCACAAAATCAAGCTCTGCCTTGGTATCGGTCGGAAATGCGTTAATAGCTACCACACATGGAAGCTTGTATACATTTTTGATATTGCTTACATGCTTCAGAAGGTTCGGGATACCTTTTTCAAGAGCCTCAAGGTTCTCATTGTTAAGATCTGCTTTTGCAACGCCACCATTATATTTCAGAGCACGTACGGTTGCTACGATAACAACGGCACTTGGTGTAAGACCTGCCATACGGCACTTGATATCCAGGAATTTCTCTGCTCCAAGGTCAGCACCGAATCCAGCCTCTGTGATGGCATAATCAGCAAGCTTCATAGCCATCTTTGTAGCGGTTACGGAGTTACATCCGTGAGCGATGTTTGCGAATGGTCCGCCGTGAACGATCGCCGGAACATGCTCCAGTGTCTGAACAAGGTTTGGTTTCAGGGCATCCTTCAGAAGTGCTGTCATAGCACCCTCTGCGTGGAGATCTCCTGCTGTTACCGGTTTCTGCTCAGCAACTTTGCCGTAAGTATATCCGATGATGATTCTGGAAAGTCTCTCTTTCAGATCCTTGATATCACTTGCCAGACAGAGAACTGCCATAATCTCAGATGCTACAGTGATGTCATATCCGTCTTCACGCGGCATACCGTTTGTTCTTCCGCCAAGTCCGTCTACTACATTACGAAGCTGACGGTCGTTCATATCCACGCAACGTCTCCATGTGATCTTTCTCGGGTCGATATTCAGCTCATTACCCTGGAAGATATGGTTGTCGATCATTGCTGCAAGAAGGTTGTTTGCCGCACCGATCGCATGAAAATCACCGGTAAAATGAAGGTTGATATCCTCCATCGGAACTACCTGTGCATAACCGCCGCCTGCCGCACCACCTTTGACACCGAATACCGGTCCCAGGGATGGCTCAC
This sequence comes from Blautia massiliensis (ex Durand et al. 2017), assembly GCF_051861785.1. Taxonomy (NCBI): domain Bacteria; kingdom Bacillati; phylum Bacillota; class Clostridia; order Lachnospirales; family Lachnospiraceae; genus Blautia; species Blautia massiliensis (ex Durand et al. 2017). The sequence goes on from NZ_CP146725.1 coordinate 899,471, forward strand.
GAAGAGCTACCATAACATTTTTTCCAAGTCTCTGCATTCCATCTGCAAGACCTACCGTTGTAGTTGTTTTTCCTTCCCCGGCCGGTGTCGGGTTGATAGCTGTTACAAGAATCAGTTTGCCGTCTTTTTTGTCTGTTTCTTTCAGGAGATTATAGTCGATCTTTGCTTTGTATTTACCATACTGCTCCAGATACTTGTCATCAATACCTGCTTTCTCCGCAATCTTGGTAATTGGCTCCATTGTGCACTCCTGTGCGATCTCGATGTCACTTTTGAATCCCATAATGTTCTCCTTTCTCCACAGCAACCGTCCGGATCTTTTTATCCCATAAAAAAGAGCAGTATCTGAATTTCTTCAAATACTGCCCAGACGGTCGACTCATCGAATCTCCGGCTCCCTCGTGGTTATCCCACAATTCCGTCAGTCACCGAAGACTTTATTAATTTGATGATTGAATACTAACATATTTATTAGTACTTGTCAAGAAATCGTCAAATTATTTTTTCACTTTTAAAGTGAGTTCAATCTAATTTTCTGAATCATTTCAGTTTTCCGTACTATTCATCAGATACTGAATGTTATAAGGAAAATTCTGTTTTTCGTCAATTCCATGATAATTTCCTCTTTGCCCAATCCGGAAATATGTCTTTACTTCCAAACGTACTGTTCACAATAACAACGGCACTTGATATCCGGAAATTCACTTTTAAAGTAATTCAGGTCTGATTTTTGCCTGCAAACCCACACCGGATCGCCTGTGTCGGACATATCTTTTTACATCTTCCACATCGGATGCATTCTGTACTGTTTGGATTTTCCGTCGGATCGACCTCCATCTGGCAGATATTTCTGCATTTTCCGCAGTGAACACATTTTTCTTTATCTACTCTGTAACGAAAAACGGAAACTTTATTAAATACCGAATAAAAAGCTCCCAGCGGACAGATATACTTACAGAATGGCCGGTATATCATAATTGATAAGATAATGGTGATCACCAGGATTGTATTTTTCCATATGTACAGCCAGCCTACTGCACTTCGCATGGATTTGTTCAGCAGCACCAGCGGGATACCTCCCTCCAGCGTTCCTGCCGGGCAGATCAGCTTGCAGAAATATGGTGCTCCCTGGCCCATGATATCTACTACAAACATGGGAAGTATGATCACAAATACAAGAAAGATCACATATTTCAGTTTTCGCAGAAGCTTATCTCCCCGAAATGTCCGGATCTTCTTTGGAAAAGGAATCTTGTTCAACAGATCCTGGATCAGTCCAAAGGGGCAGAGAAATCCGCACACCAGTCTTCCAAGCAGCGCTCCCACAAAGATCAGAAATCCAGCTACATAATATGCCATCTTGAAGTTCCAGCTTCCGATCACAGCCTGAAGGGAACCAATGGGACAGGCCCCTCTTGCCCCGGGGCAGGAATAACAGTTCAGCCCCGGAACACATACATTTTTCAGTTTTCCGGTATAGATCTTTCCAGTTATAAACCCTGATATGTGACTGTTTGTAAGGGCCGCCCACAATGCCTGGATCCCATGCCGCGGCCATTCATTTATTTTCATCTTCTTATTATCCAATGCCAATACACTCCATACAGATGTTGATCGCTTTTGTAAAAACTACAGACACCTCGCCCCTGCAGATTCCCAGTATCATCAGTAAAATTCCCAAAACCGCCAGAGCAGGTCCGATCCACCTGGATTCTGTTATTTTCCGAATCATTTTTTCACTCTCCGTAATGATCATCTTTTACTTTGAAACGTTTTTAAGCTCTTTTTCCACGATTTCCTTCCATTCGTCCAGTGTATGGCTTCCTGTATAGGTATCGCCTACAATGTTTCCATCTTTGTCAACAAAAAATGTTTCAGGAAATGCGGAAATCCCCTGCAGACGGCCATTCATCATAGTAGTATCCGGTATCAGGAACGGATATTTTGCTTTTGTTTTTTCCTGAAGAATGCCTGCTTTTTTTACAGCCTCCTCGTCCTGATTTCCCTTTTCATCTGTAGTATCAAGCACCACGCCTGCTACTCCGACGCCTTTATCTTTCATTTCTTTATAAAGCTCCTGAAGTTCCGGAATTTCTTTTACACATGGTGAACACCAGGTTGTAAAAACATTTACCAGCGTCAGGTCATAGTCACTGAATACTTTTTCTGTATATGTTTTTCCATCTATTCCTGTTGTTTCAAATTTTCCTACAGATTTTACATCCTCCGGGTTGACGCTGGTATCCTGTGGCTGGTCAAACACGGAAATATTCTGATACGGTGCCATTTCCGTAATGTCGGTTTTGATCTTTCCCAGCTCCTTTGTCAGCTTTTCATCTGCATCTTTGTTGGTGCTCAGATAATATTTGTATTTCCCGTCACTGCTGCTTCCAAGCTCTTTATGCTCTGTACAGCCAGTGATCTCATCCAGCTTTTTCTGTGAAGCTTCGTCATAAACGCCAATTGTGCCAATTCTGTCCAGACTTGCCACCCAGTCGTCATATCCTGTTCCCATCTTCTGTATTTCGGCGTTTTTCTGTTCCTCTGTCATTTTGCTCCAGCTTACATAAGCATATGTCACTGCATTGGTCTGATTCTCAAGATCTTCCGTGGTAAGCATTGCAATGCTCTGGTCCTTGATCTGCTTTAACAGCTCCTTCGAAAGCGAAAGCTTCAGTCCCAGAAACGGATATTCATAAGAATCCTGTGCCTTGCAGGTTACATCGGAAGGCTTAAATGTACCTGCTACCAGATCTGATGAAACTGCATCTCCATCCACCGCCATTGCCTCTCCGATATCTGCTGTTTCCGTGCTTTCCGCCGCTGTTACCGGTACGCTTCCAAATGCAGATATTCCTAATACCGCTGCTGCCATAAGTGCTGTTATTTTCTGTGTTCTTAATTTCATTGTTTATATTCTCCCTTCTGATATCACCGGCCCCTACCCGGAACCGGCGTATATTTTATATGTAAATTTTGTTCTCTGTAGCCTTACTATATCATCCCCTGTATAAAATCTCTGTTAAGAAACAAAAAAAATTTACAGGAATTTTATGCTATACATGATATAATAGATAACAAAGCAAAATCAACTGTTTTTTAGGAGAATTTATTATGCATATATTGATAATCGAAGATGAAAAGCAGCTCTGCCAGTCTATTGCGGAGGGACTTCGCATGGATGGCTATGAAGCGGACACATGTTTTGACGGGGAGGAAGGACTGGAATTATGTCTGGTGGAAAATTATGATCTCATCCTTCTTGATCTGAACCTTCCAGGCGTGGATGGGCTGGAAATCCTGCGCCAGTTTCGGGAATCCGATACCTCCACTCCCGTTTTGATCCTCTCTGCCAGAGGACAGATCCAGGACAAGGTTGAAGGGCTTGATCTCGGTGCCAATGACTATCTCACAAAGCCTTTTCATTTTGAAGAGCTGGAGGCACGGATCCGAAGTCTGACACGAAGAAAATTCATCCAGCAGGATGTGTGTCTGCAATGCGGACGTATCAGCTTTGATACCCGTACAAGAAAGGCCAGTGTCGATGGACTTCCCCTTTCTCTGACCCGAAAGGAAAGTTCTCTTCTGGAATATTTCCTTCTTCATCAGAACCGTATCATAAGCCCGGAAGAAATGATCGAGCATATCTGGGACGGAAGCGTCAACAGTCTCAGCAATTCCATTCGTGTCCACATTTCTTCTCTTCGAAAAAAGCTGCGCACGGCTCTCGGCTTTGATCCGATACAGAATAAAATCGGCCAGGGTTACATTTTAACGGAGGTTATACAATGAAAAAAATAACCGGAAAACTATCTCTTCAATGGCGTCTGACACTGATCACTGCACTGCTTATGACAGTCACCTGCATTCTGATGTATTTTTTTATCAGCCAGTCCGCAGTTGCCGGAATGGAGGATCTGGGAGATTACATGATACGGATCGATAACACAGATTCTGCTCCCATCACCTTTAATATGAATCCCTCCGTCTTATTTCCGGAGCTTTCCGATCAGCTGCAGTTAACCAAAAAACTGTTTCTCACCAAAGGACTCATGGTAACAGGGATCATCATCCTTCTCAGCAGCATCTGCACTTATTTTATCAGCCGTCAGGCATTACTTCCCCTGCGCAGACTCAGCCAGGAGGTAAACAAAATAGAGGTCCAGAACCTTTCAGAGGCTCTTGAAGTTCCTGCTACCAATGACGAGATTTCCCGCCTGACAATTTCATTTAACAAAATGCTCGCACGCCTGGATGAGGCATTTACTGCCCAGAAGCAGTTTTCTGCCAATGCAGCCCATGAGCTGAGGACTCCTCTTGCTGTTATCCAGACAAATCTGGAGGTCTTTGCCCGCAGGGAAGCACCTGCTTTAAAGGATTATCAGGAGATTTTTGCCATGCTCCAGGAACAGACCGGGCGACTTTCCCATCTGGCTGAAATCCTCCTGGATATGACCGGTGTACAGACTGTTGAACGTTCCGAAAGTATCTCTCTGGCAGCACTGACGGATGAGGTTTTCTGCGACCTTGCTTCCGTAGCGGAACAGAAAGAAGTTGAACTGATCCAGCAGGAGGGAGACTGCATCATTACCGGAAGCTATCTGCTGCTGTATCGCGCTGTGTACAATCTTGTGGAAAATGCGATCAAATACAATCACTCCGGTGGAAAAGTAACCGTAAATATCCACCTTTCCGGAGAAATAACAGATACATCCACATCTGTCAATTACGTCTTTCTTGAAGTCTCCGACACCGGAATCGGCATTCCTCCTGAATATCAGGAAAAAATCTTCACCCCGTTCTTCCGTGTGGACAAATCAAGAAGCCGCGCTATGGGAGGTGCCGGCCTGGGGCTTGCACTTGTCAGTGAAATTGTCAGACAGCATAACGGACAGGTAAAAGTACTGGAAAGCAGCAAAAAAGGCAGCATAATCGCAATTATGCTGCCAGTCTGAACATGTTTGTATTACATTTACTTTATTTGCTTCTGTTTCGCTTTCTCTCTCATAATGCTTCCCTGTACAGTGCCAGGATATCCTCCTGAACGGTTTTCTGAGGATTTACCGCAATGTTTCCACTTTTCATGGCATCCTCTGTCATCTGCGCAAAATACTCATCCGTAACCCCTGCGTCCGATAATTTCGCCGGGATCCCAACCTGGGCGTTCAGCTCACGGACTGCCTGCTCCAGCATTCCTTTTGAAAACTCAGACTCACATTTCTTTTCCGTGGAAATATAATTATAAATCTTCTGATATTTTCCGAAGGCTGCCTCTTCGTTATATTTCACGATATACGGAAACAGGATTCCGTTTGCAACACCGTGAGGTACATTGAAAAAAGCACTGACCGGATGGCTCATGGCATGGATATTTCCGAGTCTTGCCCAGGAAAAAGCAATCCCGGCAAACAGAGAGCCTGCAAGCATATCGGAAGCTGCTTCCAGATTGCTGCGGTCTGCCACGTAAGTGCGGATGCTCCGGCCGATCAGCTCCATTGCTTTTTCGCTCATGGCCTCGGAAAATGGGGATGCGTCCAGAGAAACGTAGGATTCCTCTGCGTGGATCAGCGCATCGATCCCGCAGGCAGCCGCCACGGAAGCCGGTGCGGAGGTGAGGAGCAGCGGATCCAGAAGTGCATAAGCCGGGATCAGCTTATAGGAAAATACTGTAAGCTTGTAATTTCGTCTGTGATCGGTAATAACAGAAAAAGCCGTAACCTCTGAACCGGTTCCGGCAGTTGTAGGAATGGCGATCAGCGGGATGATCTCCCCCGGAACCTTGTCTGCACCTTCATATTCTGTGATGCTGCCGCCGTATTTCGCCACAACGCCTACGGCTTTTGCCACATCCATAGGGGAACCGCCGCCAAGAGCAACAATAAAATCTGCCCCGCTTGCCCGGAATGCTTCTGCTGCACGTTCCACAGTCTCCACGGATGGATTTCCCTCTGTATCACAGAAGGTGCTGACTGCAATGCCGGCCTGTGTAAGGATTTCTTCACACTGCCCGACTACGCCAAGTCTGTTCAGTGTGGGGCCGGATATGATAAAGCCATGTTTTCCGCCAAGCTTCCCGGCTGCCCCGGGAAGCTCCTTTAATACACCTTCACCAAAAAGAATATTCTGTGGTACGGAAAATGTAAATCTTTTCATGCTGTCCATCTCCTCCGCTTATTCTGAAAGTGCTTTTACTGTCTCTTCAATGATGGCAGCCGCCTGATCGCAGTCTTCCTCTGTAATGATCAGCGGCGGTACCATACGGATGGTATGTGCTCCGATGGCCGTGATCAGGAGATGTCTGTCCATACAGCCATGCTTTACATCCACACCGGAAATAGTATCATCAAACTCCACACCTACCAGGAGCCCCTGTCCACGAACCTCTTTTACATGAGGGATCTTTGCAAGCTTTTCCATAAAATAGGCGCCCATTTTTGCTGCATTGCCTGCCAGATCTCTGTCGAGAAGTTCACCAACCTCGGCCAATGCCGCCGCACAGGAAACCGGATGTCCGCCGAAGGTTGTTCCGTGGGAACCAGGTGTGAACGCTTTTGCCACTTCCTCTGTAGCACAGATCGCGCCGATCGGCATACCGCCTCCAAGTGCCTTTGCCATGGACACGATATCCGGTTTGATCCCGTAATGCATATAGCTCATCACCTTACCGGTTCTGCACCAGCCTGTCTGGACCTCATCAATAAGAAGAAGCATATCATTCTCATCACAGAATTCCCGAAGTCCCTTCATAAATTCCATGGTCGCCGGATGAACACCGCCCTCGCCCTGTACAGGCTCTATCATAATGGCAATGGTATTTTCCGTGCAGGCATCCTTGAAAGCCTCAAGATCATTGTACGGTGCGTAGGAAAATCCGTAGGTCATGGGACCGAAGCCGACCTGGCATCCGTTTCCCGGCTGTCCGGTGGCGGACATGGCACCAAAGGTTCTTCCATGGAATCCCATTTTTGCAGTTACAATATGATAACGGTTCGGACCATATTTTTCGATTCCGTATTTTCTTGCCATTTTGATCATGGCCTCATTTGCCTCTGTACCGGAGTTCTGGAAAAAAATCTTATCCATTCCGATGGTTGTGCAGACCTTTTCAGCAAGAAGTGCCTGGGGAATGGTATACGGATAGTTGAAGGTATGCATCAGTGTCTGTGCCTGGTCTACAACCGCTTTTACTACCTTCTCATTGCAGCTTCCTGCGGAGTTTACTGCGATACCTGCATAAAAATCCAGATATTTTTCGCCCTTCTCATTGTAAATATACTGGTCTTTTGCACTTTCTGCCAGAAAACCCATTCTCTCATAGGTCTCGATCATGTATTTGTTTACTTTTTCCTTGATATCCTCAAATGTCAGTCCTGTTTCTTCCAGCTTCATTTCTTTTCCTCCCCTTTTGTGATCTGTTCTGACAAGATCTGTTCCCGTGTGATCAGACCCTTCATCACCAGATATTCTTCGATCATCTTTACGCATCCTGCAATTCCGACTTTTTCACTGTTCAGCGTCATATCGTAATTGACGGGATTAGTCCAGTAATTTCCTTTTGTATAATATTTATAATAGTCCGCCCTGTACTTATCTGTGTTCTCAATGGTGGCTGCTGCCACATCTGCGGATACCTTCATCCTCTGCATGGTCCGCTCCAGACAGAAGGCACGCGGCGCTTCGATATAGATACTTACCACATTTTCCCTGCCCTTCAGCACATAATCCGCGCATTTTCCGACGATCACGCAGGATTCCTGATCTGCCAGGTTTCTGATGATCTGTGACTGATACTCAAACAACCGGTCATCAGAAACAAATTTTTCATTTCTTGCAATGTACTGCCTGGATCTGGGCAGCCCTTTAAGGAATCCTGTAAATCCTCCGTTATTGCGGATACGCTCATTGATATCCAGGAAGAGCTTTTCATCCAGTCCGCTCATCTGGCTTGCCAGTGTCAGGATACGGTTTTCATAGCAGTGAATTCCCAGATCTTTTGCCAGCATGGAGGCGATTTCCTTTCCGCCGGTTCCAAAACCTCTGGCAAAGGTTACAATAAAATTTTCCATTTTATACTCCTTCCTATCCTGCCAGATAACGTCTCAAAAATTCTCTGGTACGGGCATTTTTAGGATTTTTAAACAGCTCTGCCGGAGGTGCATCCTCTACAATGTAACCCTGATCCATAAAAATCGTCCTGGTGGAAACATCTCTGGCAAATGCCATCTCATGAGTCACAATGATCATGGTAAGGCCTGTGGTCGCCAGCTCCTTCATAACATTTAAAACCTCGCCTACCATCTCCGGATCCAGTGCTGATGTAGGTTCATCAAAAAGCAGGACCTCCGGATTCATGCAGAGCGATCTTGCAATGGCAACCCTCTGCTTCTGTCCACCGGAAAGCTGTGTGGGATTTGCATTGATAAACGGTGCCATTCCTACCTGCTTCAGATGTGTAATCGCCCGGTCAAAGGCTTCTTCCTTTGACAGATGAAGGACTTTTCTTGTACAGAGCATACAGTTCTGGAGAACTGTCATATTGTTAAAGAGATTAAAGGACTGAAATACCATGCCGACCTTTGACCTATAATCATTGATCTCCTTCTGTACTGCTCCGATCTCTTTTCCATGATAGCGGATCTTTCCGCTGGTCTGGGTTTCCAGCTTGTTGATACAGCGAAGCAGAGTGGATTTTCCGGAACCGGAGGAACCAACGATACAGATGATCTCGCCCGGCCCCACGTTGAAGTCGATTTTTCGCAGTACCTCATGATTCCCGAATGCTTTACTTAATTCCTCAACGGATATGATTGCATCACCCATTATTTTTCCCTCCTTACGGATTTTCCATATATTCCACTGCCAGTGCGTAGTTCTCTGTTTTCTTCATCTTCTTTTCAAGGAATGTAAACAGACGGTTAAATACAAAGCAGAGTACAAAATAGATCACTGCAATAACAAGATAGGATTCAAAATATTTATAATAATTTCCACCTACAGTCTTTGCTGCCATAAACAGCTCCTGAACTGCGATAACATTCAGAACGGAAGTCATTTTCAGATTTGTAAGAAATGTATTTGCCATCTCAGGGATGATGTTTTTGAAGGCCTGCGGAAGCACTACATAGATCATGGTCTTCATAGGTGACATTCCCATGGCCCAGGCACCTTCCCTCTGTCCCATATCGATGGAACCGATGCCGGCTCTGACAGTTTCTGCCATGTAGGCTCCGGTGTTCAGTACCGTTACCATAACACCTGCAAACAATGGTGTAATATTCACATTTGCCTGACGGATACCATAATACAGGACCATTGCCTGAACGATCATTGGCGTATCCCGGAAAACCTCCACATAGATCCTGCAGATTGCCTTTAAGATTTTAAAAATTCCTTTTTTCAGAATGCTGTCGCCTTCATTGATACGGATATCCTGGATGATACCGATGATATAGCCCAGCAGGAAACCAAGAATGGTTCCTGCTACAGCTATATAGAGAGTCAGCCAGGTTCCTTCCAGAAACATACCGGAATATTTTTTCGCCAGAAATATCATCCATTCCAGGGAATTGGACGGATCTGTAATTGAAAAGCCTAACATATCTCCACCTCACTTGAACTAGTTCGCTGCCGGCTGCTGTGTCAGAACAGTATCCATCAGCTCATCCATTTTCTCTTTATCGTTCCAGCCGATGTCATCCATGGCACCCTGCAGCTTATCTCTCAGCTCTGTGTCATCTTTTCTTGTTGCAATGCAGACATTGACCATTTCATCATCATTTTTAAAGGTATCCTTCTCATCCAGATTGATGATCTTCAGATCCTTGTTTGTCAGGGCTGCTGATTCTGCTGTAGGAACATCTACAACGCAGACATCTGCAACTCCGTTGGAGATTGCCATAAAGCACTCGGAGGTTGTCTCATAGTTTCCGGACTGCTCTGCACCGTCGATCTGATCCAGAAGCGGTACCCATCCGGTTCCAAGCTGTGTGGTAACCTTGCAGCCTGTTCCTGCAAGATCGGAAAGGCCTTTGACATCGTCATATTTGCCGCCTGCCTTTACCACGATACAGTTATCTCTGTAATAATATGGTTCTGTAAAAGCATATGATTTTTCTCTTTCTGCCGTTTTTCCCATACCTGCGATGATACAGTCATAATCACCGGCATCCATGGAGATTCCGATGGAGGACCACTCAACCTTGTGGATCTCCAGCTTCATTCCAAGCTGCTCTGCAAGCTTCTGAGCTACTGCCACATCGTAGCCATATGTGTAATAATCACTGCCGTAAATAGGTTCTGCCTTGCTTCCGTCCGGGGTTGTATCTGTATCCTGGGTCCAGTTGAACGGTGCATATGCACATTCCATACCAACCCTTAACACATCCTTATCTGATTTGTCTGCTGCCCATGTGGAAGCTGCTGTAGATGCTAACATTGCTGCGGAAATAATACCTGTGATCACCATTTTGCCTAAAAGATTTTTTTTCATATTCGTTTCCTCCTCTTCTACATAGCTGGCACAAAACATATTTAACTGGTCGACCTGAACGTTTTCGCCTGTAAACAAAAAGGGCGCTGAAAGAAATTTTTCATTTCCTTCAACGCCTTTGTTGTTTGATAGACTTCATTATACTCAGGAGAAACTTTTCGTCAACTTTCATTTTGCACAAATTAGCTGTTTATTTTGCACAGTGTTGTATTTGTAGGAACCTGTTTTTCAGGAAAACATCAGCTGTTTGATCAGGATACAGTTTATCATATCCAGATATTCCATATAGTCATCCAGTTCAAAATCTATCAGCTCCTGGATCTTATTCAGCCGGTACTGCAGGGAATTTCTGTGAATAAAAAGTTCCTTCGCCGTTTTTCCGACGCTGAACCCGTTCATGTAATAGGCAAGCAGGGTATCCAGGAGAAACGTTCCGTTGGCATGATCATATTCCTCCAGCTTTCCCAGCCGTTCATTGCAATAATTCAGGATCTCATCATGGTTGTCGTTATTGAACAGATACTGATAAATTCCCATGGCTGTTGCACTTAAAACTTTCTTGTGCTTGGGATTTGGAAGTATGTCTTTTTTGGGGATCAGACGCTTTGCCTCCTGATAGCTGGTGCCAAAATCTGCCGGATTGGTATAGATACCGCCCAGGATACAGGTGCTTCGGATCGTTCCGTGAAACTGCGGACTGGCATCGATCTTCTGCAGAACCTTTTCCAGCTCATGTTCAATGCTTTTGTCTTTTTTTGCCTCAAAAAGAAGGACAAATTTGTTGAGAAACCGGAGGAACATGGGCTTTCCTTCCATTGTCATGACTTCCTGGTTCAGATAATTGGCATAATACTCGTAGATATGCTCATCCTGCTCCAGATTGATGCCGTACTTCCGATCAGCCACAATGATCCCTACTCTGCAGGGTGTGGTAAAGTTGATCCCGAACTGCTGGGAGATTTTTTCGATATAGCGGTCATTAATATCATAGCCAAACAGAAGATTGTAAAGATAATCTCCCATCCGCCTGTTCTGCATTTCATATTCCAGGATGATCTTTCCCACACTCTGGGCAATATCCACAAAAGAAGCTCCCTTCCACCGGATGTAAAACAGCGGGAGCTGAAGCGCATTGGCTTTGTCGATCATCTCCTTCGGGACGGGTTCTTTGTCATCGGTGATCGAAATCCCAAAGCCGGAAATTCCAAGCCCATACAGTTCTTCCATGGCTTTCCCGGCTTCTTTCAGGTCAAACCGGACATAGTCTACCACACACAGGGCAAAATTCCCCTGGTTCATATGCTCCTCAAAAGGCCGGGTCTGCACCATATAGGTCCATGTGACAGGTCTTGTGAGCCCCTCTTCTCCGGCGATCAGCTCCACTCCGTCCAGCTGCTGCTCCAGTATATCCTGACAGGTGATCATATGCATCAACTCCTTATTTTTGCAGTATTTCACACGCTCTCATCCATAAACAGGCAAATACGATATCTGATTTTCTCATCCTTCAGTTATCCTAGCAGAAATATCTGATTCCGGCAACTCAAAAAAAGCCTGGAAGAAATCAGCCACAGGCATTTTATTTCTTCCAGGCTTTTCTGTTTTCTGATTCTCAGTCAGCTGTCTTTGATCCGGCAGCTGATACAGCTCTGCATCCAGTTACATTCAGACTTATTCTGCCTGTGGTTTGCTTACCTGTGCTGTATCATTCTTTACTCCGGCAGATTTTTCGGCATGCTCTTTCACAAGATTCCGTCCAAGCAGAGTCAGGCATACAAATGCGATCACTGCCACGATCAGTACTCCTTTGATGCAGACGATCCTTCCCACTTTATCTGCCAGTGTCGGAAGCACCAGTCTTGCTCCCGCATTGACAATGGATCCAAGCATAACTGCGCTGACTGCCCCAATGATCAGAAAGGTTTTCTGCACGCCCTCTGCCTCCAGCAGCTTTCGGCTCAGCGGCGCCAGGAAAAATCCGCAAAGTCCGTTGGCAGTTACCACAACACCGGAAGCAAATCCGGTACGGTCCGGGAACCATCTCTGCACAGTTGCCAGGATCACCGTGTAGATCATTCCCTTTCCAAATCCCTGCATCACGCCATAGGACAGATACATAGGAAGCGGTGTGGGAACGATCAGAAATGCGGATGCCAGGATTCCTGCCGCAAAGATCCCGCCTCCGATCCATACAATCGTCTTTTCCTTAAAGCGGTTCTGCATCCTTCCGCCTACGATATTTCCGAATACAAAGGTGCTCAGTGCCAGATGTGTCAAATGCGTGTTAATTATGTTGTGTGTATGTTATCACACGCAGTCTTATTAATTATACGATATAAATTTGCAGCTTTTTCTGTTTTCTCGTTTTTGTCCAAATTTTCCTGTTATTTCTTTGCATATTATTCACAATGCCATTCTTTTAGGCACGCATGTGCACGCATATATTTTTTATTTAAAATACCGTCTTTATCTGTTTTTTCTATTTTATATTTCTTTATTTGTGCAAAAAGCACGCCATGTTGCAGACGTGCTTTCGTAATTTTCTATGATTTCTGTTTCTTATTTGATTATCTTCAGATCATATTCCCTGATTCCCAGGCCAATCTTTTCTGCCTGATCCAGAGTTGCCTTCCACTCAATATTCGGATTGGAATCCTTAAAGTGGTCATGGTGACAGTGCCATCCCGGCTCTGCCAGATGCTCTCCAAGCTGGCTGTTGGCGATCGGTGTTGCCTTCAGGCAGGCATCTGCACAGGCCTGATCCAGTGCAACCGGGTCAAAGCTTGCGAACATTCCGATATCCGGAAGGATCGGCGCATCATTTTCACCATGGCAGTCACAGTTAGGGCTGATATCCTGTACCAGTGCAATATGGAAATGGGGACGTCCGTGACAGACAGCCTGTGCATACTCTGCCATCTTGCGGTCAAGAAGCTCGTTTGCACTGCTATTCGGATTGTATACGGCATCATAGCTGCAGGCACCGATACAGCGGCCACAGCCTTTGCATTTATCGTAATCGATAACTGCTTTCTTGTTTACATATGTAATCGCATCACTTCCGCACTCTTTCGCACAACGGCGGCAGCCACGACAGACATCTTCATGAATGGCCGGCTTTCCGCTGGCATGCTGCTGCATTTTTCCGGCACGGCTTCCGCATCCCATACCGATATTCTTCAGAGCACCGCCAAAGCCGGTTGCCTCATGTCCCTTGAAATGGCTGAGACTGATAAAAATATCTGCGTCCATGATAGCATGTCCGATCAGGGCAGTTTTGCAGTATTCTCCGTTTACTACCGGAACTTCTACTTCATCGGTTCCTCGAACTCCGTCACCGATGATGATCTGGCATCCGGTTGTGATCGTGTTAAATCCGTTAAGATTTGCACAGTCCAGATGCTCCAGTGCATTCTTTCTGCTTCCCGGATAAAGAGTATTACAATCTGTCAGGAACGGCATTCCGCCCTGCTCCTTACAAAGATCTGCGACTACCCTTGCATAGTTCGGACGAAGGAATGCCATATTTCCAAGCTCTCCGAAATGCATCTTGATGGCTACGAATTTTCCATCCATATCGATATCTTTGATTCCTGCGGCAACACAGAGTTTTTTCAGTTTGTCCAGCTGGCTGGTTCCCACCGGACAACGAAAATCAGTGAAATAAACTGTTGATTTTTCCATTCTGGTTTTTCTCCTGCTGATTCTTTTTATGTAATTACATTTATTTAAACTCTACACGTTTTTTCTGTTTCTGTCAACGGATACTCGCATTCGTAAAACTCCATCTACTTCTCCCATATTCCTTTACAAAATCCTTCATCTTACCCCTGGAAAAGAACCTGGGAAAAATAACGGATCATTCCGTCGCTGGTCCAGCATAGCATTCCTGCAGCGTCTGCCATTTTCTGTGCATCCACACAGTAAGCGGACATGCAGGAATTATGTTTATAAGGTCCCGCACTCATGATCAGAAGATCCGTTATTCCCTCTTCTTTCATCTTCTCTGCCAGCTGTTCTGTCAGTTTGTTATGAGCAAGTTTTGCCTTTTTGTAGTCCATAAGGCCATCCTGCATTGTCTGGAGTATCAGCGTTTTTTCGTATTTCAGCGCATGCTCTTTCATCTCCTCTACAGTGCCGCTCTGTGGTGGACATGCCGGGTTTTTATCATAATTCCCGCAAAGATTGTCCTCGCAGAAAACCCGGTATTCCGGCACAAATACAAGCTGATCGGTACTTATGACCGCTGCATCGGAAAAACCAAGAGCTTTTGCTTCTTCAATAAGATTCATTTTTTCTCTCCTGTGTTTTTTTCTTTTATAGTGCCACATTTTATTTGTTTTTACAAGCTCTGGCTTTCACTCTGCCGCCAGGCGGATAAACTCCTCCATCTCTCTTGTCTTAAACTTGTTCTTATGGTAAAAGATCTGCCGGTACATGGATATCTCCACATCTTCCACATGTAAAAGGGCAATTCTTCCTTTCCGGATATCCCGCTCCACAGCCAGATAGGGAAGAAAGGAAAGTCCGTGGTTCTTTTCCAGCATGCGGATGATAAAAGCGGTATCGCTGATCTCCAGTACCGGTGACAGGGCCTGCTTCTTAAGCGCCAGCTGCTGCTCCAGAGCCTGCCGATAATTGGCATTCTTTTCCGTGAGAAAAAAAGGCTCTTCCAGAATATCCTCCATCTTCAGCGTCTTTCCCGCAAACTCCGAATCTGCAGAGGCAACAAATACTACCGGCTCCGCCTTCTCCATGACCTTCACCCAGTTCTGGTCCCACCTTGGGGTATCCAGTATATAAATAAGATCCAGCCCGTTATGCTCCATCATCCGTATCAGCTGCTCCGGTGTATCAATAGTCACCTGCATATTTACTTTCGGGTGAAACTCACGAAATTTGCTGAGAACAGCCGGAAGCTTTGCTGTGCAGAGAGATTCAATAGTCCCGATATGCAATGGATTTTTCAGTTCCGCATCGTCATTCATTGACTTTTTTGCTTTATTTACATCATATAAGATCCGGCTTGCATGCTCCATAAACTCTTTTCCGGACGGAGTAAGCACCACACGCTTTCCGGTTCTGTCAAAAAGTCTTGTTTCCAGCTCATTTTCCAGAAGACGGATCTGGACAGTGATCGCTGACTGGGTGTATCCCAAAACCTCTGCTGCCCTGGAAAAGCTCTGAAGCTGTGCTACATGTACAAACGTCTCCAACTGACGGATTTCCATGATTTTCTCCCTTTTACTATGAAATTTTTTCATCGTGATGATGAAATCTGTGAATTTGCCTTATTTTTATGTCAATGTTACAATACAATCACGAGGACGTCAATCGTATTTTTGTGCAAAATGAATAAATTCATACTTAGGAGGAAAGAATCCAAATGGAAAAGAAAAAAATCAAGATCGGGCTTGTGCCGAAGCTGATCATTGCCATCATCGTAGGTATCCTGTTCGGCCAGTTCCTTCCGGAAGGCTTCTGTCGCTTTGTTGTAACCCTTTCCGGATTTTTCAGTACCTTTCTGAAATTCGTCATCCCGCTGATGATCCTTGCCTATGTGACCATGGGTATTGCGGATCTTTCACAGGGTGCAGGGAAGCTTCTCCTGATCACAGTGGCTCTGTCTTATGGCTCCACTCTGATCGCAGGTTCCGCATCCTATCTGGTATCATCCAGCCTGTTCCCGCACTTTATGAGTGAAGGTGCGCTGGATCAGATCGCAGCTACCGCAGACGCATCCCTGACACCATTTTTCTCCATCACACTGGAGCCGGTCATGGATACTCTTTCTGCTGTTGCACTTGCCTTTGTCATGGGACTGTGCCTCTCTTCCATGCGTGGAAAAGAAATGGGAAACAGCCTTTATAACGGAATGAGTGACTTTTCCAAGATCATTGACAAGGTCCTTCATACCATTATCATCCCGCTGCTTCCGCTTTACATCTGCGGAACCTTCACAGATATGACTATTTCCGGAAAAACCTTTGCCATCTTAAGCATCCTCTGGAAGGTATTCCTTGTTGTTATCATCATGCACCTGATCTGCATTACGATCCAGTTTGTGATCGCAGGTACTGTCAGCAAAAAGAATCCTTTCACTCTGATCAAAAATCAGATCCCGGGATACACAACTGCTCTGGGAACCCAGTCTTCCGCAGCTACCATCCCGGTCAATCTGGAATGTGCCAAAAAGGACGGCGTGTGCGAGCAGATCCGCAACTTCGTAGTACCGCTCTGTGCAAACATCCACATGGCCGGTTCCATGATCACCATCACAGCCTGTGCTACTGCAGTCTGCCTTATGAACCAGCTGCCCATCAGTCTCGAGATCATCGTTCCGTTCATCATGACTCTCGGTGTTGCCATGGTTGCATCTCCCGGTGCTCCCGGTGGTTCCATCATGACTGCCCTTCCATTCCTTTACATGGTATTCGGAGCGGAAGCCGGTGATCCGGACGGTGCCATCTGTGCTATCATGGTTGCCCTTTACATTACCCAGGATTCCTTCGGAACTGCCTGCAATGTATCCGGTGACAACGCCATCGGCGTGATCGTTGACACCATTTATAAGAAATTTATTGCAAAAACACCACAGGAGAATTAAGCAAAATGTCTTTTATCAGTGTATTTGACGTTATGGGTCCCAACATGATCGGTCCTTCCAGTTCTCATACCGCAGGGGCTGCACGCATTGCTTTCCTTGCCCAGAAGATGATCACGCCGCCCCTGAAAAAAGTGGAATTCATCCTTTACGGTTCCTTCGCCAGAACATACAAGGGACACGGTACAGACCGTGCCCTCCTTGGCGGGATCATGGGCTTTTCCACAGATGACATGCGTATACGGAATTCTTTTGATATTGCCAGGGAACAGGGGATCGACTTTTCCTTTACTCCAAATGAAGCGGAAACCGATGTCCATCCCAACACTGTAGATATCCATATGGTCAATGAACAGGGACAGGAAATGACAGTCCGGGGGGAATCGCTGGGCGGCGGCAAGGTCCGCATTGTGGAGATCAACCACGTGAAAGTGGATTTCACCGGCGAATACAGTGCCATCATCGTGATCCATCAGGATACTCCCGGTGTTGTGGCCTACATCACCAGATGCTTAAGTGAACGTAACATTAACATTGCCTTCATGCGCCTCTTCCGTGAATCCAAAGGAACCACAGCCTATACGATCGTGGAATCCGACGGTCATCTCCCGGAAGATATCGTAGAAAGCATTCACCGGAACACCAACATCCATGATGTCATGGTTGTTCAGATGTAGGGAAAAGGAGGATGTGTTTTATGGATTTCAAAAATGCCAAGGAACTTCTTGCTCTCTGCCAGAAAAAAAAGCTTCCGATTTCCGAAGTAATGCGCCAGCGTGAGATCCTTCTCGGTGAAACCACTGCTGAAATCGTGGACCAGCGCATGGACCGTGTTCTGGAGATCATGAAGGATGCTGCTTTTTCCCCCATCAAAGATCCGGTGATATCTATGGGCGGACTGATCGGCGGTGAAGCCCGAAAGCTCTGCGAATTTCATAACCTGGGAAAAAGCCTGTGCGGAAATGTTCTCGGAAAGGGGATCACCTACGCTATGGCAACCCTTGAGACCAACGCTTCCATGGGACTTATCGTTGCCTCTCCTACTGCCGGCAGTGCCGGGATCGTTCCCGGAATGATGCTTGCTCTTCAGGAGGTCTACGGCTTTTCCGATAAAAAAATCCGCCAGGCACTATTTAATACAGGCGCGATCGGCTATCTTGCCATGCGTAATGCAACAGTTGCCGGTGCTGTTGGCGGATGTCAGGCTGAGGTCGGAATCGCTTCTGCAATGGCTGCTTCCGCTGCTGTTGAGCTTCTTGGCGGCACTCCGCTGCAGTGTACCTATGCGGCTTCCACCGTTCTTATGAATATGCTCGGTCTTGTATGTGACCCGGTAGGCGGCCTGGTGGAATATCCCTGCCAGAACCGTAATGCAGCCGGTGTCTCCAATGCCCTTATCGCAGCCGAAATGTCTTTGGCCGGTATCACCCAGTTCATCCCGCTGGATGAGATGATCGATGCCATGTATACCGTAGGCAAAAAGCTTCCTGCAGAGCTTCGTGAAACTGCTCTCGGCGGTTGTGCAGCCACACCGTCTGCCTGTGAGAAGTGTCATCTTTGTAGTTAACTAACACTAACAGAGTATAACACATAATAAACAGAGCTACGACCGAAACAACTCAAACAACAAAACGGAGAATTCCCGAACTTCTTTTTCCAGGAATTCTCCGTTTTCTTTTTTATAAATCCTAATTTATAATTTCATGTGTAAATATCTTTTATTTCTCCAGCAACGGGATATCTCCCACTCCATTCAGGATCAGTCTCGGTCTGTACGGGAACTTGTCTACAGTTTCTCTTGTGGATACACCGGAAAGTACAAGGACTGTGTCAAGACCTGTCTCAATACCGGCGATCACATCGGTATCCATACGGTCACCGATCATCACGGCTTCATTGGAATGTACGCCCAGGATACGAAGTCCGGTACGCATCATCAGAGGGTTTGGTTTGCCAACATAGTATGCCTGTTTGCCTGTAGTAGCTTCGATCGGTGCCACAAATGCACGGCAGGCCGGTGCGATCCCGCCTTCGATAGGGCCTGTGATGTCTGTGTTTGTTGCGATCAGCTTGGCTCCCTTGTTTACCAGGTTCATGGCACGTAAGATGTGCTCATAGCCGTATGTAGTAGTCTCACCTACAACCACATAATCCGGTGAAACATCGTCGATGGTGATCCCTGCGTCATACAATGCATTATAAAGACCATGATCTCCGATCACATAAGCGCTGCAGCCCGGAGCCTGGCTCTGGAGGAATTTCGCAGTTGCAAGTGCACTGGTATAAAAATGCTCTTCTCCGACATCCAGTCCCATGCGTAAAAGCTTCTCGTGAAGTTCTCGTGGTGAACGGCTGCTTGCGTTGGTAAGGAAGAGAAATCTCTTATCTTCCTTCTGAAGCCACTCCACAAATTCCTTTACTCCGTCAAGAAGCTTGTTCCCATGATAGATCACACCATCCATATCGCAGATAAATCCTTTTTTGGATCTTAATGTTTCCATAAATTCCTCCCTGTCTGATGCGGACATTTTACATCTCTGCTGTTTTCTATATATCAGATCTTCTCGATCTTATTTCTCAATTTCAGCATTCTGTAATCCAGATTTGCAATTTCTTCTGCATATTTTTTTAATTCTGATTCTATTTCCGCATTATCTCTTTTTTTATAATACAATTCATATTCTAACACAGACCAGTAATCCATTGCAATGGTCCGAAGCTGTATTTCCACCATTTCCTTCTGCTCGCCTTCTGCCGAATAGATGGGGACTTTCGCAATGAGATGCAGGCTTTTGTAGCCGTTTTTCTTTGGATTTCTGATATAGTCCTTGATCCGGATGATCTCGATATCTTTCTGCATTTCTAAGAATTCTGCCACCTGGTAAAGCTCATCCTCAAAAGGGCAGACCACACGGATGCCGATGAGATCCTTCAGGTTTTTCCTGGCTGTCTCAAAATCCGGTTCCAACCCCTTTTTCAAAAGCTTCGCATAAATACTTTCCGCACTTTTGATCCGACTGGTAGTCTGACTGATCACAGTACGTTTTTTCTGCCCGGAAAGCTCTGCATTGATCATTTTCAGTTTTGCCATAAGGATATCAATGGCAGCCTTACAGCGGAGGCGGTAGTCCGGATCCTTGATGTAACTTGCGATGGCTGCTGTTTTTTCTGCTGCCAGCTTCTGATTTTCTGGTTCTATTGTCTCCGGACCTCTGCTCTGATCTGACTTCTGAGCCGGAACATCCTTTTTGGGATTCTCCTCCTGCTCTTCTTGGTCCTGTCCGAATCCATCTTTAATGGATTTCTGTTTTTTTCTTATTTTTTTCTTTGATTTCTTTTTTGTCATGTCTGCCTTATCTATTATTTTTAGTTTTCGTGTACATCTTATATATTATACTGGCCACATGCTATTTTTCATCAAATCAACGTAAGACTATTGTTAAATCTGTGGTAAAAAAGTCCTCCGGAAAATCTCAAGATCATATCTCCTGATATCTCTGCGACTTCCCGAAGGACTCTTTCACACATAATTTACATATTAATAAAACAATTTACAGAAATTCCGACTGCAGCGCATCGTATCCGATCTCACCTGTACGGATACGAACAGCGTTACGGATCTCATAGCTGAAGATCTTTCCATCGCCGGGATCACCGGTAAACGCTGCTTTCTGCACAGCATCAATGACTTTGATCTCCCAGTCTTCCGATGATACCACGATTTCAAACTTGATCTTCGGTTTCAGAAATACATCGATCTTGGAACCACGGACATACTCTGTGTAACCACGCTGTGTTCCGCAGCCCATGATCTGGGTTACTGTAAAACCGTTAACCTGGATCTCATTTAACGCTGCTTTGACATCTTCCATTTTTTCTTCTCTTACGATTGCTTCTATTTTTATAAGCATACGATTTCCTCCATTTTCACACGATCATTGCCGGACAAATTCTTTTATCAGTCAAATCCATTAAATGACGGATATGCATTCTCGCCATGCTGGGATGCATCCAGCCCGACCATCTCTTCCTTCGGATCTACACGAAGCGGTGTAAAGATCCGCACGATCCCGATGCAGATCAGCGTTCCCACAATGGCAACCGCAATGGTGATCACAATACTCAATACCTGCGCCAGAAACAGACGATGATCTCCAAACACAAGGCCGTCCCATTTTGCAACAGAGTTAATGGAAGTTTTTCCGAAGAGACCTGTTGCGATTCCTCCCCAGATACCACCGATACCATGGCAGCCAAAAGCATCCAGGGCATCATCGATCTTCAGCTTCTGTTTCAGAAGGATCACAGTAAAGTAACAGATCGGGCTTACCAGGATCCCAATGATAAAGGATGCCCATACCGGTACGAAACCCGCTCCCGGTGTAATGGCTACCAGTCCGATAACAAGACCTGTGGATGCACCAACCAGTGTCGGTTTTCCCTCACGGATCACCTCGATCAGCATCCAGGTCAGCAGTGCGCAGGCAGAAGAAATACTGCTGGTCATAAAGGCATGTGCCGCAAGGCCGTCTGCCTTCAGCGCACTTCCTGCATTAAAGCCGAACCATCCGAACCACAACATGGCTGCCCCGAGAAATACAAACGGGATATTGTGCGTACGATAGGTTGCTTTTGCATAGCCTCGTCTCTGTCCAAGATAAATGGCAAGAACCAGTGCACTGACACCGGAACTGATATGTACCACATTTCCTCCTGCAAAGTCCACAGAGCCAATGGCTGCCAGAAATCCACCGTCTCCCCAGACCATATGTGCCATTGGATAATACACGATCAAAGACCAGATCGCAATAAAGAAAAACAGCGCCTTAAAACGCATTCTTCCAACCACGGCACCGGTGATCAGTGCCGGTGTGATCATGGCAAACATCATCTGGAACGCCACAAATACCAGATGCGGGATCGTATCCGCATAAGGTCCCGGCTCCCAGCCTACGCCATTCAGCGCAAACCAGCGAAAATCTCCGATAATCCCGCCATGATTTCCTCCAAATGCCAGCGAATATCCAAACAATGTCCACATAACTACGGACAGTCCCATGATCGCCCCACAGGCCATCATGGTATTTACCACATTTTTCCTGCGGACCAGTCCCCCGTAGAAAAACGCAAGCCCAGGTGTCATAAAGAACACAAAGGCTGTACAGATCAGCATAAAGCCGGTATCTCCTGCATTCATCATTCATTTCCTCCTCGATTCCCTCAATTATTCTGCAACGCAAAAAGCGCCTGGAAACTCAATTTCCAGACGCCTTTGTCATGTCAGTTAGCATAGCAGATAATTTGTGGGTTTTCAAGAGTTTTTTCGCTATTTTTCTGTTTTCTTACAGAATTACTATGTTTTATGTGGATATGAAATTTATTTTCGGCAATCTATCCGTTTATAAATATTGGAGAGATTTTATTTTATCTCTTACTGTACTATAACACGGATTATGCTCAGGATCAGCAGATGTGCCGGATAAAAAATATAGAAAAACCACTTGGAAAACTTCGGTGCTTTTTCGGATTTTTTGCCATTATAGAAGCACAGGATGATGATTCCTGATGCCACGATCCCTAATGCCGAAAGCAAAGCATGGATCATTGCCGGTCCGGCTGCCATTTTTTCCACATAGGAGCTGTAGTTAAACAGCACAAAAAGGACAGCACCGACTCCGTACGCTGTTATCATCCTCTTTCGATTCCCCCAGCCCCCATAAAACCAGAGGGTAAAAACCGGTGCCAGGATTGCCCAGTCCGAATAAATAGATAGTAAAAGAAGCAGGATCAGAAGAGGAATTCTCCATTTACTTGCCATCATCTTTTCCTGAACAACCAGGATCATAAAGCAGATAAACAGAGTAAAGATCATATTCAGCTGTGAATTCCCAAAGGCTATCATATAGGGAACCTGGGAGATTCCGGCAAAGATCAGAAGCCTTTCACCGTATTTTCTCCGGGAATGTGTATAGTAAAAACCTTCCACAAGAAAATAGCACATGGTAATGGCTGTGAAGTAGCCAATGTCTATAAACATTTCCCACAGGATCGTGTTTTCCGGCAGAAGCACGTTGGCGATATGGTTCAGAAGCATGGTAAAAATTGCCAGATATTTAATGGCATCCCGGGTCAGTCCCGGCTTTTCTGTTGTTGGCATGATCTTCTCCTTCTGTGCAGAAAAATTTTCAGACCTTTCACATCTTCTGCACAATATAATACATTTATCTTACACTGATTTTCTGACTCATACAACTTTTTTTGTTATTGCTGGTCACCAAAAGGACAGTTGCCTTTTTCGCAAGGTAAGCTTATACTGTAGAAAGCGTGCTGTATTTTATATGGCAAAACTTCTCAGCAAACGCTGTAAAACAATAAATTCGGAAAGGAATTATCGATCATGATCCAGGATATCGCACCACATACCTATCACAATGAGTACAAACCTGTGGCCCCGGATAAAGAAAGCCACATCCTCGCCTATGAAGAAGGAAAGATCCTTATGAAAAAAGCTGGTAAGACTATGACTCTTCCAAGCTTTGGAGAGCTGGAAGGAAAAGTTGAAAATCTCTATGAGAATTATATCTATCTCTTCTCCATTGACGAAGAGCATTTTTATCTGATCCCGGATCTTGACACCAGTCTCCTTCCTGGTTATCAGTTTGAGATCACAAGAGTTCTCCGCACAGCGGAGCCACAGTATCTGGCTTTCGCAGGAATCACCGGATATCAGCTCTTTCAGTGGTACAGCAAGCGCCGTTTCTGCGGTTGCTGCGGCAAACCGATGGTACATGATAAACATGAGCGCAAGATGATCTGCCCTGCCTGTGGGAACGGTGAATATCCGGTGCTTTCTCCGGCTGTGATCGTAGGCGTTACCAACGGTGACAAGCTGATCCTCTCCAAATATGAGGGCCGAAATCACACCCGCTACGCCATGATCGCAGGTTTTGCCGAGATTGGCGAGACCATCGAGGAGACTGTCCACCGTGAAGTTATGGAAGAGATCGGCGTAAAGGTCAAAAATCTCCGCTACTACAAGAGCCAGCCATGGTCCTTCTCCGGAACACTTCTGTTTGGCTTCTACTGTGACCTGGATGGCGACGACACTCTGACTGTAGACCACGATGAGCTTTCCATGGCCTCCTGGTTCAACCGGGAAGACATTCCGGATGAAGGAGATAATATCAGCCTTACCAAGGAGATGATGATGGCATTTAAGCATGGAAAAGCCTGAAGTATCGCTTGCCTGATTCCGTAAACAATTTTTCGCAACCAATTTCACAAAAAAACACCGGCCATTCATCTGTACCATGTCCTGTCCAGGCTGCCAGATCATCTCTGACATCTCAGCCCCAGTACATATTCCAATGAATGCCGGTGTTTTTATTTTCTATTTTTCTATTTTTCTTCCGAGCCGGGGCAATCTGCCTAAAACCGTTTTATTTCTCCGGTGTCAGATGCCAGATATCTCTGTTGTACTCTTCGATGGTTCTGTCTGAAGAGAAGTATCCTGCTTTTCCGATATTTACAAGCATTTTCTCTGCCCATGCGGTTCTGTCCTCATAATCGGACAGTGCCTGATCTTTCACCTTCGCATAATCCTCGAAGTCAAGAAGAGTCATGAACCAGTCTTTGCTTACGATCTCATGATGCAGTCTTCTTAAATGCTCCTCACTTCCAATGGAAAGAAGATCGTTTCCTACGATAAAGTCTACTGCACGACGGATGCGCTCGTCTTTCTCATAAAAATCTCTGGAGCAGTAATCAGCCTTTTCATAATGTTCGATAACCTGCTCACTGGACTCTCCGAAGATATAGATATTATCCTTGCCTACCAGCTGGCTGATCTCCACATTTGCACCATCCATGGTTCCCAGTGTTACAGCACCGTTGAGCATGAACTTCATGTTTCCTGTTCCGCTGGCCTCCTTTGAAGCAAGAGAGATCTGCTCGGAGATATCGCAGGCAGGGATCAGCTTCTCTGCTGCACTTACGTTGTAGTTTTCCACCATAACAACTTTCATGTACGGGGAAACCTCCGGATCATTGTTGATAAGCTCCTGTAAGCAGAGAAGCAGGTGGATAATATCCTTTGCGATAACGTATGCAGGAGCTGCCTTTGCACCGAAGATAAAGGTTACCGGGCGCTGCGGCTTCTCGCCTGCTTTGATCTTCAGGTAACGGTCAATGATGTAAAGTGCGTTCAGCTGCTGACGTTTGTACTCATGAAGACGTTTGATCTGGATATCATAAACACTGTGTGTGTTGATCTCTTCACCTGTGTTGGCTTTGATAAACTCCGCACATCTCTTCTTTGCATCCTGCTTGATCTTAAGGATATTTGCAAGAACGTCCTGATTTCCCTTGAAGCCAAGCATCTTGTCAAGCTCAAAGGAATCCTTGCGGAAGCCGTCACCGATCATGGATGTGATGTACTCTGTCAGCGGATGGTTGCAGTGAAGGAGCCATCTGCGGAAGGTGATTCCGTTTGTCTTGTTATTGAATTTCTCCGGATAGATCTCATAGAACTGATGAAGCTCTGTCTCCTTCAGGATATCGGTATGAAGGGATGCAACACCGTTGATGGAAAATCCGTAGTGGATGTCCATATGGGCCATGTGTACCAGGTCGTTCTTGTCGATGATGGCAAGATTTTCCTGCGGATATTTTGCTTTGATACGCTCGTCCAGCTTGCGGATGATCGGCATCAGATGCGGAACAACCTCCTCAAGATAGGAGATCGGCCATTTCTCAAGTGCCTCTGCAAGAATGGTATGGTTGGTATAAGCGCATACATGAGATACGATCTCGCATGCCTCCTCGAACTCGATTCCACGCTCTGTGAGGAGACGGATAAGCTCCGGAATTACCATACTCGGATGTGTATCGTTGATCTGGATCACTGCGTAATCGGCAAGGTCATGAAGATTGCAGCCTTTTGCTGTTGCCTCATCCAGAATCATCTGTGCCGCATTGCTTACCATGAAGTACTGCTGATAGATACGAAGCTTTCTTCCTGCATCATCGCTGTCATCCGGATACAGGAACAGTGTCAGGTTGTGGAGCAGATCCCTCTTATCAAAGGAGATTCCCTCGCCTACAATGCTCTCATCTGCAATATCAATATCAAAAAGGCGAAGCTTGATCGCTTTGTTCTCATAGCCTGCAACATCAATATCATACAGTGTGGATTTCAGCATAAAGCCCTTAAACGGCACGTAATAGGAAACGCCTGCATCTGTAAGCCAGCTCTCCGGCTGGATCCACGGATTCGGTGTCTCAAACTGAAGATGATCCTTAAACTCCTGTTTGAAAAGTCCTAGGTGATAATTAAGTCCGATTCCTTCTCCCGGAAGTCCCAGAGTTGCAATGGAATCCAGGAAACATGCTGCCAGACGGCCAAGTCCGCCGTTTCCGAGAGATGGCTCCGGCTCGATCTCCTCGATCATGGAAAGCTCTTTTCCGTTTTCTTTAAGATATTTCGCAACTTCATCATAAACGCCCAAATTGATCAGGTTGTTGGAAAGAAGCTTACCGATAAGGAACTCTGCGGAAATATAATAAATTTTCTTTTTTCCTTCCTGGTAGCCACGGCCCTTCAGCTGCTCCTTTGTCCAGGAGAGAAGTCCGTGATAGATTTCCTCGTTTGTACAATCTTTTACATTTTTGTTATATTTGTCTTCAAAAACTTTGCTTAATGTTTCCATTTTGATCTCCTTTCATGGATCTTGATGGGATGAAATATGTTTTTACAAGGTTGTTTGCTTTGTTTTTGATGATATTAGGATATCACGCATTTCTTTTCAAAAATATAACAATCCTGTCATGATATGCAAGATATTTGTCAGACTGTTTTTCACTTTTTACGGTAGCTCTGCATAAAAACGTAACCGATACATATGCGGTTGCTCCGGGAGCTTTCTCAGATCTGTCTCATACTCTTCCTGTACTTATGCGGTGAAACCTTATTGGACTGCTGAAATTTCTTTATAAAATAACTTGTACTGTTAAATCCCACCTGCATGGCGATCTCCGTCACAGGTGCATCGGAATGCGTAAGAAGATACTTCGCCTTCTCCATACGGAAGTCATTGATGTATTCCACCAGGGTTTTTCCCGTATACTGGCGGAAAAGCTTCATAAAATAATACTCACTGTAATTGGAAAGTCCGGAAAGCTCTGAAACGGTAAGATTCTCCTGGTAGTGAAGGCTGATATGATCCAGCACTTCCTTTACTGCTGCAAGGCTCTTGTTCTGCTCTGTGCTTACCGGGATAATATAATGCTTCGTCAGCATCTCATAAAAGAAATCAAAGAACAGCATTTTCAGCTTCACATAGAAATATGGCTTCTTCTCCGTATGACAGTCATGGATCTCCAGAAAAATTTCCCGCAGCTTCTCATATCCGGAATCTCCTTCTTCTATATGATGGCAGAATTCTGCCTTGTTTTCTATTAATGGTGATACCACACATTCCTGGCAGATATCTCCCGGCTGGCCTGCAAGGAAGCCCAGGCTGAAAACCACACTCTTATAATAAAGAGGCTTCTTAAGATCCGTGCGCATACTATGGAGAACTCCGCAGTTCACGATCAGGATATCCCCCTTTTTCAGGCGGATGCTCTCCCGGTTCAGTCTGGCAAAGCCACTGCCTTTTTCAATATACATGATCTCCATCTCACTGTGCCAGTGGTCATACAGTGCATGAAAGATCTCACAGTTCGCCATATAGGTTTCCACCGGCAGCTCAAAGGAACCGTGAGGGCTTAATTCTTTTAAATTATCATCCACTTCGGATACGTGAAGAGGATTTTTTGCGGATGTGTCTGTTTCTGGCATGATTTCCTCCGTGATCAATATCTATCCTGCGAACATTTGCCTTACGCTGGATATACAATCCTTGCATAATAATTCTGTTTGACTCCCTTAGTGTAAAGGATATTTACAACCATGACAATATTATATTTTCCTGTTTTCTTTTTTATGACGTTACGGTTACTCTGTTCTCAGCAACACGCTTCGCGATGCACTTCCATAAACGGCAACCTTGACTTTTCCCCTTCCAACTGCTATATATAATATTTAGAATAAAATAATTTGACTTTAAAAAGAACGAAAACTACCCAGTATGGACTGTGCAAAAGCCACAGCAGCCCGCATTGCCAAGCCACACCAGTCTCTTGCTCAGATGAAGGGAATCCTCTGTACCCGGTTCCTGTGCTGATGGATGCCGGCGAACTTGAAACACTGTATTACAGACTGATGCCTCCGGCAGGCAATTGCTAAAACAGCAATTGGCATAGAAAGATTTTTCGATATTTCGAATACAGTTTTTTCAGAAAGGACTACAATTCCATGGAAAAAGAACAGATCAACCAGCTTTTAGATAAACAGCGCCAGTACTTCTACTCCGGCGCAACTCTTGACCTTGATTTTCGCATCAGCGCCCTGAAACGTCTTCGCGCTTCCATCCGGAAACACGAAGATCAGATCCACGCCGCGCTGAAAAGGGATCTGGGAAAAAGTAATTTCGAAAGCTATATGTGTGAGACCGGACTGGTGCTCTCCGAGATCACACATATGCTGAAAAATATCCGCTCCTACGCAAAAGAACAGACCGTTCCAACTCCACTGGCACAGTTCCATTCCCGCAGTTTCCGCAAACCATCCCCCTACGGTGTGGTTCTCATTATGAGTCCGTGGAACTATCCGTTTCTTCTCACCATAGAACCACTGGTAGACGCCATTGCAGCCGGAAACACAGTCATCCTGAAACCAAGTGCCTACTCACCGGCAACAAGCGAAGTGATCCGTCTTCTCATCCATGAATGTTTCGATGAAAAATACGTTGCAACTGTCACAGGCGGACGTGCGGAAAACACACATCTTCTCAGTCTGCACTTTGATTACATCTTCTTCACGGGAAGCCAGTCTGTGGGAAAAGAGGTCATGAGAAAGGCTTCCGAACACCTCACACCAGTCACTCTGGAGCTGGGTGGAAAAAGCCCCTGCATCGTGGACAAAACAGCCAATCTCCGCCTTGCGGCAAAACGTATCGTATTCGGCAAGTTCCTGAACTGTGGCCAGACCTGCGTGGCTCCGGACTACATCTACTGTGATCCGGAGATCAAAGAAGCCCTGGTCGCAGAGCTTCGCAGACAGATCACACGCCAGTATGGAAAAGAACCACTGAAGAACCGGAATTATGGAAAGATCATCAACGAAAAGCATTTCGACCGTATCAACAGTCTGATCGATCCTTCCAGAACTGTCTGCGGCGGTGGTTCCAACCGTGAAACACTTCAGATCGAGCCGACGGTTCTTGATAACGTAACCTTCGAAGATCCGGTCATGCAGCAGGAAATATTCGGCCCGGTACTTCCGGTCCTCACCTATGACTCTCTCGGAGGTGCCGTAACAAAGATCAATTCCATGGCACATCCGCTGGCTCTTTATATCTTCACCGAAGATGAAAAAAATGCCCGGGAAGTTACTTCCCGATGTGGTTTCGGCGGTGGCTGTATCAACGATGTCCTCATACATCTGGCAACCAGCAATATGGGCTTCGGCGGCTTTGGGGAAAGCGGCATGGGCTCCTATCATGGCATCGACGGCTTCCGGACATTCTCTCATTATAAGAGTATTGTAGATAAAAAGACCTGGATCGATCTCCCTATGAGATATCAGAAATATCGGAAGATTTATGAGAAAATGGCACGGTTGTTTATGCGTTAGATATAAAGGGAGGGCGCTGCCTGAGGCATCGCCCTCCTGTTACTTTAGATTTTCTTATTATTTTTCCCAGATGATCTTTACCGGCATGATCCCGGTCAGTTCTTTGCTTTTTTCATCCGGCTGGCTGCAGCTTGCATAAATTTCAAATTTCTTTCCTTCTTCCATCCGTTTTCCTGTTTCATCTACTACGGTGAGTGCTTTTTCCCATATTGGGATTTCTATTTTCCGGCATTCTCCCGCCTTCAGGAATATCCGCTGAAAACCGGCCAGCATCGGATTGGGAATGGCATTTTTGCTGTCGATATTTTTTACATAGATCTGAACAACATCCTCTGTATCATATGCGCCGTTATTCTGCACTTCTACCTCCACGTTTATCTTCTGTCCACATGTTTTGACCTCTGCTTTATCTACTGCCACCTTACTGTACGTCAGACCATATCCAAAAGGAAACTGTGCTTTTCGTTCCATATAGCGATATGTTCTGCCTTTCATGGAATAATCGGTAAAATCCGGAAGTTCTTCCAGGCTTTCATAAAATGTCACCGGAAGTTTTCCTGATGGCGAGATTTCTCCAAACAGTACCTTTGCCGCTGCCTTCCCGCCCTGGCATCCAGGGTACCACAGCATCATGACGGCATCAAATTTCTCTGCCGCATATTTCAGATTAAGGTCACTTCCTGCCAGCAGACAGAATACTGCCGGTTTTCCGGTGTCTGCGATTGTTTCCATCAGTTCTCTTTGTACTCCGGGAAGTTCAATATCTTCTTTATCTCCCGATACATAGCTGTTTCCGGTGTCTCCCTCTTCTCCTTCCAGTGTCTCATCCAGTCCCATACATAAGATCACCACATCGCTGTTTTCCGCAACCACCTTTGCTTCCGCAATACGATCTCTGGTAAACGCAAGGTGCTCCGTCCGGTTCCGGAACAGATCACAGCCTCTGGAAGTAAGGATCCTTACATCGTCTCCCACATAATCCTGGATGCCTTCCTGTATGGTAATATACCTGGAAGCTGTCCCGTGATAATTGCCGATCAGCGCCTGTCTGCTGTCCGCATTTGGTCCGATGATCCCTATTGTTTTCAGTTTTTCTTTATCAAGCGGAAGAATCCCGTTATTTTTCAGCAGAACAAAGCTTTTTTCCGCTGCTTTCTCCGCTGCATCCAGATGCCTGGGAGATTCCACCTCCAGATAGGCGAGATTGTCATATTCGCTTCCATCAAACAACCCCAGCAGATACCTTGTGGTGAAAAGCCGCACTGCTGCCCGGGTTATGGTTTCTTCTGTGACAAGCCCCTTTTCGTATGCCTTCATAATGTGAAGATAGGTATTTCCACAATTCAGGTCACAGCCATTATTAATAGCCAGTGCTGCAGATTCAACGGCTGTATCCGTTACCATATGGTGTTCATGAAAATCACGGATTGCCCAGCAGTCTGATACAAAATGCCCCTGAAATTTCCACTCGCCTCTGAGTTTTTTCTGTAATGTGGGACTTCCGCAGCAGGGTTCCCCGTTTGTCCGGTTATAAGCTCCCATAACCGCTTCTACTTTCGCTTCTTTTACCAGACCTTCAAATGCCGGCAGATACGTTTCTTCCATATCTTTTGCGGATGCTTCCGCATCAAATTCATGACGGAGTGCCTCCGGCCCGGAATGTACTGCAAAATGTTTGGCACAGGCTGCTGCCTTCATTGTATCCCCATTTCCCTGAAGTGCTTTTACAAAGGAAACTCCCAGTTCTTTTGTAAGATACGGATCTTCCCCATAAGTTTCATGGCCTCTGCCCCATCGTGGATCACGGAAAATATTGACATTAGGAGACCAGAACGTCAATCCCTTATAAATATCTCTGTCACCGTTTACGGAATATGCATTATACTTTGCTCTGCCCTCTGTTGCCACGATACCGGCCATCTCTGCCACACTTTTCCGGTCAAAAGCAGCCGCCATTCCGATCGCCTGTGGAAAAACCGTTGCCTGCCCTGCTCTGGCAACACCGTGAAGTCCCTCATTCCACCAGTTATATGCCGGAATTCCCAATCTTTTTATTGCAGGTGCATCGTACCTTAACTGACTGGCTTTTTCCTCCAGAGTCATCCTGGCAACCAGCGCTTCTGCTTTCTTCTTTGCTTCTTCCCGATCCATCCCCAATTTCCTCCTCACCTTTTTTTATATCATCTATCATTTGGTCTCTGACTGTCAAGTAGATATTTCCTGCAATTTTTCCGGCCTCTGTTCAGAACAGAAAAAAAATCTGCTTTACCCTTTCTTTGGGATAAAGCAGATTTTTATTACACTTTGTGATCTGTGTTCCGATTTCAGCCGGGAACTTATCTGATCGCATCCTTCATCTCTTTCACATAAGCCTTCACCTTCGGCACGCAGTCTTTGCCGTAGGCACCACAGAGCTTCACGATCGCAGATCCTACAATGGCACCGTCTGACTGATCTGCCATTTTTTTTGCCTGCTCCGGTGTGGAGATTCCGAATCCTACTGCACATGGAATGTCTTTCTGGGCTTTTACCAGCTTCACCATAGCTCCGATATCTGTGGTAATGCTGGTACGCATTCCTGTTACACCAAGGGAAGATACGCAGTAAACAAAGCCTTCCGCCTCTTTTGCGATCATGGCGATCCGCTCATGGGAGGTCGGTGCGATCAGGGAGATCAGGTCAAGGCCGTACTGTTTGCACACAACATCAAACTCTTCTTTTTCCTCAAACGGAACATCCGGAAGGATCAGTCCATCCATTCCAACTTCCGCTGCTTTCTTGATAAAACGCTCTGTTCCGTAAGAAAATACTACGTTTGCGTAGGTCATGAATACCATTGGGATTTTTGTATTTTTACGGATTTTTTCTACCATTGCAAAAACTTTATCTGTAGTCACACCGCCTGCAAGTGCCCGGACATTAGCTTCCTGGATCACAGTTCCCTCTGCGGTAGGATCTGAGAACGGGATCCCCAGCTCGATCAGATCTGCTCCTGCTTCTTCCATTGCATAAACCAGCTGCTCTGTTACCTCCAGAGACGGATCTCCGCAGGTTAAAAAAGGAATAAATGCTTTTCCGTTTGCAAATGCTTCTGTAATTCTCTTATTCATGAATATCCTCCCCTCTGTAGCGGGCAATTGCCGCACAGTCCTTATCTCCACGTCCTGAAATGGTAACTACCATGATCTTGTCCTTTCCAAGTGTCGGTGCGATCTTTTTCGCATAGGCCACTGCGTGGGCACTTTCGATCGCAGGAATGATTCCTTCTGTTCTGGAAAGATATTCAAAAGCATCTACTGCTTCGTCATCTGTAACAGGAACGTACTCTGCTCTTCCGATATCATAAAGGTGTGCATGCTCCGGACCTACCCCCGGATAATCAAGACCTGCGGAGATGGAGTATACCGGTGCGATCTGTCCGTATTCATCCTGGCAGAAGTAAGATTTCATACCATGGAAGATTCCGAGACGACCGGTTGCGATGGTTGCCGCAGTCTCCGCAGTATTCACGCCACGTCCTGCTGCCTCACAGCCGATGAGACGAACGTCTTTGTCCTCAATGAAATTGTAGAAGGTTCCGATAGCATTGGAACCGCCGCCCACACAGGCCAGGACAACATCCGGAAGTCTTCCCTCTTTTTCCAGCATCTGTTCTTTGATCTCCTTGGAGATCACTGCCTGGAAATCACGTACGATAGTCGGGAACGGGTGCGGTCCCATAACAGATCCCAGTACATAATGGGTATCTGCAATACGGTTTGTCCACTCACGCATGGTCTCGGAAACGGCATCCTTTAAGGTTGCGGTTCCGCTTGTGACTGCATGGACCTTTGCTCCGAGAAGACGCATTTTGTAAACATTCAGTGCCTGACGTTCCGTGTCTTCTTTTCCCATGAATACCTCACATTCCATTCCCATCAGTGCTGCTGCAGTTGCAGTTGCAACACCGTGCTGGCCGGCTCCTGTCTCTGCGATGACACGGGTCTTGCCCATTTTTTTTGCCAGGAGCACCTGACCAAGTACGTTGTTGATCTTGTGGGCTCCTGTGTGGTTTAAGTCTTCTCTTTTCAGATAGATCCTGGCTCCGCCAAGGTCCTCGGTCATATGTGCCGCATAGTAAAGACGGGATGGTCTTCCTGCGTATTCATTGAGAAGCTCTGTGAGTTCTCGGTTGAATTCCGGATCGTTTTTGTAATGGTTGTATGCTTCCTCAAGCTCCAGAACGGCGTTCATCAGTGTTTCCGGGATGTACTGTCCGCCATGGATGCCGAATCTTCCTTTTGACATGTTATATTTCCTCCTTTATGTTTCTTACTGCGTATACTGCTTCTAATATTTTATCCGGGTCTTTGTGACCGTCGGTTTCTACACTGCTGCTTAAATCTACTGCCCAGGGGTGAAGCAGATGTATGGCCGATTCCAGATTTTCACAGCCCAGACCTCCTGCCAGAAACCAGGGACGTTTGATCGCCGGTACCAGACTCCAGTCGAAAGTTTCTCCTGTTCCTCCTGCTCCCTGATCCAGCAGAATATAGTCTGCTTCCGAACGGATCGCTTTCTTTATATCTGCTTCTGTTTTTATGGAAAAAGCCTTTATCAGAAGCTGGTCTGTCATGGTCTTAAGCTGTCTGATATAATTCTCGTCCTCCTGGCCGTGAAGCTGTGCCAGTGCGATGGTTCCTTCGTTTAAAAGCTGTGCGGGAAGCTCCACCGGTGCATTGACGAATACGCCTACCGGCAAAATGCTATCATCCAGCTCTTCCCGGAGAGCCTTCAATTGCTCCACAGTGACGTTTCTTCTGCTTTTTGGGAATTCTACAATGAATCCTGCAAAGTCCGGTTTAGCCTGGTTCACGGCCTGGATATCTTCCGGGTGGGTCAGGCCGCAGATCTTGATTCTGGTTCTGCTCCCATGTTTCAACGGTTGTTCTCTCATATTCAGCCAATCCTGCCCTTTCTGTCTGACCCTGCCTCTTCCTGTTTCGTTACTATTTGCTGCTGGTCAGCTCTGTTACTTATTTACTCTATTCTTTCGTTTGGCCTTTATACAAGCGCTCCACCATTCAGATTTTCCAATGCTGCTTTCTTATCCGGGCTTCGCATCAGGTTCTCACCGATCAGGACTGCACCTACCCGGTTTCTTTCCAGGATAACGATATCACCTGCGTTTTTGATTCCGCTCTCAGACACAAATACCACATTGTCCGGTGCCAGGTTTCGAAGACGGATGCTGTTATTCATATCAACCTTAAAGGTTTTCAGGTCACGGTTATTTACACCGACGATCTTTGCACCTGTCTTTAATGCTCTTGCCACTTCATTCTCGTCATGAGCTTCCACCAGTGCATCCATTCCCAGAGTTTCTGCAAGCTCTCGGTATTCCAGGAGTTCCTGGTCATTTAAGATAGCACAGATCAGAAGTACAGCCGCTGCGCCGAATGCTTTTGCCTGATAGATCATGTACTTATCCACCGTGAAGTCCTTCCGGAGGACCGGAATATCCACTGTTTCTGTGATCTCACGGAGATAAGTGTCACTTCCCATGAAATAAAATGGCTCTGTGAGGCAGGAGATCGCAGATGCACCTGCTGCCTCGTATTCTTTCGCAATTTCCAGATACGGAAATTCCGGTGCGATCAGCCCCTTGGAGGGGGAAGCTTTTTTTACTTCACAGATGTAGGACATACCCGGCTTTTTCAACGCTTTCAGAAAGGACGGCTGCTGTGGCGCTTTTTCTGCCAGGGTTTTCAGCTGATCCAGGGGAAACTGACGTTTTTCCTTCCGGATACGTTCTCTTGTTTTTTCTGCGATTTCCTCCAGAATGTTTTTTTCGCTCATTCTTTGTTTCTCTCCTTGATATTTCAACACTCATTTGGCAATTTCAAAAAGTCTGACAGATTAATGTTTCCGTTCATATCTCTTCCGATAGGGATTGCCGATTTCTCTTCTGCCGCTATTATTTTCAAATCTCGTTACTTAATTTGATAAATTCCGCAAGCTTGGCAGCAGCTGCACCACTGTCGATCAGGTTTTCAGCCATCTTCACGCCATCTTCTATAGTCTTCGCCTTTCCTGCGATATAAAGTGCTGCACCTGCGTTCATGCAGACCGCCTGACGCTTCGGGCCTTTTTCGGTTCCGTTTACAATGGCTTTTGTGATCTCTGCGTTCTCTGCCGGTGTGCCGCCTGCCAGATCTTCTTTGCTGCAGCGTGTATAGCCGAACTGCTCCGGTGTGATCTCATAGGACTGGAACCATCCGTCCTTGATCTCGCACACAGAAGTCGGTGCGCTCATGGAGATCTCATCCAGCTTATCCTGCCCGAAAACTACCATTCCGCGGTTCACGCCAAGCTTCATCATAACCTGTGCCAGCGGCTCTACCAGAGACTGGTCAAAGACTCCCATCAGCTCCATGTTTGCGCCTGCCGGGTTGCTTAATGGTCCGAGGATATTAAATACCGTGCGAATTCCCAGCTCTTTACGGATCGGTGCCACATATTTCATGGCAATATGATAATTCTGTGCGAACAGGAAACAGATGTTGATCTTTTTCAGGATCTCTGCACTTTTTTCCGGCGGGACGGTGATCTTTACGCCAAGTGCTTCCAGAACATCTGCTGCACCGCTCTTGGAAGATGCTGCACGGTTTCCGTGTTTTGCTACCGGAACGCCACCTGCTGCGATCACAAGAGAAGATGTCGTGGAAATATTAAAGGAATTTGCTCCGTCACCACCGGTTCCTACGATTTCCAGAACATTCATATCGTGGAGAAGCTTGATGCAGTGTGCACGCATTCCGGCTGCTGACGCAGTGATCTCATCAATAGTCTCTCCTTTCAGGGAAAGTGCAGTAAGGTAGGATGCCATCTGTACCGGTGTTGCCGCTCCGTCCATGATCTCATTCATTACGGCTTCTGCTTCGTCATATGTAAGATCTTCTTTTTTTGAAAGCTTGATGATTGCTTCTTTGATCATTGTTGTTTCCTCCTGTTCTGTAACGATTCTATCTTTTATGGATTGCTGTTCTCTGTCTTATCTGTCTCTGATAACCTTCATAAAGTTCTTGATCATTGTTTTTCCATCCGGTGTCATAACAGATTCCGGATGGAACTGTAATCCGAATATCGGATATTCTTTATGCTCCAGTGCCATCACCTCTCCGTCCTCAGACTCAGCGGTAACAACCAGTTCCTCCGGTAAGGTATCCCGGATAGCTGCCAGTGAGTGATATCTGGCTGCCGGAAAAGTTTCCGGAAGCCCTTCAAACATCCGGCTCTTTCCAACTTTATGTATCTCTTTCTGCTTTCCGTGCATCAGCTCTTTTGCGTAGGATACTGTCCCTCCGAAGGCTTCACAGATGGACTGATGTCCAAGACAGATGCCCAGGATCGGCAGCTTGTCTTTGAAATATTTTATGGATTCAATACAGATTCCCGCATCCTCCGGTTTTCCCGGACCAGGGGAAAGTATCAATGCCTTCGGCTTCATGGCCGCCAGCTCTTTGATGGTCACTTCATCATTTCTTACCACTTTGATATCCGGCTCCACAGAACCGATCAGTTGGTAAACATTGTAGGAAAAGCTATCATAATTATCGATCAGTACTATCATTCCAGTCCCTCCTGTGCAGTTTCGATTGCCTGTACAACGGCTCTTGCCTTGTTGCAGCACTCCTGAAATTCACTTTCCGGAATACTGTCTGCTACGATCCCTGCTCCTGACCGGATACAGATCTCACCGTTTTTCTTATAAACCAGGCGAATGGCAATACAGGTATCCAGGTTTCCGGCAAAATCCAGATATCCGATAGCACCGCCGTAAATGCCTCGCTTACTCTGTTCCAGTTCCTGGATGATCTGGCAGGCACGGAATTTCGGTGCTCCGGAAAGTGTTCCTGCCGGAAGGATGGCATCCACTGCATCCACCGCATCCCTGTCATCCCGGATCTGGCCGGTAACTGTAGAACCAATATGCATCACATGAGAAAAACGCTCGATGCACATATATTTTTCTACGTTCACGGTACCGATCTTACTGATCTTTCCGATATCATTTCGACCAAGATCCACCAGCATGTTATGCTCGGCACGTTCCTTCTCATCAGCCAGGAGTCCTTTTTCCAGCGCCAGGTCTTCTTCTTTTGTCTTGCCTCTTGGTCTTGTTCCTGCTAACGGAAAGGTACTCAACTCTGTGCCGGTAAGCTTTGCAAGTGTTTCCGGTGATGCTCCGGCGATCTCAATATCATCACTGGAAAAATAAAACATATATGGAGAAGGATTGGTAGCCCGAAGGACACGGTAAGTATCAAACAGGCTTCCCTCGGCTTTTGCTCTCATAGGATTGGAGAGGACTACCTGGAAAATATCTCCTTCGTGGATGTAATGCTTCGCTTTCTCAACCATCTCACAGTATTTTGCTTTCGGGAACTGCGGCTCAATGGAAGATTTCAGTTTCAAAGACGGAAATTCCTTCTGTTTTCCGTTTCGGATCAGATCTGTCATCTCTTCTAATTTTGCTTCCGCCTTCTGATAGGAATTTTCCGGATCATCCGTCATCACACCGGTGATCAGAAGCACCTTCTGTCTGTAATGGTCAAAGGCGATCACCTGGTCAAAAAGCATCAGATCCATGTCCCGGAAATCCTGTACTGTTTCGTCAGTAAGCTCCAGCTTCGGCTCGCTGTACTTGATGTAGTCGTAGGAAAAATATCCTACCAGACCTCCGGTAAAGGTCGGCATATTTTCCAGCACCGGGCTTTTGTATTCTTTCAGGATCTCCCGAATGGCATCTCCCGGATGCTTCACCTGCTGTACGGTTTTTTCTTCAGTTCCGTCCTCATGGATCCTGCGGGTCTGAAGCTTTCCGTCTGTACAGGTGATCTCCATGGATGGCTCATATCCCAGGAAGGAATAGCGTCCCCATACCTCTGTCTGGCTGGCACTTTCCAGAAGATAGCAATGTCTGCTGGCTGTGCGTAAGGTCCTCATGACTTCTACGGGTGTATAGCGGTCGGAATACAGCTCTCTGCATACAGGGATTCGCCGGTATTCGCCTGACTGTGCGAGTTCTTTGATTTTTTCTAATGTTGGATACATATACAGACCCTCCTGAGTTTTTCATTCCTTACCGGAGGACGGGACATTCGTGATCTGCATTCGCTGCTTGCTCATAAAATCAAGAAAAGCCCGTCTCCGACAGAATCTGGTTCTGTCAGGGACGAGCTCTAAATTCAAAATTACCCGCGGTGCCACCCTGATTCACGGTCTGACCCGTGCACTTGGCGGAATACCTTCATATTCCCGGCAACTGACGTATGCCCTCACGTCACAGAATACTTGATACCCGAAAATATCTTTCCCTGTGCCCTCTGCGGTCCATTTGATAAACTGCCTCTCGACCCGGCTCTCACCCTCCCGGACTCTCTGTGCGCGCATGAATATCTTTATCTCCGCTTCAACGGTTTAGTGGTTTACTCAATTAAATTTTTTCTATAAAATAGCACAGCTTTTCTGATATGTCAATACAAAAGTTGAAAAAAATATCATTTTGTTCTATAATTGTATAAAAGTAATTGTTATAAATATCACATAAGAAAGCTTCCTGTATACTTTAAATAGGGCAAGAGATTGACACAAAAAAATACCTCAAGTAAATTTGGATTATTACTGACTTGGCCGGTTGGTAAAATCCAGAGAATACAAGAGGTATCTAACATGAATCTTAAAGGCACAAAGAAGAAAAATCAAGTATCAAATGCAAATATTTTTGAACAGCAGGAGCTTCTGAAGAAAATCGAGGTGGTCAGAGAAAATTTAACAGCTTCAACCTGGCATGAGTTGGAAACCAAAGGGAAGTTCGATAAGAATGCAAAACTCAGTTTTATCTGTGATGACATGCTTATTTTAGGATGCGATGTAGGCAGTGAAACACACTATCTGAGGGCAATTGACACCAGAGGCAGAGAACTCAGTAAGTCCGCTTTTTCATTCAGCAATAATGCAGATGGATTTAGCAAGGCAAAGGAATGGGCAGTAAAGATAGCAGCCGAATACGATAAAAAACAGATTGTTCTTGGTCTTGAACCAACCGGCCATTACTGGTTCTGCCTTGCGACCTGGATGATCTCAAATGGGATCAGTGTAGTTCAGGTAAATCCGTATGCAGTAAAGCAGACAAAAGAACTTGAGGATAACAGCCAGCTGAAAGATGATACAAAAGATCCTAAGCTGATTGCAAATCTTGTAAAAGATGGAAACTTTGGAATGCCTTATCTTCCAGAGCAGCTTTATGCAGATCTGCGACGGTTATCCATGTTTCGTGATCAGCTGAATGAGGACAGGATCCGGTCGATCAACCGACTGCACCGGGAACTGAAAATATATTTTCCAGAGTACAAAGAAGCACTTGGAAAAACAGAAGGCACATTCAGCCTTGAACTGTTGAAGCAGGCACCATTTCCGGATGATCTGGCAGCTTTGAAAGAAGACGGAATCAGGCAGATCTGGCATAATGCGAAACTTAGAGGACGCGGGTATAGCAGAGCTGGAGAAATCTTGGAGTACGCCAAGGCGAGTGTTGGCATCCGTGAAGGAAAAGAAACAGGGAAACTGGTTGTACAGTGGTTTGTTCAAAAAATCCTGGAACTGGATGAGGAGCTTGCATTGATAGAAACGCAGATTAATCAGAAATGTCTGGAAATTCCCCATACGGATAAAGTTTTGGAGATATGTGGAATCGGGGAGAATACCCTATCCGGTATGGTGGCAGAAATGGGAGATATTTCCAGATTTGACGATGTAAAGGAGATCCAGAAATTAAGCGGACTTGGGCTTGTGGCAAGCAGTTCCGGCAAGCATAAGGGTGAAACCAGGATCAGTCACAGAGGGCGTAAGTGCCTCAGATATTGGCTGTTTCAGGCGGCAAAATCAGCTGTAGCACATGCGGAAGAATTCAAGAAATTGCATGTCTATTATACGACCAGGGAGCAGAATCCACTGAAAAAGATGCAGTCATTAATAGCAATCGCCTGCAAACTCCTCAGGATTATTTTTACGATTTTGAAGAAGGGAATCAAGTATGATCCCCGGAAGATGTTAAAAGATATCCGGCGGGAATCCAGGCAGGAAAGCCTGGCTGCATAAGAAGTATAAAGCAAAGCAGTATTCCAGAATCCTGCTGAGGTTCAGAAACTTCTGAAATTGAGCAGGGTTCTGGAAAAGAACCTGTTGACCCAGATCCATGGAACGTGGATCATAACGAAACGACTGGTTGAGAGATGCAGGGTAAGCGTCCGCGGGAAACCGCACCTTGCAGAATCATAAGGTCAGTAAGAATCAAACGACAAACAAGAGCTGTAGCTTGCGGTAGTTCACTCCATAGGGCACGACCCTGTTAGAAAGCTTGGCAAGCACTCGGTGTATGAACAGGTGGGACGAAGGAAGTTGGGACAGGATCCCATTAGACACGGAAGGTTCACCCTCATAGCTAACAGAGGATTATAGCCTTAAAAAGCCCCATTACCAGGACGCTTTATAAGCTATACCCTTTTATGGCTGTTCAGTACAGGATACGATGACTGTCGTACACCTTTAGCTCTGTTTTGAGAGGTAATATTTAAAGAAAAAGCCCGTAAAATCAATACTTTAGGGCTTGACATTATAGGAAGGAGTCTCACCAGAAAAACACTATGGCTGAAAGAAATACAAACACCTGGCTGGATACCCCCGATCCACAGGTTTTTATCAAAAATTCCGCAAAATTTAATGATCTGATGATGATGTATCGATGTACGGTCCGTGAGGTACGCACCAAGCTGGAAGTCCTCAACGATGAATTTTCATTGGAATATAAACGTAACCCGATCTCCTTCATCAAAACAAGGATCAAAAAGCCGGAAAGCATTTACAAAAAGCTCAAAAAGCTCGGCTATGAGTTTACTGCGGAGAATATTCAGAATCAGCTGAATGACGTGGCAGGCATCCGTGTTGTCTGTGCCTTTATCGATGATATCTACACCATTGCAGACCTGATCACCAGGCAGGATGACATTACCGTCATCCAGGTAAAGGACTATATCAAAAATCCAAAGCCAAACGGCTACCGCAGTTATCACATGATCGTGGAAATCCCCGTATTCTTCTCCAAGGGAAAAATTCCCATGCGTGCAGAGATCCAGATCCGTACCAACGGTATGGATTTCTGGGCAACTCTGGAGCATCAGCTGCGTTACAAGCAGAATATCGAAGAAATGGACGGTTATGAGGATGTCAGCAATGAACTGCTGAACTGCGCCCGCGCTGTGATCGATATGGATAACGAAATGCAGCGGATCAAAAACAAGATCGGACAATTCCATGATATTTAAAAAACAGGTGAGGCTGTTACAGCCTCACCTGTTCTTTCTCACTGTTTTTGACCCGGAACGCCCGTGGTGTCATGTGATAATGTTCCTTGAATACCCGATGAAAATAACTTTTATTTTCATAGCCTACAGCCGCAATGATGTCACTGACAGGCAGATCAGTTTCACACATCAGCTCTACAGCCTTGTTCAGACGTTTTCTCTGAAGAAGTTCCTTGAAATTAAACCCTGTGCTTTTCTTGATCATCTTACTGAGGACATGCATGGGAAGATGCAGACGACCACAAAGCTCCGTCAGCGTAGCAGTCCGGTATTTCTGTTCAATATAATCCAGTGTTGTCATAGAGATCATATTTTCGTACTGATTGGGCAGACGCATCTCCACATACTGCACCGATTCTATCAGATACATGAATATCAGGCCCATTGTGGTCTGATTGATCCGCTCTCTGTTCTCCTCACCGTTTACAAGAGAATAGATGATATTTTCCAGAAGATTCTGGATCTGCAGCACTTCCGCAACCTTAAAATGAAGATATTCCCCACGCTCTTCATCCTGTCGCAGGACATTCACCAGAAAATCTGCCAGCATATTGTCATTGCCCGCCATGGAATAGGCCACATCAAAAAACTCCGGCAGCACCATAAAATTGATCGCAATATCATTCTGCCCCGCTTTCAGAATCTCATGCTTCGTAAACTGATTGAGAAAAAGCAGCTCACCTTTGTTAACTATGACTTTTTTTCCGTCAATGATATTCGTCAGAGATCCCACACACACATACAGCACTTCCACAAAATTATGCCTGTGAGCCGGAAAATACACAAAACGGGTGTGTGTACGCACAGCGATCAGCCTGCCTTCTTTCAGCATCTTACGGCTGTCCACGGTAAAGTCCCGACCGGATGTGTAGAGATCTCTATCGACCTCTGCTTCTCCATCCAGGATTTTTCTCTCTTCCTCTGTGATCTTTCTCAGCTGATCCAGTAATGCCTGCTGCATGTGTTTTGCTCCTTCATCTGTTCATGGTTTTCTATTCTGCTGTCCTCATTTTAACACCGCAGCCATAAGAGTACAACCAGAATCAAAAGACTGAAATTTTTTCGGAAACCTTCTATACACCAAATTCAAATATACGAAACAAGGCGGAGTCCGAAGACTCCGCCTTGTCCCGAAAGGATTTATCATATGATTATACAGTCAGTCTGAGGATTGATTAGTACAGCTTAGCCATCTCCTCGATGTTGCTTGTATCGAATTTCAGAGGTGCACCAAGAACAACCTCTGTACCGCCGTCATCTGCCTCTGTTACTGTGTAGTCACCAAGATCACCAGCTGTGAATTTGTCATCTTTAGCACCTGTGATGTCACCGTTGATCAGAGCGATTGTTGTGTAAGCGCTGAGTTTTCCAAGGCCCTGCATATCCCACAGATAGAAGTATGGGCAGGAATGAGAATCATCATCACCTGTGTACTCCTGCATCTCGGATGGAAGTCCAAGTCCTGTCAGCTTGCAGGAAGATCCGTTATCCTGAAGATATTTAGCTGCT
The DNA here is from genome assembly GCF_051861785.1 of Blautia massiliensis (ex Durand et al. 2017). Classification (NCBI taxonomy): domain Bacteria; kingdom Bacillati; phylum Bacillota; class Clostridia; order Lachnospirales; family Lachnospiraceae; genus Blautia; species Blautia massiliensis (ex Durand et al. 2017). Next base: position 943,213 of record NZ_CP146725.1, read on the forward strand.
GCTGCGATACCAACTGTTGTAGGTGCGCAGATAACCTTCAGATCCTTGTAGTTCTGAAGAAGAGCTGCTGTCTGGTCTGTGGATTTCTGCGGCTCATCATCACCGTATACAACGTCTACAAGCTCAAGCTTGCTGTATTTGTCATCGCCTTCCATGATGGTCTTCATTGCATCGATCCATGCATTCTGGTTAGCGGACTGAGATGTAGCGGAAAGGATAGCGAACTGTCCTTCACCACCGGAAATATCAAGAACTGCATCCATAAGTGCCTGAGCAACTTCTTTTGTACCAGCCTGGTTTACGAAAATCTCACGGCTGTCTTTGTTCGGTGCGGAGTCGAAGGAAGATACCTTGATTCCCTCATCCATAGCTTCCTCAAGCTTAGCCTGAAGAGCGTTAACATCGTTAGCGGAGATACAGATTGCATCGAAGTCCTGGGAAATCAGGTTGTCAAGAACCTTGATCTGCGCATCAGCTGTAGCTGTCTCAGGATAAACGACCTGAACCTCGCCGCCTTCAGCCTCTACTGTCTCCTGGAAAGATTTCGCTGCGATCTCGAAGAATGCGTTACCGGCTGCTTTACCAACCAGAGCGATCTTTTTGTCTTTTGCGGAATCGCCAGCTGCTGCTTCTGTCTTAGTATCATCTTTTTTGTCATCTGCTGCGAGAACCGGGCAAACTGTACCAAGAACCATTGCTCCACAAAGGATTGCGCTAATTACCTTTTTTTTCATTGTTGTTCCTCCCTATAAGAATATAATGTTTTTATATGCTGCTGCCTCCGCTACACCAATGGAGGCAGCTAACAATCATATGGGTTTCAAAAGTGATATTTAGTTTTTCTTCATTGCGACTGCTTTTTTCACATCGCCGATGATATTCGGAAGAGCTACTGCTGCTACCAGAAGTACACCGATGATGAGAAGGATCACCTGTGCATTTACGTTCTTCTGTCCAAGTCCAACTCGTAAGCATACGATGATGAATGCAGAAATGATACCGCCGGCCAGGTTACCTTTACCACCTGTGGAGGAAATACCTCCGAATACTGCCATTGCAATGGCATCCATCTCAAATCCGTTACCGGTTGTTGTATTTGCACCGTAGGAAGAGGATACCAGGAATACTGCACAAAGTCCGGACATAAGTCCCATAACTGTGTAGATGATGAAACGGATCTTCTCTACGTGAACACCTGCGTAATAAGCTGCCACACGGTTTGTTCCGATCGCATATGTACGGCGTCCGAATGTGCTCTTTCCAAGAAAGATTGCAAAAAGTACACCAAGGATCAGCACCAGGAAAAGAATATATGGAATATTTCCAACCTTTCCACCGATAGCACGGAAGCCATCTGTGTTTGTGATTGCAATACTTCCGCCGGCTCCAAGTGTTACCTCAGCGATACCACGGAAGATGATCTGTGTTGCCAGTGTTACGATCATTGGAGGCAGCTCCTTGAAACGGGTAAGGATAAATCCGTTAACCGCACCACAGAGGGCACCAACAACCAGTGCTGTAAGTACTACTACAATGAACGGAGCGTTTGTGTTGCAGACCATACAGCTTAAGGTAGCGGAGAGACACACGATCGCACCTACGGAAATATCGATCTCGCCTAATACCAGGATGTACGCCATTGGAAACATCATGAATACCTCTGCAAGGTAAACCGGCATCTGACGAAGAACACTCTTCATATTATAAAACTCAGAAAATGATGCGCAGAAAATATTTACCAGGATAAAGAGAATGACCAGGATGCCTTCCCAACTGAATATGATGTGTTTCATCGGATTTTCCGGCACATTGTTAATACTTCTTCCAGATTTTCCAGCCATGATTTACATCTCCCTTCCCTTTAATGCGTTTTTATCTGCGATTCTCTGCAGAACAACGTTGATCACAACTACTACCAGGATGATAACACCCTTAATCATGTTCTGCCACAGTGAACTGATACCTACAAGCGGAAGAGCTTTTGCGATCGTTGCAAGGATAATGGAACCGAGGAATGCACCTACTACGGTTCCACGTCCACCGCTCATGCTTACACCACCGATAACGCAGGCTGCGATAACATCCATCTCACCGCCGTACTGCATATCAGGCATTGCAGAAGCATAAACAGATACCTGAAGTGCTCCGCCAAGACCTGCGAGGAATCCCATGATCACATATACAAGAAGGTTGATATTCTTTACATTGATACCGGAAACCTGTGCTGCGCTTGCATTACTTCCTACTGCGTAGATCCTTCGTCCTGTTCTTGTCCATTTCATAAAGAAGAAGAATACCACATAGCATACGAGGATCACCCAGATAACCTTGTTGATCCCAAGGAAGCTGGTTGTTGCAAAATTCTTAAACTCACCAAGAGCTGCGGCACTTGCCCACTCACCACCGTGTGAAACAAGATAACCCATTGCTCTGTAGATGTACATAAAGCCCATGGTTGCAATGATAGGCGGAACGTTTGCTCTTGAGATCACAAGACCTACAACCAGTCCGCAGGCAATACCGATCGCCATTGCAATGATGAAAGCAAGTAATGTACTTGTGATATGTCCGTATTTCAGGAGCATACCGATGGACATACCGGAAAGTGCCAGAGTTGACATGATGGAAATATCGATTCCGCCTACCAGCATGACACACAGCATACCAAGTGACATTACCATTGTTACTGCATTATTTTTCAGCATCTCCATGAGTGACTTCGGCGTAAGGAATGACGGGCTGATCACTGTGACAACGGCAAACAGCACGACCACAATAATTGCCAGCAGAGCCTCTCGGGAGCCTGTAATCTTCTTGATAACAGATTTCTTTTCCATTATTTAGTCCCCTTTCCAGTGCTCTTTTCCATGGACAGCTCAAGGATTCCTTCCTGTGTTGCCTCTCCCCTGTTCAGTTCACCTGTCTTACGGCCGTTGCACATAACGACGATACGGTCAGACATTCCAAGGATCTCAGGCATCTCGGAAGAGATCAGGATGATGGCATAGCCCTTCTTCGCAAGATCTCCCATGATCGCATAGATCTCGGCTTTTGCACCAACATCGACACCCTTTGTCGGCTCATCCATGATAACGACCTTCATTTCCTGAGCAAGTGCCTTGGCAACAACAACCTTCTGCTGGTTACCACCGGACAGTGAGCTTGCAGGCTGGAAAATATCAACAGCCTTGGTATCTACTTCTTCAAGAAGCTTCTTGGAAAGCTCTCTTTCTGATTTCTCGTCATTGAATCCGCATTTTGCATATTTGCTGATGATCGGAAGGGTTACGTTTCTTCCAAGGCCCCAGCTCATGACAAGGCCCTGCTTCTGTCTGTCCTCAGGAAGAAGGATGATACCTTTTTCCATTGCTTCGGAAGGAGTCTTGATATAAACCTCTTTTCCCTCAAGGAAAACCTTTCCTTCGTCCGGATGGGTGATTCCGCTTACAGCTTCCATAACCTCTGTACGTCCTGCACCGACCAGACCGGTAAGACCTACGATCTCGCCTGCACGTACATTGAAGGAAACATCCTTGAAAAATCCTGTTCTGGAAAGATGTTCGATACGAAGCATCTCATCTCCCAGCTTAACCTCCGGCTTCGGGAACAGATCATTGATCTCACGTCCAACCATTGCCTTGATCAGATCTGCGTTTGTGATCCCGTTTACATCATAGGTTCCGATATACTGAGAATCACGGAATACGGTAACTCTGGAAGCCAGACGGTACATATCCTCGAAACGGTGGGAAATAAAGATAATGGAAACGCCATTCTCTTTCAGCTTATCAACCAGTGTGTAAAGCTTCTCTGACTCGTTTCTGGTAAGTGCTGCTGTAGGCTCATCCAGAATGATGATCTTTGCATTTGTGGAAAGCGCTTTGGCGATCTCAACCATCTGCTGCTGTGCAACAGAAAGAGTTCCCATCTCAGCGGTTGCATCAAAATCTGCATCCAGCTCACCTAAGTACTTGTTCGCCTCCTGATTCATCTCTTTCCACTGGATCATATGGTGTTTGATGATCTCGTGACCCATAAAAATATTTTCTGCAACTGTAAGGTGCGGATATGATGTCGGATGCTGATATACGGCTGCAATACCTGCCTCCTGGGCATCCTTCGGACCCTTGAAGTCAACCTTCTGTCCGTTCAGGAACATCTCACCCTCTTCTGCTTTATGTACTCCGGTAATAACCTTGATAAACGTAGATTTACCAGCACCGTTCTCACCCATCAGTGCGTGAACCTCACCAGGCTTGAGCTGGAACTGTACATTATTCAGAGCTTTGACACCGGGGAATATCTTCGTAATACCTTTTAATTCAAGAACATATTCTGACACGGCTCTTTCTCCTCCCTTTCCTTTAATCTGATTATATTCTATCATCCGACCCACAGGTTGATAATGGGAATATTTTTGGATAAGGGTAAAATATTCTTCTTTTCCCTGTAAAATATTACTCATAAACCATTGTCCCATTCTCGTATTTCTATATACTTTATGCTATAATGATAACGCTGACGTTACAGTTTTCTGGGAATATAAACAGAGCTGTAAACGTCCGATTTACGAAGCTATAAAGCTATGCTCGATTGGAGAATTGTATATGAAATTACTGATCGTCGATGACGAAGAACTTACGCGTACCGGACTGATCTCATCTATCGACTGGGATTCTCTGGGGATCACCGAGATCCTTCAGGCAGATGATGGTGTGAACGGACTGGAAATGGCCAGACTGTATAAACCTGAGATCATTCTCTGCGATGTACGGATGCCGCGGATGACAGGCATTGCCATGCTGGAACGTCTGGAGAAATTCCTGCCGGACAGTATCCCTATCTTTATGAGCGGATATTCTGACAAAGAGTATCTGAAAGCTGCCATCAAACTAAAAGCCATCAATTACATCGAAAAGCCTCTGCATCCCGAGGAAGTACAGGCTGCAGTTCTGGAAGCGCAGACTCTTTACAAACAAAAGCTCCGCTCCCATCGTGGCGAAGCGATCCATTCTCAGGAAATCGCCACCCGGCTGGCACAGCAGCTGACTCTTCCACCTTCCGATAACAACAAAATTGCAGATCTCTGTCTGGAGCTGGGACAGCCGGAGCTTCTTGAGAACGGCATGAATTTTATCTCTGTGATCGTAAAGCTTAATGAATCTGTGGAGGCTTCCGGTATTTTCCTGGAAGATCTCCAGAACGACATTTCCTGTTTTCTGGAGCATTACCATCTGAAATGTCTTTTTGTGGAAAAAAGAGTTCAGTATCTGGTCCACCATATATATGGAAGGAATGCCCTTTCCCCGACTACCCTTTCCGCAGTGGGAAGCTATATTTCCAGACAATATGACACCTGCGGAAAGCATCTGATCGCAGCCGGAAATACCGTAACGGATATTTTCAGGGTTTATCAGTCCTACGCTTCTGCCGTGATCCTTCTGCAGAACTGTTTTTTCTTTCCGGAAAAAACATTTCTGACGGAAAATGCCATCCGCCTGCTTTCACCGAAGGGACCGGTTCCGGATTCCCTGCATTCACCGGAAAATACTTTTTCCAAATATCTCCTGGCCGGAGAAGAAGAACCCTGTTTTCAGTTTCTTGATGATCTTTTCCGGTATTATAGCTGCAATCACACATTTATGCCTAACCAGATTCGTGATCTTTATTACCAGCTATTTAATACACTTTCGGCTTCCCGTAAAAAAAATCAGCTGGAAACCGAACTTCATGAAAAGCAGGATCTGATCGTAGATACGTTAAACAACGCCTTCACCTACGAAGAGCTTCACAAAGCTCTGAAAGAAAAAACCGCCCAGTATTTTGAAGATGCGAAAAATTCCCAGCCGGAAAATTCCACGATCTTTATGATCAAGGATTATATCAGCCGGAACTATATGAACGATACACTTTCCGTAAAAGATATCAGCGGTCATGTATACCTTTCCGCATCTTATGTATGCACTTTTTTCAAAAGTGAGACCGGACAGACTCTCAATCAATATCTGACAGAATACCGAATGGAAAAGGCCAAGCAGCTGCTTTCCGATCCCAGATACAAGATTTCCGAGATTTCTTCCAAGGTAGGCTATACGGATGGCAATTACTTCGGAAAAAGCTTCAAAAAATACTCCGGCTTTTCCCCGTCTGAATACCGGGAGAAAATGTCATGAGGGCACTCTGGCGCCATTTCAAAAACGGCTACCTGAATTTAAACCTGCAGACAAAATTCACCATTGCCCTGATCAGCATTGTGGTAGTTCCTGCCTGTCTTACCGCCTTTCTTTTTTATGGACGACTTTATAGCATGGTGGTTTCCAATACCATCCGGCAGGAACAGGACGCCTCCGCAAAAACTGCACCTCTGATCGAACGGACTATGGATACGGTCCTCGCTACTACCCGGAATATTACAGGACAGAATTTTTTTCAGGAACTTTTTTATATGCCGGTCAGCGATTCAGCAAAACAGCTTGCAACATCTAACCATGCCACTGATTTTAAAAATGCCGTTCAGCGTCTGACCACAGATTCCATTGTTACCGATGTACAGATCTATGTGGATTTTCCTGATGATCTGAAGACACTGGATACTTATCCCAACACTGAGAATATCCTTGCTCCATTAAGTCAGGCGAAAGGTACCTACTGGTACGGTATCTTTCAGGGAAACCGGAACACCCAGGAAATGTTCTGTCCTTCCTTCTATCTTGGTCCCAGGGAAAAAAAGAATTATGGTGATATGGCATATATCTGCCCTTTAAGCCTTTATTATCACTCCACTGCCTATAAGGCTTATCTGGCAGTGTATTATTCCGATGACAAGCTTACTTCCATTCTTTCCGACAATCTATCTCTGGAAGGAAGTGTTTCATATATTGTAAACGAACGTGATGCCATTGTTGCTACCTCAGATCTGTCATTATCCGGAATCTACCAACTGGATTACGACACCATCAAGGCTTCCTTTATGTCTTCCAATAACTTCATTGAGCGAAACATTCTGGACACAAAGGTTTATGCAGGTTTTTACAGCATTTCCAATACGGACTGGTTTATGGTGACGGTCCTTCCTTCCCCGCCGCTGATCCATGAGAGCAACCGACTGATGATCCAGATCGTACTGATCTATGCAGTTTTTCTGGTTCTGGCACTTGTTTTTGCCAATGTACTGGCTCATTCCATTACCGGAAGACTTTCTTCTGTGATCCGGCAGATGCAGACCGTCCGCCACGGCCCGCCTACTCCTATGGAAAGTCCACAGGCACATGATGAGATCGGTAATCTTATCGATACCTACAACTATATGACTCGAAAAATGGAGGAACTGATGGAGAAGCAGGCTAAGGCTGCAGAAGATCTCCGGATCGCAGAATTCAATTCCCTCCAGGCACAGATCAATCCGCATTTTCTTTATAATACCATGGATATGATCAACTGGATGGCACTGCAGGGACAGACCGATGAGATCAGTCACGCAGTGCAAAGTCTTTCCCGTTTTTATAAGCTGACTCTGAGCCGCAAAAAAGGAATCTCTACCATTGCAAGGGAGCTGGAGCATGTAACCATCTACGTGCAGCTTCAGAATATGCGCTACCACGACAGCATTGAGCTGATCACGGATATCCCGGATGAGCTTTCAGAATACCAGATCCCGAAGCTGACTCTTCAGCCTGTTGTGGAAAATTCCATTCTTCACGGGATCCTGGAAAAAGAATCAAAATCCGGAACTATTGTTATTACCGGATGGATGGAAAATGAGGATATTGTTCTTCTGATTTCCGATGACGGTGTTGGGATTTCGCCGGAAATCCTGTCAACTATCCTTTCCGGAAAGGGAAAAAGCCAGTCCGGCGGCACAAATATCGCAGTTTATAACACCCACCGGCGTCTTCAGATTCTTTATGGAAAGAATTACGGACTTACTTATTCCAGCAAGCCTGGAGAGGGAACAGAGGTTGAGATCCGGTTCCCTGCACATCGTGAAAAGTAACTTATGTTCCAAAAAAATCTTTATTCAGAAATGAGGTATGACACTATATGAATACACAGCCAGAAGCTCTTTTATATAATTTTAACGACCCGGAACAGCTTCGCCAGATCCGCCGCTATCTGAACCGTCAGAAGGTTAAGACACGGATCGTCACTGCGCCGGAATTTCTTCATCCGCTGGGATATCTTTTTGAGATTCCGGGATTTCATCCCTCATCCCAGTTTAATCTGGGAAGCAATTTCAGTGATGAGATGATCGTGCTGAAGGATTTTTCCAGTGCACAGATGGATGGTTTTCTTGCTTTTTTCCGTGAAAACCAGATCCCGCCTGTTGCACTGAAGGCCATGCTCACACCGGTAACTCAGCACTGGTCTTCCGTCCAGCTGCACGATGAGCTTTCCAGGGAGCACACACTTATGCATAAAAAATAACTGCAAAACCAAAATCTGCCGAATCTGCATGCTGCATTTCCGGCAGATCTTTTTTATCTTATTTTTCCCACGGAAAAAGGAGACCGCTCCGCGCAGTCTCCTTTTTTGAATATGTTTTAGGTTGAATACATAAGAAAGAATTTATCTTGTCACGATATCTACCGGTACGTTAAAGATTTTTGCAACCTTCAGGATCGTATCGATGTGTCTTCCTGTAGCAGCTGCCATATGATGTGTCGGGCCAGCCTCGCTCCAACGGTTAACGAACTCTCTTGCTCCGCATGTGAAGCGTGTTCTCATGTTTGTATCACCGAAGGAAAGGATCGGTCCCTCCTCGTTTACGCCCTCAGCTACAACGAATTTGAAGTTTCCGTCTTTATCCTGAGTGATCGCAAGGTAGGTCACCGGACCTGTGTACGGATAGAACTGTGTCAGATATCCGCCGCCTGTTTTGCCATGGAATACTTTTACGATCTTCATGGTTGGCTTCTTGTCAGAGATGTCCGCGTCACCGCTTCCGGAATGTCCGATGATGCAGATGTCATCATTGAAGTCGATGGAGTACATCTCAGAAAGCTGACCTGTACCGGAAATTGTCTTTAAGATACTCATTGCCATGGCAACCTTCATGTCACCCTCTACCGCACATGCAGTACCCTGTTTGATCAGCATGGAGAATGCCGGGATCAGCATACTGTCAAGGACACCTGCTTTACCCTGTGCAAATCCGTCGTAATGAGAAGCGATCATTCCAAGATGCTCGTCTTTTACCCATTTCTCAAAAGCAACAACGTATTTGGCCATATCCCATACTTTCTCAATGGTGCCGCCGCCCTCAATATCGAATGTATCAAGGATATCCTGTGCTTTTGCACGGATTGCCTCCTCATCTGTAATATCATCAGCGATCGCCCACATCTTCTCCCAGTCGAACTGTTTTGTGTAGAGGAACATTCTGTTATAGAGGTTTGTCTCATCAATATACAGATCCATCATACCCGGGTATGGTCTTCCGATCTGTGCAATGTTAGTTTCACGGAATCTTCTTCTTACCTGAGCAGCCTTGCACCAGTCTTCGATCTCAGCCTGAACTGCAGGATCTCCGCCTTCTACAACGCCTGTGATAACCGCATGTCTCTTGCCTGCTCTCTCAAGGTCAGCAACTGCCTCGCCTACAGCACCGCATGCATAGCCTTCACCCAGCCAGGAGGCAATGTCAGTGTGCTCATAATCCAGCGCTTTGATCTTCTGAACGTTTACAAGAACAACCGGAACATCCAGATCACGGATCGCCGGAAGCATGTTGTAGGATGTTGCGTATGTCAGCATCTGAAGAAATACAAGGTCAACATCTGCTGCACGGAACTTATCTCCTGCCACCATTGCCTGCTCTTTTGTTGTCACCATTCCGCCGTCAACGATCTCTACTGTATCCGGGATCGTTTTCTTGAATGCGTCGTACTGTGCCTCAAATTCCGGCACCAGTGACGGAAACTGCGGAAGATATGCGCCTAAAGCAATTGAAAATACACCAACTTTTGCCTTTGTGTTAACTAACATAATAAGACCTCCAATAATTTATGCTTTGTATACTTTAATACCGAAGGACTCATGGATGGTTGTACGAGCCTCCTCGATCGTTTTAAACTCCTCGGCCTTCAGCATCTGTGCTGTGATATTACCGATTGCAGTAGCCTCACCAGGGCCTGCATGGATTTCTTTCTTTGTAGCTTTTGCAGTCAGCTCATTTAAGTATCCTGCATTGGAACCACCGCCTACGATATGGATACGGCTGTAGGTTCTTCCTGTCATCTCCTCGATTTCTTTTGCGATCTTAGCGTAGCAATCTGCAAGGCTTGTATAGATAACGGTTGCAATCTCGCCAAGAGTTTCCGGAACCTGCTGTCCTGTTCTGCGGCAGTAGTCCTGAACCTCTTTTGTCATGTTCTCAGGAGAAAGGAAGCACTCATCGTTTGCGTTTACTCTTGACGGGAAATCCTTAGCCTCCTCAGCCATCTCGCAGATCTGTGCAAAGCTGTACGCATCATCAAACTCATGACGTACAGACTGGATCATCCAGAGACCCATGATGTTCTTCAGATAACGGAAACGTCCTGCATATCCACCCTCGTTTGTGAAGTTCATCTCACAGCTCTTCTCAGAGCAGTCTGCTTCTTTTCTCTCGATTCCCATCAGAGACCATGTTCCGGAACTGATATAAATGAAATCGTCATCATTTGCAGGCACAGCCAGAACTGCAGACCCTGTATCATGTGTAGCCGGTGCTACAACCTCAAGATCAAAGCCAACTGCTTCCTTCACTGCGTCTGTTAAATGTCCGATGCTTGTGCTAGGCATGATCAGCTTCTGGAAGATCTTTCTTGGATATCCCAGCATATCGATCAGCTCATAATCCCAGTCCTTGGTTGTCGGGCATACAAGCTGTCCTGTGGTTGCCTCTGTGTACTCGCAAGTTTTTTCGCCTGTAAGAAGAAAATGGAAGTAGTCCGGTACATGAAGAAGTGTCTCAGCCTGCTCCAGATACTCAGGATGTTTCTTCTTCACTGCCATCAGCTGATATACTGTATTGTAGATCGCTTTCTGGATACCGGTTCTTGCATACAGGTCCTTCAGGGAAATTGTCTTATAAACTTCCTCGTCCATTCCCTCTGTACGATGATCACGATAGCCTACCGTGTTGCCAAGAACCTTGTCATCCTTGTCAAGAAGCACAAAGTCAACACCCCAGGTATCAACACCCATGCTTACCGGGATCTTGCCGATTTCTTTACATTTCTTAAGACCGTTTACGATCTCGTTGAAAAGACGGTCAAACTCCCAGCAGAGTTCTCCGTCTTTCTTGACCATACCGTTCTCAAAACGGTAGATTTCTTCCAGGATCATTTTTCCGTTTTCCATATGTCCCAGAATGTGACGTCCGCTGGATGCTCCGATATCTACTGCTAAATAATATGTTGCCATTTTTAAATCCTCCTCAATATGTAAGCTTCTGATCACTTTCATATCTGATGTTGTATTTATCATACATCAGGATCCTTCCGGTGATAAGAACCTCTTTTGTCAAAAAAAGTGTCTTTATTTGCCAATAATACAGCGATTATTTATGAACTACTGCATTATTTATTTAAAAAATCCGCTGACTGAATCAGCCAGCGGATCTCTTATTTCATACGTCCGTGAACGCAATCCGCGTTCATTATAACTTCACGATCTTATCAATTATATGATTTGATTAGTCATAAAGGTTAGGTGCGATATTCTCGTCTTCCATATTTGTTGCATCATACCAGTAACCCTCTGTAGGAACATCCTCAAGCTTCTGGCCGTTTGCTGCTGCTGTCAGAGCGTAGATTGCATAGTATCCCATCATAAGAGGAGACTGTGTAACAGCACCAACTAATGTGCCATCTTTAACAGCTGCTTTGATGATAGAACCAGCATCGAAACCAACACCGACCACATCGCCGTTTGCCGGGTCAGAACCAAGAACGTTAAGGTTAGCATTTGCTGCAAGAACACCCTCTGCGGAAACCTGGTTGGAACCGAAGATTGCGATACAGTTCTTCTGGGAAAGGATTGCCTGTGCCTCTGTGGAGCAGAGCTCTACAGTTGTCTGTGCCGGAACAGCTACCTGAATAACAACGTCAGCGTCTTTAGCGTCTGCGTCAGCACCCTCTGCTGCGTTTACATAGAACTCGTTGCCGCTTACTGCAACTGTCTTTCCATCAGCCTGAAGAAGCTCGATCATCTTGTTGATGAATCCTGTACCACGCTGCTGGATGTTCTGAGCTGTTGCATCCTGGTTAACCTCACCGATCACAACCTGTCCATCAGCATCTTTAACAACGTCTTTAATGCTGTTGTACATATTCTCAGCTGCTACTGCACCAGCCTGATTGTTATCTGTACAAACCTCGCATACTACAGATCCCTCTGGAGCATCAGCGATACCTGTATCGAATGTTACAACCGGGATTCCCTTTTCTGCACATGTCTTAAGTGCATCTGTAACGGAAGATGTATCACAAGCTGCAAGTCCTAATCCAACAGGATTGGAAGCGATAGCTGTGTTGATCATGTTAACCTGGTCAGCGATATCGGACTCACTGTTCGGTCCCTGTGGTTTATAAGTAACGCCCAGCTCCTTAGATGCTTTCTTCATACCTTCCTGAGCTGCATCCCAGTATGTGGACTGGAAAGATTTAACCATCATCGGGAACTCATAAGCTTCGTTTGCTTTCAGTCCGTCGAACTGTGCGGTAGGATCTTTAGCTGCTGTGGAATCTGCGGACTCCTCTGTTGCTGCATCTTCTTTCTCCTCAGCTGCAAAAGCTGCAGTTGCGCTCATGCTTGTTACCATTGCTGCACAGAGCATTAATGCCATAACCTTTTTTGCTTTCATATAATATTTCCTCCTTAAATATATTATATAGTTTTTTATGTTCATACGCCATTGCTACCCCTTGGCGTTTCACATCTTTGATTATCGGATACTGTTCACATTTCTCTGTGAACAGCACCCTTACTTATTATACCACACTTCTTAATATCAGTGTGCTGCTTTTTTCTCTTTCAGGATATCGATCAGAACGGCTACGATCAGAACGATACCGGTGATGATCTGCTGCCAGTTTGCCTGCAGGCCGATATATGGAAGACCTGTTTTCAGAAGCATGATGACGAAGATACCAACGAATGTACCGATCACGGAACCATATCCACCGGTAGCTGCTACACCACCAACGAATACACCACCGATAGCATCCATCTCAAGTCCGGCACCAGTACCAGGCTGTACAGTAGGTGTTACTGCTGCGTATGCGATCGCTGCAAGACCTGTAAACAGACCGCAGACAACGTATACCATTACGTGATAGAACTTTGTATTGATTCCGGAAAGGGCTGCTGCCTCTTTGTTGGAACCGATCGCAATTGTATAACGACCGAATTTGGTGTGGTTCAGGATGTACTCCATAAGAAGAACCAGAATGACCATCCACAGGAATCCAAGCGGATAACGGGAAGCACTTCTTCCTGTACCAACAGTTACTTTAAAGATTGTGTGGAACCATCCACCATCCTGTGTAAGTCCCGGCCAAGGTGTCGCACTGCAGAGAGATCCGGCACCACGGGTAATCATACAGGTACAAAGTGTTGCCAGGAATGGCGGCAGGTTCATAACACCGATCAGTACACCGTTCAGTGCACCGACTGCGATACCAAGAACAATACAGATCAGCATTGCCAGAGCTACCGGGCAATTGTTGTTTCTGATCAGGGTTCCGCCGATCAGTGCGTATGCTACCATACCAGTTCCGATTGACAGGTCAACACCACCAGTGATAAGCGGGAATGTAACTCCGATCGCCATAAGAAGATCGTAATATGAGAAATCCAGCATACTCAGGATCGTGGTGTACTGTCTGAATTCTTTACTCAAGCCTGAGAATATTGCACACAGGACAATGATAACGAGCAAAACAATAAATCTCTGATCACTTAAAATACTTTTTTTCTTCTTAGTCATGACTTTCCTCCTTAATCGATATTCCGTGTGGCCTTGTCCATGATGTTTTCCTGGGTTGCCTCGGAGATATCAATACATCCGGTAACTTTACCCTCACACATGATGATGATACGGTCACTCATTCGGAGAACTTCCGTCATCTCAGAAGAAATCATGATAATGGATTTGCCTTCTGCTGCCAGTCTGTTCATTAATTTGTAGATTTCGTTCTTGGCACCAACATCGATACCTCTTGTCGGCTCATCGAAAATAAGGATATCGCTGTCTCGTGTCAGCCATTTTGCAATAACAACCTTCTGCTGGTTACCACCGGAAAGGTTAACTACCAGCTGGTCTGTAGTAGGTGTCTTAGTTGCAAGTTCGTTTACATATTTCTCAGCAACTTTTTTCTCTTTTGCTTTGTTGATAAAGATACCATTGGTAAACTCTTCCATTGTTGCCAGTGTTGTATTCTCTGTTACAGATTTCTGTACAACACAGCCGTATCTTCTTCTGTCCTCTGACAGATAACCGATACCATATTTAACAGCATCCTGCGGGCTGTTGATGGTCACCTCATGAAGCTGACCGTCTTTACCCATAACGGAGATCTTACCACTCTGCTTCGGATCTGCCCCGAACAGTGCTCTGGCTGTTTCGGTACGTCCTGCACCCATCAGTCCTGAGAAGCCAAGGATCTCGCCTTTTCTCAGCTCAAAGCTTACATCCTGGACCATCTTGCCTGCGTTCAGATGCTCAACCTTCAGAACTACCGGTGCATCTGCCGGAACTGCACTCTCCTGCTTCGGATCCTCATAAATAACACGACCAACCATCATGTTGATGATATCTTCTTTTGTACTGTCTTTTGTGATGAGAGTTCCTACGTAACCACCATCTCGCATGACTGTTACACGGTCTGTGATGGTTTTGATCTCATCCATACGGTGTGAAATATACACGATACCAAGATTTTTCTTACGAAGGTCACGGATGATCTCGAACAGATCCGCGATCTCTTTCTCGGTAAGTGCTGCGGAAGGCTCATCGAAGATGATGACCTCAGCTTTATGAGAGATTGCTTTTGCGATCTCACACATCTGCTGTTTTCCGACTGTCAGGTTTTTCATCTTTTCCTTCGGATTGATCTCAATGTTCAGATCCTGGAAAAGCTTCTTTGAATCCTCGATCATCTTTTTGTCATCAATGCGGAAACCTTTTTTCGGCTCACGTCCGATGAAGATGTTCTGAGCAACGGTAAGATCACCTACCATGTTCAGCTCCTGATGTACGATTACAACGCCGGCATCCTGTGCCTCACGTGTATTGTGGAATTCTGTTTCCTGTCCTTTGTAAACGATGGAACCTGAATCCTTCTGATAAATACCGGTAAGAACCTTCATCAGTGTTGATTTACCGGCACCGTTTTCTCCCATAAGTGCATGTACTTCGCCGCGTTTTACTTCGAAATTAACGTGATCCAGAGCATGAACTCCAGGAAAGGACTTATCAATGTCCTTCATAGTTAAAATAACTTCACCCATTGTCGCATCCTCCCTCTAAGATCAGTTCTTTCTGCGTCTTGCAGAAACGTCGATATAAACTGCAACGATAACGATGATACCTGTGATGATCATCTGCTGTCCTTTACCAAGGCCAAATGCCATGATACCCTGCTGAAGAAGAGAGATGATAAATACGCCGATTACAGTACCGCCGATGGAAGCAAGTCCACCAACCATGGATGTACCACCCATAACGCAGCCTGCAATAGCCTCATTGTTGTACTGATCGCCATAACCAGGCTGAACAGTTGTGTATGTAGCTACAAAGAAGAGTGCTGCAATACCTACCAGGAATCCGCAGATCATATAAGCAAGCATTTCCCATTTCTTTGTGTTGACACCGGAAAGACGGACAGCCTCTTTGTTAGATCCAAGGCAGAGGATGTAACGTCCTGGTTTTGTGTTGTAAAGAACGATACCGCAGATAACTGCCATTACCAGGAAAATAACAATTCCTACAGGGAAGCCGTTTACGGAAACGATATTACGGAACCAGCCGTTTGCATCGCTAGCTGCCGGCCAGCTTACGGACTGTGTTTTTGTGAATACAGAAGCAATACCTTTTGCAATGTTCATGGATGCCATGGAAATAATGAATGGTGGCACTGACATGTAAGAAACCATCCAGCCATTGAAAATACCAAAGCAGAGACCGATCAGAATGCAAAGGATCATGGCAGCTGCACCTGGAACCTTGTAAGATGTCATGCAGTAACCGGATACCAGTGCACAGCAGAACATTACAGGTCCGATGGAGAAATCAATTCCTCCTGTAGCGATTACGAATGTAACGCCAAGTGACAAAAAGCCCAGGAAGTACACATAGTTCAAAGTAGACTTGATACTGTCAACAGCCGGAAACTTGTTTCCAAGAACTACTTTAAAAACCAGGAACATAAGAATCAGAACACAGACAAGAAGTATTCTGTTCAATCCGAGCTTCTTAACGATTGGATTTTGTTTTAAGTTTTCCAATTTTTACCCCTCCTCACGTTTTGCACGTATCTTGTGTTTTCTTGGTTATTATAATACCGTCAAAAATCAATAATTGTAATAGAATATCTTTCAAAAAAAGGTTAAATATTTACTGTATGGTAAATATTTAACCCTTTTTTTTGTGCATTTATGACTATTTACGATATAAGATCACCATATGTTTTTAACGTATTAAACGGAAAAAGCAGTTTTTCGATCTCACTGGTATACATATTGTCAGGAGTCACCAGCTGGCACCCGGAATTAATATTCTTCTTATAGTCTTCTCCACGCAGCATCTTAACAGTTTCCCGAACACCCATATACCCCATTTTAAATGCCTTCTGTACAACGATTCCCTGGAAGATTCCGTGTTCCATCAGCTGGACGGCCTCCTGTGAGCTGTCTACTCCCACCACCCTGATCCGATTCTCTGCTTTTGCTGCCTTTACTGCTCTTGCAGCACCTACAGAGGAATATTCATTCATTCCCGCGATCATCTTGAGATCCGGATATTTTTTCATCAGCTCTTTTGTAAGCTCATAGGACTTGTCATACCGAGAATCACAGTATACCACATCTACGATATTATCCTTCAGACTGCCAAGTCCTGTCCGGAAACCTTTTTCTCTTTCAACTGCCGTAGATACACCCTTTACATGTGAAACAATCGCAATCTGATCATCCGTTCCCACAAGATCCTTCGCAAACCTGCCAAGGATCTGTCCCGCTTCCAGATTATCGGTCGCAACGGTAAGATCCTGGACCTCTTCCTGTGTGTAGGAATCAATAAATGCGATATGTATTCCCTGTTCCTTTGCCTTCTTCAAAAGCTGGTCGGATTCAGTGAAGCTGGACGGCGAGATCAGGATCGCGTCCGGTTTTTCTTCTGTTGCCCTTTCGATCAGCTTGTTCTGCCCATCCACATCATTCTCTTCCTCAGGTGCCCATACGCGGATATCTGCATTATATTCCTTTGCAGCCATCTCCGCCCCCTGGATCAGTGATGTCCAGAAATCGTTGGTACCGTCCACAACCTTCGGAATATAGATCAGCGATAGTTTTCTCTCTTCTTCTACCTGTTTATAATAGACTATTCCGGCTACAAGCCCTGCCACAAGGCAGATGACCACTCCAAAAGTCAGGAGTTTTCTGTGTTTTTTCATATTGATTCCTCCTGTATTCCCGGAATGGTGATCGTGGCAGTGGTTCCGACACCTTTTTCACTTTCATAGGTGATCCCGTAATTTTCTCCATAATAAAGCTTCAGACGTTTCTGTACATTGTAAACACCCACACCATTGGAATGATAATTCACCTTATGCTTATCATAAATATGTGACAATGTTTCCTCATCCATACCTACACCGTTGTCGATCACCTGAAGAACTGCATTTCCGTCCTTCATAAAGCCTTTTACCTGCAAAAGTCCCTTACTCTCTTTATATTTCAGTCCATGATAGATGGCATTTTCAATGATCGGCTGGAGAACCAGCTTGATCAGAGGGATATTTAATATAGAAGGTTCTACATCGATCTCGAATTCCAGCTTGTCCTTGTAACGCATCTTCTGGATCGTAAGATAACCCTTGGCATACTCCACTTCCCTTGCAAGAGGAACCACTTCATCTTCATTACTGATGCTCTGACGAAGAAGACGCGCCAGGGATGCTGTCATCAGAACAACCTCTTCGTACTTTCTGCCCTCTGCCATCCAGATGATCGAATCCAGGGTATTGTAGAGAAAATGAGGATTGATCTGGGACTGAAGGGCCTTAAGCTCACTTTTTCTCTTTGCTTCCTGTTCCTTCACGTTCTGCTCCATAAGATCCTGTATCCTATGTGTCATCACATTGAAAGATTTCGTCAGGCTTCCGATCTCATTCTCTGAATCGATCTCCACATCTGCTCCGTCAAAATGCCCTTCCTGTACTCTGGACATGGAATCTCTGAGACGCTGAAGAGGATATGTAAGACTCTTTGCCAGAAATCTGGAAAAAAGCAGTGCCACGATCATCAGAAGTGCGGAAATAAGCACATAAATACTCTGTGCCTGATTGCTTTTGTGCAGAAGCTCGCCGACGCTCATACAGCCCACAACGGTCCATCCGGTTTTATTTGATCTGGAAATGGAATACAGCTTTCCTCTGTTTCCCTTTTCGGTACGCACCGTATCTTCTTTTGATTTCACGATCAGGTCGATATTCTCAGTCTGCAATTCATTGTAAAGCTGCTGCTGTTGGGGATGGTATACAATATTTCCGCTTTCATCCAGAATGAATGCGTATCCCTTTTTCCCGATCGTATTCTGATCACAAAGTTCACTGATGGCACTGTAATTCAGATCAATAAAAAAGACTCCCTCATTCTCACCACTGTTGGAAAAATTACGGATTCCCCTGCTTAAAGTGATCACCCACGGACGCTCTCCGCTGATGATATGCTGTACATGAGAAGATGTAAGAAGCGGGCCTTCCGGCTTCTGTAAAGCTTCCAGATACCACTCCTGGGTGGAAAGCTTCAGATCCGGATTCACAGACTGTTTGCCGTCGTTGATCAGCTTCCGTCCATTACTTCCAATGATCCCAAGATTTCGAATATCACTTCGGCCGTCCAGAATAGTCTTGAACTGATTGATCAGACGCTCTCTTGTTCCATCGTCCACATTTTCACCAAAAAGATATTGCTGTACATCCTCGTTACTGGAGATCATATAGGCTATATTTTCCATGTAATCAATATAGGAATCAATATTCTGATTCATCTGCTGCACGATATTCTGGGTGTAGACAGCAGAATTTTCAAAAATAGAATTGCGGGTATATCTCATGGAAACACCTGTTATGACCAGCACCGCACTTAAAAGCAGCACCGTCACTACCGCAAAGATCGCACTCTGGATACTCTTAAATTTTCCTATGATCTTTGCCGCAAACCGGATATCTCTCATTTACGTTTCTCCCTTGCATATTCTGTTGGTGTGCAGCCGGTCATTTTTTTGAAGGAGATCCCAAAATAATGGGGATCTGCAAATCCGACTTTCTCGGCAATTTCATAATTCTTCATAGTTGTATTCTCCAGAAGTTCCTTCGCCTTCTCCATGCGGGTACGGATCAGAACCTCTGTAAAAGTCTCTCCCGTAAGATCCTTAAAGATCGTACTGAAATAGCTTGTACTGATATTCAGATAGGAACAGATACTGTTCAGGCTTAAATCCGGATCCATATAATTCTTCTGGATATAATCCAGGGCAAGTCTGGCCTGACGCTGTCCGCTGGAGCTGTTTGCATCGGAAAGTGTCTGGAAAATCTCTCCGATATGATTCCTGACCAGTTCAACAGCACTGTCAAAAGAATTCTGCTCCGTAACCTGCTGCAGAAGTGCTTCTCTTTTGGAAAAAAGCCTGTTGTCCGGAACCATATCCTCACAGGTCTCATCTGCTGCACGGATGATCTGCTGAAGATACACGCAGGCACGACTCTTATCCACCCGCGCTTCCTTGATCTCAGAAGAGATCTGTTCCAGAATATGCCCAGCATCTTCCTTTTTACCCGCTTTCAGAGCAGCTGCCAGCTTCTCTACATAAGCTTTAATGGAAAGATTTTTTTCCTCCGGCTGTTCTTTCATATCAATAAGAAGGCTTCCTCCAAGAAGATAACGATATTCAATAGCTTTCTCTGCAAGTTCATGGGATGCACGAAGCTCCTGCTGAGTTCTGGCCCAGCTTCCCACACCGATAGAAATATCCAGCGACATCAGTTCCTTCAGCTTATCCTGGATCGTCCTGCAGATCTCCATGATCTTGTGTTCAAACTCTCTGGTACGGTTTCCCATGAAAAGAGCACCGACCTTGTTATTTCCGGCCTGATATGCCACTCCTGCTTTTTCTTTGCTGATGATCTCATCACTGATATTAAAAAGGACAAAAGACATCAGTGCACTCTCCTGGCGTTTCTCCGCAGTAAGCTGACTGCCGTCCGAATACAGATCCAGATCAAAAACGGCCACACGATAGCATGCTGCCTCAAGATCGATTCCCAGTGCAGCAAGCTCTTCCAGACTTTCCTGCCGTGTCTTGATATTATCCACAAAGCCCTGCAGCGCTCTGGAACGGATCACAATGGCGTTTTTCTGATAATTCTCGGAAGTCTGTGTCAGACGTTCCAGCTTCTCTTTTTCTTTTCTTTGCTGGTCCACCTTCTCCTTCATTTTTCCGATAACATTTCTGAGTTCCATGGCTGTCACCGGCTTCAGCATATATTCACTGACACCATACTGGATCGCCTTCTTGGCATACTCGAATTCTCCGAATCCGCTGAAGATCACGATCACGATATCCGGATAATTATCATGGAGAAAACGGCTCAGTTCCATACCATCCATATATGGCATAAGGATATCTGTAAGCACGATATCCACCGGATGGTTCTGTACAAATTCCGCTGCTGCTTTCCCGTTATCACAGTCTCCTACCAGCTCACAGTCCATTGCTTTCCAGTCAATATTCTCCCGGATCGCATCTCGAACAAGTATCTCATCATCTACCAGTAAAATACGATACATAATTTCTGTTGTCCCCCTCTGATCAGTTTCTGTTGTTTTTATTGCACATCCCCCTGACAGATCCTTCCCCCCGTCTCTGTCATTTTCATTGGTAAGATTACTGTCCTTTCTGTGAACAATAACTGTTAATTCTTTTTATATGTTAACATGTTTGGTTAAAATTTACAACGGAGTTTCTTAGTCCAAATTAAATACAAAGAAATCCCGCATCCAACATATGGAACACGGGATTTTCCTGCATATTTTTATTATTTTACGATAACGCCATCCTCGTCCCAGAGGTCATGCCAGTCCCTGGCACCATGCCACAGAAATACCTGTCCTTTTACAAGACGGTTGCCTTTTTCCAGAGTTGCGATGGTTGCCATTTCTTTCTCTGTAAGGGGATCCTCTGTGACACATTTCAGGTTGCTTGCATAGTTGTGCACAGAGAACGGAATGGAGATCTCGCCTCTCTGATGTGCCCATTTCAGAGCGATCAGAGCCGGATGAACACCATGTGCCTTTGCGATCGCCTGCATCTCCGGAACCTCCAGATCCGCAACATCCTCCGGGCAGATATCTCTCTCCGGTCTGCGTGGAGAACCGATTGGCATATAGCCTACCGGCTGAATGTTATGCTCTACCAGATAATCATAAAGCTCCTGCTGCTGGAAGCATACATGAAGCTCAAGCTCACAGGTTGCAGGTTTGATCTTCATAAGCGGAAGAACTGCCTCAAGCTTCGGAATGGTCATATTGGAAATACCGATGTAACGGATCTTTCCTTTTTCTACCAACGCCTCACACTGGCGGTATGTATCCATAAACTCCTCCACACTGAAGGGTTTGGAATCCGGATTTCTGGAATCCACATCACATCCCGGTGCATGATAGTTCGGGAATGGCCAGTGGATGAAATACATATCCACATAATCGCACTGAAGATCCTTAATGCTCTTATCACAGGCTTCCTCTACTCTTCTGTGCATGTCGTTCCATACCTTTGTCATGATAAAAAGATCCTTACGTTCTACAACACCTTCGTCAAAAGCGTCCTTAAATACCTGGCCGATCTCATGCTCGTTTCCGTAGCATGCGGCACAGTCAAACATACGGTAGCCACTGCGGATCGCGCCTGCAACAGCTGCGGATACATCTTCTGCGGATACACGGTCGGAACCGAATGTTCCCATTCCGACACACGGAACCTGCTCGCCGGAAGGAAGTGTCACTTTCGGCACAATTGCCGGATTGATAACTTCTGCCATCTTTACATCTCCTTTTTTATAAAATTTTTTTTATTATAAGCTTATCTTATAAACGCCTGATCTCGATCTTCGGAAGAAGAGCCTCCATATCCTCCATCACAAAGAATCCCGTTTCCTCACGCATGGCTGCCGCCGCTGAGATCGCACTGGCTCTTTGCAGAGTCTCTTCCAGGGAAAGTCCCTCACTTAATCCAAGGGCAAAGCCTGCGATCATGGAATCTCCACAGCCTACGGTATTTACCGCATCAATCTTCGGAACCACCGCACGGAAAATCCCTTCCTCTCCGACTGCCAGGGAACCATCTGCTCCAAGCGAGACCACCACGATCTCCACACCACCGGCATGGATGGCTTTCGCTGCTTCAATGATATCGTTGATATCGTCACAATGCTTGCCTGTCAGCATACGGATCTCATCAATATTAGGCTTGATCAGTGTCGGTGCTGCCTTGATCCCCTCTTCCAGAAGCTTGCCGCTGGTATCCAGGATCACCGGTTTTCCGGCGTCTTTCACAATCTTCACGAGGCGCGGGTAGGCACTTCCGTCAAGTCCCTTCGGCACGCTGCCGGACATTGCCACAACAGAAGCGTCTTTTACAAGCTGGCGGAATTTTTTCTCAAAGCCCTCAAAATCTGCCTCTGTCAGTGTAAATCCCGGCTCCAGGAATTCGGTCTGTACATGATTCACCTCATCCCAGATGTTGATACAGGAGCGGCTCTCTGCCTCCACATGGTAAAAAGCACTCTTAATGCCAAAGGGTTTCAGGGCAGCTTCTATATAATTGCCTGCGTGGCCGCCTGCAAAGCCGGTGGCAACCACTTCAGCACCGTAAATGGACGCCGGCTTGGAAACATTCAGTCCCTTTCCGCCGGGAACGTAGGTACATTCACGCACACGGTTCACTTCGCCCACTTTAAAATCATCCACTACATAACGCTTGTCAATGGCAGCGTTTAAGGTTACTGTCATGATCATATCAGTCTTCCTCATTGGAAAGAAGGATCTTTCCTTTTACAAGACCCGGTGTCTTGAACAGCTGGAAGGCCTCCTGTGCCTGGCTCATCGGGATTTTCTTATAGATGAAGCCCGGGTCAAACTTCAGCTGGCCGGTTGCAAAATAATGCGCCGTCAGCTCCCACTCACGTCCCGGATACGGGGCACTGTAGGACATCCAGGAACCGGTAAGCTTGAACTCCTTACGGTTCATGTTCTCCCACTCCTTCGGTGTAAAGGTAAGGTTTTCATGAGGAGTACCGATGAAGCATACATGTGCCTTGTTTGCCGCAAGCTCAAATGCCATATGCATGGTAGAAACCTGTCCGGCTGTCTCAAATACGAAGCCGTAGCCCTTTCCACCTGTAATGGCCATGGCTTTTTCCATATATCCCTCTTCCTTTGTGTTGATGATCTCATCTGCGCCGAGACGCTTTGCAAGAGCAAGTCTCTCATCGCTGATATCAAAGACCACTACCTTCTTGGAGCCGAAGATCTTTGTCCACTGCATGGTGAACATACCAACCGTACCGCCGCCAAGGATCGCCACATACTCACCGCCGTGGTAATCGTTCTGGAATACACCGTGGATAGCTACGGTTGCAGGCTCAAACATGGCTCCCTGCTCATATGGAACATTGTCTGCGAATGGTACTGCATTCTGCTCAGGAACCACTACATAATCTGCGTTTGCTCCCTGCTCTCTGGAACCGATGAAGCTGTAATGCTTGCAGAGAGAGAAATTACCCTTCTGACAGTCGTCACATTTCATACAGGGAAGAAGCGGTGCACCGGATACACGGTCGCCGACCTTCACCTTGGTAACGCCTTCTCCCACTTCCACCACATCGCCGGAAAATTCATGTCCAAGCACGATGGGATAAAAATGTACGCCGTGATTTAATACACGCGGGATATCAGATCCGCAGATCCCGGAATATCTTACCTTGATCTTCACATGGCCCGATGTTACCTGCGGTTCTTCCACTTCCTGATATTGAACATCCTCATTTGCTACTACTACTGCTGCTTTCATGATCACTTTTCCTCCTCATTTCTCATCATAGGTTCAAGAGATTTATAGAGATTTAAATAGGTTTTATAGGTTTTCTCATAAACGTCCCGGTTTTCCGGGTTCGGTTCATGTCTTCTTGTTTCCTTTACCGTAAGACGGATGGCCTCATCATAATCCTGATACATTCCAACACCAACACCTGCCAGAATCGCTGCACCAAGTGTTGTTGCCGTATCAGAGGACGGCACTACGATGGGTTTTCCTGTGATATCGGATTTGATCTGTGTCCAGAGAAGAGAATTTGCAGAGCCTCCCATTGCACGGAGAACTTCCACATCTGCTCCTGCTTCCTTTGCCACCTCAAGGTTGTGTTTCAGAGAAAGTGCTACGCCTTCCATACAGGCACGTACCATATGTCCCTTGGTCTTGGCAAAATCCAGTCCGTAGAATACGCCCTTCGCATTAGGATTCCAGATCGGGGAACGCTCACCGGACATATATGGAAGAAATACCACTCCGTCACTGCCTGGTGCGACCCTTTCCGCGATCTCATTGAGCTGATTCAGAGAAGAGCCTTTTTCCCCTGCTACAGAGCGCTCATAATCTGCAAACTCACGTTCAAACCAGCGCATGACACCACCACCTCCGGTGGTTCCTCCCTGAAGGAGCCACTGTCCCGGAACCACGTGATAGCCAAGGATCAGTCTGGGATCTGCCTTGTACTCATCCATGCAGATGCTCATTCCGCCGGCCTGTCCGCCCTGCTCCTGTGTCTCACCCGGATGGATCACTCCGGCTCCCAGTGTTCCGCATGCCGCATCCAGACCACCGGCAACAACCGGTGTTCCCACAGCAAGGCCGGATTCCTCCGCCGCCTTCTCTGTAACTGTTCCCACAACATGATCACAGGCACAGATCTCAGGAAGAAATTCCTTGGGAATCCCAAGCTTTCTGCACATATCCTCATCCCAGGCTGCCTTTCTCATGTCAAAGCAATGCAGGCCATAGCCCTGGGAAACATCCTGGCTCATCACACCCGTCAGCTTATATGCAATGTAGCTGTTAGACTGCAGGATCTTGTAGATCCTTTGGTACACCTCCGGGAGATTTTCTTTATACCAGAGGATCTTTGCAGTTGTGTAGGACGGCTGAAGGGAATTACCGGATACTTCAAAAATCTGCTCTGCCCCGATCTCTTCATTCAATCTGTCACAGATAGACTGTGCTCTGGTATCCATCCAGATCGGAGTGTTTGTCAGTACATTTCCGTCCTTATCCATGGCAATGGCTGACCAGCTCTGGCCGTCAATACCGATGCCTGCGATCTCCTCAGGTGCTATCCCCGCTTTTTGGATGGCCTTCTTTACCGCCTGACAGACAGCACTCCACCATTCTTCCGGATTCTGTTCTGCCCAGCCCTCCTTCGGATAGTAAACCGGATAATCGCCGTTGGCCGCAGCCACAACCGTTCCCGATTTTTCAAAAACCGCAACCTTACAGGCACTGGTGCCGATATCAATACCTAATAAATATGGTTTCATTATAGATTCTCCTTCTCGTCCAGCACACGGACGGATTTTCCCATGATGATCTCTGCGCCAAGCTTCTCCGTGATCGGTTCTGTTTCTTCACTTGCAGTCCCTTCCAGCCGTTTCAGCATGATCCCCGCCACTTCTCCGGCAATCCCCTGTGTAGGCTGTGCCACAATGGTAAGCTTGGGATTGCATGCTCTGGCAAACTGCAGATTGTCAAAACCGATCATAGACAGCTGTTCCGGGATCTTAAGCCCCAGCTCATTCATCCCGATCACCGTCCCCATGGTCATCTCATAGTTGGTAACAAACACAGCCGTCATATCCGGATTGTCCGCAACAAGCTTCTCAATTCCCTGCACACCGCCCTGAATGGTATAATCGCCGTGATAGATCAGAGATTCCCGTACCGGTATATTTTCTTTTTCGTATGCATTGCGGTACCCCTGGAGACGTTCCTGAGCTGTGGAAATTTCCTCCGGTCCGCCAATGATCCCGATCTTACGGTGTCCTGCCTGAAAAAAAACTCTCATTGCATCCTCAGCCGCCTTCTCGTTGTCTACAAGAACACTGTCACAGGAAAGCTCCCGGATCCTGCGGTCAATGAGTACGATGGGCTTTCCGGTTTTCTGGAATTTTTTCAGATGATTACCTTCCGCATCCACCGGCATGCTGATGATCCCGTCCACACGCTTCCGGCTTAAAAACTCCACTGCATCCCGCTCCAGTCTCTTATCGGTACGGCAGTCACAGACAATAGTCGCATATCCGTGACTCCTTAAGACATCTTCCATCCCTGTGATGATCTCCGCGCAAAAGGTATTGTTAAGCTCCGGGATCACCACGCCGATGGTCTTGGTAGCATTAGTCTTAAGCCCTCTGGCCACCTCATTGACCTCATAATGCAGCTCCTGAATGGCCTCCTCGATCTTTATTCTGTTTTTTTCTCTTACGTTTCCGCCGTTAAAATAAGAAGAAATCGTTGCGAGCCCAAGTCCGGTCCGCCTGGCAATATCTTTCATGGTTGCTGCCATACTGATCACTCCGTTTCTGTTTTTTTACAGAAGCTCATTCTGCCTTTCCATCACAGCCGCAAACCTTCATACGCGCCTCAACCAGCTCCTTCACTGCCTGGATCGCTTTCTTTCCGCAGGCCTTCGGATCGATGGTGTTCTCATTCTCTGCAAAGGTCTCCTTCACTGCCCTGGAATATGCAGCACGAAGCTCTGTTGCAAAGTTAACCTTGCAGATACCACGTTTTACACAGTCGCTGACATCCTTATCACTGAGTCCGGATGCCCCGTGAAGAACAAGGGGGATATCTACAACTTCACGGATCTCGCTTAAGCGTTCCTTGTCAAGAACCGGTGTTCCCACATAGAAACCATGTGCGGTTCCGATGGCAACTGCCAGGGAAGTAACACCTGTACGCTCCACGAATTCCTTCGCCTCCTGCGGGTCCGTGTTAGTGTCTGCCTCAGCCTCAAGATCATCCTCTTTACCACCAACCTTACCGAGCTCAGCCTCACATGGGATATCCAGGGCTGCTGCCACATCCGCAACTCTCCTGGTCTCTCTGATATTATCCTCAAAATCCAGCTTGGAACCATCGATCATCACAGAGGTATAGCCTGCATGCATTGCCTGCATCGCAAGCTCAAAGCTGCTGCCGTGGTCAAGATGAAGGCATACCGGAACGGAAGCCTTGGCTGCCTCTGCTGCTACGATCGCAGCGTAAGTCTCAACCGTACCATATTTAACAGTAGAAGGTGTTGTCTGGATCATAACCGGTGCTTTCAGCTCCTCAGCTGCCTGGATGATCGCCTTCACCATCTCCATATTCTCTGCGTTGAATGCTCCTACTGCATATCCGCCCTTCTGTGCCTTTAACAGCATTTCCTTCGATGTAACCAGTGGCATAATCTTCTCCTCCTTGGAATCATTGTGTTTGTTTTGTATTATTTTCTCATTTGGTTCAGAAACCGAAACGTTTCTGTTTGAGTTCATCATAGCGCTCCATACGTTTTCTGTCAACCATAAAATTTTCATCATTTACAGGAAAATATTCCCTTGAAAAGAATACCAACTACCGTTAGATTAATTAACAAGAGTTCTAAAGCCTGTGGCCGGGCAGGTCTGTCTGATACTACCGGCGTCATAACAGTTTCGGAAATCCATGTATCCTGTTCTGATCACCTGAACCTGATGCAGAAATTTCCGGAAATACTGTAAGTACACAATGATCTTAGGAGGATATGAACTATGTTAAAAGGAATTCCAGAAATCTTATCACCAGAATTACTGAAGGTTTTATGTGAGATGGGACACAGTGACCGTCTTGTTATCGCTGACGGAAACTTCCCTGTAGAATCCATGGGAAAAAATGCCATCACCATCCGTTGTGACGGACATGGCGTTCCGGAGATCCTGGATGCCATCCTGAAGCTCTTCCCGCTGGATACTTATGTAGAGCATCCGGTAAACCTGATGGAAGTAATGCCTGGCGATACTGTGGAGACACCGATCTGGGATACATATAAAGAAATCGTTTCCAAACATGACGAGCGTGGCGAAAAAGCCGTCGGAAACATTGAGCGTTTCGCATTCTATGACGAAGCAAAAACTGCATACTGCATCATCTCCACAAGTGAGAAAGCACTTTATGCCAACATCATGCTTCAGAAAGGCGTTGTGATCAACAACGACTGATTTTTTTTGAACTGCCTGATATAATCATATATAATACACATATTCAACCAAAACATAAAACGCCCGGATCTGGATTGAAACATTCCAGATCCGGGCATTTTATATTTTGACACGTTTATCTCTTTGCTGCTTTTGCGGCATATCCTCCGCAGAGTACTTTTCCACCGGAGGTTTTTATCCCTGCACGCACCGCATAGTAATACGTTGTTCCCTTTTTTGCGGTCTTATCCTCAAAGGAGGAGCTGCTGCCTCCGGAAACTGTACTGATCTTTTTCCATGAACCCTTTCCGGTCTTACGGTAAATCTGATAGCAATCTGCTTTCTTCTGCGCTTTCCAGCAGATCTTCAGCCCCCTGGAGGTCTTCCTGACACTGGATATCTTCTGAAGTTCCGGATAGGACAGGATATAGCTGCTTGCCTGATATCCTCCGAAAACTTTTTTTCCGTCTACATTCTTATAGGGCCTCACAGCATAAGCGTAGGAGGTGATTCCTTCAATCTCCGTGTCCTGCCAGGATAATACTTTGTTGTTCACGGTTCCGATCCGAACCCAGCTTTTCCCCTGGAGCTTCCGGCAGATATGATAGCCACTGGCTCCGGAAACCTTCTTCCAGGATACCCGGTTACATGGTCCGCTGACAGCTTCAGCCACTGCACGGGCCTTCCCCAGCTCCGCTTTTGCTGATAACGGCGAAGATGCGGCTCCATAAACAGTCTTCTTTCCGGAACGTACATAAGAAGCCCGGATTCGATACGTATAAGTGCTTCCTGTTTTCACTGCAGTATCCTGCCAGGTCACTACATCTGCTGTCACAGTTGCCATTTTTTTTGAATTTCCGCTTTCATCCCAGCGATAGATAGCATAACGATTGCAGCCGGGAACTGCTTTCCAGGAGATCCGTATCCTGTTAAATGCCTTGGAAACCAGTTTTACACCTGTTGTCTGACGAAGCTTCACCGTAACCTTACAGGCAGCCCGGATCCCCCTGGCATTTTTTCCGTAGCAGGTTATGGTTGCTGTTCCCGGATTTTTTGCAGTAACAACGCCGCTTCCATTTACAGCAGCCACACTGGTATCTGAGCTTTCCCAGACAATGCCGGAAGCATCCATCTCGGATCTGGTAGCCGAAGCATTCAGTGTTTTCTGATCTCCGGAATACAGACTTATCTCAGAGGAAGAAAGCTGCATCCTGGCCGCACTGCTCAGAGTCCTGGTATGCGCCTTGATCCTCGGCGTTACCGATGGATTAAATTCAACCGCATCCATCCAGGTATCCTCCGCGTTATATCGCAGAAAGCTCTGACCGGATACGATAGACGGAGAAAAGCTGCACCAGCCATAACTGACCTCTGCCTCCACACAGTATTTTATATATGTGCTTCCTGCATTTGTCACCACAATAGAATACAGACTGTTCTGGCTGAGCAGAACCTCCGGGATCTGAAAGGTCATAACCCCAGCCATCGGCTGACTGCAGGAAACCGGTGTGGAATATGCCGGTGTTCCACTGGTAGGGTCACTGGCATCCTTCAGATTTGTGTATACCTGCACAGTATAGGAATTATTGGCAGACATGGAGCTGAGAGTCACCTCGCCAAGCGATTCCGCTTTTCCGTTTCCTGCACTGGCACGAAAAACCGTAGACAGCTGTTCCCCTGCATACATGCGGATAGAACCAAGGCCCGACGTTCCGTCATAAAAATAATTGTTTCTATATTTCGGTGTATTGACAGCCGTAGCCGCAACCAGCTCACTGACAGACTTATCCTCATAGGACATATAAAAATATCCGGATTTTCCCCAGCCTGTACCCCAGCTGTTCTTGACGATCCAGGCTCCGTCTCCCTTTACCTTGGAAGATGCCCGGAAATTCTTTGCAGAATAATTGTCATCCCACCCCACCACTGTAACTACATGATTCACGTTCTTGGTGCTGGTAGGATAGGAATAGGCCGCTGTACTTGCATTGTAATAGGCATTCTGTGCATTATACATCACAGTAACTGAATTATTTGCAACCAGAAGCTTCTTCATGGCATTTACGGAATAATCGGAAAAATAGGCATTTTTCAGATAAGCAGCTGCATTGTACGCCTTGGATGCCGCCGGAGTCACACCGGTTTTCTGTGTATGCGTGGAATCTGTTGCCAGCGGCACATCCCCTTCTGTTGTCATTCCGGACCAGGTACTCAGAAACATGGAAGCCAGAAGATCATTTCCGCCCTCATGATAATCTGCGTTTCCTTTATCATCTGTTCCCATATGCTTATTGACATCCCCGTAGGTATTTCCAAGCGGGTCATTCTTTCTGTTTGCAAAAAAATACGCCAGATGCTCTTCCGACAGATCATAAGTTCCAAGGCCCTGGGTCAGAAACGAAGTTTCCAGAAGAGAGGCCATTCCAAATGCCCAGCACATACCGTAGGGCTCCTGATTCTTTACGGAACTGACATATCCCTGATCCGCTGCATTATAATAGGACGGATAGGCCGCAGCTCTTCCCATCGGTACCTCATCCACATCATTTCCGATCTCCACGGCGGTGGAATAAGAGGTCAGATTATCAAAGGGTGCCAGCTGTTCCTGCTCCTCTTCCTCCGTAAGCGGACGGCCCTTGATATATTCGATGCCGGACTCACCACTGTCTGAGGCATCCCCGAAGCTCTCCTCACCGTCACCAAAGGTATCCTCCTGGGAATTTGAAGACAATCCTTCTGATATTTCGGGAGTTTCTGTATCCTCCCTTGAACTCTGCAAGGCTATATCCTCGGAATCCCCGTCGGCTGCCTCTGCAATATCCTCTGTCTGTTCATCCGGGATACCGGTGTTCTCTGTGGTATTCCCTGTGGTGTTCTCTGTGGTATTCCCTTCTGCGGTCTCCGTCGTATCCTCTGCTTCCGCCGACTGCGTCTGTGTATCTTCTGACCATTCTTCATTGAAGCCTTCCGCAGAATCACTGTAGCCTCCCACGTCGGCTGCCATGACCGGAACCTGGCTGCCCGCAACTGCCACACACAGAAGAAGCGGCAGTAATTTCTTCCTGACAAGCTGTAATCTCTTCACAAAATTCTCCACTTTTCTTATATTGATCTGGTTTATCTGTTAACGTTTCTTCAAATGATAACCCAGAATTCCGATTACTGCAAGTGCTGTTGCGATCCCGATCCAGATAAACGGACTTTTATACCAGGAATTTTCTTCTTTAAAGGATGTCGCAGCTGTGCCATTGACCGGCTTGGTGACAGCTTCATCCGATTCCCCACCTTCTGTTGTTCCATCCGCTGCAGGCGGTCCCTGGACTTCGCCTCTCTGAGCCTGAGAACTCCCTGTGCTGGCCGTCCCTGCAGACGCTCCCTGTCCTTCGCCATTCTGAGCCTGAGAGCTGCCTGTATTGTCCGTCCCTGCAGACGTTCCCTGTCCTTCGCCATTCTGAACCTGAGAGCTGCCTGTATTGTCCGTCCCTGCTGCTTCCCCCTGAGTCTCGCCGGCTGCGGAATCCTGCGTATCGGATGCGTTTCCCTGATTCACTGCAGAAGTCTCTTTCTCCGTGCTCCCTGCGATTCCGGCCTTCGCCAGCTCCGCATCCTTTGAGGGCCGCAGCTCCTCCAGCGGCACATAACCGTATCTGCCATTATACTCTGTATATCCCCAGGTCTCACCATTCTTCTCTGTCTCCCCTTCGATATGCAGGACAGTACCATCCCTTACCGTCTTATCATTGAGCTTTTCACCTTTTCCGTCGGTGGACGGATAGATATCCACACCAACTCCACCGGAATCCACCGTCATATAATAATCTGTGGTATCTGCCGGAGCTTCCACCTTCACCACAACCGACTTGTCCGCATACACCGGAACACTCATACTCAGCACCAGCATTCCTGTCAGAAGCACACCTTTGCACCTTTTCATTGCTCTTTCCTCCCTCAAAAAATCTCACTGCCATTCTATGCATAAAATCCCCTTATATTTCTCTTTTGCCTTGGCTCCGAAATATAAGAGGATCTTATCATTAGTTATATCCAGTATCTTTTTTATGCAAGCTCCCGCTCACACATATCCAGCGCAGAAGCGATCACCGCATCCATGTCATAATATTTATATTCGCCAAGACGGCCGCCGAAGATCACCTTCGGTTCCTTCTCTGCAAGCTCCTTATACTGTCCGTAAAGCACTCCGTTCTTCTCATCATTGACCGGATAATACGGCTCATCTCCCGGCTTCCACTCAGAACTGTATTCCCGGCTGATCACCGTTATCGGAAGATCATTACCCTCCTCATCCTTTCCGAACTCAAACCATTTATGCTCGATGATACGGGTCCACGGAGTCTCCACATCCGTATAATTCACTGCTGCATTTCCCTGGAAATTAGGTTTATCCAGTGTCTCATTCTCAAAACGCACGGAACGATACTCCAGAGTACCCAGCTTATAGTCAAAATACGCGTCAATGGCACCTGTGTAGATCACTTTCTCCGCCATTGCATCGTACTGCTCTTTTTTCTCCAGATAATCCTCATTCAGCCGTACCTCGATACCGTCCAGCAGATTGGCAACCATCTTCGTATAACCACCCACCGGGATTCCCTGGTACAACGCATTGAAATAGTTATTGTCAAAGGTCAGACGCACCGGAAGCCTCTTGATGATAAAAGCAGGAAGCTCCGTACACGGACGTCCCCACTGCTTCTCCGTATAGCCCTTGATCAGCTTCTCATAAATATCCGTACCTACAAGGCTGATAGCCTGTTCCTCCAGATTCGAGGGTTCCGTGATCCCTGCAGCCTGCCGCTGCTCCTCGATCTTTGCCGCAGCCTCCTCCGGAGTCACCACGCCCCACATCCTGTTAAAGGTATACATATTAAACGGAAGACTGTACAGCTCCCCGTGATAATTGGCAACCGGACTGTTGGTAAAACGATTGAAGGTGGCAAACCGGGTGATATAATCCCAGACCTTCTTATTATTGGTATGGAAAATATGTGCACCGTATTTATGCACGTTGATTCCTTCCACCTTCTCTGTATATACATTTCCCGCAATATGCGGACGCTTGTCGATCACAAGCACTGACTTCCCGGCACGCTTCGCCTCCTGTGCAAAAACCGCACCGTAAAGACCGGCACCTACGATAAGATAATCGTACATTGATTTCATTCTCCCTGTTCTTTCATTGATACTGTTATTTTAACACCGGAAAAGGGCAGCTGGCAAGAAGCCACTGTAAAATCCCGGTAAATCTTATGTAAGAATGTTGTCTCCGCAAGCTACAAAAATGATAAAATATCAGATATCCGCTTCTCAAACACCCAAATGTATGATACCCTGTAACTGAATCAGATAATAAACTACTCTGATCACATAAACAGATCGAAGGTGGTGAAACCTATGGGTACAAAGGATACCATCACCAAAGATTACATGGCTGACAACCGCGTTTTTGCGGATGTGTTCAACCATATGCTGTACAAAGGAAAAAACGTCATAGACCCTGACACTCTTCATCCACTGGATACCACAGCTCTTGCTGTCCCCTACGGATCCGGCACTTCAGAAGTTCCTGTCCAGAAATTCCGGGACGAATTCAAATCTCTTAATGTTATGCATGATGATTCCAGGATCTACCTTCTCCTGGGGATTGAGAACCAGTCGGAAGCGCACTACGCAATGCCGGTCAAGAACATGGTCTATGATGCATTAGAATACGCAGGGCAGGTAGAAAATTCCGCCAGGTCCCACAGAGAAGCAAAGCAATGGCCTTCCACATCCGGAGAATATCTCACCGGTTTCTACAAGGATGACCAGCTCATCCCGGTCATAACCACGGTCGTGTACTTCGGTTCCGACACCTGGAACGCTCCCAGGAGCCTCCACGAAATGCTCTCTGTCCAGGACCCCGAAATTCTTTCCATGGTCCCGGATTACCGGATCAATCTCTTCTCACCTGCCGAGATAAAGGATGAAGAACTTGATAAACTCCAGAGTAATCTCAAAGAAGTCATGCTCTTCATCAAATATTCCAAAGATAAACGGAAGCTCCAGGAGCTTACCTCAAAGAGCCCCGGTTTCCGCTCACTCGAGCTCAAAGCAGCCCGGGTCATCGACTCCATAACCGGTATCAACTTACGTTTCACAGAAACAGAAGGGAGTGTTAATATGTGTCAGGCTGTTCAGGAAATGTGCGATGATGCACGTGCCGAAGGCCGTACTGCCGGACTTGCGGAAGGCCGCACAGAAGGCCTTCAGGAACAAGCTATGCTGACAGCACAGCGTATGCTTCAGGATCCAAGATTTTCCCCTGAAGACATCTCCAGATTTTCAGGCCTTTCTCTTGAGGACGTGCTGAAATTACAGAAGAAATAGTTCGTATTGAAAATGTTGAAAATGCTCAGATCCTTTGTGGGGGATCTGAGCATTTTGCTATTTTACAATACCAATATTACTTTATATCACAGAACTCTTAACTTCCTGTAAAATTAACTCTCGTCAGACGCAAACAGCACATTATGCGTAAGCGCCTCAAAAGTAAACGGTAGAACCTAAGTACCTTTTCATACCTGTAAACTCGTGCCATAATTATATTCAACAAAATCAAATAGTCAAAAAAGTTTAGTACTCAACTTTTTTAACTTGCTATGATCAGGAGGAATGTTATGGCTATACAAACCAGCCTTGTGGCTCAGCAGGTCAGACTCCAACAGTGGGCAGAGCAGATCCGCAACTGCCAAAGTCGACCGAAGGGAATGGATGTTGAAACCTGGTGTGCCCAGAATAATCTTACAAAAGCAAACTATTACTACCGTCTTCGTCGTGTCCGTGAAGTATGTCTGGAGCAGGTACAGGGGACGGCTGCTACTGCTTTTGTAGAATTACCAGTTCCAACGACTGCTTCAACCGAACTTCCCAAAATTCCGCAAACCGTTACTTCCGATGATACAGCTCCTTTAATACGAATTAAAAATACTAAGGGACTTTCAGCAGAAATATTTTCTGGTGTGTCACCGGAAATGCTGCGTCATCTTATAGGGGCATTCAGCCATGTTGAATGATGCGGATGCTTCCGGTTTCAAAAAAGTATATCTTGCCATGGGATTCACAGATCTCAGGCGCGGGATTGATGGCCTGGCAACAATCGTGCGTTTTCAGTTCAAACGTGATCCATATGATAAAAATACATTATTTTTGTTTTGTGGAAGAAGATCTGACCGTATCAAAGCTTTACTATGGGAAGGAGATGGATTCCTTCTTATGTACAAAAGGCTTGATAATGGTGCGTTCCGATGGCCGCGCTCTGCAGATGAAGCAATGTCTATCACTAAAGACCAGTATCGTATGTTGATGCAGGGACTTGAGATTGTTGCCCGGTATCCAATTGA
This sequence comes from Blautia massiliensis (ex Durand et al. 2017), assembly GCF_051861785.1. Taxonomy (NCBI): domain Bacteria; kingdom Bacillati; phylum Bacillota; class Clostridia; order Lachnospirales; family Lachnospiraceae; genus Blautia; species Blautia massiliensis (ex Durand et al. 2017). The sequence continues at coordinate 979,146 of NZ_CP146725.1, forward strand.
AGAGTTAAAAGAAACGCCAAGTATCATATAGTTTGTGCAGAATGCTGAAAATAAAAAAGTCAAAAAGACATCTGAACAGAGGCTGTCCACTCAAACCTAAAGGTTGTCCACAAACAGGCAGACCAGGCAGGATGCATCAGCAAAGAGCTGGTTTGTCTGTTGTGGATAATACATCTGAAATGCTGTAAAACAACAGCTTTTCAGATGTATTATCCACCGTCATTATGCTGAAGAAGCTAATGACCGGAATTGGCGGTAATACAAAAAATCTGTTATAATCAGAACCAGTATAAAGACAGGAGTTCCGGTTATGGCATTTAAGTACACAGAAGAACAACTGAATAAACTTGACAAAGAATTGTTGATCCATCTATTCCTGGGAATGCAGGAACAGATGGAAGAACTGACAGGACAGACACAGTCATTAAATGATAAGATGCAGCTGATGATGGAACAACTGATCCTCTCCAAAAAGAACCGTTTCGGAAGATCCAGTGAAAAGATGTCCGATCCAGAACAGATTTGTTTTATGGAGGTTGATGGAACGATTGTGTTCTTTAATGAGGCAGAAGCTGTCTGTGACCTGGATGCACCAGAACCAGATGATCTGGAAGTGAAAATGCCAAAGAAGAAAAAACAGCCTGGAAAAAAAGCTGCCGACATAGCATCCCTTCCTGTCAACCGTATCGATCATTACATGAGCAAAGAGGAACTGACTGCTGAATTCGGTGAGAATGGATGGAAACAGCTTCCAGATGCAGTCTCAAGGTGCTATAAATTTGTTCCGGCCCGCGTCGAAATAGAAGAACATCATATCGGTGTGTATTCAAGCAAGCTTGATGAACATATGGTAAAGGCTCCTCATCCTCGGAATCTGCTTCGTGGAAGTCTTGTTTCACCGTCCCTCGCAGCAGCAATCATAAACGGTAAATATGTAAATGCGGTGCCGTTGTATCGTCTTGAAAAGGAATTCGAGCGGTATGGTCTTGCCATAACCAGACAGAACATGGCAAACTGGATGATCCGGCTGGGGGAAGAATATCTGGGAGTTTTGTATGACCATCTACATAAGCTTTTGTATGATTGTCACGTAATACAGGCCGATGAAACTCCGGTCCTCGTCAATAAAGACGGACGTTCTGCCGGAAGCAAGAGTTATATGTGGGTCTACCGGTCAGGGTTTATGTATCCGGAGCGTCAGATCGTCCTCTATGAATACCAGAAGACGCGTAATGCATCACATCCCAGAAATTTTTTAAAGGATTACACTGGGATCTGTGTTACGGATGGATACCAGGTATATCATACGCTTGAAAAAGAGCGTGAAGATCTGAGGATTGCCGGCTGCTGGGTTCACTGCAGACGTCGCTTCTATGACGCGTTAGAAGTCATCCCGAAAGCGCATCAGAAAGAATCTATCCTGCATCTGTTTATAAAACAGATACAAGCCATTTACCGGGAAGAAGGAAAACTAGCAGGTCTTTCATCAGAAGAAAGGCTTGCCCAGCGTCAGCTGGTGGTGAAACCACTAGTGGATGCTTTCTTTGCGTACCTAAAACAAAATGAGACTAAAGTTCCAAAAAGCGGAAAAACAAAGGAAGCTTTTACCTACGCTTTAAATCAGGAACGGTATCTTAGAGTGTTTCTGGACGATGGTGATGTTCCGATCGATAATAACGCCAGTGAACGTGCAATCCGAGGTTTCTGTATTGGAAAGAAGAACTGGGAGATGATTGATACGATCAACGGAGCAACAAGTTCAGCAATCATCTACAGTATCGCAGAAACAGCAAAAGCGAATGATCTGAAGCCTTATGCTTATTTTGAATATCTGCTGACAGAGATCCCAAAGCATGCAGAGGATAAAAGCACTGACTTTCTAACGGAACTTCTGCCATGGTCTGCGTCTTTGCCTGAACATATCCGGAAGCCTAAGAAAGCAGTTGAAAAATAATATGGCCGCTAAAAGCGGCCTGATATTTGTCAAGGTACTCAGGTTCTATCGTTTACCTCCAATTGATATATATATCCCTGTATAACATGAATAGTTTTAACCAACGCCGCAGATGTGTGTAAAATCTCACCATAACGATAAATACATATGTTGTCTTCCATCCAAACCACGATGTCGACCCTCTGGTGACTTTGGGATTTCGGTGCTCAATAGCTATCCCTGTTATCTTGCTGTCTACGCTTAGCCTGCAACGTTACCGCAACAGACTCAAGACTCGCTTCAAATGCTGTGGTTAGCAGCTTATTTGGTGTGGATTCCACCCACCGGACTATATACCCTTAGCTGGACGCACGGTCTGACCCCAAAATGTGGTCCCAATGAATGCGTGTAATCAAAAAAACAAAATCATTTTTTGACATGAAGTATCTCTAAAACCAATTTTACCGCTTGATTCTTCATTATTAAAAGTACAAGCATATAGGCAACAACAGAGGCAATTACTGAAAAAAATGTAGAAATTAATACTGAACTAATATATTTCTCTGTCATAGAACATATAATCCATATTGCCATGCAACCTATAGCAACGGAACCAATGTCCTTTTTAAGAAAACTAACCTTAAAATACTTTCTTCCATACCACCATGTTATAACCATTGACAATAACTCTGCAATAACCGTAGTAAATGCTGCAGCATTCTGATGGAATGTTGGAATAAGAATAAAATTCAATCCAATATTAACAAGTGCTGCAACGATCGTTGCCATCAAAACCTTATTTTCACTTCTATACGGTATTAAAATGCACGATGTATAAAACCAGCTAAAAATGCTAAAAAACAATGCAACGGAAAGAATCTTGAGCGAGATGTTTGCATCAACATATTCTTGTCCTGCGATAATAAAAACTATGTTTCTACTTAATGCGACCATTCCAACCATTGCTGGAACAACAATAACAACAAGTGCATTTAAAATTTGGTTTGCAGTTTTATTAAAATCGTCTATTTTTTTTTCTCCCAGATAAGCAGATAATCTCGGAATTGAAACAATAATAATTGCAGCCAACATTTGTTTTACAATAGTATAGATTTTGGTGGAAACAGAATACAATCCAACAGATTTATTTCCTGAAAGAAATCCAAGCATTGTAGTATCTGCATTCGTATATATTGTTGTTGCCACTGTTGTTGCAAACAAAACTAGTATTGGAGACAAATGCGTTAGAACTTTTGCATTAATAACAAGTCTTATCTTGCAATATTTTCTTCTCGAAATAGCATTGAGTATATTAGCACCACTGATTGATATAATTGTAATCCATACATAAGCAAACAAATCGCTACTATTCTTAACGAATGCAAACATAAGTATTAACGAAATACATTGAAACAGGATACCTCGAATTGTGATATATTTATAATCCTCATAAATTTGAAATATCCATTCACTTCCAACCAGTGTAAATATTATACTTATACTTAGTGCTGCCATTATTTTACTGTATTGACCAAATCTTGGAATCAATAAGATGCAGGCTCCTAAAATTAGATATGAAAGAACTGTCGAAATGAAATTAATTGAAAAAACTTCGGAAGCAAATAATGACATCTTTTCTTCATCGTCTCGATATCTTGCTCCCTCCCGGATAGCGTAAGTGCTAATTCCTAAACCTGCCAGCAATGAAAAGTAAGAAATAACAGATTGGCAGAAATTGTAAATTCCTATATTTTCAACATGAAGAACTCGCGATACATACGGAAATGTAATCAATGGAAAAATTACCTGACATGCTGTTCTAATCATGTTAAGTCCCGCATTGACACCAATAGATCTTTGGTTTTTCATTCTTTCTCAACTCCTTCCGTAATTTTTGCATAAATCGTCATTAATACACTACGTTATGTAATTGTCCTTTTAAACAGCTATCCAGTATATTTTACATATCATCCTTTTTATAAGCTGCTTTATCGACGAAAAAGAACGATATTGATTCATCAGCTTTATAAAATCCTTTTTATATTTTCTTTGTTCTTCTCTATTCAAACTTTTCCATGCCATCCGTGAGTACATCGTCACTAATGAACTCATGCTTTTATTTAATAGTTCTCGATCAACATAGTCTTATAAATGCCTATCGGATTACTTTTAATATATTTTGACCCCGCAAAACAATTCAATCTGTTCACATCTTCTACTATATCAAAAACAAAGTCTCCCTTTTGGAAAAGGCAGTTACAAACTTTTCCACCTCTTTCTATAAATGTTCTTGCCAATTCCACCAGATGCAGACTTCATTCGAGTTTTAGCGTCATATGCCCAACCTTGTTTCCAAATAATCGGTGAACGTAATTGCGGTAAGTTCTTTTGTTGACATACTTTCTCACACATACCGCAATTAATACATGTATCCTCATCAATCACTGCATTAAAAGCATCAATAGCATCAACAATGTGTATGGCTTTCTTCGCACATATATCTATGCAAGCCATACAGCCTGTGCATTGATTTTCATTACAAACTGTTTTCATATTATTTCCTATCTACTCATTGTATTTTACTCTTTACACATCATGTTACAATTTATTCATGTATAATGTTAGTATTGCGCATTTCATATTTTTTCCTCTTTCTTTGGACAATACATTTAAATAGTGTTTTACTATATACAAGTAAAAGAATCTGCACTTTTTCTTTAAATGTTAATTTAGGCATGCCAAAAGCCTTGATTCTGTCAAGCACAATCTTTTTAAATTGTTCAATATATTCCTCGCATTTCGGACTCGCCGAGCTCATATATGATTGCGCTATACATTCTTTAAAAATTCTACTTTGAATTGCCATACTCAATACTCTATTTTTCTTTATGAAATCAAGATTCTCCATCTTCTTAAGTGCCTGAATACTGCTAAATATTTTATCACTGTATTGACTATTTGTTACACTATTCGAATTAATGTAATAGGAGTATAACGAATCATTAAAAAAATCGATTCGTTTTGCCTTAATCATCACTTCAACATTAAACAATGTATCTTCATAGCAATGAATTCCTTCCACAAAATTAATATCACCAATGACTTCCTTTTTATAAAGCTTATCCCATACATGTCCCGTAAATCTAGCATTATGCATTTTCGTTAACTCTAAAATTGCCGCTTCTGAGGAAAAAACGGCTTCATATTCAGAGCCAAGGTATTTTGTAGGATTTACTACTTGATAATTGTCATATACAAACGAATAAGCGCAGACCACAATATCAGAATCTAAGGAACAGATTTTTGACACCATAACCTGATACATATTTTCAGAAATAAAATCATCCGCATCTACAAATCCTATATATTTACCTTTTGCAGCTCTCAAACCAATATTTCTCGCATAGGAAACGCCCTTTGATCCACCCGTCAACTTTATACAAACAATATTTGCGTGTTTATTTTTTAAATCTTGTAAAATATCATATGTTAAATCAGTCGAATTATCGTCGACTAATATTATCTCTATATCTCGATAATTCTGATTTAATATACTGTCAACGCAACGTTTTATAGTTCTTTCCCCATTATGTACTGGCACAATTACCGACACCAATCCCTCATTTATGCCAATATTCATTCGATTTTTCACTCTCCCTTAGTAGAATTTCTTCAAATCTATCAAAAGATTTTTTCCACTCAAATCTTTTACTTTCCTCATATCCATTTTCCGAAATTTTCTTTCGTAAAACACAATCAGATATTACTTTTTCAAGATTATTTTCAAGTGTATTTAAGTCATGTGCGTCAGATAACATTGCCGTATCTTCATGACGTCCAATATCTATTAAACAACCAACTCTATTTCCAACAATAGCGCATTTACATGCCATTGCCTCTATTACGGTAAGTCCCCATCCTTCCGACCAGCTTGGAAAAAGATATATATCTGATGTTGCATATAGCTCACGAAGTTCTGACTTCGAAGGAGAACAGTGAAACTCCGCATAACTTGGAATTCCATCAAATTTTCCAGTACCAAACATGATTAAACGAATCGGGTACTTATTTTTTAACCTTTCAAATACTTCAATTCCATCTTTCATTCCCTTCAAGTCAATAGGATGTGCTAAAAGTAAAACTTTGATTGTTTTATTATCATATTTCTTATCAAATCTTGGATAAAATTCATTTAAATCAATACCATTATATACAATATCAACTTTGCTTTGTTTAAACTGATTCACCATTAACTGCTTAAGCCATCCAGCAATAACTATCTGCTTCAATGGCAACTTATAAGATTCATCAACAACATCTTTATGGCCACTCCATGTTTCATAATGTTGAATAAAGTATACTTTTTTTCCTTTTTCTTTACTCAGATTTGCCACATCATACGCAGTCGGCCATGCAGTTGCAATGCTTATGTCCGCATCTCGAACTGTAAAATTGTTAATTCTATACACCAGTTTATATGGAGCTTTCAAGTCAAACCAATCTACCTTCCATTTACCTCGAATAATTCCTTTAGCCATAGATCTCACAAATTTTTCAACATACTTAATGCCAGTCATATCCATCGCATATGGAATAAATGGATAATAGATTTCAACATCATGTCCGCGACGGACTAATTCATTCGCATATGTAAAAGCAATTTTAATTCCTCCTGTTAATTCGACAAACGGCACTATAATATTAATTTTCATCTTCTACTCTTTTCCCTTCTCTAGCCAGAAACAATGTCCATAAGGCAAAACTTGAAATAAACATTGGATATAATAAGTTTGTTTCAAAGAAAGCTGCATATAATACTGTCAAAAGTGCAGCCGCTAAACATTTGTTGTACATGTTTTTTTGCACGATTTTCTTGCAAAAATGAATGACAAACCTTATCATAGGGACAAATAATACTATACATCCAATAACTCCTGTAGAGAGCAAAACATACAAGTAGAAATTGTCGACATATATTGAATCAAAAACAGAGTTTTTTAGTCCAAAATATCCTGAATCCACAAAGCCAAGGCCTGTTATCCAACTATTAAACTTTGTCAACAAAGGAATGTTATGTGTAAAATTAAAAAGTCTATTAGACTTTAATAACAGCGCAGATATATCCGCTGTCCACATAAAGCCAATGACTATTATTATCAATACTACCGCTTGTATAAATCTCCATATTTTTCCATTTTTCTCCCAACTAACTATAAACAAGTACATCCCGACAAACACAAGGGTAGATGTTATTGCATTTCTAGATCCAGTAGATAGCATCATTAGAATCGCTATACATGAAACAAGAATAATAAATATTTTTGCTGTTTTTCTCATTTTTCTTCTCTTATCATAATAGCTAGCAAGAAGTAGTCCCACAGACATAAGAAAAAACCAGCACAAGTTACCCGTTGCATTAAAATGATATAATCCGTAGCTAATTCTATATCTACTGTCTGCATCACTTGAAAACATATTTGATAAGTATTTTAATACTTCTAATCCATTAAAATCAATTATATATCGCCATAATAAAAACAGACCAATGATTATTATATTTGTGGAAATAAATTTATCTTTTGCACTATAGGTTTTGACAATTCTTGCACTTAGGAATACATTCGCATAAAAGACAATGCTTTCTCTCATATGACTATAAACTGCAATCTTATCTAATGCGCCTAGCCATCCATAAATTATGCCCCATAGAATCCAAACTGTAAAACCAATAATGATCCCTTTTTCATATTTACCAAATACACTTTTCTTAATATAAACATTTATAACAAGAAGACTTAAAAGGAACAAAATTGAAATGGGCGTATAAAAACTATGCTCCCAACCATTCACATAACTAGTTAGGCGACTTATTAGGAAAAAACAATATATAAACTCAAAAAAATTTATTTTATTCACCCTTATCTTCAATTACCTTATCTCCTCTCCAAGTAATATATGTGCAACAGATTTAACACACTATTCTTAAAATTATATTTCTGGACAATTCCAATTAATTCAAAACACAAATTCCTTAAGTCTTCAAAATTTCTTTTTTTCTTGTCCAGTAATTTTTGATTACTTCTTTCTCTTTTTTGCAAACTCAAGATAATTCCCAATTATTTTAGCCGGGACACCTGCCACGATTACGCCGTCGGGTATATCCTTAGTTACTACTGTCCCCCCCCACAATAACACGATTGCCAATACTTACCCCCGGCATGATCAGACTATTGGCACCAATCATGACATTATTTCCAATTGCAATACCCTTTTTATAGTAAGGATATTCTCCTGTTCCAATATCTCTTTCTAATTCCTTGTCATGTCCCAAAAGAGCATAAGACATATCATGCGTAATTAATTCAACACCTTTAGAAATAACAACATTGTCACCCATTGAAATTAATTTACTTTCTGACGGTATCGTAAACGGATGATAATAGCAGTTTTCACCGATATGTCCAAACAATCTGTTTTTGCGAATATATTCTGCTCTTGCAAATCCTTCTCTTTTCAGAAATAGTATCATCATAGACCATATACGACTCATATAAATATCCTCAATTCTTCTTGTATAACTCAGTTACCTTCTTTGCAATATCATCCCAAGAATATTTGGCTGCAATTTTCTGACGTCCAGCTTCTCCCATCTTTTCAAAACGCTCTTTCTCAGCCACTGCTCGTCCAATTGCCTTTTCAAGGCTCTTCACATCGTTTGGCTGACACAGATAACCTGTAACACCATCCTCTACAATCTCCATAAATGGTGCAATTGCAGTTGCAACTGCTGGCTTTCCATACGCATACACAAGTTGAATCACTCCACTTTGATATACATCAAGATACGGCATCATCGCAACATCACAGGCTGAATAATAAAATCCAACTTCATCGTCTGGAATAAATCGAATATCCGTTTTTAACTGGGAATCATTCAACCCATTTCTTTTTATAATTTCTTGATACGGTTTAAAATCATCCTTCCAAACACTGCCTGCAATAACCAAATATAAATCATTTCTATGCTGAGCTAACTGACCGAAAGCTTCTAGCAACACACCTACTCCCTTAACTTTTTTTATTTGACCAAAGAAGAGAAGAACCGTTTTATCAAGTGGAATATTCAAATGTCTTCGGGATTCTTCCATTCCATGTTTGTCCGCAAAGTCCAAAAAATGTCCGTGGGGAATAAAATTAACTTTATCACTATCTTCTGGAAACAGTTCATCAAACCGTTCGATATTTGTTTCTGCCTGAACAATAATTTGATTACATAAGCCGTATATTTTTTTATGGAATGTTAAATCATACTTTTTCTCATTAAAAGGAAGAATATCATGAACGCTAACAACTATCTTAATTCCATTATTTTTCAATTTTCTCAAAAAATAATAATCCACTGGTGAAAACTGAAACCATTGTACATGAACAACGTCAAAATGTTCAGATATTGCTTTTTTCACTATAAACTGATATGTTTCAACATAGTTAAGTAGCTTCTTTACTTTTCCAATATCTTTTCTAGAAGTCAAAAATTTATTAATACATTTGCACTGGCAATAATCATTATCTTTTTTATCATCGATGATGAGTTCCACTTCATTTCCGCATGCTTTCAAAGCATTTGCTAAACTATATGTATACTTATAATCGACCACAGCGATTTGACTTAATAACAAAACTTTCATTTTATTTCTCCTTGTGCTTTTCCTGTCTCACTCCGACTAAATGCTTTCACTCCGTCCCTAAAGTATTTAAAACTTTGCTCATTTTTTAAACAGCGAAATAAAAACTGCGTTGTACAATACAGATAGGCTGTCACTTTGTTTATGCCTTTAAAATGCATTTTGATCAAAGAATACTTATTGCGAACAGAATAGTATTGACTCATCGGTGATCCAGTTCCCGTACTAGAGCTCACCTTGTGATATATAACTGAATTTGGAACATATAAAATATCAAAACCCGATTCAATTATTCGATAGCAATAGTCAGCATCCTCTTCATAAAGGAAAAAGTCTTCATTTAGCATGCCAACCCTTCTAAGCACTTTTTGAGAAATACACAAACAACAACCACTCGCAAATGTCACCTTTTGAACCGATTCTTCTTTATTAATGTCTTTCTGATTAAAACAATAATGTTCACTTCGAGCAGTTCTTTTATCGAAACTACCGCCTGCATACCAAATTGTATCCGGTTGAGAATAATACAATATTTTAGATATAGCCGCACCGCATCTTGGATTACTTTCCATTGCATAAAGTAATTTACTTAAAAAATCAGGTTTAACCACAGTATCATTGTTAAGTAATAAGAAATAATCTGCATTCTTAGCATACTCAATTCCAATATTGTTCCCTGCTGAAAAACCGTTATTGTACTCTGATTCTAGTAAGTTAAACTTTGCAATTTTTTGAAATTTCTTTAGTCTGTTTACTGAATCATCAGTACTTTTATTATCTACTACAATGATCTCGTATGCAACATCCTCAATTGCGGAGAGACTTTTTATACATTCAATCGTGTCCTCTGCACCATTATAATTCACCAATATGATTGCTACCATTTTTTCTCTCACTCTACACAAGTTATATTTAATCTCCAAAAAATTCATCTTCAAGCATCAGGCATAGGCAGTGGTACACCGGCAGATGCAGCTCTTGAATCATATAAGTTTCAGTCTGCGGAACTTTAATGCACACATCACTCATCTGCTCCAGTTTGCTGCTTTTTGCTCCCGTAAGGCCAATGACTTTCATGCCCTTTGCATGAGCTGTCGTTGCTGCATATAGCACATTCTTACTATTACCACTCGTAGAAATGCCCAAAAACACATCTCCCTCTTTTCCATAGCCGTTTACCTGCTGTGCAAAACACAGAAGCGGCTCACAATCATTCATGTACGCAGTAGACAATGCCGGATGTCCATCCAACGCAATAGCAGGAAGTGCACCTTGCAGGTTTTCTGCCAGAACAGTTCCAAGCTCCTTATTTTCTTTAACAAGTTTACCTGCGAAATCCGCATCTGGTTTTCTGGGGAGTTTGAATCCTTTCATCAATTCTCCAACAATATGTTCTGCATCCGCAGCAGATCCACCATTTCCAGCAACCAGCAATTTACCGCCGTTCTTATATGATTCTGCAAGCAAAAAATATGCTTCTACAATTTCTTCCTTAACGGATTCTAGCGCAGGATATCTCTCACAGAGAATCACAATATGCTTCGCAATGTTTTCTTTCAGCCCTTTCACTTTCTTTTTCCTCTCAAACTTCAATCTTCACATCATGCGGCTAACAAATTCCTCTAACGACTTCACAGTTTCCGTCTGTCCATAATTTTCATCATTATCGCTCAAAAGCACAGTCTTGCATCCAGCATTACTACCAGCTTTAACATCATTTTCACCATCGCCAATCATCCATGACTGTGACAAATCAATGTTAAAATCTTCTGCCGCTTTGAATAACATTCCTGGCTTTGGTTTACGACAATCACATTCAATCTTCAATTCCGGACGTTCTCCCTCATACCCCTTATGAGGATGATGCGGGCAGTAATAAATTGCATCAAGGTATGCACCTTCTTTTCCAAGAAGTGTTTCCATCTTGTTGTGAATTTCTTCCAACTCTTCAAAGGAAACTTCGCCGCGAGCAATAACCGGCTGATTTGTCACGACAACAGCAAGATAACCGGATTCATTGATTTTACGGATTGCTGCTGCCACACCATCGATCAACTCGAACTCATCTATGTTTCTAAGGAACCCAACATACTTATTGATTGTTCCATCTCTATCAAGGAAGATCGCTTTCTGCTTATGCTTTAGATTCTTTGCCGAAATTCTTCCTTCTTTGCAGTCTTTACATACGGAATAATACCGATCTGGAGTGCCCATGTCTTTAACATACTCAGGACTGTCATAGCAGAACATCTTTCCCGTTCCTGCAAGCGTTTTTAACAACTGACGATCCAAATCGACTTTTACAGGCTTACCATCCTCGCCAATCTTCCCTACCGAATCGGCATCAATACCGGCCAGCTCTAATACTTCAGGATTGATAACATGTAATCCTGCATTCACACGATTTCTGTAGTACTGTGGCCGTGCATCTTCCTTGGCCAACCACTTTTCGACTGCGCCACTTTTATCCGCGATAATTAGTCCACTATCATATGGATGACTGTTCGGATGTGTAAAGAGCGTAACTGATCCACCGTGTTTCTGATGAAAAGCAACAAAACGGTTGAAATCCACATCAAACATTGCATCAGCATTCAAAAGGAGGAAATCCGATGTCAGCTTATCCTTAATTTTAAATAGAGCACCTGCATTGCCGAGTGGTTCTTTTTCAAAATAGTACTCAATATGTACGCCAAACGGCTTACCTGTTGCCGGAGAGTTTCCAGAACCATCACCAAAGTAATCCATAATGATATTTCCAAGGTGACTTACTGTCATGATAATGTCATTAAATCCTTGGTTTTTCAGACATTCAATTTCTCGTTCCAGCACTGAAATGCCTTCAATTTTTATCATCGGCTTTGGAATGTCACTCGCTACAGAAGAAATACGAGTTCCCTTCCCGCCTGCCATAATCACAACCTTCATGTCTTTAATCCTTCGGTATATAATCTTCTGGTGTATAATGAATCACACGAGTTCCACCATCCTCAAATTTGAACGGAATGTAGAGCAAGTCACGCATCGCCCAGCGAACAGCATCCTGTCGTTCCGGTTGTACATAAAATACAAGGAATCCACCACCGCCGGCACCAAGGAGTTTTCCACCCAAAGCGCCTGCGGCAATACCCTTTGCGTAAAGTTCATCAATGCTATTTGTGGACACCGCAGATCCTGTCTGGCGTTTCAGCTTCCATGTGTGGTCCAGCATTCTACCAAAATCGTCCAGATCATGTTCTTTATCCGTCAAGACTTTTTCTGCATCGTCCACAAGCGACAGCATTTCTTTTAACTGTGCCGTTTTATCGACTTTACCCGCAGCATTTGCTTTCTGCACATCGGAAGAAAAGCGAGTAAAGCCGGTAAAGAACATCATCAAATTCTGGTTAAGTTGTTTCTTTCTCTCTGGAGAGATAATCACAGGAAGAACTTCATAACCGTCCGCATTGAAGTTGATACGGTTAAGGCCTCCAAACGATGCTGCAATCTGATCCTGCCAGCCGCCCGCCTCCTGGCACAGATTCCGTTCCAGATAAATAGCTTCATCTGCCAATTTTTTCTTGTCGGCATATTTGCCTTTCAGAGCATAAAAGGCATTCAGCATTCCAACTGCAAAGGAACTTGATGTACCTAAGCCGGAACGTGCCGGAAGGTCTGCTTCATATGTAAGCCGAATTTCATACATATCCAGCATCTTCATCGCATTACGAATTGCTGGATGCTGAATATCGTCTATATTTGCCACACGTTCTGTCTTTGAGTAAGACAGCTCCGTAGAATAATCAAAGAAACGTGGCAGATGACGCACATTCACATAGCAATACTTGTCAAATGTGGTTGACAGAACTGCTCCACCGTGTTCCCTAAAAAAATTCTCCATATCTGTTCCACCGCCAAAAAAAGACATACGGAACGGCGTCTGTGTAATAATCATTTATTCGTACCTCGCTTACTTTGTGAATACTTCTTCATACTGCCCGCAGATCTTATCCCACGTATACTCTTCCGCCACACGCTTCTTAGCTCTCCGGCCCATCTCTGTAATTTCATCTGTACTCATCTGATCAGCCTTATCAATGAGCTTTGCAAGGCTCCCCGGCTTGCGACTCCAATAAAGCGCACAATCTTCTGCGACTTCTTTATTAAAGCCAACATCAACCAGAAGGTTCATATCTGTACTACCAAGAGCTTCAATCAGCGACGGATTCGTACCGCCAACCGTATGGCCGTGGAAATAAGCATATGCATTCTCACGAATCTTCTTCAGCAGTTCCTGATCGTAAACAGTGCCGACAAATTTGATTCTCTTATCGCTCTTGAAATGAAGTTTCTCTTCCAATTCATTCAAAAACTTGTCATTTACATTTGTGATAATGGCGAAGTTCTTTTTGCTCTTACTTTTCATGAACTCTCGAATCATAACTTCAAAAGAGTTCTCCGGTACAAAACGACCGACGACAAGGTAGTAGTCCTTTTTCGTCAGTCCTTTTTCTTTATACCAGTTCACCAGCTTCTCATCGTCATCAGCTAACTTACTAAGGGTCAAATCTGCGCCATACGCAATAAATGTGGTCTTCGGATTTCTGCCCTTGATGCCTTTGCCGTCATAGCACTCGTGGATATACTTCTCGATATTCACTGAGTCACAGATAGCAAGGTCACAGTATTTAACCATCATCTGCTCAGAAATCTTCCAGTATTTCTGAATCGGCGCAGACCATTTTGCTCTCATCCATTCGTGTCCGTCCGGATTCAGGTACACAGTACCACCCAGCTTATGGATTTCTTTATAGAAATGACCAGCAAAAGGTCCGATACGGCAAGCCATAATATAAACGATTGGATGCTTAATCCGATGTTCCTTTATGTACTTGCAGCAAGCTTTCAATGCTGCAACATCATAATAAATTGCCTGTGCAGGTCCAATCTGAGGAATATCTATCTTGAAACAATGTGCATTGTGGAATTCAAACTCATGATCATTGATTCTGGTCGCACCATCCACTTTTGTTTCATCCATGTAGCCGTCACCGTTAGCCTTACACGCCACATGATATTTAATATTTTTCTTGTTCTGGTGGTACTCTGTGAGCTTATAAACAAAAGTCTCGTATCCGCCATAAGCACCTAAGCTCTTAGCTCCTACCAGAAATACATGTTGTACTTCGTTTTCCCGCTGCATTCTTCCTACCCCTGCGTTCTTAAAATTTAAAAGTATCCTTCAATCCCAGCCACTTCTGATCCTTATCGCTCAGGTTCAGTGCAGTGCCATCTTCCAGCGTGTAGCCTTCTGCACTTGCGCTTCCCTTGTACTCACCATTCAGTTCCGGCCACTCGATGCCGATCTCCGGGTCGTTCCAAGCCATGCCGCCTTCGTCATTCGGATGCCAGAAGTCATTGACCTTGTAGCAGAACTCTGCCTCATCGCTCAGAACCAAGAAGCCGTGCGCAAAGCCCTCCGGGATAAGAAACTGTTTCTTGTTCTCAGCCGAAAGGGTCACACCATACCACTTGCCGTAGGTTTCAGAATTGCTTCTGAGGTCAACTGCAACATCAAACACAGTACCACGCACGGCGCGCACCAGCTTGCACTGCGGATACTGCTTCTGGAAATGCAGGCCACGCAGCACGCCCTTTGTGGACATAGACTGGTTGTCCTGCACAAAGTGGATGTTAATGCCAGCTTCCTTCATATCTTTTTCGTTATAGGCTTCCATGAAATAACCACGGGCATCACCATAAACAGCAGGTTCAATCACGCAAAGGCCTTCGATGCCACCTACATTTTTCTCAACTTTAATCTGTCCCATTTCTTCTATCTCCTCTTACTGATCAATCTCTTTCAGATAACGGCTCAGTGCATTCTGCCAAGTCGGAAGCGGAGTAAATCCAGCTTCCACCAGCTTACCCTTATCCAGACGGCTGTTAAACGGACGTGCTGCTTTACTCAGACCATACTCTTCCGTACTTACCGGAAGAACCTCTGTCTTATAACCAGCCTGACGGTAGATTTCTTTCGTGAAGTCATACCAGCTGATATAACCGCCCTCGTTGGTCGCATGGTAATAGCCGTATTTCCCGGTTTCATTCATATCAACGAGCAGTCGAGCCAAATCATATGTATAGGTCGGTGTGCCGATCTGGTCATTCACCACCCGAACAGTATCGTGTGTCTTTCCGACATTCAGCATGGTCTTGATAAAGTTCTTACCATTCAAACCAAATACCCATGCAATGCGGACAATGAAATACTTTTCCAGTGTCTGGCTGACTGCCAGTTCACCTTCCAGTTTCGTCTGGCCGTACACATTCAAAGGCTTGTAATCCTTGCAGTCCGGCTGCCAAGGCTCAGTGCCCTGACCATCGAACACATAATCCGTGCTGATATAGGTCATTTTGCAGTTCAGCTTCTTGCAGACATCTGCAATGTTCTGAGTACCGCCTGCATTGATGGCACGGACTTTCGCTACTTTATCATCATCCTCAGCCATATCAACATCAGTCCATGCGGCACAGTGAATCACGGCATCCGGATTAACTTCTGTAATTACTTTCTCAACAACGTTCTTATCGGTAATATCTAGAGCCACATACGGTGCTTTTGTTACCGCAGAATCATCTGACACGCCGCTGTAGTTCTCCTGAATATCAGAACCGACACCCTTATGACCACGCTTCAATAGCTCGTTCATCACATCATGTCCCAGCTGACCGCCAGCACCTGTTACAAAAAACTTCATGTTATTTCCTCCTGTTAGCGATTGCTGTACATTTTCTCGTAGTAGTTCTGATACTCGCCGCTGATGATGGTCTCCCACCACTCACGGTTATCGAGATACCACTGGATGGTCTTTTTGATGCCGTCCTCAAACTTGGTCTTCGGCAGCCAGCCCAGCTCGTTGTGAATCTTGGTCGGGTCGATAGCATAACGCATATCATGACCCTTACAGTCGCCAACATGAGTGATCAAGCTTTCCGGCTTGCCCAGTTCCTTGCAGATGATCTTCACGATCTCGATGTTCTGCTTCTCGTTGTGACCGCCGACATTGTAAACCTCACCAATGCGCCCCTTGTGGATAATCAGGTCGATGGCCTTACAGTGGTCTTCGACATACAACCAGTCACGGACGTTCAGTCCCTCGCCGTAAACAGGCAGTGGCTTGTCTGCCAGAGCATTGGCGATCATCAACGGAATCAGCTTCTCCGGGAAGTGATACGGGCCATAGTTGTTGGAGCAGCGAGAAATGGTTACAGGCAGACCGTAGGTACGGTGGTAAGCCAGAACCAGCAGGTCAGCGGCAGCCTTAGAGCTGCTGTACGGAGAGCTGGTGTGAATAGGAGTCTCCTCAGTAAAGAACAGGTCAGGACGATCCAGCGGAAGGTCACCATAAACCTCATCGGTAGAAACTTGATGATAACGCTGGATGTCGTACTTGCGGCATGCGTCCATCAGCACACTGGTACCGATGATGTTGGTCTGGAGGAAGATTCCCGGATCTTCGATGGAACGGTCAACATGAGATTCTGCCGCAAAATTCACCACAATGTCTGGATGCTCTTCTTCAAACAGTTTGTCCACAGCTTCGCGGTCACAGATATCTGCTTTCACGAAACGGAAATTCGGGTTGTCCATAACAGGTGCCAATGTGGACAGATTGCCTGCATAGGTCAGCTTGTCCAGACAGATGATCCGGTAATCCGAATACTTCTTCAGCATATGGAATACAAAGTTACTACCAATAAAACCAGCACCGCCGGTAACAATAATATTCATGATCTATTCTCCTCTACACTTTCCCTTTTTAATACAGATGCTCTTGATACTTGCCGTCCATGACATCCTTCATATACTGGCCGTACTGATTTTTCTTCATAACCTCATAGACTTTCATCAGTTCATCCTTGCTGATCCAGCCGTTCAAGTATGCAATTTCTTCCAAGCAGGCAATTTTACGATGCTGATGCTGCTCCACAGTCTTCACGAAGTTGGTAGCATCCACAAGGCTCTCGTGTGTACCTGTATCCAGCCAAGTAAAACCCTGACCCAGTAACTCCACATTCAGAAAACCATCTTCCAGATAGATGCGGTTCAGATCAGTAATTTCAAGCTCACCACGTGCAGAAGACTTCAGGTTCTTAGCAAACTTGACCACACGGTTATCATAGAAGTACAGGCCAGTTACGCAGTATTTGCTCTTCGGATGCTCCGGCTTTTCTTCAATAGAAATAGTCTTACCTGTCTTATCGAACTCAACGATGCCGAAACGCTCTGGATCGTCTACGTAGTAGCCAAACACTGTTGCACCCCTGCCGCTCTCAGCGTTTTCTACTGCAGCAGTCAATCTTTTCTTTAATCCGTGGCCCGCAAAGATATTGTCACCCAGCACCATAGCCACAGAATCATTACCAATAAAGTCGGCACCAATGATAAAGGCCTGTGCCAGTCCATCCGGAGAAGGCTGAACAGCATAGGTCAGGTTCACACCAAACTGGTGTCCATCACCCAGCAGGTTCTCAAAACGAGGAGTGTCCTGCGGTGTGGAAATAATCAAAATGTCACGAATGCCAGCGTTCATCAGAACAGACATCGGATAATAAATCATCGGTTTATCAAAAATAGGTAAGAGCTGTTTGCTCGTAACTTTCGTTAATGGATACAGACGAGTACCCGATCCACCTGCTAAAATAATGCCTTTCATAACATCTATTCCTACGTCTTTTAATCTCTAAAAAAATCTATCTACACATCCATATGGATGGTCTTTCTTTTTCCTCTTGCTGTCGTATTCAATTACCCCAGCAATCAAATCTTTTCTCGATATTTCGTCTATTTTCCTACATATCTTTATCCAGACAGGTTCACTCAACAAAATCAGTTGCATCTTTCACTACTTTTCACTGGCGTATATTTATTCGCCACACTCTTTTCTCTCTACATCAAAGTGTTAATCTGTTGAGTAGACCCGTTTTTCCGCACCCATTTCCCAAATTTTCCTATCCTACCGTTTTTGTAATAATCATACAAGCAAACCCATCATTCTTATTGCAACCTGCACAATGATTTATTCATTTTTTATGATGTCTACACGACAGAATATTAGTAATTTCCGTCCGTTACTCAACGCCACGCAGATAAATGCAGTTATCAATATTAACGTCCTACTACACAAAACATGATTTTCACAGTAAAATGCGGCGTATATTTATGCAAAAGCACTTATATTTGTATGTATATTCAACTCCACCATAGACCATCAGACCTCAACTGATTTTGTTGAGTAGACATTTGTAGGAGCAGCAATTACTACAAAGTCAGCATCGGCGTATGCGGTCTTAGCATCCAGAGTTGCAGTCAAGTTCAGTTCCTTCTCTGCAAGGTACTTTTCAACATAATCGTCCTGAATCGGAGACTTCCGGTTGTGGATCATCATTTCGACCTTCTCCGGAATGATATCCACAGCGGTCACATGATGATGCTGGGAAAGCAATGTGGCAATCGACAAGCCCACATAACCAGTGCCCGCAACGGCGATTTTGTAATTCTTCATGTTATTTACTCCTCCGTCCCTCATCGGGCATATCCTCTAATTTTTGCACCTATGTACACATCCTGTATTTCAGGATGGTATTTCATTTTCATAATCTCCTGTGTCATATCTCACAGTTCTATTAAAAATAACTTTGAATACACTCCCCAGCTTAAAGCCGGCACATTCTTCGCCGTGCCCACACCTTCTTCAGGTACACACACGACAGGCGGTATTCAACCCGGCGGTGTTTATCACTGATATACACCGTGTTTTGCTTTCGCTTTCTTTTTGTCAGCACGGCAAAGCCGATGCACTGACCTTATGACATCTGTTTTCTGACATGCCATAAGGTCAATCCACCTGCTCGCTTTTCATACTGATATTCTGCTCTGTTTCTTTTGTTCTTCCCTTCATGCCCCACGTCCAAACTGTGTCAGGCACTTTTTCCCGAGATTTCTCACAGCATTCAGATATCGGTTCGTCTGATGTCCATTAGCGCAGCAGCATAGTTCTGTTCTGGTGTCAGTCCGAATGATTTCTGCGCCGCATCTGGCACAGTTTGCGCTGATGCCGGTGGCGTGGACTTCGATAACGATGATTCCGTTTTTCCATGCTTTGTAGTCCAGATACTGGCGGATCCTGGTGCTTAAGTGGAGCGGGCCCCAGTTTCCTGAGCCTTTCATGACGTTTCTGGAATATTCCTGGTTATAACGTGGAAGTACGATCACAGAAACGTCCTGCTCTACGGCAAAACGTAAGATTTGGCTTGTGACCTGGTGTCCATAGTGTTCAGAAAGATGTTTCAGATGCATCCAGTATTTCTGATCAACTCTGCCTGTCTGTCTGCCTCCAGTTGCTTCCTGGGACTTCTGGATCTTTTCCAGAAGCTTTCTGCAATGGTGGCTGTATTCCTTTCCGCCTTTCCAGAACTTCACAGCGATCTCCTGACCGGTTCCGTCCAGAACAACGCCTGCTGCAAAGGCATCACTGTTTGTAAACTGAATACAGAGTATCCTGCATCCTGCCTGCATCCTCTGACGTACGGTTGCTGTATTTTCATTGTTCTGACGTACTGGAACATGCAGCATGTCATATTTGTATTCAAAAACTACGGATGGTGACATGAGTCTGGCGTTTTCCGGAAAGTCTCTGCCTGACAGCCGGCAATGCATCCAGGTCCATGTGGCTCCTGTCCAGACACGCAGTGTGATCTCTTTAGCAGAAAACTCCTGATACATTCCTTTGTAATAGGTAACTGCTGCATTTAGTTTCTCTGCTCTGCCGATCTTCTCATCCTGGGCAAAACGGCTGAGGTAGCTTTTGGCTGAAGCAATTCCCTCATTGGCTGCTGCTCTTCGAAAATACAGTGGAACCTTTTGCCAGGGGAGGGGATTTGATGGTATGCGTCCGCCTCGTCCCGGAATGCTCATGATCTCCAGCTCGCGTAAAGTCTGCTGGCTTCTCATTTCCCAGAGATCCGTATGATCCAGAAGCAGGTTGTAATAAAATTCAGCGATCCGGTTATAAAATTCCTGTGTGGTCCGCAGCCATTCCGGATGTCTGCACCAGAGATGCAGTCGCCAGGTTGTGATGCTGTAGCCGCTTTTTCCGGTCTTTTCTTTTTTGCCGGTTTCCGGTTCTTTCATTTTGGTTCTCCGTTTTTTGCAAAGAAAAATCATTATAATATAACTTATCTAAATTATTATTTTTTCCTATCGCTTATCATTTCCATAAGCGACAGGTGATTTTCTCTCAAATTGCATAGTTTTTGAATCTTAATCAATGATAGCATTGCACCCTGTCACTGTCAAGATACGAAAAATGCATCACTTTCGACCAAAAATGCAGGTTTTTTCGGTTGATTTTTTTATATACGACAAATTCTCCTTTTTTTCGCTTATTAGTGGTCACAAAAATGGTCAGACTTTTGCTATAATAATGCGAAAAGGAGACTACGATTATGCCTAGAAAAGGGGAAAATATCAGAAAAAGGAAAGACGGAAGATGGGAGGCGCGCTATGAAAAATGTCGTGACCAGAATGGACGGATCCAGTACGGATATCTGTATGGTCGTACATACGAGGCTGTAAAAAAGAAAAAGCTGACTGTTTTATGTCAGAATAATCTTCAAAACTCTCCGGGAAAGTGTTATGTATTTCGAAACCTCAGTGAAGAATGGATGTTATCCATGCGTTATGCTGTAAAGCTCAGCACCTATGCCTGCTACGAAACACTTCTTGATACACATATCCTTCCGGAATTTGGTGATATGCCGTTGAAATACATCTCTTCTGCTTCCGTATATGCCTTCTCTGAAAAGCTGAAACAGCAGGGGCTTTCGCCACGTACCATCAAAAATCTTCTGATCCTGTTCCACAGCATTTTACGCTATGGTGAAAAACAGGGGGATCTGAATCTTTCACAGCTTGAATTTCGGTATCCCAAAATAAATACCATTCCTTTTCAGCTTATTTCTCATGAACATCTCACAAAGCTGATCACAGTTCTCTCTGCTGAGGACTCAGAATTTCCCATCGGCATCCTGCTATGTATTTATACAGGGATCCGCGTTGGCGAGCTCAGCGGTATCCGGTGGGAAGATATTGATTTTGATAAAAAGCTGCTTCATATAAGACGAACGATCTCACGGATAAAAAATCTTGATTATTCTGGTGAATCTGATGAAGAACCCAAAACTGTTTTAATGATAGGTCCTCCTAAATCAGTCTCATCCATCAGGGATATTCCAATCCCTGATTTTTTATTGAAAAAAATGAAGCGGATTGCTGCTGAACCTGATTCATACCTGCTGACGGGTACGAATCGTAAATGTATGGAGCCCAGAAATATACAGCGTAAATTCCAGAAGCTCCTTCAGCAATGTGAAATCCCCAGTATCAACATTCATTCTCTCCGGCATGCTTTTGCCACCCGATGTACAGAGATGGGATTTGACAGCAAGACGCTTTCTGAAATTCTGGGACATTCGTCCGTCAAGATCACCATGGATATTTATGTGCACAGCAGCATAAAACAAAAACAGAAATTCATGGAAAAGCTGAACTATTAGCAGTCAGAATTATGGTCAAAGCAGGCCGGAAGTCCGCATTTATACGGGTTTCCGGCCTGCTTGTCGCTTATGGAAATGATAAGCGACTTTTTTGCCCTCAAAAAAAGCACCACGGCAGACATCCCTCCGGGACTGTCTGCCGTATTTTATATCGCTTTTATGTTTTTATGTAATTAAGCTTTCTGTTCCTTAAGCCTCATATCCATTAGGGTTCTGGCTCTGCCATCTCCAGGAGTCTGCACACATCTCGCGGATTCCGTTCTCTGCCTTCCAGCCAAGCTCTTTCTCAGCTTTGGTTGCATCGGAGTAGCAGGTTGCGATGTCGCCTGGGCGGCGTGGTTTGATCACATATGGGATCTTGACGCCGGTAGCTGCCTCAAAGTTCTTAACGATATCAAGAACACTGTAGCCTTTTCCGGTTCCAAGGTTGTAGATGCTTAATCCGGAATTGTCTTCCAGCTTCTTAAGGGCTTTTACATGGCCCTTGGCAAGGTCTACTACGTGGATGTAGTCACGGACACCTGTTCCATCCGGTGTATCGTAATCGTTTCCGAATACGCCAAGCTCTTTCAGCTTGCCTACTGCTACCTGTGTGATATATGGCATCAGGTTGTTCGGGATACCATTTGGATTCTCACCGATGGTTCCGCTCTTATGAGCACCGATCGGGTTGAAGTAACGAAGAAGAACTACGTTCCACTCCGGGTCTGCCTTCTGGATATCTGTAAGGATCTGCTCCAGCATGGATTTGGTCCAGCCATATGGGTTGGTACACTGTCCCTTCGGGCACTCCTCGGTGATCGGGATCATTGCCGGATCTCCGTATACGGTTGCTGAGGAAGAAAAAATAATATTTTTAACATTATGTTTTCTCATCACGTCTACAAGAGTAAGGGTTCCTGCGATATTGTTCTCATAATACTCCCACGGCTTGGCAACAGATTCACCAACTGCTTTCAGTCCTGCAAAATGAATACAGGAGTCGATCTCTTCTTTGTCAAAAACTTCATTTAATGCTTCGCGGTCCAGGATATCTGCTTTATAGAATTTCACCGGTTTGCCTGTGATCTTGGATACTCTGTCCAGAGCCTTCTCACTGGAATTGCATAAATTGTCAACTACTACAACATCATATCCTGCGCTCTGCAGCTCTACAACGGTATGACTTCCAATGTATCCTGCTCCACCTGTTACTAAAATTGCCATAGTTTTTCTCCTCCTCTATTGGATCTAACTGTTCCTGTTTATTTTAGCACTGTTCCTGTTTATTTTAGCACTGTTCCTTTGTTTCCACAATAGCAGAAAACCAGGTTTACTACCTAATCCCAGAGTCCCTGCGGATAAAGTCCCTGATCCTTCAGATTCTGGATCGCGGCTACCACTACCGGTTTGTCCTCTTTATAGGTCACTCCGTACCATTTATCCTGTGTGGTAAGGACCCTGACTGCTGCCTTTTTTTCCTGGAGGAGCTCGTCAACTACAAACGGAAGGAAATATTCGCATTTCAGAGGATTTTCCGGAATGCTCTTTTCAAGGAATACCGGGAAGCGTTTTACCAGCTCTTTCATAAATCCGCCGGTGAATCCCCACATGTTCATGGATACCGGAGTCTCTCCCGGGAGACTTGTCCAGGTTTTTCCATCGTCCTCTGTGTAGGCTGCTCCGCCGTCACGTTTCTCAATGTGTGTTCGCTCATTGATATCTGCAAGATATCCATTTTCATCTGTCTCACAGACACCTCTGGAAACGTAGCCATTGTCTGTCAGGGTATTCTCAAGACGGTAGCCTACCATCATATACTGGGCAGGTACGATGTCCTCCTTGGCCTGGATCAGGAAATCATACGCCATCTTAAAAGCATGGGTTCCATAATAATCATCTGCATTGATCACCACAAACGGTCCGTCGAGCTCTCCGGCACAGCTTAATACCGCATGTCCGGTTCCCCATGGCTTCACACGGCCTTCCGGAACCTGGAAGCCTTCCGGGATGTTGTTAAGATCCTGATGCACATAAACAATCTCCACCTTGTCACTTAAGCGGTCGCCGATGGCATCGCGGAAATCCTGTTCATTCTCTTTTTTTATGATGAATATCACTTTCTTAAAGCCTGCACGTACGGCATCATAAATGGAAAAATCCATGATGATATGACCTTCCTGATCTACAGGATCGATCTGTTTCAGTCCGCCATAGCGGCTTCCCATTCCTGCTGCCATTACTACCAGAACCGGCTCTTTCATAATTTTGTTCCTCCTGATTTTTAGAAATACAGGGATTTTTTCCCATACATATTTTAAGCCGGTCAGATTCTCATCCGACCGGCCTTTGAACCTTTTTTTATTATACTACACATCACCGTGAAATCCTACTGATTATTTTCAGTTTATTTTCGGTCAGAAGTATTCTCCGGGAAAACGATCTCCATCCTGGTTCCAACTCCCTGTTCACTTTCCACGTTAATCTGTGCATGATGAAGCGTTGCTCCATGCTTCACAATAGAAAGCCCCAGACCTGTTCCGCCGGTCTGCCTGGAATGGCTTTTGTCTACCCGGTAAAAGCGCTCAAAGATCCTTCCCTGTTCACTTTTCGGGATTCCGATTCCGTCATCTGCCACACAGTAGAACGGATGCCCTTTCCGGTTGCCTACCATGATTCGCACATGACCATTCTGTTCTGTATAGCGAACTGCATTGTCTGCAATATTAAAAAGCATCTCATAGAGTACATGGCGGACACCCTTGATCTTCTCTGTACTTCCGGCAAGCTCAAGGAAAATATTTTTCTTTCCGGCAAGATGTCTGAGATTATTTCTTACGTCTTCCGCAAGCTCATAAAGATCCACCTCTTCAAAAGGAACCTCACTGTTGCTTTCATCCAGTCTGGAAAGCTGGATGATATCCGCTACCAGATTGGAAAGTCTTATTGATTCATGGTAGATCCTTCCGGAAAATTCCTGTATATGATCTGCCGGAACCATGCCGTTCATCATAAGCTCCGCATAACCGGAAATGGACATCAGCGGGGTCTTCAACTCATGGGAAACATTTGCAGAAAATTCCTTCCGGATCTCCTCTGCCTCCTTCAGTTCTTTTACCTGCTGCCGGATCTGCCGGTTCTGTTCATCCACCCGCACAAGAAGGGGACGCAGCTCCTCATAGCACACATTGTTCAGCGGATGCTCCAGATCCAGATCGTTGACCGGACGGATCAGCTCTCTGGTCTGTCTCTGTGCAAAAACAAACTCCAGGATCAGTACCAGGAGCATCAGAAGTCCCAGCACAGCAAGACTTGAGATCCATGTGGAATATATGGAGTCTACGGTTTTTCCTACACGGAGCACGTTTCCGTCATCCAGCTTCACCGCATAATAAAAGGTCTTTTTTGCAAAGGTTTCTGAATAACGGATGCTTTCGCTTTTTCCATTTTTTTCTGCCTGTATAAATTCCGGACGATCACTGTGATTTGCCAGTTTTTTCGGAGAGGTCTCAGAATCGTAGAGAACGGTTCCGTCTTTACGGATGAGAGTCACACGACTTGAGGATACTGTCCGAAGCTTTTTTGTGAGAAAGGAATCTCCATACTCATCCATGGCAAGGCAGATATACTGCGCTTCCTCACGGACTCCCCGCTGCATGTATGTGTTTAATTTGCTGTAGGTGACCACACTTGCTGCCAGAAACGTGACAAGAACAGCAAAAATGATCATAATGCTTGTATGATGCAGAATTTTCTTTTTCATACATGATCTCCGATCCGGTATCCCACGCCACGCACTGTCTCGATCAGATTTCCGGCTTCCCCCAGCTTTTGTCGGAGAGTCCGTACATGAACATCTACAGTCCTTGTTTCTCCGTCAAAATCATAGCCCCACACATGGCACAGGATCTGGTTTCTGGACATGACCAGTCCTTTGTTCTCCATAAGATATTCCAGAAGCTCGAATTCCTTTCTGGTCAGCTCCTTCACCTCACCCTGATAGCTGACTTCGTGACGGGACACATTGACACGAAGACCCTTACAGTGCAGCTCCCTCTCTTCGCTCTGCCTTGCGCAGCGCCGAAGGACCGCTTTAACCCTAGCTACAAATTCCATCATCCCGAAGGGCTTGGTGATGTAATCATCTGCGCCGCCCTCCAGACCTTTTACCTTGTCAAACTCCGCTTCTTTGGCTGTGACCATGATCACCGGGATATCCCGGGTTCTGGTGTCACTTTTCAGTCGTTTCAAAATATTATACCCATCTTCACCCGGGAGCATGATGTCCAGCAGGATCAGTTCCGGCAGATTTTTTTTCATGGCTGTGTCAAGTTCTGCCCCGGTTTCAAAACCTTCTGCCTCAAAGCCTGTTGTCTCCAGGGTATAGACAAGAAGCTCTCTGATATTTCTCTCATCTTCCACACAGTAGATCATTCTATATCCTCTCTGTTCGTTTTTTTGCCGTTGGCACTTCACAATCGTCTGGTCTTTTTTGTTCCATGCCTTCAGTATAACTGCTTTCTTTTTACTGCACAAGCCCTGGCCGTCTGCTGATACAGATAACCAGGGCATAGCATTATTTCGATATCTTTTTATTGGCTGCCTGCCGCTGCCATCTGGGCTGCCGCCGGCTCATCCTTTATTTCCGGAAGCTGATACTGTCTCCGGATCACCTCCAGCTCACGGTAGAAGGTTTCATCCGGCCCATGTTTGATCTGCTTCAGGTGCTGATGTGTATCAAAAGCATCTTCATGAACCTGTGTCACACAGACACCGATATTGGAACAGTGATCTGCCACACGCTCCAGGCTGGTAGTCACATCGGACAGGATGAATCCCATTTCAATGGTACATTCTCCGGCGCGAAGTCTCTGGATATGCCGGTACTTCAGTTCCTTGCTGAGTTCATCGATCACTTCCTCCAGTGGCTCGATCTCTCTCGCAAGCTGCACATCCTGATTTTCGTAAACCTTGTAAGCAATATCTACAATGTCTTCCACCGCATGCTCCATGACACGTAACTCTTCCAGCGCCTTATCTGAAAACTTCAGGCCTTTTTCATAAAGCTCCTGTGCGGATTCCATGATGTTCACACCGTGATCGGAAATCCTCTCGAAATCACCGATACAGTGAAGCATGATGGAAACGCTGTGACTGTCATGAACGGAAAGATCCTTCTGGTTCAGTTTTACAAGATAGGTTCCAAGTTCATCCTCATAGCGGTCTACCTTTTTCTCTGCTTCTTCCACCAGAGCCTTTCCTTCTGCGCTGAAATTCTTCAGAAGGTCCAGGGCGGTAAACAGAGTTCTGTGAGAATCCTCTGCCATTTTTTTCGCTGCATTCCTGCTCTGCTCAACTGCAAATGCAGGTTTCTCCAAAAAACGGCTTTCCAGGATCATGAAATCCGGATCTGCTGCCACCTTTTCCTCCTCTTCCTTCCTGTCGCGGATAGTAAGACAGGCAAGCTTCTCCAGAGCCTTTCCAAACGGAAGAAGAACAAGAGTTGCCGTGATATTGAAGGTACTGTGCAGGATCGCGATCCCGGCCGGAGTCGCTGCCTGTTCCATGAATGAAAAATGTACTGCTGCATTTATCGCATAAAATACTGCCATGAACAGCATGGTTCCGATCAGATTGAAATACAGATGGATCATAGCCGCACGTTTTGCGTTTTTGCTGGCTCCGATGGCTGAAAGGATCGCAGTGATACAGGTACCGATATTCTGTCCCATGATAATAGGAAGTGCTGCACTGAACGGTACCATTCCAGTAAGACACAGCGCCTGGAGGATACCAACCGATGCGGAAGACGACTGGATGATCGCTGTCAGCACTGCTCCAGCCACAACTCCAAGGATCGGATTGGAGAATTTCACCAGCATTCCGGTAAACTCCGGTACCTCTGCAAGAGGTTCCACAGCTCCACTCATGGCATTCATTCCATACATCAGGATCGCAAAGCCTACAAAAATCGCTCCCACGTCCTTTTTCTTCTGGCTTTTTGTAAACATGATCAGAACCACGCCGATCAGTGCCAGAATCGGTGAAAATGACGTCGGCTTAAAAAGCTGGATAATAAAGTTGTCACTCTGGATACCTGTAAGACTTAAGATCCATGAGGTTACGGTAGTACCGATATTGGCACCCATGATGATTCCCACAGCCTGGGACAGCTTCATGATTCCCGAGTTTACAAAACCAACGACCATAACGGTAGTTGCCGAGGATGACTGGATCACTGCAGTCACACCCAGTCCAAGAAGAACGGCTCTGATGGGATTGGAGGTAAGTGTCTCCAGGATCCGCTCAAGCTTTCCGCCTGCAACCTTCGCAAGCCCATCTCCCATTAAGTTCATTCCATAAAGGAAAATAGCAAGGCCGCCAAGCAATGCCAGTACGCTGAAAAAGTCCATAATACTCTCCTTCACTTTCTCTTTTTGATATGTTTGATTTCCTTTTTTCTCATTTCAACGATTTTCATAATAGCGGCCTATTGTAAAATTTTCCCCACTGGAATGTAAAATCTGTGTAAAAAAATAAAACAGAGGATCCTGTTACGGGAAACCGATTTCCCGTCAGGATCTCTCTGTCCTATATATCGTTCAGAATCCGCGGATCTCCTCATCCTCAGATCCGGTCTTGTCGATGGATTTTATTACAAGGTAATAGCTGTAATCATCATTGACCTTTACTTCCACCCGGTCTCCTACACGATGACCGCGCAGTGCCTTGCCGATAGGCGATTCAATACTGATACGGTTTTCCATGGAATTTCCGCGGATGGAAGTAACCAGCTTGTACTTCTCCACCTCATTATCTTCTTCAAAAAGAACTTCCACGATATCATCCATTCCCACTTCGTCAGATCTGGAAGCATCGGATACAATGGATGCCGTCTTCAGCATCCTCTCCAGATAACGGATGCGGCTCTCGTTCTGATTCTTATGCTTCTTGGCTGCATAATACTCAAAGTTCTCACTTAAGTCTCCCTGGGCACGTGCCTCCTTGACCGCCTCAATGGCTTCCTTGCGTACTACCAGTTTACGGTGTTCGATCTCCTGCTCTATTTTTTCAACATCCTTGCGGGTAAGCTGTTCTCTCATTTCTCTGGCATCTCCTTTTCTTTATAACATTCAGACTGATCCTGGATCTGTTCTCCACTTCCTGTGAAGCTTCTGTCACAGATACAGGATTTCTGGAAGGTTACCGGAAATACCATAGCAGATACGCTCTGCTTTGTCAAACAGCGCATACCTGTTCTTCGGCTTCCTTCTGCTGGTGTACTCGCTGTTCAATATAATCTGCCATATGTGCTTTGGGGATATCCAGTAACATGGAAAATTCAGAATAGAGATGATCCTCTGCAAGCTTCAGATACCGCTCATCTGTAGCGGTTGTTTTTTTGCCATGAGATAATCTGGCCTGTTTTCTGACGTAGATCGTTTTGATGATCCGAAGAAGATCTCTGCATTCACAGGTACGGATGCATTTCTTGTAGCTATCCTCCCGGAATTTCTCATTCTCAATACTCAGTGTCTCAATGGATGGGATCTCATCGATAAGCCTCTCCGCTTCTTCCCTCGTAATGATTCCGCGAAGCACCTGCTTTCCACCTTCCACCGGTGTAAATATCTTCCCATCTGTCTCTCCTCCGGGCCTCAGTACATAATAAAGCTTCTCGCCGGAGGAACCATCCACCCTCATTGTGGTAACTCCTGTTACCTGGCAGATGCCGGTACGACCATACACAACATATTCGCCTGCTTCAAACATTTTTCCACTTCCTTTCATTTTTTTGCTTTTCTTTTGTTATCCTGGCGCTTATTGTGCTCTAATGAAAGCTCCCTGCCAGGTTATATATCCAGACAAGGAGCTTCTCACTGAGGATTCTATCCTTATTTTACTACTTTTCCCATTTATTTGCAAAAGAATTCAAAAAGCTTTTTTATTTTTGTGAAATATGCCCACAATGAGGGCATATATTTTTTGTTATAATTCTTCTTTTTTCTTTCTTCCCAGACGGATGTCTTCCATATGAGATTTCAGTTCCGGTGTCATACTGTCAAAGAGATAGGTTTTGCTGTTGTCCCTGCGCTCCTGCCATTCTTCTCTCATCTGCTGTTTTGCGGAAGCGATCTCATCTTTGAATCCGCGTGCTGAGATCCTGGCGGCTCCCTGTCCCATAATGATGATCTGCTCCAGTCCGTCTGATGTGGCAACTGTCACGTTATGTTTCCGTCCGATTTTATGGACAGTGCGTTCAATATACTGGTCTGCAGTTTCCGCTTCTTTTGTATAGACAACATGAATATTATGATACTGGAAGGTTTCCTCCGGATGGCCCTCCACACGGTAGGCATCAAATACCAGGATCAGGATGCAGCCCTTGATCCCCTGATAATCGCTTAATATATCCATTAACCTGGACTGTGCCGCATGAAAGTCTGCCTGTGCCAGATCTCTTAAATCCTCCCAGGCAAATATGATATTGCAGCCGTCCACCAGCAGATAGTCCTCTCTGTGGATGGCCGGACTGCTGTTTCTCCAGGCGCCGTGACCGGATTTTGCCGGAAGGCCGGAATCTGCTGCACCTTTGCCTCCCTTCCCGGAAAAGCTGCTTCCGCTTTCCGGATTTCCAAAGCTTCGGCTGTTACTGCTGTATTTCTTTGAGCTCACCGGACCAAAGGTTTTCTCAAAGATTGCCTTCAGTTCTTTTTCCTCTTCGTAGCTTCCATACATGGAGGTATATTTTCCACGGCCGGCATTGGCTGTTCTGTGATCCGGACTGTTTTTGGCTGTTCCCTGAACTGAACGCACTCCTGCAGAGCTGTTGTCGGAATCCTCATAGGCATCATTACTGTCCGGAAGCTGAGTTCCTTCCAGATGCATGTATTCTTCTACCTCATACCAGGGAACCACGAAGCCTGCTCCATGGGCACAGAATACAGAGCCTGTAGGATTCTCAAGATCTCTCTCGGAATCATATCCGATCTCCTCTGCGATCTGCTCCTGATCCTGACAGGGTTCATAGCCCTTCAGAGTACAGGTCAGATGACCTCTGCCTCTTGTGTAGGAAACTACCTGGCTCTGATAATCCCTCATTTTTGCCACCGGCGCACTTCCTGTGATCACCGACAGCTCTCCCTGGGTTTCCGGCCCCTGGAAGGTTCCCTGCATCCTCTGGATATCCGTCATGGCACGTCCTACATTTTCTGCCGGAACCTCAAGTCGGAAGCTGTAATAGGGTTCCAGAAGAAGTGTCTCCGCTTTCTTGAGGCCCTGGCGCACAGCACGGTAGGTCGCCTGCCGGAAATCTCCACCTTCCGTATGCTTCTGATGTGCCCGCCCGGTAAGAAGTGTGATCTGCATATCGGTGATGGGTGATCCGGTAAGGACTCCCAGATGCTCTTTTTCCTCCAGATGTGTCAGGATCAGCCGCTGCCAGTTCCGATCCAGCTGATCTTCATTTGCCGCAGTAAAAAACTGCAGTCCGCTTCCTCTCTCTCCCGGTTCCAGAAGAAGATGCACCTCCGCATAATGACGAAGCGGTTCAAAATGTCCCACGCCTTCCACCGGTGCGGCAATGGTTTCTTTGTATACGATATTACCGGTTCCAAATTCTACTGCCACATGAAAACGCTCCCAGATCAGATGCTTCAGAATCTCGATCTGTACCTCGCCCATCAGCATGGCGTGGATCTCTCCCAGCTGCTCATCCCACATGATATGAAGCTGCGGTTCTTCCTCCTCCAGCTCCTTCAGGCTTTTCAGCATCCTGTGGGCGTCACAGCCCTCCGGAAGGATGATCTGATAATTCAGTACCGGTTCCAGCACCGGCATGGCAGAATCCGCCTCAATGCCAAGTCCCTCTCCCGGATATGTTTCGGTAAGACCTGTAACTGCACAGACGGTTCCTGCCTCTGCCTCTTTGAGCATTTCAAATTTTGCACCGGAATAGATACGGATCTGATCCGCCTTTTCCTCCCAGATCTCCTCTGCCGGAATACCATTTCTTCCTGCATTGGTCAGCGTCTCCTTAACCTTCAGGCTGCCGCCGGTGATCTTCATATAAGTGAGACGGTTTCCCTGCTCATCTCTGGCGATCTTAAAGATCCTGGCTCCGAATTCTGCGGGATAGGACGGTACTGCCATGTAGGTCTCCATTCCATGGATAAAAGCATCTACGCCTTCCATCTTCAGGGCAGATCCAAAAAAGCATGGAAAAAGCTTTCGCTCCAGGATCAGCTCTGCCACGTCCTTTTTTGCGATCGTTCCTGTTTCCAGGAAGCTTTCCAGAAGGTTCTCCTCACACATGGCGATATTTTCCAGAAAATCATCCGTTCCATTTATTTTATCAGAAGCGCCCTGCGTTCCGGATATATTCTCTTTTTCTGCTTCACTGGCGTTGTCTTTCAGCTGCATTCCTTCAGCTGACGGAGATTTCCCGGAGTTATCCACAGGATTCTCCTTTTTCCCTGCTGCTTCTGCACCGGAGCATTCCAGTTCTCCACTAAAATCCACACAGCATCCGCTTAATTTCTTCTTCAGCTCCTCAAGAAGTCTTTCCCTGTCCGTTCCTTCCTGGTCCATTTTATTTACAAAAAGAAATGTTGGGATCTTATACTGTGTCAGCAGTCTCCACAATGTCTGTGTATGCCCTTGCACACCATCTGCGCCGTTGATCACCAGGATCGCATAATCCAGCACCTGCAGGGTACGCTCCATCTCAGCAGAAAAATCCACATGCCCCGGCGTATCCAGAAGTGTCACTTCCATATCCCCCATGGAAAAAACTGCCTGCTTTGAAAAAATGGTGATTCCTCTCTCCCTCTCAAGCTCATAGGTATCCAGATACGCATCCTTGTGATCGACTCTTCCGATCTTCCGGATCCTTCCGCATTTAAAAAGCAGGCCTTCCGATAATGTCGTCTTTCCTGCATCCACATGGGCAAGCACGCCCAGACTTATATGTCTGTGTTTTATATTCTGAGGTTTTTCTCCCATTGAAAATACCCCTTTCTGTTGTAATGATATCCAATATCATAACATAGAAAGGGGTATAAGTCGAATTTTGTTTCGGTCTGTGATTCAGGAATCCAGGTAGGCTTTCAGCTTCTCCAGATCCTTTTTCATATCTGCTCTTCCTGTCTGGTAGATCCGCTCCAGATTGCTCTCATCACGCTCGATCATCGCCGCCTGGATGGGACTGCTCGGACGGATGATATGAACGCTCCCCTCTTTTTCCAGAGAAGCCAGTTCCTCCAGTGTTTCATTATAATGGATATGCCGTTCCTCCAGATCTTTCAGAAAAGCCGGATATTTATGTAATACTGCTTTCAGAAAAAGCTGCATCTTCGGGTTTGCTTTTTTTCGGTACTTCACATCTCTGGTAAGCACCACTACGTTTTTTTCGTATCCCCGGGAAAGCATCCACTTAACCGGGATCGGATCAGACACACCACCGTCCAGAAGTCTCTTTCCCTCAAGCTTCACCGGTCGGGAGGCTACCGGGATCGATGCAGATGCGCGCATCCATTCAATATCCTCCACATCTCCGTTGGGACATTCATGATACACCGGTTTTCCTGTATCCAGGTCCGTACACACCACTGTAAATTTCATGGGATTTTCCGCGTAGGTCTGACGGTCAAAAATATCCAGCTTCCAGGGCAGTTCATAATATCCGAATTCCCGGCTGTATACATCTCCTGTGGTGATCCAGTTCCGAATGCTTGCAAGTCTTTTATCCTTGCAGTACTTTTTGTTATAGCGAAGAACTCTTCCGATCTGCCTGGACTTATAATTGCATCCAAAAACAGCTCCAGCCGATACGCCCACCGCACTGTCCGCATAAATCTCATTTTCCATCAGAACATCGATCACGCCGGCTGTATACAAGCCTCGCATACCGCCGCCCTCCATAACGATACTGAATTTTTTCAATTGTGTTTCTTCCATTTATTTGTCCTCTGTATTCTGTCTGGCAGACTCTGCTGCCCTTATGCTGTCATCTTTATGTCCCATTTATTGTACTTTTTGAATTATATCGGTCTTTTCTGCCATATATCTATATCCATTATCAGAATATCTTGGTTGTCCACTTGCTCATATCCCAGACTTCATTTACCACATCCTGGTAAAATTCCGGTTCATGGCAGATGAGAAGGATACTTCCGCGGTATTCCCGGAGAGCTTTTTTCAGCTCGTCTTTTGCATCTACATCCAGATGATTGGTAGGCTCGTCCAGAAGAAGAATATTGGTGTCACGGTTCACCAGCTTGCAAAGACGCACTTTTGCCTGCTCACCACCGCTTAAAACTCGTACCTGGCTCTCAATATGCTTGGTCGTCAGCCCGCATTTCGCCAGCGCGGAACGCACTTCATACTGGGAAAATGACGGAAATTCCTGCCAGAGTTCTTCGATACAGGTAGTTCGATTCTCACCTTTAACTTCCTGCTCAAAATATCCGATCTCAAGGTTCTCGCCCTGCTCCACGCTTCCGGAAAGAGGCTTGATCAGTCCGAGAAGGCTTCGAAGAAGTGTTGTTTTTCCTATTCCATTGGTTCCCACCAGTGCGATCTTCTGTCCTCGCTCCATAGTAAAATTCAGTGGCTTGGAAAGCGGCTCATCATAACCGATCACAAGGTCATGTGTCTCAAAAAGCATCTTTCCTGGTGTTCGGCCATAACGGAATTTGAACTCCGGCTTCGGCTTCTCTGCCGCCAGCTCGATCACATCCATCTTGTCCAGCTTTTTCTGGCGGGACATAGCCATGTTTCTTGTGGAAACACGGGCCTTATTCCTTGCCACGAAATCCTTCAGCTCACTGATCTCCTGCTGCTGTTTGCGGTAAGCAGCCTCCAGCTGTGCCTTCTTGACCGCATAGACCTCCTGGAAATGATCGTAATCTCCTACATAACGGTTCAGTTCCTGATTTTCCATATGATAGATAATGTTAACTACAGAATTCAGGAAGGGAATATCGTGGGAAATAAGGATAAAGGCATTCTCATAATCCAGAAGATATCTTTTCAGCCATGCAATATGCTCCTCATCCAGATAGTTGGTAGGCTCATCCAGAAGCAGGATATCAGGCTTCTCAAGAAGAAGCTTCGCAAGAAGTACCTTGGTTCTCTGTCCGCCGCTTAGATCCGTAACATCACGGTCAAGCCCAAGATCCAGAAGGCCCAGAGCTCTGGCAACCTCCTCCACTTTGGCATCGATCGCATAAAAATCGTGAAGTGTCAGTTCGTCCTGGATCGTTCCAAGCTCTTCCATCAGACCATCCATCTCGTCAGGATCTGCAGTTCCCAGCTTGTCGCAGATTTCGTTCATCCGTTCTTCTTTTTTGAGGAGAGGATCAAAAGCGGATTTCAGCACCTGGCCGATGGTCATCCCCTTTTCCAGAACTGCATGCTGATCCAGATAGCCTGCGTGGACATTTTTTGCCCACTCTACCCTGCCCTCATCCGGCATCAGTTTTCCGGTCACGATACTCATAAATGTGGACTTTCCTTCACCATTAGCGCCTACAAGTCCGATGTGTTCTCCCTTAAGAAGCCGGAAAGATACATCTTCGAAAATCGCTCTGTCTCCAAACCCGTGGGTCAGGTGTTCTACATTTAAAATACTCATTTGTTATATTCCTTTATCATTGTGGTTTTTCTGTTTTCCCGGAAGGGATTTTTAATAATGCTATAGTATTATACTTGATATTTTTCTCTGCTGTAAAGTCAAATCTCTGTATACACTGCGATCGGCTGACTGGCAGCTTTTTGTATTACCGGTTAAGCTGCTGAATACTATTGAATAATTTTCCATCTTCCTACCTCATTATCTTCTGTAAAAATCCTGATCTTATTTATTATGCCATCGGATCTCACCGTTTAATATGAGCGGATAACGGATCAGCTTGTCTGAATCAAGGTTTTCCGCATACATATCTACTGCGGTTATCTGGTGATTATCATATGTGGTATAATAATAGATTCCCTTTGTCGTGTTGCAGCATGAAGTATAGATCGTGATCTCATATGCGCCCTCTGATACCTCACAGCATCCCCGCTGCTGATCAACAGAGCCTAAAATATGGAAAAACTGGCTGACACTTTCGTTTTCCCCATCTCCGGATATTGCGTTTAATTTTGTAAATGCAACCTTTACAAATCTTGACTGGCTTGAAAGATCTCCCGGAATTCCCATTCCGCCCATTCCTCTGCTGTATGGATCCAGCTCCAGCACTCCTGCAAATGTACTTTCCGGCTGCTTTCTGGATACACCCGCATAATTGTTAAGTGCAAACATCTGACCGGGAAATGGAGGATTATTTGTAAGTACGCCAACAGGATTGTCATAGATGTGCATTCCGTCTTTCATGGATTCTACAACGATGCATTCCTCCCTGTCTGCGATCATCCAGTGAAGCTGTGCCGTTGGAAGCTGTTCACTGAAAGGTGTTCCCATAAGTTCCATATTGGAAAGCATCCTCCTTGCTTCAGCCACCGAAGCACACTGGGTAAGGATCCATGGAATAAATTCATATTGCGCCACCTGGACAAGATCTTTATCTGTCTCTGCCGCTTCCTCTGCATATGCCGCATTCCCCACAAAGTTAAGTCCTGCCATACCCAGTCCCTTTTCATTAGCCGCATCATAATAAAGCGGATAATCTCCTGCTACAAACGCCATTCCTATAAGAGCATAATGTATTTTTGCTTTTCCCGCATATCGGAAATCGAACTCATAATTTCTTGGGGTTATGGTCACCTCTTCCCCATAGGAAAACTCATAGTCAAGAGTTCTTCCCATATAAAAATCCTTTGTCTGATACGTTGCTGCTGTACACATAGATCTACACCTCTTCCTTACAATAATCCTGCAAACAATCTCATGAAAAGCTGTCCCAGACGAAGATATGCACTGCGTCCTGTACGGTATTGTTCTGTTACTTCCCGACATTCCTTCATTGTTTCTTCCAGGTCATTTCTTATAGATAACACAGCCGGACTGTCTGCCATAAAGCATCCGTTTTCAAAATGATGATAAAGACTTCTGTAATCCAGATTTATGGTTCCGCAGGTTGCCATACAGTCATCTGCCACGCTCATCTTGGCGTGACAGAAGCCAGGTGTCCACTCATAGATCCGCACTCCATTTTTAACCAGTCCATGATAAAAGGAACGTGTAACACTGTAAATCATTTTTTTATCCGGGATTCCCGGTGTAATGATCCTGACATCAATCCCCCGCTTTGCAGCAAGACACAGCGCATGTGTCATTTCATCCGTAATGATCAGATATGGCGTTATAAACCAGCAGTATTTTTCAGCTTTGTTGACCATGCTGATATAAACTTCCTCTCCTACCTGTTCATCATCCATTGGACTATCTGCATAAGGCTGTACAAATCCGTTCTGAGCTGCCTTATATTCTGATCTTATAAAATATTTGCTGAAATCCTCATTATTATTCCTGTCATTGGCTGCATTCCACATTTCAAGGAATGTTGCTGTCAGCGACTGAACTGCATCACCTTCAAGACGGATCCCGGTATCCTTCCATTGTCCGTAAGGATTGGTGTAATTAAAATATTCATTTGCCAGATTATAGCCGCCTGTGAAAGCTGCTTTTCCATCGATCACGGTTATTTTTCGATGATCACGGTTGTTCAGAAATACATTCAGTCCCGGCATAAACGGATTAAATACCCGGCAGTGGATTCCGATCTGCTCCATCTTTTTTACAAAATCCGTATTAATAAAGCCAATAGAGCCCATATCATCATAAAATACCCGCACTTCCACGCCTGCCTGTACACGCTCCTCCAGCACTTTCTGGATCTTTTTCCAGGCCTCTGCATCTTCTATCGCATGGTATTCCATAAAAATAAACTTTTCAGCCTTTGACAGTGCCGATAACTGTGCTTCTAATCCCTTTACCGCCTCATCATAATAAACAATATCCGTATTCTGGTATACGGGATAACCTGCATTTTTCCAAATATACTCACTGATATTTCCTGCTTTTGGGATTTTGTTTTTGATATTTTCCAGTTTTTCCCGATTATCCGGCAGAAGCGGCAGAAGCTTTCTGTCGATATCCGCATATCGTTCTCGCATTTTACGAGTTCCGCCATTTAATCCGATCAGCAGATACAGCGCTACTCCCATGATCGGAAACACAAGTATCAGAATGATCCACGGCATTTTCATGGAAGAGGTCTGGTCGGATGCATATAGTGCCAGAACCAGAATTCCTGCAAAGACTCTGGTCAGCAGATTAACGATCTCCGCATATTCATTCAGCCTTGTGATCACGATAATGATAAAAGCTGCTTCCAACAAAATACAAAGCACCGAAAAGCATAATCGAATGACACCGTTTTTCGTTTTTGCTCTGCCCTCCAGTGTATCCTGCTTCATAAAACCGCCCCTTTCTGCATGGAATGAGAATTTTCTGTTGTGCGTAAGCCTAACTGAATATTCCTGTTGCGTAATAAAATCAACAATTATCTTCTATACTGCAAACAGCGCAGCTCTGACCTGATAATTCCTTGTCCACTGTAATAAAAAATGAAATAAGAAGAAAGCCCTGGAAGCTGCAACTTCGAGGGCTTTTGATTTTTTTGTTATAAACACTTTAATTTTTTTTTGCCTGCGAGCATTATAACATATGCGATTTTTCTTCGCAATATACTCTGTATACTTTTTAAGATATTTTGTGCGGTGGTGCGGAGTATTTTCATGGGTTGCCCTCCTGTAAAAACGTATTTTCCGTTTTTATTTTCCGAATTGCTATTGACACTTCCTCAACAGCAACTGCTCTGTCTATTTTCTTCTTCCTGCTGCACTTCCTGCTCATGCAGCTGCTCTTTTTTCTGCCCGTCCCCTTTCAGGATTTCCTGCACATTCTCCTGTGCTCCAGGCCAATCCTGCATTTCCAATTTGATCTTCTCTTAAAAATCGCCCATACACCTTGTCCTGAATCAAAAGGGCTATTTTCCAGAACATTGTTCATCACTTATCCTCTCAGGGTTGCTCCATCTTCTTCCCATTCTCACATACCATAGCGTGGAACAGAATCATGTCGGACAGTTCATCTGCAAGTTGGATTTATCTCAAATAAACTGGACTTCCCCTCCGCAATCCCTTGTAGTTGCTGGCTTTAACGGCATACACGTTTGTGCTTTGTGCGAATCTTTTCTGACGAGCAGTTTCTACCAAGTTATTTTTCTATTTCTTCCTCGTTCCAAACCTCTTTTGCAAGGTTGAATACTGCCCATCCCTTTGGCCATCCTGCATAGAATGCTATGTGGGTGATAATCGCTGCGATTTCTTTCTGTGTTACTCCATGATCCTTTGCATTCTGTAAATGGAATTTTAAAGAAGAATCTGTAATTCCCTGTGCCATCAGTGCTACGACTGTGATAATGCTTCTTGTCTTTAAATCAATATCTTCGTTGTTCCAATTCTCTCCGAACAAAACATCATCGTTGAAATGTGCAAACTCCGGTGCAAATGTTCCCAGAGCATTTCTTCCTGCCGTCTGTGTGATCTTTGCCATGATATCAACCCTCCGTCTTTCTTATTTATGGTAATTTGTTGTACTCTTCTTCTGGTAAGAACTCCAGCCACTCATTGGAAGCTCCTTCTGCCGGAACCTCAACTGCCAGATGCTGGAACCAGCTGTCTTTCGCTGCTCCATGCCAGTGTTTTACTTCCGGTGGAATATTTACCACATCTCCAGCTTTCAGTTCACGGGCCGGTTTTCCTTCTTCCTGATACCATCCTCTTCCACCAGTAACCATAAGGATCTGACCACCCTTGTGATGGATGTGGTATGCATTGATTGTTCTTGGAGCGAAAGTAACCAGACCAACAGGTACTCTCTCTGTTGTAAGCATATTCAGATAACATTCACCTGTAAAATACTTTGCAAATGCTACATTTTCCTCACCGATTGGAAATACGTTGCCACCGCCTAAGTCTTTTTTCATCTGTTCGATATCCATGAAAATCTCCTCCTTGCGTTTTTATTTTATGGTACAACCTGAATCAAGCTTTAGGTCAATAGGTTTTGCAACTTTTTACATAAAGTTCACATTTTTCCTGTGACAGTTTGCATTTCAGATTCACTTTATTTCTTATCGTTTTTTATCATACACCCATATTGCTTCCTATGTCCAATACCCATTATTGTAGGTTGCTTAATGCCTTTTAAGCATAATCAAATTTTATATCACAATGCAAAACAGACCTGCCGCATCCTGGCAGATCCGCTTTGCATTGTGGTATAGCTTAAAGCTGTTTGATAAGATTTAATTTCCTTTTGGACAGTGCCTTTTTCAACTTTTGATTCTCTTTTTTCAGATTCTCATTCTCGCTCTTCAGCTTCTGTATCTGTTGCTATAGCAGATACATTGATTTCTATTATTTTATCTTGCTGTTCCGCATTCGACCTCGCACCCCCGGAACCATCCCTGCATTTCTTCTGGGAAAGGGGACACTACAGGTGGGCGGCTGGCCTGCCGCCACTCACAGATGTCCTGAGGGTCTTTCTGATTACAACCCGGAGTCCATCTTCCGCTCTTTGGCTGGTAACGTGTATCATTATCCCCCGTCCGTGATCCTGGCGAAAGGCTGCCACCGCCTTATTCACAGTTATGCTTCCTCGCTCCAAGTCTAAGAATCTTTACCCTATACTTAATCATGGCGCTCATGCTGTCACGCTTCTACGGTTGGGAACGTACCTGTAGTGCCGATATTCACTTGCCAAAGAACAGCCGAGAAATGTCCCTCTGCTTACTAGCCGATGGCAGTGTATTTTTTTATTCACTTCACAAAAAAATATTTTATCTTGCATCCCCGGATCTGTTTTTCTTCTTTGCCGGATTCTTCTGTTTTGCATCGTTCTTACGGCTTTCTTTCTGTTTTTTTGCTTCTTCCGGCGGCATCTTCATCACATGGAATTCTCCGTTAAACAGGGTGAAAACTTCCGGTGACTGATATTTTTCTTTAAACTTTTCAATCTGCTCCGGTGTCAGCGAAGTAAAATCGTCTTCTGTCAGTCCTACTACAAGGAATGTTCCGGCAATGGCATCATAGACCTGTCCTCGGTCATCGTACAATGCCCGATTTAACGGCAGCCCCTCAAATTTTCCATTGCCGTTTAAAAGAATTCCAACCTCATCCTCAAACGGATAGGTCATC
The DNA here is from genome assembly GCF_051861785.1 of Blautia massiliensis (ex Durand et al. 2017). Classification (NCBI taxonomy): domain Bacteria; kingdom Bacillati; phylum Bacillota; class Clostridia; order Lachnospirales; family Lachnospiraceae; genus Blautia; species Blautia massiliensis (ex Durand et al. 2017). The sequence continues at coordinate 1,020,552 of NZ_CP146725.1, forward strand.
TCAATGTCACCACCTACCGCCTACTGCAGATCCTCCAGCTCATTGGGGATGATCTTGACATAAGGTGTTTTCATCGGCTCGACTACCAGCACCGTCATCATTTCTTCCTGCATTTCGGACACTTCTTTCTCATCCATCGTATCAATCCTCCTGTCTGTTCGTTCTAATAGTCAGCCGATGAGAACCTTTTGTTTTATTCAAATTTCATGGACTTTTTGATCTTTTCCCGTAACCTCCGCAATCTTGTATAAACCGTCTGCTCCGGCAGTTCCATGTGATGACTGATCTCTTTTGGTGCATATCCCATCATCTTCAGGACAATCATCTGAAGAGTTTTCTTATCAGTTGATAACAGGATCTGAAGCAGTTCTTCATTCTCCACGGTATCCAGCAGAGCTTCCACGCTCTCCGGCTGGGACTCTTTCGTTTCTTTTTCTTCCAGGAGCAGTTCCATGCAGTCCAGAAGCGAGGTCTGGTGTTCCCGGAATCTCCGCTCTGCCTTGAAATTCTCCCAGTCATACTCCCGGAGCTTTTGGATCGTCTTTTCTTCCACACCCTGTTCACGCAGGATCTTCTCTTCCTCTGCTTTCCACTGGTTCCATCTATATTCTTCTTTTGCTTTATTGTAAGCCACTTATCTTTTCCTCCGATCTGAATTTTTGTGAGATCAAATCGGAGTGTGGCGGTGCTCTGGTCCGTTCTTCCTGTCTACAGGAATGCCCGGCATCTCTGCTGTCTCCCTGCAAACACGGATCTCCTTTGCAATCATATCTTTACAAAGGCACAGTGTATCGGATGCACCTGTCAGCTAACGGTCAGAAAACTGTCAATTGACGGTCAGTTTTTATCACCTTCTTTCCAGCACAAATAAAATAAGACGAACAATCTTTTTACGGATTATTCGCCTTACTGCTGTTCGTTTTCATTATTCAATTCAAATTTGTAACCTATATCCCTGACACTGACAATGCAATTCCCGGCACCGTCTTCAACGACATTCAACTTTTTTCTCAATCGCTTTACCAGACACCAGATGATATTTTTAATATCACCAACAGAATAATCTTTCCATACAAGCTGGTAAATCTGTTCAAATGTGTATACTCTCATCGGTGTCACCGCTAATAAGTATAAAAAATTATATTCTTGTCGTGTTAAATGTAACGCTACATTATTCCAAAATACTTTATGTTTCTTATGATCCATTACAAGTTTTCCCTTATTAATCATCGTTTCGGATTGCTTTTGAGTTATTTTTTGTTTATTATTTCGTCGTGCCAATGAAAAAATCTGCAGATCTACTTCTTCTATAGTGCTATTTATATCCATTACACAATCTGCACCAGCGTATATTAATTCTTTTTTCCATGACATACACAATAAAGAGGAAGCATCCGTCAAAATAATAATTGGTATCTGCGTTATTTTTCTAATAGCAGATATAATATTACTTATGTTCTCTTTATAAAGGATCACTCCTATTATAAGCACATCATAAGAAAATAAACTCAAATTATGCAGTAAAATTTGTAGATTTTCTGCATAATCTGAGTTTACCTCATTGAATAGTTTTCGATATGATTGATTGTCAAAATATGCTAATATTTTGTATTTTGTGTCTTTCATATTTCTATTTTAAAAAAGCAACACTTTCTATTTCTTCACAGGAAAATCATCAAATGTATTGTCAATTTTTTGTGAAGCAATCTCTCTCATCGCATGCTCTTTCAGTTTTTGAAAACTTTCATCACTGACTGCATGTTCCATACGACAAGCATCAACTTCTGCAATTTGTGGATTAACTCCAACGGATATAAGTTGATGAGTAAAAAAACAATGGCGTTCGTAAATTTTTTCAGCCATATCCCGGCCAAGTTCTGTCAGGTGCAGATAATGCTTTTCATCCATTGTCAAAAAACCGCCCTCTCGCAAAGTTCCTACTGCGTAACATACGCTGGGTTTTGAAACCTCCATGTACCGGGCAACATCCACCGAACGCACCATACCGAGCTTCTTTTGAAGTACCAATACAGCTTCCAGATAGTCCTCCCCAGATGCATGAATCTTCATCTTTAGTCATCCTCAAAGGCAAAGAACTTTTGCAACCGTTCCCGGCTTATTCTGTTCCATCCATCACTCCATAGCACTTTTCCGTTTTCTATAAAGACAAAGTAATTGCAGCACTCCGCAATCAGCTCCGGGTCATGAGTAACAATAAACAAGGTTTTCCCCAACGAACTCAATTCCCGCAAATTCTCTGCCACTTTTTTCATGTGCCGATAATCCAATCCGCTTGTAGGCTCGTCAAAAACAATAACCTGTTTATCAGACGCAATCGCGCTGGCAATCGCTACCCTCTGTTTCTGTCCGCCGGACAACGACATAGGATGGGCATCTCTAAATTCTGAAATGTTCAGACTTTCCATAATACTTTCTGCCTCATGCGCCACTTTTTCTTCATCTGAATTATCCAGACTAAGCAAGATTTCATCCATTACACTTTCCGTAAAAAGTTGGTGGTTTACGTCCTGCATAACCATATAGCAGGTCTTAATTCTCTGATTTGCCATATAAGTTTTTCCATTCATGCTCATACAGCCTTTTGCGGTTTTGAGCAATCCGCATAAATTGTTAGCAAAAGTCGTTTTCCCGGCTCCATTGTTGCCGACTACTCCAACCACCGAACCTTGCGGAATCATCAAATCTGATATATCCAGCACCTTCCGCTTTTTCTTCTTACCTCCTGAAGCATTTTTATAAGAAACTTCAAAGTCCCTGATATATAGCTGCTTTGTCGCACACACTGTGCTCTGCATTTTACTAAAATCTTCAGACTGTAAAGTTCTAAGACCCAGCGCGTGCAATTCGCCTGTAGATTTCTTTTTGAAGTCGGAGATGGAAAGGTTTTCTTTTATTTGCCCGCCCTGCATATATAGAACGCGATCTGCAATATCCATCAGGTAATACAGGCGATGTTCCGCAATCACAATCGTTTTCCCCTGTGCTTTCCATTTCCGCAATACATCTTTTAATTCTCTGATTGATTTAATATCCAAATTGGAAGATGGCTCGTCCAGTACAAATATATCCGGTTCCATTGCGGAAACGGACGCACAGGCAATTTTCTGTTTTTCGCCACCGGACAGTGCAAATAAGCTCCTATTCAGTAAATCTTCGATTTTTAACGCCCCTACCGTTTTTTCTATCCGCAAATTGATTTCGTCTGCGTCGATTGCCAAATTCTCACATCCAAATGCAATTTCACTGGTAGTATCCACTGTAAAAAATTGTGTCCTTGGATTTTGAAAAACAGAACCAACCACACCAGACAAAGCATAAAGGGATACATTTTTTACATCTATCCCTTCCACAATCGTCTGCCCGGTAAGCGTTCCTTCGTAATAATGCGGGATAAGCCCATTTATTAAACGTGTGAGTGTAGTCTTTCCGCAACCGGATTCTCCGCAGATCAAAACAACCTCTCCGTCATGGATAGTCAAATTTATATTTTCGATTTTTCCTTTTGAACTGCCTTGCTCATATTGAAAGGCTACATCCTTAAACTCTATCATTTCAGCCCTCCTAAAAAAGCAGGAACACCAACAGGGCAGCAGTAACAATAATCATAAGTGCAAAATCTTTCCAATGGAAACCGATCCTACAAATGCTTGTACGCTTTTTTCCGTTTCCTAATCCTCTTGTCAAAGCTGCCGCAGACAGGTCATTCCCTATTGTTACTACAGACATCATAAGAGGGACAATTCGATATTCTAATACTGCTTGTGGATTCTTGAAAAAATTTTTCCCCGTGATTCCTCTCATACGCATAGCGTTTCCAATAGATCCCGCTTCTTCGGAAATTGTAGGGAAGAACCGGAACATAACGGAAAACGGGATAATGAATGCTTCTGGTATATGCATACGCTGCATGGCAAGGACAAATTCACTAACCTTTGTAGTCGAGAGAAGATAATAGCCCATCATGGCGCTTGGAAACCATCGTGTTCCAAATTGAGCCAGCAGCGATATTATAATTGTTCCTATTAGTCCCATATACGGAACAAGAAATATGTTCACCATCCATGAAGCAACAAAAACAATCAGATAGATGATGGCAACCTTTTTCCTACTGCCCGAAAGCAGGAGGAAAAAGGGTACCAATGCCAGAATCGGCTTTAACCAGAAACTAATACCGTCCGTTTTTCCGTCAATCATTACAATACTGAATATTACCAGCATATATAGCTTTGTTCTTGGATCAAGCCAGAAACGTCGCTCCGAATCAACTGACAGTAATAATTCTGGTTTCATTATACAATGCCCGCCTTTACAAAATGCTTCTTCAAAATTGCCTTGCCCAAATACGCGCCGATCACTCCGCCAACAAGGCCTAAAACAATGACTACCGGCAGCATCCAGTTAGCGGTAAGGCCCATAACGGCGTTGATGTATTCATCCGTACCTCCTTTGCTTCTGTACGCCTCAAAGAAAGTATCTCTCATAATCCACATAGGCAGCATGGAGCCGATTACCCATTCGGTAAACACGCAATATCCCAGCACAGTATGTTTCCAGCTTTTATATTCGCCAGCCTTGAAGATTAAATCAGCAAGAAAACCGAATACGATTCCAAACGGAATCGAAATCCAGCTTTGTCCCATCAGAAAACAGAGGACGCTGACCAGCGTACCCATAATAGTAGCCGCGCCGAATTTCCCTGTCTTTGTCAGGAACAGCATGAACGGGATGCCGCCCAGTATTCCCAGCACCAACGGAATGATAACTGCAAAGATAGGGATGTACCCCAGCATACCCGTGATAAAGAACATCACAAAGTAGATGACAGTAAAGATACCGATGTTGATAAAGTCTTTTGCGTTCAATTTTTTCTTGTCCATTGTAGGAACTCCTTTCTTTTATGCAAGGCTGTCTGCCTTGATTTTCCAACCGATAGCTTTTTCTCTCATGCCAACAAAATCCGCGTAAATACCTGCTTGTTTGATAAGCTCATCATGCGTACCTTGCTGAGAGATTTTACCACGGTCGATAACGATGATTTGATCTGCATTTTTTACAGTTTTCAACCGATGAGCAATCATAATAATTGTTTTTCCCTGTGTCAGCGCCTCAATCGCTCTCTGAAGCTCGGCTTCATTTTCGGGATCAACATTTGCTGTGGCCTCGTCAAGAATAATGATGGGCGCATCTTTCATAATCGCTCTTGCAATAGAAATCCTCTGCTTTTCACCGCCGGAAATGGTTGCACCGCTTTCTCCGATTACCGTCTGGTAACCCTCCGGTAATGCTGAGATGAAGTCATGGCACCTTGCCGCCTTTGCTGCCTTTACGACATCTTCATGGGTGGCGTTAGGGCAGCCGAATTTGATATTGTTCTCAATCGTGTCAGGGAACAGATACACATTCTGGAATACCATGCTAATATTTTTCATCAGGCTGTCCAGCTTATAATCTTTGACATCAATGCCGCCGATACGGACGCTGCCGCTGTCAACATCCCAAAAACGTGCGATTAAATTTACCAGTGTTGTTTTTCCAGAACCTGACGGACCGACAATCGCCGTTGTGGTTCCTTGTGGAATTGTGAGCGATACATGGTCGATTACTTTTTTATCCCCATAGGAAAAACTCACATCCTGCATTTCAATGTCCAGCCGGTCTGGGGTCTGTTCTTTGCCGTCAATGTCAATCTGAGGACTTTGGTTGATTTCTTCCACACGGTCAATAGAAGCATCGATCATGGAAAGCATAAAGAACATTTCTCCCGCGCTTTCCAACTGGCTATATACCATGAACGCCGATACCAAAATGATCAGACAATATGTCAATTCCAGCGTGCCGTTTATGAAAAGAGCGATAGAGCAGAAAGCAGCAGCGGCACTGGCAATCCGAAGGACAACCTGCTCGGCAGCTATATAGGGAATCCGCTGTCTTTCAATAAGCTGGTTTTTCCTCTGTGTTTCGTCAATAGATTTTTCCAGTGTAGTATTTGATTGCTTTGCCATGTGGAACGCTCGCACAACGCTCATTCCCTGTATGTATTCCAGTACAGCGTCCATAAATTCTGTTTGTGCATCTAACCGTATGGGAGATAATCTTTTGGAGCAGCGCAGGAGCATTGTGTTAATTACCATGAACAAAATTACGCCAGTAAAAAAAATCAAACTGATCTTCCAGCTAAAATAGCTCATGGCAACAGAAAAGATACTTGCGTGGATTACACCAACCAAAGTCCGTACGATAACAGCAAAGGACATGCTTTCAAGGTCGCTCATAGTCGCTGTTGAAACGGATGTGAGGTTGCCCAGACTATGGCTATTGAAATAACCCATCGGCATATATTTCATACGGTTGCCAATTTGAATCCTCTTATCCTCACACATTCGGTAGCTGCCTTCGCCTTCTTTTCCATGCGCCAGATACCAGAAAATAGCGGTGCCGATTACACTGACCAGCATAATACCGAAGGCTAAAAGCGCAGTCTGTGCGGTGATATTATCATGGACTAATCCGTCCAGCACTACTAGAAGGGCAGCAAATTGCAGAGCCTCTAAAATGCACCGTATGATTTCATAAAAGAGTCCTAAATACCAGTTTCGGCTCTGGCGGCCCGCAAATTCAAAAAATTTTCTAAAAGAATGTATCATACTGTTTTCACCTCCTTTGCACCCATATGGGCTGTCCACATCGTATGATAAAGACTGCACTCTTTTAGTAATTCCTCATGCGTTCCCTTCGCTTGGATTGTCCCATCCTTTACAACAACGATCTGGTCGGCATCCGTTATTGTGGACAAGCGGTGAGCAATTACAATCAATGTTTTTCCCTTTGTCAATCGGCTGATGGCCTCCTGTATTACCGCTTCATTTTCTGGGTCAGTATAGGAAGTTGCTTCATCAAGAATCACAACCGGGGCGTTTTTTAGCATAGCTCTGGCAATCGCAATTCTCTGGCGTTCTCCACCGGACAAGTGCCCTCCGGCACCGCCAACCACGGTTTCATATCCATGTTCAAGATTCATAATAAACTCGTGGCAGCCGGAAGCCTTTGCAATCTGCTCCACTTCGGAATCGCTTGCCTCCGGTTTGCCCATACGGATATTGTTACGCACCGTGTCGTTAAACAGATAATTATCCTGCGATACATAGGAAATTAAATCGTTCAGTTGGTCGGTAGAAATTTCTTTTACGCTTTTACCACCAATCGTAATCAATCCCCCGGTCACATCCCAAAAGGACGCGATCAATTTTGCAATCGTTGATTTTCCGCTGCCGGACGGTCCTACAAAAGCTGTAATCTTTCCTTGGGGAATTGTCAGATTAATTCCTTTCAAGACCTCTTTTTCGTCGTATGCAAAATAGACATTTTCCAGAGAAATATCAAGGTTTGGCAAATCGTATTTTCCCTCTGGCCGGACAAGTTCCGGCTGGTTTAATATCCCGTCAATCTCGCCCATTACGGTGCCTATTTTTGCAATATCATCAGTAAAGAACATCGCGGCTACAAGCGGGCCTGCAATTCCCAATGACAGGACAATAACCGTAATAAAGGTAGCGGATGACAGGGAACCATTCATGTAAAACAGGCATCCAACTGGAAGTACACTGATCAGCGCCGCAGGCCATACACTCATCATAATTGCCGAATATTTTTGTGTGTCTTTCATCCAGTCTAAAATCAGGTCTGCGTTTGCATGAACGGCATCTGTAAATTTCTGATAGGAATTATCCGCCTGATTAAACGCCTTAATAACTTCAATACCGCCGATGTATTCTACCGTTGTTGCGCTCATGTGATTTCCGGCTTTTACAACTTCCCCATACTTCTTGGGATATTCTTTCATCATTCCCATGTAGCACATCATTCCAACAGGAATGGTAATCAACGATACTAACGCCATTCTCCAGTCCAGAATGAACAGATAAATGATGATTGCGATTGGTACGAGAAGATTTGAGGTCATTTCCGGAATTACATGAGCAAGGGGAACCTCTAACTGTTCAATTCGTTCCACCATGCCATTTTTTAGCTGCCCGGACGGAGTGTTGAGAATATAGCCCATCGGCACTTTGGTAAGTTTTGAGGCAATTTTCCTCCTTGCCTCGGACAGCACTGCAAAGGTTGCTTCATGGGATGCCCTTGTGGAAATCCCCATCAATATCGCTTTTAGGACAAAGCCACCGCCGGAAATCAAACACCACATCATATAAAATGATAAATCCCGATTCCCGGAGAGCAACTCAATCGTCATTCTGGCTGTTGCAAAATAGGGAACAATGCCAAAGGCAACTCCCAACACAGCAAGAACAACAGAAATGATGTAGCCCGTCTTATGCGGTCTTGCAAACTCTACAAGCCTGCCAAATGGATTGCCGCCCTGTGACTGATTCATATAAATCCCTCCTTCTGTTAGTTTTTGCTAACTTTTATTTAAAAAAAATAAGCCGATAATCTGTCATGTGATTTACACAAACAAATTATCGGCTCTGCGTCTTAGCGTCTGGCACTACTGATAATCGTATTTTCATGTTGTCAACATCTATCAAACATTCCTGTTTGCATTTGGGACAAAATATTGGAAAGTTCTTTAGTGAAGTATCTGCTCGTATCTTTGTCCGCGTTCTGCATTTACAAAAAGGGCAGTGTATCCATCCGTTTTCGTCCACACAAAAGTCTTTTGTTTTCTGCATTTTCTTCACACCTTCTTTCCTATTTTCGATAGTATTCTTTCCAGCCATTCCCATAAAAAGAGCGCAATTCATTGATATACTTCTTTGCTTCTTCCATCGGCATGTCATGGATTACTACCTCAAAGATGCCGGAGTAAAAAGCACTGGAAACAACGTGTAAAAATCCATCTGTAATGCGTCCCTCTGCCAGAGCTTTACTTCCAGCTTGAATCAAGAATTTTTTTGTGCAGCCCGTATCCAGTTCTACTAATCCTTCTAAAAAATCCTGATAGTAGTTTTCCGGTGCTCTGGTAATCAGCAGCTTAAATTCAGAAAAATACTCATAGATATATGCAATCACACCTTCAAAACCACGATCTGAATATTCCATGATTTTTTCATTCTGCTCGTGCTCCGTCAAAGAAGAAAAACCATTTAATGACTGCCGCAACAACTCTTTCAGCCCGTTAGCTGCTGGTTCCACAAGAAATCGGAATAATCCCTCTTTATCTGAATACCGCGTATATATTGTGCTGGTGCTGACACCAGCATTTTGGGCAATCGTCCGTATTGAAGCATCCGTATAGCCTTTTTCCAAAAATTCTTCTTTTGCGCAGGCAAGAATTTTCTCGTCAAATCCTTCAACCCTGCTCGCCATCTTTCATCTCCCCTTCTTATCAAAACATTGTTTTTAAAACGTCGTATCGAAAACACTGTTTTTATTATAGCAGAGAAGATTTATTTGTCAAGAGGCTACTTTTCTCTTTCTTGACACACCTTGAAATAGATATATAAACTGTTAATCGACTATCCAAAACCTCCGCTTCAAATTGTAGTATTACTCCAACGGCAAAATAGGTATAATCGCACCTTTTCATCGGTACAATAAGGTTATTCCTTTGCATAAACCGGAACGATACAATATTATTGAGGTGAACGATTATGCCGATTGATGATTTAACTGCTTTAGGGCAGAAAATGTGGGAAGCCCGAAAGAATAAAGAACTGACACAACAAGAACTTTCTGATCTGAGCCATGTTTCTGTAAAGCAAATCGCCAATATCGAAAAAGAAAAAATGAATCCTTCCTATTTGATTTTGAGAGCATTGACAAAAGTCTTGCACATCTCTTTAGATACGCTTATAAATCCAGATATTTCTCTGGAGGATAAAGGTATCAATCAGATAAAAATGCTTTATTCCAGCTGTCCGCCGAAAATGCGTGACACCCTGTTGCATCACACCCAGGAAACGGTGAAAGAACTGACAGAATTGTCCGAGAAATTTGAAACGAATTGAGCCAGTGAGTGAAATTTAACGATTCTCTCACTGGTTCTTTTCATTTTCGGAGAAAAGAGGCAAGCACAGCAAGCGAGTACCCGCTTGCAAATTTTGAGATTCTCAGGTCCCTTACCCGAAAATTCAAAATTGCTTGTTTGGATAGTCCCAAACCCTTATGAAGAACGGAGGCGGCGTATAAGGAACGGCGGCCTTGATGTTACTCAAAACCGCCGCAGTACCCTGAAAATCCATTATGGGCGCACGAAGCTACCTGCTCTGCAACGGTTTTTTTTCTTTCCCCGTCTGGCGGGGCAGGATCGCTTGGCTTATTCGGTTTATTCTTGCTCTTGTGCGGCTGCCTCTTTCAGCCGCGAAAAGCTCTCATCGCTGATGATGTGTTCAATCCGGCAGGCGTCGGCCTCCGCAGTTTTTGGGTCAACGCCTGCGGCGATGATAAGCTGCTCGGTAAAAAAGCAATGGCGCTCGTAGATTTTTTCGGCAACCTCGCGGCCCACATTGGTCAGATGGAGAAAGTGATCTTCGTCCATTGTAAGAAAGTCGCCGTCCCGCAAGGTAGCCACTGCATGGCACACGCTGGGCTTTGACACCTCCATGTGCCGGGCCACATCTACGGAGCGTACCATACCGAGTTTCTTTTGGAGAACAAGGATGGTTTCCAGGTAGTCCTCCCCGGACGGAGTTATTACTGGCTTCACAAACTCTTTTCGTTCTTGTTCCTGCTTTTTTTGCATTTCCGCAATCGCTTCACGGACAACTAAAGAAAAAAATATAGTGCGCCCCCTTTCTTTCTAATAGATGCTTTCTAAATGTTCCTCTCTGGGCACATGAAGTTTCATGATTACACGGCCCAGCCAAGGCTTTCCTGCTGAATATGGAACAGCTTATGATACAGACCGTTCTTCTTCATCAGCTCATCGTGGGTTCCATGCTCTACCAACCGTCCATTGTCAAGGACGAGGATTTGGTCTGCATCTACAACTGTACGGAGCCGGTGAGCAATCATAATGACCGTCTTACCCTCCACCAGTTTGGCAATCGCCTTTTGAACCAGGACTTCATTTTCCGGGTCAAGGGATGCTGTTGCCTCGTCAAGCAGAATAATGGGCGCATTTTTCAGCAATGCGCGGGCGATGGAAATACGCTGGCGCTCACCGCCGGAAAGAGTGCTGCCGTTCTCACCGAGGACCGTCTGATACCCGTCCGGCATTTCCCGGATAAATTCATCACAATAGGCGGCTTTGGCCGCGGCAATTACTTGATCGTCCGTTGCGTTTGGATTGCCAAGACGGATATTGTTCATAACCGTATCATTGAACAGGGTCACATCCTGGAACACGAAGGACATATAAGACATGAGACTTTCCGGCTCCATACTCTTAATGTCTTTTCCGCCCACGGTGATCTTTCCCTGCTGAACATCCCAAAACCGGGCAATCAGTTTGGAAATCGTGCTTTTACCGGAGCCGGACGGGCCAACAAGGGCAGTCACGCTCCCCTGGGGAATTTTACAAGAAACATCTTTGATGACATCTTCCTGATTGTAGGCAAAGGTCACATGGGAAAGCTCAATATCGCAGTTCGGGACAGTTTTTCCTTCACCGTCCATCGCAGGGGTAGTGAGCAGGGTACGCATACGACTTGTGACCACATTCAAATTCAGCAGTGAGGACAGGTTCGCCAGGATCGCCAGGATCGGTCCATAAATCCGTGTGACCATCAGCAGGAACATAAGCAGAGGAAGAAGCTCAATCTGTCCTTGTGTTAGAAGAATAGCGCCAACAAAAATCGTGATACCGATGCCAGCCTGCAAAATCATACTTGCACTGGACATGAACACGCCGACAGCCATCTCCACTTTGATGGCGATTTTTTTCATTGCTAACAGAGCTTTATCCAGCGCGCTGAAATGAGAACCGGACAGCCCGCAGGACTTGATGATCTTCATGCCTTCCAAGTATTCCTGTACCTGGTCAGAAGCATCCAGCTTTGCGTCAACCTGTTTTTCAAACAGCTTCTTTTGATGGTTCCGGCTGAGCCAGATAATGAGGAAGGCAATCGGAACCGTGATAAATACGTACAAAGCAAGCCGCCAGTCAAAGAAGGCCAGCAGGATGCAGGTCAGGGTCACCGTGATGCCGTTTGCAATCAGCGGAGGGATCGTGCTGCTGAGCAGGGATTCCATGCTGCTGCAATCTGCCATCATATTTGTGGTCAGTTCAGAAAGGTCCTTGGTGTTAAAGAAATTCATCGGAAGTTTCCGCAGATGCTCCGCAATCCGAAGCCGGGTCGTGTTCGACTCTTTATATGAGGCAATATAGGTTTTGCGGTAATCGTTTTTGGCAGCCAGAAATACCAGAATGGCCGAAACAATACCCGCGCCCCACAGCATCCAGATATGGTTCCACTGAATGGAGGCGCCATTGACAAAGGGAGTCAGAATTTCACTGAAAATCATAACAGTTACACAGAACGGAAGAAGCATAGCCAAGTTCGTCAATGTGCAGGCGAAGATTGCTTTTTTCAGATCTGCGTAACCTTTGTCTGATAAAAAGAGAGCTTTTTGTAATCTGCTCATAGTTACACCGCCTTTCCGCTGATTTTCCAGCCAATCGCTTCTGTATAGTGGTTCCACATTTGCGCATAGCGTCCGCCTGCGTCCACCAGCTCGTCATGTTTTCCTTCTTCGATCAGGTGCCCTTTCTCCATGACAATAATCTTATCTGCATTGCGGATCGTGGAGAGGCGGTGTGCGATGATGATAACTGTCTTACCCTGCATCAGCTTTTCAAAAGCTTTCTGGATCAGGTATTCATTCTCCGGGTCGCTGAACGCCGTTGCCTCATCCAGCACGATGATGGGCGAGTCCTTGATAATGGCCCGCGCAATGGCAATTCGCTGGCGCTCGCCGCCAGAGAGATGGATGCCTTTGGAGCCGACCACCGTATGATACCCGTTGGGCAGTTTGGAGATGAACTCGTGGCACTGCGCCGCTTTCGCCGCCGCAATCACTTGTTCCTCACTGGCCGAAGGATTGCCCATACGGATATTATCCAAGATGCTCTGCTTGAACAGGAAAGTATCCTGGAACACAAAGCTGACATGGCGCATCAGGTCATCCTCCGCCATATCGCGCACATCTACGCCGCCGATGGTAATGCTGCCGGAAGATACGTCCCAAAACCGAGAAATCAGATTGGCAATCGTACTCTTGCCGCCGCCGGACGGACCGACAATAGCTGTGATCTGTCCCTGTTTTGCTGAGAAAGATACATTTTCCAGGGCTTTCTCGGAAACATCCCCCGTGTAGGAAAAGCTGACATCGTGGAAAGCAACATCATCCCCAACAGGTTTCTTAGGATGAGATGTTTCCGGCATTTCAGGGATGTTCAGAATTTCATCCATCCGAGCCACATTCCCATCAATCTGCATGAACGATTCGGAGATATACATGATTTTGTTCAGTACACCGGAAATTGCGGGTACAAAGAGCAGATAGAAAATGAAGGTCATGGCAAACCCGGCAAAATCATCTGACCTGGAACCGATCAAAATCCCGACAGGTACAAGGATCAGATAAACATTATTGATGATTGTGGTGAAGGCGGGCATACAGTTCTGCCAGCCCAGGGAAAATTTCAGGACCCACTCTGTATATCCGGTAATCGCTTCTTTGAGCTTTTTGAAAGAAGATGCGGTCTGGTTGAACGCCTTTACAACCGACATTCCACGAACATACTCCACAGAAGCGTTGTTCATTTCTTCCAGGGCTTTTTGATATTTCCCCATATTCTCTTTCATCTCGCCACTGCCAAAGCCAATGAACTCCGCAACAAACGCCAGAATGATACCGACCAGAGAGGCAAGACCGAACCGCCAGTCAACGGCCAGCAGGATGATGACCATGACAATGGGAGCTGTAATAGAAGCGACAAAATCCGGGAACTGATGAGCAATAAAGCCCTCTACGCTTTCAATGTTTTCATCCATGATTTTCCGCAGACGTCCGCTGCCAATCGTCAGGTGATACCCAAGTGGAATTTTCGTAATATGGTCTGCAAAGAGAACCTTCAGCTCGTACAGCGTTCCGAACGCTGCCATGTGTGAACTAAAAATAGCCAGAAAGTACAGCAGGATATTCGCCACGATCCCGGCGAGCGCCAGCCAGCCATAATTCATGACCATCCCCATATCCAACTGATCCAAGTTCGGGAAAACACCGATAATCGAGCGGATCATAAAATAGACCGCTATGTACGGGATGAACGAAGCAATGGCCGCCAGTGACGAAAGAACCGCAGCTAAGAATACAAGGCCCTTTCTGTCAGCAGCCAATTCCATGCATCGTGCCAAACCCGTCTTTGGTTTTGCCTGTTTCGACTTTGCGTTTGACATAGCATTAACCCTCCTTAAAATTGAAAGTGGTGAGGTTGGCAATCTCTAACCTCACCACTCATTTTATCAACCTTTGAAATTGCCTGCTACTCCATAACTCTGTTCCACTGCCAAAAATAGCCCAAAGATACCATGGAGTTAGTCGCAACTATATTGCCCTTAGACAATGCCTGCCTTCTGGAAATGCTTTTTGAACACGCCTTTTGCAATCAAAGCGCCGACGATGCCTGCAACGAAGGTCACAACAGCGATGATGACTACCATTGTTCCATTCATAAAGCTATGCAGCTCCGTCAGATACTCGGCGCTGACACCATTCGACGTAGACATATCATCCACATAGCCGGTCATAATGACCATAGGGAGATAGGTTCCCAGCGCAAAGAACATCATATACACGGAATAGCCAATGGTATTCAGCCAGAAGCTCTTGTAGTGGCCGATACGGGCCAGAAGCTCCGCAATTACGGCACCAGCAATAAAACCGACGGCAACCGCCCAGCCTGCGCCAATCAGAAACTCAATCAGGCCGATCACCACACCGCTCAACAGAACGCTCCCGGCCTTTGGCACTTTAGCGCGCATCAGCATATAGATAATGCCTCCAGGAATTGCAGCAATGGCGCTTCCAAACGCGAAGGTCACCACGGTAGCTGCGGAGGCAAAGATGCACACCATTACTACGGCAAAGAACAGAACCGTAAAAATGCCCAGTGTAATATAGTCCTTTGCCTTCATTTTGTCGGACACGCCGACAGCTTTTGCTTGTTCACTCATATAGATAGCCCCTTTCTATTATTGGTATATAACTAAGATGAAGTCTTTTCGTCCATGCGAATGACACGGGAACAAATCTTCATCAGTAGTTCATTGTCATGGGAAATCACCAAGATGGCTTTCCCTCTTTTGGACAGCGCACTTAAAATTCCTGCAACACTCTCCATGTTTTTGTAGTCCAAGCCGCTTGTAGGCTCATCAAAAATAAGTACCTCTGCATCCCGAAGAGCCGCAACGCCGATAGCAGTGCGCTGCTTTTGCCCACCTGATAGGGACATTGGATGCCGCTCTTTATAAATCGTCAAATTCAGCTCATCCAGAATATCGTCTATTCTCTTTTCGTCTTTATCCTTCTGGTCAGATAATACCAGCAGTAGTTCCTGGTAAACGCTATCGGTAAACAGTTGATAGTCCGGGTCCTGCATGACAAGATATGCTTTCCTGATCCGCCGTTTGCTTGGGATCATACTGTTTTGGTATAGAACTTCTCCACGGAGTTCCTTCTGCAAGCCACATAAGGTCCTGGCTAAAGTTGATTTCCCACAGCCATTTTTTCCTACCACACCAACAATTTCTCCTGGGTAGACACGAAAATTCAGGTGCTGCGCCACGGGTTTCCCTTTCTCATATCCTATCGCAAGATCTTTAACTTCGACAGCCGGGGTATCGTTTCGAGATGGCATTGTTTCGGGAAGTTCTAACCTTGCAGGCGTATAGCTTCTAAGTCCCAGCGCCTTGATTTGCTCGGTACTGAGTAAAGCAAAATCACGGGCGGACCAAGATTGTTTCAGCTTACCATGTTCCATAAGGACAATGCGGTCTGCAATCCCATTCAAGAAGTAAAGGCGATGTTCGGATACAACAATCGTTTTTCCCTGCGCCTTAATCAGCAAAAGCAGCCGCCGTAGTTCTTGGATGGCATCTGGATCCAAGTTTGAGGAAGGCTCGTCCAAGACAAAAATATCAGGATTTAATGCGTAAACGCTGGCAAAGGCTATGGTCTGCTTTTGTCCGCCGGACAAGTCAAACAGGTTGCGATCCTTTAACTTTTCAATATGTAATTCCCGGATAGTCTGTTGGTAACGGTTCAACATCACTTGATAAGGCATCCCCTTATTTTCCATACCAAACACAATCTCGCTGTCCGTATCCAGGCTGAAGAATTGACTGCGCGGATTTTGGAAAACAGAGCCTATCTTGTCTGACAAATCGTGCGGTTGGATCGTGCGGGTATCAACTCCGTCAATGAGAACCGCCCCGGACATTTCCCCTTCGTAAAAGTGGGGAATAAGCGTATTTATCAACCTGGTCACACAAGTCTTTCCACATCCAGATTCGCCAGTGAGAACAACACACTCCCCCTTTTTAATCTGCAAATTGAAATCTTGCAGATTTTCCTGTTCAGCGCCGGAATATTGAAAAGATACATGGTCAATATCAATCATCATCATATCCTCCCATATATCTGGTATTTGCAGAAAAACAGCACAACGAAGGCAACAAGAAAGAAGCACAGTACCATCCAATCTTTAGCATGAACTTTTAGCTGAATGAACGAAGTTCGTTGTGCCGGATTATCAATGCCTCGTGTCACCGCAGAAGCAGATAATTCTTCTGCAATCGAAGCAGAGCGCATCACGATGGGGATAGCGATTGCCTCCAGAATGAGCACAGGGCGCGTGAATACATTTTTCCACGAAAGTGCGATGCCTCTTAACTTCATCGCGTCATAGATATTGTGGATCTCCTCACTGAAAGTAGGAAAAAAGCGCAATACCATAGCGAATGTAATGGTAATGCTCCGAGGAATTTTTAGCGAGTACATGGCCGCAATCAATTCGCTGACTTTCGTTGTAGCGATAAAGGTTGAGGCAAAGAGTACCACGGGTATCATCACCCGAATAAACAATGTGAAGATCGACAAAATAGTTTCGATGGCCTGGGGAAGGAAGGCGCAAAGCTGCTGTATGGCCGCAATTACCACATAAAAGATAAGGTATTTCAATACAATCTTTTTCTGCCCCATCAGGCACGAAAGGATACAGATAAAGAAAAAACACACGCTGCCAAGAATGAAATCCTTCAAGCCGAACACCATAAAGTTGATAAGAATGAATAACAACAACTTTATTCGTGTGTCTATAACAAGCACAAATCACCACCTCCTAAAAATGGGTTGATGTAGTTAGACAAAGCTAACTACATCAACCCATTATACACAGTCCCTCAATTTTTTCCGCTCCATTCCTTTGAGATGATGCAGAAAATAGCCCGTTCTTCCTATTTATTTTTTCGATAGTCCTTTGGTAACATCCCATACACAGATTGAAACGCTTTAGCAAATTTGCTGGCATTGCTATATCCGAGTTCTAAAGCTATATCCCCGATTTTCATTTTATCTTCCGAGAGCCACTGGGCTGCTAAATTCATTTTGTATTTTTTGAGATACGCATAGGGTGTGTCTCCGTAGATATGAGAAAAAACCAAATGAAAAACAGAGAGGTTTAAGTGTGCTTCCTTTGCCAACTGCTCCAGAGACACTTTTTCATCCAAATGGGAAATGAGGTATTCTCGTATCGCTTTTGTGGTCTGTATCTGTTTCTTATCAAAATACTTCAAATCGCACCCGTTAATCTGTGTCAACTGATCCATGTGGTATAGTAATTCGATAGCTTTGATTTTGAAATAGCCGATTGGCTCCGTCTCAGCAGCAGAATATAATTCTGAAAACAGATGCTTCAACTGCGCTGGGGTATCACTGACATACCACCGTGTTTCAAGTCCCAGCGTTGTTCCTATTTTATCAAGGTCAATAGGGATTGTCTGCATCATCCGGCGTGTTCCATCTGAAAGCGCCTGACGGTCAATGACGAGGCTGACGCCGTAATATTTTCCCAAAGGGAAAGAAAAGGAAACCGGCAAATGCTCTGTTGCCGCAACGCTAAAATAGCCCTCTGGCAAATACGATACAGTGTGGTTAGCAAATTCACATTCATACCGGCCGGTCTGGCAGTGCGTGATCTGAATAATATCTGGATTAAACTTTTGTGTTTCCATAGACTCATCTGATTCAAAATCGAGGAAACAAAGCTGTATTCCCTCAAACAGATTATAGTTTTTTACAATTCCCCGGCCTTTGCAGCCATAATCTACGACTACACGATCATCACTTTGCGCCAGAACTTTGGCCTGCATACCGTACCAGTCTTGATTGAAACTGGCATTTCCCATTATCCTCACTCCAATCAGTTAATTATAACTTACTGATTTTATAATAACACACGCCTGGACGAAATTCAAGAAAATAGCCCGTTCATGTTTTTACGAGTCCAGATTCGGGATAATACTGGCAAGCAATGCCTGTGTTAATACACACAGGCCCGCAGATAAGAAAATCCCTTTGTGGTTTTCCTCTCCGCTTGCTTGTTGAGAGCAGCGCCCCCAAGCCCCTTTGAACACAGAATATCATTCTGTGGCTGCGCGGTCTCCGTTCCACTCCGGTCGGCACTAAGCGGACATCCCCCGGATGTCCAGTGCCTGCGAACGCTTTTGACCAGGACCAGCTTACCGCTGGCCGTGGTCTTTTTCTTTTTCAACATCCTGTTCTACCTCCATTTCCAGCACTCGATCTACATTTGCCTTTGCCGTTAAAAGCTCCCGCATTTCCTCACGGGAACGCCGGTACTCGGCATAGGTCTTTTTCTTTTCTTCCAGCAATTTCGCGTACTCCGTCTGCAACTCTTTGACCTTGGGAAGCTTCTTGACTCCCATCTCATCAAAGGCATTCTTAGCAGCCTGGTGGAGCAGAATTTCTTCCTCATGTTCTTCCCGGAATTTCTTAGAGTAACCCGCCTTGCGGTATGCCACATAGACCTCACGGGTCTTGGCATAATTTACGATGTGAGTACGCAGAACAGCGATCTCTGCCATGCGCTTTTCAGCCACTTTGATCTGCGCTGAAAGATCATTGTGATGTGCCGTGGCAGCCGCAGCCTTTTCTTCCAAAACCGCATACTCCAGCAGATTGTTCTCTGACAGGTAATTCATGGTCTGCGACATTTGTTTCAGATTAAAAACTTTAGCCCATCGAGCATAGCCAGCACCTTTTCCAGCCGGCAATTTTGCCTGAATGTCCACCAGCAGATTGACCTTCGGCGGCTCTGCCTGTGTGACTGTTTTCTTTCGCGGGGTATGTGCTTTCTTCCCTAAGAGAACTGCCCGCAAATCTCCCAATCCATATCCTTCGCCCAGACTGTCCATGCGGGCGGCTTTCTCCCAACCAGAGAGTTTCAGTCGATACGATTTTCCGCGCTTTGAAACTTCACAACCATATTCTCGCAACAGCTTCAGCAGTTCTTCAACAGAGGCAGTTGCGGCAAATAGATACGATCACTCCTTTCTCAGCGGAACTGTGTTACACGCCCTCCGTGTCTACTTCATATACATCGCAGACCTCATCAGGCTTGAGTTTTAGTCTGGCAGACAAAAATGCTTCAATATCAAAGGTATTTCGCTTGTCTGCATCAGCTGTGTATTTGAAATTAGGGTGTCTGGTAATGTCATACTTGTCTGAAAGAAACGGACGCACACCGCGCAACTGCAAGATGCACTTGCCGCCATCCATAACTGCCAGCTCGTCCTGGCTCATCAGCTCTTTTCCCAATTTCTGATAGTTGAGCGAGTGGGAGGTCTCCCGTCCCCGGCTCTCTCCGGTGTTGTAAGTGTCTATGGTCTCCTTTCCCAGAACAGCCGCCAGCTCTTTCAGCGTTGTTGGCTCTTTGCCACCCAGGAAGATGGAAGTATCCATATTGCCGATGATGGTATCGGCATTATCTTTGTAAATTGCCTTGAGCTGGCTCTGTGCCTGCAACACCAGACAGGCAGAGATTTCACGGCTTCGGATGGTGGCCACCAGCTTTTCCAGCTTCGGAATCTGCCCGATGTTGGCACACTCATCAATCAGACAGCGCACATGAACCGGAAGCCTGCCGCCATACACATCATCGGCCTTTTCACAAAGCAGGTTGAATAACTGGGTGTAGCACATGGAAATGAGAAAGTTAAAACTGTCATCCGTATCACTCATAATGAGGAACAGAGCCGTTTTTCTGTCTCCCAGCGTATCCAGTTCCAACTCATCGTAGGATGTAACCTCGCGCAGCTCCGCAATATCAAATACGACAAGACGCGCACCGCAGGAAATCAAAATCGACTTAGCGGTTTTGCCCGAAACGAGTTGTCAAGGACTTTTTAATCAAATTCACAAAAAAGCCACAAAAAAAGTGCCAGAAGCAGATTTTAGCTCCTGACACTTTTGCGGATGGGTTATTTGCTCCTGCTTAACAGTTCGTCGCAAAGGTACGCATATTCCGGCAGTTGGCCGATATAGGGTTTCCAGCGCCGCTTAATCTCGGCCAGTTCCAGCGGATCGGCGTCCTCGAAGTCATGGTCGTTTCCGGTCATTCCAAAAACATCCAGTGCTATATCATTCAAGCACTCATAACAAAGGCCAGCAGCGGACTCTATCCAGTTGCCGGTATCAATATAGACTGGGTCGATAGATATTGCCAGCCACACATAGCCGACCTTGTCCGACCAAACCAAATCATAAGCAGTCATTTGTTGGATGTGTTTCTCGAACACTTTACGGACGCGCTCAATCTCATTTTTCTCTTTTTCTGTGTACAGCATTTTCATGTCCTCCTTAGATAAAAGTTTTGGTGCGTACCACCATCAGTTTAGCACAAGGCGGCTTCGTTTATCAGTCTGTCACATCTGCTGAATTTCCTTTTTGAGCATACGCTTGATTTTATCGCTCGGGCCATGCTGGCCCGATGTTACGGCCCCACAGGTATGAAAAAACGCCCGGACAGCAGAAAGCTATTCGAGCGCAAAAACTCCAATATTCACTTACAGAATGACAATTTTCGCACCGGCTGCCAGACGGGGCCTGTTCGTTGACTGGGCTTTTTTGACGGTAGTGAAATATCGTCTGAATTTGTCGGCGGTCAATGTGCTTCATGGCGGTTCCCTCCTAAAGCCGCCGTGTCAGCGTGTAGTCGTCACTCCTTTGTCGAGGGCATAAGAAACGGCGGCCTTGATGTACTCAAAACCGCCGCAGTCCTTGAAAATCCATTATGGGCGCACGAAGCTGCCTGCCCTGCAACGGTTTTTTTCTTTTCCCCGTTGGTCGGGGCAGGATCGCTTGGCTTATTCGGTTTTAGTTTTGCTCTTGTTCGGCTGCCTCTTTCAGCCGGTCAAAACTCTCATCGCTGATGATGTGTTCAATACGACAGGCATCGGCCTCCGCAGTTTTGGGGTCAACGCCTGCGGTGATAAGCTGCTCGGTAAAGAAGCAGTGACGCTCGTAGATTTTTTCGGCTACCTCGCGGCCCACATTGGTCAGATGGAGAAAGTGATCTTCGTCCATCATAAGAAAGCCGCCGTCCCGCAAGGTAGACACTGCATGGCACACGCTGGGCTTTGACATCTCCATGTGCCGGGCCACATCTACGGAGCATACCATACCGAGTTTCTTTTGGAGAACAAGGATGGTTTCCAGGTAGTCCTCCCCGGACGCATGAAGTTTGTTCTTGCTGCTCATTATGTTAATTTCCAGTTCTTTATAGAGTTTTCTTTTTCCCACATAGTCTTATAAAGAGATACGGTCTGCAATAATTCATCATGCTTTCCGCAGCCTTGCAATGCTCCGTCTGATAATACAAGTATTTGATCTGCATTTTGGATATAAGACAAGGTATGCGATACAAGGAAAACGGTCTTTCCTTTAATCATTTCTTCGATACCCTTTTGAATTATAACGGCATTTTCCGCATCTAGGCTGGAAAGAGCTTCATCTAAAAGGATAATTGGAGAATCTTTCAGAATTGCTCTTGCAATCGCAACTCTCTGGCGTTCACCGCCGGACAGACTTGCTCCGCCCTCATTGATAACCGTCTGATAACCCTGCGGAAGTTTTTCTATAAATTCGTGACAATGGGCTTTCTTTGCCGCTTCTATTACCTGTTTGTCCGTCGCATTTTGATTTCCCATGCGGATATTGTTCATCATCGTGTCTTGAAACAGATACACGTCCTGAAAAACAATGCTGACGTGACGGATTAAATCGCTATGCTCTAAAGTTGTCGTGTCCTGCCCGTTCAAAAGGATTCTCCCAGTTTCAGGAGTAAGAAACCCTGGAATTAGATTTAGCAAAGTAGATTTTCCACTTCCAGAGGGACCAACTAATGCGGTAATGGTTCCTGGCTTTGCTGAAAAACTTATATGATTTACAGCCGTGCGTTTGCCGTCATAGCTGAATGATACATCTTCAAACTGGACATCCGACTGTATATCTGTAAACGGCCTGTTCCCCTGTTTTACCTTTTCATCAGGTAAGTTATGTATCTCTGATATGTTGTCCAATGAAGCATTTGCAAGATTCATCATAGCAAAAGACCCCATGAGAGCTTCTAATGGACGGTAAAAGATAATGCCCATAATCGCAAAAAACAGATAAGTAGCAGGGGACAATGTGCCGGACTGAAACAGAGAGATACCAATTCCTAAACTCAAAAACAAACCTATATTCAAGCAAATTTTATAGGCC
Source organism: Blautia massiliensis (ex Durand et al. 2017) (assembly GCF_051861785.1). Taxonomy (NCBI): domain Bacteria; kingdom Bacillati; phylum Bacillota; class Clostridia; order Lachnospirales; family Lachnospiraceae; genus Blautia; species Blautia massiliensis (ex Durand et al. 2017). The sequence continues at coordinate 1,043,319 of NZ_CP146725.1, forward strand.
ATATTCCAGTTTGTTAATGTGGATTCATAGCGATCAGATGCAGCGCAATATCCATCTACCTGTTTTTCTGCCAGTTTGCCAGAATGTTCCAGTTGGTATGCTTTAATTGTTTCCATACCTTGTACATATTCCAGCGTTGAATCAATCATAGCCACTTGACAGTTTTTCTTTTGCTCTCCACACTGTACCATACTTTTTTGAAAGCGTTGATACAAGAGATAGCCGGGTATAATTCCTACAAGGAGCAGCAAAGCCATTCTCCAATCTACAAGAAACAACATAAGATCGAAAATAACAGTCATAGCCATACTGGAAATAAAACCGGCGATAATCTCCATAATGTTCATTTCCACAAAGCCTAAATCCGTTGTGAACAGAGAAGTAAGTTGGCTGATCTTGTCTTTTGTAAAGTAATGAAGCGGGAAACGTTTAATTTTAGCCGCAATCGAAAGACGTTCATCCCGCATCATGGCATAAGATACCGGGCGCTGTTTTGCAATCGTAAAGTAATAAAAAACAAAATGCAGGACAGTATAGATCAGAAACATAAGGCTATACTGTATCAGTTTTTCCTTTGTAAACGAGCCGCCCAAAATATCTTTTATCGCAAGGAACAGCATGAAATATATCGCGCCCTCACAAATTGAGGTCAACGCCTGAAACAGCCACGCAAGATAAAGCTGCTTTTTGCGCTCGCCTGCAAGGTCTAAGAATTTCCGTATCATAGCAATCATGCGTTTACACCTCCCATTTTCCATTGATCGGATTTCTCAAAGGCCGCCCACATATCCCGATACGGGGAGCAACGGTTTATCAATTCATCATGTGTGCCGCAGTCAATCACTTCGCCCTGTTCCAGAACCACAATCGAATCAGCTTCCTTGATACTGGAAAGACGGTGCGCTATTACGAGTACGGTTTTTTCCTCAGATAATTTAGCCAGCGCTTTTTGCAGTAAATCTTCATTGTCGGCATCAATGTAAGCCGTTGCCTCGTCAAGAATCACAACCGGCGCATTTTTCAGAATCGCCCTTGCCAATGTGATTCTCTGTTTTTCGCCACCGCTCAACTTGGTTTCCTTGTCTATCACTGTGTCATAGCCCTTTGGAAGCCGCATAATAAAGTCGTGACATACGGCATCCTTTGCTGCCTGCATCATTTCTTCCTCCGTGGCCTCTGGGTTTCCCATCATAATGTTTTCCCGGATACTCTTTTTGAATAGGAACGTATTCTGGGTCACAAAGGAGATCTGGGACATCAGATCGGATAGCGGAATCTGGTTCAGCGGTACGCCTCCCAGGCAAATCTGTCCCTCGGTTATATCCCAAAACCGGCAGATCAGGCTGGCCGCCGTACTTTTACCGCTGCCGGAAACACCGACGAGCGCAGTTACTTTTCCGTCAGGAACAGTAAATGAGACATCTTTTAATACCGGCTGTCCTTCCCCATAGGAAAATGTAACGTGTTCAAACACAATCGTGTGGTCGGAAAGTTCTGCCTTCGAGGTCGTATCCGCCATTTCATCCAGCTTCAGAATTTCGTCTATCTTTTTTGCAACAGAAGCGTTCATGCCGATATAATCAAAGTTATTAGAAACAGTTTCCAACGGAATCAGCATGGCAAGCCCCATAAACAGATACATAATATAGCTGGCCGCTGTCACGCTGCCGGAGAGGTACATCAAACCGGCAAGTGGAAATAAGAACACAAGGTTGCTGTTTAAGTCGGCATGATTGAAAGCAACATATTTCAAGCAGCTTTGGAACCACTCTGTTACAACGGTGCTGTAAGTGCGGATGCTTTCTGACAGGCGGCCATAAGTGGATTCGTCGGCGGCAAATATCTTCAGTTCTTTCATACCGTTGACATATTCCACCGTCTTAACGCTGACGTCGGCAAACGCCTGATTAAATTCGTCCATTTTTTTCATCTGAACGATAATCATAAGAATACCGACAAGAATAAACAGAACGACCGGAATCAGCATGATACCGGCTACCCTAATGTCCAATATCGCCAGCAGGATTTCCATACATAGCGGTACAGCGAGACCAGAAATAATCTCTGGAATGTTATGGGCGTAAAATGTCTCCAACTGTTCCATATTGTCCATAATGATCGTTTTGACCTGCCCGGATGCCGTTGTTTTCACATAGCCCATTGGTAAACGGGCAATTTTACGGAACAGCTTTTTACGGGTTTCCCCCAATGTCTGGTAGGCTACCTTGTGAGAGATTTTTGTGCCGGTTCCAAACAGCAGATGTTTCAAAATGATTGCTGCGGCAATCAGGCACACATATTGAAAAAGATTCTCTGTCCGTTCATTCAGAAAACAGGTCACAATGCCCCAAACGCCCAAATAGGGCAGGATGCCGCACAAAACAGACAGGACGCAGCAGATTACCGCGCCGATCAGGCGACGCTTATTTTTCTTATCAATTAGTCCAAACAGAGCTTTTACATCACTCATTACAATTCATCTCCTCCTTGCGGAATAGTGAAATTCCAAAATCTGTCCGATACTCCATTTTGCCAACCAGGTATAGCAATAGTTCCATGACTTTAATACGCATAAGGTAATTGCGGTACTGTTCCGGCAGCAAGAGCAGTTCGGTAAAAATATGCTCCACGCTTTTTTTCGCCGGTGCTATAAAGCAACCGCCCGCTGTAAAAAGCCCTTGAAAATTCATGTCCTCGTCAAACGCGATTGTCCCCAGCATGATATTCAGGCTGTTTATGATCTGCGGCAGATAAGCCACCACTGAAACACCAACAAAAGGTTCTTCCCCAAAATCACAGCTTTTCAGGTGGCTTGCACCATTGAAAACAGAAATATAATGGTCGCTCATAACCATCTCCGGCTGGTTGCTGAACAGCATATTCACTCGCCCATGAAAGCAATAGGTGACTTCAATAAAACGATCTTTACATTGGATGTTCTTTTGAATTGGAGTTGTGATATGAACATTGCTATAAACAATTTCAGCACCAGGCATCACTTCAAAGCTCTGCATGGTGCCTTTCCCAAATTTTGGAGAAATTGTATATATCTTTGAATCCTTTTCAATGGAACAGTTACCGATCAGCTCATGGAAGAACAGGAGGTCATTTTCCATTCTCCTCAAGGTTCTGTCTCCTTTCCGACCGCAAGAAAAAATCGCGTAGTCGATGCAAATTGTCGTGGAAAAGCGGGTAATCTTCCTGCTGTTTTCCGTTATCTAAATGAATCACTCTTGTACAGGCTGCCGCTAAAAATTCGTAATCATGGGTTACAACAAAAATTACCTTTCCCATTTTAGAAAGCGTTTGAAATAACCCTGCAACCTGAATCATGCTGTCATAATCAAGTCCGCTAGTCGGTTCATCAAAAATTAAAACATCCTTACGGCATACCATACTGACTGCCACGGCCGCACGCTGCTTCTGGCCCCCGGAAAGTGTATTGGGATGATGCGTACGGTACTCATAAATACCAAGCCGTTCCATTGCCTGTTTTGCTGCGTCCAAATCAGGATGCTTAATTCCAAATACACATTCCTTTTCCAATGTATCAGCAAATAACTGATAGCTTACGTCCTGCATCACCATATAGGAATGTTTTAATCGGCTCTTTGCGTTCAGTTCTTTACCATCCCAAAGAATCTTTCCCGTACAGTTTGTGTGCAGACCGCATAGTGATCTGGAAAATGTAGATTTTCCGGCTCCGTTATGGCCGATAATTCCTATGATTTCTCCCGGTGCCGCACTCAAATTCAAATCGTCCAGAACCAGCTTTTTCTTATAGAACAAGGATAAGTTCCTGACTTCCAAAATCAGCCTTTGAGAATTTTCAGCAAAGACCCTTGGCTGTACCTTTGACAAATCTAAAGCGCGAAGTCCCATACTATGCCGCTGTTCTTCAGGAATAGAAAGAAACTGGCTTGGAGAAAACACAGCAGATATAGCCCCGTTTTCCATATACGCAATGCGGTCAACTAATTCCCTCAGATAATAAATCCTATGTTCTGCAATTAGAATGGTCTTGCCTTGTTTCTTTAGGAGCTCAAGTGTACGCCGCAAATCCTCAATGGCATCCATATCCAGATTGGACGATGGTTCATCTAACAAGTAAATACTCGGAGACATAGCATAGATGGACGCAAACGCCACCTTTTGTTTTTCACCGCCAGACAATTCAAATATGCTTCTTCCGGTCAGATGGGCTATATCCAATTCTGCAACTGTCTTTGAAATGCGTTCTTTCATTTTTTCCCTTGGATAAGTCAGATTTTCCATTCCAAAAGAAATTTCACTGTCTGTATCTACATTAAAAAATTGAGAGCGTGGATTTTGGAATACAGACCCCACATACTCGGACACTTCATATATGGGATAATCCTGTATATTTTTACCGTCAACATAGGTTGTGCCGGTGACTTCTCCCGGATAAAAGTATGGAATCAGGCCATTCACAAGACGGGTCAATGTGGTTTTCCCACAGCCGCTTCGCCCACACAACAGCACACACTCGCCTTTGTTGATTGTCAAATCAACATCGCGCAGTCCGCCATTTTGTAATGATTCCTGATAGGTAAAAGAAACCTTGTCAAAACGGATCATTAGCCTGCACCCCCTTTCAATTTCAGCCAGATTGACACTGACATAAACAAAGTGAACAGGATAAAGCATACGGCATCCGCAACACTAAAGTGGATTTCCTGCAAGCAGGTTCGGGGCTTCGGATTTTCCAGCCCCCTTGTAACAGCCGCCGCCGACAATTCATCCGCCACTTTCAGTGCTGACATCATCATCGGAACATAGATACATTCCACTGTTCGGGCCGGATGGGTCAGCAGACTTTTGACGGTTGGAGCTACATCGCGCATCCGCATGGCGTCGCTGATATAGCCCCAATCCTCATGCACCATAGGAAAATAGCGGAGCATGACCGTCAGAGGGATAACCATTGCTTTTGGCATATGAATACGGTTCATGGCCGCCATAAATTCATTTACCCTTGTCGTGCTGACTAAAATACCTCCGAGCATGGCACAAGGAAAGATTTTACGGATAAATACGGTAAATGTTACAATCGCAATCTGCAAAGTCCCTGTCAAATAATTTGTTCCAATGATATGCAGAACAACCATTCCCGCATAGACAGCAGCCATTCTTACCGTAAACCGCTTTGCTCCTACAAGGATGCCGAGAATCACAACGCATACAACCAGCGCAATCTCATAGAGTAAAGAGGGCGCAAGGAACAACGCAACATTTCCGACGATCAACAGATATAGTTTTGTGCGAGGGTCTAAATGTAATGTGGCAAGTGTGTCTTTTGTTTGCAGTTGCATCTCCATTACACTACTCCGGCCTTTTCAAAATGCTTTTTCAATAGTTTCTGGCCTACAAGACCACTGATAGCAGCACAGATCAACACGCCGATAATCATTGCCGGGAGCATCCAGTTTTGCGCGGTTGAAACCATTGTGTCCATATAGGTCTGTTCTGTCCCCTTTTCTACCAAATATTGCACATAGGCGTCGCGGTCAAACCAAAGCATACCGTAGGAGAAAACTGGGCTGAGAACAAAAATCATGTAGGACAACAGGTTACGCCCTTTGTTTCTAAAGTTCCCGGAACCGGCCAGCAGATCGGCCACAACGCCGAGAATACAATATGCCAAACACATAGACCAGTACATACCGAGTACGAACAGTACACCTCCTACCAAAATACCGGTGACAATGATTGGGCCATGCTTCGGCACCTTCGCCAGTATCAGCATATAAACCGGGCCGCACAGCAGCGCAATAGACAGCGGGCAAAGGAAAGTCAGTACAGGGAAGAACCCAAAGATAGCCTCGCCAATCATGGCGCATACCATGTACAAAGCAGCAAGGATGCCGGTGGTAATCAAATCACGCACAGACAGCCCTTTTTTCATTTGTTGTGAATTAGACATTTTCAACGTCCTCCTATTTATTATTTGCTGGCAGAAGCCTCATTGACCTACGCACAAAATCGTGATAGAATTGCTGTAGTTAGAGTCAGCTAACCAGCCAGTAATGTCATTCTACTCAGTGATTTTTTTGGTGTCAAATCCGGCAAAAAAGGTCAAAACAGGAGTTAAAAGTGGAAAAACAACCGGATATATCAGTGCTTTTTGTGGTTTTGCTGACAGCCTTTGCGACATTTTGGAGCATAAAAAAAGATACTGCGGATTATTCCGACTACATAAGAAACGGGGGTGAGCAGGATGCAGACCGATTCTACACAGGCCGCGCACGAATTAGGGGATGCTTCTTTTTATCTGCATGATTATCATTTTCGACAGGATAATCATAATGGAATCTGCACCTTGCAGCCGCAAAACAGACAAGGCTATGGAAATATCTATCAGGTTCAACCGACAGATGGATTATTCCTGTCAACCGGAAGCTGGATACCATACGCCTCAATGGAACGCAAATATGAAATCAATCAAAAGCTGGTGAAAATTTATTATTTGGAATCCGGCGGTGTTACCCTGATCCAGAATGGGCGGAAAGCCCAACCTATCACAGAGGGAATCCACCTTTATCTAAATAAGCCGTCACAGGGGCGAGTATTATATCAACCCAATATACCAATCAGCTATGCGTCAGTTTTGCTGTTTGAAGATTACATAGAGAAAAATCTGCAAGACCGTTTTACCCCGGACGATTTTGACTATGCAGAGGTTTATGATTGGAAAGCTTTTGATTATAATACCCCGGAAATTGGAACCCTGTTTTTGCAGATACGGGATAAACTGATTGCTGGCGAAACCTCCCGTCTTTACTACGAAAGCAAAGTAGGTGAACTGCTTTCTATTGTGGCAGGCAACTTTCATAAACAGCGACAGGAGATAGCATCTAAACACCAGTCTCTTTCCAAACAAGAGAAAAAGGCGCTGGAATCTGTACGTCTGGCTATTGAACAGAATATTTTGAACCCGCCAGAACTCTCGCAGCTTTGCAAAATAGCAGCAATGGGACAAACTAAACTTCGAGAATCCTTCAAAAAAATGTATGGTGTTCCTATTGGGACATACATTCGACAATCCAAAATGAAATATGCTTCACTGTTACTTAAAAAGAATGAATTATCAATTTCATCTATAGCCAAACATTTAGGGTATCAAAACGCAAGTAAATTTTCTAGCGCTTTTAAAAACTATTTTAATCAATCGCCTGAAATTTACCGAAAAAATAATTATAATATGCGTAAAGATTAGAATCACTTGCCATTTTTTTAGAATTTTTTTAATTATATTATCACAAAAAAGAGGCGCTAAGTTTGCACCTCTTTTTATTGTAAAATTCATACTCATTCTCTAATTTGTTTTTTTAAGGTAATCTAAACTATTGAAGACGCTCTAAAAATCAACATATTAATTTTCAAAGTATGCCGTATCCCATGATCGTTCCGTTATTGATATCATAGCTTCTCTTGTTCACGGCATCACTGGAGTTTCCCTCTACCGTATATACGGTACTTCCCTCAGTTTTCTCCACGATTCCCACATGGTCTGAGGTTCCGTCCCCGTTCCAGTCAAAGAAGATCAGGGTTCCGGGTGCTGGCGAGTATCCTCTGCTCTTCCATTTCCCCTTGCTCTGGAACCATGCGATTCCGTCATCGCACAGGGAGAACTTCGGCATCTTGCCGCTCTCGATCAGTCCTGCCTGATCCCCACACCAGCTGGCAAAGCAGACACACCACGCCACATGGCTGTCAAATCCATACCATGACCAGAACTTCTGGCCTCCCTGATTTCCAAGCTGGGTAAGTGCCACGGATACGATCTGGCCGTTGCCTCCAAACAGGCCGGCAAACAATCCGCCGCTGGAATAATACCGCAGGACGTGAGGGACATATTCTGGATCCCCATAGGCACTCCAGCCATGTGAAGCCGCCTGCTCGTTGGAAAACTGCAGGGCATTTTCGGCACTGTAACCGCCATACTTCCGTATCGCCCACGTGATGTATCCGTTGCCGTAGTTATACCCTTGCAGGGACAGCTCGTCCGCTGTCCGCCCCTCGCTGGGATAAGGGAAAATCCCTTTCACCTGGTAGCCAGAAAACAGGTCATTCGTTAAGCCTGTTCTCAAAGAAATTTATAAATTTTTTTCTGACCGCCTCCACACTTTGATAAACAGCCACTTTGGAGCAGCCGCACAGTACACCGATCTCTGCAAGGCTCAGCCCGTCAAGCGCATAGAGCAGGAACCGGCGGCGCTGGGCCTCGGTACAGGTGTCCAGAACAGCCATCAGCTCATGCAGCGTTTCCATGCGGCAAAGGTATTCCTCCGGCGTTTCGCCGTAGACCCCTACACCCTCGGTGGTAATGATGTACTCGTCAAACTCCCGGCCATCCCAATGCCGCCGCTGTTCATGGAACAGGTTCTCCGTTTTGTGATCGGCCCGGTCAAGAAATTCATAGACTTCCAGCGTAACCTCCACGGCCACAGCTTGTCCGTTATAATTGATGGTAACTTCCATCTGCCTTTCCTCCATTCAGATTTTTTTGGTAAATCTGAATGGGGCGGCGGAGAACGGCACTGGGGTCAGGGTCCGGGCCATGCTGGCCCGATGTTACGGCCCCACAGGTATGAAAAAACGCCCGGACAGCAGAAAGCTATTCGAGCGCAAAAACTCCAATATTCACTTACAGAATGACAATTTTCGCACCGGCTGCCAGACGGGGCCTGTTCGTTGACTGGGCTTTTTTTGACGGTAGTGAAATATCGTCTGAATTTGTCGGCGGTCAATGTGCTTCACGGCGGCTCCCTCCTAAAGCCGCCGTCCCGCAAGGTAGCCACTGCATGACACACGCTGGGCTTTGACACCTCCATGTGCCGGGCCACATCTACGGAGCGTACCATACCGAGTTTCTTTTGGAGAACAAGGATGGTTTCCAGGTAGTCCTCCCCGGACGCATGAAGTTTCATTAAGACCTCCCTTATGCAGATAATTTCTGTTCGGCGTTCCACATGGCCGCATACTTTCCGCCTTTCGCCAGCAATTCATCGTGAGTACCGGCTTCAGCAATCTTTCCGTCAGATACCACAAGGATCTGATCTGCATTTTTGACGATGGAAAGAGTATGAGCAATCATTACCACAGTCTTTTTCTCTTTCAGCAGATTGGCGATGGCCTGCTTTACTGCCAGCTCGTTCTCGATGTCAAGGGACGCCGTTGCTTCATCCAAAAGCAGGATCGGGCTGTTTTTCAGGATAGCGCGGGCGATGGAAATTCGCTGACGCTCACCGCCAGAGAGAAGGTTTCCGTTTTCACCGGTCGGCGTATCGTATCCCTTTTCCATCCTACGGATGAAGCCGTCACAATTAGCCTCCCGGCAGGCAGCTTCGATTTCCTCGTCCGTGACATTGGGACGAGCGTGCCGGATGTTCTCACGAATTGTATCGTCAAAGAGAAATACATCCTGGTCTACCATAGAGATTTGTTCCAGTACACGCTCTGCGGCCACATGGTTGATTGGTTTGCCGCCGATTGAAATGGTTCCTCCATTTGCCTCGTAGTATTTTGCAATCAGGTTCAGAATGGTGGATTTGCCGGAACCGGAGTCCCCGACAATGGCAGTGAGCTTCTGGTCTGGCACCGTAAAGGTGGCGTGTTTCAGCACCGGCTCTCCGGGTACATACGAGAAGTCCACATTATCAAAGGTAATTTCATGTGTGGCAGTATGAAGCGGCTCCATACTGCCGGTTTCTTCGGGTTCATTGACTACTGCCTGAATTTTTCGTTTAGAAATCATCATATTTTTGTAGCCAAACAAATCAACCGAGATTGTCATGTATAATTTGGCAAGCAGCATGGGCATCATGGCAACCATCAAATAATCTACGCCTGATACTATTCCCAACATCCACGGTTTTGAGGTCATGAGCATAACAGCAGGAAGCGAAAGCCATGTTAGCATGTTAAAAAAGAAAGATACAGGAATGCCAGTAGCCTCATATTTATAACTCACTTTGCTGTACTCCCTTAAAATATCTGTTGTCGTTTTATTCCTTGTTCCACTCATGCCGTAGGCTCTGAGCGTCTGGATACCATTTACATATTCTACAATGCTGCTGACAGCCTCCGCACAAACACTATTGCGTGCATTTCCATATTTTTTTACAATTCGGAAGGAAAGCCACATATTGGGAATAAACAGCAGGCTTATTGCAATTAAAATCAAGCCGGCAGGCAAATAAAGAAAACACACGAAAAGTATCAGCATTACGGACAGTGAAATGTTTTTCACAAGATTTCCTGTCCTATGTGTCAATATTTGTTCATAATTGGAAACATCACTTGTCATTGTGTTGACATACTGCCCAATCTGGCCTTGATGAAAGCGCGACAATGGAATTCGTTTGAATTTATCCCCTAAATAGAGACGGATTTGCCTGGATACAGCTCCGCCTCCAATTTGCCCTTGTGTATATCCAAATCCGTAGGCAATCAGCCGGACGGTAAAAAATCCAATGATCAAAAAAGTCAGGTTGTTCAAATGTTCTATTGTGACAGTATTGTTTAGGAGCATATTCAAAAGCAAATAAATTGCCATATAAACACAAGCTGAAAGAAGTCCCTCCAGCACAGTAAAGAACACCCCGATACCAAAGCGAACATTCTTTTTGAACGGATCATTTGCTTTCATACGAAATCACTCCTTTCATGGAATAGCTAACTTCTCTTGCCGCGTGATACCTTTCCCAAGCCCTCTGATAATAATGGTTCTCCTCTAACACTTCTTCATGTGTTCCAAAGGCCGTAATTGTATGATTTTCAACAACTGCCACTTTATCACACATCTTAATAGCGCCCAAACGATGAGCTACAATTAAGACAGTTTTCCCTTTACAGAGATTGGAAATTGCCATGTCAATCTCTACCTGATTTTCGGGATCGGCAGCACTTGTTGCCTCGTCCAGAATTAGAATAGGTGCATTTTTTAGAATTGCGCGGGCAATGGCAATCCTCTGCTTTTCTCCGCCGGAAAAGCGAGAACCGAAACTACCCACTTTCGTATCGTATCCATCCGGCAAAGACATGATAAAATCGTCAATCTGAGCCTCTTTTGCTGCCGCCCGCACTTCTTCCAGTGTGGCATTACTACCCATACGAATATTTTCCAGTACACTGTCACGGGTTAAAAAGGTCTTTTGAAATACGATGGAAATATTATTTAGCAACTTTTCATAGGCAATATCTTTGATGTTTTGACCGCCAATCAGCACTTCACCATCTGTAACATCATAAAAACGAGAAATCAATTCAATAACAGTGGTTTTTCCTGCTCCAGACGCACCTACGATTGCTACTTTTTCCCCTTCTGCAACATGAAGATCACAGTCTGTTAATACATCTATTTTCCCGTCATAGGAAAAACGAACTGATTTTAGAGTGACATCATGTGACTTTGGAAAATCGCCAACGCTATCAAAAATTGGCAAATCAAGAATTTGTTTCGCCTTTTTGACGCCGTTTAATGATTGTGCAAGTTCCATAGATAATTGCTGAAGAGGCAACAATTCCGATAAGTATAGAGAGCCAATATACGCAAACAACAGAAAAATGCTTGCTGTAATTGAACCATTCAAAAATAACCGCCCGCCAATGGGGATAATCAATGCCATTCCACATTCAAGAACAACAATAAATGCCGCATAGAATGGACCTGTCTTTCGTGATACTTTATTCCAGATACGATTTTCTTCTTCAATCGCACCGGAGAATTTTTGAAAAGAATGACGGCTCATGTTATAGGCTTTAATCAATTTCATGCCGTTGATATATTCGATGATTACAGAATTGAAGTTCGCCATTGCCTCCGTAACATGGGGCATCATTCCTGCCATAAAAGCAAAGCAGCCAACCATGATCATAAGTGTAATGCCCAGAGGTATTAAAGAGATCATTGCTAAAGGTACATTGATTGTCATGAGATAAATAAAAATCACAACCGGACCTGTCGCAAATCCGACCAATTCAGGAATATTATGAGCAAGGCAAAGTTCCAGTTTTTCTATATCTTCGTTCAGAACCGTTTTAATATCTCCAGTTCTGCGTTCATCCAAAGCTCCAAGCGGTACTTTTGATAAATGCTCTGTAATCATACACCGCACCCGAAATAAGGCTCCATAAGCGCCTTTATGAGAAAAAATGCCGGATAATCCTTGAAATACTTGCCGGATAATGACCGTTGCCGTAATTAGAACCGCGTTTTCGGAAATAACCTGAATAGAGCAGGTATCTGTCAAAAAGGCATCCATCAGTCTATAAATGCCGATATAGGGGCCAATCGCCAATAACCCACCTAAAAAAGCACAGATAACAGACGCAATTAGAAATCCTCTGTCCTTTTCCGCCCATTTGAGCAAGAGCAGAACAGGATTTTCTTTTTTAGTTTTCATCTTTCATCCCTCCCTAATCCCATGAGCGACAAAATGGTTGCTTCATTTTCCTGAGAAAGCAAAATATCATTTGTCATTGTATGATGGTCAAATCTAATTAACCGGGTACAAGTCTGGCAGACAAATTCATAATCATGCGTAACAACAAAAATAACTTTGTCTTTGGAGAGTTCCCGGATTAACCCACTAACCTGTTCCATGCTGTCATAATCCAGGCCAGAGGTCGGTTCATCGAATACAAGCACTTCTTTTCCGCATATCATGCTAACTGCTACAGCTACACGCTGCTTTTGCCCTCCTGAGAGAGTATTTGGATGACGGTCACGGACTGTAAGAAGTCCCAGTTCATCCAGGGTTTTTTCTACCAGTTCAGGCGAAGATCCCTGAATACCAAAAGAACACTCTGCCTCTACACTATCTGCAAAAAGTTCATAGTTCACATCCTGCATTACCATATAGGAGCGTTTCAGCCTCTCGTTTTCCTTTTGAGGTTGTTCCCGCCAATAAAAACAGCCCGTAAATTCTTTGTGCAGCCCACATAAAGTACGGAGAAAGGTTGTTTTTCCTGCACCATTAGGGCCTACAACACCGATAATATCTCCTTTTGACGCCTGTAAGGAAATATGCTCCAGCACAGGGTGCTTTTTATAGAATAGAGACACATCTTTCACAGTCAATATAGGCCGTAAGAAAGTTCTTTGATAGCTAATAGGATGAACATCCTGAATATCCGTAGTCCGCAGACCCATATGCTTTCTTGTTGCACCTGAAAGTGACCTAAACTCCTGTGGTGTATAAATCTTCTCAATTTTTCCATCTGCAAGATACACGATACGATCTGCTATATCCAGAAGATAGTAAAGCCTGTGTTCTGCTATCAGAATTGTTTTTCCTTGTTGCTTCAAAATGCGAAGATAGTTTTTCAAATCTCTAATAGAATCCCCATCTAAATTTGAAGATGGCTCGTCCAATAAAAATATATCCGGGTTCATGGCGTAAACTGAAGCAAAAGCAATCTTCTGCTTTTCTCCGCCGGAAAGTTCAAAAATATTTTTGCCCTGTAAATTGCGAATTTTTAAGGAGTCAAGGGTATATTCTAATCGCTGATGTAATTCATCCGGTGGAACAGCGATGTTTTCAATTCCAAAAGCAATCTCACTGTCCACATCTACATTGAAAAATTGCGTTCGGGGATTTTGAAACACCGATCCCACTTTCGTTGCAAGATAATACATGGGCATTCCTAAAATATTTTCGTCATCAATTTGTACATTACCGCTTAACTCGCCCGGAAAATAATTAGGGATTAATCCGTTTATTAGCTTTGTAAGAGTTGTTTTTCCACAGCCAGAGCGCCCGCAAAGCAGAACACACTCCCCGGTATGAACAATAAGGTTTATGTCCTTGACTCCAATCTCAGAGGAAATTGTTCCTTCATATATAAATTGAATATCTTGAAAATGGATCATATTGCACCCCCTCTCCCAATAAAGTTCACTACCATCATTACAGCAAAACAGCAGATGATTAAGAAATCCTGTATACGAAAACGGATCTGAATCAAACAGGTTCTCGCATGAGGATTTTCAATACCTCGTGTAACAGAAGCAATGGCAAGTTCGTCTGCTGCTTTAGATGCCGCCATAAGAAGCGGCGAATACAAGCACTCTATGGTCATGCCAGGATGGGAGATAAGCCCTTTCAGAGACGGAGATACATCTCGTAAGCGCATAGCGTCTTTGATAAAATGCCAATCCTCTCTGATTGTTGGAAGGTAGCGCAGCATAACCGCCAAAGGGATTACAACTTTTTTGGTAACATGAGCCTTGTTCATGGCGGATAAAAATTCATTTACTCTTGTCGTGGATACGGCAATTCCTGCCAACATTCCACAGGGATACACCTTGAAAACCAAGGACAGCCATGCTGTGAACATGGTATAAGCAGTTCCTGTTACATTTCCTAAATAGAGTGTAGTAAACAGATATAATGCTAAAAAAACTATTGTTCCGATTATGGAATATCTAACTTTCCCGCAGAGTATCCCCATAAATGCAATCAGCAAGATCAAAGCACATTCGTATGAGAGAGATGGGGCTGTTGTTGCAATAATCATGCTGATAATTAGCAGAAGCACTTTTGTCCGCGGATCAAAACATATATCCCATTTTCTTTTTCGTGTTTCGCTGGTCATGCTGTAATACCAGCCTTTTCAAATTGTTTTCTCAACAGTTTGCACCCAACAAGTCCACTCAACCATGCTATAAGTGCCGTCCCCACAATCATAATAACCAATACCCACCATGCGGCGGCATTGTTCATGGCATTGATATACTCTTGTGTTGTTCCATTCTGCAACATGGTACTTGCCCATCCTTCTGGATCAACAAAATAAGCAATATAGGTTCCCATTGGTCCAAAAGAATATACGATATAGGCCAGAATATTCAACTTTTTACTTCGATAGTTTTTGGTGCCTGCAATCATATCGGCAAGAAATGCACCAATTAAACCTCCAACGCACATTCCCCAGTGCATCCCCATGATAAGACTAAGCAGAGAAATAATGACCCCAATAATCGTCAATCCCCAACGCTTTGGCACTTTTGCAAGAAGAAGTAAAAATACTGGCCCCGGAAGCAAAGCGGCTCCGATGGAGAAATAAAAAGTAAGAGTCGGAGTGACAGCAAATAATACGCCCCCTATCATAGAGCAGACCATCAATAGCGCACCGAAAACGCCCATGACAATCAAATCTTTTACCGTCAGTCCATTCTCTCTTGTTTTGTCCTGTTTTGCTGTTGGCATAACTTAAACCTCCGATTTCTTTATAGTCGTTCATACCAATTGACTTTTTAGAAGCCTTCGTGGTATGATTTGATTAGTTGTTGCTAATCACGTTATCAATTATATAGAGCAGGGATTATTTATCCAATACCTTTGGTACATGAAAGCCCAAAGCGTATGAAAAAACGACCAAAGTGTATGAAATGAAGGTGGAAATATGTCTGATATTGAAAGTAGGTATCATACCAATTTGCTGGAATATGGCTTCAAAGAATTATCGACAACAAATGAACTGAGCGGAATTGGGAGATTATATTCAGTTCCAAAAGAATACGGTGAAGGCACATATTGGATATACAGCGAAAAAGATTTATACGACATCAAAATACATGATTTCTGCTTTCACAAAGACTCATTCTTTGATTTCGGTATTCCACAAGGCTGCTTGGGAATTTGTTACTATGAGTCCATATCTGGAGAAGAAATCTCTCCTTATCGCCGCTTAACTGCCGGTTGCGTAAAAAGTTTCATCGGAGGAATGGAGCCATGCAAAACACTAATACACAAAAATATCCCTGTGCGTTCTGTGGATATTGAGATTACACCAGCCTACTATGACCGCTATTTGAAAGAAAAATTTCCAAATGAATATATAGACCCACATGAAGCGTTCAGTAATATTGCATTAACTGACCGTTTCCCTGAGATGATACAAGTACTTCGCCAGATTGCAAATTACAAAGGGAATGGAATTGCGGCCAAACTGTTCTATGAAGGGAAAGTAATTGAAGCTATTTCACTCATTATGGAATACAATAGGCAGCAATCCAGCACACCCTCTGTCAAAATCTCTAACGCAGACCTTCGTGCTTTGGAAAATGGAGCTGCATATATCAACGATCATTTCAACTGTGATATTTCTGTCGATCAACTTTCCCATATTACTTGTATGGGTCGAACAAAACTCAAACTCGCATTTAAGGAAGTTTATGGCGTTTCTATCACGGAATATATTCAGCAGAGACGGTTAAGCCATGCGGAAACCTTGTTGTCATTAACAGATTTTACGATTGAACAGGTGGCTGCTGCCGTTGGTTACAACAATGCAGGGCGCTTTGCCAGTATGTTCAAAAAGAGTACAGGTGTCTATCCGGCGGAGTATAGGAAAATGGCACAGCGAAAGTAAAATGAGCGCCAGAGGGAACTCTGGCGCTCACATGATTATTGAAATATCAACTCTTGAAAAATAGTTTCCTCCACCTGCACTTTCAGCGTGTTCATCAGCCCCACCCAGCGCATGGGGTCACGGGCTTTCAGTTCCTCGGTGACGCCCGCCGCCTCCATCATACGGGGCAGCATGGCGTCCATTCGTTCATGTTCGTCCTCCTTTGCACTGTGATGGTTAAACTGCGGCGCCGGCCGGTAAGGTGGCCTTGCGCGGCTCCTGCCTGGGTAACTGGCTGATGGTGGTAAAAATGCCTTTCTCCATGTCCTCAGCCCGGATCGCGGCCTTTGCCGCCTCCACTTGGGCCTTGCGTATGGCGGTGTAGCGTTCTTCCCATTCCTTCTGCTTGCCGTTTGCCTTACGGCGTAAGTAGTTCTGGTGAAGCCGGTCTTTGCGCTCCTCCTTCTTCCGCAGTTCTTCCTGTTCCTCCGGGGTCAGGGGAACCGGCTGCAAGGCGGGCGGGATATACCGGCCCACAAAATTGAAATAGATTTCAACCTCCTGCGTGGTGTCCTGGCTGCCTTTGCGGGCGCGTTCATGGACAAGGATTTTCTCTACAAACCCGTTGAGCATGGTATTTGTCAGCGTGCCGAAATTTTCATACTTGTCAAGTCAGTACCACCAGCTCTGCTGGGGGTTTGAGATTGTTTCAATCATCTTTGGAAAGCAACATCCGAAAAGCAAGCACAACCGAAAACAGATCATTTTTTCCACATTCATATTTATTTCCATTCTGTGGAAGTTTCATTTTTTTATGTAATACAGTATCTGGAATATCATATCTGCTCTTATAGGAAAACAGTCATTCATTATGGGCACAGACATTTCTGTACAAAGTAAACACTTTCATATACTGGATCAGTTCTTTTTCACTTACATGCTCAAAATGTATACTGATTTTCGTTTTCATGCTGGTTGTCAGAAATGAATACATCTTTGACATCTGTCCAAACGTCAGGGTTTTCATAATGACCCACATCGGAACATTCCCATAGGTTTTTCTTTGATAAACCACATATTCGTGATCCGTGTTTTTCTTTGCTTCTCTGTCCAGTATGGCTATTAAACCAGCAATTTTCTTTTTGGTTGCTCCTGAATTATCATAATGTGCTGCATCCAGATAATCCTCTTGCCTCTCTGAATAAGTATCACAAAAATGATAGGAAATCAACGATCTCATTTTTTGCTCAAAATGACAGAGATACTGGAAAATCAATGCTCGAAGCTTTTCATCAAATTCATATAAAGCAACAATATCCTCAAAGGTTGTTCCTTCTCTGTATTTTCTTGTCATGGGATTGTAAAACAGATTTTTGTACCCGTCTATCAGGGCAAAATAACTGATATCTTCTAATTTAGACGTAGCGAATTTACAGTCAGTAATAACCATCCCTTTTCGCTCAATGAGATTCTTGATCTGTTCTTCATAATTCAAAAATGGTTTTATCGGTTTTAATGCTTTTTCTGTCATTTTTCACCTGCTGTAAAAATCTGCGTATACAGAAAAACGGAGGGCCCTCAGGTCCTCCGTCCGGTCGCAGGCATCGCAAGTTTCTGCAACCTGATCACTGACAAATATTTTAACACGGACCTTTATAAAAGGCAAGTGCTTTTTGCGAACATTTGTCACTATCTATTATATGCTTATTTTTATATCATATTCCCGTCTTTGGCTCCTGAAAATTTGTCTCACATTCTGCACTTTTCGGGTACTTACGAACACTTTTCGCCCCAGAATGCCCCGGAAACGGGCACGGCAAGGACGATGTTCCTGGCACCGCTCCATTCATACGAACACGATATGAGCGTTAAGACCTTATCACATATACCCTTCAGGTAATCATCCCCCGTTTCGAACACTTCCCTCCGCTTGGCTGCTTTTAAGTATTCCTGCACGGCCTCCGCATCAGGGAGTTGCTGCTGGAACGGGAACAGATCCCGGTCTGCTTTCTGCACTGTGACGATTTGGTATTCCTGAATGCCATCTTCTGTCTGAAGATAGGCAAAGGGATGCTCCTGATAATATGTTTCATCTGCATATAAGTCCAGATTTCCGAACATTGCCCCGCTTTTCATGTTGTGTCCGTATATGATGAGATTCCTGCTTTCGGACACTTTACAGTCTGCCTGTAAAAACAGGCTTCCGTTGATGTCATATTCCTTTTTGTAATTCCGTTTCAGGTAAAACTCCCCATTCTCCTGTTCGGACTGAAGCACTGGGTAATCAATCCCGGTGTCCGGTATTGTCAGCCATCCCTGCACATCCGGGTATTGTTCCCGAAGAGAAACAAGGTCTACCGCAGCCACCGGGCATTTTCTTCCAGCTGGTTGGTCTTTCTTTTCAGAGCCTGAGGCTCCCGGAGCTTCCAGCTCCGGGAAATTCCCTTTCAGCTCTGCCACCAGCTTTTTGTTCTCCATTGGGAGATATACCATGTGGTAAATCAGAAGCCCGGCACTTGTCAGCGTCACTGCAAGACAGATGATCTTGAAAAATCTCTGTAAGATTCCTGTCTTTATTTTTTTCTTCATCGTTCCTGTCCGGCTTTTCTCTGCTTCTTTGGCTGACTCTTCTGTGTCTTTCCCGGCACAGGCGGTTTCCTTGCTGCTTTCATCTTAACTTCCTGTAAAATTAACTCTCGCCAGACGTAAGCATCACATTATTCTTCGTCAAACTCATCTTCATCCCAGTCTGGATACTGTTGAATCCTACCTTTTGACTTAACAATGCGAGGCTTAAAATCCCCCTGAACTTCACTGATTTTTGACACCGTGATTGTGAACATCCAATCATCCCCGAAATCATAATGAAGTGTAAATTTCTGTCCTTTACAAAGCCCGACCTCATCCAGTGTGATATCTGCAGAAGGTTCGTCTCCCTCTGGATCTGATTGATATGCATATTCGCTGTACATACGATTATCCATACAAAATTCATACAAATGATCATCTATAAAATCAAATGATTCCAGAATGATCTGACATAATTGATTTAATGTGCTGCTACCGCAGATTTCGATATTCCGGTAAACATCACGTCCTCTGCCTGCAGGATATATCTTCATTGTATACTGGTTACTCATCATCCACCTCATTTCCAGATAAAAATCTCATTACTTCCTCAAAAGAACGTTCACTTCTGGCAAATGCTTCCATTAATTCCTTGCTGCGGAGTTCATCCCGTTTCTGCATCAGCTTCTCAAGCTTATCCAGTTCGTTCTCATACCTGTCTTTTGCTTTCGAAACTGCTTCCTTTTGTGACTCAATTTTTTCTTCTATCGGAACACTTCTTCTTGCCATCGTTCTTATCCTTCTTTCTCTATCTGCATCAGGTCTTCATTCATTGCAGCAGCCTGAGTCCTGATGTTTGCCGCCGTCATGTTAAACGCCTTCAGGATTTCTTTCTGCGTGGCCGTAACCGCATAATCAATGCGGTATCCCCGGTCGCTCTGGCGGATCAGTTCTATCTTTTCCAGTTCCCTGATTGCCGCCGGTACCGTCATATAGTTTTTCTTCCCACCCTTTTGCATCTGTTCCTTTAAACAGGTATAAAATCTGCTACGGATGATCAGTGCCACAAACTCTATAAATATCTTTGCCTGTATGGATTCACTTGTGTGTACACGGAAACTTTTGTTTCCAAGATAGGATTTATCCCCACGGAACAGCTTCTCCGACGCATCCCTGCTCTTGTACAGTTCCAGTGCCTGTGCAGCCGTCATTTTTTCTGATGTTATTATGACAAAGTATCCACAAAGCCGGATCTCTTCATTGATCACATCACGAAGTTCACGGCCATACATGAATTTTTCATCTTTCTTCCCCTTATTATAATAGATCAGGTCAAAGTATCTGGTAAAACCTCCGCTTTTGATCTCATACTTTGTGCCTTCATGCTTATCAAGGCATTCGGCCATTCGGTCAATCTTTGCTTCAACAGCCTCATGTTCCAGGCTTTTCTTTCTGTCACTATAAAAAATGTGGAAATAACGTTCCTTTTCGTCTGACGGATAAAGCTGTTTTTTTACGGTAATTCCGCTTACTTTATAATCCCGGATACTGTATTTCCGGTCTTCTTCAAAAGTTCCTTTTACTTCAAGGACAAGACTTTTTTCAAGTTCCTTCATCCCTTTCATCATAATGATAAACTCATATCCACACTTGTCCATGTAGTGTATGTTTTCTTTACTGAAATATCCTCTATCCAGGATAAAGCCAACATTCCGGTATCCATAACCGCCTGCTCTTTCCAGTGTATACTGCAGCTGTGACACATCCACAATACTTCCCGGATAATCTTCATAGTACAGCGGTTTTGCATTGGTTCCATCATAAGCAATAGAATAATTTATAACAGGCGCTCCCTTGTCTTCTTTGGGATGACCATACTCTACGAAATCAATATCACCTGCCTGACAGTTTTTATTTGTTGAATCGTAAGATATGTATATCTTTTGACGGTGATCCTGTTTCTCATTCCATCCATCGAGAAATGCCAGGCTTTGATCCCTGGTTATGCTGTTAATAAAATCGGAGACTTTTGTGTCACTGTAGATTTTCATCCGGTCTGTAAATAATGGATGGTTATACGCATAATCGGGATAATACTGTCCGGCATTGTTTTCTGCAATGATGGAATACACTGCCAAGTCCAGAAACAAACCGCTGTTCTTTCCAATGATATCTCCCAGCATTTCATCCAGGTGATACTCCGCTATAATCTTACGCAGTACAAAATAGGTACCAGCTCTGAGACACCCACTCCTGTAAGCACTGCCTTTTGTTTCCGGCAGTTCCTCAGCCGGGAAAAATTTCAAAAAGTTGGTGTTCGGATACATCAGCTCCGAATCATCCTCTGTACACTTTCCAATCGTCGTGTTCTTAGGGACAGTATACCCCTTTTTTGTATTGTAATTATGTTCATATGCATAGTAAATGTAAGTGGTTCCCTTAATTTTTTTACGAGTAATGCCAGCTGATTTAGTTGGTATTTTTACTTGAAAATCGAGATACATGGCGCCGCCTTTCAAGAGTTAATTACTTCTCTTTAATTTTACCACATTTATCAATTTTTTCAAGAAAAATAGCATTTTTTCGTTAAAAATAAGGACTTTTATCATCTTTTTTGCCTTTTAGAACACAAACGAAAGTTAACTATTACGGAAGTTCACATTTATGTATTCAATTGGACAGGTGGCAGAGATGTTCGGATTGCCTATCTCCACGCTGCGCTATTATGACAAGCAGGGACTTTTTCCGAACATGGAACGAGTATCCGGCATCCGCAAATTCGGTGACACGGAGATTGAAGCACCCCGGGTCATTGAATGTCTGAAAAAGGCTGGCATGGAGATCAAGGACATCCGGCAATTCATGGATTGGTGTGCAGAAGGGCCGTCCACCTATCCGCAACGCAAGGCACTGTTTGAGGAACAGCGGTCGCACATGGAGGCAGAGCTTGAGCAGATGAACCGCACTCTGGATATGCTGAAATTCAAATGCTGGTACTATGAGCAGGCACTCAAGGACGGCAGTGAGGACAGACTAAAGTCACTGATTCCCGACCACTTGCCGGACGGAATCCGAAAAGCATATGAAAACGCACATAGCTAACCTTTCCGTACTCCGCATCGTCTGATTTTGTCGATCTGCAAGCATCATATGCCCGGATGATTTTAATCTGCATTTCCGCAGATGGTTCCGATACTCTGATATTCCTGCTCATGGCCACACCTCCAATGGATCACGATATTCATAATCCTTTTTCCGGTCCAGATAGCCCAGTTGTTCCAACCGGATAGCTGCTGCTGATCTCGAAACACCAAAGGCACCACAGCTTCCGTCCGAGGACAGCTTTTGAAATGACATCTTCAGGTTCAGATAATCGGATGCAAACTGATCAATGGGTGTCGGAAGCGCGAATCTTGCCGGATCATCTACTTCGCTGCCGAAAAAGGACTTTTGAAAATCTCTTATCACTGCAACAGCGATTTCTTCTAATTTTTTCTGTGAAAGGATCATAGGCACTGCTCCTTTGCTTCAACGAACCATTTTTCATCTTCGTTGTACAGGAAACGCTCATGCCCACCGATCATGACTTGCAAAATACGTGGAATGAATAACGCCGGTACTGGATATCAAAATCCCGCACCGGCGTTATTCATTGTAATTATCTTAACATTTCCCAAATACACTCCAGTAATGTTAGTGCAAGGATAATGTTAATAACACGGAAATGCCGCAGATAAAACTTCTGAATCAGTACGCCCAAGCCAATCCAAGTACAGGTTGCAATCGTTCCGATCGTTGCAATAACCAGCTCAAAAAACAGCATGAAGCCTTTCAGAAACGATGCGGATTGCTCTGTGTTTTCTGAGGTCTTCTTACTGAAAGCAATATGAATCGCAAGCCACAGGATATAGGCTGCTCCGATGTACTTCATCACTTCCATTACATTTGGAAGCAAAGAATTAACCCCATATACGAAAATTGCGCATATGATTTGTACTACATAGTAGCCTGCAAAAATTCCAAAGAACAGCGGCTTTCCTTTTTTATCCAATGCGTCGTAAAACCCCTTGCTTCCGCTATGGGGATATAAGACGCGTCCATCGAATTTATGCAAGTAATTGAAGATGGACAAAATAGTAATTGTATTAACTAATAAACCATAGTATAATATAAATATGAACACAACATATAAATCAAACAACAATGTCGTTTATTCCTGTAAATACCATGTAGTATGGTGTCCAAAGTATAGACGAAAAGTATTAATTAATGGTGTGGACGTCCGGCTGAAGGAGCTGCTCACAGAGTATGCTGCAAATCTTTCTGTAGACATTCTGGAAATGGAGATCATGCCAGACCATGTTCATATGCTTTTGGAAGTAGATCCTCAGTTTGGCATCCACAAAGCTGTAAAGTCATTTAAAGGCTATACGTCCAGAATTTTAAGACAGGAATTTCCCTATCTTAAAACGAAAATGCCGACTCTCTGGACAAACAGCTATTTTGTATCGACGGTGGGCGGTGCTCCGCTGGAAACCGTAAAACAGTATATTGAAAACCAGAAAACATCGCAGAGACAAAAGGATAAGATGGGATAATGCAAAAAGGAATTAAATTTAGAATCTACCCGAACAGAGAACAGAAAAACTTCATCCATCAGACCCTGGGATGCTGCCGGTTCATCTACAACCGGGGACTTGCCATGCGTAAGGAAGGCTATGAAAATGGGGAAAAGATCGGCTATTCCCAGACTTCCGCCATGCTGACTGAACTGAAAAAGCAAGAGGAGTTTGCTTTTCTGAAAGCAGCAGATTCCATTGCATTACAGCAGTCTTTGCGGGATCTCGACCGGGGATTTGTGAATTTCTTTGAGAAACGGGCTTCCTATCCAACCTTCAAAAGTAAACATAACCGGTTCCAGTCATACAGAACGGTAAATCAAAAAGATAATATTCGTATTGTGGGAAGATATATCAAACTTCCGAAACTTGGATTTGTTAAAATACGGCAGTCGATGGAAGTGGAAAAGATTAATCACGTGATCATTGAGCACACACCGGCTGGAAAATATTTTGCGGTTTTAAATGTTGATTTTGAACCGGAACCACGCTCAAATGCTGGCGGAACGATAGGGATTGATGTCGGAATCAAAGCGTTCTACTCCGACAGTAATGGGAATACGGTATCAAATCCCAGATATCTGGAACGCTCAATGCGAAAACTCATAAGAGAACAGCGCAGGCTTTCCCGAAAACAAAAAGATTCCCATAACCGCGAGAAGCAGCGGATCAGGGTGGCAGGAGTGTATGAGAAAGTAACCAATCAGCGGAATGATTTCCTGCAGAAACAGTCAACGATGCTGGTGCGTGAAAACCAAACCATCTGTATTGAAGATCTGAATGTTAAGGGGATGATCCGGAATCATAAACTGTCAAAATCGATAGCGAGTGTTTCCTGGGCAAAATTTTTTGAAATGCTGGAATATAAAGCTGGCTGGTATGGAAATGAAATTCACAGAGTACCAACGATGTATCCGAGCAGTCAGACCTGCAGCTGTTGTGGCTACAGAAATCCACGGATAAAAAATCTGGGCATTCGTATCTGGGAGTGTCCCAAATGCCATGCGGTTCATGACCGGGATACGAATGCAAGTATCAATATTCTGAAAAAAGGACTGCAGATGCAGTCTGCATAAAGATAAAAACTGTACCGTAGGGCATACGGGAACAGTATAAATATAGCTTGTGGACACTGTGTAAGACATTGCAGTACCGTAAGGTGTTTGCCAATGCAGTAGTGGGAGAAGCAAGAATCCCCCTGCTTTAGCTGTGGGGAGTGTCAACAATAACCCCAAGTCATCAGATTCCATTCTCCGCCTTCACTCCGTGCAAGCCACCATGACCAAGTGTATTCTTCGTTAGCTTCCCATGCACCGCCACCTTTTTCCGGCGAACGGAAACTGCTTTCAAATGCAATACATTGCGTAAAGGCTTCTTTATTATCATCCGTTCTTAAATTGTTCATCCATTCAATGTTATCTGCATTGTTGCATTCTTCATCCGGCATATAAGAAAGGCTATGCAATTCACAGCCCTCAAACAAAGCGAACTGCTTTTTCATAATCTCAATGGCAGAGTCTATTTCTTCTTTTGAATAAACGGAAGATGCTCCATAATCAATTTCCACTTTTGATGTATCGCCGTTCTTTCCTCATCCGGCAAAGAGAAGAACCAGCACAATGCAAAGCATTACGGTTATAATCTTTTTCATAGTGAATACCTCCAAATACCGTTTTTTCGTTCTCTGCGACTTCCCGATAAACGGGAAGTTAATTGATACTATCATAAAATCTTTGCAACACGATTGCCAACTCTTCCGGAGCTTCTATGTTTGCTTCATGACCTGTTTTCATAAGTTCATGGAAGTTGGAATTGTTCAAATAATGGCAAAGTTCTTTTGCAGTTTTTTTGTTTGCATTGTCCTTCTCTCCACAAGCGATTAATACCGGACAAGACACCTTATGAAGTGAGTCGCTGAAATCTAATTCAGCCATCGTACCACATAGGTTAATAACATCTGCTTTTTTGAAGCCCATTTTATTGAATGCCGAATTCGGCATAAGATGAAACAACATATTCTGAACTTTTAATAATTTTTTTGGCATTTTATATTGTGCTGCAATTAATACGAGTGCCTTTACTTTATCCGGGTGGTCTATCGCATAATTAAGTGTCAAAACAGCTCCCAGAGAAAGCCCACATAAGACAATTTCTTCGTTCTCCTTGTCGCATTCTGATGAGAATGCTGAATATAATTCCTTATATGTAGCAGCTTTCTCTTCTAACATCTCTGATAAACTCAAACTGCGACTGCTTTTCGATACTTTCGTTTCTTTTATTACTCGATTCCAACTGTCTGGTTTTTGCCCTAGTCCATGCAAATATAAATACTTCATATATTGTCACCCTTCAAATTTATATTTCACGCTTTCTATCACTTTATATGTCTGTATCTGAAATATTCAGCCACAAACTTTATCGGGGATAGGCACTTGTGCCGCAAGGGGAAACTCCCCTTGTACGAAATCTCTGATTTCGCTGTATTTTCCGGATTGAGATTTCTCAAAACCGGGAGCAGCACCGCAGGTCGCACGATATAGGCAGATGAAATTGCATGTATAGAAGTGCGCTCTTAGCTTTGCTAAGAGATTTATGCCGTATCCGGCGTGTTATCTTTTTTCAATTTCTTTTTTCGACTTCTGAAGCATTCTGCCAGTTTTAATAATTTGACATGTCTGCTCTTGTTACTCATCATCTGTAAATTCCATCATCTCATCAACGGTGCAGTCCAGCTTCTTGCAAATCTTCTCAATCGTCTCCATTGATACATAATGATTTTTTCCCATCCTTGCAAGAATGTTTCCGCTGATCCCGGTAAGGTACTGCATCTCTATCCGCTTCATATTTTTATCTATGAGCATTTTCCATAACCTGTTATAACTTACGCCCATAAACTACCTCCATCTTTTCCTTTAAACATATTTTGATTATATCACGATTTCGTTAGGTTGAATACATTTAATTTTTGATATCTTCTGTAAAATGGAAAAGAGGGTACCCCGATAAAGGGCAGCCTCTCTACTCATTTATTCTGAATTAGTCAAATGGGATTTCACCTTCCGGTGCTTCCATGAATCCGTCCTTATCTGCTTTTGGTGTTCCTGATAAATCCACTCCGGCACCATTATCCTTGTTCTGGGCAAATTCATGTTCTTCGACAATCACATCTGTGGTGTAAATTGTTTTCCCGTCCTTGTCCTTATAATTGCCGGTGCTGATACGACCGCCGATCACAATTCTCATTCCCTTGTGAAGATATCTCTGTGCAAACTCTGCACTCTTTCCAAATGCGACTCAGGAAATAAAATCTGCTTCCTGTGCAATTATTGCTGAAATCGGTATTGATATGAAGCCGTTTAAAACTGCGGAACACATCTGCTCATGGGCCGGTCTGTGCCCAGGTAATAACGAAAGTGCTGGAAAACGAAAAAGCACCTCTGTCACAAAAGGCAATCCTTACATAAAAAGTATGCTCTGCGAAATTGCCTGGGTGATTGCAGGGAAACGCAACACTTATCTTTCGGCATGGTACTGGAGAATCAAACAGAAAAAAGGAGCCAAAAAAGCGATTGTCGCACTTGCCCGAAAACTTCTTGCCATCATCTACACAATGTTAAAACAAGGAACTCTATTTGACGAATCACTGTCTCTTTCTTTCCATATCCGATTGAATGACCTAGACGCTTTCACATACCCTTCATGTTCCGCATTATCTCTTCGCAAACAGCCATTATTTTCAATGTTTTCTGCCATAGACGGTCATTTCTCCTTTCTCGGTCATACTCAAGACTCCTACTGATTCGGTCCTTCACCTCTCGGCTGCTATGACCTCTGCTGACTTCTGTGCGTTCAGCATTGCTTTATGCAATGGTTACCTCTTTCAAGGCATACCGCACAGACCTCCCTAGGTACCACACGTTTCTTCCTCTCCATCCATCTGCCTCATTTATCATACATGATTCCGTGTAGTTATTGAGCTTCAATTTGTGCTGCAATCTTACCCTCATGCATGACCTCATATGAGATTTCTGTTCGTCAGACCAGAGATTTGCCCGTGAGTTAGTATGTTCCTCACATCCAGCTTCCTTCAGATTCCATCTCACGATGGACACCCTTGCCTTCGGCTATATCCTTCCCACTACCGGGCGGATTCGGGACTTTAACCCGTTAGAAACGTGCGCCGCTAGGCGCACAACGCAAAGAAACGGCGGCTCTGAAATCAAAGCCGCCGTTTCATAAGGTGCGTGAAAATATGTCTGCTGTACGACGGCTTTTTTTCTTTTGCCGTCGTCCGGCAGATTAACATATGAAACTATAATTCATTGATGGTTGCAGTTATCGACATATTACGGATCCGTTTTGCCGGAGTATACACAGCCGCAATTGCCGCAATCGAGACAAACAAAAGAATGACGCCCAAAGAGGTAATTGGAAACTGCCATACCGCAGATGGAAAATGTCCTGCAACAAGGAAATCATACAGCAGCTTGCTAAGCGGCAAGCCAATAGCACAGCCAACAACGCACCCCAAAACAGCATAGGTGAATGCTTCGCAAGCAATCATTTTTGTCATTTGCCGTTCATCCATTCCTACTGCACGCATAGCCCCGTATTGCTTCATTCTGGTAGACACACTCATTGAAATACTGTTGATGATATTCATTACCGTTACCAGTGCAATAATTGCCAAAAACGCATAAACGCAGAAAACAAAAGCCATATAAGTTCCCGTAGTACGCTCGCCACGTTTATCATAAAAACTATATGTTTTATCTACGGAATTTTGGATTGCCTGAACATTTTCATCCGTAATATTCCCTGCTGTCTGTATCAGCACAAGAGAATAATCATCATTTCCTGTTAAACGGATAAATGTTTCTCCGGAGGTAATCAATGTGAGTTTTCCGTTTGTCAATCCATCCTCACTAAAGGGGTCATTTTTTAACAATCCAGCTATGGTAAGGGTTTCATCCCCAATTTGAACGTTGTCGCCGATTTTCCATGTACTGTCCTGATCGGATGTTGCCAAAACAAAGTGACTGTCTCCATAAACTTTGGACAAATCACTCCCTCTTTTCAAAGCACCATCTTTTTTCAGACATTGCAAATCAAAATCATCATAAGAAATCAGATCTATTGTACCGGAAAATCCGGTATCGCCATTTAATCTGGCAGGAACATCAAACGCACTACGCCGCCCGTAAACCTCTCTCACTCCATTCATTTCACGGATGGATGTAAGCAGTTCCCGAGGAATCACATTACCGTCAGCACTTGCAATATCAATATCTGATGTAGCAGCTGACTGAGGTATCAAATAATCCACAAAATCGATCATAACGGAAAAACTCAAAAATAAGATGATGCTTAGTGCAAAAGAACCTGTCATCAGGAATAAATTTTTCTTCCCGGAGACCGCATGGTCGATACCGAGAAGCGCTTCAATCTTTCCGAATCCTGTATATTGGCAATGACGCATTGTTTTTCCATGGTCTGCATTTCCAGACACCGCTGTGATAGGAGATACCTTCGCGGCATGTTTCGCCGGAGCATTTGCGGCGATCAGTACAGTAATCAGTCCAACAAAGATACCGCAGACAATACCAGAAATACTGATACCAAAGAGGGGAATCTCAGAAAATTCTTCTCTGACTACAAAACGCAGTACCGCACACAGCCCCCATGTTGTAACAACCCCTAAAATAAGACCGATGGGTACAGCCGTTTTGCACCAGTTCAATGCCTCCAGACGAACAAACCGAATAATCTGCTGCTTACTCATACCAATGCAACGCATCATTCCAAAAAATTTAGTTCTCTGGGCAACGCTACTGTTCATACTGCTGGAAATCATCAAAACGCCTGCAACCAAAATCAACAGGAATAGAACAACCGCGACAGAAAGAAGGGTTTGTCCCATTGAACTGCCGAGCAAGTCTCCAATAGAGAAACCTCCATGCTTACCAACCAATCGAGCCTGTTCCATCCGAAAACCCATTTCTGCCATACTGAATACTGCTGTTACCATAAACACAGCAAATACAATGCAAAGCAGCGTCATACGATTTTGTCGGCGGTGAACTTTAGCGGAGATGGGAATAAGACTAAGATAGCTTTTCATTCACGGCACCTCCCAAAATCAGTCAAAGTGCCATCCGATACCTGTAATACCCGGTCTGCCGTTTGCGCAATACTGCGGTTGTGGGTAATCATAATAATGGTCTGCTCGTATTTTTTCGATGTTTCTTTGAGCAATGCTATGACCTCACTGCTGTTTTGTGAATCCAAATTTCCTGTTGGCTCATCTGCCAGAATCAAAGAAGGACGGGTAATCAATGCGCGGCCAATCGCCACTCTCTGCTGCTGGCCACCGGATAACTGGCTCGGCAAATGGTTACGGCGTTCTTTCAGATTAAGAACAGTAAGCAGTTCTTCCAGATATTTTTTGTCCGGCTTCTGATAGTCAAGCAGTACAGGAAAAATAATATTTTGCTCTACCGTAAGCTCTGGCACAAGGTTGAACGCCTGAAAAATAAATCCGATATTTCTGCGACGGAAGACGGTCAACTTCTTGTCGTTCATAGAAAAAATATCCTTGCCGTCAATCAATACCTTACCCGACGTAGGCGTGTCCAATGCGCCGATCATATTCAGCAACGTACTTTTACCAGAACCGGATTCTCCAACGATTGCCACATATTCTCCTTTGGGAACAGAAAAACTAACATCTTTCAAAGCCTTGACTGTGGTTTCTCCGCTGCCATAAGTTTTACAAATATTTTTGACTTCTAATAAGTTCATCGTGCATACACTTCTTTCTCAATGATTTTGCTGTCGTAAACGGGTAAACTTTCGTTCCTGTCTACGATGGAAAGAATAGCACCCTAATATTACTGTAGCCCTACAACCAGCCTACAATTTTGTAGGAATTGGGAAGTTCATTATAAAACTCGTTCCAATTCCTAATTCACTTTCTACTTCTATTAGGCCCCCATGAGCTTCGATAATCGCTTTTGCCAACGGCAGGCCAAGCCCGATCCCCTGTGTATCCTTTGAAAAACGGCTGCGATAAAACCTTTTGAAGATATGGTGTAAATCTTCTGGATGAATTCCACACCCGTTATCCTTTATTGTGATTTGAACAGCGGAGGGTAGTGCCGTCCATTTAATGTAAATGGTATCGCCCTTTCCTGTATGGTCAAGTGCATTTTTTACAATATTGCCAATCGCTTCGCCCAACCAATCACGGTCACAGAAAAGAGAAATATCATCTGCACCAGATAATACGATCTCTTTCTGTTCCTGCTTGGCCCGATATGCAAAGTGTAGCTCCAAATCCTGCATCATATCCGCTACATTTTCTATTTCCTTTTCAAATGCAATAGAACCAGCGTCCAACTCTGTGATTTTGAGAAGGTTTTTCACCAGCACTTCAATATGGTCCAACTCCTGCTCGGACAGATTAGCAAATTCTTTCACAGATGACACTTCTATATCCTCGTCCTGAAGCAGTCCGTTATAAATGTTCAGAGCCGTCAGTGGTGTTTTCAGTTGGTGTGAAATGTCGGAGATTGTATTTTTCAAAAACTCTTTCTCTCGTAACTCGTTATCTGCATGGGAATTTAACACTGCCGCTAAAGAATTGATGGAATGAAACAGTCGGTACAATTCGCCCTCATTGTCACATTCAATACGGGCATTGCGATCACCATCAAGATACGCATTGATTTGTAATATCGCCTGCTCCATGATCTGATTTTGCCGATTAAAATATACAAAGCAGACTGCCCATACAGCACCGCCAGCCAATAGAAAAAGGATTAGCAATAACAGAGAAAGCCGGCGATATGACAGCCATAGAAAAACCTCGGCTAAGAGAAATGTAACCCCCAAAACCAGTGAAAGCGAAAGAAATAGATTTTTGATTTCTTTATTTGCCAGTATCTTCATTCTGCACCTCACCCGATAATATTCCATTTATATCCCATACCTCGAACAGTCAGGAGCATTTGTGGTTCGCTTGGATTATCCTCGATCTTCATACGAAGCCGACGCATATAGACCGTAAGGGTACTACTGTCGATATAATTCCCGTCGCAATCCCATAGCTTATCTAAAATTTGTCCCTTTGTCAGCACCATGCTTGGGTTTCTCATAAACAGGCACAGTAGCTTGTATTCCGCGGCAGTCAAATCCAACAGCTCCCCATTTTTGAAAACCTGTCCTTGCAGCAAAAGAACTTTGATGCCATTCGACTGCAATTCTGTGTCTGCTGCTTGAAAAGAATTTGCACGTCGAAGTAAGGCGTTAATCCTTGAAACGAGAACCCCCAGTTTGAACGGTTTATGGATACCTCCGTTGTCTTTTATGTGGTTTGATAGACCCACATTCATTGTACAACGGAGGTTTTTAATTTGATACTACATTTATTGCCCCTTGCGTCCACAAGTCTCCCCAGCTCTGCTGGGGGTTTGAGATTGTTTCAATCAAAAGCCGGCATAGTACCTTCTAAAATATCAATTACATTTTTCTTAATTTCTTTATCTTCGATTGCTCCGGAAGTATATGTGATTTTATGAGTATCTTGTCCATTCGGCAACACACAATCTGTTCCGCATCACAAGCCACTGCTATATTAGGATTATGCGTTACTATAATAACCTGTCTTTTTTGCTTAGCTGCACAAATACATGGAACCAACTTATTATATACAGATTGATTGTCTAAGTTATCTTCTGGCTGGTCAATAATTATAGGTATTATCAACTTGGAGCTCCTATTGATTCTTGAAAAAAATACGCTTCATACAATACCACTTTCCAAAAATCTAAATATTCCTGTATCTGCATTTAATTCTGCCCTTGTTCCTATTGGAAAAATGGCATTATAGTTTCCATGTCCAAAATCTTCTGTCCATACAACCGGAATGTTATATTTGTTCCCAATACGTTCAAGAATTTCTTTAATTAAAGGCCGTGGATGCTTTGAATAATGTCCAAAAATAAGTCCTGAAGTTAAATCAAAAATCCCATCCTGTTCCAATGCTGTCAGGTATCGTGAAACTGCGGCTGGCTCAATGAATTTCTCATGGTCTTCGAGGAATAACAAATATTTCTTATTTTTTTCAAGAGAATAATATTTTGTGTTCTGTATTAAAGCATAATTACCAAGATACCCACCGATTAACTCCCCTTGTGCTGTACCTCCATGAATTTTTCTCCATGGTGTTGCAGACACATATTCTAGTGTTCCTGCCTGCAAACGTTGCATAAACGAATCTATATTATATTGTTCTGCTTCTACAAAGGTATGAATGGATTGTCCATAAAATGTAACTATTTTGCTTCGACTGTAAACTGCGCTCAGCAAAGTTGTACTATCGCTATAACTGCAAATAATTTTTACATGTTTGCGTATCTGTTCGTAATTGAGTAAAGGTAATAAATGAATACTGACCTCTCCCCCAGTAAACAAAATCATCTTTACATCTTCATCCAAAATCATTTCATTAAAGTCATCTGCCCTCTGTAAATCCGATCCTGCAAACCCCCACTCAGAAGAAAACAAATTTTTAGCATACTTTACACGATACCCCAACCCTTCCAGAACACTCCTTGACTTTTCCGCTTCTTCCTTCTGAATCATATAGCAAGGGGCAATAAATCCTATAGTATCTCCTTTATGCAGTTTTTGTGGCTTTATTAATTCCATCTCAAGCCCTCTCCTTTCTTCTATCTAAATAGGTGTTTCTATCGGACTCTAACATAGGCATTTGTCAAATGCCGAAACCCATTGATTTTACTGGGTTTTCTTACTTAATTTATACTTAATCCTGAATTATTCATCCAGTAGTTATTGACGGTGCTACATACCGCTTAGTTACAACATTTTCTGTACTTTTAACCTTTCACTCAAAAAGTGAAGCCAATTGCATAGAAAAAGGGCTTCAGATCTGTTAAAATTTAGGTGTCCAGGCTAAAACAATAACAAAGGAGAAGTCCCTATGCATGGTTTAAACGACACCGCTTTAGAAAGCAATAAGTACATGAAAATAAATTTTGACGGAGGCGATTTATCCTCCGATGCAGGTCTGCTTCTTATAAAAGAATTCGTCTGCAAACTTGGTTTTGACAAAATATTGAAATCTGAATTCAAAACCAATGATTCTGCCATGTTCCGTATTCATAAAAATCATGAGAACCTTTGGCAGATGGTATACCAGATTCTTGGTGCTTACTTTGAAGATGACTGTGTTGACAAACTTACCAACGATCCTGTATTAACGGCAATTCTCGGCAAGCAGGTCCCTGGCTTCACAGCCAACATTATCCCGCTTTTTTAACCGTATGGATGATTCCACACTTCGCCAGTTTTATGACATCATGCGGAAGGTCCGGAAGGTTGTCTATGCCATAGCTACAAAAGTGGTACATTCAGCAAGATATACGATATTCAAACTTTGCAGCAGCTGTCCATATAAAAGTGAATTCTATGAAACATTGGAAAACATCCGAAATTTACAGCCGAAGTTGGAATAGCAACAGCAATGAACCTTGACAGCCAAATACCTCACAATGGATCTTATAGGGATTTTCTGCCCTTTTCTAAGGTATCCGCTAAGGAATATGGTTGTTAAGTGGTTCAATAACAGAAAATGGAATTAATCTGTCAGGATTCTACTGGCATGAATAATTCAGGCTTAATTTATCTATCTAAAAATAATGGATACCAACATGCTACATAATGTCCACTACGATATTCTATGAGCTTAGGCTCTTCCTGCATACATTTTTCTGTTACAAATGGACACCGTGTAGAAAACCTGCAACCCTTTGGAATATTCATAGGACTTGGCGGTTCCCCCTTAATTCCCTCTTTGCTATCTATATTTTTTTCATTAATCACTGGTGTTGCCTTCATCAAAATATCCGTATACGGATGAAGAGGATTCTCAAACAACTCCTCCGTCGATGCTGTTTCCATCACTTTTCCGAGATACATAACTGCAACACGATCTGATATATACCTGACAACGGAAAGATCATGGGAAATGAATAGCATTGACAAATTCAGCTCTTCTTTCAGATCAACTAAAAGATTTATAATCTGAGCCTGAATAGATACATCCAACGCTGATATTGCTTCATCTGCAATCAAAATATCCGGCTTAACAATCAACGCCCTAGCAATACTTATGCGCTGCCTTTGTCCACCCGAAAACTGACTTGGATAAGAACTTAACGCTGATGCATTCATACCTACCATCTCAAGACATGATAATGCCACACTCTTTCGTTCAGATTTTTTACACAATTTGTGAACACTTAATATTTCATAAAACATCTGCTGGATTGTCATACATGGATTAAGAGATCCATACGGATCCTGAAACACCATTTGTATTTTCGTACCACAAAGATTGCCTTTGTTTTTTTTTGTATTAACAATTGACTTTCCTTTAAAATAAACATCTCCACTGTCAGCAGGATACAAATTCATAAGTACCTTAGCCAGACTACTCTTGCCACAACCACTTTCTCCTACAAGCCCGACAACCTCTCCCTCATATATATCCAAAGAAACACCATCTATGGCTCTTACAGTTGAGGGTTCTTCATGCTTTATCATCTGGAGTATTGTTTTTCTTGAAATAAAATATTTTTTTAAATCTTTAATCTCAAGGATTTTCTTTTGTTTCACTCAGCCTACCTCCTTACTTCTCCCTACATTTGTGTTAAGAAAATCTAGCTTACCAACCAAATGACAGCAACAGCTGTGCTTTTCTGTTATATAGCTTGGAACCGGCATCTCACTAATGCACTTATCCATACAATAAGGACATCTCTCCGCGAAAGGGCATCCCTGCAGTTCCACACTAAGATCCGGTGGATGCCCAGCAATTGGAACAAGTTTGCTTCCTTTCTTATCAGCAGAAGGGATCGACTGCATTAATCCATGTGTGTATGGATGCTGTGGATTAAGAAATAACTCTGAAGCTGGAGCTTTTTCAACAATCCTTCCTGCATACATAACAGCTATGGTATCACAAATTTGTGAAGCAACTCCCAGATTATGTGTAATCATAATTATTCCCATATGAAAATGATTTCGTATATCTAATAAAAGTTTCATAATCTGCTGTTGAATCGTCACATCAAGTGCAGTGGTTGGCTCATCTGCAATTAAAAGTTTAGGTTCAGATGCCAAAGCTATCGCAATCATTGCCCTTTGGCGCATTCCACCGCTAAACTGGTGAGGATATTCATAAATCCTTTTATCAGGAGATGGAATGTTAACAAGCCTGAGCAACTCAATAGCGCGTTTTTTTCTCTGTTCACGACTCGTACCTTTATTACGCAAAGTTTCCTGAATCTGCTCCCCAATCGTTGTTACGGGATTAAGTGTATTCATAGGCTCTTGAAATATCATACCAATCTCCCGGCCTCGAATTGTGCGCATGCCCCGCTCACTTTTTTTAACAATATCGTCACCCTTATAAATAATTTTGCCTTCAATAATTCTACCTCCAAAAGGAAGCAATTGTATGATAGAACGACAGGTAGCGCTTTTGCCTGATCCTGATTCCCCAACTAATCCAAGGATTTCTCCATACCCAACAGTGAATGAAACACCGTTTACAGCATGAATAACTTTTTTCTTTCCTGGAAAACATGTACGTAAATTTTGAACATCTAATAAAATATCACTCATTTTCGCTACCTCCGTCCATCGTTTGTTAATACTTTTGAAACTCCTTCTCCAAGAAGACTTAGTGAAGTGCCCATAACTGCCAGTGCCAAACCCGGAAATGCACAAATCCACCATGCATTTGTAATATACTGACGTCCTTCTGTGATAATTGCTCCCCATTCCGGAATCGGTGGTTGAACACCAAGTCCTAAAAAGCTCAATGAGGCTCCAACCAGCATACACAACATAATATCTGAAATTGCATACACAACTGCACTTCCAATTGTATTAGGTAAAATATGGCGAATCATGATACGTGCATCTGAATATCCAAGCACCTTGGCTGCATGTACATAATCCATGTTTTTTTCAGTCAGCACTTCACTTCTCACGAGTTTTGTATAGTCTCTCCAACCTACCAGCCAAACTGCAATATACAAGTTACTAATATTAGGACCAAGAATTGTTACAATAGCAATCACAAGAATCATAAAAGGAAAAGCTGTCATAATATCCTGAATACGCATTACAATAGCATCAAGAATTCCTCCATAATATCCGGCAAAAATACCAATCAGGCTACCTAAAACGAAAGGAACAATCATGG
Organism: Blautia massiliensis (ex Durand et al. 2017); assembly: GCF_051861785.1. NCBI lineage: Bacteria > Bacillati > Bacillota > Clostridia > Lachnospirales > Lachnospiraceae > Blautia > Blautia massiliensis (ex Durand et al. 2017). The sequence goes on from NZ_CP146725.1 coordinate 1,080,183, forward strand.
CTACAAACCCTATCATAAGATCCACCCGTGTACCATATACTACTCTTGCAAACAAATCGCGTCCATATCCGTCTGTCCCAAATACATGTTCCTCACAAGGTGCATGTAAAACATTTGTGAGATCCTGTGTATAAGGGTCAAATTTTGTAAACAACGATGGACAAATGGCCATTATCAATGCAATACCGAATAATGATATACCTATAATTATCCCCACATTTACTTTTTTACCATAATTTATTTTTTTCTTTAACATTTGTATACCTCCCTACTTCATACTAATTCTTGGATCAACGTACGAATAAGCAATATCCGTAAACAGAGTAATTACCAGAACAGCAAATGCATAAACCAGCACCGTTCCCTGCACCAGAATGTAATCTCTTCCGTTAATCGCATCCACTAGCATTTTTCCCAAACCAGGAAGAGCAAATACAGTTTCGATTACTACACTGCCTCCAAGAAGAGCCGTAACACGCATAGAGATAAGTGTCATTGTTGAAACCATAACATTTTTCATAACATATCTGTCACGGATTTTTCTCTGTGAAATACCTTTGGATCTTGCAAAATTCACATAATCTTTTGAAAGAAGTTTTTGCACCGCACTCTGTATGTTGCGACTCAGAAGGCCTACCGTTCCAATCGCTCCAGTAAATGCCGGAAGTAATATACTACGTACGTGCTCTGCCCAAGTATCTCCCCAGCCTCCTACAGGAACCCAGCCAAGTTTCAGTCCAAATAACATTAAAAGCAAAATACCAAACCAGAATTCTGGAAGTGATAACAGCACCAGTGCTACTGAAGAAATAGTATTACTCAATGCCTTATGTTGTGTTGTTCCAGCAATATATCCTAATGGTATTCCAATCAACATTGTAAACAGTGTACACATAATCGTATAAATAATTGTAACTGATGCTCTGTGCATAATTAATGTTATAACTGATTCTCGCAAACGAACAGACTGCCCAAAATCAAGATGTACCAGATTATTTATATAGATTAAATACTGTTTCCACATTGGCAAATCTAATCCCATTTTTATCTCCATAGCCCTTATCGCTTCCTCAGGAGCTTTTTCTCCTAATACTGTTATTGCAGGATTACCTGGTATTAGTCTGATGCCCCAGAAAATAATAACCGTGACAACAAAAAGTACAGGTATCATTTGAAAAATACGCATTATTATATACCTAAATTGTTTCAAATTTATTTCCCTCCTATGAATAAAGGGATTGCAATAAATCTGCAATCCCATAATATATTCTTGACATTTATACCAACTATTGATAATCAATCGTTAAATTATTCAGCTGATAATTTCCAAGAATTCCCTGTTCAAATCCAGAAACATTATCTCTCATTGCTACTGTTTCTGGAATTGTACACAATGGAACAATCAATGCTTCATCTGCCAATATTTCCTGAGCTTTATAATAATTTTGTTTTCTGTACTCATCATCATTTGTAGCTCCGGCTTCTTTTACCAATTTTTCAGCCTCTTCTTGCTCAGATCCATTCCATCCAAGATGCCAGCAGTCATAATTATCTTTTAAACAAAACATTTCCATGTTTTCTGATACATCCGTAATATCACTGGTAAAATAATTCAATAATACCTCAAAAGTAAGATTATTTCGTTCTTCACGTCGCGCTGCACTATCCATCTGGTCAATATTTAAAGTAACTCCAACCTTCTCCCACTGATCTTTCAAAATTGTTGCTTCCATGAGAGAACTTGCATCACCACTGGAAATAATCAAATTCAGTTCGAGGTCTGTCGCACCAGCCTCTTTCAGTAGTTCCTTTGCTTTTTCAGGATTATACTCATAGCTTGTTTGGTTTGGATTAAAATAAGCTGACGTAGGCCACACAATGGAAGGACAAATTGTTCCTATTCCGCCAAATACAGCTTTATTGATGTCCTCACGGTTTGTTGCATAATTCAATGCCTGGCGAATGCGTTTATCTTTCAGTTTATCATTAGTATAATTAAAAGAAACATATTCCACATGTGTTGTCGGATAATCTACTATTTTAATTTCTTTGGAATTTTCTGCACTCTCTCTCATCTGAGTAGATACACCTGTGATTACATCTACCTGTCCAGCCAGAAGTTGCATTAAGCGAGTATTGTCATCTGGAACTACAAGAAAATTCACTTCATCAGCCAGAGGATATCCAGACTCCCAGTAATTTGGGTTTTTCTTAAAGCACATCTTTTTTTCCGGCTCCCACGCTTCTAAGTAAAATGGACCTGTTCCAATTGGCTCTTTTGCCAGTGTATCTGAGTCTGTAGATGAATAGTACTCTTTGGGATATATTGCACACACAAAACTTGCAAGGCATGATAAAAGTGATCCCGAAGGATTGGTCAAAATAATGTCTATGGTATTGTCATCTACCACCTTTACTTCCTTTATACAGCTGATTAATGAACTCCATGCTCCATCACTCATAGATCTTTCGATACTATATTCACAATCTTCAGCTTTCAGTGGTGTACCATCACTGAATTTTACACCGTCTTTTAAATGAAATGTATAAGTCAGACCGTCTGGACTAATATCCCAGTCAGTTGCCAGACATGGCTCAATATTCTTACCATCAGTGGACGTCCGTACAAGGCCCTCAAATACCAGACCATCCATCCAAATATCAACGTTATCACCTGCGAAAATAGGATCCATTGTAACTGTATCACCACCACGGGCAATATTAATTACTGTCTCTGAATCATTACCTGGCTCATTCGATACATTTTTTGTCTGCTTGGAATCCTCTTGTTGTTTGGCAGAACTGTCTGACTGAGTACTTGCACATCCATACGTGGTTATTAACATTGCAACTGCCGTAAACAGAGCAATATTCTTTAATCCTTTGTTTCTCATTTTCAATTTTTTCCTCCACTTCTTTTTCATAATCACTCATGATTCCGAGATATTATTTTCCTTATCTTTTCTTAGCTTTTGTAAGTTTACATCTTACACTTTTTCTCAGCTATCTTTTTTCTGTAATTTTTCTGTTAACTATTTGTAAACATAAGAAATCAATATCCAAGTTTCTCGGAAAGCGTTCTTCTTCCTGATTTCTTTTTTTTACATTCTATGCTAATATCGATAATACTAAGCCCCTAAAAAACATAAACGGAATCGTTATAAAAAATCCAAAAAGAAAATAACTACTTATAATCACTACATAAATATCCATTTTGAGTAAAAAAGCTTCTTCCTAGAAATACCTTTTAACGTAAATAACTGAATCCCACTATTTTCACTATCCACATAATAAGAAAAAGTCACAAAAACCGGAATGAGAATTGGCAATACGACTGATACAAATATATCTAATCCTGTAATCCATATCGCTATAGATTGAATCCCAGGTTCTTTATACGGCAAATTATCTCATATGCAAAGGCACAAATAAATACAATGCAAATATCCATTCACATTCAGCAACAAAACTCTGTTCTTATCTTCTCTAATAGCTCAGACATAGGATAAAATTTCCCATGTCTGCTATAAATTCCTTCCCATTTCTTCGAATGTTTTTTCTTCATCACCCTTTTTTGCCTTCTTATCGTCCTTTATCCATAGATTTCTTTTTAACTGACCGTTTCGGGTGCTGTTTACCTTTCTGCTGATAGCGGTGCAGTTTTTCCAGTACGCTTGCTTTTTTCGGCTGTTCTAACGGATTTTCTTTCTTCTGCTCCGTCTGATTTTTCCATGCTCGCAGTTCTTCATTGTATTCCATAATTAGCGCTTCTGCCTTGTTATAAATTTCGCTCTTTGCCTTTAAATAGTCCTCGTAACTCTGACAGTTGCTTTTTCAAAGAAGAAATATCCTGCTGTGTGCGTTTTATCTCCCTTGACCGTCCCTGCAATTCATACATGATCTTCTGCATATCTTTCCACTCCTGCAAGTCAATCTTTGATACAGGTTTCGGCGGTAGTTTAAATTTGAAAATGACTTCCTGTAAAAGGTCTTTCGCACCTCGGATAATCTGACGGAACATATCCGGCAGCCAACCGTGTGTCCTAATAGATTGTAACGTTTTTTCTGTGATTTTTTCCTGTTTGATCTTCAAAATATCTTCTTCAGGAACGCCCTCGACTAATGCCACCTCAACTGTCCGATTCCATTCCTGCCTTGCCTCATTGTCTGCCTTTATCTCCTCTGCTTTCGGATTGTTCTTTCCGATTTTCTTGGTTGCCAGATATACGCCGCCCTGTTGGAATACGGATAGTTTTTCTGATTCCTCTTTTACATATCGGTTGATCGTATCGGTAAACAGTTCCTTGACTTCTTTGGTAAAGGCTTTGTTCTTAAACCATTCATCCTTTTTCGTGAAGACATGGCTTTCATAAATTTCGCCTTTGGGGATAATACTGCATCCCGCCCGAAGATTGCCCTGCTCGTCTAAAACCTCTTTCTTTGTGCGTCTATGCTTTCCCTGCTCATCATAAAACATATTTCGGGTAGCAATCTTTACTTCAGTCTGTTCCAACATTTTCCGTTCGCTGAATACCAGATGGATATGATAATTTGTCTTTGTCTTGTTATGATGAAGGGCTGCGCTGCACTCCACACCATATTTTCTATGAAAAGTTTCCGTAAAAAGCCTTACCACATCTTCAGCTCTGTACTGAACAAAACTTTCTGGAAGTGCTATGATAAACTCACGCCCTTCAATAATTTCCCTGCAAAACCACTCGCCTTAAAGTCCAACTGATGCTTTCTCTGGTGACATTACCCTACTTGTTGTAAATGCACGCCATATGAAAAATGTTCCTGGCAAAAAGACCGATATGCGGGATTCCGAATGGATTTCCACCTTGCTTCGCGCCGGACTTTTGAACAGAAGTTTTATTCCCGAAAAAAGAATTCGGGAATTCCGCGATCTAAATCGTTACCGTAAGAGTGTCATCCGCGATATTACATCACAGAAGAACAGGATTGAGAAATTTTTACAAAGTTCCGGCTTCCGTCTATCATCCTTTATTTCTGATATTTTTGGCGCTTCGGGTAGAAACATCATTCTGCATTTAATTGAACATGGGCAGATTGATAAAACTGCTTTAGATTCTTGTCTCAAAACCAAGACCAGAAACCGTATTGATGAAATTCTCATGTCCGTGAACGGAACACTGTCAGAACACCAAAAGGCATTTTTAAGGATTCTCATGACTCATTACGATTCTTTAAAGAAACATCTTGCTGAAATTGAAACGAGTCTCGAGGAAGATATGGCTCCATTTGCCCTGCAGATTGAGCAGTTGAATAGCATCTATGGAATAAGCACAACTGCTTCCTGTGCAATTATTGCTGAAATCGGTATTGATATGAAGCCGTTTAAAACTGCGGAACACATCTGCTCATGGGCCGGTCTGTGCCCAGGTAATAACGAAAGTGCTGGAAAACGAAAAAGCACCTCTGTCACAAAAGGCAATCCTTACATAAAAAGTATGCTCTGCGAAATTGCCTGGGTGATTGCAGGAAAACGCAACACTTATCTTTCGGCATGGTACTGGAGAATCAAACAGAAAAAAGGAGCAAAAAAAGCGATTGTCGCACTTGCCCGAAAACTTCTTGTCATCATCTACACAATGTTAAAACAAGGAACTCTATTTGACGAATCCTGTTTTGAAACAAGACGTAAGCACTGTGAACAAAAACAGCTTTCTCGTTATATACGGGAATTGGAAAAGCATGGTTATCATGTGGAAGCTCAAAGCTAGCCTTTCTTAAATACGATCAATATCTCACTACAGGCAGCCAATACTGTGACTGCTTTATAGTGATGCTTTCATAATTGTTGAAAACATTTGTTGTCAAGGTTCAGTTTTTTGCTACGAGTTTTATTTTCGTAGCAATGTACTGATGAAGGAGGAAAACTTGTCCTTCTTATTAACACTGACAAAAAAGGCAACAAACAGGCGCATCAAATGAAATTTTATCGAAAATATTTTACAAGCTGCTTTAATCCGCGGCGGATACTGTCTCGGACACGGCTTGGGTCTACACCTTCTACTTCGGCAATTTCATTTACCGTCATTCCCAAATAGTATCGGGCATAAATTCGCTTTGCCTGTTTCTCCGGCAGCTTCATCACAGCGGCATAGACCTGCTCCTGAAACTGTTTTTCCTCCAGAACTATCTCCGGTGTTTGCGGCTTCAACAACACTGCATTTTCAATGCCATTCTCGCAATCCAGAGAATACTGGGCCTTGTAGCGATACATCTTTCGCTCATACGCAGCCTCCGCACGTTCAGCTGCTCGAATAGTCTCCATTACTTCCTCTGTCACATCTATAAAAAAGTCTGTTGTATAAACATCAGGATAAAGTTCCCGAAGGTTAATTTTCTTCATTAATGTACCTCCATTTCGATTCACGGGTGATTGACGGGTGAATCGAATGGAGGCGGGGACCGACACCGGCAGACAATCGGATCATCTCCGAAAAAAAGGCAACAAAAAACGCCAGATTTCCGTGAGGGAAAACTGGCGCGCCAAGAACAGCCATTATTATACTGAATTACATGGAACGATAATGCCGATGCAATGTTATACTTGCCCGGAGGAGGAGCAATGCTTTTTTTAACTGATGTAGATCATGGGAGCTTTGAAAAAGCAAAAGAGACACGGCAAAATAACCTCCAATCGGCTACCGTGTCCCTGCAAGTCGTCATAGGATTGTGTAAACGCAAAGAAACGGCGGCTCTGATTTCTCAAAACCGCCGCCAAAGTAAGTAGAGTAAGCGCACAAAATCAACCTGCCCAGCTACGGTTTTTTTCTTTCCCCATTGGGCGGGGCAGGCTCTCGTCGTATATTGAAATAAAAAAGGACCGATAACCACAAGTGAATTTACCTTGTGTATTATCGGCTCTGCGTCTGTGCGTCTGGCTCTTGAACGATGAATAAATTTAGTTTTCTTACCGTAATCAGGGTTTCATGTTTGCATTTAGGACAATATAACGGAAAGTTTTCCAGTACTGTATCACCGCGGATTTTCAATCGCGTTTTGCTGCCGCAAAAGGGGCATAAAATCCATTCTATCTTCATGTTATCTTCCTCTGTGCTTGGCTTTCTTCTTTTCCTGCCGTATGGCAAACTGACGGTCTTTCTCAGCCTCTTTCTGCTCACGGCTCTTGGTTTTCCGTTCCAGCTTACATTGCTCATGCTGGAGTTTCAACGCCTGCTGTGCCTTTGTGCCAATGCCTTTATCTTGCAGTTGACTTTGAATTTCGCGCTGCATTTTTTTGGGATTGATTTTTCGCTCTATGGCTACTTCGGTCTGGATCGGGGGACTGAATTTCAATTTATGCCAATTCTTCAGCAGAAAATCATAGACCTCATAGTCTTTGGGCTCTGAACCAAAAGTGATTTTACATACCTCGTACTTACCGCTATCATTTCTTTCATATAGGCCGATCCAAAATGGAGCTTCAAACAGGATGGTCAAAGTGCTTTGGAGGACTGTGCTCATTCTTTTAAGAACTGCCCTTCAAAGTGATCCAGCCATTCCAAAAGGGCGCGATAGAGAAGCTGCTGCTGCTCAAAAATCGTTCTCCCAACCAAAGGAATGTCTGTAAATTCCCGCGCATAGCCCTCGTTGGATTCAGCCGAGGACTGTATGCTCTGGCGCAAAGCCGAAACCAGCTCCAACGCTTCGACCTTGTCCATCTTGTTCAAATTGGTAATGACCACATTGAAATCGAATAGCAAGGGTACTGGGCCAGCGACATAAGAGGCCATCAGCTCCTTGAAATACGCTCTGCCCTGATCGGTAATAGAATAAATGGCTTTATCCGCAAACTTATCGCCCTTGACAATATCGCTTTGCAGATAACCCTTTTCGCTCAACTGGAGAACCTTGCGATAAATAGAAGGTACGCTTATTTTTGTCCAGCGGGAAAAATGGTGGTACTCCACATCCTTTTGAATGTCATAGGCGCTTTGCGGTTTTTCCAATACAATACCAAGTATGACTAAATCGATTGACGACATAACTACACCTCCAACTTTTACTATTATCAATAGTACTATTGTTGATAGTAAAAGTCAAGGAGAAGTATCTTATATTTCCGAATTGGACATAGCCTGTTTTTCAGCCATAGACAATTCCCGATGAAGGTGTAACGCCATAAATACAGTGATTACTACGGAAATTACATCTGCGATGGGTTGGGCATATAGGATTCCGTTCATTCCCCATACCATAGGCAGCAGCAAAATGACAGGAACAAAGCAGACACCTTGTCTACATGCTCCCAAAAAGAAACCTGCCGCACCTTTACCCAAGGCAAGAAACAAAGAGGAGTAAACCGTGTAGAAACCAAAAAGAATGAATGTGATCCCATTTGCAAACAGTGATTTTTGACCCACTAAAATCATTTGATTATCTCCCTCAGTAAATTGAGAGATAATCTGCGTAGAAAAAACGGCCATCACCAAGCCTACGACTAAGCAGAAACTTGTAGACCAAATGATTGAGGTTTTGATTGCTTCGCGCAGGCGATCAAACTTCTTTGCCCCATAGCTGAATCCAGCAATAGGCTGGAACCCTTTCAGAAATCCAAAGACAACAAGAGTTCCCATAGAAGTAACTCGCGTAACCGCCCCCATGCCTGCAATGACCGAATCGCCATAATTGCTGGATGCGCGGTTAATTAGCGCAATCGAAAGACTTGTTAGCAGTTGGAACACCAAAGTGGGAACTCCAATTTTCAAAATTTCCGTTATCATTTGCCTCGTAGGAGAAAACTCTTTTATGCTGAACGAAAATACGCTTTTTTTGCGCAAAACATAGGTAAGATAAACAAGCGTGGATACCATTTGCGAAATTGCTGTGGCGATTGCTGCACCTTCTACTCCCATGTCCAAAGTATAAATGAAAAGAGGGTCTAATCCGATGTTCAATACGGCTCCCAATAGCAAGGCACACATGGTCGTTTTTGCTGCACCCTCGCTACTTACAATATTGTTCATTGTTACATTAAATACATTGAAAACACAGGACAGCACATAAATTCTTGCGTATGTCAAGGCATACGGCATAATTGTTTCCGTCGCGCCCAACATCACCAAAATTGGTTTAAGGAAAATCGCAGAAAGTAGGATGATAATAGCACCAATCAGAATACTGCTATACAATGCGGTGCTTGCCACTTTATCGGCGGTATCTTTATCTCCGCGTCCCAATAGTCTTGACAGATAAGATGCGGCTCCGTTACCGAACATAAGACCTAAACCAACCACGACTTGTCCCAACGGAAATACGACAGAAATAGCACCCATTTGACTTTTGCCCAAGCCACTCACAAAATAGGCATCCACCAGATTATAGAGTGCATTGATCAACATCCCAATCATAATCGGTATGCCGAGAGCCATCAGCGCTTTTGGGATAGGCGCACTACCCAAAAGCTCAAGTTTGTTGTTGCGTTCATTCATTGTTAATACTCCTTTCGCTTCTTTAAGTATAATTTATAGTAGTATAGATTATAGTATACTACCGTATAAAACATAGTACTATAATTTATAGTATATGTCAAGAGAAGTCAGGCGTTTTATCTTGACAAAGAGTATAAAATCTAATACTATAATTTATAGTAAATTTGACAGTATTCTTTCATGCAGAAAGCATAGTGAAAGGGTGTGATTCCACATGGCAACCATAGATTTAATCGTGTTGGGAATATTGAAAAAGGAGCCAATGAGCGCCTACGATATTCAAAAGTTAGTAGAATATAGAAACATATCCAAATGGGTAAAAATCAGCACTCCATCCATTTATAAAAAAGCCATTCAGTTAGAAGAAAAGGGGCTAATCCGAGGCGAAATCGTAAAGGAAGGGAAGATGCCAGAAAAAGCGATTTATTCCCTGACGGAAGCCGGAGAAGCAGAATTTGAACGGCTCATGTTTGAGATTTCTGGAAAACCTATTAACATTTTTCTGGACTTCAACGCTGTTATTGTGAATTTGGATTCCTTGCCACCTGAAAAACAAAAATCGTGCATAGCAGAAATTGAGGAAAATATTAGTACTTTAAAATCCTATCTGGAACATAATATACAGAAAAAAGAAAATGAACCCAGTATTCCCGCAACAGGTATGGCTGTTTTGCGTCAGCAGTATGTACTGGTGGAAGCAATCCAAGCATGGATTGCTTCATTAAAAAAGAATATTGGATAAACAGGCAAGTACAAATCTATAAGAAAACGCCAGATGCAGAGGTGATACGCCCCTGGATCTGGCGTTTTCTTAATAAGCGCACTTCAAATCGGTATAACCTTCTTATTAACACTGACAAAAAACAGGCGAATCAAATGAATTTTTATCAAAAATATTTTACAAGTTGCTTTAATCCACGGCGGATACTATCTCGGACACGGCTTTGGTCTACACCCTCTACTCCGGCAATTTCATTTACCGTCATTCCCAAATAGTATCGGGCATAAATCCGCTTTGCCTGTTTCTCCGGCAGCTTCATCACAGCGGCATAGACCTGCTCCTGAAACTGTTTTTCCTCCAGAAGCATCTCCGGTGTTTGCGGCTTCAATAGCACCGCATTTTCAATGCCATTCTCGCAATCCAGAGAATACTGTGCTTTATAACGATACATTTTTCGCTCATACGCAGCCTCCGCACGTTCAGCTGCTCGAATAGTCTCCATTACTTCCTCTGTCACATCTACAAAAAAGTCTGTTGTATAAATATCAGGATAAAGTTCCCGAAGGTTAATTTTCTTCATTATGTACCTCCATTTCGATTCACGGGTGATTGACGGGTGAATCGAATGGAGGCGGGGACCGACACCGGCAGACAATCGGATCATCTCCGAAAAAATGGCAACAAAAAACGCCAGGTTTCCGTGATGGAAAACTGACGCGCCAAGAGCAGCCACGATTGTACTTAATTACATGGAACGATAATGCCGATGCAATGTTATACTTGCCCGGAGGAGGAGAAATGCTTTTTTTAACTGATGTAGATCATGTGAGCTTTGAAAAAGCAAACGAGACACGGCAAAATAACCTCCAATCGGCTGCCGTGTCCCTGCAAGTCGTTATAGGTTTGTGTAAACGCAAAGAAACGGCGGCTCTGATTTCTCAAAACCGCCGCCAAAGTAAGTAGAGTAAGCGCACAAAATCAACCTGCCCAGCTACGGTTTTTTTCTTTCCCCATTGGGCGGGGCAGGCTCTCGTCGTATATTGAAATAAAAAAGGACCGATAACCACAAGTGAATTTACCTTGTGTATTATCGGCTCTGCGTCTGTGCGTCTGGCTCTGTGATAACTAACACTTTGAATTGTTTTACACGAATTAAAGTTTCTATTTTGCACTTTGGACAATACAAGGGAAAATTGTTAAGCACTGTATCATATCGTAACTTTATTCGCGTTTTATTCTTACATATAGGGCATAGAAGCCACTCAGCGTTGAGCAAATCTTTATCTCCTTATTTGTGCGATTTCTAAAATAAAATCGTTGTGTAAAACTACATACATCATAGAACAAATTTATCTTGCCTGTACTTGATGCCTTTGATAGATAACCATTCCGATAATGACTAGCAGAATCGCAAACACCACATACAGGAATGGCGCAATTTGAAAGTTTGTAAAATATTTTCCCCAAATGCAAATCAGTCTATCGTCCCACAGTTCAGTCTTGTTGAGTATGTTTGTTGGTAATAAGTCATACACTTGTGAAGCCAATCTAAACTGGTACGGTATATCGACCATCATAGTCAAAATCATAATCCCTACCGGAATTGCCATAACAGCAACATTGCTTTTCAATATCGCCGATAAAAGCATAATCAAACTGCCGTATACCATTGATATTACTATTAGATTAACGAGCAAGACTAAAACAGAACCGCCGACGCTTATATTCAATGATGATAATGGAAAGGCAAGTTGTAGTGCTGCATGAAATCCGTCTGTACCATACACTAAGAGGCTGGAAAAAAGCGTAGCGGCAAATAATATGATTGCCGAAGCTATGCTGAATGTCATTCCAGCTAAAATTTTTGAAATAAATAGTTGCTTTTTCCCATACTGGCTGCACAAAATGATTGCGTCTGTTTTTCTATAATACTCGATTGAGAACACATTAGAAAGACTGATTGTGATCAACAAAAGCAGCATATAGTTTATTGTATAAGCATACTCCCATACATTACTCCAACCATCTGTATACTCATAAATAAACGGCTCACTAATTTGAATTTCCTTGCTATTCCAATCATTGTATTCATCTTCGTTTAACATCTGATCTGCACGGTTATCAGAAATTAGTTTCTTTCGCATAGCATACAATTCGTTTGAATTTATGCTTAATGTCAAACTATCATCGTCTGTTATTTGTTGCACATACGAATAAATAGGAAAATATTTCTTCAAAACGCTACTTTCAGTATCGTCAGAACCGACTCCGATATCAATAGCAATTTGGTTGTTAGATGTAACTGCTTGACTTTTTGTGTGATCTTTGCTCTCGTTTGCACAATCTTCCTGCATTTCCCGCAGAAGCGTATCATCGATAGCCATTCCAGAAAGTTTCTCAGCGTTATCTTTGTTGAATTTCATAGCTTGATATGCACTGACAGATGTTTCTCCGTAATAAGACGATGATGTTACTAAGTCACTTACACTTAAAAACATAGACAGAGCAATCATAATCATGCCAACAATCCATACAAGTTTTCTGTTTGCAATCTTTTTTAATTCATAAGTATATAAAGTGCCGATATTATTCATCATTCTATCTCCTCAAATTGTTTCAGATAAAATTCTTCAAGATTTCCTGATTTATCTGTCCATTTTCCCTGGTAAATGAGTTGGCCTGATTTCATCATCAGAATATCATCCGCAATATGCTCAATATCAGATACAATATGCGTGGACAGCAATACAATGCTATCTTTACCCAAGTCTTTAATCAAGTCACGGAAGCGGACTCTTTCTTTCGGATCAAGACCCGCTGTTGGTTCATCTAAAACAAGTATTTTAGGCTGGTTAAGTAATGCCTGGGCAATCCCAAGTCTTTGTTTCATACCACCAGAATAAGTCTTAATTTTTTTCTTTGCGACATCGTGCAGAGAAACGAGTTTCAGAAGCTCAACTGTCTTTCGTCGCGCTTGTGGTTTTCTCATCCCTTTCAGTGCAGCCATATACAAAAGAAAGTCCTCCCCGGTGAACTCTGGATAATATCCAAAATCCTGGGGCAGATAACCGAGCATAGAGCGATACCTTTCCTCGCTTACATCAATACCATCAAAAGTAATCGTTCCGCTTGTAGGTTTCAAAATACCACAAACCATTCTCATAAGAGTTGTTTTTCCCGCACCATTCGCACCCAGTAATCCATAAATCCCAGTATTCAACCGCAAACTGATACGATCCACAGCAATTTTGTTTTGATATTGCTTTGTTAATCTGTCAATAGACAATTCCATGAGTATTCCTCCATTTGTTTTATCGTGTAATATATTTCGTGTGCCATTATCCCAATCAAGGAAAAAGCAAAGGCAAGCCACCAGCCAAAATAAGAAAGGGTATATATCACGCTTACCATATAGTGAAGCCCTACATTTATCCCGCACACTAATACAGCAACAGTCATACAGCCATAAATAGCTTCTCGACTATGGATATGTCGCGTTACCCACAGACTTAGATTTACAGTTAGTAAATACGGCACAACAATGTATGTTCCAGTTTGTATAAAAGAAAAGTTATTGCCAATCCAGCATAGCGGCACAAGGCAAGCAAGAATAATAAAATCAAGCACCCCCAAAATACTCATTCTTGCAAGCACCACACTTTTCAAGGAAAAGCGTGTGGACAATTCAAATTCACTCATTCCATAAGTTATGGAACGGTTATTCTCGGCAACGGCCAGCAATCCAAGAAATGGCACAATAGCAGATGTAATCCACAAAGTTTCATAGCCGATATGACAAGCACCTATTACCGAAGGGAACAAAAGTAGCAAGGAGGAAACACATGTTCTTTTTCTAAGATAGGCTGCTTGTATCAATATAAATTGCCACATACTAATTGGGGGTTGAGGAACTTTTTTTAGAAACTCAGCTTTTTTTTGTTCATCTAGTTCGGGGGTCTTAAATGCTTTTTGAATATTTCGTTTTAACTGACCATTCATCTATTAAACCCCTCCTTTCTTAGTTCTTGTTTTAACCATTTTAAAGATTTTGATAGCTTACGATAAATAGCAAATCGTGAGATACCCATAATAGAACAAATTGATGTAATAGACATTTCATTTACATAGCGCAAAAAAATTAGCTCCTGTTCTTCAAGTGGCATTTTTTGAATAATGGTTCGCAAAGTCAAATTATCTACCCATTCTTCGTAAGGATCATAAATGGCTTCATCTTGAAAATTTTCTAAGCTTTCAATGGCTTTTTTTCGAAATTCATCAATGCACAGATTTCTTGCAATCGTATATAAATAAGGTAAGTGTTTACTACTATCAAAATTTAATTCTTGTTTATAGAACCGAAGAAAAGTTTCTTGAGTAATGTCTTGTGCCAGTTGCTTATCATATATTTTGAAATAGCAATAGTGGTATATTTTATCGTATTGTTCTTCGATGTCCATGTATCACAAAACCTCCTTTCATAATGTTTAACGGATAAGTACCCCGGAATGTGCGGGCAAAATTTTGTTTTTTCATAAAATCCTAACTTACATTGTGACTCTCACGAATATTGGCATCAACATCAAATAGTGAAATTAAATAGTCATAAGTATGAAAATATAAATCGTTCAAATAATATCACATGAATTGTAAAATTACATTAGGTGATGTTATGAAGATAAAACAAGACAAACGACGATTTGATTTTCACGATATAGGGCTTGCCATCAAGCGGGCTCGGGAGGCCAGCGGGATGACACAGGAGCAACTGGCATATATTGTTGACCGGGCTCCCCGTACTATTATGTATAACGAAAATGACGGTCAGCACCCAAGCCTTAACACTTTTTATCAGATGGTCACAATGTTTGATATATCGGTAGATCAATACTTTTACCCGTCCAAAAATAAAGGAACCATACCTTAATAAAAATCTATTTGCAATGTTTAACTTCGGCATAATCATTCCTATTAGTCGGCATAATAAGGTCATTCCATCATATAAACCGGAACGATACAATATTATTGAGGTGAACGATTATGCCGATTGATGATTTAACTGCTTTGGGGCAAAAAATGCGGGAAGCCCGAAAGAAAAAAGACCTGACACAGCAGGAGCTTGCGGATCTGAGCCATGTTTCTGTAAAGCAAATCGCCAATATTGAAAAGGGGAAAATGAATCCTTCCTATTTAATTTTAAGAGCATTGGCAAAGGTTCTACACATCTCTTTAGATACGCTTATAAATCCAGATATTTCTCTGGAAGATGAAGGTGTCAATCAGATGAAAATACTTTATTCCAGCTGTCCGTCAGAAATGCGTGACACCCTATTGCATCACACCCAGGAAACGGTGAAAGAACTTACAGAGTTGTCCGAGAAATTTGAAACGAATTGAGCCAGTGAGTGAAATTTAACGATTCTCTCACTGGTTCTTTTCATTTTTGGAGAAAAGAGGCAAACAATGCCTGTGTTAATACACACAGGCCCGCAGAGAAGAAAATCCCTTTGTGATTTTCCTCTCTGCTTGCTTGTTGAGGGCAGCGCCCCAAGCCCCTTTGAACACAGAATTTCATTCTGTGGCTGCGCGGTCTCCGTTCCACTCCGGTCGGCACTAAACGGACATCCCCCGGATGTCCAGTGCCTGCGAACGCTTTTGACCAGGACCAGCTTACCGCTGGCCGTGGTCTTTTTCTTTTTCAACATCCTGTTCTACCTCCATTTTCAGCACTCGATCTACATTCACTTTTGCAGTCAAAAGCTCCCGCATTTCTTCGCGGAAACGCCGATACTCGGAATAAGTCTTTTTCTTTTCTTCCAGCAATTTTGCGTACTCTGTCTGTAACTCTTTGACCTTTGGCAGCTTCTTGACGCCCATCTCATCAAAGGCATTCTTAGCAGCCTGGTGGAGCAGAATTTCTTCCTCATGTTCCTCCCGGAATTTCTTAGAGTAACCCGCTTTGCGGTATGCCACATAGACCTCACGGGTCTTGGCATAATTTACGATGTGAGTACGCAGAACAGCGATCTCCGCCATGCGCTTTTCAGCCGCTTTGATCTGCGCCGAAAGATCATTGTGATGTGCCGTGGCAGCCGCAGCCTTTTCTTCCAAAACCGCATACTCCAGCAGATTGTTCTATGACAGGTAATTCATGGTCTGCGCCATTTGTTTCAGATTAAAAACTTTAGCCCATCGAGCATAGCCAGCACCTTTTCCAGCCTGCAATTTTGCCTGAATGTCCACCAGCAGATTGATCTTCGGCGGCTCTGCCTGTGTGACTGTTTTCTTTTGTGGGGTATGCGTTTTCTTCCCAGAAAGAACTGCCTGTAAATCTTCCAATCCATATCCTGCCCAAGCTGTCCATACGGGCTGCTTTCTCCCAACCGGGAGCTTCAGTCGATACGATTTTCCGCGCTTTGAAACTTCACAACCATACTCTTGCAACAGCTTCAGCAGTTCTTCAAAGTCAGCAGGACTTTGTGATAATGCGTTGTCAATCGCAACACGAAGCAGCTCTCGGTGAGAGGGCTTTGCCTGATCGCCCAGCCATTTGTTATAGCTCTTTCCGTGAGGTTTCGGATTCTCTACAATGGACAGTCCGTTTTCAATGCAGATTGTATCACTTAACCGGCGAACCGCCTTGGTGCTGCCCCAAAAGTTTCGGAATTTCCGGTCATATTCTAAGCTGACCGATGACCAGATAATGTGATTATGAATGTGCGACTTGCCTATGTGAGTGCAGACCACAAAGGCATGATTGCCTTTAGTAAAACGCTTTGCAAATTCTACGCCCAGTCGGTTTGCTTCTTCCGGGGTAATCTCACCAGGGCGGAAGGACTGGCGCACATGATAGGCGATCACATCATCTGTACCACGCACTCGTCCGGTAGCGGCAATGTACTGCCGCTTTGCCAGAAGGAACTCTGCATCCGCAGTCCGGCTGTCACACGCATAGCCGGTAATGAGCCTGCCGTTATCTGTTTTCTTTGGATTGGCCACATAGTCGATGATGTCACTGATCGCCCGACTCTCTGTGCGGCCTTTGCCGACATGAAGCGGCATGATTCTTGTAGTTGCCATAATAGAAGGCCCTCCTCTCATAAATATTTTTGTTTTCGCTGAACTCTTTGCTTCTATCGTTGCAATAACTTTCTCCGCTGGGTATAATAAAAAAGAACTTTCTACAACCTCAAAGGAGGGATTTCTATGATAGAACAGCTCATTGCTGAAGCAACAGAATGTGATTTCAAAGTTGCTCTCGAAATAAAAAAGCCAAAAAGCTGGTTAAAAAGTGTCAGTGCCTTTTCCAATGGAATCGGCGGCACTCTGTTTTTCGGAATCTCTGATGACCGGAAACCTATCGGCTTGTCCGATGTTCAAAAGGATGCTGAGGCGATCAGCCGCTTAATTAAAGAACGAATCACACCATTACCTCAGTTTATCTTAAAACCATTACAGGAAGATGGTAAAAATCTATTAGCTCTGGAGGTTTCTCCCGGCCGTAGCACCCCATATTATTACAAGGCAGACGGCGTGATGGAAGCATATATCCGTGTTGGAAACGAAAGTGTAATTGCACCGGATTACATTGTGAATGAATTGATCTTAAAGGGAACCAATCAGTCCTTTGATACCCTAACAACAGACGCGGTAAAAAAGGATTACAGCTTTACACTTCTGGAAGCAACCTATCTGGAACGGACCGGTCTCCGCTTTGAGCCATCCGATTATGTTTCCTTTGGTTTGACTGATAAAAATGGACTCCTGACCAATGCCGGAAAACTCATGACCGATCAGCACACGGTTTATAACTCTCGTATGTTCTGTACCCGGTGGAATGGCTTGGAAAAAGGCTCTATCTTTGATGATGCATTGGACGATAAAGAATACGAAGGGAATCTGATTTATCTACTGAAAAGCGGCAGTGAATTTATTCGCAATAATTCCAAAGTCCGTTTTGTCAAAGAGGCACAGTATCGTGTAGACAAGCCGGATTATGCTGAACGAGCTGTGACAGAGGCTCTTGTCAATGCGCTTATCCATCGTGATTATATTGTGCTTGGCAGCGAAATCCATATTGATATGTTTGATGATCGGGTGGAAATCACATCTCCGGGCGGTATGTTTGGCGGCGGCACAATTCAGGAATACGATATTTACAGTATCCGTTCCATGCGACGAAACCCTGTGATTGCTGACCTGTTCCACCGCATGAAGTACATGGAACGCCGTGGAAGTGGCCTACGCAAAATCGTCAGTGAAACTGAAAAGCTGCCTGGATACACAGCGGCATATAAGCCTGAATTTTCCTCAACAGCGACAGATTTCAGAGTCATCTTGAAAAATGTAAACTACAACATGTGCGGTGCTTCCGCACATGATACAGCACATGATGCCGCACATGATACATCTGTGATCAGCAAACAAAACTTGCTATTGGAATTTTGTGCAGACCCTAAAAGTCGAGATGAAATGCAAGCATATATTGATGTTTCCAGCCGTTCTCACTTCAGCAAATATTACCTCAAGCCTTTATTATCTTCTGGTAAACTTGAAATGATGTTTCCAGACAAACCCAAAAGCAAAAACCAGAAATACACTACCGTTCATTCCAAATAACCAAGAAGCAGGGCATTGGGTCTCATCTCCCATTGTCCTGCTTCTTTTCATTCCTGATTATATTCACATCATTTACCCATACATCCAATCCTGGATCGCAAATTTCAAATCTTGCACCTTACCTAACAGCCAGATCGCCGCAAGCGGCAATCCCATCGGGCTAATCAAAAAAGCTATAACCAGCAAAATCACACCATTCTGCGGGGAATAGGTAATAAGCACAGCCACGCCAAGCAGAGCAATTACCGTGCTGAGCAGACCAATCACCAGACCGGATATGTAGATCAGCCCCATGCAGAGCCAGACAAAAAGCGTCAACACCAAAATGACCGGTGCAGTTACAATCATCAGCAAGCATTTCAAAATCTTCATTCCAGTTCCTCCCTCCAACGCTCCAGATGCCGTTTGCACAGGGCATCCGCTTCTCTCTCATCATCTTCCGTCACTTCCCGTTTTCCTTTGGTCAGTTCAATCTCCAGATAAGTCCGGTAATCATCGGCTAAGAGGTCGAACAGTTCCTTGGGAGTATGACACACCTCGCCAGAGCAATAGTGAAAATCTTGGTCAAATTCAACTCTTACACATCCATGGCGGCTGATATAAACTTCTATGGTCTCGTCTGCGGTCAGGTAATCCGTAAAAATCTCCAGCACCTTTTCAAAGGTCAGCATCTGTTTTCACTCCTTTACTACGCTTCTTATTCTACTCATATTATCCGGTGCGGACAGGCAAAAGACAAGGATACAGACAAAAAGAAATAGCGGAGGAAGGTGCGGCGAAGAAACGCCGTTCCTCCCTCCGCAAATGGAGTATCTATCCCTGTTATGAAAGTTTGGAGAGTTTCTATGGAGAGGGTCACACCATCCAAGGCTCTGGTAATGTCCGGCTCTGTGCCATAATATTTTTTCAGTTCAGTCGTTTGCAAAATTCTCATAAAGAACACCATCCTTTCTTTTTGATAAACCCATTGTAACGACCAAACCTCACAGAAATGTCACAAGCCACAAAAAATTTCCGCTAAATTCGGCCCCAAATGTCACAAGTCTGTGACATTTCAATTTTTGGGGCGTGTCGGCGCTACTTTCGGAGCAGGAAAACAGAAAAGGTTGAGCCTTTCCCAACTTCCGATACAAGCTTCTTTCACAGAGTCTGATAATGGGATATAACGGTCACGGTCAGTTTTGGCTTCACGGATTGTAAGAATCCCATCTTCGAGATTTACATCCTTATAGCGAAGACCAACAACTTCAGACACACGAAGTCCACAGCCATAGAGAATACGAAATATCACAGGTAGCGCCAGATGCATGTTTCTTGCAACCTCCCGAGGTTCTGTTTCATCAGCGGCTTTTATCACAGATACTATCCCCTCTACCTTTTGCTTCCGTAGACATACGTTTCCACTTGTTAAGCATATCTTTGATTTCGGATTATTCTAACCTTGCTTACAGCGATTTGCAATATATTGACATTAGACCCTTTTCCCATTGGTGCTTCGGGATACTATGGTCTCAGCTGACTCCTAGGTATGAACTTTTTATCGCACGTACAAGTTGTACGCTACCTAGGCCTCCCAAGGTAAGACACAAGTCTTTCACCGCACGACCTCTGGATTTACTCTCTTGGCGTTACGTTTACCTTTTGGGCTTCGATTTGTTTCGCAATCTTTCCCGCCATTTAGTCTCATATCCAGTTTCTGTTCGTAGGCTCAACGGTTTTGCTACACCACTTCCTCACCCTAAACATTGCTGTCTTCGGCTTGTGGTTCGCTACACTTGGCGGTAAATACCTGTGACGGGACTTTCACCCGTAAGACTTGTGCCATGCCTGGCACACGAAAAAGCCGCCACTTCAAAATCATAAAGTGACGGCCCTTTCTAATGCCGGAATCTCTGAAACAAAAAAAGCACCCTGTTATTTGTTACTGAGTACCTGCATTAGAATCGTATTTAATTGTTCAGATTTGGTCAGATTATGCCAAACCCTCCAGCGAAAATCCGGTGTCTGAGAGTGCCAAAATCGCCCTCAAAAATACCCCCGAAATTGTTCTCTGGTTGTCCTATTTTTTAACCACTAAGGCCGTTTTTTGACCCCATTTTTGCCGGTTGTCCTATATTTAACCACTAAAAATTGGGTGAAAACGGCTCTCATTTGGTCAAATGAGGTCAAACTTTTGTCACCCGTTTAGGTATAAGAAAACCCCGGAAAGCCTTGATTTTCCGGGGTGTTTGAACCATTTTGATATAGTCTGAGCAGTCGATTATCGCTTGCTGAACTGCGGAGCGCGACGAGCTGCTTTGAGACCGTATTTCTTACGCTCTTTCATACGTGGATCACGTGTAAGGAATCCAGCAGCTTTAAGAGCTGGTCTGTAGTCTTTGTCTGCCTCAAGGAGTGCTCTGGAAAGACCATGACGGATTGCTCCAGCCTGTCCTGTGTATCCACCGCCGTGAACATTAACGATCACGTCGAATTTACCCTCTGTCTCTGTTAAAGCCAGTGGCTGACGAACGATAACCTTCAGAGTCTCAAGTCCGAAGTACTCATCGATGTCTCTTTTATTGATAGTGATTTTACCTGTTCCAGGTACCAGGTAAACTCTTGCGATTGATTTCTTTCTTCTTCCTGTTCCGTAGAATTTTGCGCTAGCCAATGTTTTCTACCTCCTATTAAAATGTTAAAACTTCAGGCTTCTGAGCCTCATGTTTGTGCTCTGGTCCTGCGTATACGAAAAGTTTCTTGTTCATAGCTCTTCCAAGAGGTCCTTTCGGAAGCATTCCCTTAACTGCGAGCTCGATAACCTTCTCAGGTTTCTTTGCTAACATTTCTTTTAATGTGGTTTCTTTCATTCCACCAACATAGTCGGAGTGGTTATAATAAATCTTCTGCTCAAGCTTCTTGCCTGTAACTTTGATCTTATCAGCGTTTACAACGATTACATAATCTCCTGTGTCAACGTGCGGTGTAAACTGAGGTTTGTTCTTTCCTCTTAAAACACTTGCAACACCGGATGCCAGACGTCCCAGAGTGCAACCCTCTGCGTCAACTACATACCATTTTCTTTCGATTTTATCCGGATTAGCCATATAAGTCTGCATGGTCCTACCTCCTGTTATTTATCAACGATAATGTTTCTCAAACCGCGGTACTTCCGCGAAAAAAAGTAAATGGAAACGCGGGTGCAAAATAAATCGCGGAAATGTCCGAAACCGCTGATAAAATGCCGTCGCCGGGGCTATTGGCTCAAGCATCTTCGCACTACGTCACATTGATTTATTATATTATAAGGCACCTTGCCTGTCAACTGTTTTTTCCTGTAATTTTCAACAAAATTCACGATATTTCCAATTCTCTTTTTTCTTAACGCTGATCACTGAGTCTTGTATTTATGCCTTCTTCCCACTGACCGGGATCAGGATCTTCAGTTCAAACCAGTTATCCCTCTGACCAGCCACTGTAGATCCACCATATTTCTCCACAATCGCGCAGATACTCTTCATACCATATCCATGAAGTCTCTTATCTTTTTTGTTTGTTACAGGCATACCGTTACGAAACTGAATCTTCTCATCACAGTAATTTTCTGTCCTGATCCGCACAAACTGTTTTTCCTTGGAAACATAAAGCCAGATAAGACGTTTTTCCTTTTCTTTCTGCCTGCTGACACTCTCAATAGCGTTGTCCAGCATATTTCCAAACAGTGCACTGATATCCATGTCATCCATGAACAAAAGACTCTGTCCTTCCATGATCACTTTCAGTTCGATCTCACGCTTCTGACACACCATGGACTTGTTGGTAAGAACTGCATCCAGGATCTGGTTGCCGGTCTTGTTCTGGGTTTCATAAACCTTGATCTCATGCTCCATTTTGTCAAGATATTCTTTCGTCTTTCCTGTATCTGCCTGGCTTCGCAGAAGATTGATCTGATGCTTCAGGTCATGATATTTCTGATTGACCACATCTATGCTCTCTCTGGAAAGCTGATAATTCTTATACTGCATCTCCATGATATTGCGAAGAGCATCTTTTTCCAGGCGGAGCTGTATCTCTTTTACCTGGATATGATAAGCATACAGCACAGCCATTCCACTTAAGTCTACCAAAGTACGGATGATAAAAATATCCATGGCAAAGCGTCCGCTGAACAGTCCGTTCTGATCCAGATAACTTAAATTACTCATTCCGAAAACAGCAGCCGCAATGATCACTACAACCAGAAGCTCCCGCTGGGTCACATTCAGCTCTTCAATATCTTTTTTAAGATAACGCTCAATAAGAAAAAGCAGCCCGAACAGTACCAGATAAACCACTGCCATGATCACCCACTGCCACACAAACCTGCACTCTGTCAACTCATGGATATAATAAAAAAACTGCCAGCACAGAGAAGCCGCAAACTCTCCGTTTATAAATGCTTTCACACAGAAAAATCCTGCTTCCCGCACTGTAAAACAATTACATATATAAATATACCCGTACATCAGTCCGATGATCACCACCATAGCCGGCAGGAACAATGCCTCTCCAACTCCATGGGTCCATGTCATAAATAACAAAAGGAGGGCAAACTGAACGCAGCTTACCACTCCCAGCTTCCATCCTCTTAATTTCTTCTCATTGGAGCCTGCGATCACAAGCCCTGACATGGCATAAGCTATGGCGTAGTAATAACCAGGTGTGTTCAACACCTCTCCTGCATTCATTTGCCCACCTCATTCAGATATTCATTTAACGCGTCAAAAAAAGGTTTCCGTCTGCTGCGGCTGACCTGAATCACATCGCCGTTTACGCACACATCACTTCCCACATAATTCTCCACATATTCCAGATTCACAAGATAACACCGGTTGCACCGGAAAAACTTCGCAGGATCAAACTGGCTGTCTGCGTCCTTCATAGTCCCCTTGGTGCTGTATTCCCCTTCTGTTGTATGATAGATCAGAAGATGATCCTGCACCTCCACGTAACAGATCTTCGCCACATCCAGCTTCTGTTTCCCACCCTTAAGAGAAATGGTGATATACTCCCTGGCAGATGTTTTTACACGGGAAAGAGTTCTTCCCATACTCTCAGAAAAAGAGAACCAGGAGATCGGCTTCAGCATGTAATCCAGTGCATTCACCTTATATCCCTGTATAGCATACTGAGGTGCATTGGTGATAAAAATGATCTCCACATCTTTATCAAGCTCCCGGATCTTCTCCGCTGCCTTCATTCCATTCATAAAAGTCATCTCAATATCCATAAGAAGCAAATCATAATCTGCGGAATATCCGGTAACAATATCCTCTCCGTCCTGGAATTCCTCTATGGAAAATTTCAGTTTCTGTTCTTTTTCGTATCTGTGAAGACAGTCCAGAAGTTCCCTTCTGTCCTGCTCACTGTCTTCCACTACCGCAATGCGGACCATCGCTGCCTTCACCCCCATGAAAACTACTTTTCACATGAGTTCAGTATACCAAGAAAGCAGCTCTGAAACAACAGAAAAATCCGTCATATTCTACGCAATCTTTACTTTTCTTCCCAGGTTCCGCCTGTTGCAAGTACTGCTGCTTTCTGATTCTCTTTGATAATCCTGTGATCTTCCTCGATATGCTTCTCCACATCCAGTCGGCTCATCATAAACACAATGATGGCAAAAGTGATCACTTCCATTCCAAGGAATGCAAAAGCAAGTACATTCTCTACCCCGCCCATCTGACGGTATACCACCTGCCCGGTATAATCTGCCACATTATTGATAATGTTAAGTGTGGACGGGTCACAGGCAACACCGGTATTGGTATATCCTGCAAATGTAAGAAGTCCGTTGATGATTCCTGTGCAGATTCCGGTAAGGCCTACCATGATCGATCCATAAACAGACATAGTAAAACCATCGCTTCGGAAACCGTTTTTTGCCTCCAGATGATCCAACACATCTGAAAGAAGTGCCATAGTCACGTACATGGCCGGGATACTTCCAATGCCCTTCAGGACCATACCAACACACACCAGAACAAAGCTGTGCACATCAATAAAACATACCAGGCCCCCGACAACAGAAAAGCAAAGTCCCAGCACAACTGCACGTTTTTTCCCAAGCTTGTTGGCGATAGGCCATGCCACAAACATTCCAACCGCAGTAGGGATTCCTCCGATCAGACCAAGAGTTGACATCATAGTTCCTGAAGTCTGTTCCGGATTGACAGAATTGATCACGCTATCAAACATCCATCTGGCATAGAAACTCATAGAACTGTTTTTTACCAGCTGTCCCATCTGGAATAGCAGAAAATAGAGAATAATGATCCACCAGTATTTGTTGCGAATACATCCCTGCACCTGTTTCTTTAACGGAATTTTTTCTTCCTTTATATTCAGGTTGATATTTTCCTCTGTGATACGCTCTCTTGTAAAATAATACTCCAGAAGAATGCCGAAGAAACAGAACAGGCACAGTACAATGGAAATGATCCTCCAGTGTGCATAGCTTGCAGCAACATCGATCTCACCATTCTCCGATACAAAAAGATAGCTCTGCAGAAGAACTGGCACAACAATGCTGGCCCCGATTCCTGCGGAAGCTACCATAGCCGCATTAGAAAAAGTTGCAAGCATGCCTCTCTGGGAAGAATCTCTGGTAGACAATGCGACCATGGAACTGTGTGCCGTGTAAAAGCATGGATATGCAAGGGCATAGTACAGGTTATAGGACACTGCAATCCAGATCATCTGAACTGCCCCGCTCTGGTTGGTGGGAGTCATAAACAAAAGGATCACTGCAACTACTACCATCGATGCAGACAACAGCATGTACGGTCTTGCTTTTCCCTGAGAAGTTCTTGTGTTATCGATCCATCTTCCGATAAGAAGATTTCCAAGTACAACGAAGATCACGGATACCACCGGCAGCATGGTCGCAAACACGCCGAATTTCGTCCAGCCAAGAATATCCACATAATAACGATTCAGATATGCACCAAAAATAGAGTTTGCAAGCATGGCACAGAACGGTGCCAGAAAATATCCGATGAGCATCTCCGGTATCTTTACATCGTCTGATTTTATTTTCGTGCGAAAAACCGGGCTTTCCACAATTTTTGTGATTTTCATAAGATATTTCCTCCTATTTCAGATCAAATGAGTGGAAATCAAAGAAGCCTTTTCCTTCATAGCAGAAAAACAGGGCTTCTTTTTTTCCAAGTCCGGCAAGCTTCGTGGAAAAACCTTTCCGCTTTCCGGATGCCTTCACCGGGATTTCTGCTACCGGCTTCTCATTTTCCCTGTTTCTTATATAAACGGTTCCGCTGGCATTTCCGCAGATATTGATACAAATTTCCTTTGTTTCAGACAGATCAAAATATTTATATCCCGCAACTGCTCCATCACACATATGTGCCACATACTGATCCTCACCGGATTCCCTGTCTCCGCCCTTCTGAGTAAGATAGGGATGACCAGCCTTCGGATGCTTAAGCATGCTTAAGAAACGGGTGCCTTTTTTTCCATATACATTGCAGGCAATATAGGAAGGATAATGTCCAATCCCATTTAACGGGCTTCTGTTTAAGCCGCAGGAAGTCATCTCTGCCTGATAGAATTTTCCATTCTTAAACTGGATCTCCTCTGCACAGGCCTGTCTGGAAGACTGCTTACGATTGCTGTGTCTGTGATAAAAAATGTAATATTTTCCATTGATCTCGATCAGGCTTCCATGGGTATTGCCTGTGGAGTTTTTCGCATGGTTTACATCATTTACCCCCGGAAGTCCGATATCACCGTTGCTGACCAGAATTCCTCCGTACTGAAAACCGCCGGTCGGGTAGTCGCTGACTGCATAGCAGAGCTCATGGCTGTTCAGGGAACTGTAAATAAAATAGTAGGTTCCGTTAAATTTACGCATGGAGCTCGCTTCAAGAAATGCGTGTCCTTCATATGGAGTTCCTTTGGATTCCTTCTCTCCTGCCACTCCAATGTAGCCAGGACCTTTTTTTACAGTGAGCATATCTGACGGATCCAGTTCAAAGCACATCGGTCCGTGTTCTGTAGGTTTGGAACCATCCAGAAGGATCGGGTTCCCCTGCAGTGCAAAACCGGTATAAAGATACAGCTTTCCGTCATCGTCCATAAAGATTGCCGGATCAAACTGGAAGGGTTCTCCTTTTTTTCCGATAGGAGTATTGTCCTTGTAATGCACATAACCGTAGAACTCATAATGCCCTGCCGGTTTGTCACAGACTGCAACAGAAATCATCTTGGTTCCGCCCATAAAATAATAAAGGTAAAAACGACCATCAGGCCCCTGCACCATATCAGGTGCAGCGAGGCCATTGGTCAGACGGATCCGCGGTGCCGCAGGATCCTGTTCTCTTTTATAGATACATCCTTCGTATTTCCAGTTGCCCAGGTCGTCCACCGGAGCTGACCAGCAGACGTAATCTCCCAGGCAGAAATTTAGTCCGTTAAACAGGTCATGGGAACCGTAAATATAAATCCTTCCATCTACGATATGCGGTTCCGCATCCGGTATATATTCGTAGCTTGGCAGATACGGGTTAAATGCCTGTTTTGTTTTCATTAAAATTCCTCCATATAACAATACGATTCTGTTTCTTTACGCTTCAGTTTTTCTTCTGTTAAGGAAGCCGGAGATAATAGCGATCACAAGTGCCAGTACATAAGCTACAACGGCCACCTCAAAGGAAACTGTCAGTTTTGCAAGGCCAACGCTGACGCTCTGGATATAAGATGCTGCGTTTTTTGCAAAAACAGCGGTCGCAACAGCTTCCAGAATCGCATAGATGATCGTCATGTTATCCCACATCGGGCGGTATCCTTTTGCCAGTGTCAGAATCATCTCCATAAGTCCTGCCACAACAGCAATCACGGTAAATACAACAATTACAGCTTCCAGATTATTTTTTTCAGTGCCATACATAATGTATCCGATCAGTGCAACCACAAGGGCGATCACAGAAAGTCCTGATACATAAATGCCGGCTGCTGCTTTTCCAAAAAATTCTTTGATACTCATCAGTTCTTCCTCCTACTGCTCTTTTCTGATCTTACGTACCTTACGGATGTAAAGTGCCAGGCACAGAACTGTCAGTACACCGAAGAGTACATCCACACCGATCAGGCCTTTCTGCCATACAGTAAGTACATAATCTACGCTTGTGCTGTCTGTTACACCATTCATAAGGTTACTGTTTACATACGCATAAAGTGTATAATGAAGAGATTCTTTGATCCGGTTCTGGATGGCAAGATCATTCTTCACAGTCCTGGCATTCAGATCACTGTAGGAATCCAGACTTGTATTAAGAAGAAGATCTGTTCCTGCCAGAAGTCCCTCTTCCCATCTCTGATAATCCTCAGAGGAAAGCATATCTGTATTCTCCCAGCCTTTGAATCCCCATTCATTTCTTACAACTTCTGTACTCAGGCCTTCGCTCATTCCAACCCATGTACAGCCGATACGGTTGTATGCGTTCATAAGACCCTGAGCCTGTCCTTTTACAAAGCTAATCTGGAAGCCACGGAGCTCGTTTTCACGAAGTGCCTGCTCATTTCCGAATGTAGCAACACCGCTTCTGTTTACTTCCTGGTTGTTAAA
Source organism: Blautia massiliensis (ex Durand et al. 2017) (assembly GCF_051861785.1). Taxonomy (NCBI): domain Bacteria; kingdom Bacillati; phylum Bacillota; class Clostridia; order Lachnospirales; family Lachnospiraceae; genus Blautia; species Blautia massiliensis (ex Durand et al. 2017). Next base: position 1,108,582 of record NZ_CP146725.1, read on the forward strand.
TGCAAAATGCTTCGGTGCAAGGATACAGCCTTTTTCCTGCGCTTTCAGGATCTCGGCAGCTCCAAGTTGTCCTGTAAGAACACTGTCCTCGGAAAAATACTCCTGATTTCTTCCGCAGTACGGTGTGCGGTGCAGGTTCAGTCCCGGTGCATAAATGGTTGTGATATTGCTCCACAGGGAATCCTCTGCAAAAATATCTCCCTGCTCTGCTGCAAGATCTTTGTTAAAAGTTGCTGCAAGTGTAGGCTCTGTCGGGAATGTTCCACACTCATAGGATGCGTTCTCATCCTTGGATGAAACATAACACGGATCCTCAGACTCGCTTGATTTCCAGTATGTAGAAAGTGTTTTTCCGCCAAATGCGTCCAGGATTCCGTTCGGTCCGTCTGCATCGCATCCACCTACCAGATCAATGGAAGCGATCGGCTCAATACCGGAGCCTCCAAGCTGGATAAAGTTGCATGCCTCGTTCAGGCTGATCTGGCTGAGCAGCTGATCCCATTTTTCATCGTCATAGTCAAGACCTTTCAGATCGATAATATGAAGATCTCCGTCCTGTCCCCATTTCACCTCAGATGTGTCATCATCCTTGGAAACAGTATAGGTATCTCCTTTGATCAGCTTCTGCATATCTTCAGTAGCCTCAACACTGTCATAAGTTTTCGGCCAGGTTGCCTCCCAGTCATTTCTGGAAAGATAGGTAACTGTTCCCTCCTGGAAATTATTAAGATCTGCCTCATCAAACTGGTTGGTGATCTCATTTCCTGTTGCAGAAGACATTGCATAAGTAGTTGTATCAATACTATCCTCTTTATAGGACACTGCCAGTTCTTTATTTCCATCTGCATCCATGCCGTCTTCTGTTGTATAGCCTTTTGCAGCAAGGATATTGTTCAGTGCATCATGTGCACCGTTTCCAACTGCAAAATAATAATCACCGGCATCCATAATATAGGTCTTTGCTGTTGTATAATCATAACTTGCAAAGTATTCTTTCGGAGCTGTAACTTCCACAGTCTCAGACTCGCCCGGCTTCAGCTCTTTTGTTTTTTCAAAACCTACCAGCTGAACGGAAGCTTTCTCCACATTGTTTTCTTTGTCATAATCTGTGTAAGGAGTCTGTACATAAAGCTGTACAACGTCTTTGCCTGCCACATCTCCTGTATTTTTTACCTCAACGGAAACTGTTACGGAATCGCCCTCGTAGTCGAAATTTTTGATATTCTGTTCAAATGTTGTGTAGGAAAGTCCGTAGCCGAATCCATAGGAAACCTCATCGTCATAGTTCCAGGTACCATTGTCATTAGACGCTCCTGCTGAACTGTCTGCATTTCCCTGCTTCAGGACAGTATCCTCGTATCTTGTCTCATAGTATTTATATCCTGTGTAAATACCTTCGCTCGCTACCAGATAATTGGAACCACTGTAATTAGATGCTCCGAAATTATCATCTGTAGCGTTTGCGAAAGTATAGTTTCCGAAGTTCGCCATAGCCGGAGATGAAACAGAACTTACTGCATAAGTATCCGGCAGGTGTCCGGAAGGACTTACCTCACCTGTAAGAACGGATGCAACACCCTGAAGTCCTACAGTTCCCGGCTCACCGATCCAGAGGATACTGTCAATATCTTTGTCCTCTTTCAGTTCCTCGATTTCCATTGGATTGTCGGAGTTGATAAGAACGATGACCTTGTCAAAATTCTTCTTTGCTTCATTGATCATGTCACGCTCTACATCCTGAAGCCCAAGTGCCAGATGTGTTCCGTCACCATCCTGCACATTGTCTGTACTGGTTCCGAAATCATCTGCCTCACTGCCCTGACGTCCGATTACAACAACTGCTGCATCATTATAATCACTGTAGCTCTCACGTTCTGTATCTGTGTATTTCTCAACAGGAACCTCACCTGTACGGATGGTCTGTGCTTCCATCTCTGCACCTGTAAAGCCGAACCATGTCGGTGCAAGTGCCATACGCTTGTAATCCTTGCTCATCTTCTCATAGAAGCTCCACATGGTAGGATTTACCTGAATCCCCGCATTTTCAAAACAGTCCTTAAAACTCAGATCCTGTTTTGCAGGTGAACTGCTTCCTACTGTTCCGCCATATACCGGCGCATAGCTTGTCATTCCGAAAAGAGTTACCTTTGGGGATTTTTTAAGAGGAAGTGCCTGGTTGTCATTTTTCAGAAGCACCGTTCCCTCTTCCTGGATCTTTGTCATAACATCATTTCTGGCATTGACAAACTCTGCTGTGTTGTCATAATCTGACTTGTAATAATAGGCATCATCACTGTCGCTGGTCTCAGCGGAAACGGAAATGTTGGTCGTTCCCACATATTCATTGATTTTTGATGCCCACGCATTGGCAATAGTCGTTGTTCCAAGTGCCACCACCAGAAGCGAGGATGTGAGGCCTGTGAGACCACGCAGAGCCCTTGTGGATCGTTTGTTCTTCATCTTCTCTTTCCTCCCGAAGTTCTGTTTATCAGTTGTATGGAGTATAGCATTGAATTTTTATTCTTTTGCATTTTTACCGCCAATGGTAATTTTTTGAACGTAATCGGAATTTAATTTTGTATATTTTTACTATACATTATTTATATTGTACATATTTTTTGTATGATTTTTATGCATTTTTCACAATCGTAAAAAATTCTTATTCTACACTGACCCGTATTGCAGATTTTTATGAATGCAATTCATCCTGCGAGCTGTCTGTCCGCGCTCTTTATTTCTGTATCGGGACGGAGTAGCTGTATGTATTCTTCTCATCCTCAACACGGAGCATGGTGTTGCCGTTTTTCCCCACACGGATCACAGCCATCGCCTCCCCGTAATATGTCTTCGTGGTATCCTGTGCATAATTTCCTTCCACATAGGCACAGGCACTGCCAAGACCTTCTAAAATTCCGTTTTCTACAGAAATCTTAATCTCATGCTTTTCCATGGGTTTCCAGTTCCCCTGACTGTCCGTATACTGCAGCGGGATAAAAACAAGCTCGCCTGGCTTTGCTGTTTTCGTTTCCGGACGTATAGACAGAATTGTGTCATTCTCTGCTGTTTTCAATGTCTGCCGACCCAGCTCATGTCCATCTTCACCATAGGAAATCGCGGTGATCTCACCGTCATGATAAGTCACATTAAATTTTGTCCTGCATTTTTTTACTTTTTTCCGGCCTGCGGTTTTTCCGTTGATCCGGATCTCCACTTCTGCTGCCCGGGCAAAAACTTCCGCTTCTGTGTTCTCACCGTCACAGCCCCGCCAGGACCAGCTTTCTACTGCTTTCGTAAGTGCCCATCCTGTAAGCTGGAGTTTTTCCTTCTGATATACCGGTTTTACTGCAATAAAAGGCCCCTTCGCCTGTTCAAAAGCAACTCTTGTATAAGCAGCTCCGGCTCTTGGTTTTCCGAGAAGATCAATACGGCCGTTGTTTCCTGTCATTCTGGTATACGGTTCCACACCTTTATAATCCCTGTACTCTGCTGCACCATCTCCGGTTTCGCCAATATAATCCCATCCGGCCCATACGAAATCTCCGATGATCCGGTTGTTATTTTTTGCGATCTCCCAGAAATCATAAGCATCCTTGCAGAACGTTTCACTTCCCAGGATCAGTCGCTTCGAATATTTCTTTAGATCATGTTTATAGCGGAAGATCCCGTAATTATATCCCGCAATATCCATAGCAGCATAGGCATCCTTTGTCTTCCAGTCACATGGAGGAAGGGTAGCTCCTATTTTCATAAAATAATCTCCTGCAAGACAAGCCAGTGTGTTATAGAATTCACTTCCTACCGGCTTTTTCTTTTTTGAAGCTTCTTTTACCGCGTTTTCTGCAGTTTTTTCTGCTTTATCATCGCTGTATACACCAAGACCGATGGAGCTTAAGAAATTAAAGAAAATATTGATCCCACAGGTAACCGGTCTTGTGCCATCCAGTCTGTGGAGATATTCTGTCATACATCTGGTAAAAACGATTCCTTTTTTCTGTGCAGTCTCGGCAACCTCGTTTCCTGTGGAATACATGATCACTGACGGATGATTGAAATCTTTTTCCACCATATCCTTAAGATCCTGCTTCCACCAATCCTTCAGATCTGTTGCATAATCGTACTTTGTCTTGTGAATATACCAGACATCCACATACTCATCCATCATCAGCATTCCCTGACGGTCACAGGCATCCAGAAGTGCTTTAGAGCATGGATAATGGGAAGAACGGATTGCATTATATCCATTTTGCTTCAGAATGCGTACTTTTCTCTCTTCTGCTTCCGGAAACGCACAGGCTCCGAGAAGTCCGTTATCATGATGAACACAGGCTCCGCGTAAGATCTCTCTTTTTCCGTTTATGGTCATTCCCTCCTGCTCATTCCAGTGAAGGGTGCGCACACCAAAATGCTCTGTTACCTGATCGTTTCCAAATGTTGCATTTAGTATATACAGATGAGGCGAATCCGGACTCCAGAGCTTCGCATCCGGGATTCCCAGAAGAAATACTGCCTTCTGCTCTTGAATATTACTTTTGGAAGATATTCTCTTTTCCGATGTTTTTTCCCCGGAAACTACAATCTGTTCTCCATCCAGGATCTGAACTTTCACAGTTCCCGGAATTGATGTTTTCACCTCCACCTGAATCTGTGCCGGCTCCAGACTGACAGTCTGAATGCGTATGCCATTCACCGGAATATGCTCCTTTTCTCCAAGATAAAGGTTTACCGGACGGTAGATTCCTGTTCCGGAATACCACCGGCTGTTTGGCTGATCCGCATTTCTGGCGATCACACGGATGGTGTTCTCCGCTCCGTATTGCAGAAATTCATTCAGTTCCACATAAAAGTCCGTGTATCCATATGGACGGAACGCCGCTTTTTTTTCATTAATATAAATTTCCGCATTATGATATACACCTTCAAACTCCAGAACTGCCTTTTTATCCACATCTTCTGCCGGGACAAAAAAGTTCTTTGTGTATTCATAATCGCCGCCAATATACCAGCCGATATTTCCCTCGCCATGGCTTTCCTCACTGCGCAGTTCACTGCGCATGGCATCATGCGGAAGAGTTACTTTTTTCTCCGGCTCTTCCCTTGTAAGGCATCTGCAGGTCCAGTTTTCATTAAAATCTCTTTTTTCCATCGTTTATCCCTTTTCTCATACAGTAAAAAAGCCGGGCAGCACATTTTTCTGTGTTGTCCGGCTGCGTTCTCTCTGTAATAAACTATAACTGCTGCACCCTGAAAATGCAAACACAGTTGGCGGTCAAAACCTGACCGTTCACGGAGAGAAGGGTTTTGTTATGAATTATATAAGCTACAACATAAGGCTCTGCCTCCGGCGGTGTATGAATCAGCCCCATCACCGGATACAGGACCAGAAGGCTTACAATACTCAGAACAATGGTAAAGCTTCCTCCCGCACTCAGCGAAAGGAAGCTTTCTTTTCGAAGTTTTTCATAATTTTTCTGCCCGTAAAGTTCTGCAAAAATAATGGACATTCCATTACAGCCACCATTGAGGATAAAGATAATTTTCGTACCTTTTCAGAAAAACTCGATTCCCATCAGCGTCAACCCCTGAGCCGGAGCTGTGGGGCCTGCTGCCCCGCGGTCACAGGCTTTCAGGATCTTATCCATGCATTCCGGCGGATACTGACCGTTTCCGATCTCGATCAGGGTTCCGGAAATGATACGCACCATATTGTAAAGGAAACCTGTTCCTGAAATGCGGATGGTCACCATGTCACCATCTCTCCACACGTCCATGGAGGTCACGGTACGGATGGTGGTCTTCACCTGTGCACCGGAGCCGCAGAAGCTGGCAAAATCATGGCGTCCGATCAGATAAGATGTTGCTTCCTTCATCTTATCCACATCCAGTTTATAATGGTAAAAATAAGAGTACAAACGCTCCGTTGGCACCGGAAACTTCCGGTTCAGGATACGATATTCATATGTTTTTTCACTGTCACAGTAACGGGGATGAAAATCCGGCTCCACCTCCTCAGAAAGCTGGATACGGATATCCTCCGGAAGTCTCTGGTTCAGTGCATAGGAAAATTTTTCCCCGGGGATCCTGGATTCGGTATCAAACACCGCCACATTTCCAAGAGCGTGCACTCCTGCATCTGTACGGCTGGCACCGATGGTCTCGATCTTTTCCCCAAGCAGCTCACTTAAGGTATCGTTTAAAACGCCCTGAATGGTGATTCCATTTGGCTGTGTCTGCCAGCCTGAGTACTTGGTTCCATCATAAGCTACAACAAGTCCTACTCGTTTCATAAAATATATTCCCTCCTGATACAGACATCCCTGCAGTACTTTCTATCCCAAAACAGACATACCGTCCTGCAAAATGCCTGCCTGATCCGGTTACAGTTCCGCTGTGCAAAATGCAGCGCTTCGGACCGTTCCATATCTGAGTACCGGCAGGATTTGGCTACAGTCCCGCCATACGGAATGCAACACCCACCGCAAGATATGCCACAAGGATTCCATAGGCCGCATAATCTCTTTTTTCATAATGCAGCGGCTTCATCTGGGTTCTGTGCTCTCCACCATGGTAACACCTTGCTTCCATGGCCATTGCCAGATCATTGGCGCGGCGGAACGCCGAAATAAACAGCGGCACAAGAATGGGTACCATATTTTTCGCCTTCTGGATCAGGTTTCCGTTTTCGAAATCTGCCCCTCTGGCGATCTGTGCCTTCATGATTTTATCCGTCTCCTCCAGAAGGATCGGGATAAAGCGAAGGGCAATGGACATCATCATGGCGATCTCATGTACCGGCACCCGGATCTTGTTCAGCGGACGGAGCAGTCTCTCCAGACCATCTGTCAGCTGATTCGGCGTGGTAGTCAATGTCATGATGGAAGATCCGATCACAAGGTAAACAAGACGGATTGCCATTCTTCCTGCAAGAACAAGACCTTCCCTTGTGACCTTGATGATCCCGAAACGCCACAGCACTTCGCCAGGCGTCAGGATGATATTGAACACAACCGTGATCAGAAGGATCATAACGATGGCTTTCAGACCCTTGAACATGAATTTCACCGGAACCTTGGATATTGCGATCATGGCTACCAGAAATGCTGTTGCCACCGCATATCCGAGAAATGTATGGAACAGGAACACAGAGATCAGAAATCCCAGAGTTCCCAGAAATTTGGTCCGTGGGTCCAGTCTGTGAAGAACGGATTTGGCCGGATAATACTGGCCAATGGTAATATCTCTGATCATTTTTCCGCCCCTCCTTTGTTCAGTAATGGAGAGTTTGCCTGCGCAAGTGCGGCAAGGATACTGTCTCTGGCTTCCTCCACCGTTGTGGCATCTGCATCCACATGCAGCCCATGTTCCTTCAGCGCATGCATGATATAAGTGATCTGCGGTGCGGCAAGTCCCATGGTTTCCAGTTCCTTATAATGGGAAAAAACCTTCTTCGGCTCATCATCAAATACAGCTTCTCCGTGATTCATAACAATGAGGCGCTCCACGTATTTCGCAATATCCTCCATGCTGTGGGAAACCAGAACAATGGTTATCCCTCGCACCTTATGAAGCTCTGCGATCTGATCCAGGATATCATCCCTGCCCTTCGGGTCAAGCCCTGCTGTGGGCTCGTCCAGGATCAGGATCTTCGGGTTCATGGCAAGAACCCCTGCAATAGCTACCCTTTTTTTCTGGCCTCCGGAAAGCTCAAAGGGTGATTTCTTGAAATTGGACTCTTTTACTCCAACCTGAGTCAGAGCCTGCTTCGCTTCTTTCTCTGCTTCTTCCCTGGAAAGTCCCTGATTCATAGGTCCGAAGCATACATCCGAGATCACATCATTTTCAAACAGCTGATGCTCCGGGTACTGGAACACCAGACCAACCTCGCTGCGGAGCTGTTTCCGGTCATATTTCTCAGCCCACACATCTTCTCCGTTATACAGAACCTGGCCGGATGTTGGCTGTACCAGCGCATTCAGATGCTGGATCAGCGTGGATTTTCCGCTTCCTGTGTGTCCGATGATCCCGATAAACTGGCCGTCCGGGATCACAAGGCTGACATCCTTCAGCGCATGGCTCTCATAGGCTGTCCCGGGGCTGTAGGTATAGGTTACATTTTTTAATTCGATTGACATAATGCGCTTACCAGCTCCTCTGTAGTCAGTATTCCATCCGGAACATCCACGCCGGATTTCTTCAGTTCATATGCAAGAAGTGTTACCTGTGGTACATCCAGTCCATACGCCTTAAGGGTATCCACCTGGGAAAAGATCTCTTTGGGATTTCCCTGCATCACAACATTTCCGCTGTCCATGACATAAACACGGTCAGCATGGATCACTTCCTCCATGTAATGGGTGATCAGAATGACTGTTACCTTTTCCTTACGGTTCAGCTCCCGCACTGCCTCCAGGACTTCCTTTCTTCCGTTAGGATCCAGCATGGCGGTAGGCTCATCCAGAATGATGCACCGCGGGCGCATGGCCATCACGCCTGCAATAGCCACTCTCTGCTTCTGCCCTCCGGAAAGCTTGTTTGGGGACTGATAACGATAGGCTGTCATACCGACTTTTTCCAGGCTGTCATTCACCCGTTTCCAGATATCATCTGTAGGAACTCCCATATTTTCCGGACCAAAGCCTACATCCTCTTCCACAACGGTTCCTATGATCTGGTTATCCGGATTCTGAAATACCATTCCGGCCTTCTGGCGTACCTTCCAGAGTTTGGTCTCTCTGGCGGTATCGATCCCGTCCACCAGCATCGTTCCCTCTGTTGGGATCAGAAGCGCATTCATATGCTTCGCCAGTGTGGATTTTCCGGATCCGTTATGTCCCAGAACTGCCACAAATTCTCCTGCTTTAATGTCCAGGTCCACATCATTGACTGCACGCTGCATGTCTACCACATTGCCGTCATCATCGTATCTCTGATAGTCAAATCCCAGCTTAAGCGCCTTGATAATTCCCATCTTTTCTGCTCTCCTTAATCCTCTGTAGCTGCCGGTTCACCAAGGCCGGTCAACTCATCGATCAGTGCCCATATCTCGTCTCTTCCCTGCTTCGTCTCCGCAGAAAACGGAAGGATCTTTCCCTCTTTCGAAAGGCCCAGTCCGATGCGGATCTCCTTCAGGCTTTTTGCCACCTGGCTGCGTTTCAGCTTGTCAAGCTTGGTCGCGATGATCACCGGCTCATATCCGTTGTGACAGATCCAGTCATACATCTGCTTGTCATTGGCGGAAGGCTTGTGGCGGATATCCACCAGGAGAAAAACCGCACGGAGCTCTTTGGAATTATGAAGATAGGCCTCGATCATTTTTCCCCATTTTTCCTTCTCTGCCGCAGAAACCCTGGCGTAGCCGTAGCCCGGCAGGTCTACGAGATACATTGCTTCATTAATATTATAAAAATTGATCGTCTGTGTTTTTCCCGGCTGTGCGCTGGTTCTTGCCAGGGCCTTGCGGTTCATCAGACCATTGATCAGGGAGGATTTCCCTACATTTGATTTTCCCGCAAAAGCTACCTCCGGCCTTCCTGTGTCCGGGATCTTGCTTGTGATGCCGCAGACGATATCCAGCGATACGTTTTTGATTACCATTCGTTATTCCTCCCTTTTCTTTTAAAAGCCCTGACCTGAAGGTCAGGGCAGGGTTTTTCTGCTTTTTGTTTATGCAAGAGCTTCACCGAGAACTTCTTTCATGTTATCCACAAACCGGATATCCAGTCCCTGGATGATCTCTCTGTCCATCTCCTCGATATCCGGACGATTTTTTTCCGGAACAAGGACTTCCTTGATTCTGGCATATTTAGCTGCAAGCAGCTTCTCTTTCAGTCCGCCGATCGGAAGCACACGGCCTCTTAAGGTGATCTCACCGGTCATGGCAAGATCCGCACGTACCGGTTTTTCGATAATTGCAGACAGCATGGCAGTTGCCATTGTAATACCTGCGGATGGGCCATCCTTCGGAACGGCACCCTCCGGGATATGTACATGCATATCATGCTTCTGTAAAAATTCCGGATCGATCTCATATTGGTCAGAAACCGAACGGATATAGCTGATACCTGCCTGTGCAGATTCCTTCATCACATCTCCAAGCTGTCCGGTGAGAAGCAGCTCGCCTTTTCCGGGCATGATATTAACCTCGATCTGCAGGGTATCACCGCCTACCTGTGTCCATGCAAGACCGCGGGCGATCCCGATCTCATCCTTCTCATTGGCCATCAGATAGTTATATCGTTCTTTGCCAAGGAATCTGGAAATATTTCTGGATGTGACAACTACCTTATCCTTACCCTCTTCCATGATAGCACGTGCAGTTTTTCTGCAGATACGTCCGATGCTTCTCTCCAGAGAACGGACTCCTGCTTCCCTGGTATAGTTGTTGATCAGCTTGCCAAGAGCTGCCGGCTGGATCACCAGCTTGCCTTCCGGAATACCGTTGATCTCCATCTGCTTCGGGATCAGATGTTCCCTTGCGATATGTTCCTTCTCATTTTCCGTATATCCCGGGATTTCCATCAGCTCCATACGGTCAAGAAGAGGTCTCGGGATTCCCTGAACATCATTTGCAGTGGCAATAAACAGTACCTCGGAAAGATCCTGGGGAATCTCCACATAGTGATCATTGAACTTACTGTTCTGCTCCGGATCCAGAACCTCCAGAAGTGCTGCGGAGGTATCTCCTTTATAATCGCTGCTGGTCTTGTCAATCTCATCAAGAAGCATCAGCGGGTTGCTGACTCCGGCTTCCTTCAGTGCGACTGTGATCCTTCCCGGCATGGCACCGACGTAAGTCTTTCTGTGGCCACGGATCTCTGCCTCATCACGGACACCTCCAAGACAGATGCGGACGTATTTCTTGTTCATGGCATCTGCCACAGAACGTGCAATGGAAGTTTTTCCGGTTCCCGGGGGGCCCACCAGACAGAGGATCGGACTCTTTCCCTTGTGGGTCAGCTTACGTACAGCAAGAAATTCCATGATACGCTCTTTGACCTCTTTCAGTCCGTAATGACCCGCTTCCAAAACCTTCCATGCGTTCTCAAGATCCTCGGAATCCTCGGATTTCTTATTCCACGGAAGTGCAAGAACGGTTTCCAGATAGCCTCTCTGCACCGTTGCCTCTGCAGCACTGGCTGCCATTCCTTTAAAACGGCTGATCTCCTTGGAAATCTTCTCTTTTACTTCATCAGATGCATCCAGCTCCTTCAGCTGTTTTTTAAATTCATCGATATCATCAGCAGTATTCTCCTCGCCCAGCTCCTCACGGATGGTTTTCAGCTGTTCCCGGAGGATATACTCTCTCTGATTCTTGTCGATATTGGATTTCACCTTGCGCTGAAGATCTTTAGTGATATGGATCACCTCGATCTCGCTGCCAAGAAGCGCTCCAAGGATCTCATAACGGTCATTCAAAGACACTGCTTCCAGAAGCTTCTGCTGGTTCTGATACGCCATCGGAAGATTTACTGCGATCTGGTCGATGGTTTCCTGCACATCTTCGATGTTCATGATCTGGGTTACCAGATCCTTGCTTACTTTTCCGCTTTCTCTGCAGTATCTCTGAAAAAGCTCCCGGATGCTGCGAAGCATGGCGTCCTTTACCGGTTCCGGGTAATCCTCTTCCTGTGCCGTAACGATCTCGCATTCCGCCTTCAGATATGGTTCCTCCTGCTCCAGGCCCAGAACCTCTGCCCTGTCCAGTCCCTCTACCAGAACCCGGTAAAGATCCTGCGGAAGCTTCACCACCTGCTTGATATAAGCGACGGTTCCTACCTGATACAGATCCGTAAGTTCCGGTATTTCCACCTCAGGATCTTTCTGTGTCAGCAGAAAGATCTTCTGGTCATGGAGCATGGCGGCTTCCACGGCACGGATAGATTTTTCCCTGCTCACATCAAAATGTACGATCATATCCGGAAGGACTGTAGTCCCACGGAGAGCGATCATTGGCAATATATTGACCTGATTTGTCATTTATGTCATTCCCTTCATCAAGCTGTTTCCGGCTTGCCTTTCTTTCTCGAACGGGATGTTTTGCGTCCTGCTTTTTTTGCAGGAGCCTTGGCCTCCCCGTGGATGATCTCCGGCTCTCCGGTTCCCTCCACTGCCTCTTTTGTAACGATACACTTACGGATGGTGTCGTCCGATGGTGTCTTGTACATCAGATCCATCAGGGTATGCTCCATGATGGCACGAAGTCCTCTGGCACCTGTTTTTCTCTCAAGAGATTTCCGGGCAACTGTCTCAAGTGCTTCATCCTGGAACTCAAGCTGCACGCCATCCAGCTCAAAAAGCTTGTCGTACTGTTTTGTGAGGGAATTCTTAGGCTCCTTCAGAATACGGATCAGTGCTTCTTCATCCAGAGAATCCAAGGTTACCACGACCGGAACTCGTCCGATAAACTCCGGGATCAGACCGAATTTAATAAAGTCCTCCGGCATAACCTCCTTCAGAACTTCGCCCACATTGCGGTCTTCCTTCTCGGAAACCTCCGCTCCGAAACCAATGGATTTGGTATCCTGTCTTGCCTCGATGATCTTCTCCAGTCCGTCAAAGGCACCACCGCAAATGAACAGGATGTTTGTAGTATCGATCTGGATAAATTCCTGATGAGGATGCTTTCTTCCTCCCTGAGGAGGTACGCTTGCAACGGTTCCTTCCAGAATTTTCAGAAGTGCCTGCTGTACGCCCTCACCGGACACATCTCTGGTGATGGAGGTATTCTCGGATTTTCTTGTGATCTTATCGATCTCATCAATATAGATGATTCCGTACTGGGCACGCTCAATATCGTAATCGGCTGCCTGAATGATCTTCAGAAGAATGTTCTCAACATCCTCGCCAACATAGCCTGCCTCTGTGAGAGTAGTGGCATCTGCGATGGCAAAAGGAACATTCAGCAGTCTTGCCAGTGTCTGTGCAAGAAGTGTCTTACCGGAACCGGTCGGACCAAGCATCAGGATATTACTCTTCTGCAGCTCCACGTCCAGGTTTCTGGAAGCAAGAATTCTCTTGTAATGATTGTAAACAGCTACGGAAAGTGCCTTCTTGGCATCATCCTGTCCGATCACATACTCATCCAGGATACTGTGGATCTCTTCCGGTTTCAGAAGGTTGATCCCTGTTTCATAATCTGCCTCATGATCATACATACTGAATTCTTCTTCCATGATCTCGGAGCAGATCCCGATACATTCATCACAAATATATGCTCCATCCGGACCTGCGATCAGCTTGCGTACCTGATCTTCAGTCTTATGGCAAAAGGAGCATCTTACCTTTCCTTCTTTTACTTTATCTGCCATATCTTTTTGTTTCCTTTCTAAGCGTAAATGTCCGCCTCTCGCAGACATTTAAAATTCCTTTTTAAAGCAAGATAAGACTCCTGTGTCTTTACAGGAGTCTTTTCTTACGCATTATTTGTGGATCACAACACCGTCGATCAGGCCGTATGCCTTAGCTTCTTCCGCTGTCATATAGTTGTCACGGTCAGTATCTTTTTCCACAATCTCAAGAGGCTGTCCGGTATTCGCAGAAAGAATCTCGTTCAGCTTCTTTTTGGTTTTTGCGATCTGGTCAGCTACGATCTGGATCTCTGTAGCCTGCCCCTGTGCACCGCCTGATGGCTGATGGATCATGATCGTCGAATTCGGCAGTGCGTATCTTTTGCCTCTGGCACCGGAGGACAGGAGGAAAGCTCCCATGCTGGCTGCCATTCCAAGGCAGATCGTAGATACATCGCACTTGATATACTGCATTGTATCATAAATTGCCATTCCGGCAGTTACAGAACCACCCGGGCTGTTGATATAAAGCTGGATATCCTTGGAAGGATCTTCTGCTTCCAGGAAGAGAAGCTGCGCAACGATCAGGTTTGCACTGACATCGTTTACCTCTTCTCCAAGGAAAATGATTCGGTCCTTAAGAAGTCTTGAATAGATATCATAACTTCTTTCTCCTCTGCTGGTCTGCTCAATGACGTAAGGTACTAAACTCATTTTGCCCTCCATTTCCGAGGTTTCTTATGCCTCTACAGCTGCATCGGCAACTAATGTAACAGCTTTCTGAACAGCCATATCTTTCTTCATCTGCTCCATCTCGTTCTCACCGATGAGATCTTTTAATTTGTCTGCTTCCATCTTGTACATCTCTGCCATCTTGGAAATCTCTTCGTTAACCTCTTCCTCTGTTGGCTGGATGTTCTCTACCTCAGCGATCTTCTCAAGAACAAGTCTTGTCTGGATTCTCTTAAGCGCCTGTGGCTTCATGTCTTCCATCATCTTGTCAACGCTCTGGCCTGTGAACTGGAAGTACTGCTCCATGGAAAGACCCTGGGACTGCATTCTTCTTGCAAAATCGTCAAGCATCTGACGTGTCTGTGTCTCGATCATTGCCTCCGGAATATCCATCTGTGCATTCTCGATCACTTTATCTACTGCTGCGTCTTCTTTTGCACGACGTGCATCTTCTGCTTTCTTCTCTGTCAGGTTCTTCTTAACGTCTTCCTTGTACTCGGCAAGTGTATCAAACTCAGATACATCCTTAGCGAAGTCATCGTCAAGCTCCGGAAGCTCTTTTGCTTCGATCTTCTTAACATCGCACTGGAATACAGCTTCTTTGCCAGCCAGCTCTTTTGCCTGATACTCCTCCGGGAATGTAACCTTAACTTCTACGTGATCACCTGTGTTAGCACCAACAAGCTGCTCCTCGAATCCCGGGATGAAGGTGTTGGAACCAAGTGTCAGCGGATAGTCTGTGCCTTTACCGCCCTCGAATGCCTCACCGTCTACGAAGCCCTCGAAATCGATAGTTGCTGTATCGCCGTTCTGTGCTGCACGGTCCTCAACTGTGATGGTTCTGGAGTTTTTCTCCTGCTCTTTCTTAAGCTCAGCCTCAACTTCCTCGTCTGTTACCTCTGTCTCAGACTTCGGAACCTCAAGTCCTTTATAGTCACCAAGAGTTACCTCTGGTTTAGTAGCTACTTCTGCTGTAAAGATAAATGGTTTGCCAGGCTCAACCTGTGTTACATCGATCTTAGGCTGGGAAACGATCTCAAGATCACACTCAGCAAGTGCTTTGCTGTAATGCTCAGGGATCAGAGCGTTTGCAGCGTCCTCAAGGAATACTCCCTTTCCGTACATCTGCTCGATCATTTTTCTTGGAGCTTTTCCTTTACGGAATCCCGGAATGGAAATTCTGCCTTTTGCTTTCTGATATGCATTCTGCATTGCTTTGTCAAGATCCTCGGCGGAAACCTCGATTGTAAGTTTCGCCATGTTTTTCTCCATTTTCTCCACCTGTAAACTCATGTTTCTTGTTCCTCCTTAATCATATCGAGTAAATACCTTATATAAAATAGTTAACACTCGCATTATATATATTTACAGTCATTTCTGTAGTATAGCATAACCACTGTAAAAACGCCAGTATTTTTTTCAGTTTTCCATATGCCCCACAGGGCATTTCTCAGCTGCCCACGTCCTCAATGTTAAAGTAATTTTCTGTTTTTCTTATGCTGTTAAGACAATATGCAAAAATCCTTTTATAAGTTTTAGGCGTATAATGAACACCATCGTCTGTACCGTCTCCCGTATTGGATACAGTACCATATCCGGTCCGCATCAGATAATTGTAAACATCGATATAGTGGTACTGACTTCCAAGCTTACCGGCAAGACTGCTGTTAAAAGTCCGGATATCCTCACATCTACGATTCCGGGTACTTCCCCTTTCCCCTCCATTGATCGGATTCACAGACATATAATACAGACTGCAGTTTTTCATGGAAAGCTTTGTTCCCAGCTTTTTCATGTAATACCCGTACTGTGATATCTTATCATTCAGATCCTGTTTTCCGTTAATATCTCTGAGATCATTGACACCATGATTGAACACCACCGCGATCTTTGCGTATTTTTCATTTTTACGATATTTTTTCAGTTCTTTCAAAAGAGCCTGTTCGCCCGTTGACTTCAGCCAGTCCAGTTCTGTATTAGAACAGCATACAAAGCTGACATGGCTGTCCACATACTCCTTTCCAAACTGTTCGTACAGTACCTTCTGAAGACCATACGTCCTGGAATCTCCCACGAAGATGATCCTTTCGTAGTTTTCAGGATAATGAAAGCTGTTCCTGACCAGATCCGGTTCCTGATACCGACAGAATCTTACCGCATAGAGATGCATGGTCCCACTGACTGTGATCACCTGTCCGGCTTCATACCTTGGTGCGGTCTTCTGACCTGCCATGGTAGACCATCCAAGGAATGTATAATTCTCTGCATTGGCCATCACCGGCAGTTTCAGTTTTCCGCTTGGAGCCTGTATGATCTTGTAGATGTCTCCGTCATTCCTGTGCAGGATCAGTTTGGGATTTTTCTTCTTTTTTATCACTGCATAAAACGTTACATTTCTTTTTACAAAATATTTTTTTCCCGGCTTATATCTTGCCTCCGTTCCTCCTTTTTTCAGAGACCATCCTTCTGCCTGATATCCTGCAGGAACCTGCGGCACTTTGGGAATCGTGATCATGGAACCATATTTCCGTTTCTTTTCCAATTTTTTATATACAGCATAGGAAACTCCTCTGCCTGATTTGAAAGATACGGAATACACTTTTTTATACGCATTACCGGATATACCATCTGACCTGTCAAAGCCGGCTGCTGACACCAAATGTCCTGTGGCTGCCATCAGTATAATAAAAAGCGCCACTACCCACAGAAACTGTTTCATTTCTTTTTTCATGCTCTTACATACACCCCCGATTCAGCGATCTCTTCTGACTTTGCACTTCCCTCCAGCTGTCCGATCAGGGAAAGGCTGAAATCGATGGCTGTTCCAAAGCCTCTGCTGGTAGTTACATTTCCATCTACCACTACAGGCTCCAGAGATATTCTGGCACTTTTAAGCTGTTCCATAACAGATGGGTACGATGTAGCATTTCTGCCTTTCAGGAATCCAAGTCTCTCGAATACACCTGGTGCCGCACAGATAGCTGCTACCTTGCCGCCCTTCTGATAGAAATCTGTCAGAAGCTCAGTCAGCGGTTTATATTCCTCCAGATATTTTGTTCCCGGCATTCCTCCCGGAATTACAAGCATATCCGCATCGGAAAAATCACATTCTCCAAAGGTACGGTCTGTAAGAAGATCGATTCCATGAGAGGTTCTGATCTCTTTTGTCTCTTTGATAGATACTGTCTGGATGTCGATCCCGGCTCTTCTCATCAGATCTACCACGGTCAGTCCTTCAATATCTTCAAATCCGTCTGCGAAAAAAATATATACTTTACTCATGATCCTGTTCATCCTTTCTTTTATAAAATCCATAAATATTTTCTGTATTCCCCATTCCCTTCCATAATGCTTTTTCCATCTGAAAATGTCAAGAAATTTTAACAGATATCTCATTGCAAATCCTGTTTTTTTCCTGTAGACTGAACATAATATCTTTTCATTTCACAAACCCGGAGGTTTTTTATATGGAGATCGAACGTAAATTTCTGATCCGGAAGGATGACCTTCCGCAGGATCTGGCTTCCTATCCCTGCCACAGGATCGAGCAGGGGTATCTTTGCACTTCCCCTGTTGTCCGCATCCGCCGGCAGGATGATGACTATTTTCTTACTTACAAATCCAGGGGTCTCATGAGCCGTGAAGAATATAATCTTCCGCTCACCGCTGAAGCCTATGAGCATCTGAAGCCTAAAGCAGACGGTATCCTCATTACCAAGGACCGCTATGTGATCCCGGAAAAAGACGGACTTTTTATTGAACTGGATGTGTTCCACGGAGAATACGAGGGAGTTCTTCTGGCTGAGGTGGAATTTCCTACAGAGGAAGCCGCCAATGCCTACACTGCGCCGGACTGGTTCGGAGAAGATGTAACTTATTCCACCAGATATCATAACAGTACCATGAGCCAGAGCTGGCAGAGCGATTACTGTTCACTCCATTCTCAGTAACACGCTTCGCGGAATATTACCAATGAACAGTAACGCAGAGCGATCACTGACTGGTATCGTAAATCACACTTGTATTTCTTATTTCAGGTGCTATAATTAGTAATGCAGGCAGATATAGTTCATCGGTAGAACATCAGCTTCCCAAGCTGAGGAGGCGGGTTCGATTCCCGTTATCTGCTTTCATTGCCAAAGAGGGCACGCAGTCAGGCGTGTCCTTTTTTATAAATTTCAAGGAGGATTTTTGTTTATGAAGATTGGATTTATCGGATGTGGAAATATGGCCTCTGCCATGATCGGCGGTATTCTCCGTCAGGGGATCTTTTCAAAGGACGAGATCATTGTTTCCAACCTTACAGAAGAAGGCAGAGCGCGCAGTGAAAAAACTCTTGGTGTTGTCACCACTCTGGATAACAATGAAATCGTCAGATCTGCAAAAACTGTCGTTCTTGCAGTAAAGCCGCAGTTTTATGAGGAAGTTCTCACAGAGGTCCACGACAGTCTCACGACAGAGCACACCATCATCGGAATCGCTCCCGGCAAGACTCTTGCATGGCTGGAAGAAAAAGCCGGTCTTCCTCTGAAGGTTGTCCGTTTTATGCCTAATACTCCAGCACAGGTTGGGGCCGGAATGACTGCTGTATGTACCAATGACCGGGTTTCGGAAGACGAACTGGCAGAAATCCTTAAGATCACAGACAGCTTTGGCTGTACCGAAGTAATACCGGAGCGTCTGATGGACGCCGCAGGCGCTGTAGGCGGCTGTTCACCGGCTTATGTGTTTATGTTTATCGAAGCCATGGCAGATGCCGCTGTCAGCCAGGGAATGCCTCGTAAGCAGGCTTATAAATTTGCTTCCCAGACTGTTCTCGGCAGCGCAAAAATGGTTCTGAAAACCGGCAGACACCCGGGAGACCTGAAAGACATGGTCTGCTCACCGGCAGGAACTACCATTGAAGGTGTCCGCACCCTGGAAAAGAGCGGCTTCCGCAGTGCCGTATTCGAAGCGCTTACCGCAGCTGCTGAGAAGGGTAAGAAGTTATAATTTTCGAAAACAAAAACTCCGTGAGGTCTGCATTCACCCGGACCTTGCGGAGTTTTTCCATCTCATCTCTTTTATCCTCTGCCGACAACCCTACAGCAGCTCGATCAGCGCATCAATATCTTCCATTTTTGTTCCCCAGCTTGTGGCAAAACGGATCACTGTATGATCTTCATCATATTTTTCCCAGAAATCAAACTGAACTTCTTTGCCCAGTTCTTCTTTCTTTTTATTTTCCAGAACTACAAACTGCTGGTTCGTGGGAGAATCCAGGAAAAGCTGATATCCTTTTTCCTGAAGGGCTCTTTTCAGCTTCATAGCTGTTTCAATAGCATTTTTGCTGATCCTTGTATACAGATCATCGGTAAACAGTGTGTCAAACTGGATTCCCAGAAGACGGCCTTTTGCCAGAAGGGCTCCCTGCTGCTTCACCATAGTCATAAAGTGCTTCGGAGCTTTTTTCGTAAAGACCACTGCCTCACCGCAGAGTGCACCGACCTTGGTTCCGCCGATGTAGAACACATCTGTACATCTGGCGATATCCTCAAGTGTCACATCTGCTTCCGGACTTACCAGACCGTAGCCAAGTCTTGCTCCGTCCAGAAACAGCGGAAGCTCGTATTTATGGCATACCTCGGAAATTTCCTCCAGCTCTTTCTTCGTATAAAGTGTTCCGTACTCTGTCGGATGGGAAATATAAACCATTCCCGGAAATACCATATGGTCGTGACTTTCATCCCCATAAAAAGTTTCCACATAATCTGTGATACTTTCTGCTTTGATCTTTCCGTTTTCTGCCGGAAGTGTCAGTACCTTATGTCCTGTATACTCGATTGCTCCGGCCTCATGACAGCTTACGTGTCCGGTCTGCGCCGCAAGAACACCTTCATAACGGTTCAGGACAGAACCTATGATCGTGGCATTGGTCTGAGTTCCTCCCACCAGGAAAAACACATCTGCATCCGGGCAGCCACAGGCTTTACGGATCTTCTCCTTTGCAGAATCACAGTATTTGTCTGTGCCATAGCCGGAAAGCTTCTCCATATTGGTTTTCAGAAGCTTCTGGAGGATCGCCGGATGCGCTCCCTCGCAGTAATCGTTTACAAAAAATAACATTTTATTTTCTCCTCATCTGTATTTTCATTTTATTTGACCGTCTGTCCCGGAATGATCTTACAGGTAGAAAACGATTTGAATTTACAGGAAATCGCCCCCTTCATCTCCTGTTCCAGGAAAAGCATGGCCACATGCGCACGTTCCAGATGCTCCATCCGAAGTGTGGTAAGAAGGATATCTCCGGTAAGATAATCCGGGATCTCATCCACCCCCAGAAGAGAAATGTCTTCCGGAACCGAAATCTTCTTCTGCCGTAACGCACGCATCACGCCAATGGAAATCTGATAATTTTCCATGATAAAAGCATCCGGCAGTTCATGAGTATCCAGATATTTCAGTGTTGCCTCACATACCTCACTGGTAGTTTCTCCCAGCGGGTAAATAGACTCTTTTTCCAGCGGCAGGCCATTCTTCCGAAGTCCTGCACGGAATCCCGCACGCCTCTGCTGGAAATTAAAGATATCCTGGGTATTGGCCATATATTTGATATTCCGGCACCCTCTGGAAACCAGATAATCCACACAATCCCGGATTCCCTCCACCCCGCCGAAGGTAACGCAATGATATTCATTTCCAAGATCATTATCATAGATCACCATTGGCTTTTGGATTGCCCGAAACGGTGGAAACTGATCCGGCTGCATCTCCGTTGCATACAGGATCACACCTGCCACATTTTCCTCATTGGCCTCACGCACTACGCGCTCCACGTCTTCTTTTTTTGTGGAAGAAGCATAGGTCACACTGATGATACAGCCCATTCTTCTGGCTTCCTGTTCGAATATCGTCAGACTGTCCGGGCATACATCCAATTCAAAATCCTTGAGGAATCTGAGATCATTATCAATAAAAAGTACCTTGATGATATTTTTATTTTCTAATTCCTGCTTGTTTTTTTCTTCTTTTTGTCGTTCTGCTTCTCCTGTAACCTCTTCTATATAATCAAAAACCTTCCGCCGGGTTTTTTCACTGACTCCCGGTTTATTATTTAAAACCAGGGATACGGTTGCCTTGGAAAGATTAAGATTTCTTGCTATATCTGCTGCTTTGATTTTCATTCCGGTCCCTCTTAAATTTAACATCTTCTCCTTGATTTTAAACACTTTTCATCACCCTGTCAACACAAAGCAGGGAGCCGCCTCTTCGGCAGCTCCCCGTTATTATTTGACCTCACGTACACGTACAGCCATATATTCTCTTCCCGGCAGGTCGATCCGGAACTTGCCTTTAAAGATTCCTTTCTTCTCGATCGTCATGTTCCAGGTATCAATTACTTCTACCTCAAATTCTGTCTCATCATCAATATGATACTCGCGGAATGACGGACGCATGAAGCTGTAATAGAAAATATAATATTTAATATCCTGAAGACTGTTATCTACTGCGGCGCCAACCTCATCCCACTGATTTTCCAGTGGACGAAGACCCGGCGCCGGAGTTTCTTCCATAATTTTCTGGAGGAATTTAAATCTCTCGGGACTTTCTCCGTAAAGCTTTCCGCCATGAGACCACCAGAGGATTCCCTCGTCATTCATATAGGTTTCTCCGTGTCCCGGATATGCACCTCTGCAGAATGCTTCCCAGAAACGTCTTGTCATTTCTTTTCCGCTGATATTTCCCCAGCCGTGCTGGATATTTCCCTCATAAGCGATCTCATCCAGAACTACCGGTTTTTTGTAACGGATCCGCCACTCATTTACCATCTCGGAGGACTTGTAAAGATCCTGTCTCTGAATGCTGCAGTGAGTGATCCACGGTCTTGTATAATCATAGAAACTCTTGCAATTGTGAATGGAGCGAAGATGATTGTATACATCTTTTTCCTGGATGATGGACGCGTAACGCTCCCAGTCCTCAGTTGTCTTTTTCGGGAAAAGATCGTACTCATTGGCAAGTGACCACCATACGTTTCTGTATGCACTTACTCTGGCAATGAGATATTTCCAGTAAAGATCATCACACTCTGCACTCATTTCACTGAATCCCCATCTGTCATATGGATGCATCACAATGATGTCTGCCTGGATCCCCAGCTCCATCAGCTTCTTCACACAGTCATCGATATGCTGGAAATGTTTCACATTAAATCTCTTATGATCGAAGTTATTACCCTCTGCACAGCCAACATATTCCAGAAAGTTCTCAGATGTCAGTACCGAACTGTCCATCGGAGTTCCTTCATATGGATAGCTGATCGGCTCATTCAGGTTGTAGTCATAATGTTTCGGGAATACACAGAAACGGATCTTATTAAATGCACTGTCTGCCAGTGTCTCCAGTGTCTGTTTCTGAAGCTCCTCGCTCTGAAGTTCCCACACATAACAGGTTGTTCCGATGGAATAATAAGGTTTTCCATCTTCATATGCCATATGATAGGTGTAGGATACACGGACCGGTCCGTGATTGCACTCTGCTGCCGGTGTTACATGAAATGCACCCGTATACACTTCATCAGAAAAGCTTCCTTTGATCTCAAATGCATAATCACCTTCAAAGGATGGCATAAAACGTACGCGGTAGATTCCATCTCCATCATAGAAACCGTCTACGGTTTTTGTTTCTTCCTTGCTCTTAAAGGTTCCCTGAATTGTATAATCCGTAAACGGATTTCCCTCATGTCTGCCTGACATTTCTGCTTCAAAGGTTCCCCATTTTTCTACGGATCCTGTATATTTACAAGTACTCATAAGTCGCCCTCTTTCTTTCTGTATTCATGCGCAGGCTGCTGTTCACGATACCGCCATGCAGCAGCCTGTATCAAATATCATGATTTAACTGCTCCTGCCATACCTTCTACGAAATATCGCTGGAAGATCAGGTATACCACCATAACCGGGATAACGGAAACCAGCACACCTGCACACAGATAACCATAGTCCGTTCCGTGCTCGCCTACGAATGTCATAATACCAACCGGTACTGTTTTCATCGCTTTATCGTTGATGATAACGCTGGCCAACAGGTACTCGTTCCATGTAGAAAGGAAGTCTGTGATAAACAGTGTTGCAATGGCCGGTTTTGCGATCGGCAGGATGATCTTGTAGAAAAGCTGCCATTTATTACATCCGTCGATACATGCAGCCTCATCAATATCTTTCGGAATTCCCAGCATAAATCCTCGCATGATCAGGATACAGTAGGAAATACCAAATCCGATATAAACATAAAATAATCCGAAATATGTATTCAGAAGATTCAGTTTGCTGTAGATGATGTTGATCGGCACCAGTGCTGTCTGCATCGGAAGCATCATACCAATAAGGAAAAATACGAAGATACCCACACGGTGCTTGATATTCAGTCTTGTCAGCGCAAAGGAAGCCATGGCACCTACAAAAATACCAAGCGGTACCTTCAGGCAGGAAATGATCAGATCATTCTTCATATAAGTAAAAAGATTTCCCTTTGTAATGGCATTGGTAAAGTTATCCCAGGCAATTTCAGCAGGAAGCTGGAACAGACTCAGTCCGCTCATGAAATCCTTTTTATGTTTCAGTGCTGTTGCAACCAATGTAAAGATCGGAACGATCCAGATCAGTGCCAAAACGATCAGGAGTACGTACAGCAATATTTTTTTTGTGATTTTTTTTGTTTTTCCGTCCATTGTCTGCACCTCCTACTTTTCTTTCGCCGTAAAGGAAATATATGGAATGATCACCACAAGCATCATGACTACCATGACACAGGCAACTGCAGTTCCCATACCTACATTGTTGTACTGGAATGTCTGAGAATACATATAGGTTGCCAGAACCTGCGTGGAGTTATTTGGACCACCACCTGTAAGACCCTGTACAATATCGAAAACCTTCATAGCTGCTACGATCAGTGTTGCCAGAACCATGACAAAGGTCTCCTTCATAAGCGGTACGGTAACGCTGAAGAATTTACGGATCGGACCTGCTCCATCGATAGTAGCTGCCTCAAGAACATCCGGAGACACAGACTGAAGACCTGCCAGGAACAGGATCATCGGCTGTCCGATTCCCTGCCACAGTGCTGCCGCAAAGATTGCATACAGGCTCACCTTCGGATCAGAGATCCATGTCTGTTTGAAATTGATCCCAAGTACCTTGAAAAACTGATTGATAAATCCAATATTCGGATTATAGATCCATCTCCAGATGATCGCTACCGCGATCGGTGCGATAACGCAGGGAAAATAGAAAAATGCACGGAACACGGTACGTCCGCGGAACTGTTTGTTAAGAATGACTGCAAAGCCAAGAGAAACCGTCATCAGAAGTACGATCGTAAGTACGATCCAGATCAGGTTATTCTTCAACGCGATCATAAATGTTGCATCATTTGTAAAAAGATTGATATAGTTTGACAGACCTACGAATTCCTTCTCCGCAACACCGTTCCATTTAAACAAGCTGATAAACAGTGAATAAAATACCGGTACCACAATTACAGAAAGGTAGATCACTGCTGCCGGTATAAGAAACGCATATGCACCGAAATCAACTTTTCTTTTTTTCTTCATTCCGGATCACCTCCATTTTTGCTGAAAAAAGCGGCCAAAGCCTGCGCTCTGGCCGCTCCGTTATGCTTTTATGATTATTTAGCCTGATATTCCTCAATTGCCTTCTGGATGTTAGCTGCAGCTTCCTCTGCTGTCATCTCTCCATTTGCAACTGCATCCTGTGCATTGAAAAGAACATCTGCAACCTCTGTCGGGAATGCCTGGTCAGTGATGGTGAAGGTTCCGTTTGTATTGGATGTTTCAAGCATACCATCTACGTTAACCTGATCTGCCGGAGCTTTCTTTCCCTGTTTCGGAAGAGGTAAGTTGTAGTACTCACCGTACTGATCAACACTGTCATCACTGTAATAGTAATCCATGAATTTCACGCAGGCGTCAAGCTCCTCATCGGAAAGGTTCTTATTAAACTGTGTCATCTCTGCGAAAGAGGACATACGGTTACTTTCACCGGACGGGAATGCAAACACCCCATACTCATTGACATCAAGCTCATTCTGGATAAGCTGTCCGTCATACCACTGTCCCTGAAGATCCATTGCACACTCGCCGGAGCCCATTGCCATGATCGTATCATTCGGATCAAGGGTAAGGAAACCATCCGGGAAGTATCCTGCATCTACCCACTCTTTATATTTCTCGAAAGCCTGTACAACTGCCTCGCAATCCCAGCTCTCATCAAAGGAATTCAGCTTATCATGAAGCTCGGCACCTGCATAATGCTCAACCAGAAGCTCAAACCATCTCATTACGTGCCATCCGTTAAGTCCTGCTGTATCCATTGGTGTAACTCCATTGTCCTTCAGAGTCTTAAGAGCTGCTTCAAAATCCTCGAATGTTGTAGGAACTTCAATTCCGTTATCCTCAAAGATCTGTTTATTATAGTAAACACCAAGTGCATTGTAGCTTGTCGGATATCCGGAAAGCTTATTATCGAATGTACAGAGATTCAGTGCTGCATCTGTAAACTCATCATTCCATCCGTTATCCTTCGCATACTGTGTAAGATCATAGGTCTTATCATTGTCTACATAGAAGCTGCCAAGGCTGCCTCCCCAGTTAAACCACATACTTGGTAATGTGTCGGAAGAAGCTGCTACTTTGCAGGCATCTTTGATTCCGTCTGTGTCATAAAAGGAAGCGGTTACTTTAATATCCGGATTTTCCTCGTTGAATGCCTCTACGATAGGCTCAACTGCATTCTGTCTTGTGCTCAGTGTCCAGAATGAAACCTCTGTTGCTGCACTTACGGAAGAAGCCATTCCGAATACCATTGTTCCTGCAAGTACTGCTGCCATTACCTTTTTTAAATTCATACCATATCCTCCTTTTAAACTTTTTTCTATGAATTCGTTCAATTTTTGTTTGGCGTCTCTCGTTTTTATTAAGTTAAAGATAACATATCGTTTAGTTGTTTTCAACTATTTTTTATCTTTTCTATATTTATCATAATTTCAATCGATTGTTTTTGTGCATTTTTGCTATGTTTTTATTACATTCTATTTAACCTTATTTAAACTTTTTTAAATTATCGTAAGTTTTTTTGCACCATTTATGTTTAATAAATCATTTTCATCCATTTATAAAATACTATTTTGGAGATTTTCATCTAATATTTTCAGTCATTCAATAACATATTCTGATATTCTTTTTTTCTCATTTCACGTTTTATACATACAAAAACCTGCGGTTTTTATAAAATCCGCAGGTTTTTCTTATGATATTTAAACTTTTTAAACTTCTCTTTTTTAACTTTCACATGCTTTCTGTGCATACTCTGTCTGCACCAGATTTTCATACGCTGTACGATCCGTCAGCTCACCTGCATCTTCCAGGATATCCTGCAGAAGCTCAAAGCTGTCTTTTTCAAAGATTAGATTCTCTTTCCAGGTGTCCTGGTCATAATAACGTTTTACAATGGCAGTGATGGTTTCAAGATCTGTTTCCTTGAACTGCGGTGCGATCACTTCTGCGATTTCCTCCGGCGTATGACTCTGCACATAGTCCATTCCCTTCTGAAGTGCATCGGTAAATTTCTGGATGATCTCAGGATTTTCTTTCATGTAGCTTGATTTTGCACTGTAGGATGTATATGGTACATATCCGGATGCCTCTCCGAGAGATGCCACTACATAGCCCGCTCCTTCTTTTTCCAGAATAGTGGCAGATGGTTCGAATTCTACTGTATATGCCGCGGAATCATCACCTGTAAAAGCTGCTGCTGTGGAACCGAAATCAATACTCTGGTCGATGGTCAGATCCTTTTGCGGATCAATGCCGTTTTTCTTCAGTATATATTCAAATACCATTTCCGGCATTCCGCCTGTCGTCACTAATACCATGTAAATAATCATCTGCCAGCTGTTTCGCAGTGGTTTCTGCTGATACATCCGGCAGATAGTCTTTGGTAAGCTGCGTGATTTCTTCTTTTGACTTTACAATATTGTACGGCTTCAATGGATTATCTGTGGCTTCAAGAATTCCAAGTTCCTTCATCAGCTCAATATATGGAATGATACTCTGTTTTGTTTTCTTGAATCCCAGATCAGTAATATGCTCTGACAGATATTTTGCAGAAGAAAATCCACGTTCATCCTCAGCAATCAGTTTCATCACAATCGCAATCATGGTATTTTCTCTTCGGTTCATTTCATCAGCAGGACTGTAACTAATCAGATTAGACAAGCCGTATTTCAGTGTAATTTCCGGCATCCCGTCTTCGTCCACTACGATTTTTTCAATCAGAAGTTCAATATCTCTTCGGTCAAGGCTGCCTCCTGCAATGATTTTATCTACCACCTCAAGAGCATTTTTTAGTTTATCCTTTACATCAGGCGTTTCTATGGCAGTTTCATTCAGTTCTTTTATCTGCATTTCCAGACCATGAATCTGAGCAAATAAGTCTTTCTGCATAGAATCATACGTTTCATTGATTAAATCTTCATTTCCTGCAGCGACAGCCAGATCTTTTACTTTTTGGGTAAGCAGAACTTTCAGTTGACTTTTTCGCTCATTGATAGCTGTGTGCAGTTCCTGCCGTTTTTCCGCTATTGTTTTTTTCTCTGCTTCAAAATCCTTTAAATCATAGGTAGAAATAACTTCACAGAGAGCATTTCGACACATCTTGATATAAGTCAGAACATCTTCCATCAGATCATCTTCTTCAATTAAATGTGCCTTAGAGCAATAACGTCTGCCTTTGGTGTTATAAGTGGTACAGATGTAATATTTCCGTTCCTTGCTGGAAGTTTGGCGTTTAATTGGTGTAAGGCGGCTGCCACAGTCTTTACAGAACAGGCAACTGCCAAAAGGATTCGGAATCTCTGAGCCAAGCCAATGCCCCCGGCTTCCCCGATAATTGGTACGGTTACGTTTTTCCTTTAATTCCTGTACCAACGCAAAGGTAGCCTTATCAATAATTGCCGGGTGATGATTCTCAAAAATACATTGTTCTTCTTTTGGCACACGTTTATCTTTTCCATGAACCGTATTTCTTACACGTTTTTTCAAACGAAAAGTACCAATGTAAAAATCATTATCCAGTATCTCTTTTATCATAGCATCGGACCATTTAGAAGCTACCTGTCTTTTGGATAATCTGCCTTCTTCTATTTCACGTTCACGCTGTATCATAGATGGAGTAGGTGCCCCCTGTTCGGTCAGATATGTGGCAATCTTGCGGTAGCCGGAACCAGAAAGATATAAGTCATAAATTTGCTTAATATATTCCGCTTCTCTTGCTACGATTTCCAGACTGGTCTTATCTTTTTCATTGCGGCGATAACCAAACGGCGGTCTCGTAATCAGTGTTCCCTCTTTTTGCCTGGCTCCTATGGCACGTTTAATTTTCTTACTGGTGTCTTTGACATATCGCTCATTGAACCATGTCTTAATACCAATGATATCGTCACTGGAATCCATTGAATCATAATTATCGTCAATCACAATCAGATGTTTGCCACGCTCCTGAAATTCGTCCAGAAGCAGCAGAACCTTTGCATTATGTCTGCCAAGGCGTGAAAAGTCTTTGACATATATAGTATCAATATCTTTATCCATATCCATCATCATCTGTTGAAATCCCGGTCTGTCAAAAATATAGCCGGAGATACCATCATCTTCATACCAGCGGTCAATAACCACACCATGAGCTGCTGCATACTGGTTGATAATCAGCTTCTGATTTTCTATGGAAACATAATTCCTTTTATCATCGTCTCTGGAAAGACGGACATATCCTGCATTCATAGATGTTCCTTTCTTTAAATGTAAATATAATTATTATGCTCTATGTAATTATATTATATATTTAAAACTGGAAGATGTATATAGAAAAATCTTAAGATTATTAAAAACAGATAGTATTAGACATTTTTGTTGATTGCGGAAACAGGCAGAATTTGATACAATTTTAGAAATAACAATTTGAGGAGGAAATATGGCATCAAGCAAGGAATACTTAGAGTTTATTTTAGGGCAGCTATCTGAGTTAGAAGAAATTACTTATCGAGCTATGATGGGAGAATTCATTATTTATTATCGTAGCAAGATTGTAGGCGGTATCTATGATGATAGATTACTTGTTAAACCAGTAAAATCAGCAATTAGTTATATGCCGACAGCTCCGTATGAATTACCCTATGAGGGAGCAAAAGAGATGTTGTTGGTAGATGAAGTTGATAATAAGGAATTTTTGACAGGCTTGTTTCATGCAATGTATGATGAACTGCCAGCCCTAAAACCGAAAAAGAAGAAATAGACAACTTCCTGTTTTGGTAACTGATAAATCGGAATTTGTGGAGAGATTTCCTGAACTTTCCTTATTTTACAGGCTTTTCAGCCCATTAAATAGTGAAATGATATGTATTTTCCCTTATTTTTGCCCTTATGCGGAATCCGCAAGGGAAATAAGGGGAATTTTTGTCGCATTGCATATCAATAATTGGTTCAGTGAACCAATTTTGATTTAAGCATTGCTCGCTACTTTATCAAGAAGTCTTGCGGAATCCCGTTTTGCTTTTCTTGTTGAGTGAGCGTAAATATTCATTGTGGTACTGACATCAGAGTGTCCTAACAGTTCCTGTACATCTTTCGGTGCAGCCCCATTGGAAAGCAGATTGCTGGTGTAGGTGTGACGTAACTGGTGGAAATGGAAATCTTCAAATCCTTCCAGTTTCTTTGACACTGATCTGCATACAATGCCGAGTGTACTCGGCAGTTCCAGGGAGCCATCCGGTCGCAGGCAGACAAAGGAGATTTCTTTGTAATCTGCCGGGACTTCCTGTGTACCGTCAAGATGATAGTATTCATAATAGACCCTGTTTTTCACATGCACTTCTTTGTAGTAATTGCGGTGATAGAGTTCGCCATACTGCATCCGGTTTTTGAGCTGCTCTTTTCTGGTAGCTTTCAGTATTTCAGTCAGAGTATCTCCAAAATCAACAATTCTTACTTTTTTCCGTTTCGTTGGTCCAATAATGTTTTTGTGTTTCATGCCGTCGTAGCGGATACTGCGTTTTATGGTCAGGCATTGTTCTTCAAGGTTAATGTCCTGCCATGTAAGACCACAGGTTTCCCCGATACGGAGTCCAGCATAATACGCAATCTGAATCGGCAGAATGGCAGGTGGGTTTTTCTTTTCCAGATACTTGATAAGTCGCTCATAATCCTCGTGTGAAATCGGCTGTGTGCTTTCTTC
Organism: Blautia massiliensis (ex Durand et al. 2017); assembly: GCF_051861785.1. Classification (NCBI taxonomy): domain Bacteria; kingdom Bacillati; phylum Bacillota; class Clostridia; order Lachnospirales; family Lachnospiraceae; genus Blautia; species Blautia massiliensis (ex Durand et al. 2017). Next base: position 1,138,886 of record NZ_CP146725.1, read on the forward strand.
CACTTCATCATCAGAAAAGAGGTCAACTTCCTCTGCCTGTCGTTTCAGCTTGATATATTGCATCGGATTGAAACTGATTAACTGTTTTGGAAATACTGCAAAACGGAATGACTGCTGTAACACTGCGGAAAAAGAATGGATATAATCTTTGCTGTATCCTTTTCTTACTTTCCCATCTGGAAACTCACCACCAAATGTAAGCAGGTCGAGGAAACCCTGTAAATGTTCGGCAGTAACTGTTTTCAGCTTTCGGTCTGCAATCGGGTGTTTCTTGATACATCGGATTGCACCAAGATAATTTTCCACTGTACCGTTGCTGAGTGTCCCAGTTTTCAGTTCTTCTTCTGCCCACATGTCCAGAAGTTCCCCTACGGTAAGATTATCTGCCTTTGCAACAAACTTCTTATCTTCGTAGTCTTCCAGTGCCTTGCGGAGAAGCTTTTCCGTCTCACTTTTACTTTCGGTTCCGGCATATTCTTTCTGAACCATTTTTCCGCTTGCGTCCTCTACATAGAAGCGATAGTACCATTTCTTTCCTTTTTTTCTAACAGATCCTTTTGCCATAATCGTATGTCTCCTTTCGATATCAGACAATCGGAACTGTTGAAATGCTTCTTGCGTGTAGGCATCTTATGGACAAGTCCATAAGCCAATTCGCCGCTCGTCAAATCTGTAAACAGCCTGACTCGCTTGTGCTCATTGTATCACAACTCCGGTTGCCTTACTATACCGATTCAGAATCGTCATACATAACTTCGGATAAAAGATTTGCAAGCCTTTGTTCTGCCGCTTCCGGTTTCTTTGAATAGAGCCTTACAACATCTGCCATATCGTTAAATGCGTTGACAGTATGTGTGATCTCCCTGAGAAACATAATCTCATTATATTCATCTTTCGATTCAAATCCCATTACTTTAGCAATGTCCACATCTTTAGTACTGCCTTTGTAATTTTTACAGGCGAACTGAAACGAATCCAGAAACAGTTCATATTGCTTTAACATTAACAGCAGTAAGTCTTTAGAAAAAGCGTCTTCTGTTTTATTAAGATCAAGAGGTAACTGTTTAAGAATATCGCCCATCACATCACGAATCTGCAATTCTTTCTTATCCGTAATATCAGTTTCATATTCATCGGTTTCCCCTTTGAGCCATTCAATCGATACATGAAGTGCTTCCGAAAGACCTTCCAGTACCATCTTTTTGGTATTGTCAATCGAACCATTCTCATAACGCAGGATTGTGGAAGCGGTAACTCCCATCTTCTCTGCGACATAAGGCTGTGTCAGATTTAATTCCAGACGGCGCTGTTTTGCCCTGCTGCCGATCAGCTTGCGTAGTTCTTTATCTTTCATGCTGATGTGCCTCCTTTTTCGGTATGTCATTACTATACCACGCAACAAAATATATTGCAATATGCAATTTTAAGAAAAGCAGCAAAATTTCATAATGCTTGACAAAGCAATATAAACACGCTATACTGACAGCACAAATGAAATTGCATAATGCAATTCGAAAGGAGGTGGTCATATGACGCAAAGAAAGATTGCCTTATCTATTGAGGAAGCTGCTGATTATACGGGAATTGGCAGGAACACCCTGCGAAAGTTGGTAGAGTGGAAGAAACTTCCGGTATTGAAGGTTGGGAGAAAAGTCCTGATCAAAACGGATATGCTGGAACTTTTTATGGAAGCCAACGAGGGCAGGGACTTGAGGGATAAGGGAAATGTGAAAGCAGTCACAAGAAACGGTTCAACTTAAAAAAGCGGTTCCCGAAGAAACCGCCAAAGGTTCTATCAGACCGGAGTCATGATATACCTACACGCAAGCAGATTATACCATGTACTTCGTCTGACAGACAACAGGAAACTTATGTTTGGAAAAAAAGAAAGGACGATGATATTTATGGCAAGATCAACAAAGAGTTATGAGGAGCGTATGCTCCAGTTGGAAAAGAAAGAACAGGAAAGCCTTGAGAAAGCAAAACAGTATGCAGCACAGAAACGGGAACTGAAGAAACGTCAGAAAGATGTGGAAACCAAAAAACGGACACACAGGCTCTGCCAGATTGGCGGTGCAGTGGAATCGGTACTGGGTTCTGCGATTGAGGAAGATGATATCCCAAAGCTGATCGGCTTCTTAAAAAGGCAGGAAGCAAATGGGAAATTCTTCTCAAAGGCAATGCAGAAAGAGCCAGTTGCAAATACGGAGGAAGTGTAATGCCGGAGGGAGTGGAGTTTCCATTCCCTTCATTGCTTTTTTATGAAGGGCGCACTTATGGACAACCAGAGGTCGTCCGTATAAGTTTGCCACAGGTGGCAACCGGTCTGTGCTTACGCTTGCCGGGCTCGTTCCGTCGGCGGGGCTTTCAGCCAGACCTGCTCATGCCGCAGGAGGCACTCTTCGCCAGAGGGGCACATTCCATGCAGGCTGTTATGCACAGGGCACTCTTACGCAGAGGGTGCTCCGGCAGATACCATTTTCTTTTAGGAAAAACGTTACCTGCCGGAAATCAAAGCCGGATACGGCAGAATGGGGGAAACGGAGCATGGCGATTTTTCATTATACAGTAAAGATTGTTGGACGCAGCAAAGGAAAATCCATCATATCGGCGTCTGCTTATCTCAATGGCGATGTGATGAAAAATGAAGAAACAGGCAGGATCAGCTACTATACTTCAAAAAAAGAAGTCGTTTATACCAGCCTGCTGATGTGTGAAAATGCACCACAGGAATGGCAGAATGTACCTGCTGAAAATATCAGACGGTTCCAGAAATCTGTCCGATATAAAAGGGCAGATAACCAAAATGCTGCACTGGAAAAATTCAAACTTACTTTTCAGAAGCAGCGTTTATGGAATGAAGTCTTGAGGATAGAAAAAAGTTCAGATGCACAACTCGGCAGGTCATTTGAGTTCTCACTTCCGAAAGAATGGAGCCGACAGGAACAGATTGATTATACAACTGAATATATTCAAAAGACCTTTGTAGATAAGGGAATGTGTGCGGATTGGAGTATCCACGATAAAGGAGATGGTAATCCCCATGTGCATTTACTGGTGACGATGCGACCATTCAATTCAGACCACTCATGGGGTAACAAAGAAATCAAGGATTGGGAGTTTGTCAGAGATGAAAATGGAAATATCGTGGTGGATGAATCCCATCCGGACTGGTGGCAGGATAAAAAGGACCCTGACCGTCATGGAATCCGAATCCCCGTACTTGATGAAAATGGAGTCCAGAAAGTCGGGACAAGGAACCGCAAACAGTGGAAACGTGTATTAACCGATGCTACCGGGTGGAACAATCCGAAAAATTGTGAGCTATGGCGGAGCGAATGGGCAAACGTCTGTAATGCACATTTGAAAACGGAAAATCACATTGACCACCGTTCTTATGCAAGGCAGGGAAAATTAGAGATACCGACGATCCATGAGGGCGCAGATGCCAGAAAAATTGACGAGAAATTTCAAAACGGACAGACATCCTCTACTTCATGGAAAGTAGAGGAAAACCAGATCATAAAAAGACAAAATGCACTGCTGGATAAAATACAGATTTCTTTTGGAAAAGTATCCAGTGCATTAACACAATGGAAGGAGCGATTGCGTGACATTAGAAGAAAGCCGGGAAGTCATTCCCATGATGGAGACAATGATAAACCAGATCGAGGAACAGCAGAATATTATGGCAGAGATGGTACAGGAATTGCAGGAACGGGACAGGCAGCTCCTGTCTTTTCAGGAGCAGAACCAGAGTTTAAAAAGCTTAAACAGCGAATTATCCAGGCTGCTAAATCTTTTGCCAGATACAGAAGAACTGCTCTCACAGATCGAGCAACAGAAAACCAGAATCGAACAGTTGGAAAACGAGAATCAGCAATGGCAGGAATTAACGCAGAAGCTGAACAACGAGAACAGCTTATTGCAGAAACAGAACAGCGAATTGCTGACCTTAAACAGCAGATAGAGAAAGCGAGGGAGATCGATGAGCGAATGCAGAAACTTAGAGAACGTCGGGCAGGTGGAAGAACTTCTGCTGATGACCGAACAGATGCAGGACGAACTGGATCAGAAAGACCAGACAATCCAGGAACTAAACAGGCAGCTAAGCGAATCGCTGACCTTGAACGAGAAATTGAACAGCGAAAACAGAGCCGAGAATATCGAAGCATTGCGGACAAGATTAAGGCAAACAGAGGAACGATTGACCAGCGAGACAGACAGCAGGAAAAGAGCCGACGCAGAAGCCGTGGCATGGAAATTTAAGTATGAAAAAGCAGAGCAGGAAAAACTTTATGCACAGACACACCAAAAGACGGTAGAGGTAGCTGTTGAGAAAAAAGTGCCTTATGAGAAATGTGAAAAATGTGACCGTACTGCTTACCGGAAAGCAAAAGAAAAATGCGATAGCCGTAAAAGCCAGTTAGAAAAGAAATATAAAAATATGACGATTGGTTATGAAAGTATCTTGTTTCTACTGGCATGGTACAGCATAACAACAACACTGTTTACTGCGATTCTTTCGCCGGTTTTCCTTAACGACTGTATCGTCTTTTTCGGTGCGTTAGGAAAAGGAATGGGAAGTTTATTTCGGGAGTTTGTGACAGGTGCAGACTCTTTCGGACAGTTAAGCAGTGGAATACCTAACAGTATTCTTTCCGGGATTGTGTATTGGCTGATTGCCGGTACTGTCATGGCAATTTTATTCGTAATAACCGGGTGGCTGATAATCGGGATTGGTTATCAGGTAGGAAAAATCTACCGGAAATATTGTTGGGATATCATCAGTATCGTGGTAGCGATAACGAGTACAGCTGTTGTAATTTACTTTGGAGAATGGATTAAAAACGCTAATCCGATAAATCTTATTGTATTGCTATTACTGTCGCATATTATTTATATTGGAATCAGATGTTATGTGAAAGACTGGATGGAAGAACGAGGATATTATTAAAAGAGGGCAGGGAAATTTCATAATCTTCTTGTCCTTAGTAAGGGACTATTGATTGTTTATATAAAGAAAAAGTATATAAATAAATCTTGACAATTAGTACGAACTCGGACTATAATATAAAAGTCCGGATTCGTACTAATTTAAGGAGGAAAAAGATGAGAAAAGATAATAATATGATAATACAGTTGCAACGATATTATGCTTTATGGAAAGAATGTACAGCAATGTATGAGGAATGGTCAAAGGATCAGGGACTGTCTTCAAATAGAGTTTTTGCTTTGTATTCATTTTATGAAAGTAATGGAAGATGCACGCAGAAAATGATAAGTGAAGAATGGAATATATCTAAGCAAACGGTAAATACGATACTAAAAGATTTTCAGAAAAAAGGATACATCAATATGGTATCTGATGATTCAGACAAGAGAAATAAGCTGATATGCCTCACAGAATCAGGAATGGAATATACGAAAGATATCATAGAAAAACTGCACTCAAAAGAAATATATGTAATCGAAAAAATGGGATTAGAGAATATAGAAAGTCTTAATGATAATACAGAACTGTTTATCAGACTTTTCAAGGAAGGAGATTGTAAGAAAAATGAATCATAAATCATTATTTTTTAAATATGTTATTCCATCTATTATAGCATTTGCATTATCAGGAATATATGCGATAGTGGATGGATATTTTGTAGGCAATACCATAGGAGATGCTGGACTTTCGGCTATTAATATTGCATATCCGATTGAGGCTTTGATTCAGGCTCTTGGAACAGGAATTGGTATGGGAGGAGCTGTTTATTACTCAATTAATGCAGCAGAAAAGAAAGGAAAACGGGCAGAAGAATTTATTGCTACAAGCTGGTGGCTTCTTGTAATAGTAAGTGTTATCAGTACCATAATTATTTACTCCTTTTCGTCTAAAATTTTAGGATTGCTTGGAGCAGATGGAATTATATTAACAAATGCGACAGATTATATCAAAATTATAGCACTTGGAGCAATATTGCAGATTCTTGGAACTGGAATGATGCTATTCATTAGAAATTATGGAAACTCTTTCTGGTCAATGTTTGCGATGGTTGGTGGATTCATAACCAATATTGTTCTGGATTTTATCTTTGTATGGATATATGAAATGGGCATGAAAGGTGCAGCCACAGCTACAATAGCCGGACAGGGTGTGACTGCAGCAATTGCAATCATATACGCATTATATAATAAAAAGTTTTATGTGTATGTATCCTTAAAAAATGTAAAAGAAATGTGTGGCGCTATATTCAGAGTAGGTCTTGCACCATTTGGGCTAGCATTGACTCCTAATATTTCATTGGTGTTTATAAACCGATTCTCCGCTTCTTATGGGGGAGAAAAAGCTATTGCAACTTATGCATGTGTATCCTATATTATCTGTATCATATATCTCATATTGCAGGGCGTAGGTGATGGAAGTCAACCTTTAATGAGCCGTTTTTATGGTGAGAAGGATCAAGAAAGCCTGAGAGGAGTTCAGAGAATGGCATACATTTTTGCAATAATTCTTACTGTTTGTGGTGGAATTATCATGTATGTAAACAGAGCAAATATTGGAGGGGTTTTCGGAGCTTCTTATGAAGTAAGTATTGAGATTTCTAAAATTGTACCTATATTTTTAGTGTCATTACCATTTGTTGCGATTACCAGAATAGCGACAGCTGGATTTTATGCTACTGAAAAAAGTGGATTGTCATACATTCTTACATTCATTGAACCAGTATTGATGCTGATATTTATGCTTGTTTTACCACCTTTATTTGGTGGACAGATTATGATATGGTGGAGTACGGTATTGGCACGTGTTTTTTCAGCGATTCTGGCATTCATACTAATAAAATATTGCGAAAAGGGAGATTTGCAATATGGAATACAGAAAATTTAACAATCAGATAGTAGCAAGAATAATCTAGGTTTATCTATTGTATTTTTAAGGACAGCCTCATAGCAATAGGGCTGTCCTTTTAAAATTATGAAGCTAATTTTTAATAAATTCTAGTAGATTTTGATTGGAATAATCATAACTCTAATGAATCTTCAGCATCTACCCACATCTGTAAATTCCCATCAAGATATAACCTTGCATATTCTAATGGCTCATCGATTGCAAGCGATGTCAAAGCACAATCAGATCCAGGTGTGGTTCTTAAATTTTTTTCTGCTTCCCAACAATCAATACGGAGTATATAGCCCGTATTAGTATATACATCAATGCTGTTGCACTGTGGATTGTATTCTGCAAATATTGTTCTCATCGTATCCCATCTCCTTATCATTTAATCAATCAGTAGTAGCAAAAATTAAGAAGCATTTCAATCAGTTCACCATGTCACTTTTATTTTGTGTTATACTGTCTTATAGATTTTTCTTGCCCTTGTATTTGCCCTTATCAGAGTGCATAAACACTGATGGGACGATATAACACAAGGGAAATAATAAGGGAAAGCTCACCTGCGACAAATCCAGTGTTTTCAAGGGGTTGCGAAGAATTTAATAATAAAATATAACAGTTATTAAATTTCTTAAAACAGGTGAAATCTCAATCGAAAGTTGTCAAGTTTTTCAAACAGCCTCATTGCACAGGAATGCCAAACAGATTATCCTTAAAGTAGGAGGTGGCAGAAATGGCAAACGAAGATAAAAAAGATTTTAATGCTATGTTGCACGATAATAAGGATATGCCCAAATTTCAAATTATTACAGACCAGAAAAGCATTGAAAAATATGGTGGCAGTAAAATGTATTTTGCACCGCCAATCGACTATGACAAAGTAATGAAAAAAATTCCGTATGGTAAAGTGATTACCGTCGGAAAAATACGAGAATACTTTGCAGAGTTAAGTGGTGCAGATTTTACAGAACCCATTACGGCAGGAATTTTTGTTTCTATTGTGGCATGGGCGAGTTATCAGCGTTCAGAAGATGAAACACCTTATTGGAGAACATTAAAAGCGAACGGAGAACTAAATGCTAAATACCCAAATGGTATTGAAGCACAAAAAGAAAAATTAGAAGCAGAAGGACACACCATTATTCAAAAAGGGCGTAAAAATGTACGATATTATGTAAAGGGCTATGAAAATTCCCTCTTTGATTTGAAGTAGGCTTTGGAACAATAGATGGTTACACTTATAAGGATTATTGGACAATTGATAGATAACTTCAGGTTTGTATAATTAAAGCACTGGTTAAATCACACATTATCCCAGTGATTTTTGACCAGTGCTTTAATACCATCATGAATATTAGTGTTTGAATCTCCATCCAGAAATGTGACAACCCGAAAGCCGATGTCAGCATATTTCTTGCGTTCCGCTTCAAATTCTTCCTGTGACGGAAAATCGTTACGCCAGAGATAATACGTTGGCTTACGCAAGGCTATCACATCCTTTCTGTTAACTTTTCTATGATTATCATATAAAAAATGGACAGTTTTCGTGTCTGTCCACTTTAAAATCAATTTACCGTTCACGATCTGAATGGGTTAATTGTCCTCTTTTTGCCAGTTCCAGTATTTCTGGTGGAATACGTCCCATCAGCTTCTGGAGATTTTCATAATCGGCTCTGAGTCTGGCATCATCCATTTTCTTTCGTATACTGCTGGACGTTGCTTCTTTTACCTGTCTGCTTAAATCCTGTGTCTGCCTTTTTAATGATACATTATCTGACTTTAAGGAACTAATCGTCTTATCATATTTCCGAACCTGCGTCTGAAAGTTCTCTATTGCAGGAAAAAATTTCTGCAATAGTTCCACAGCTTTATCTGTATTTTTACCAGCATTAAAAATATTTGTACTTTCCAACAGATCAGTGATTTGCTTAGCCTGCCGGGTAAGATGCGCTGCTTCTTTAAAAAGTCGTGGTGGAATATGTTCACGTCCGGTCATGCTGGCGGCTTCTCCACGTTCCAGATCTGGATATTTTTCTACCATGTGTTTCCAGAACTCGTCCTGCCACCAGGTCAGCTTTTTCTTATTTCCAAGAATCTCTTTTGCACAAAGTCTTCCATCCTGAGTTATCGGGACAAAAGAAAGGTGCATATGTGGAGTTTTCTCGTCCATATGCACCACAGCCGAAAGGATTGTCTCTGAATCCTGATATTTCTTTATAAATTCCAAAGCTGTTTGGAAATACGCTCTGATTTCACTCTTTTTCTTACCTTTGAAAAATTCTGGTGTAGCGGTAATTAGAACTTCAACAACACGTACACTGTCTTTGCGTGTCCAGCATCCGTATTCTTCAATCAGTCGCTTCGACTCTGCCCGGTACTTCCCGACTGGTTCAATCAAATGATAATTCAAATTTCCTCGACTGTTGTCTATATCCGGATTACTGGCATATTTTTCTTTTTTCCGTTCATTGTGAGCTTCAATATTGCTGATTTCAGGTCCTTTGTATTTTGCAAATCTTAAAATACCGTATTGTGCTTTTTGCATTTGTACTTCCTCCTTTCCCCAAAACAGGCTAACTGTCATATTATTTTGACAGCCAACCTGAAAAATATATAATGTGTAACTTACATTGAATTACTACGTACATACGTACCAGATTAATTTGTCCATTCTTTCGGTACGTACGTACACTGGGAATCGTCCATAAAACCATCTGTATAGGACGGCTTTGTAATAACCTTTACTCCCGTAAATCCCCATACTCGTCTCCCAGCAGAATTTTTTATTGTATTGCAATGTTCCAGATTATATTTTGCTTGAACAGCAATCATAGCATCTGAGAAACTACGATTTTTTAATGCAGTCATGGAATTTTCTTCACACCAGAGCCGATAGCTCTCATACAGTTCTTTGGAACTTGCACTTGCCTCTGCCTGAAAGCGAATATATCCTTCTGATTCTAAAAACTCCAGTACATTGTTATTGTCCCGTTTCACATTTTCACGATTCGCCTTAATACGGGGACTTTCTGTAAATTTAAAATTCTGACGGACTAACCGTTGTAGTCCTTTAAACGCCCAGAGAAAAATACTTTCGGCTTCCTTCTTCATTTTTTCTGCCAGATAAGGATCATCTACACGATCAGCAGGTTTCTCCTTTGCTGTCAGTACTAATTGCCTTCGGTAAAATCCATCACTACGGTCATACAATGCCTGTAAATCTCCATTGCTGAATGCAAGCAGTCTGGAAAAAAGCCACCCCTGATAACTTTGCTTTCCTTTACGCTCTAAGTCCATTTTCCCCTGAGCAGTAACAATGGATTTCACATAACTGGTCTGTTTTAGGGCTTCCATTCGCATATCATCATCTACACACAATAAAATATGCTCAAGGTCAGCTCTGGCAAAGCGGTTTTCAGAAATTTTACCGATACTTCCGTCTTTCATATTTGAGCCTAACAGGCTGTTCAGAACAGCACCAATCTGTGATTTACCCTCTCCGCCATTTCCTTTTATAATCATCATCCGTTGTCCCTTGTTGCTTGGAATCAGGCAATACCCTATGAATTCCTGTAAAGTTGGAATATCTTCCGGGTAGAGCAGTTGATCTAAAAATGACAGCCATGTAGAAGCTTCTGGTGTATCTGGATTATAATTGACTGGAAGACGCATTCGTACAATATCTGGTTTTTCAGGGATAAATGTGCCATCTATATATATCGTTCCATTTGCAAGATGGATTTTATTGGCTTCTGGTGGAAAATCCTCTATATAAGCTGCCAGTTTCATAACTTCTAAAATATTTGTCACTTTGCGTGGAACATTGTTAATGGCATAATGTTTCAGACTTTCAAATATTTCCCCACGAAGGGGCAGATCATCAGTGCCCCGCCCCTCTGGAGTAAAAAATGCATTGTTGGCAAAGAGTATTTTATGCGTATGGAGAAATTCTTCACAAAAGGCTGCTTCATTGATATTGGTTCCGTCAAACCAAACTGGATAATTACTAAGCTGCTTTTGCTTCTTCTGCATATACATCCTCCTCATCACGAGACCCTGAAAGATATTTCAAATCTTCCAGATAGCCTGTTTCTTTCATGGATTTTACAACTTCAAAGCCTTCTTCTTCATCTGCAAAGGTCAGATAATCTGCCAGATATTCGATATAACTCAGATTTTCACATGCTTCTTCAAATCGTTCGTCCATAGGTAAATCCGGTCGTTCTGGTGCATACAGTGCTTTCCATTTTTCCAGACGATGAAGATATTCGCATACCATTTTCTGGCATTCATGTAATTCTTTCTGTCTGCTTTTTGTTTCCATGTACTCGGGCTTTTTCAGAGCTGCTATTACTGGCGGATTATCTGGTGTAATACCAAAATCTACAGCAATTTTCTTGGCGGCTTCATAGTTACTCAGTCCGAATAGATTTGCAACAAACTGGATCACATCTCCGGTAGCACCACAGCCAAAGCAGTAGTAATAAGTTGTGTTTAGTTTCATACTTGGGTAATGGTCATTATGAAATGGGCAACAGATCATGTTGTTTCTTCCAATTTTCATGCCATAATATTCGGCAGCCTGTCCGACGGTTACAGTTTCTTTTATTGTTTCAAATAAACTCATTCTATTTTCCTCCTGATTTAAGTTTGAATTTAAAGCTGTGCCGTTTTATCCAGTTCCTTTCCTGACAGGCAACCCTTCTCGGCGCTGTGTCGTCTCTTTGTGAGCGCTCTTTTCTGATCAGAAAATCGTGGCGGTTTATAAAGTTCCGGAACGGTCATTTAGTTTTCAACGAATCATGAAAGCTTATCACAGCCTATAATGAAAATAGAGGATTGACCTCCACTACTTTTTTTACTTCCTGCCTTGTTTTACAATAGTTATTGACAGGATTAAGTTTGATTGTACCTTGGAGGATTTTCACCCCGTTTTTCAACGTAAATGTTTTGCCCTTGAGTACAGCATATTGTCGCATCTTTTACAGATAGCACGAGTAGCAAAGTCCATATTATCTCGGGCAAATCTCCTGTCAATTCTATTATAAAGGAGGCTGTCTGTATGAAAGATCTTTTAGAAATTTCCTGTGGTTTGGATATCCACAAAGAAAAAATTGTTGCATGTATCCTAACTGGTCCATTAGGTAAACCTACTCACTCTGAAATTCGTGAATTTACCACTTTAATTCCTGATATGCTTGCTTTACGAGACTGGATCATTTCTGAGAATTGCCATCATGTTGCAATGGAAAGCACTGGCATTTATTGGATTCCAATTTACGAAATATTAGAAGATGCTTTCTCTGGAGATATCACTTTATTAGTTGTTAATGCCCGCCATATGAAGAACGTTCCTGGCAAAAAAACTGATATGCGTGATTCTGAATGGATTTCTACATTACTACGTGCAGGACTCCTTAATGCAAGTTTTATTCCAGAAAAAAGGATTCGTGAATTTCGTGATTTAAACCGTTATCGCAAGAGTATTATCCGCGATATTACTTCCCAGAAAAACAGGGTTGAAAAATTCCTGCAGAGTTCCGGTTTTCGTCTGTCTTCTTTTATTTCTGATATTTTTGGTGCTTCCGGCAGAAACATTATTCTACATTTGATGGAACATGGACAGATTGATAAAATATCTTTGGATTCTTATCTCAAAACAAAAACCAGAAAACGCATTGATGAAATCCTCATGTCTGTAAATGGGACTCTTTCAGAACATCAAAAATCTTTCTTAAAAATCCTCATGTGTCATTATGATTCCATGAAAGAGCATCTTATTGAAATTGAAACTCATCTTCAGGAAGATATGCTTCCATTCGCTTTACAAATTGAACAGTTAAATACTATCTATGGAATAAGTACAACTGCTTCCTGTGCAATCATTGCCGAAATCGGTACAGATATGAAACCATTTAAAACTGCAGAACACATCTGTTCATGGGCCGGTCTGTGTCCCGGCAATAACGAGAGTGCCGGAAAAAGAAAAAGTACCTCTATCACAAAAGGCAATCCTTATATAAAAAGTATGCTTTGTGAGATTGCCTGGGTAATTGCCGGCAAACGAAACACATATCTTTCAGCCTGGTATTGGAGAATCAAGCAGAAAAAAGGAGCCAGAAAAGCCATTGTCGCTCTTGCTCGTAAATTACTTGTTATCATTTATACAATGCTAAAACAAGGCACTAATTTTGATGAAAACTGTTTTGAAGTCAGGCGCAAAAACTGTGAGCAAAAACAACTTTCCCGTTATATACGAGAATTAGAAAAACATGGCTATACGGTTGAAGCTCAAGTATAATCCATCTTTTGTACAAATCATATTTCACTGCTGGCAGCCATTATTATGACTGCTTTATAGTGATGCTTTCATAATTGTTGAAAACATTTGTTGTCAAGGTTCAAGTCTTGGCTGCGATTTTTATTTTCGTAGCAAGGTTCTGTCTGATCGATCATGACGACAGTTTAGCATGAAAAAATCGCACCCCTGATTTATTCACGTACAATGAAAATCAAGAATACGATTTGATAAAAAATTGCAAATCTGCACAGGCACAGATATAATGGAAGTAGTTTAGGAGATGACGAAACAATGGGGACATCTGATTTAATAGAAGATGAAACAAGTCTTGCATACCGATTGAGTAATTTGCGGAAAGACCATGATTTAAGCCAAAAACAGTTGGCTGATCAGCTTCATGTGACTCATTCACAAATCAGTCGTATTGAGAGCGGCGAAACAAAAAATCCTAATATAAGCATTGTAATAGATGCCGCTAGGTTTTTTCATGTTTCTACTGATTATCTGCTTGGAATCACTCAGATTACTTCACCCAAAAGTTATGATATATCGGAACTTGGACTGTCGGAAGAGGCGGTAACAAGACTGATTACCAGAAGAATAGATGTAGATATTTTAAACCGATTATTGGAACATGAACATTTTCCAAAATTATGTATTATGATTCGGAATTATTTTGATGATACCATTGCTGAGGGCATCATGGCACGAAATAAGGTGATTGATTTTGCTGTTGATCAACTGATTGATCTGATGACTGCAAAGCCATCAAAAAGAAAAGAGATTATAAAAGATAAGCAGTTTTTAAGTTCACAGAAAATAGGCGCGAATGAAGCAGACATTGAAAAAATCAAGATTCAGTTTATGGCAATATTACGTGATATTAAATCTGGTATACAGAAAAAAGAACCAACAAAAGCGGTTGCTACAGCCGAAGCCGTACAGATGATTCGGGACGCATTGCCGAATAAGCCAGCTTCCGATATTACAAGCACTGACTTAGCAAATGCAGTAGCTTTTTATATGGGGCAGACAACAGAGCTGAATGATGAAGGACTTGCAATGGTACAGAATTTGGCAAAATATATTTATGATAATAGCGTGCAAGAAAAGAATTCAGAGAATAGCTGACGTAAGCATGGATATACCTTTCTTCAAATGTGGCATCGTCTGAATAACAGCATCGTCATGCTAATATTCAGACTCAGTTCTGTACTTTCAGGTAACTCCTTTACGGAGTACCTTTCAGTACAGAATGCCGGAAATTGGAGATAATCGCAAGGATATAGAATTTCTTTCCGGCAGCCACAATTTCATAAAGGTATAACACACTAGACTTTCCTGTTGGAAAATCGTGTGCCAACAGGGATGCTACTCTCCCCTATTGGATGACCCAGAGTAACAAATATGAATATCAACACTTTCTCATTATAATAAAAAATACAAGCTTGGAGAATATATGGAACTTGACAAAAATAAATTACTAATAAAACAATTACCGCCAACAATTTATATAAAAAATTTTATAGATGGGCATCCAGCTAATTATGAAGATTTTTTAACGACATTTATCAATTCTTCAAAATTTGTCACTTATAAGGGCAATCAAGCATTTATTTTAAGAAAACATGAAGAGCAAAATCATGGAGAAGCCGACATTTTTAATTCTTTTTATGATTTAGATTTTAAAATTATGGTCGATACTAAATATATGGAAGCCAGACGCATGTTAAGCCCTACTATAACTGAATTTTGTCCTGGGGTAGTAGGAAAAGGTCCTTCACGATTAAAAGGAGAACGAAAAGTTTATGATATAATCAAGTGCTTTCGTTCTATGAATATAGACGATTTAATTAAAATAGAAAAAGGGCTCATTAAGCTTCCAGAAGGAAAAACAATAATACAGGTATTAAAAAAAGTCTCAGTAAATAAGAATATGTTATTGTTTTTACCATATGATTATTGTTTTGAAAATACTTCTACAAACGCAGAAGCTGCTAAGTTTATAATCGATTGTATTTCAGAAGATTTACAATGTTTGCTCGAATATAGACATTTAAAAGTATGTAAAGATACTTATCTTTCGTTTATATCAAAGGAATGCTTTGTTATTGCACAAGAAAAAGATAATGTGTTGCATTATTATGATATGATAAAGACAAGCCAAAGCAATTTATATACTTATCTATATGAAACCGGAAAAGCTTAATAATAGTACATAACAATAATCAGATTGAATACAATCTAAATAAAGATAATTTCTGATTGACTTTCTTAGTTATATCAGTTATATTATCTTTAGTGATCAGATTGCAGAAACTTGAGAAGCCTGCGATCGGGGGAGGGTGCCGAGGCCCCTCTCCTTTTTCTTTATCTGGAACATTTTGCAGCGAGGTACATATGAGCAAACCGTTTATTACATATACCGCACAAGTTGAAAAACTGAAAAATGAAAAAAATCTAGTTATTACAGATGATGATTTTGCGGTAGAATCCCTGCAGAATATCAGTTACTATGCATTAATTGGCGGATACAAACATCCTTTTATTGATATTCATACCCGCAAATACATTAATGAAGCATGTTTTGAAGATATAGTTGCTCTTTATGAATTTGATGAAGAGTTACGTGGAATATTCTTTAAATATTTATGTCGCGTAGAAAGAAAAATGCGTTCGTCCATTTCTTATTGTTATTCGGCAAATTAAACGCTGCCGTTTCCATCAGATTAAAACGGGTCTTTCAGAGCACCTAACGATGGGATGAAGCATATATTTTTGGACGCTTCAGGCACGTTATTTTATGAGAAAAAACCATCATGCAGATTATCTTACATGATGGTTTCTAAAGCTATCCGAGTTCACAGTCATTGATTGCCTGCATGACGGCATCGGCGGTTATGATATTTAAATTTGAGCTGTTTCCAACCAACAGACTTGCATTACACAGTTTGTTGATCATACGTGGGGTCCCATTCGCTGCATTGAGGATTGCTTCCAGTGCATTGTCTTCGAATACCGTTTGTGTGCATCCTGCGCCATTCAGCTTGGCAGTAACATAGGAATGTCCTTCTGCTTTTGTCATACCTTCCAGGTTATAATTCATGACAATCCTTTGGCGGAAAGGTTCGTGGATGCTCAGGCGCAGGGTGCTGTTGAGCTGTGGCAGACCAGAAAGAAGAACAACTGCCCGGTCTTTGGAATCCATTTCAAAGTTGAACAGCATTTTTAAGTCATTGAGCACTGCGTTTCCGATATAGTTCGCTTCATCTATGATAATGACAGGCGTCTGTCGTTTTTCAAGTACGAGACGGTTGATCTCATCCTGGATGATCTTGAAGTTATCGGTCTTGCGGAATGCAGGCTGGGCTCCGAGCTCAGTGGCAAGGTTCCGGTAAAAATCATTTACGGTCAGGGTGGAAAGACTGGAATACATCACTTTATAAAGGGAAGTGTTCAGTCCCGAAGCCCAGTTCCTGACTGCGGTGGTCTTTCCCCTTCCGGCGCTTCCGGTGAGGAGCCCGAAACCTTTTGTGGTAAGCAGGTAGTCCAGCCGGAACAGAACCTCCTTGTACTCCTGTGTTTCTACGAGGACTTCCTTTGAGTTTTTCAGGAAAGGATTGAATTCCAATCCGTATCTTGCAGTATAATCCATGCTCATTCGTCTCCTTTACATAAGTGTACTTTTTCTCTTTTTATCAATGCGTTTTCCGTTTTGTTCAGAAGTCGGATCGGGGTTAGTGTTCCATCCGATTCCACGATGAAGATCTCTTTCATATCCGGAGAATAGCGCAGACGGATGCGCTGCCGTGCAAAACGGTAATCAACTTCGTATTCAATCTGGTCGATGACGATCACACTGTCAGCAGATACCCGGCGTTCAATCTCCAGAAGGAAGTTTTGGGTGATGTCTTCCTCAGAAAGCCTGCGGATCTGTTCCGGTTCCGAAAAGAAGCGGTCCTGTGGGGACAGCCCGTGGAGGGAAGAATGGGGGGATTGGTTGTATCTCTGGACAAAAGCATGCAGGCTTCCCCTCAGTTCTTCCAGTGAATGGAAATCCCGCATATCAAGGGCTGCCATCCACTGATCCTTCATGGTCCGGAACCATCGCTCGATCTTGGCTTTTCCGGTAGGAGTGTATGGCTGGCAGTAACTGAGTGTTGTACCGATCCTTGCAGCCAGGAGTTCCATTTGTTTGTTCTTATAAGATTTCCCATTGTCAAAGTTGAAAACTTTGGGGCGCCCGTACTTTGCTATGGCTGATCTCATAACGGACATCAGATTGATAAAGTTATCATTGTAGAACACATCGATCCCGGTAATGAACCGGCTGGCATCATCGATCAGGGCAATGATATAGACCCGGTGTTTTTTTCCGTCCGAATCTGTAAGGCGGGGACCGACACTGCTGTCCCCGCACCAGACTTCGTTGATATGGGGGCGTTCATATCGGCGCATATCCTTGTTCGGTGTCTGCCGCAGTTCCGACTGAAGCCGTTTCACAAAGCGGCTGACGGTGGATTCGGATACCTGTCCGTTTATTACAGAGCCATCGGATTTCAGCTGCCTGTAAATAGCGGCCGCAGACATGCGTGGATAGTTGGTCTTGAAATACCGGATTCTCTCCTGAAGTTCTTCGTCAAGCTTGCGGCTCATGCCGGCATCTGAGCGCCCTTTCGGGACGAGACCTTCAAAACCATGGTTCTGATAGTCCAGATACCATTTTTCAATGGTGGCGGGAGCATAATGATGGAGCTTCCCGTCGGGTCCCATGAGTCCTTTTGCAGAAATTTCCGTGTAAAAAGCGGTCTTGCTTGGATAACGTTCATCAAGTCCTGCAATAATCGGTGCGATGGCGCCATAGCGCATCAGTGCGATTTCCTGTTGTTTTTCTTGTTTCATAGATTTCATCTGCCTCCTTTTTCTAAAGGATAAGGGATAAAACCAGACCTGTCGTGTAAGGTTATGTTGGCAGGATAAAAAGTTTATTGGAGGTTGATTTAATCTGCATGAACTGTCTGGAAAAGAGGGAAAAACATCCTGAAATCAGGCTGGGGATATCGGGGAGGTGAAGCCTCATGGAGAGCAACCGTTGCTTCCAATGTAAACGGTAGTTCCGGATGATGGATTTCAGGTTGTTTTCATCCACGAGGTACTGTTCTGCCAGTATGTTTTGGAATCCGGTCTCATGCTCATAAGCATGGATCAGACGGACGTGCAGAACCAGAGGGATCTGGGAATACGGGATCATGGATGAAAGTAACAGCGCATGGGTATGCCCACATGCTTTGCAGTACACACGAACAACAGAAAGGGAGATGATTCTGTCAGCAAGCTGGACACTGCGTTTATAAGAGCCATGGCGGATGAGACAGCCGGAGTGACCGCAGGTACATGAAATAAGGTTCAGATCGAGAGAATCCATTGTTTTATTGTAAAAATCCTGAGAAATAAGGTTGTAGTTTTCTGTATTAACTGTTATCATAGGTATGCATGAATGTAGCGTAAGCTATGTTTGGGTGAAAGCAGAAATCGAACTTTGGTCGGGGAGGTTTCTGCTTTTTATTTCGTGGTTACAAAACCATATGATAACACAAGAGGTCTCATGATAAAATAATCTGATGGAAAATACGTCAGATTCCTTTATACCAGGATCTCTTTTATTTTGCATGAAAAGTAAAAAATCGGTTTGTTATAGTGTGGCTGATAATATCTTATCACTTCTGTAAAAAACATGGAGAACGTCAAGAAGAATATCTTAACTCCAATAATTACGGCAATATTCCCAAAAATAAAAATGGAATTACTAAATTAATCAAAATGCTAGATATGATGGCTAATAAAAACAAGGATCATGAATATCTTGTTTACCAGCGTAACAAATATCATAATATTCCGTTATGGGTGATTATGAATACCCTTACGTTTGGTCAAATATCTAAAATGTTTGAATTTTTACCTCAAAATATGCAAGGAACAATTTGCCAGGATTTTGGAAATGTCAAGAAAAATGAAATGATAAAATATTTAAAGGTATTAACGCTGTACCGAAATGTATGTGCTCATAACGAAAGGTTGTTTTCCTATCACACATATATTGACATTCCAGATACATTGTTACATAAAAAATTAGGCATTTCCAAAAACGGTTCAAAATATGTATATGGAAAAAATGACTTGTTTAGTGTAGTCATTACTTTTCGTTATCTACTTCCAAAGACCGATTTTTTACTGTTTAAAAAGCAACTAGTGCATATTTTTGACCGATATGAAAAGCAGAATTCAAATTTGAAATTAAATGATCTTTTTGAATATATGGGTTTTCCGATTAACTGGAAAGAGATAACAAAATTTCGCAAAATATAAGTGGAGATATTAACAAAATATTTCCACTTATATTTAAAGCTATTCTATTTGTTGCGACTTCTTCGCACTATTCAATCCATCCACCCAATTACACAAAATCACAATCGTCTGATAATTTACATTGATATATGTACGCCGCCCTTACGACCGCCAAGAACCTTCTCTCCTTTCAGATCCTCCCATTTGAAATCAGGCATCTCTTCTCTTGCCACAAGGAAATTCCCCGCACGCTGGGTTAATTGTGCAAAATTTACGACAGGATCCGTGGCACCCTCCTGATAAGCATAAACAGATGCCTCTGCGCCCATAAATCCAATGTCTGCCTCACCGGAAATCACAGCAGTCATCGTTTTATCTGCTCCGAATCCCGTCACCAGTGTCAGATCCAGACCTTTCTCCTCAAAATATCCTTTCTCGATCGCAACATACTGGGGTGCATAGAAAACAGAATGTGCTACCTCATTTAAAGTGACTTTGCTCAATTTCTCCTCTTCCTTATCTTTCTTTGATGCAAAAACTGTCATCGGCAGCGCCGTCACCGTCAGCACGACTGCCACCGCCAATGCGATCCGTTTTTTATTTTTCATGCAGATACTCCTTTTTTGACTTCTGATTTTAGCATATGCCAGAAGGACCTGGAGGGTTCGGAACATCATACTGAAATGGAAAGGAATTGCCCCTCCCCCAAAAATATGATAAGGTGAAGCAAATAGAATTTTTCAGGAGGAGCATTCATATGAAATACGACTTCACTTCCATCATTGACCGGCATGGCAGAGATTCCATCGCAGTAGACGGCCTGAAGGGCGATGGTTTCTCTCCTGCCCCGCCGAAGGAGGGATTCGATGCCATCCCGATGTGGGTAGCAGACATGAACTTCCCTACTGTACCTACCATACAGCAGGCGATCATCGAACGGGCCAGTCACCCTACCTTCGGTTACTTTGAAGCCCCGCCGGAATATTATAAGGCCATCATCCGCTGGCAGGAAACACGCCACGGTGTCACCGGTCTGAAGCCCAGGCACATTGGCTACGAAAATGGCGTTCTGGGCGGAGTTATCAGTGCACTGAACTGCGTCTGCTCCCGCGGTGATAATGTCCTGATTCACAGCCCGACATACATAGGCTTCACCAAAAGTCTGAAAAACAACGGCTACGAGGCCGTACACGCTCCTCTGATAAAGGATGAAAACGGCATATGGAGAATGGATTATGCAGACATGGAAAAACAACTCCGTGAAAAGAAGATCCACGCTGCCATTCTCTGCAATCCACACAATCCCTGCGGACGCGTGTGGGAACGCCGGGAGCTGGAAAAAGCCATGGAGCTGTACCGAAAATATGATGTCTATGTCATCTCAGACGAGATCTGGTCTGACCTCATCCTGAATGGCCATAAGCATATCCCCAGCCAGCCAGTCTGTCAGCGAAGATGCCCGCCAGCGTACAGCGGCCTTCTACGCTCCATCCAAAACCTTTAATCTGGCAGGACTTGTTGGCAGCTATCACATTGTATACAACAGCTGGTGGCGGGATCGTATTTTGAAGGAGTCCAGTCTGAGCCATTATAATATGATGAATGTTCTGTCCATGCACGCTCTGCTTGGCGCTTATCAGCCTGAAGGCTATGAATGGACCGATGAACTATGCGAAGTACTAAGCGGAAATGTAAGCTTTGCCTGTGATTACATTGACCGGCACTTTAAGGGTGTCAACGTTTCCAGGCCGGAAGGCACCTACATGCTCTTTGCCGACTGCACCAACTGGTGTACTGCCCATGGCAAAACAATCGAAGATGTGGAAAAAGCCTGCTGGGATGTCGGCGTTGCCGTCCAGGACGGCAGGATGTTTTTCGGTCCCTGTCACCTGAGAATGAATCTGGCCTCACCCCGTTCCCGCATAGAAGAAGCCTTCCGCCGAATGGATCGGTACGTCTTCAACAGGTAAAAATCTACTCTGCCATTCATTACAATCTATGCTATAATAGAGCTCATAACATCAGCGTTCCATCCTGTCACTTTCCGGAACGCTGTAAACAGGAGGAAATCAATATGGATATTAAAGAGGAAATCCACGCATTATCAGAAGAAATGCTCACAAATCTTGGCAGACTGGTTGCCATTGACTCCCAGCTCGGTACCCCTTCCGAGGGAAAGCCATTTGGTGAGGGCCCTGCAAAAGCCCTGGAAGAGGGACTGAAGATTGCCGAAGAACTTGGCTTTAAAACCGTAAACCTGGATAACTACTGCGGTTATGCCGAAATGGGTGAGGGCGATGAGATCGTCGGCATCGCCGGTCATCTGGATATCGTTCCTGTAGGCGGAGACTGGACCTACGATCCGTTCCGCCTTACCCGTGAAGACGATCATGTATACGGCCGCGGGACCACTGATGACAAAGGCCCTATCCTGGAAGCGCTCTATGCCATGAAGCTTCTCCGCGACCACGGCGTGAAGCTGAACAAAAGAGTCCGCCTGATCATGGGCTGCAACGAGGAAACAGGTTCCAAATGTATGGATCACTACAATCAGGTAGCCGAAGAGCTTTCCTGCGGTTTCACACCGGATGCCAGCTTCCCGTGTATCCACGGTGAAAAAGGTCAGCTTGCCATGATCGCCTGCTCAAAAAACACCCGGATCATCTCCATGAACGGCGGTTTTGTATCCAATGCAATGTGTGACACCTGTACAACCATTGTTCCCGATGAGGACGGTCTGAAGGAAAAGCTGGAATCCGCACTTTCCCGGACGAAGCTCCAGGAATATAAGGTAACCGAAGAAAATGGTGAGCTCACCATCTACGCCAAAGGTATTCCGGCTCATGCCAGCACTCCCCATCTCGGTGTCAATGCTGCAGGAGTAACCTTTGAATGTCTGGCAAAAGCAGGCTTTGAAGATGACTTTGTGGAATTCTATAACTCCCATATCGGCACTGCATGTGACGGCTCCGGCATTGGTCTGAAATTTGCAGATGAATACGGCGATCTGACGTTATGCAACGGAATCGTAAAAACAGAAAACGGTGTCATTTCCTGTACCATCGATATCCGTGTTCCGGTAACTCTTAATGAGACCGATATCCGCAAAATGTGCCAAGACAGACTGGAAGATAAAAACGGTCGTATTGAGATCACAAAGGTTGTTGCCCCGTTATTCTTCCCAAGAGAATCTCCGCTGGTAAATGCTCTTTACAAAGCTTACACAGATGTGACCGGCGATACCGAACACAAACCAATGGTCATCGGAGGCGGCACTTACGCAAAATCCCTCAAAAATATCATAGCCTTCGGACCTGAAAAAGAGGGAATTGACTACCGTATCCACGGAGCCGATGAATTTATCCTGGTCTCCGGCATGGAAGAAGCGGTACTGATCTATATGGAAGCGATCAAAAATATGCTTGCGATCTGAAATCAGGAGGACAAGACATGAGTACAAAAGCTGAACACGCTACAAAATTACACGAGAATGGCTGTAACTGTGCACAGGCAGTTGCCTGTTCTTTCTGCCAGGAATTTGGCATCGATGAAAACGAGATGTTCC
Source organism: Blautia massiliensis (ex Durand et al. 2017) (assembly GCF_051861785.1). NCBI lineage: Bacteria > Bacillati > Bacillota > Clostridia > Lachnospirales > Lachnospiraceae > Blautia > Blautia massiliensis (ex Durand et al. 2017). The sequence goes on from NZ_CP146725.1 coordinate 1,161,983, forward strand.
GTATTGCCGAGGGCTTCGGCCTTGGAATGGGTGTCATGGAAATGTGCGGTGCTCTTTCCGGTATGGCTATGATCATCGGACTTTCCAACAGCCGCGGAAATACCGAAGAAGGTTCCGGCTCCAAAGGTGACACTTACAAAAAGCTCCGCACCTATATCCAGAAATTCAAAGAAAAAAACGGCTCCTGTATCTGCCGTGAATTAAAAGGTGTGGAGACAGGCAAGGTTCTCTGCAGCTGCCCGCAGTGTATCACAGATGCGGTTGCTCTTACAGAAGAATATCTTGCGGAAAACAGATAATCTCATAAAATAAAACAGCAGAATTGTATATTCCCTGTAATCCCGGGACATACAGCTCTGCTGTTTTCTGTTCCTATTCGCTTTTCACTGTCAGCTCCTTCACCCATCTGTATTTCTTATAATTCAGGTACACAGCCGGAATCTTTACAAATTCATCCAGACTGATGAGCTTTCTGGTAAAAATACCGGGGCTCTTTTATTTTCCATTTATTTTTGCCCACGCCTCTTCGTCAAACTTACGGTCTTTAAAGTAATATGGCTTGTCCGCATCTGTGATTTCACGGATCACACGGCAGGGATTCCCGGCTGCACATACATTGTCCGGAATGTCTTTTGTCACCACGCTTCCCGCACCGATCACAACGTTGTTTCCGATCTTTACCCCCGGAAGGACACAGCAGCTTCCGCCGATCCACACATTATCCCCGATCGTAACCGGAATTCCGTACTCAAATGCAGAATTCCGGCTCTCCGGATGGATGGGGTGTCCGGCTGTGTAAATACTTACATTTGGTCCAAACATTACGTTATCTCCTATGGTGATCTTTCCTACATCCAGCATCACACAGTGAGTGTTGGCATAAAAATTCTCTCCGACTTCGATATGGCTTCCGTATTCGCAGTGGAACGGCGGCTCAAAATATACATTTTTCTTATGTTTGATTCCTGCACGCTCCAGACACTCCATACCTTTTTCCGGTTCAAAGGGCATTTTTTGTTCTGTCCCCTTCCAACTCATCTCATTCATATCGTCTTCCGGAATTTCGCCGGTGACACTCCAAACTGCTCCCGAAACAGATGATAAAAGTGGCTCACATTGGAAAATCCGCAGCACTCACAGATATCCAGGATCTCCCGGTCTGTCTGTGCCAGAAGATAAACTGCATATTTCAGACGCTCCTGGTTGATATACTGGGTAGGCGTTTTCCCACAGATCTGTTTCAGTAGCCTGCAGAGATGGCTTGGAGAGCAGGGAGCCAACTCGCACATTTTTTCGTAGCCTTCCTGGAGATTTTCAATCTTTGACATATTTAAGAGAAGCTCTGACAACCAGGAAGGCATCTGATTCCAGGGATCCTTTTCATCATAAGTGAAGAAATAATCCTCCAGAAGAAGTGCAATGACACACTGTGCATGATATCTTGCGTGCCGAGGATGGCTACTGTTTACCAACTTTCCCGCAGTATCCATTGCATCCAGAACCTTGCGAAAATTTCCCCCTTCCAGATGTACATAGGCAGGCATCTCACCATTTATCAGTTTATCCATCTTTTCCTCCTGCTCCAGAAACAGGGAAACATTTCGGAGCACCTGGGTAGAAAAGCCCAGATTCCGGACGCAGAAATTCTCCGAATGATAAAAGTTATAGCTGTGCATATCATTGGGGCGTATAAAAAACAGATCCCCCTTTCTTACTGTCTGTACGGAATCATTGATCATATGATAGGCCGTACCCTCTGAAATAATAAAAAGTTCATAATGAGTATGAGTATGTATTGGCACATGCTTGTAAATATCCGAAATCGTATAGGAAAGTCCGGACTCTCTGTTCAGCGGATACTGTTCTTTTCCAAATACCGGTATTTCCATCTTCTCTTCTCCTCCCCACTTTCTGATATCAATATACTACAAAAATCTGACAGCTGTAAACAAGAAACATAGTGTAAATTGTGATATTCTTTTACCGCATTGAAGAAGATTTTTCGTTGAAGAAGATTTCTCATTGAAAAAATTTTCTCTGATGCAGAAACTTACTCTTTATTTTTTCAGGGAGGACTTATTATCATGTCATCATCCAAATCTCGATTTTTTAATCCGGCTGTTGTAGGCCTGATCATGCTCAGCTTTTTCCTGGGTACCAGTGAATATACTGTGATCGGTATCCTGCCGGAAATTGCGGACGGATTCGGAATTTCACTAACTCAGGCCGGAAGCATTGTATCTCTGTTTGCCTTTGCCTATGGCCTTGGCACTCCGTTTCTGGCTGCCTATGTGGGAAAATACAACCGTTTTCGTATTACCATGTTGGGAATCTCACTGTTTGCACTCTGCAACCTGATCTGTGCCATTGCTGTCAATTACATGGTATTTCTGGTGTTCCGTATTCTTACGGCTGTGGTTTCCGGCACTGTGGTCTCCATCTCCATGACTTATGCGGAAGATGTTGCTTCCATCCCGGAGCATATCCCAGGTGTGATCGCAGGTGTCTTTTCAGGCTTCAGCGTTGCTTCTGTTGTGGGTGTGCCTATCGCTTCCACTATCACGCAAACTTTTGGCTGGCGTGCGGCTTTTATCACGATCTTCGTGGCATCCCTGGCTCTGCTGGCGCTTCTGTTTGTGAAGCTGCCGCGGCAGAACCGGCTGAAGGCCGGAAGTATTCTGGAACAGTTTAAGCTTTTTCTGGACAAAAGGATCTCCATTGGTTGTGCCATCGTTTTCCTGGCAGGTGCCTCCACTTACTGTTTCTACACTTATCTGACACCGATTTTCCAGCAGGAGCTTCATATTCCGGATTCCATGCTGAGCCTTGCGCTTCTGATCTTCGGTATTGCAGCGATCACCAGCAATGTAAGCTCCGGTCAAGTGGCAAACAAAACCGGCATCCGCATGCTGCCCCTGATCTACGTCATCCAAACTGTATGTCTGCTGCTTCTGCCTATTGCCACCCATAATCTGATAAGCGGAGGACTGGTACTGTTTATCCTCGGTGTTGTGATGTATCTTCTGAACTCACCACTTCAGATGCATTTTTTGAAGATCGCTACCAGAGAGCATCCTGCCTGTGTAAACCTGGCATCTTCTTTGATCTCGGTTTTCTTTAACTTCGGTATTGCAGCCGGTTCTGCCATAGGTGGAGTGATCGTAAAATATGCCGGACTTCGTTTTGTAGGGATCGGCGGTGCAGTTCCCGGCATCGGAGCGTTCATCTGTGCGATGATCCTGCTTCAGATCATGAAGCCTGGTGCGGATATCCGGTAAATAAAAATACAGCCAGGAAATTATCCAGATCTTATATCTGATATTCCTGACTGTATTTTATTCTCTCAATATTCTTCTGTTACTGATATGGTTTTATTTTTTATATTCTTTCAGTCCTATAAACCGGTCTTTCCTGTTTTCTATTTCATCTCGATTTTAAACAGCCTGGCCGCTTTTTCCTGTGGCGTCTTCACTACAAGATTTCCATTTTCGATCTTATATCCGCACATCTCTTCCTTCGGATAGATCACAGATACTCTGCGGACCTGCTCTGCATTTTCCAGCGGGATCACTGCTTCTGTTGTTCCCGGTGTCCATACCGAAAGATAGGTATTCTTCTCTGCTTTCACTCCGTAAGCAAGAACTTCAGATTTCAGAGTTCCAAAACCAAGCGGGAAGAACGGCACGCCGTCACGGACTTCCTCACGGATCTCCTTATACAGGGAGATTCCCTCCTTCATACGGTTCATGGAATTTTCGCCCAGCTTCCATACCATACCGCTGATATATGGGCGAAGAAGCATACCATTTACTACATTGTAGATCACATGCTCTTCTTCATCCTCATACGGATATACCCACATACCACCCTGCTCCGGAGTTACCGCACTGGCTACATTGGCAGCGATATTGGCATTGTAGAGATAATCTGTCTGATCACTGGTAGACTGCAGGCTTAAGATCTTCAGCATACCATAATCCATACGCTGTCCGCCGGAACCGCAGTTCTCCACAACAAGCTCCGGATGATCCCGGAAGATTTCCTCATACCACTGGTGAAGACATTCATAATGCTCACGGATGGCATCTGCACAGCTGTCACTGTTCAGATCACTTCCATATCCCATGGTTACGTTATAGTCCACTTTAAAGTACTCTACACCGTAATCATTGATCAGCCTGTCTACTACATCACGGCAATATTTCCGTACCTCCGGATTGCGGAAATCCAGCATATAGCGTTTATTGTCAATGTGGCGTTTTCCATGACGGCAGACAAACCAGTCATCCGGAAGCTTGTTTGCCAGCTCGCAGGCAACTCCCATAACCTCGATTTCCAGCCAGAATCCCATTTTCAGGCCTTTACTGTGTGCATGATCGCAGACTTCTTTCAGACCATTGGGGAATCTTCCGGATGCTTCTTTCCATTCCCCGACACGGTCCCACCAGAATCCGTCGTCATACCAGCCTGCATCCAGGCAGTAATATTCGCATCCGAGCTCTGCTGCCTTGTCAATGATGGAAAGCTCCCGCTCCGTTGTAGGGTCTCCCATCAGGCAGTTCATGTAATCATTAAATACCACGTTCAGCTTCTCATCGTCCGTATTCGGTCTGCGTACTTTTCTCCGATATCTGGTCAGTGCCGCTGCTGCCGGATTCAGGCCACCTTTTACAACAGCTGCCCCTGCCGGAACGGTTGTAAAGCTTTCTCCCGGTTTCAGATTCTTATACCAGCCATGCTCCTGCTCTGTGGCGCCGCTTAAGGCAAGATACAGATTTCCGCCCTGTGCAGAGCCATATTCTGCCAGCCACTGTCCGGAGCTTTCAATCTGGAAAATATACGTCTCCCCTGTTTCTCTGTCCTCGGCAATTCCCATGGGAAGATACTCACAGGTAGACCAGGTGCCCTTTCCACTGTAACAATAACGGTTCAGGCCATATCCCTGATGATTGAAGCCATCTACGACCATTCCGTTTAAATTCAGCGTTTCTGCATCGTATTTCTGCCACTGTGCCTCACAGCACCAGCTGTTAAACGGCACATAGATATCTGTTTTTTTATAATAAGGCTTCTCGCCGCCTCTGGAGATTCCCTGATACATAAAAGAAGAAACATAGGTCAGCCCCTGATCCTCGCTTCCCTCGTTGATGATCTCTGTCCAGGTCTGTACTGCCGGCACTCCGTCAAACAGGCGCATATGATATACTGCCTTCAGCTTTTCCGGGGAAATCATTACGATCTCCAGCTCTTTTCCACCGGCCTGTGCCTTCAGCTCATGGTTCTCATAAACAAAATCCACAGAGGACTGATTGATGTTGTTTTTGTAGGCATGCATGTTTAAGCTTCCTGTGCCGCTTCTGTGGATCTCAACAGCCGGATAACAGATATCCTCCTTCGGCTCCATGACTGCTTTTTTTACTTCCTGTGAAGAAAAATCTGCCAGCTCTACCACGCCGTTTTCCCGGATACGAAACTGGATATCCAGGCCATTCTCATGTAATTCGATCATTTTCATGTTTTCATTTTTATAGCTCATAGAAAATACCCTCCGTTTTTCTGATTCTGATCACAGTATAGTATCTGTTTTTTTATAAGGTGACAGGTATCATCCCCTGAATATAAAAATGCAATATATTGTCGTATTTATTTTTGCGTGATATACTGTTTGCTGACAGTAAAGAGTACAGTCAGTCAGACATGTAGGGCGATTTAATCGAATATCTGCATCTGTCCGACTAGCAATTTACAGCTGAAATATTTACATTCCGCTTCGCAGCATACTCAGGAGGTTTTTTCATGCCAGATATTTTCCAGGACTCTTCCCGATATTTCCATATTTCTGCTTTTTATGCTCTCTCCCTGCCTTATTATCATATGGAGCATCACACACATTCCAGCTATGAGATCATGTATATCACCTCCGGTTCCTGCCGGGTTTTCTGCCTGGATGGCACACAGGACACGGAATTCCCACTGAAATCCGGACAGTTTATCTTTATCCGGCCGGATGTACCTCACAGGCTGGAGATTCCGGATGGTTTTCCCTGCTCGATCCTGAATCTGGAATTTTCCCTTACTCCCGAAAAAAGTCCGGTTGCTCTGGAGCTTCTCCTGAAAAAGGATCCCGGATTTTCCCGGTTCTGGAATTTTCTGGAAGCCTCCCAGGGCTTCTGCTCCGGCGCGGATTCCCGCAGCTTCGGATACAGCCTGAAGGATCTGCTCACCTTTTTACAACAAAATTCCGGTCAGATACAAAAGGAAGAATTTCTCTTCTTTCTTCTTTTCAGCCGCATGCTTACAGAGCTTGCATTCTGCGCCCGCTCCAGCCGGAGCCCCCATCGAATCGGCTATCTGAAAAAAGCGCTCCGCTATATTGACGAGCATTATCTGGAAGACATTGATATTCCTGCCATCTCCGCATATGCAGGGATCAACAAATCCTACCTGCAGGCGCTCTTTACAGAAAAAAACGGCTGCACCATCAATACCTATATCAACCGCAAGCGTATGGAACAGGCCTCCTTTCTTCTGTGCAACAGTACTCTGCACATTACGGATATTGCCTTTTCTTCCGGATACAACAGCCGGCAGCATTTTGCACATACCTTCGAAAAATTTTATCATATGAGCCCCTCCAGGTACCGAAGCCTTCATACCCGGCCTCTCCGTTCGGATACCCAAAAGAAACGCTATCATATGACTGACGGACTGATGTTGGAAAGCGAACCCTTTCCTCAGGAATAAAACTTACTTCATACACCTACACCTTCAGGCTGATACCTGCGATCCACGTCTGAGCAGCCTAAAAAAACGGCCAGGTACGAAGCTCATATCTCTTCGATAACCTGGCCGGCTTTTTATATTTATTGTCAAGCGGATATTCGCAATCCTGCAGGGAACTTACTTGATTCGGTTAAAACTTTTCTATGGAAGCAGATTCTGCATACTCTTCAGGCTGATCGCCAGTGTGGAGGTATTATGCAGAAGTGCGGATGAAGTCGGCTGCAGGATACCTGCAACGCCACAGGCGATAAGACCTGCGTTAAAGGTAATAATAAAACGGTAATTGCGTCTGATACGCTTCATCAGTGCATTGCTGATCTCTTTCAGAACAACAAGCTCCTGAAGATCATCTGCACCTACAGTAATATCTGCGATCTCCCTGGCAATTTCAGCACCATCACTGATGGCGATACCGACATTGGCTGCGGAAAGTGCCGGAGAATCATTGATTCCGTCACCTACCATGATAACCTTTCTTCCGGCTGCCTTTTCTTTTTCTATGAAGTTGGCCTTATCCTCCGGAAGTACCTCGGAATAATATTCGTCCACTCCCACACGTCTGGCAATGGCTGCTGCTGTACGCTCACTGTCCCCTGTCATCATAACGATCTTGGAAATCCCTGCCCCGCGCAGTGCTTCTACAGAAGCTTTCGCCTCCTCACGAAGAGGATCTTCAATACAGATCACGGCTGCAAGACGTCCGTCAATGGCAAGATACAGATGGGAATACTCTTCCGGAATATTGTCGAATTTCTCCTGGCCATCCTCCGGGATCAGACATTTCTCATCTTCAAATACAAAGTGATAGCTTCCGATCACGGCCTTATGGTCTTCGATCGTAGTGGAAATTCCATGCGCTACTACATATTCAACCTTTGAATGCATCTCCTCATGGGCCAGATGCTTCTTCCTGGCAGCACTGACAACGGCCTTGGCCATGGAGTGTGGAAAATGCTCCTCCAGACATGCGGCGATACGCAGCATCTCCTCCGGATCATTGTTGTCAAAAGGAACCACATCCACAACGGTTGGCTTAGCCTTTGTCAGAGTTCCTGTCTTATCAAATACGATGGTATCTGCCTCAGCCATTGCTTCCAAATATTTACCGCCCTTAACTGTAGCCTTATGTGTACCGGCCTCACGGATCGCAGACAATACAGAGATCGGCATTGCAAGCTTAAGCGCGCAGGAGAAATCCACCATCAGGATCGCAAGAGCCTTGTTGGCATTTCTGGTAAGGAGATATGTAAGTGCTGTTCCTCCAAGAGTATAGGGAACCAGCTTATCTGCCAGATGCTCTGCCTTTCCCTCCAGAGAAGATTTCAGCTTCTCAGACTCCTCGATCATGGTAACGATCTTGTCATAGCGGCTGGAACCACCTACCGTCTTTACGCGGATGGTGATCTCACCTTCCTCCACAACAGTGCCTGCATAGGCAACGCTGCCCTCTTTCTTGCATACAGGTACAGACTCACCGGTAAGAGAAGCCTGGTTGACCATAGCCTCTCCATCTGTAACACTTCCGTCAAAAGGAATTACGTTACCCATACGTACAACAACCTCATCTCCCGGCTGGACCTCTCCGGACTCTACCAGGATCTCCTGATCCTCTCTCTTCAGCCATACCCTGCCAACATTCAGGGACATGGTTCTTGCAAGATCACCTACGGATTTCTTATGCGTCCACTCTTCCAGGATCTCTCCGATCCCAAGCAGGAACATGATGGAGCCTGCAGTACCGAAGTCCTGACGTAATACAGACACTCCAATTGCAGTGGCATCCAGGACCGGCACCTCGATCTTACGGTGAAGAAGTGTATCGATTCCCTTCCAGATATATTTCAGGGAAGTAGCTGTTGTATAAATGGCATTCAGCGGATATGGCAGAAAAAGCCTTCTTCCGTAATGGCAGATCACCTTGAAGATCAGCTTCTCCTGATATTCTGCATTCAGTGCTCTCCCTGAGCTCTGCAGCACCTGTGAAGGAACCTCTACATCCTGATAATGAAATTCGCTGATACCACGGATAACCGCAGCTCTGCTGCCCCGATAATTTACAACTGCGTCACAGGTTCTCTCGTATACCTTGGCAGAAACCACTCCATCAAGATTCTCGAGATAATACAACAGCGTATCTGCCTGCCCGTAGCTCATCCTCTTCTGAGCAAGATGGATACGAAGCCGGCCTCTTGTCTCATGTTTGATATAAAATTTCACGGAAAATCGCCTCTTTACTCAGCTGTCTCTTCTGCTGCTTCTTCTGTCTCTTCTGCTGTTTCTTTGAATGCATCCTCATCTGCAGTTTCCTCTGCTTCTGTCTCAACATCCTCTACAGCCTCTTCAGCTGCTGCTCTTTCCTCATTGATCTCCTTAGCTTCAGCGTAAATATCTTCAGCATTTTCCTGCAGATTCGTAGCTGTTTTCATGATGCAGTCCTTAGCTCTTAAAACGGCTGCTGTACATCCTGTGTAAAGCTTCTTCGCATCCTTGCTTGTGAGGATCTTGATTCCTGCTGTTCCGAAAAGAACGCCTGCTGCAAAAAGTCCTGATTTTTTGAATTTAAAGTCTGCCATAATAAGTATCCTCCTGATATATTTTTATTTTTTTGATTCCCGGTGAGGATTTTTTCATGTCCGCCCCGATATTTTCATTATTATAAAATGTCTGTAAAAAAAAGTCCAGTGCTTTTTGTGTGAATTTAACACAATTCATTAATTTTTCAATTATTTTTGCCTAACAGTTAATTTTTACTAATAGTTTAATCTGCCTAATTCTTAGTCTGTACAAACCTCTTCTTTCCTATTATATTGTGCCATAGCTTTTCCATGCTCACCCGGCCTCATGAACAGGCAGCAGCGCCAGGGTACGGATATTCTGTTCACTGATCTCCCCGCAGGCCCGAAGTCCTGCAAGGATCACTTCATTAAGCTTCTGTCCGGACAGATGGCATATCGTATCATCATCCAGTTCTACTGTGCAGGCGCCTTTTGTGCTGCATGCCACGCGATACATATTCTTTCGGCTGATAGCACCGATGGATTCCAGCGTATTGACCATACGATATACTGTGGCCACACCGATCTTCGGATCCAGTGCGGAAGCCCTGTAATAGATTTCCTTACAGCAGGAGCACTCTCCCTCCAGGATAATATCCAGAAGGATCTTTCTCTGTCTGGTGATGCGGAGGCCCCTCTCTTTCAGTTTCTCTATAATAAGATCCCTCTGCATTTCTGTATGTCGGTAGCATCCTGTTTTTTTCTCTTCTGTTTCGGCTTCTGCAATATGCATTTTGATCCCTCCTTTATTGAAAAAACTTTTCTTTTATCTAATAAGTTAGTATACTCCAACTTAGGTTAGTTGTAAATAACTCATTTGAACTTTTTTTTACATATTGAGAATTCTGCCTGAATACCGTATAATGTTTCGTGAACCTGTACATAGGAAACCGTCGTTTTGACAAAATGACGAAAAATCCCCTTTCGTTTTTTCGTCAGAATAACAAGAAACTGCCGGAAACTTTGTACGATTCAGCTCTAGCCCTTTTCCTTCATTTTCGATATACTGTTAACCAGCAAAGGAAATTACGAAAAAACAATATATTAATTTTGGAGGGAAATAACAATGGCAAGTTTATCATTATCTCACATTAATAAAACTTATCCGAACGGCTTCCAGGCAGTTAAAGATTTCAACCTGGAGATCGAAGACAAAGAATTCATCATCTTCGTAGGACCATCCGGATGTGGAAAATCTACAACACTTCGTATGATCGCAGGTCTTGAGGAGATCAGCGGTGGTACACTTAAGATCGGTGACAAAGTCATGAACGATGTTGAGCCTAAGGACCGTGATATCGCAATGGTATTCCAGAACTACGCTCTATATCCTCATATGACCGTTTATGATAACATGGCATTCGGACTTAAACTTCGTAAAGTTCCGAAGGACCAGATCGACAAGGCTGTTCGTGAAGCAGCAAGAATCCTTGACCTTGACAAGCTTCTTGATCGTAAACCGAAGGCTCTTTCCGGTGGTCAGAGACAGCGAGTTGCTATGGGACGTGCTATCGTTCGTAATCCTAAGGTATTCCTTATGGATGAGCCTCTTTCCAACCTGGATGCTAAGCTTCGTGTACAGATGCGTATCGAGATCTCCAAGATCCATCAGAGACTTGGCGCTACTATCATCTATGTAACACATGACCAGACAGAGGCTATGACACTTGGTACCAGAATCGTTGTTATGAAAGACGGTGTTGTTCAGCAGGTTGATACACCACAGAACCTGTATCAGAAACCAGGCAACCTCTTCGTTGCAGGATTCATGGGATCTCCGCAGATGAACTTCCTTGATGCTGTTATCTCCGAGAAAGGCGGCAATGTAGTTGCTACGATCGGTGGTGAGCATGAGGTTATCGTTCCGGCAGCTAAAGCTAAAGTCCTGAAAGACAAAGGCTATGTTGGAAAGAAAGTTGTTCTTGGTATCCGTCCTGAGGATATCCATGATTCTCAGATGTTCCTTGAGACATCTCCAAGCAAACCAATGAACTCCGTAGTTAAAGTTTACGAGCTTCTTGGTGCTGAAGTATTCCTGTACTTCGATGTTGACGGAACTCAGGTTACAGCACGAGTTGATCCTCGTACAACAGCTAAGACCGGTGATCCGATCAGATTTGCATTCGATATGGAGAAAGCTCACTTCTTCGACAAAGAGACAGAGCTTACTATCACAAACTAATTCTCGCCGAATCATAAAAACAGAATGTAACCCCGGGGGATATGATTTCCCGGGGTTTCTTTTTATTTCACTAGTTTTATTTCACATCAGAAAGGACGCTTTTTATGAAAATACAGCAAACAATTCAAAAATGTCTGGATGACTGGAACCGGATCAGCGGTCTTGATTTCTGTATTCTGGATGAAAATGACCAGATATACATTTCCACAGGGGACCGTCGACTTCCTTCTTCTGAAAAGCTTGCTCTGTTCCGGGAGGATCCTGCCTTATGCATCTCCAACCGCAGCTGCAGTCTGTACAAGCTGAACAACACACCTCAAAGCAATATGCTTCTGATCGTATGGGGCTCCGGAGAGCAGGCTTCTACCATCGGAGAGCTTGCTGTCTGCCAGGTAGAAAGTCTCCTCACTGCCTATACGGAAAAAACAGACAAGAACTCCTTTATGCAGAATCTTCTCCTGGACCGCTATTCCCAGGTAGAAGCTTTTAACAAGGCTGCCCGTCTTCATATCACACCTTCTGCCCGCCGTGCGGTATTTCTTGTGGAAACCAAACAGCACAAGGACGAAAATGCCCTGGCTACCATCCGCAACATCTTTTCTGCCCGTACACGGGATTTTATCACTGCACTGGATGATTCCGGCATCATCGTAGTACGTGAGCTTCAGAGCACCGAAAGCTACGAAGAGCTGGATGGTATCGCCTGCATGCTGGTGGATATGCTCAATACAGAGGCCATGACCTCTGCCTGGGTTTCCTACAGCAATGTTGCAGATGATATCATGGAGCTTTCCGATGCCTACAAGGAAGCCCGCACTGCTCTGGAGGTCGGCAAGATCTTTTATGCTGACAAAAACGTTTTCGGTTACAACCGTCTGGGCATCGGACGTCTGATCTATCAGCTTCCCACTCAGGTCTGCAACATGTTCGTAGGCGAGATCTTCGGAGAAGAATCCCTGGAATCTATTGACGACGAGACTCTCAATATCATCCGGACTTTCTTTGAAAATAACCTGAACCTTTCTGAAACCTCCAGACAGCTCTATGTGCACCGGAATACTCTGGTGTACCGTTTTGAAAAGCTGCAGAAGCGTTTTGGCCTGGATATCCGTACCTTTGAGGATGCACTGGCCTTCAAGCTTGCCATGATGGTGTCCGATTACATCACCTATTCCGGAAATCACGGAAAATAGCTTCTGCTCGTAAAAATCCATCAAAAATGCTGGAACACAAAAAAATCCCGGAAACAGCAGATAATGTCTGTTTCCGGGGTTTTCTTTATTTCAGCAGCATCAGATGCTCCGGTGGAAGATACAGATATTCCGGAAGATCTTTATCCGGATCCTCCGTAAAACTGTTTTTTGGACGCATCCACCATAATCCGGCAGCATTCTCTTCCGCTTTATTTCGGATCATATACTGATGTTCAAATGTAGTTTCTATGTATTGGTCTACCCGTACTGCCATACAATTCTCACCCGGCTTTGATTCCGGGCGGATCCAGTGGCCGCGGATCCCTACGTAAGTAATGTCCTCATCTACGTTTTCTTCGGTATGGAGCTTCATTTTCCAGTCCGCCGCATAGATCTCGTGAGATCCCAGCCTCTCCGCTCTGGAAAAATTCTTACAGCCGGTAAGCTGTGCTGCCTCCAGAAGTCCCGGTTTCTCAAACAGCTGCTTTGTCTCCCCGGTCACAAGGATCCTGCCTTCATGTACAATGGAAAGCTCCCTGCAGAATTTATAGGCCTCATCTCTGCTGTGTGTCACAAGGATCATATCTCCCGGATAGTCTTTGAGGAAATCCTGCATCTCCCGCTGGAGCACATCCTTCAGGTAACCGTCCAGTGCGGAAAACGGCTCATCCAGAAGAATAGCTTCCGGCTCTCCGATCATCATTCTGGCCAGTGCCACTCTCTGCTGCTGTCCGCCGGAAAGCTGCGAAGGCAGGCGCTTCTCCAATCCTTCCAGATGATATCGCCGGATCAGATCTGCCACCTTCTCCCGGGCGGAGGATTTTTCTCCACGGTAACCGCAGCGGATGTTCTGTTCCACTGTCATGGTTGGGAACAGCGCATAATTCTGAAACAGATATCCGATCCGTCGCTTCTGGGGCTTCAGATCGATCCCTGCTTCAGAATCGAAGACTGTTTTTCCATTGATGACGATCCTTCCCTTATCCGGTGTTTCAATCCCTGCGATGCAGCGTAAGGTCATGCTTTTTCCGCTGCCGGAAGCGCCAAGAAGCCCAATGGCTGCCGAACTGCCTTCAAAATCCACCTTCAGGGAAAAATCCCGGAAGTTTTTTTCGATATTTACTTTGACTGCCATCAGATCCACCTTCTTGTTTTCATGCCTTTTCCGGATACGATATTGATCAGCGCTACGATCACAAAAGAGAGCAGCACGATCACAACGACCCAGAAGCCTGCAGTTCCATAGTTTCCGGCTGCTGTCTCTGATGCAATGGCAACAGAAACTGTTCTGGTTTTTCCAAGGATATTTCCGGCAAGCATGGAGGTTGCGCCATATTCTCCGATGGCACGTGCAAATGCCAGCACTGTTCCGGAGGCGATCCCCGGTCCTGCCGCAGGCATGACTACCCGCCAGAAGATCCGGCTGTCGCTCATCCCCAGAGTCTGGCCTGCATGGATAAGATTTATATCCACCTGTTCAAAAGCAGCCCGAGCATTGCGGTACATCAGCGGAAATGCGATCACTGCCGCTGCGGACACACAGCCCTTCCAGGTCTGCACGATCTTAATATCAAAATTATCCAGAAGAAAGCTTCCGAAGGGCCTTTTCAGACTGAAGATCAGTAGCAGAAAAAATCCAGCCACTGTAGGAGGAAGTACCAGCGGAAGAGTAAGGATTCCGTCCAGTACTGCTCTGGCTCCCGGCTTCAGCTTCATGATCTTCCGGGCACAGAATATTCCCAGGAAAAAAGCGATCACTGTGGCTGCCAGACCTGTTTTTAAGGAAATCCACAGAGGACTCCAGTTTATTTCTCTCAAAAATTCTGTCATATTCCATTCCTGTGCCGGCATTTACTGTGTTTCAGTATTTACTGCCGGTTTTCTACATCATACTCATTTGGATGTGCTGTCTGCAGAAGCTTCTGTGGCATCCTCGGAATCCTCAGCCTCATATGCTGTAAATCCATAGTCCTCAAATACCTTGATCGCTGCGTCAGACTCTACATAATCAAGAAAAGCCTCTGCTGCCCTGGTATCGTCTTCCGATGCTTCCTTGTCCTCGATAAGTCCCACAGGATAAAGAACCGGCGTCTTAAGGCTGTCTGCCGGCGCCTCTGCGATGATATCTACTTTATCAGTAACAGACGCAGCATCTGTCGCATATACAACACCAACCTCATTGCTTCCTTCACTGACTGCTGCAAGTACATCCGTTACATTCTTGCACTCGTTGATCTCCATTTTGTTTACATCATCCAGGATTCCAAGATTGCTAAAGATCTCACGGGAGTACTGTCCCACCGGAACATCCTCTCCTGCAAGCGCCATATCCGCAGCGTCTGTGATATTCTCGAATCCTGTTACCTTTGTCTCTCCGTCCTTTGGTCTGATCAGAACGACTTTGTTCTCAAGAAGATCCTTAACGGTGTCTTCCTTTGTCAGTTTTTCCTCTGTGAGGGCATCCATCTGCTTATCTGCTGCTGAAAAGAAAAGATCACAGCGTGCACCTTCCTCGATCTGTGTCTGCAGTGTACCTGAGCTGTCTGCACTGTAATAGATCGTTACATTCGGATAAAGCTCATTGAAATCCTTCTTGATCTCCTCCATGGAATTGCTGAGGCTGGCAGCAATAAATGCATAAACCTCTCCCTTCAGGTTCTCATCACCGTTCGCTTCTGTGTCCGCCGCAAAAACAGTTCCGGTCATAAGGCCTGCTGTTAAAATTCCCGCGGTAAGGGCTGCTAAGATTTTTTTCTTCATCTTTTGTTTCTATCCTTTTCCGTTTCGTTCAGTTTTGTTTAGTTTTGAATTGTTTTGTTTAATTTTACCGAAAGGAAAGTTTCTTGTCAAGCTATAAGGCATTGCTGTTTTTCTCTACAAGTGCTATCATAAATACATAGTTGACAAGCCAGGCGGATGTTCACGATCCGCTTCGTTTCTTATCATGAGTGGCTTGCAGCACTCCTGATACGGACAAATCCCACACAAGGTTCATTGCTCTGCACAACGGAAGCAGAGAACTTGCCTGATCCGGTTCATTCAATATTCAAGAAAAGGAGAATTACTTATGAAACTCAGTGCACGTAATCAGTTAAAAGGAAAAATCATCAACATCAACCAGGGAGCTGTAAATTCCATCGTTTCCATCGATATCGGTGGTGGAAATATCATTACTGCTACCATCTCCTGTGCGGCGGTGGAAGAACTTGGACTGAAAGCCGGCTCTGATGCTTACGCAGTAATTAAGGCAACCAATGTTATGGTAGGTATCGATGAATAAAGTCTACACAGCACAGGAAGTTGCAGATAAACTAAAGATCAAAAAATCCACAGTATATGACCTGATCAAACGTGGAGAGCTTTCCTCCTCCAAAGTCGGCAAACAGCTGCGGGTCAGCGAGGAACAGCTGTCTCAGTATCTTAAGGGTTCGGAATGTTCTGCGTCTTCTGCTCAGTCTTATGATCACCAGCCGGAGAGTTCTCTTTTGAAAAGGGATTATCTTCTGCATTCCAGTGGACTGATCATCAGCGGACAGGCTTCTCCGGCTCTGGATCTTCTCCTGAATCAGCTTCCCACACACCCGGACAATCTGCCGGTTCTGCAGTCTCACATGAACACCTACAACGGACTGTATTCTCTCTATTTTGAAAAAGTCCACATCGCCTGTGCATCCGCCTCACCGGAAGATATCCATAGCCTTATACCCGGTATCCCACTGACTGTGATCTCTCTGTGTCAGTATCCCGTCGGCTTCTATGTAAAAAAAGAAAATCCCAAGAATATCCGGGGATTTTCTGATCTTACAAGGGCAGATATTATTTTTGCGAACCGCGAAAAAGGAAGCAGCCGTCGTATCCTTCTTGACCGTACACTTCTGTCTTCCGAAATTTCACCGGATTCCATATCCGGATATCGAAATGAGCTTGTTACCGATCACTCCACGGCTGCTGCAGTGGCTGGCGGACAGGCAGACATAGCTCTTGGCGAGGCCTGTGTAGCGAGAAGCTTTCCGGAGCTGGATTTTCTTCCTGTTTGCCAGGAATCACTCTTCCTGGTTATGCAGACCAAAAATCTGAGCACCCCCGGCTTTCAGGCCGTAGCGGAAACCATTGCCTCCGAACCTTTCCGCCGGTTCCTGTCCCTCCAGACCGGATATGATACAAGCCATACAGGAGAAATATTTTCTATCTGAGCCTGTTTCTACACAATAAAAATCCTGAATGCTAATATCTATCAGAAGCCCGGACATCTATTCTGTCCGGTAAAAAAGATATTTATCAGAATTCAGGATTTTTTATATTTTTACATAATCTGTTCTGCTTTCACGCAGATGTTCTGGATCAGGCGATTGTATCCGCTTACCTTTTTCAGCCATTCCAGCGCTATGGACACTGCCAGTGAAGCCAGCAGAAGCGTCAGTGTATTGGTCAGAAAATATCCACTCACATACACAAAAGAATATTGTCTTATAAATGTATGTATCAGAAATATATTCATGGAATGTTTTCCGAGGAACAATAAAATCTGTCGCACTCCCGGAAGGACATTAATAAATTCGCAGCAAAATGCCATAAATACAATTGGATACACACCCCAGTGGATCTCACTGTATACCGTCAGCGGCAAAATTCTGTACGCTTTATACAAAATAAACACCGCAAGAAGCTCCAGAAGAAATTTGAAAACATGCTTCATTCCAGCATTCCATATCTTAAACCATCGGTTAAACAGATCATACTTGGCTACACACATTCCCATGAGAAATACCGGTAAAAATGCATAAATACCCGTAATTCCCATAACCTTCATGGAAATTGTCCGTGGAAATGCCGCAACAGCCACAAGAATAAATACCAGATATTCTTCCTTTATCATAAACAGTGGCACGCAGATGATAAAAATGATCGCCGCGCTCATATACCACCAGGTTCCGTTCAGAGTAGAAGTTCCGAAAAGTTTCGCCAGGCCCAAAAAATCCAGCACCATTGCGCTAACACCTTTGGCAATATTTCCGTTTCCGAAATATCTGGTCACGGCATAGCCGTTATAAAGCTGTAAGATCACAACAGAAAGCCCCCATATGATCCAGAACCCTCCCATTGTTTTTATCAGTCTTTTGGCTGTCCACTTGCCAGGTGTAGAATTATTTTTTCTGTAACTGAGATACAGTCCGTATCCGGAAATAAATGCATAGATCGGTACACAGATCTTAAATGTTCTGCACAGATACATGATCCGATCTGCTGAAAACGGAGTGAAAACAACATTCAGCCCCTCAAATCTTTCTTGACTCAGATACATATGATGGAACAGCATCATAACAATGGCAATACCCTTTATCATCTGAGAATTATATCTATCGAACTTTATTGCCTGCTTTCCTTCCAAAATCCAACCTCCATATTACCGATTCTCGATGATCCTCTCATAAACTCGTTTGGAACAGTTACGGTCATTAAATGCAAAGGTCTCATCCATTCGTTTCCGATATTCCTCTTTCATCTGACAGCTGTCTGCTATATATTCGATGATCCGGTCCACAGTTCCGTCCAGTGTATGCTCCACCTCTCCGAAGCCATCTCTCTCATAGTCAAAGTATCCCTCTGTGTAGGAATGCGCGCCACTGAAAAAGCTGTCTCTGTCAAACTGGGAGTATACGATGGGTTTTCTCAAATATGCAAAATCAAAGGCAACCGAAGAATAGTCCGTGATCATCAGATCTGTCTGGGCAAAAATGTCCTTGTAGGAATAAGACGAATCCATAAATTTTACCCGTGGATCATGACGGAACATATGCAGACCGTCAATGGTATTTGGGTGAGGCATGAAGCAGATGGTATATCCGTATTTCTCTGCCGCTCCCAGAAGTCTTTCGTTGTTGAGAAGATCATCATAAAAATGGAAATATTCGCTTTCCTGAAATTTTTGTCCAAGCTGCCATACCCCTCTGGCATCGGTTCCTGAGGAAAGGCTTTTGCGCCAGGTAGGCATCACCGTCACATACTTGCGCTCATCATGAACCAGGCGGTCATAACGCGGCATTCCCGTAAGCCAGATATTTTTTTCCGGATAAAAATAGTCATAGGTAAAGGCAGAATCATATTCCGGCTTTGTGCTGACGATAAATCCGAAAAGATTACGGTTGTATTTGTTCAGCCACTTGGACTGGTTGTCTTTGGTCACACCATGCTGCAAAAATACCAGCTTTTTGTCATAGATGATATCGCGGTACAGATACTCCAGCTTTCCAAAAGGATTGATCACCGGTTTGTTAGCCTGGGAGGACAGTGAAAATTCATTCAGCAGGAACAGAAGCTTATGCTTCCAGGAGAAAGGCTCCACAACCTTTCCAAGCTTCTTCATTTCCACATAATCCTGTGTATCCTTGTTGACTACAAAGTACGGCTCCACCGAAGGGTCCGGATTGGCGCAGAGATAGCGGAACATCACTTCGCCGTTGTCATCTCCGCGTGTTGTACGATCGGAGATCAGCCAGATCTGCTTTTTCTGCTTCGCCTTCTGCATCTCGTGGAGCTTACGCACGAGAACTGCCTTTTTTCCGGCCTTTCCCTGGGAAAATATTGCTTTGGTGCGTTTTTTCTTCAGCTGTTTCTCTCTGCTCTGGCTGTATGGCTCTACCGTTACTTCATACTGATGGCCCAGAACCTTTGCATCTTCCTGATCCTCTCCACGGATCGTCTTGACTTTTTCGTTAAGATACAGAAGCTTATCCTCTATATGAAGAAAAAGCGGCAGCTTCTTTGTAAATGGCACATATTTTCCGTAGGAAATATTGTACATTTTATTTACCTGTCCATCGGTGCCTGTGCCCCAGCTGATAAACTCCCGGATCTCAGAAAGCGGGATGTCCACGATATACAGCTTCTCAATGGCACTTTCTTCTCTGCACCAGCCGGTTCTTTCCAGTGTATATTTCCATCTGGCTTCATAGGTATTCCCACCAGTCATCATATATGCACGGTTTGTCCTGCTCACAGGCTCCACAATGGAAAATTCACAGTGCATCTGGTCTTTTTCCGGCTGGAATATCTTGACACGGAGATTGTCATATATGGGATTCAGGATCGTGTCTGCCTGATCCGGAAATTTTTTGCATATATCCGGATAATATTTCCGGAGAAGATATACTTTGTTTGCCCTGCTGATATGAGGATTGGACATCACGATCTCCGGAAA
The DNA here is from genome assembly GCF_051861785.1 of Blautia massiliensis (ex Durand et al. 2017). Classification (NCBI taxonomy): domain Bacteria; kingdom Bacillati; phylum Bacillota; class Clostridia; order Lachnospirales; family Lachnospiraceae; genus Blautia; species Blautia massiliensis (ex Durand et al. 2017). The sequence continues at coordinate 1,181,894 of NZ_CP146725.1, forward strand.
CTCCATCTGCTTCAGGAAGCTTTCGATGCCTTCCTCATATCTGCACTTTTTCTCTTCATCAAGCTCCTCGTTATCAAATATGATATCAGCTATTTTTGCGCTGTAATACAGCAGCACGTAATCTGCATTTTTTTCATGAACAGGATTTTCTTTTATTCTGCAGTCTGCGATCTTTCGGAAAAATTCCTGATAAAATACCTCCAGCTGGTCGCGATCCTGCAGCATATTCTTCCATTCATCCACCATAAGATGGTCTGCAAATATCTGCACATAGATATCTTCCCCTGAAGTCACTCCCAGACTCCGACAGCTTACAACGGACTGATATACCATGATCATCACATCCAGATACCAGATCTCCGGGCGGATTTCGGATACCCATTTCACCTGATCTGCGGCAAATGTGTAGGCGGCATACAGCTGATGCAGAAGATATACATTGTTATCCAGCGTTGTTTTTTCTGTGAAAAGGTCACAGTAATTATTATGCTCCCGCACATGGATATTTTCTTTTCCACGAATCTTTGTTATGACAACATCTCTGTTTTCTTCCTCAAAGCAGCGTCTGACCTCTACACTGGATTTTGCGGAAAAACGGATTCCAGCTTTTGCAAAAACAACATAGCTTCCGGCCACCTTATCCTTCAGCTCCGCCACAAGATCTCCGCATTCCAGTCCGTCAATATATATAAGATCCCTGTCATCCAGCATCTCCCGGAAACGGGAATCCTCCGGATTGAACTCTCCGTAGATCTTATCCAGCTCTTCGGCCTTGAGCTCTTTCTCCTTTTCTCCGGCTTCTTCCAGTTCCCGCATGTCCTGTTCATCAGGGATATCCATATCTCCTGCTGTGCGTACTGCAAGGATCTGTACCGTTCCTTCCGCTGTGACCTCACGTACATTTTTAAAGGTCCTATAAAGCTTTGCGGTGTCTTTTGCAAAAACAACTACTGAAAATTCATACTCCCTGTTCATATTGCTCCTTTTGTATCCTTACATTAAAATTTTTTCTCTTTCAGCCTTCTTTTCAGTTTGTCCGGTATTTGAGCATTGGCTATATATTCATAGATTCGTTTGCTGTTGTCATTGTCCCTGTAGGGAAGAAGCTCATCTCTTCTTCCTGAAAATTCCGGTTTTTCACGGAATCCGTTCCTCGCATATTCTCCGATAAGATCTACCAGCTGGTTCTGATCCCATGCCAGATCTCCGAAAACATCTTTTTTGTAGTCCATATAGCTTCCCTGGACTTTCTCATAGGTTTCCAGATCAAAGGGATAAAATATTACCGGTTTTTCCTGATAGTAGACATCCCAGGAAACAGAAGAATAATCGGTGATCAGCATATGACAGCTCATCAGAAGCTGATTCAGCGGCATAGTCCCAAATGGGATCAGACGGATATGCCTGTCTTCCACCTGAAAGCTCCGGATATGTTCCCGGAATTTCGGATGGATATAAAAGTTCAGCGTGATATTTTCCTTTTCCAGAAGAGTCTTAAGCCGCTCATCCTGCAGAAATGCTTTATAACGCTGATAGTATTCACTTTTTTGGAACTGGTCCTCGCTGATATCCTCCAGCCAGCTTCTCCATGTGGGCATCAGAAGGATCTCTTTATGAGCCGGATCCGACTTATCCTCCAGCACATCCCATCTGGAAAGCCCCGTGATGATGATCTCTTCATTATCGTATCCGAAATAATCATGAATGATCTTCTGCTCATAGCCTGAGGACACCACAAACAGTGCCATCTGATTGCCTCCGCCTTTATGGAAGGTCCTGTGGCATTGCTTAAAGCCCATCACACCATGCTGGAGAAATACGATGTTCTTCCGTGCCTGATACAGAACCTTGTAGATGCTGTTGGGCGAATCCCAGATGTAAAAATGCCGGATCGCATCGGTGGATATCAGGTACTGGGCAGCGCTGAGATAGATCATATACTTAAATGACATGAACTGGATCACATTGGCATCATACTCTTTTACAGCCTGATAATCCGGACATTTTTTATCTATTACATAAAAAATCCGACTTCTGTCCTTCTCCGGTGCATGCTCCATACAGTACCGGAAAAAATAGAGGCCGTTATCCTGTGCCATTGTACAGTATTTCTCGCAGATCAGCCATAATTTCTTATGATCCCAGTAAGGTTTCAGGATAAAATAGCAGAATAATGCAAGAAATTCTTTTGCTATAAATGCATAGCTGTCATATTTCGGATCATATTTCCGGTATTGGATGGTAAACTGCCTTGCTCCATTGACAAAGGGATAAACCATATGCCCATCCCCGGTTCTGGTCCATCTCGGAAAAAGGATCAGCTTAAGTTTAAGCTTTGAACTTAAGCCTCCCAGGATCGCATCCTCATAATTTCCTTTTCCTTCTTTATCCACAGATGCCACCACATCCCAGAATGCGGTTTCCATCGGATACTGTTCTACATTGATCTGTGCATGGTACACGATCGTATTTCCTTTTTTTGCTGTCTGCATTTCAAAAGGAAAGCTTGTATCCAGCACTGCATTTCGCTGTTTCAGCTTCAGGGAACGGATCCTTCCCCTGGATCCTTCCAGCTCAAAACAGATCTTTATGGTTCCTTTTGTCAGCGAAAATTTTCTGGTTTTTACCCTGATCTCCGCCGGAGCTTCCATTAACTGCTGCAATTTTTCACCACCTGTTACATTTCTTTGATCGCTTTGTAATTTCTTTCACAGTTCTTTGTATCCCACAGATCAAAATATTTTCCGTGTCTTTCCAGATAGATCGCTTCATTGGCAAATCCCTGTCCATGCAGACGGATCAGCCAGTCCGTTACCTCCTGTTCCGTTACACATACCGGACCGAAGCCATCTTTCCGGAAATCAAAATACCCGATCTGATGATGACTTTTCCGGAATTTTTCATTGTCAAACTGGTAGTAGACCAATGGCTTTTTCATGTAGGCAAAGTCCATAGCCACACTGGAAAAATCTGTCACCAGCACTGCGGACTCTTTAAGCAGTGTCTGCACATCGTACTCAGGCCAGGACGCCACTGTGATTTTCGGATGATCCACATGAAAATATTTCAGGAACCGGTGCATTTCCCTGTGCGGATAAAAGATGATCTGAAGATCATTCTCCTCAATATAGCGGATCATTCTCTCATCCTTAAGCAGTGCATCCCAGTAACGGTAATAATCGGTTTCCATGAATTTCTGTGCTTCCAGCTCATGATCAGAAGCTGAGATCTCATTGCGGATATACATCCGCCAGGTCGGCATGATCAGGATCTGGTTCTTTTTTACCTTCATATCATGAAGATGGTCAAAACGGCAAAGTCCCAGTTCCTGCACACAGCCCTCCGGATAACCGTACCGGTCGTTGACATATTTCCACTCATCATAGGTACTGGTAACAAAAAGGCTCATTTTTGTATGCGGATAGTACAGAAAACTAAGGTCTGCCGTAATGATCCCATGCTGCAGGAACGCCCGCTTGTTCCGGAGGATTCCGTAAACCTCCAGTACATAGCAGATCGCTGCATTTGGTTTTCCCATTTTCTGGGAGCTGATATTTTTTGATGCAGCCAGATAGTAGATCCAGTGACGGAAGCTTCCGTACTGGATCACCGGTCCCAGATCTTTTACCCGGGCATAATCCGGAGATTTTCTGTTGATGGCGTACACGGCATCCTCACTGGTATTTTCTCTCAGATATTTGTACAGCCAGAATCCGTTATCCCGGCATTCATTCTCTGTATCACAAAGAAGCCAGAGATCCCTGCGAAAAAATCTGTAGACCATCGCAATGGGAAATGCCAGAATAAACTTGATGATGTGAAGCAGATCCCCCGGTTTTACTCGTTTCAGTTTTTCAAGAAATGTCTGTTCCATGTTTCCCTCTGCTTACAGGATCCCGGTTTATTCCTCTGACCAGTCTCCGTTATCATCCCAGATAATCCCTCCGTCTCCGCTGTCATCTGTACTGTTGTCAAGAGAATCGTCACCGCTTCCGCTGTTGCTGCTGTCATCTACATAGTCGCCGCCGTCATCGCTTCCATCATCACTGCTGTCATCGCTTCCATCATCACTGCTGTCATCGCTTCCGTCATCACTGCTGTCATCGCTTCCGTCATCACTGTTGTCATCGCTTCCATCGCTGTTGTCGGAAGAAGTGTCCGTGATACCGGAAGAACTATCTGTCAGATCTGAAGCATCTGTGCTGTCTGCAGAATCACTGCTGTCCGCCACACTGTTATCCGTTTCCACATTTCCAATGGTGCTCTTCTCGCTCTTTTCACTGAGGCTTGTGTAGGTCAGGTATGCTTCTCCGTTATCAATCATCAGTTTTGCCTTTTCCATATCGCTCAGCTGTACACTGTAGATCTCATAGGCATTTCCGTCTCCGTCTACGATCTTCATATCATAGATGGCATTCTTTGCGGAATCCGAGGTGTAATACATCTGCACCTGCTCTGCAGCTTTGATGGTAGCCTCTGCAGGAACCAGATTTTTGCCCCACTCTTCCCCTCCTGCTGCACGGAGATAAATTTCACGGATTTCTCCCTTCGTGCTATTGGTAAGATAAACAAATTTTGCGGTGCTGGTCTTTACACCGATCAGCTTCGGTGCCGGTGTAGATGTAAGAAGTGGTGTGGATGTAGCCGGTGCTGCCGTAGGTGCAGCGGTTGGAACCGGTGTTGGTGTCACTTCTGCTGTTTCCTTTGAAGATTTTCCACATCCGGCCATACCAAGTGCCGTCACTGCTGTCAGTACGATCAAAAGCTTCTTATAGTTCATAATGATTACCTCCAGATTGCAATTTTATGCTAACAATGTTTTTCCAATGAAGTATCCGAGCACAAGGATACCAAGGATGATCCTGTACCAGCCGAATACTTTAAAATCGTGTTTCTTGATATATCCCATCAGGAATTTGATGGCAAGAACAGATACCACAAAGGATACCACAACACCTACGATCAGGATGATCAGCTCAGTGGAGCTGAAGGCAAAACCGAATTTGACCAGTTTCAGAAGACTTGCTCCGAACATAACCGGAATTGCCAGGAAAAAGGTAAATTCTGCTGCAACTGTACGGGATGTTCCTGCAAGGATTCCTCCGATAATGGTGGAGCCGGAACGAGATGTTCCCGGAATCACGGAAAGCACCTGGAAGCAGCCGATGATCAGCGCTGTCTTAAAGGAAAGCTCATCCAGTCTGGTGCAGGTTGGTCTGCGGCGTTTGTTGTAGTTCTCGATAACGATAAAAAGCACACCATAAACGATCAGCATGATGGCAACGACCACATAGTTGTAAAATTTCTTTTCAATAATGTCATTAAAAGGAAGAGCGATGATAATCGTCGGCAGACATGCTACCAGGATCTTAAACCAGAGGATCCACTTATCCTTATCACAGTATTTTTCTGCAAAAGTAAGGACAGTTCTGGGTACTGCCGGCTGTTTACGCAGTGCCATCTGTGTTTTCTTCGGGATTTTTCTTATGTAAAAAGGCCACAGCTTGTTCCAGTACAGTACAACAACTGCCAGGATCGCGCCAAGCTGGATCACCACCAGGAAAAATTCCATAAATGCCTCGGATACATTCAGCTTGATGAACTCATCCACAAGGATCATATGTCCGGTACTGCTGATCGGAAGCCACTCGGTGATTCCCTCCACAATACCGAGAAGGATAACCTTCAGTAATTCTATAAAAATCATATTAACTCCTTTCCAAAAGCAAGATAAGGACAGGGCCGGTATGTGAACGACGGCCCCGTCCTTATCAGTATATTACATATTTGACAATTCGTAAACTTTTAATTTTTTATTTCACAAAATTTACAGTTTTTTATCGATTGTCGATGGTGGCGATATCTACCAGAGTCAGGTGGTTCAGGTCTGTATTCTCAAGACTTGTGACCAGCGCCTCTGCAGTATCAAGGCTTGTAAGCACATTGACACCTGTCTCGATGGCATTACGACGGATCACGAAACCATCTTTCTGATGCTCAACACCCTGTGGCGGTGTGTCGATAACAACATCGATCTTGTGACCAAGGATCAGGTCCATCAGGTTCGGAGACGGCTGCTCCAGCTTGTTGGTACGTGTTACCTTGATTCCATTCTCATTCAGTACACTTGCAGTACCTCTTGTTGCAAAAATACGGTATCCCTGAGCCTCGAAACGTTTTGCGATCGGAATGATGTCCTTCTTATCCTCATCTTTTACAGTGATGATCATCTGTTTGTGCTTCGGAAGACGGATTCCGGCTCCGATGAAGGCTTTGTAAAGAGCCTCGTTAAAGGTTTTTGCAATACCAAGGCACTCACCTGTGGATTTCATCTCAGGTCCAAGGCTGATATCTGCACCTCTGATCTTCTCAAAGGAGAATACCGGCATCTTGATCGCAAAGTACTCTGCTTCCTTCTGAAGTCCCGGTGTATAGCCCAGCTCTTTGATCTTGCGGCCAAGGATGACTCTTGTTGCAAGAGGAACGATCGGAATTCCGGTTACCTTGCTGATGTACGGTACTGTACGGCTGGAACGCGGGTTAACCTCGATCACATATACATCCTCGCCTACAACGATGAACTGGATATTGATCATACCGATAACATGAAGTGCCTGTGCAAGACGACGTGTGTATTCGGTGATGGTCTCTTTTGCTTTCTGGCTGATGGTCTGTGCCGGGTATACGGAAATACTGTCTCCGGAGTGGATACCTGCACGCTCGATGTGCTCCATGATTCCAGGGATCAGGATGTCCTCACCGTCGCATACTGCATCGACCTCGATTTCTTTACCCATCAGGTACTTATCAACAAGGATTGGATGCTCCTGTGCGATCTGGTTGATGATTCCGATGTACTCTTCCACGTCCTCATCGCTGACAGCGATACGCATTCCCTGTCCTCCAAGTACATAGGACGGGCGGACAAGTACCGGATAACCCAGCCCATTGGCTGCTTTTTTCGCCTCTTCTGCTGTGAATACGGTATGTCCCTTCGGTCTCGGGATCTCACATTTCTCAAGGATAGCATCAAAAAGTTCTCTGTCCTCTGCAGCATCCACGTTCTCAGCAGATGTTCCGAGGATCTTAACGCCCATCTTGATCAGTGCCTCTGTAAGCTTGATGGCTGTCTGTCCACCGAACTGAACAACAGCTCCGTCCGGTTTCTCGATATTTACAACATTCTCAACATCCTCCGGTGTCAGCGGCTCAAAATACAGCTTATCTGCAATATCGAAATCTGTACTTACTGTCTCCGGGTTATTGTTGATGATGATCGTCTCATATCCTTCTTTCGCAAATGCCCATGTACAGTGTACAGAACAGAAGTCGAACTCGATACCCTGACCGATACGGATCGGGCCGGAACCAAGTACCAGGATCTTTTTCTTATCTTTTGTTTCTGCAGCTTCATTCTCTGTCTGCTCATCGCCATATACAGAATAATAGTATGGTGTCTCTGCCGCAAACTCTGCTGCGCAGGTATCAACCATCTTGTATGCCGCACGGATACCGTACTCTTTACGCAGGTCTTTGATCTCAGCTTCTGTCTTTCCTGTCAGGTCTGCGATGATGTAGTCCGGGAACTCCAGACGTTTTGCTTCCAGAAGAAGGTCTTTGTCCAGCTTCTGAGTTTTCAGAGCCTGCTCCATCTCAACAAGGATAGACAGCTTATCGATGAACCAGATGTCGATCTTTGTGATATCATGAAGCTTCTCCTGGGAAACATTTCGTCTCAGGGCTTCTGCGATCTTCCAGATACGGCGGTCATCCACAATGTTCAGCTCGTCCATCAGCTCCTCATCAGAAAGATGTGAGAAATCATAGGACATCAGACTGTCTACATGCTGCTCCAGGGAACGGATAGCCTTCATTAAAGCACCCTCAAAGTTATGGCAGATACTCATAACCTCACCGGTAGCCTTCATCTGTGTAGTCAGTGTACGTTTTGCTGTGATGAATTTGTCAAATGGCAGACGCGGGATCTTAACAACACAGTAATCCAGCATCGGCTCGAAGCTTGCATATGTTTTGCCTGTGATGGCGTTCGGGATCTCATCCAGTGTGTAACCCAGCGCGATCTTAGCTGCAACCTTGGCGATCGGATAACCGGTAGCCTTACTTGCAAGTGCAGAGGAACGGCTTACACGGGGGTTAACCTCGATAACGCAGTACTCAAAGCTCTCCGGATGAAGAGCGTACTGTACGTTACATCCACCTGTGATGCCAAGCTCTGTAATAATGTTAAGAGCAGATGTACGGAGCATCTGGTACTCTTTATCTCCTAAGGTCTGGGAAGGAGCAACTACGATGGAGTCACCGGTATGGACACCAACCGGGTCAATGTTCTCCATGTTGCAGACTGTGATGCAGTTTCCTGCGCTGTCTCGCATTACCTCGTACTCGATCTCTTTCCATCCGGCGATACATCTCTCTACAAGAACCTCGCCTACACGGGAAAGACGGAGACCATTCTCAAGGATCTCACGAAGCTCCGGCTCATTATGCGCGATACCGCCGCCGCTTCCGCCAAGTGTATATGCAGGACGGAGAACAACCGGATAACCGATAGTCTGAGTAAACGCAACACCGTCTTCTACAGTTGTTACGACCTTGGATGCTGCAACCGGCTCGCCGATCTTTTCCATTGTATCCTTAAATTCCTGACGGTCCTCAGCTTTACGGATCGTTGCTGCTGTGGTACCGATGAGACGTACATTGTGCTCTTTCAGGAAGCCCTTTTCCTCAAGCTCCATGGCAAGGTTCAGACCTGCCTGGCCGCCCAGTGTAGGAAGTACACTGTCCGGTTTCTCCTTGAGGATCAGCTGCTCTACGACCTCAACAGTCAGAGGCTCGATATAAACTCTGTCTGCGATGTCTTTATCTGTCATGATGGTAGCAGGATTGGAGTTTAAAAGTACAACCTCCATGCCCTCTTCCTTCAGGGAGCGGCATGCCTGGGTTCCTGCATAGTCAAACTCTGCTGCCTGGCCGATTATGATCGGGCCTGAGCCGATTACAAGTACTTTTTTTATGTCCTTATTCCTTGGCATTATTTCTCTCCTCCCATCATCTTCATGAATCTGTCAAAAAGGTAACTGGAATCCTGTGGTCCCGGGCATGCTTCCGGATGGAACTGTACAGTAAAGATGTTCTTTCCATTATATGCCATACCCTCGTTTGTCCCGTCGTTGACGTTTACAAATGCAGGATGTGCGATATTTTTCTCCTCAAGACCCTCTGCGTCTACAACGTAGCCATGGTTCTGGGAGGAAATATATACTCTTCCTGTCTCAAGGTCTTTAACCGGATGATTTCCGCCTCTGTGACCGTATTTCATCTTATGGGTATCTCCGCCCGTTGCAAGAGCCATAAGCTGATGTCCAAGGCAGATTGCAAAAATCGGCACATCAGAGTCATAGAGTTTTTTGATTTCTTTAATAATAGAAGTACATTCCTTCGGATCTCCAGGGCCGTTGCTGAGCATGATGCCGTCCGGATTGTCCCCAAGGATTTCTTCTGCGGATGTCAGAGCCGGGTAAATAGTAACCTGGCATCCTCTCTCATTCAGTGAGCGTGCAATGTTTTTCTTGGCGCCCAGATCAAGAAGGGCAACCTTCGGTCCTTTCCCCTTAAGCACTTCCTTTTCGCGGCAGGAAACCTTCTCTACCACTTTTCCTGTTGTATATGCTTTTAATCTGGGGATGATTGTATCCAGGTCATAGTCCTCATCAACTGTGATCATTCCGTTCATGGTTCCCTTCTCACGAAGGATCTTAGTCAGTGCTCTGGTATCAATTCCTGCGATTCCCGGAATGTCGTTTTTGCTCAGAAAATGCTGAATGGTGTCTACGCTTCTGAAGTTGCTGGGAACTCGTGATAATTCGCGTACAATAAATCCGTCAATCCACGGCTTCCTTGATTCCTGGTCATCATAACAGATTCCGTAGTTTCCGATCAGCGGATATGTCATACACACCGCCTGTCCTGCGTAAGAAGGATCTGTCATTACTTCCAGATAACCGGTCATGGAAGTGTTAAAGACAATTTCACTGATGACTTCCCTTGCAGAACCAATGCTGGTTCCTGTAAATACATGGCCATCTTCCAATATCAGAAATGCTTTCATACAATCTCCCTTTCTTTGTTCTCTTATTTTATCCTAAATCTTCAAGATTGTATCACAGGAATCGTCATTTTTCAACACCATATGCAAAAAAAATGTATAAAACTAACTCAAAATATTTTTTTTGAATTTTTTTAATTTTTTTGAATTTTTCTATTGACATTATCCAATTCCTGAGTTATTATAAGTGAGCAGTCGACGAGCGGAGCAAAACAAAGCGAAACAAGCCGGTTGAAAAATGCAGGAATGGCGGAATTGGCAGACGCGCAGGCTTCAGGTGCCTGTGGTCGCAAGATCGTGTGGGTTCAAGTCCCATTTCCTGCATTCTTTTTTATTTTATCCAAAATCAAAAAAACAGAAGCGCCCAACACCGGCACTTCTGTTTTTTTATTTATTTTTCTTTTTCAGAAAAGATCTCGCTCCCGCCCCAGAGAAGCGCACCTGTAAATATGAAAAGATCCGAAATATTAAATACGACCTTCTTAAGCTTCGGATTTTCCACATTCAGGCTCACATAATCCGTGACGTATCCCTTTCTGCGACGTTCCGTATAATTATTCAGACCGCCGCCCAGGATCATGGAAAGCCCAAGCTTGGATATGCGTGTGCCTTTTTCTCCGGAAGTACGTATATACTCCCAGATTGCACCGCCCAGCACCATAGATGCAAGATCTCTCAGGAATTCTTTATCTTTGTTTTTTAATATCCCAAGCATCATCCCGTGATTATGGCAGTTTCTTACGATCAGTCTGCCTCCCAGGCACTTTTCCTTCAGATCTTTCTTTTCCGATGTGTTGATTTTCTTCTTTATATAATAGTCTGTACCAAAGATTCCCGCCGTCAGTAAATTCCACAACATTATTCCCTCTCCTTATTTCTGTGGTCTGCATAATACTCAGGCAGGCTCCCACTGGGGAAAGCCTGCCTTATATGCTTATGGTTATTCTGTTTTTTCTTCTGTTGTTTCTGTATTTTCCGGATCAGCCGCAGGCCCCTCTGTTTCTGCAGATCCCACTTCCGTTCTTTCCTCTTCCAATTCCGGATCTGATCCTGATGTTTCTGTTTCTGACGCTTCTGCGGTTTCTGCTGTTTCTACTACTTCTGACGCTTCTACTGTCTCTTCCGGATCTGCTGCCACTTCTGTAGCTTCTGCGTTTTCTTCCGCTTCTGTCTCCGGTACTTCTGTCACCTCTGCCTCAGCAGCCTCTTCAAGCTCCTCATCTGCCTGCTCGATCACATCGGCAGCTTTCTCTTCCAGCTCCGCTGTAGGACACGCCGCTCCGCAATACGGACAGAAGCTGGCCTCCCGCATCACCGCCTTATGGCAGGCCGGGCAGAACTTCTCCCCTTTACTGGCAGCGATCGCATCTCTGTAGTGATCTGCCTCCAGCATGTGCTGGCTGATCTCCTCGCAGATAGCTCCCGTCTCACCGTCAACGGCTTCTCCCTGCTCATACCGTGTATAGATCATCTTTCCGATATCCATCATCAGCTTTTCGGTCATACGCTCCTGTGCAGAGAGCTTGTTACGGATCTTCTGGATCTCATAGAGATTCTCTGCTCTGGAGCTTAAGCCCTTTGCCTTTCTTGTCAGTGTGTTTCCCAGATCATCCCAAAAACTGCTTTTTGCCATATCTGTCACGCTCCTTTATATATTAAAAAATCTTCTTGTTTCTTATCCTTCCAGTGCCGGGATCTCCTGTCCACGCATAAGGATCTTCGGACCTCCGTTGCCCTGAATGTATCCCTCTGTGATCACGACCTCACCGATATTGTCGTCCTTCGGGATCTCATACATGATATCCAGCATATATTCCTCCAGGATAGCCCGGAGAGCTCTGGCTCCTGTATGGCGTTCCAATGCCTTACAGGCAATGGCATGTAAGGCACCGTCCTCAAACTCCAGTTTTACTTCATCCAGTGCCAGAAGCTTCTTGTACTGTTTCAGAATAGCATTCTTCGGCTCCTTGAGGATCTTCACAAGCATATCTTCCGTCAGCCCGTTCAGGGTAAAGATGATCGGAAGACGACCGATAAATTCCGGGATCATTCCAAATGCACGGAGATCATCTACCGTTACTTTCTCCAGCACATGCGGATCATCATCATATTTGTCCTTCAGATCTGCATAAAATCCGATAGACGCCTGTTTATTCAGTCTTTCTTTGATGATATTCTCAAGATCCGGGAACGCACCGCCACAGATAAACAGAATGTTCCTTGTATTTACAGTCACCATAGGTACCATGGCATTCTTGCTGGTAGCACCTACCGGAACTTCCACTTCACTTCCCTCCAGAAGTTTCAGAAGTCCCTGCTGGACAGCCTCTCCGCTGACATCTCTCTGGTTGGTATTCTTCTTCTTTGCGATCTTATCGATCTCATCGATGAAAATGATCCCGTGCTCTGCCTTCTCCACATCATTATCTGCAGCTGCAAGCAGCTTGGATACTACGCTCTCGATATCATCACCGATATAACCGGCCTCTGTAAGAGATGTGGCATCTGCAATGGCAAGCGGTACCTGAAGAAGTCTGGCAAGCATCTTCACCAGATAAGTCTTACCGCAGCCTGTAGGTCCGATCATCAGCATATTGGATTTCTCGATCTCAATATCATCCATGGTATCTGTGGCAACTCTCTTATAATGGTTGTATACACCTACAGACATTACCTTCTTGGCATATTCCTGTCCGATCACATATTCATCCAGAGTTGCTTTGATCTTATGTGGTGCAGGAATATCTTTGAGATCGATCACCGGCTTCGGAGTCTCTGATTTTTTCTTGATCTTCTTCGCCTGGTTTCCGGGATTCTGGAAACTGCCCAGATCGATCATGCTCACATTCGGCATGTTAAAAAGATCGGAATAATTTCCATTGTTCATCTGGGTGTTCATAGTATCAAAGCTTTTCTGCATGCAATCCGCACAGATATGTATATGATTGGGAAGGTCGATCATCTTCCCTGCCTGACTCTCCGGTCTGCGGCATAAAAAACAGAATTTCTCGTATTTCTGCTCCTGGTCATTGTCTTTATCATTATCAAACTGATCTGCCATAACATTTCCTTTCTGGTTTTATTATGCATATTATAGCACATAATCCGGCTGTATCAAATTAAGTTTTTATAAACCGGGGAGCTGCATAAGAACATGCAGCTCCCCGGTTTATAAATGGTTATCCTGTATTTTCTTTTATTTGTCAGAAGAGGGTTTGCTTCCGAGGGTCACTTCAACCGTCTGTTCCTTGTACTCTCCGCTGTTCGCTCTGGAGATCACCACTTCGATGGTTTCTCCTGCCTCATAATACTGCAGCTTATCAATAAGGTCATCCTTGCCGCTTACCTTCTGTCCATCCAGCTTCACAATGATATCGCCTTTTTTGATCCCTGCATTATCTGCTGCGCCACCTTCCGTTACCTCAGTAATAAAAGCACCTGCCGGCATATTATACATCTGGATGGCTTCTGTTGTAAGATCGGCAGCCTTGACTCCCATATATCCTACCTTGGAAGAATCTTCCACCTTATCCCTGGTTTCGCGGTTCATCAGTTCTTCCAGGATCGGCTCTGCCTTGGAGATCGGAATGGCATATCCCATGCCTTCCACCTGGCTGTCTGCATACTTGGCCGCATTGATACCGATCACTTCACCATTCATATTCAGAAGTGCACCGCCACTGTTTCCGGGATTGATCGCTGCATCAGTCTGGATCAGTCCGCTGGCTTCTCCGTCCTCTGTACTGATGCTTCTGTTAAGGGCACTTACCCATCCGGAGGTAACTGACTGGCCATAACCAAGTGCATTGCCAATGGCAACCACCTGCTCACCAACTACAAGATCGTCCGAGCTTCCCAGCTGCGCGATCTTGATCTCCTCCATGGTCTCATCCGGAATATCGGATTTCTCCACTGCCACCACTGCCAGATCATTCTCTTCATCGGTGCCTTTGATCTTGGCAGAAACTGCGTTATCCACGTCCACATCTCCATCGGAATCGGATCCGGTGCCGCCACTGCTTGCCATGGCCTGGGTTTCTTCTTCCGCTCCTACCACATCACTGCCTGCAAAGCACACGGTAAGGGTAGTCGCTCCGGATACCACATGGTTGTTAGTCGCAATGAGAAGCTCGCTGTCATTTTCTCCTACAATAATACCGGAACCACTTCCTGCACTCTGATACTGCCTCGTTCCATATCCGAAAAAGCTTGGGATCTCCTGCACACTGACAGATGTAATGGCAACGATAGAAGACATGGTTGCCTGGGCTACACCGGCCACTGTACCACTCTCTGCCACAATATCCTTCACAGCAGAATCCGCAGAGCTACTGTCAGTACTGTCCTCTGTTCCGGTAACTGTTTCTGTCTTTCCGATCGTTGTACTGCTGTCATTTCTTCTGTATTTATCTGCTGCAATATTCACGCCCTGAAAAACTGCTCCGGCTACCAGCCCAAAGATCACAGCCAGTGCCACCGCAGTGGCTGCTTTCTTTCCAAAGCTGGTGTTGCCTGAAAAATCTCTCTTTTTCCGCGGCTTTTTGGGCGGTATATTTCCACCGGCATAATTACCGGCCTGAGGCTGATGCACCTCATAATGTCCGTATTTCGTTTTTTCCTGCGAAGCGCCTTCACTCTGTCCGGCACCTGCATAACCGTCCTGTCTGCTCTCCTGCATCCTGCGGCCCTCAGAATAAGGATGCGTCAGCGGTTTCTGTTCTGCCGAAGCATTCTTATCCTCATCCGGCAAGCCTGTCCCCCATTTATTCTCTTCACTCATGCCTCTGGTGCTCCCTTCTATGTTATCTGATGCATGTATCTGTTGCTGCTCACTCCGTTCTCAGTAACATTTATTTCTCTTTTAAAAGACAGTTTAACAGGGAATTGTGTTTAAACTGTGATATCTCTTTTAAAAAACCGTGACCTGTTCTTATTTGTTCTTTTTCCAGTATTCCGGATTCATGGTGCAGGATCGGATCATTTTTTCAGAGAGCTTTTTGTATCGTTTTCCGAGAAAATATCCGGCGTATTTGGAAGCACTCTGCAAAAACAGTCCGGGGATCAGACATATGTGGCCTGTTTTCAGAAGATATGCCATGCTTTTTTTTACCAGCCGGATGCCCTCACCTTCGGAAGGCACTCCTTCAAAAACCTCCGGATGCTCCGCCTGGGAAACTCCCAGATCAAAATTCCTGTGGAACTGCTGCATACAGGTGTAATTGTGAGAATGATATACACGCGCTTCTGATACATAGGCAACTCCATAGCCTTTTTTTACCATCCAGCCTGCATAGATCATATCTTCATTAAAAATAGCATGCTCCGGAAATCCACCAATCTCATCATAGATCCTGTGATCATAAGCAGCACAGACGTTGGAGCAGAAATATGTTTTGATCCCGTAGGTCTGTACATCTTTTTCCGTTTTCAGGCAGGACTGTTCCGGATAATTGAAGGAACGGGTATATTTTTCCAGAAATCTGCAGTCCTTTTTGGGAAGCTGACGCGCGTAAGCGGCTCCTGCCTGTGGATTCTCCGCAAGGGCTCCTACCAGTGCTCCGATCAGTTCCCTGTCTGCCGGCATTGCATCCTGTGTCATAAATACAAGGATCTCCGCATCCGAAAGCTCCGCCGCCTGCCTTCTGGTACCGCCATGGTCAAATTCTTCTTTTGTAAGATGCCGGACTTCCACAAGCGGATATTCCTGTTCCCAGGTCTCTTTCCAGAATTTCTTTTCTGTATTCATGACAAGGATCTTATTGATAGGATATTTCTGTGCGCTGAGTCTTTCCAGCAGTTTTTCAAATTCTTCTCCCGGACGGTATGCCGGGATGATCACGTCTGTTTTTAATGTTTTCATATTTGTCTCCTGTCCAGAAAGGACCACCCGTTACTGGATGGTCCCTTCTGCTGGTTGCTTATTTTGATGTTTTATTCATTCTCCGAATCATCTTCTCCGTCGGTATAATCGCTATGATCCGTATCGGAATCGCCTCCGGAATAGTCCGTATCTGTACTGTAATCGTCTCCGGAGTAATCCGAATCATAATCTGTGTCTGTGCTGTAATCAGTATCATCACTTGTGTCCGTACTGCTGTAATCTGTGGATGTATCTCCCTGCCACGTGTACGAATCATCCGTTGCGTCATTTGGTGTATCTGTCACCGCAGGTGCAGTGTCCTGCACATCACCTCCGCCTGCGATATTTGTGATCTGGGCACTTCTGTTGAGTACATCCTGCGTCGGAGTGTAACTGGTGTCTCCATACAGAAACTGATGTATCTTCAGAACATTGGATTCCAGTGTGGTAGGTACGATAACGCTGCCGCTGCCCTTTACCTTGGCAAATTTATAATCGTTGGGGAAGCCTGTAGTTTCATCAATACTGTAGCCGATCATAGCCGGGATCATCTTCAGGATCTCTGTCTTGGAAACGGAAGTTTTGACCATCGGGAAAACCTGATCCATAATATCAAAGATAGTAGAAAGACCTGCCTTTTTTGCCTTGTCCACGATCATCTGGATCACTCGTCTCTGTCTCTCGGTACGCCCCATATCAAGACTTGCGGTATAACGGATACGGCAGTAGGAGGTAGCCTGCACGCCATTAAGATGATAGGTATCTACGATCGCTTCCTCATCCTCCGGCTTCGGATCCGGCAGTTCAACCGGTGTGTAGCTCTTTCCGGTTTCCTCTGATGTCTCCACACAGTAATTGTTCATATGAACGATCTCCGCATAGGAAAGAGGGATGTCCAGCCCTCCCAGGCAGTCTACCACAGTTACCAGTGCATCAAAATCAATAGCAACATAATCGGTGATATTCAGATCCAGGTTGGTATTCAGCATGGAAACCGCATTGGTCGGTCCACCAAGTGCATATGCCGAATTGGCTTTGGAATAGGTATCATCCTTTACATTGAGAAGGGTATCTCTATAGACAGACACAAGTTTGACTGCCTTCGTATCATTGTTGATACTCGCAATGATGATGGTATCACTGTTCTCTGTATTCAGCTTCTCATTCTTGCTTCTGTGGTCCAGTCCGAACAGTGCATAGGTGGTATATCCCGTCATCTGCGGTGCCTGATCATTAGTTACAATATCCTGGTCTGCAAGATCTGTTTCCTGGATGTCGATCTTATCCAGTTTGGCTGAGATCTGACCATAAACGAACAGACCTCCGATAAACAGGAGCAGTACGACGATCTCCAGGATAAATAAAATCTTCTTTCTTTTTTTCCGAGGTTTTGACATTTTTTCCTTTTCCCCTTTTTAGTATGCGTTCTTATTAATAAATCCTTTGAATATGGTAAGAAACATGATCTTTATATCAAATCCCACAGACCAGTTTTCGATATAATACAGATCACACTCTATCCTTTTTCTGATAGAAGTATCTCCACGATAGCCATTTACCTGTGCCCACCCGGTAAGACCCGGCCGCACCTGATGCTTGACCATATAACGTGGTATCTCCTCCCTAAACTTTTCTACAAAAAACGGCCGCTCCGGTCTTGGTCCCACAAGACTCATCTCACCCTTCAGAATGTTAAAAAGCTGTGGAAGCTCATCCAGACTGGTATGACGCATAAATTTACCGATTCCGGTAACTCTTGGATCGTTCTTTACTGTCCACGCCTTTTTTTCTTCTGATTCTTTCTGGATCTCCATGGAACGGAATTTATACATCCGGAAAGTCTGATTGTGAAGCCCGACACGTTCCTGCTTATAGATCAGCGGTCCCGGCGAAGTCAGCTTGATCAGCATACACAACACCAGCATCACCGGTGAGGACACAATGATCGCAACGATCGCGCCTGCAATATCCATAGATCTCTTGATCAGTGCATTAAACGTGTTGCTCAGGGGCACATACCGGATATTGATCACCGGAAGCCCGAGAATATCTTCTGTATATGGTTTGGTCGGAATAATATTATTATAATCCGGAATAAATTTTGTGTGCACGCCGGATTTTTCACAGAGTGCAACGATCTCTTCCAGACGATAATACTCACTTAAGCCCAGGGTAATGGCTATCTCATCCAGACGACTGGATGGAAGGATGATCATCAGATTGGCGATTCGACCGATCACCTTAACGCCCTTATAAGTAGTGCCTGCCGGCACATTGTCATCCAGTATGCCCCTGATCACGTATCCCCATTGCGGATTCTGCAGGATCCTGTCTACATATTCCTCGGCAGCACGGCTGTATCCTACCAGCAGCACCTGTTTCTGGTTCATTCCTTTTTTGCGCATATCCCGGAGAATGTAAAATATGACCATACGCACAAACCATTCCAGGACGATATTGATCACACAGAAAGAAACCAGAGTAAGACGGGAATAGTCCAGCTCTTTAAAATTGTAAAGTGCAAACATGATGATAAGGAGCCCTAACGCATTTGCCTTCACAATTCCGGCAAGTACGAGACGACGCCCCTGCATTCGCATCGGTGTATAAAGATCAAAGGCCTGATAAAGAAGTAAATATCCCGGAACAATGAATATCAGCATAAACATATATTCCTGGACTGTCTTGGACTGGACCGCCGAATGTTCAAAAATTCCCTGAAAACGGATCAACCAGGCCAGGGCATAGGAGGCCGCGATCACAAATACATCGATCAGCATATGGAGACGACTGAAATTTTTCTGGTTGTCTTTAATCAATTTCCGCCACCTCATTTAAGTTCATTGCTTTTATCTTATAATAGATGAAACTCAAAAGCAATAAAATCTTCCCTCCGAAATATAAAAATTCTGTGAAAATATGATGTCTTAACCGGCAAAACGCCTAAAAATGTTGATCCAGAGTTCAAACTGGAGCTGTATATAACGCGGAAGATTCTTCATGGAAAATCTGACTTTTTTGTTTTTGCGGCTGATCTGAAAGCCGTTTTTGATGCCTGCAAGGTACTCACGTCCGAATCCCTTGGACGCAAAAAACAGGATCTTCGCACCGAATCCCACCAGAAAAAACGGAAGGTTCAGCACGATCTGGAGAAACGGCATATTCTTATAGATAAGATAAATATTGTTTCTGGAAGAATACCGGATCTTAAACTGATTATATCTGGAGCCGCTGGTGCCG
Organism: Blautia massiliensis (ex Durand et al. 2017); assembly: GCF_051861785.1. Taxonomy (NCBI): domain Bacteria; kingdom Bacillati; phylum Bacillota; class Clostridia; order Lachnospirales; family Lachnospiraceae; genus Blautia; species Blautia massiliensis (ex Durand et al. 2017). Next base: position 1,201,120 of record NZ_CP146725.1, read on the forward strand.
CTTCCTACATGATAAACCTTCGCTTTTGGAGCATACCAGTTCTGATAGCCGCAGATCCTGGCACGATAGCCGATATCCAGATCCTCCAGATAAGCAAAATGCTCCTCATCAAAATCTCCGATCCTGTCAATAAATTTCTTCCGGTAGATCGCAGCTCCCGCACAGGTGGAAAAAATCTTCTGCTCTCGGTCATAATGGCGGATATCCTTGCCTTTTCCCCTGGCAAAAGCCCAGCCAAGGGCACAGTAATAATTTCCGGCATCATCCATCTTGTCCCTGTCATGAAGCTGGATCATCTTTGCCTGACAGGAAAATGCCTTCTTATGTCTGCGCAGGGCAGCAACCATCTCCTCCAGGAAATCCGGTTCCGCTTCCGTATCATTGTTCAGAAGCAGCACATATGGGGAACGTGCCGCATGGATTCCTTCATTGACGGCTCTGCTGAAGCCGTAATTCTCCGGAAGCTGTATCATGTGTACCCATGGATATTCCGCCGAAACAAACGCACAGCTGCCATCAGTGGAACCATTATCCACTAGTATAACCTCAAAATTACGGATAGTCTGTCTTTCAAGACTGGAAAGAACACCATCCAGATATGCCATTCCGTTAAAGTTTGGTATGACTACTGATACTTCCTGCATTGCTTTATCCCTTCTTCTTTCCCATTCCCGGAAGGGGCTTCAGGGAATAATTCCATTTGGTTAAAGAAAGATTTTTGTTATAGTATGGATCTCCTTTTTTCAGGATATCCAGCCAGTGACAGCGCATGTATTCGATCTCCGTCTGGAAACGGCGGACCTTTTCCTCGCTGTCCTCAGTGCCTCTTGACTTGGATTCGTAATGATAGAGCTTCACATACGGATCATAGACGATCAGATGGCCGTGGCTTCGCACCTTCAGACAGAGATCCACATCATTAAACGCAACTGCAAGCTCTTCCGTAAAGCCTCCTGCCTCCAGAAAAACTTCCTTCTTCATCATCATACATGCTGCAGTCACACAGCTCATATCCTGCAGAAGAGAGGCTTTATGGAGATATCCGGTACGCTCTGCCGGCATATTCACAAACATGTTCCCGGCAATTCCGCCCATTCCCACCACGCAGCCTGCATGCTGAATGGTGTTATCCGGATAGATCAGCTTGACGCCAACTGCACCTGTTTCCTTACGCTGGCACACGCTCAGCATCTCTGACATCCAGTCCGGATCGATGACCTTTACGTCATTATTCAGGAAAAGCAGGTAATCTCCTTTGGCATGGCGCACCCCGAAATTGTTGATGGCAGAATAGTTGAAGCCTTTTTTCCAGCGGATCAGATGGACCCTGGGATCCTCCGAAAGCTTTCTGTAATATCGGAAGATCTCTTCGGAGCTGCTGTTATTCTCCACAACGATGATCTCGTAATTTTTGTAGGCAGTTTTTTCAAAAATGGATTCCACGCAGGCCTGAAGTGTTTCTTTCTCCTCACGGTTCGGAATGATAACAGAAACCAGAGGTTCTCCCTGCACCGGATACTTCACACGGTAAAATCCAAAATCCGGAGTATGCTCCACGGTTCCCGGAGTTCCGGTCCGTTTGAGATTCCCCTCAATGGCACGTCTGCCGGCTTCAAAAGCATACATCTTGCTTGCCGGATTATCTGCTGTGGAGGATTTGTGGGTCCTCCAGTGATAAAGGATCTCCGGTACATGGACCACTTCCCTTGCCTTCTCCACACAGCGGAAAATGAAATCATAGTCCTGGGCGCCGTCAAATTCCCGGCGGAATCCGCCCACTGTCTGCACTACGGAACGTCTTACCACCAGAAAATGGCAGATATAATTATTGGATCTTAAAAGATCCAGGTTAAAGTCCGGTTTCAGATGGGGCTGAAAATGTTCAGAAAGATCTGTCGTGACCTTATCCTCATCTGTATAGATCACATCCGCCTCCGGATGCTCCTCCAGTGCCGCCGCAATCTCATACAATGCATTAGGTGCCAGCAGATCATCATGATCCAGAAGTGCGATAAAATCACCCTCTGCCATGGCAAAAGCTGCGTTTGTATTTTCTGCAATGCCAAGATTCTCTTTCAGATCCTGATAGCGGATCCTCCTGTCCATCTCTGCATAGGATCTCAGCACAGTCTGCATGTCCGGATCCTCCGGGCTTCCGTTTGCCAGACACAGCTCCCAGTTCTCATATGTCTGTGCAAGGAGAGAGTCCAGCATCTGTCTTAAAAAACGCTCCGGTGTCAGATATGCAGGTACCACAATGCTGATCAGCGGCCCATCCGGAAATTTGCGTTTCCGCTGCTTCTCCAGTGTTTCCTCGTCAGGTCTGTATGCCTCATACCATGGTCCGTAAGGAACCTCTTCCGGTTCAAAACGCTCATGAAGCCGGATCCAGAACTCTTTCAGGCCATAATGCTTCAGGTATCTTAGGCCCTTCTGTACTGTATAGGGGGAAAGCTTCTTTATAAGTCTGTCCCATTGGATCTTTCCTGTAGAATCATCTTTACTCATATATTATCTCCGTATTACTCAGTTTGATGTTACTGTTCACTCTGTTCTCAGTAACAGTTTGATGAACATATTTTACCATTCCATCATTTTTTTTGCAAGGAAGAGAGGAAATGTGTTATACTGAGTTTACGTATGTATTGCTTACATAAGAATTATTTTTTATACAGGAGTACCATTTATCATGAAAAAATCAAGAATAACCACAGCGCTTCTGGCTATTGGGATCTCCGCTTCCATGGTGTTCCAGACTCCAGTTTTCGCCACAGAAGAAACCGCTGTTGCTGTATCCTCCGGTGTTACCACCAATGGGATCAGCGGATGGCCTCAGGGGCCTGAGATCACTTCCGCATCTGCTGTGATCATGGAAGATACTTCCGATACGATCCTCTATGCCAAGGATATGGACACCACGCTTTCTCCGGCCGGCGCAGTTAAGATCATGACCTGTCTTCTGGCACTGGAGAACAGCCAGCTTGACGATCAGGTTACCATGACAGAAACCGGTGTATCCGGTGTTACAGACGGAGGCGCTCATATTTCCTCACAGCTCGGAGAGGTATTTACCATGGAGCAGTGCCTTTACGCTCTGATGCTGGCCTCTGCCAATGACATTGCTCTCCAGGTCGCAGAACAGATCGGCGGATCTGTGGATGCCTTTGTCCAGAAAATGAACGACCGTGCCAAGGAGCTAGGATGTACCAATACGGTATTCACCAATCCTACCGGTCTCCCGGATGACAACCAGCATACCACAGCACATGATCTGGCTCTGATCATGCAGGCGGCTATCCGTAATGACAGCTTCCGCACCATCTCCGGAGCCACCTCCTATACGATCCCGGCTACCAATGTTTCCGGCGGTACCCGTAACCTGACGAGCTCTTTTGCCATGACAGATCCTGCATCCGCTTCCTATTATGAAGGATGTATCGGTGGTCGTGAAAGTACCACCACTGCTTCCGGAAGCGTTCTTGTCACAGCTGCACAGCGAAACGGTACTACTCTGATCGCAGTAGTCATGAACGGAGCGACCGGTCAGACAGCCACCGAAGCGATCTCACTTCTGGATTACGGTTTTTCCAATTTCCAGCTTCTGGATCTCAGCGAGGATGATTTTCACATCCTGTCCGGCGGCACTGTAATGGTTCCATCCGGTGCGACCGCAGACGACCTGACTACGGAAGATACGGAATCTGACGGTCAGATCTTACGCACCTATTCCTTTGGCGGAACTCAGGTGGGAACTGCAGTTGTCGAGGATTCCTCCCAGGAAAGCTCCTCCGATGTACTGGAAAATGATGAAAACATGGATTCTGCAAAAGCTTATTCCGAATCCAGATCCCAGATCCCGTATTTTGCCATTGGCGGTGTGGGCATCCTGCTCCTTATCCTTCTGCTGTGGCGCATGATCCGGATCATCCGTTCCTGATCTTGGTTCCCAGGCAAATATATTTCAGAATCAAAAAATCCCTCTTATGTACCGGTCATATCCGGATACATAGAAGGGATTTTTTTCTGCCATCTCACCATCTGGGTGTCAGCCATAAAACGGAACTACCAGGAAGATATAGCATAAAAACGGCGAAGCAGCCAGAAGTGCTGTCAGGACCCGGTATATCCACATTCTGATATTTTCTTTTTTTACAAAACGCTCAAGCAGACGGTTCCATCCGGCTGTCACAAAATACATGGCCGGATACAGTGCCGGCATGATATAACGTCCCTGTGCCTGGTTGTCACTATAATATACATAATACATAAACAGACCCACAGGGATCAGGATCAGAAGGATCAGCAGCAGATGAAAGATTCCTTTTCTGTCCCATTTATCGTACACGGTTATTGTTTTTATCTTCAGCTTTTCACTTCCTGCTGCTTTTCGTTCTTTTACCACAGTACGTTTCTTCGGATAAAATATTCCCAGCATGGTCAAAATACCAATCCCACCCATTCCAAAGAACAGGAAATATGCCTTGCTCACATTATAAGGCATATAAATCTGCATCAGACCAAAGGTTCCGATAAAGCTTACCAGTACTGTCAGCAGCCAGTTATGCTGCCAGCCCGGGTCCTGATACAGAAGGATATCCTTCCATGACCAGTTCAGTTTCTCCGGTGTGGGGTATCTGGACGGTCTGTAATCAACAGCCGCATATTTTTCCGCACACTGTGCACAGGCTTTTCTTCCAATAAGATCTCCGTCATAGAGAACGGCATTTCGTATAAACCACCAGCCGCATAAAGCAAAGGTTACTGCCGCGATCACGATCCCTCTCCGGAACAGAAATGCAACTCTCTGTTTTACCGGCTCTTCCCTGCACAGAAGGACTGTCAGGCAGAAAAACAGAAAGCTGCATAAAATCCATCCGTAGGCATTATAGTAGGACAGTGCACAGACCGCCATCCCAACAGCCAGAAGGATCGAATTTCTGAAGCTCCAGTCTCCCGCTTCCAGATGACAGGACCAGGAATACAGGATCATCGCCATGGATAAAAGCGCCAGGGAATCCGTGTTTACATAAGTTCCCAGAAACAATGCCTGCGGCATAAAGCCTGCCAGTGCGGCAAACAGCCATCTTCCCTCTTTCGGAAAAAGCTTTCCGGATGCTTTCACCACAAAATATACCGCTCCGGTCACAAAGAGCACATCTGCCATCCTCGCCGCATGGAGCAATCCGTCTGCAGAAGCATGGAACAGACCTGCGATCCCCATAAATACAGCAGATACCATATAGGAAAGGATCGGATAATAGGCATAGGAAATCCCCCATGTCGCATCACGGATGGTTGGCTCATCTCCAAGAGGCAGCTTTCCCGGATGCTCATGAAGATACTGTGCCACCATGTAGCGCATTTTTTCATCGGGGCCTGCCCCCAGGGGCTGCATGAACGCCCATGCAGTCAGGAGCAGAAATGCTGCCAGGACAAGAACCCCTGCCTGAGCTCTCTCATCCTTCCAGATTTTTTTCTTTTCCAAAATATAACCTCCTATATCCGCTTCAGAGAGAAATCCTGGCTCTCCAGTGTAAGGTTCGGATTATAGTAAGGATCTCCGTCACGGAGGATCTCCGGCCAGTGCTTCTCAAAGGAAGCGATCTCGCGGTTAAATCTTGCCACCTTCTCCGGTGTATCCTCAAGACCTCTGGATTTGGATTCATAGTGATAAAGCTCCGCATAAGGATTGTATACAACCAGATATCCGGCTTTTCCCAGACGGAGGCAGAAATCTATATCATTAAAGGCAACCTGAAATTCCTCACTTAATCCGTGAACCTTATCAAAGGCCTCACGCTTCACCATCATGCAGGCTGCGGTTACAGCACTGTAATCCTGGGCACAGATGATCCTGTGGCAGTATCCGGTAGCGTCTCTCTTCTGCTGCACAAAGCAGTGTCCCGCAATGCCGCCGAAGCCAACGACGACTCCTGCATGCTGTACGGTATCATCCTCATAATAGAGCCGTGCTCCTACAGCTCCCACATCCGGTCTCATACAGTATCCCAGAAGCTGCTCCAGACAGTCCGGGCTGATGATCTCCGTATCATTGTTGAGAAGAAGCAGATAGTCACCCTTAGCATGAGCAGCTCCGAAATTATTGATGGCAGAATAGTTAAAAATACCATCCCAGTACACCACATGGGCTTTCGGATTGGATGCTTCCAGCTCTTTATAGTAAGCAAAGGTCTCATCCTCCGTACTGTTGTTCTCCACGATCACATACTCATAATTGCGGTAAGTTGCCTTTTCTTCGATGGAATCAATACATCTCTTCAGATCATCGATGTGATCCTTGTTTGGGATGATGATGGAGATCAGCGGTTTTTCCTCCCAGAGGAATTTTGTACGGTAAAGTCCAAGATATTCACCCTTTTCGATTTCCACCGGAACTCCGAGTCTGTCATAATGAGCCTTGATGGCACGTGCTCCTGCATCAAAGGCATACATTTTGCTTTCCGGATTCTCTGCTGTGGAATCCTCATGGCATCTCCAGTGATAAAGGATCCTGGGGATATGATGGATCTGCTCTCTTCCCGCAGCTTCCACACAGCGGAACACAAAATCATAATCCTGTGCACCGTCAAATTCCTTTTTCAGCATTCCGATCTGATCCACGATCTCTTTTTTTACGACAAAAAGATGACAGATGTAGTTTACTGTACACAAAAGATCAATATTGAAGTCCGGTTTGAAATGCGGCTGAAAGAATTTGTGCCCGTCCATGGACATCTTATCTTCATCGGAATACAGAACCTTAAGCTCCGGATCCTCATTCAGCGCTTTCACACACCGGAACAAAGCGTCCGGAGTCAGCTCATCATCATGATCTGCAAACACGATAAAATCTCCTGTTGCCGCTTTCATGGCCGCATTGGTATTCTCTGCGATCTGAAGTGCCTGGTCGTTGCGGATCACACGGATCCTGTCATCACTTTTTTCCAGCCTGTTCAGATAATCGGTAAGAGGAGAATCTGCTCCGCTTCCGTCGGAAAGACAGAGTTCCCAGTTCCCGTAGGTCTGGGCTTCTATGGAATCTACCAGCTGCTGGAGATATTTTTCCGGTGTTTTGTAAAGCGGGATCACAATACTGAATTTTGGATTCCTGGAAAATTTCGTTTTTCTTTCTTCTGCAAGCTCTGCCTTGTCCGGCAGATGCTTCACGATCCATTTGGAATAATCCACCGGACGGTTTTTACGGTCCAGCACCTTTCCAAATACCTTTCCGGTAAGGGCTGCTGCCCCGTGAAGCTTCATGTAACGGCTTCCCTTACGGAAATATACCGCCGCTTTCTCCGCAAGGCGCTTCTGTGGCTGCAGATGTACCAGACGAAGCGTCCGCACATTGCCTGCCTCAAATACAATGTAGAATTCCTTCACACTGTCATAATGGAATTCAAAGAAAAAACCGCTCTTCTCATCGATCTCTGTTTCCTGGTACTGATTCTGTACATCCACACGTTTCAGTCTGGTGATCTCGCAGGGAATTTCCTTCCGGCTGCGATTCTCCAGTCGTATGGTCAGGGGGCTGTTAAAGGCTGCCCAGCCACGGACACGGCAGATCTTTTCCCCGGCTTCCACCTCGATGCTCTCAATAAAGTACTGCGGTTTTCCCTGTTTCCTGTAAAGCTGTGCTGCCGAAACAGAAAACCACCGGACACGTTTTTCACCCTTTACCGCATAAACAACAAGCTTCTTTTTGTCCTCCAGATCCGGCAGGCAGATTTCCATCTGCACACGTTCTCCGTTTACCAGATCCAGATCCTTAAAGCGCTCCAGGGCGCTGACACGCTCCTGGGCACTGATGGCTGCCGGAAGCTTTTCCCCGTCAAGAACGGCTTCCGGCTTATGATCCTTCGGCCAGGTTCCCTGAAGGTGATACAGAGAACTGTCCTTCAGGTCAAACCTGTCCTTTTCTACTTCGTATAGCTCTCGCTGCATAACAGTTCCTCCATTGCATCCTTTCCGGTATTTACTGTAAGGTAATGCTCCATAACCTTCTGATGTGCGGCCTCACCCATGGCTTTTCTGGTCTTCTCATCGGTAATCAGAGCTTCCAGAGCACTGACCCACTCTTCTTTTGTGGTGCACATCCAGCCATCTTTTCCATTTTCAACCACGTATTCCATCTCACAGTTACGACTCATGACACTTGGAACCTTTACAAGGGCAGCCTCTGTCCACTTATTCTCGGACTTACACCAGTGGAACAGGCTGTTCTCCAACGGCATCAGATTGATATCAAGCCCTGCGATCACGGCAGGCAGCTGTCTCCAGTCCATAAACGGAAGCTTCTCGATGCGGTTCTGCACCGGCTCCATTCCGGATTCATCCAGCACACCCACCAGTTTCAGATAAACCTCCGGGTGGCGCTCCATCACCTCCAGAAGTGCTGCCTCCACCTGGGCAAAATCCTGATCATGGGTTTTGGAACCGCTTAAATATCCGATATAAATCCGGTCTTTATCCTTGTCTGTCTGCTCCACAGCCTCGTGGGAAAGGATTTCCATCTCCATACTCATACAGTTGCGGTTGACCACCACCGGTTTTCCCGGAAATTCTTCCCGGATCTCTCCTGCCAGTGTCTTCGTGGATGTAAAATATCCGTCACAAAATCCCATACATCCATGGATACGGTCTGTAGTTGTGCGGAAGTCGCTGTACTCGCTTCCCTTCAGAAAATGCAGTCTGGAAATTTTTTCGTAATTAAATATCAGGTCATCTACATCATAGTAAACAGGAATCCCGGCTGCTTTCGCCCGGTTGGCAAGCAGTTCTGCTTCCATCAGTCTGCTGCAGCGGTACATCACAATTGCTGTATATTCCTCGATCTTTTCCTGCTCTGCCTGATCCATCTGGATAAACTTCGATGCATAGCCCTTAAGAATCAGCTGCTCCCGGAAATGCTCCACACGATATCTGGAAGCAAAGGAAATCTCCTCTCCTACGAAAAGGAACTTGCGGTTTTCCACAGGAAGTTCATTTCCGCCGAGAGTTTTCCACAGGGAAATCATCTCTTCCACAATATTCTCCGGCTGTTCATTTTTCAGGACAAGACCCCGGGCATAGCGTTTCACACGTTCCACAGGTGCACCTACCGGAAGTACAGCTACCGGAAATCCCATGGAAATGATCTCCGAGGTTGTGTAGGAGAAGGTCTCCGGCCATACGGACGGGATCAGGAACATATCAATATCCTGCTCCAGGGTAAGTCTTGGGATCTCCTCTCTTGTATATCTTCCTGTCTGGGAAAATACCGTACTTTCGATCTCTTCGTCGGAAGTACCGATCAGTCTCAGACGGATATTCAGTTCATTCTCTTCGATATATTCTGCCAGTGCCCTCACAACCTCCAGGCCTTTTTTGTAGCAAAGCACACCGATAAGACCAATGTTAAAGGTTTCTGTGATCTTCCCGGTTTTCTTCACCGCCGGAAGGTAATGAGGTGCATGTGGGATCACATGGAGATTGTATACATCCGGATAAGCACGCTTGAACAGCCTGGCCGTATCATCGGAAAACGCACGGATCTCATCACAATGGAGCAGGAATTCCCTGAATTTTGTGCGCCAGAGCGTTCCTGTCCCGTATTCTGTGCAGGCATTGCTGCGGTTATCCGGAATACATTTATCGCAGACCTCACAGGATGGAACGCCGCAGTATTTTCCCTCTGCATCGATCAGATTCACTGCCGGACAAAGGGCAAAGAAATCATGAAGAAGCATAAGAAGCTTCGCCCCCTGCTCTCTCTTAAGGCGCAGGATACGTTCCAGGGTTCCGTAAAGATTCTGATAGGTAACAAGCTCATTGATCCAGATCTCATCCACACGCATCAGCTCACCAAGGGCAGTTTCCAGATCATTTGCAAAAAATTCCATCTCATACTGCTTATACTGATACGTAAAGTAAAAACAGTTGCTCCCGATATCATAGCGGATGGTCACAAAACGATATCCCTCCCGCAGAGCCAGCCGCCTTTTCTCCACAAGATAAGCGGTGGCACCACCGCCAAGATCATGGTCAAAGGCCACAATGGTAGGCACATCCAGTTTCCTGTTGAGAAGCTTCATTTCCACGTAGAGTCTTACCGGACGAAGCGGATCTCTTCTGCAGTAATCCGCAGTATCCTTGTTGTAATCCGGATGCTTGCAGAGCAGCGCCTCACTGTGCTCTTTCAAAAGTCTCTGCTTTTCCTCAGACGGGAAGCTTCCACCATGCTTGTGATATACAAACAGGTTATCCACATGCACGTTCTCATAGCCTGCAGCTATGGCACGCTGGCACCAGTCATTCTCCTCACCGTAGCCTTTTCCGAAATTCTCCTCATCCAGAAGGCCAACCTCCTGGATTGCTTTCAGGTTCATACCCATGCAGAAGCCCACACCGGTAGGCATAGCCGGATACTGCGGACGGATCATGCGGAATTCATCATCGATCTCCCACAGCGGCATTCCCTCAAACAATTTGTTATCCCGGCAGAAATCCGGGAAGCTGCAGATGGTTCCGCAGGTGGTAAACGGTGTGGTGGTTGCAATATTTTCCTTTGCAAAGATCGGAAGCATCAGGCGCTCCAGCCACTCTTCCGGAACTTCCACATCTGTATTTACAAGGGCAACATGATTTTCCGCCATCTTTAATCCACGGTTTACAGACGGAAGGAAGCCCATATTGATCTCATTATTAAGAAGTACCACATTGTCATGCTCTGCGGCATATTTTTCCAGATAGTTTCCTACCTCAGGATCCGGGCTCTTATCATTTACGATGATCAGACGATATGGAACCTTTGTCTTTTCAATTCCGGAAAACAGGGCATCAAAATACTCCAGTCCGTTGTAAACCGGCACGATCACATCCACCTTCTGCTGATAGACTGCCTGTGGATATGCCTTTCTCGCGCTGCGTACATAACACTGTTTGAAATGGCGGAGATTTCCAATACTCTTCGGATCTTCGATCGCATATACCAGAAGTTCTTTCTGATCCCTGGTTCCCGGAATCTTTCCGATAAGGAATCTTCCGGTATCCGCTGCGGTTCCGTATTCCAGGAAAACAGAAGTCTCTGCCGGCGCAAGAACCGTTGCCAGGAAAGAAAATCCGGCATTTTCCGCATCCGGATTTCCAATGGCATTAGCCACATCCGTACGGTAGATCGTAGTACAGGAAGCCTCCCGAAGCTTCTGTGTTCCCTGGTAAAATGCGATCCTTGTCTGTCCCATAGACGCAAACGTCGGATCAAAAGCCCAGCCAATGGCATTTAAGGTACCATTCTCATAATGAAAGAAATCAACACTTCCCATACAGGTAGGAGTTGTCTCCACCCCCATCACTGCTGCCGGCTCTGCATGATAACGAAGAACCTTTTTGACCAGTCTCTTTACCTGCGCTTTTTTGCCCGGATGACGAAGAGCCTCTTCCTGCGCACGGGCTGCTTCCTCTGCTGCTTCCTCTGCTGCCTGCTTTGCGGCACGTTCAGCCTCTTTTCTGACACGCTCCTGTTCTCTGCGTACTTCACGCTCTTTTTCAAAGGCCAAGAGCTTTTCCACATCCGGGAGCTCAAGGTATTCAAGTTTTCCCTCTATTATGATCCTGTCCACATTTTCCGGGTGTGTAACATCAATCATATAAAAGCCCTCGGTGGTAAAAAACGCAGTGGTACTGTTATCCACCTTCATATGGACACTATGGGGCACGAGCTCCGCGCTGCATCCGCAATCCAGACGCTCTATCCTTACTTTCAGGAAATGGCCGTTTGCGGGATTCCAGCGGAAATTTCGTATTCCTTTGATACCGGAAATCGCAAACTCTACCCGGAAACGGTTTCCTGAAAGTTTTCCTGCTGAATAAAGTGTATGTTCTTCACAGAACCCCTCCCCAAAATCATAGTACAGCTTGCTGTACATCTGATGCTTTTCCCTTTCTCTGTTCACCAGCTCTGTTACGGAAACCGGTATCTTTTTCTTCTCAAACGGAATCAGGGAACCACAGCCCGCATACTCATAGACGAAATGCATGGTCCAATCCATAAATATTTCATAGTCTGTATAGCTGATATCAAACTCCGCCATCATCTCATCCTCATGGCATAACCGCGGCAGCTCAGAAATATGGGTATACAGTTCATGGATCAGGCGCCACATGATAAAATTCACAGGCACAGGGAAATCAAACATCCACTCATAATCTATGATCTGATTTTCCTTTTCTCCCATAAAGATGTTACTGCAGATCAGGTCCACATTGGCCGGGCAGACACATTCGTAATCATTTCTTCCCGGATGATCCCCAAATACCTCGCAGAACTCTCCGGTCCTGTAATCCACAGCCTGCCGAGCCTTGAAAAATTCCTGATAGAATTTTTTAAGAAGATCCTTGATCTCTTCAAGATCTTCTTTATGGGCAAGCTCTGTGATTTCCTGGTGAAGAGTTTTTCCGGTAAGAAGCGGGTAGGATATCCTTCCGTTTTCTGCCCTGCAGGGAAGATTCTTGTATTTATCGGATCCGGTACTCTCTGTTCCGGTTTTTTTCAGTTTTTCCATGAATTCCTCAGCCTGGGGCACCATAGCCTCTTTTTCCGCACGGACCTCTCCGTTCTCCCGAACGATTCTGGTCAGAAGACGGAACTTTTCTTTTCGCTCCTGGTTCAGCTTCACATAAAGAATTTCTTCCGGATCCCGGTTCTCGGTACGTCCGGCCTCCACAAGAAAAGAATTTACGAAGCTGTCCAGGATCTTCTCTTTTTCAAAGGCCTTTACGCCTTCACTTTCTGCAAAAAGATCTGCGGTCTTATCTGTGTATACAGGATAGCTTCTTCCGTAGAAATTGGTATAAAGGCTCTCATCTGTAAAAATCTCTGTTGGAAATTTATAATCCGGATATGGGTAGTAAAAGCGCAGAAAAGGAAAGCCGCTGTTTTCCAGCAGCTCTCCCAGTTCATTCTTGGAAAAGGTGCGCACAGACTGATTTCCCGGATATCCGTTGATCCCGAAAAAGTGAAGATCTGTGTGATCCTCCGGTGCTCCGGCAAAGTACTTCAGTCCCAGTCTGTTCTCAATGGCGATCAGAAGTCTTCCCTCCAGCTTCAGATAAGCGCCCATACGCTGAAGAAATGTCTCATAAGGAGTTTTTCCCTCGGTAAAGCTCATGGCATACTCCAGCACACCGTTTACTACCACATAGTCGAATTTTTCCGGAAAAGTCATGTCATTGAGGTTTCCAACCATGATCGTCAGATTTTCCTTATCCCTGTTTCTCGCATAATTGATATCTGCCCGACGTTTGGAAAGCTCCACGGAAGTCACATAACCGGCCTTGCGGCAAAGCATTCCGGTAATGGCTCCGCATCCGGCTCCGATCTCCAGAACGGAATCCGTCTTTTTCAGAGGGTACCAGCTTAAGATGTTCTCCCGCAGCCCGGAAAAATGATAGACCATGGGAAAACTCACCTCATTCTCCGGCAGGTCCTCAAAAGATTTGCCTTCCTGCGCCATTTTCAGAAGTGTTTCCTCGATATCCCCATCGGAATAATGATCCTTCGCCGTATAATAATCTAAATTCAACTCCGCCATAGTCGTTCCTCCACTTATTTCACAGATACTTTGGAAAACAGATCAAAATATCCCACTGCTTTCTTATCTGTGATCACAGTCAGGTTACACACATCGTAAAGACGGTGAAATACGGTAAAATCGCCGTCTTTATATCCGGTGCAGCCCAGACACAGCATATATTCCCCTGCTTCCAGAGGCATCACCTGTTTGAAGGTGATCTCACGGACATCGCCTGCTTTCTGCGGTTTCAGAGGCGTATGTTCATACATGGTATTGGTTCCTGTGATCTCGGTGCCTTTCAGATCTTTCAGGGTAAATGCAAAGATCGGATCACTGACATCAGCCTGGAACTTCACTTTCATCTGAACAGAAAATTCCTTTCCCTTTTCGATCACATTGCTAATCATTCCTGTATCATCCCGGATGGCAAAATCCACAATCTCGCCAAGCTTGCTGCCGTATTCCAGGACTTCCGGATTCAGGTTCAGGCTGTCTTTCATGGCTTTTCCGTCTCCGTCATGAACTTTCAGTGAAACATCTGCTCCGGCAGTCTGATTCTCCGGATCCTGGTTTTCTTCTGTATCTTCAACATCGTCTGTGTTTTCTTCCAGATCTGCATCGTCGTACTGATTGACCAGCACACGGCGGTAAAGATTGACCATCTCCTTGGCACCACCCTCTGCAAGCTTCTCACCTTTGTTGAGAAGTACAACACGGTCACAGTACTTTCCGATGCTGCTCAGGTCATGACTTACCAACAGAATGGTCTTCCCCATTTCCTTAAACTCTTCGAACTTCCGGTAACATTTTGCCTGAAAAAATACATCTCCTACGGAAAGAGCCTCATCAACGATCAGGATCTCCGGATCGATATTGATAGCTACCGCAAAAGCCAGACGCACGAACATACCACTGGAGTATGTTTTTACCGGCTGATAGATAAAATCACCGATATCTGCAAAATCCAGAATAGACTGCAGCTTGGCATCGATCTCTTCCCTGGAAAAACCGATCATGCTTCCGTTGAGATATACATTTTCAAGTCCGGAATATTCTCCGTTAAATCCGGCTCCCAGTTCCAGAAGCGCTGAGATCCTTCCGTTTACGGCTATTTCCCCGGCTGTGGGCGAAAGTACGCCGGTGATGATCTTCAGGATCGTGGATTTACCGGAACCATTTGTTCCGATAATTCCCACTGTTTCTCCCTTATGCACCTGAAAGGATACATGGTTGAGAGCATAATGCTCTTTATATTTCTTTTTTCTGGATAATCCCAGGGACTCCTTAAGACGATCCATAGGATTATCGTAAAGCTTGTACATCTTACTGACATCATTTACTGAAATCGCAATATCTTCTGCCATTTTCAACCTCACTTTTGTGTAAATCGTTCACTCTCGCAATCCGCCGCCATTCCGCTTTTTATCCGTACGGAACAGATCCCCGATGGGAGCTGTCCGGTCCGGAACAGGCGGATATCCGTCATCCGCATTCAATTAAAGCACATCTGCAAAATGCGGCTTCAGACGTTTGAATATTACAGATCCCAGTCCGAAAAGCAGGATCGTAACTACCCAGAAATAGATTGTCCATGAAGCATGATTCCAGATCCCGGTATGGCCAAGCATGGAATCACGGTAGCCCGTAACTACATAGTACATCGGATTCAGCTTAAACAGCTTGATCAGCCATGGATATGAAGAAAGCATATTGATATCCCACATGATCGGTGTAAGCCATACACCCACCTGAAGAAAAATGCCGATGATCTGAGTCAGATCACGGAAAAAAATGACGATCGCACTTGTAGCATACACAAGTCCCAGTACAAAAAGGAAGGTGCAGACAGAGTAATAAATGATCTGCAGTGTATAAAGGCTTGGTGTATATCCGTAGCATGCACATAAGATCAGTGCAAAGGCCAAAAAGAAAATATGCACGAAAAGTGCGGAAATTATTTTTACGATGGGAAGGATACTGATCTTGAATACAACCTTCTTCACAAGATAATTGTATTCGATCAGGGCATTGGTTCCACCGTTTAATGCTTCCTGGAAGAAAAACCAGGGCACAATGCCGGACACCAGATAGAGTACAAAAGGATAATCCGATACTGTTCCGGCCTTTAATCCTACGGAAAATACAAACCAGTAGACCAGGATCGTTACAATAGGCTGGATAAACGCCCAGACAATACCAAGATAGGATCCTGCATATTTTGTTTTGAAATCATTTTTTGCAAGGCTTAAAACCAGCTTTCGATTCTGGTACAGCTCCGCCGGTAAAGCTAATATTTTCTTCATTCTGCAATTCCTTATCGATTCTTATATTCCTTGAAGCTTCCCCACTTCTGATCCTTGTCGGAGAAAATAAGTTCCATGCCTTCCGGGATCGGCCACTCAACGTTAATGTCCTTGTCATTCCAGATCAGTCCGCCCTCATCGTTTGGATGATAGAAATCAGAGCACTTGTAGGTGAACTCTGCATTCTCGGAAAGTACCAGGAAGCCATGAGCAAATCCCTTCGGGATAAAGAACTGTTTCTTGTTTTCTGCGGAAAGGACTACACCATACCATTTTCCAAAGGTCTTGGAGCCTTCACGAAGGTCAACCGCAACATCAAACACTTCTCCGTTTACCACACGTACCAGCTTGTCCTGAGGATAGCTGATCTGGAAATGAAGTCCGCGGAGAACACCGTAACGGGAGCTGGACTGATTGTCCTGAACGAATTCCACATCAATGCCTGCTTCCTTGAAATCATTATAATTGTATGTTTCCATGAAATATCCTCTGGAATCACCAAATACAGTTGGCTCAATCACTTTCAGTCCTTCAATATCTCCGCACTGCGTTACTTTTATTTTTCCCATTTTTTTTCTCCCTTTCTGTTTTGATTTATTTGTGATGTTTCTTTTCTTTTATTCTGAGAGCCGCAAGAAGGGCGATCAGGATCAGGATCATCGCTGCCATGATTATAAGAAGGATCTTACGCTGGGCAGGAATGCTCTTTTTTTCGCTGGTGTCCTCTCCGGCTGTACTCTTCTCTGTTGTTTTGCTGTTATCTTCCTCTGCTACTTCTGTGGAAGCTTCCGATCCGGAGCTGTCCGTTTCCTGGCTGTCCTCTGCCCCAGCAGTTGGTTCCGGTACCGGTGTATCGGTTGCCTGTGCAACACTCGCGGTACCGATCAGATAATCTCCGAAATAGTAACCGGTTTCTGTTTTCCCATTGGTATTCTCTGACTTCTCGGTAAGGGAATTCAGCTCCACCCCTTTTGGAAGAAATACATAACCGCCATTTACTTCTGTTTTTGTGAAATTCTCAAATGCATAATTGAACATAGCTGTACTGTCCATACAGGAATTGGAAAGCTCTGTTCCACGCATAGTCACTGCAATATATGTGGTATTATCTCTGGTCACTCCTGTGACAAGTGTATGCCCTGCCGCAACGGTAGTTCCGGTTTTTCCACCAATGCATCCTTTATAATAAAATCCGCTTTCCGGTGCAAACATTGGATGATGGGTATGCAGGATCCTCTGCTGGCTGTTCATATTCGTAGGCTGGATGATATAGTCCGGTGTTCCCACGACCGTACGGAATGTTTCATTTTTCAGGCCCTCTCTGAAGATCAGTGCCATATCCCGCGCAGAAGAATAGTGGTTATCATCCGGAAGTCCGCTGGAATTTGCAAAATGTGTATTGGCACATCCGATCTCACTGGCGCGCTGGTTCATCATATCGATAAATGCCTGCTCTGTGCCGCCGATATGCTCTGCGATCTGTGCCGCAACGTCATTGGCCGACTGGATGATCAGAGCATACAGACAATCCTCCATAGTCAGGACTTCGCCCACCTGTGTGCCGATATTACTGGAATCTGCCGTAACATTACGCACCCCGGTTTCTGTAAAGGTCACCTTCTCATCCATGGTGGAATTCTCCACTGCCACCAGCAAGGTCATGATCTTGGTAATGCTGGCCGGATATCTCTGCTCATCTCCGCCCTTGTTATAAAGAACAACTCCTGTGTCTGCATCCATCAGGATACCGGTATCCGATGTAATATCCGGTCCTGCCGGCCATCCCTGGATCTGATTGGTGCTGATGTCATATTTCGCATTCAGATCCACTGCTGCCATAGTCTGTACCGGCAGCATCAGCGCCACGCTGACTGCTGCGAAAACTGCCAGTAATTTTTTTATTTTTTTCATAGTTTTTCCCTTCTTCTGTCAAAACCCGTCAAAGGAAGCAATGGCATCCACAACTCTCTTCGCATCCTCCATGCTCAGATTATAGAACATGGGCAGTCGCATAAGACGCTCGCTTTCTTTTGTAGTATAAACATCTTCTCCGGAAAATCTTCCGAATTTTTTTCCTGCCGGTGCGGAATGAAGGGGTACATAATGGAACACACTGCAGATATCCTTTTCGCGGAGATATTTCAGAAGCCTTGTGCGTACCTGGATATCATGTACCTTAATGTAGTACATATGTGCATTATGTGTGCATTCTTCCGGTACATAAGGCTGCTGGATCTTTCCTTCCTCCGCCAGGAATCTGAGATTCTCATTGTAAAAATCATAGATCTGCATCCGCTTGTCACTGATCTTCTTATGTTGTTCCAGCTGGGCATAAAGATATGCCGCATTCAATTCGCTCGGAAGATAGGAGGATCCATAATCCATCCAGCGGTATTTATCTACCTGGCCACGGAAAAATTTGCTGCGGTCCGTTCCCTTTTCTCTCAGGATCTCTGCCTTCTCCAGATACTGTTCCCCGTTGAACAGGATTGCGCCGCCCTCTCCCATGGTATAGTTCTTGGTCTCATGGAAGCTGTAGCAGCCAAAATCTCCAATGGTGCCAAGGGCTTTTCCCTTATAGTAGGCATCCACACCCTGGGCCGCGTCTTCCACTACCTTCAGATCATGCCTTCCGGCAATCTCCATGATCGTGTCCATCTCACAGGCCACTCCTGCATAATGGACCGGAACGATCGCACGGGTCTTATCCGTGATCGCCTGTTCGATCAGCTTCTCGTCAATATTCATGGTATCCGGCCGGATATCCACAAATACGATCCTTGCACCGCGAAGCACAAATGCATCTGCCGTTGATACAAAAGTATAGGACGGCATGATCACCTCATCGCCAGGCTGGATATCCGCCAGAAAAGCAGCCATCTCCAGTGCATGGGTACAGGAGGTTGTCAGCATCACATGGCCCACATGAAAGCGCTCTTCCATCCATGCAGAACATTTCTTCGTATAAATCCCGTCGCCGCAGAGCATTCCCCGTTCTACTGCGCCACGGATGTACTCAAATTCCTTACCTGTAAACGCAGGTCTGTTAAAATCAATCATGTATTTCCTCTTTATTTCTTATTCTTCATGGTTTTTCTACATTAACTGTATATTCCATTTTCTCACACTCATGTTGTAAATTCAATGCCTATTTTTCTGCCGGTGTATAATCCGGGATTTGATTATGGTATGCCACCTCCTGGCCGTTGGGATCCAGAATATGCATTTTCTCATAAAATTCCTCTGTGAGAAGATCCATTTCCTTACGATTCTCTGTTTTTACATAATATAATGCCAGATACGGATTAGGGCCATGCTCAATGACCTTCTCTCCTTCCTGATAAAAGATCCAGGGCTTTTCCACCTGTTCTTTCTCTCCCAGCCGGACTGCCGCAGACTGATCTCCGATGGTAAGAAGCCTTCCCTGAAAATAAATGACAGCTCCACAGCACTGTGGTTTATGAACATCGTGTTCTGCAAGCATTTTTTTCAGCTTATCCGGCTCATAGAGAGATGCAAGAAGAAGCTCTTCCATATTAAAGCCATAGACCATATCTGTCAATTCATGCTCATATCCGAAAAATCGTGCGGCGATCTCGCAGACCTGGATACCTTCTCCCGGCTTCCAGAAAAACTGCATGGAAAGGGCTCCGTCTTTCTGGCCGGTTCTGTCCGCATATGCCTGAAGAAGTTCTGTGGCAGGCTTTTCAACTTTTGACAATAATCTGGAAGGATACACATTTCTTGTGCTGATGGGAATCTCGCCTTTGGCAACAAATGTCTTTTCACGGTCTGCGATACTGATCACATGGACCTTTCCATGTCGCACCCAGGTCATCATATTGAATTCATAGCCATCGTTATATTCTTCCACCAAAATCTCCGGCATATCAGAAAATCCTGCTGTTTTTTCTGCACCATTTATCAGCTCCTCCAGATCTTCGGATATATAGATCCCGCGGGAGCCGTATTTATCCAGTGGCTTGCTGACCACCGGATAGCGAAGTCCCTCAAGCAGCTCTTTCAGCTGAGTTCTTTTGGATCTGTCTTTAAAATATGCGATCGGGATCTTTCGAAAACCCGGAGTGGGAAGTCCCAGTTCGATAAGCAGTGCTCTGGTCGCTGATTTATCACGATACCAGGGAAGCTGCTCCGGTTTCAGATAACAGGGGATTCCTGCCCGGTCCGCGATCTTTACCATACATTCCAGAAGAAGGTCTGAAAAGGATGTGAGGATCCCGTCGATCTCCTTTTCCCGGCAAAGGCAGGCGATCTGTTCCGTATCGGTTACCGGGATCTGAAATGCCTCATCTGCAAATGCTCTTGCCGGACCATCCGGATATCCGTCGCAGACAATGGTGTAGTATCCTTTTTCGCAGGCCTTCTGAACCAGCTGCACAAATTCTCCCAGCGTTCCCAGTATCAGCAATCTGTGTTTCATGATCCCGTTTCCTCCCATTCTCTTATGGAATCCGCAATATACTGCATTTCTTCTGCCCCGTATCTCTGGTCACAGGGAAGCGGCAGCACATTGGCAGCCCAGTCATATTCCATGGTATCCCTGTCAAATTCTTCCAGGATATTGCGCCAGTTTGTCGGCACAAAAATCTTCCGGCCTGCCAGCCAGTGTCGAAGCTCCAATCCGTTCTTATGATAGTACGGATAGGCAAACGGTCCCTCCGGCACCTCCCCTGTAAAAGCATTCCTTGAAGGAAGAAGCTGCGACAGCAGGCGGTAGTTCTGTTCTCTTCTTGCTTTGATACCGGAATAATCCATAGTCCTGAGGAGGTTTCCGGTCAGACGGGACATCCGGCGGATCTCCATCTCATGATAATTTGCTGCATTATCCAGCATTTTCTGATAGAAGGTTCCGGCATCATATTCATAACGTCCCAGAATATGCTCCATTCTTCCCATGGAGTGGTCCAGAGGCTTCTTTTCCGGTTCCAGCTCCGCATCGGTAGACAGATATGCTCCATCACTGACTCCGAGAAATTTTCTGCAGGAGTACAGAGTGTCCACCCCAGGCAGCGGTTTCTGAAAAAACGCATGCGTATGATCCACAATGATATTTCCATAGGTTTTTTTATATTTCAGGATCTTATCATCGGTAAGCTGGCCATAATAATTTACCAGATACAGATATTCTCCTTCTGACAGGGTTCTCTCCTCAAGGATCGGATGCAGCCCTTCATCCATATGATAAAATCCAATCTCTGCCCCGTACCTCTC
Source organism: Blautia massiliensis (ex Durand et al. 2017) (assembly GCF_051861785.1). NCBI lineage: Bacteria > Bacillati > Bacillota > Clostridia > Lachnospirales > Lachnospiraceae > Blautia > Blautia massiliensis (ex Durand et al. 2017). The sequence continues at coordinate 1,222,208 of NZ_CP146725.1, forward strand.
ACAGGCACCGGTTACGGAATCGCAGAGAAAAAATGGCAGATAGATCTTTTTGCACCTGCGTGCTTCCATCAGCCACAAAAGCGCTGTTCTTCCGAGATTTACGCCACAGAGATCCGGATAGTACTCCTGTCCCGCCGGTTCTTCCAGTTCCAGATAACCGCCGATCTCTTTTTTCATCATTCTGTCTCCTCCTGACGGATCACATAGTGCGGCATCTTTTTGGCCTCATTGAGAATATTCATGAGATAAATACCGATGATCCCGATTGAAAGCAGAGTCAGCCCGAAAAATGCCAGCATCACAAGCATCAGGGATGTCCAGCCCTCCACTGAGATCCCGCACAGAAAATATCTCACCAGATAATAGATTCCCAGTAAAAAGCTTACCAGAAAACTGGCAATGCCGATGTTTCGCACCATAAGCAACGGAAATGCCGTATGGGCAGTAATATCATAGATGAGATCCTTCACAAGGCGGCAAAAAGAATATCCGCTCTTTCCATATGCACGTGCCGCATGCTGCACCGGAACATTGATGATACGGTTGGAGCTTAAGACCAGAAGATTTCCGATCTGCGGAAGATACGTATTGGTCTTCAGCATGGCTTCCACCAGGAAACGGCGGATCAGTCGATAACTGGTGATCTGAAGGTTCGGATCCTTGCCGAGCATTTTGGAAGTTGCCCATACAGACAGCTTTGTGCCCAGCTTCCGGATCAGATTATGCTTACGTCCTTCATAGCTTGCGATGATCACATCCACATCGTCACGTTCCTTCATTACATTGATCATTTTGGGAAGTTCCTCAGGCTGATGCTGAAGGTCGTCATCCATAGTTACGATGAACTCTCCCTTTACGTGGGCAAATCCGCACAGAAGCGCAGGATGCTGTCCGAAATTCCTTGCCATCTGGATGATCTTAACACGGGGATCTTTTTCCCGAAGTGCTTGCATAACCGCAAAAGACCGGTCCCTGGACCCGTCATCTACAAGGATCAGTTCAAATTCTTCTTTTATCGTTTCCCGGAATACTTTTTCCAGACGGGTGTACAGTTCCTGCAGCGTATGTTCTGAATTGTATACAGGAACAACCACTGAATATAAACACATATCGTTTTTCCTCTCTTTTGTATCAATTGACACTTATCTTTTAATCTTATCATTTTCATTTCCTGTTGTAAACCATTACATTGTTCAAACATTTTCTTGCATAAACCTGCCGGATGATATATATTGATTATCAGTCTATGATAATCACATTTATGATATGGAGGAAACATGACAAAAATCAAAGATTATATTCAGCTTCATCTGAATATCCTGCTGTTTTCTCTTACCAGCGTTTTTTCCAAGCTTGCATCGGTTTATTATAATAAAGAAGGGCTTCATAGTCCTCTTCTCTATGTATTTCTTTTTCTTATGATCGCAAACTGTGGGATCTACGCCATTGCATGGCAGCAGGTGATCAAAAAATTTTCCCTTTCCACGGCCTACGCCAACAAAAGCGTCTATCTTCTGTGGTCCCAGGTATGGGCTGTGATCATTTTTCACGAAAATCTTTCGCTTCAGAACATCATCGGCATCCTGATCGTTCTGATCGGAGTCTGGATGGTGCAGAGATATGAATAGAACATTTATGCTGATCATGCTGGCCGGAACCTTTTTTTCGGCAATTTCCCAGGTACTTCTGAAGCAGAGTGCCAATATGGAATACAAAAATCCTCTCCGGGAATATCTGAACTGGCGGGTGATCCTGGCCTATGGTATCTTTTTTGGAGTGTTGCTCCTGAATACCTGGTGCTACACCAAAGTGGATATGAAATTCGGACCGGTGATCGATACTGCCGCCTATGTTTTTGTCCTGCTGTTTTCCTGGCGGATCCTGACAGAAAAGATTTCCCGCGGAAAGATCATCGGGAATCTGATTATCATCCTTGGAATCCTTGTTTATACCTTATGATCATAAAAATGCCGGCAGCGTACGTAAAGCTGCCGGCATTTTTTTATTTTTTCTTATTTGCTGCGGATACAGTTGTGTATACACCATTTTCATCAAATGTGTAGCTCTTTCCGTTTTTCTTAATGGTGCAATCTTTGTACATAATTCCTGTTTCCGGATCAAAATAATATCTCTTTCCATCCAGTTTCAGCCAGCCCCTCTGCATCTTTCCATTGGAGCCAAAATAATAGGTATGGCTTTCATTGTTTCCACTCCATGTATAAAATACCTTTTTGACCATAACGCCGTCACCGCCAAAATAATATACATCATTCCTGCTGTTCATGTACCGCACGTGCCTCATCATGTATCCGTATTTGGACTGAAAATAATAATAGTTCTTTCCGACCTTTTTCATGCCCTTTAATGCATGTCCGTTTTTGTCAAAATAATATTTTTTCTCCTTATAGGTAATCCAGGTATTTTTCACAAGGACTCCATTTTTGTCTACATATCTGGAAATGTTCCTGGAATCCCTGATCAGCCTTGAGCGGTACATTCCTGCGGTCTTATGGATATAATATTTCTTATTTTTCACCTGAACCCAGCCGTATTTTTTGACACCATTGACATAATAAAATTTCTTTCCGTTCTCTGTTGCCCAGCCGGTTTTTCCTTTATAGTTGCTGGTATCCGGTCTGGTGGATGCTTTGTATCCGGTCTGTGCATGCCATCTGGGTGTGATGATCTTGGTATAATCAACATAACCGAAGTCAATATCTACAGTAGAATAAGACGGGATTCCCGCAACCAGCCCCTTGGTGGTGTTCAGATATCCGCCGCCGTCACCATCGGTGGACTGCCAGATGGTATATTTGTACTTTTTCTTGTCAGGAGCCAGGATCGTATCACCATATCGTGCAAGCCATACATCATACCCTGTCATCTTACTCCAGTCAAGCTTGTTGTCATACCAGTCTGTATTGCAGTAGACCATTGGATGATATCCGGCTTTTTTTACCTCATTGCAGAAGGTTTTTGCCAGATCCGCGATCTGTGATGCGGAAAGATTACGCATCTGATCATATTCAATGTCATAAACCACCGGATAGGATACTTTATATCCATCCATTTTACGGATGGCAAGTTGTGCTTCCTTCAGTGCCTGCTGTGTGTTCAGTGCAAGGCTGTACACATAGGTTCCTGTCGGAACACCTGCCTTCTCTGCCTGTTTCATGTTGTAATCATATGTGTTATCCAGATGGTTCAGGCCATAGGAAATCCTGACAAAGGCAAAATCTACATTGGACTTTTTGACCTGTGCCCAATTGATGGTATCCTGCCACTCGGAAACATCGATCCCACGTGTAACAGCACCTTCCAGCTTCTGGCCGCTTCCGTTATAGCAGACACCGTTGATCTTCTTCCAGGCCTTTGAACTTACCCTGGAATTCTGTGTTGCCTTCCCGCTGGGGACCTTTTCTCCCTCAGCAACTGCCTCGCTTCGGTCTACGCCTCCGCCGCCCATGGCCATCGCTGTAGTTCCCATTGTTCCGATTCCCAGCAGTGCTGCCATACAGCCTGCCGCCAGCCATTTCTTCCAGTTTTTCATTTTAGTTTCCTTCCATAAAGTATGTTGTTAATTTGTGTATAACTTTTATTATACATATGAAAAAATGGAAAGTAAAGCCATATATGGAAAAAGACCGATGTCAGCTCTTTATGGCTGAACATCGGTCTTCTGTTATTCTATATATTTCTTTCTGGTACTGTTCGGCAAAGATCACGGAACTTCCGGGTCTGTAGGATCAAAGTTTCCAGCTCCACGGAAGGTTGCCAGCGGTCTGCGGCCTAAAGGTCCCTTGAAGGCTTCATTGTTAACGTAATTTCCGCTGCTGTAAATGTGGATCGTAGAACCGTTACAGTTCTCATATACCCACTTCGCATCAGCCACACAGGCACGGATACATCCGTGAGATGCCGGCTGACCAAGTTTCAGGTACTCACCTGCCGGAAGATTGTAAACACTCCTGGTCGAGCCAGCTACAGAATGGATAAAGATTCCTCCCTGTCCGCATCCGTCAACATGTGTTCCGTACTGTCCCCAGGACGGTCCCATCAGTGGCTGCCACCTCAGACTGCGGGTCAGTCTGTATGTACCATCCCATGTAGGTGTTCCGGCGAGACCTACAGAAACACGGATCGTCTTAACCGGAATCGTCTTGCTGCTGTTTGTATATACAGTCATAACACCGTTAGTCTTGTCAACCTCCAGGTAATATGGTCCGCCATAAATACTGGAAACATCATTGCGACGGTAACCGTTCTTATCAAAGTAATATAGTTTTCCATTGATCCATCTGCTTGTGTTGGTCAGATACCTGGAACCGCTGTCCGGATCAATATATCTAACCTGATCATAATAATCGCTGACGATCACCCAACCGGTGGAGAAACGTCCCTGGCTGTCCAGATAACCATTTACGGAACCACGTTTCATGGATTTATTTGTCACAACGGTATAGTTCTGCAGATAGTACCAGTATTTACCGACTTTCTGCCAGCCTGACTTTTTCAGAACACCGTTGCCTCCTGCATAATACCACTGATTCTGGTAACGGACCAATGTACTCTTGTACATCCATCCTCTGTGCGTATTGGCATCTGATGTTGCAAAGAAATAATAATTTTTTCCGATCTTGGTCTTTCCGGTTGCAAGCTGTCCTGTGCTGTTAAAGTAATAGCTCTTTTTGGAGGACTTGTTTGTTATCATCTGGCTCTTATAATGGTTTCCATTTTTGTCAAAGTAAAACCATCCGAAGAACTGACCTTTTGCATCAGTCACCTTCTGCCAGCCATATTTTTCAACAACTTTTCCTGCCGTACCTCCGAAATAATAAATCTTGTTGGATGCACCCGGGCAGCCATGCCAGCAGTTCCTCCAGGAAACTCTCTGGCCATTGTCTCCGAAATAATATCTGCTGCCTTTATACTTCACAAGTTTTTTTGTAATGATACGGCCCTTGCTGTCTGAAACATAATATGCGTTGTTCTGCGCCTTCGCCATTGTATTCGTCATAACATAGCCGCTGGCATTCAGCATGTACCGATATTTCTTGGACATTACAGGTGATACATAAACTCCATGTTTCATGATCTGTCCACGTGTGGCAGCCTTCGGACTACAATAGATAAAACGTTTCTGATTTTTGCTGTTTAAAACATATGTCCATCCGCCATAAAAAAGCTTTCCTGGGATCTCTCCTGCCTTTGATGCCGGCTGGAAGTAATACTGATATGTTGTGGAACCGGTTGTCAGCTTCAGGATTCCTGTTCGCGGTTTTCCGTTACGCATCAGTGTATAATAAGCATTTCCGATCTTCTTGATCTTGCCTGCAAGGTTCTGAGCCTCTATGGATTTGTAATCACCCTGGGAATTATAATAGCGGAAAACAGTTCCTGTCCATAACCAGTAATTTCTCTTCTGCTGGCCAAGATTGGAGGTCCACGGTGTGATCGCTTTTCCGGTGGAATCCGAATACAGGGAAGCCTTGGAACTTTCGAGGAAATACCATTCTGTCTTCTGTGTTCCGGTATAACCTGCTTCACCTGGTTCACGGGTCATGCGGCCGGTTACCAGATATCCGTCTTCATTAAAAAGATAATACCCCTCATGTCCGTTGGTATTGATCTTAAGAAGACCATCCTGCGCAGTAAAATAATTATCTTCGATGGAACCTGTTTCTGATACCTGAGAAGCGTTCCCTTCATCCAGGGCAAGAGTTTCTGCGTTATCTACGCTCTCTGATGTTTCGGGTTCTGTCTCTGTTTCTGCGGGTGCTGTCTCTGCAGATGTCTCCTCTGCAGACACTACATCTGCGGATGCTGTCTCTGCAGAAGCTTCTGCTACGGATACTTTCTCTGTAGAAACTTCTTCTGCTGCACCTTCCTCGGCTGCAGTCTCCTGCTCTCCTTCTGCTGGCTCATTCTGGAGTACCTGAGCCTGCTCACTCTCTGCTGCGCCATCCGGAAGCTCTTCAGTCTGCTGTACCTCCTGTACTGCTGCATCTGTTTCATCAACTGTTGTTTTCTGCTCTTCCTCTCTGCTTTCTGCCGGATCCTCAGGAGCTTTCCCCTCCGGGGCTGCAGATGCAGTAACTTTCTTTTTGCGGAGTCTGTAAAAACCGTTTGCAGAAACCCAGTCGCTTGTCTTGGCAACGACTACACCGTTTACCAGAGATGCTCCGGTAGCAAAAGTTTCCTCGGCTGTGTTGTTCTCCACTTTGTTCTGTACTGTGGTATCTGCTGACGGTGCATCACCTGCACTGAAATCATCGCCCGGATCTGTACTGTCTTCTGTTATCGCATCCGGTGCTTCTGTAGCCTCCGGTGTCTCAGTAGTCCCCGGTGCTTCTGTAGTTTCCGGTGTCTCTGTAATCTCCGGTGTTTCTATAACATCCGGTGTCTCTGCGGGGTTCTCCGGTTCAGCCGGTGTTTCTTCTGAACTGTCAGTAATACCTGCCTGATCCTCTTCTGTCTCCGGCTGCTGTACAGTCGTTCCCGCTGCATCACTGAATACATCCTCAGCCGGATCGCCGGCTGTCTCTGCTGCCATCTGCACGTCTGTACTTCCCAAAGCCGCAGCGCCGGCTTCCAGAGTTCCGCCCATGCATAATGTCAGACTGAGAAAAATTGCCACAACTCTTCTCTTCACAATAATCCCTCCTGATCATGATGATGTAAATAATTACTGTATCTGTTACGTATCATTCGCCCAGTCCGCCTTCGATAAGAGCCACAAGTGCATCTATTGCAGCCTGTTCATCCTCACCCTCGCAGACCAGTGTGATCTCATCCCCGCTTTTTACACAGGCACCCAGAACACTCAGAACACTTTTGGCATTCGCTGTACCTCCTGCATACTGAAATGTTATGGACGATTTGTATTTTATTGCCTCGCCGCACAAAAGCCCTGCGGGACGAAGATGAAGCCCTGACGGGTTCCTGACCGTTACCTTATAACTTAACATTGCCGCTGTCTCCCTTTATATTACTTATCCTTCCAGCCTTATCCAAAACTGTGATTCCTTACTTACTGCTGCTGTCTACATTGGAAACCTTGGAGATCTTGATTTCGGCAGTTACATTCTCCAACAGCTTGTAGCCTTCCGGAAGACTGATTTTGATCGGTACTTCGTAACTGCCTTCCTCCCAGTCATCCATGGAAAGTGTTGCTCCCACCGACTTCAGATCAAATTTGGAGAGATCTCCGTCTTCCGCCTGCACCTTCAGTTCAATATCTGCAACTTCAAATGCCAGCTGCAGATCATCAGGCAGCCCCTTTACTTTGATATCCTCTGTCGGGAATCTGTATATCTTACTGCCCTCCGGCAGGATATTGACTGTGATCCAGAGATCCGTACTGGATCCGGATGTCAGCTTGAGGCCATCCGGAAGAAGCTCTGACAGGTTTACTTTCTTTTCCACGTCATTGCTCTTTCCTGAAATATCCACATTCTCATTGTCTAGATAAATGGTATTTCCCTGAAGTTTCAGATTGTTCAGTGCTTCCTCACTTCCGGCTACGCTGAAAGTCTCCGGTACTGTTGTGACACTATCCACAACATAGCCTTCTGCTGGTTCCCCTGTATATCCCGCACTGATCCGTATATCAGAACGCACCTTCCAGAGCTTTGCCGTAACATTGACTTTTCCATTGTTGTCAAATTTCAGATAGCTCATGGAATTTGATGAAAGAGTGTCCTGATTCTTATCTGTGATAGTCAGTTCTGCGTCCGTGATCATCGTATCCTGATCGATCCCGTCAAGTTTTGAACTTACATCCACACTCACACTATCTATTTTACCAACCAGAGATTCCGGTCCTGTAATACGGACTTTTTCCGGATTTGCGGTGAGCGAAGCAATCTCCAGCCCCTGTGCCGGCTTGCTGTCATCACTGGTAACATTGATCGCAAATTCTTTGGTCACCTTTTTTTCCAGATGGACACTCAGATTCTGTGGTGATACACTGATGTTTTCCGGCAGTATCCCGGAGCAGGTCGCTGTAATGGGAATCATTACAGGATCTGTATCGGTAGACTGGGCCTGCTGCAGATCCGCAACTGCCTTAATATCACTTGAGGTGAGACGGTTGACTGTCTTCCGATCACCTGTAATATAAACACGTACGGAATTTTCACGGTCATCCTGCATGACCATCTCACCCAGCTGATCCACATAAGCTTCGTTGATGATCTGCACATCTGAGATCACAAAGCCTTTCGTAATGATAGGGTCATCAACATTTACTACAATCAGCCACACCAGGATTCCCACAATAATCGACATGATCTTCAAAGGGATGTTCTTAGTCAGATTTTTCTTCATGTTTCACTCTCCCTTTCAGCAGATTTCTCAGCTTACCGTTGTCAACAACCTTTTTATTCTGAGCAGAAACAAGTACTTCACGAAGCTGCTTGCTGTTAAGCCCTCTGGACAGTTCTCCGCCTCTGGCCACTGAAACCTGTCCTGTCTCTTCCGAAACAATGATCGTAAGAGAATCCGTAGCTTCGCTGATACCCACACCTGCTCTGTGTCTTGTTCCCAGCTGTTTGCTCAGTTCCATATTATCTGAAAGAGGCAGATAGCAGGTTGCTGCTACCACACGGTTCCCACGCACGATCACCGCTCCGTCATGAAGAGGTGTATTATGCTCAAAAATATTGATCAGCAGCTGACTGGTAAGGATACCGTCAATATTGATACCGGTTCTCACATATTCATCAAGCCGGATCTCTTCCTCGATCACGATCAGTGCTCCGGTCTTAACTTCACCCATATCAAAACAGGCCTTTACCAGTTCGTTGATAGTCTTGTCATTGAAACGCTCCTGCACTTCCCTGCCGGAATCAAAGGGAATAATGTTGGAAACAAACTTCTTCTGTCCCAGCTGCTCCAGCGCCTTCCTCAGCTCCGGCTGAAAGATTACGATCACACCGATCACCAGCACATTAGCCAGGTTCCGGAAGATCCAGAGGATCGTATTCATTTTGAAGATATATGCGACCAGGATAAATCCAAGGACGATCAAAATGCCCTTCAGAAGGGTATATGCACGTGTAAATTTGATCCATGCCATAAACTGATATACAAAAAAGGAAATCAGTCCGATCTCAATGATATCTATCACGCCAAATCCCGGAAGGGAAATCTTCCCCAGATATCCGGCCACAACTGTCAGCACATTCTGCATAAGTCTCCTCCTTTCTTCCTGAGCTATTCCAATCGTTCCTGTTTAAAGATCCTTCAGAGATTCCTCCAGCTGTTTTTCGAAATCGATCTTGTCCAATCCCTGCGGTTTCTCACTTACTGTATTTTCGGAAACCATATCCGGCATCTTTACTGTATGCATTTCTTTCTTCTCATGAAATACATCATCACTGAAAGACACAACATGGTCTTCTTTTTTTTCTTCTTTTACCGGCTCCGCATTGATCTTTTTGATGCTTCTCTCAGAAGTGGCGACCGTTGCCTTCGGAACGGCTTTTACGTAGTAATAGTACTCATCATCCTCATATTCCAGACGTTCTGTTCTGCTGTAATCTCCGCCAAAAACAAAGAACTCCAGAACAAATCCTGCCAGTACGGAGATCACTGTGGACAGTATCATCGGCACCATGGCTACCGTAATACTAATGCAGAAATCTCCGGCAAGGATAACCAGGATATAGATCACGCCGCCGGCAATGACAGCGATCCTCCATGCATAGTCAAACGCCCGTGTTCTCAGAAGGTTCACAAACAGGATCACTACCACAAACGCGATCACCGTGATCCACATTGCCCAGTTGTGGACAAGTCCGTCAGAGATCAGCTTCAGTTTTTCTGTGATCTCTGCGGCAGGATCACTGAGTGCCGCCGACTGTGCATGTACAAACCGTATAAAATAATAGATCACAACACCGCATCCGGCCGGAAGCGCTGACAATGCGCTACCCAGCAGGCCTGCTCCGATCGGCATAAGTGCAGGAACACCAAATCCGAAGGAAAGTGGTGTAAGGATCATTGCAAGATTCTGTGACCTGCTGAATCTTAGGAACAGGATCAGCATGAACAGAATAAGAAGCAGCATAAATCCTGCCGTTTCGATCCCGACTGCATAACAGTGCCCGATCATCAACGCAAATCCCATAAACATCATCACGGAAACCGGAAGGATCGAACATACAAGCGCCAGGATCAGGACAACAAAAATATTATCCAGCTGTTTCATGTAGCCCATATTGCTGTTAATCCAGAGAAAATAGGCAAATGCCAGAACAAACTTCAGGACCGGCAGTATATATACTTCATATTGTCCGTAAAATCTTTTGATATTCTGTTTGATCTCAAGTAAAGCTGTCATTTTCTATGTCCTCCTGCATTTCTCCTGACCGGATTTCTTTTTTCCTCCCGCCCGTAGATTTTTTCCAGTCTTGTAAGATCCTGATAATATTCCCTGACACTCTTCTTGGCTCGGAAATATTTCACAGAATACTGGATGTAGGTCAGTATCGAATACACAGCAAGCACGATCAGGTAGCCGACGATGATATAGATTCCAACCTCGACCAGATTAATCTTATTCACATTATCCATAAGATATTCGCTGAAATATGCGGCAACGCCTGCAAGTCCCAATACATATCCGATCGTTACCAGAAAAAAGTTTCTGATCAGTGCAAGCCCAATATAATCACTTCGATAATATCTGCTCACCGGAAGATATTTCCTGCCTTCTCCATGCTCATACATGGCCAGCCGGTTCATGATCTTCACTTTTTCTTCATTTACCATAAAAATAACTCCTCATAAGCTTTCTGTATCAGGAAAATCCCCGATATATGATCTGCATTACGCTTTCCATACAGTTATACTGTTTAACTGCAATCAAATTTATTGTAGCATAGTTCCATACCTATGAAAAGTGTTTTTTCGGCTGTTTCATGCCCTTCCTGCGCATATTGTCAGAAAATAAACTTTCTCTGCGCCTGCCTCAAGAAGACACATTGCCATGGCATCTGCCGTACTTCCTGTTGTGTATACATCATCCACCACAAGTACAGAAAAGCCCGGGATCTTTCCGGTTACCCGATATGCATTTTTCAGGTTCTGACGTCTCTGTATGGCATTGAGTTTTTTCTGAGATCTTGTGCTTCGTATCTTCCTTACCAGATGATCCTCCCATGGGATCCCTGTAAGCTCACTGAGCCTTTCTGCCAGATATGCTGCCTGGTTAAAACCTCTCATCCTTTTCTTTCTGGAATGCAGAGGAACGGGAACGATCAGATCAGGCTTCCAACGTTCCAGATATTTTTTTCCGAAGATGCTCATTGCCTTTGCATAAAAATCCCCATATTCCCGACATCCGTAATACTTAAATCGTACCAGAGACTGTCTCCAGACCTCTCCGTACCAGAAAATACTTCTGCCCTCCGTAAAATGATGGGCACCCTTGCGGCAGTCTTCACAGTATTCCTCTTCCATTTTTACCGGTCTTCCGCATTTCATACACCTGGGACCGGATATAGGTCTGACCTTTCCGGAACACTCCGGACAGATCAGCCGATCTTTTTCTTTCAGTATCTGATGGCACAGAGGACATTTTTTCGGGTAAAGCATGTCCAGTAAAAAATCTGCTGTTTTTTTCAAAAAAGTCCTTTCTCCCCGATGGCACTCTCTTTCTGTTCAGATTCATCCAGCTCCCGGATCCGTCTGTCCAGAGAGCTGTATCTCTGCTGCTGTTTTTCATTACGGATCATCTCCGCAAAAGTGGTCTCACTGCCTACTACGGTAACACATTTTCTGGCTCTGGTCACTGCTGTATACAGAAGATTCCGATTCATCAGCATCCTTGGTCCGGAAAGGATCGGAAGGATCACTGCCGGATATTCTGAGCCCTGGGACTTATGTATGGTCACTGCATAGGCGAGTTCCAGTTCCTCAAGCTGTTTGAAGGAATATTCTGCCTGTCTGCCATCCTCAAATTCCACGGTGGCCGTTTCCGCAAATTCATTAATCTCCGTCATAATACCGGTATCTCCGTTAAACACGCCCACACCTTTATCCACAGGAATCTTGTATCGTCCAAGGATTTCCCACTCCAGCTGGTAATTGTTCTTCACCTGCATCACCTTATCCCCTTCACGGAAAAGACGCTGTCCGATCTCTTTCTCCTTTTTCTTCTCATCCGGCGGGTTCAGATATCTCTGAAGGATCTGGTTCAGCCGCTCCACACCCAGGAGTCCCTTGCGCATAGGAGTGAGCACCTGGATCTCATAGGGCTTTGCATCTACATAACGCGGAAGCTTCTCCTGGATCAGTGCGATCACCACACGGATAATGATATCCGCGTCATATCTTTTCAGAAAAAAGAAATCCCGGCTCTTGTTATTGATGGTCACCTGCTCGCCCCGGTTGATCTTATGGGCATTCACCACAATATCACTTTCAGATGCCTGGCGGAAAATCTTTTTCAACTCTACTACCGGAAAACAGCAGCTGCGGATAATATCCCTCAGAACATTTCCAGGGCCTACGCTGGGAAGCTGATTTTCATCACCTACCAGGATCAGTCTGGTCCCTGCTGTCACTGCAAGAAGCAGCGAATGCATCAGTGCGATATCCACCATAGACATCTCATCAATGATGATCACATCCGCTTCCAGCGGATTCTCCGAATTTCTGTCAAAATGAACTGCACGGCCTTCCTGCTCTTCCTCCGGCATTCCGTTCAGTTCCAGAAGCCTGTGGATCGTCTGAGCCTCGTATCCGGTAGCCTCTGTCATTCGCTTGGCTGCACGGCCGGTTGGGGCTGCAAGCCGCAGCTCGGCGCCCTCCTCTTCAAAGTAGCGGATAATGGCATTGATCGTTGTAGTCTTTCCGGTTCCCGGTCCGCCGGTCAGAATGAACAGGCCGTGGCTGGCTGCTGCCGCAACTGCCTGTTTCTGCATTTCATCCAACCGGGTCCCTGTCTCCTTCTCAATCCTGTTGATCCGTTTCTCCATCATCTCCTCATCCTCCGGGCAGAGGATGTTCAGCTCACAGAGCATTCTGGCTGAATTCAGCTCAAGATAATAATATCGTGTGGGATAGACCACCGCACCGTCTTCTGTTTCCTTCAGGATCAGTTTCCGGTCTACCACCATATCCATGAGATGCTTTTCCATGTAGGAGGGATCTACGCCCAGAAGTCCGGATGCCCTGGAAAAAAGCTCCTCCTTCGGAAGATAGATATGGCCTTCTCCGGAAGCCTGCAGAAGAGTATACAACATTCCGCTTCTTATCCTGTAATCTGAATCTGTATGGATCCCGATCCGGGAAGCGATCTCATCTGCGATACGGAATCCCACACCACTGATATCCTCTGCAAGGCGATACGGATTCTCCTGCAGGACTCCATATACAGCCTGTCCGTATTTCTGATAGATCTTTGCGCCGAGATTCAGCGATATCCCGTATTTCTGGAGAAAGATCATAGCGCGGCGCATATCTGCTTTCTCCGTCATCTGTTCTGCGATCTCCATGGCCTTTTTTTCGCTGATTCCCTTGATCTCAGCCAAACGCTCCGGCTCTTCCTCCACAATACGCATGGTATCATCGCCGAAACGACGTACGATCCTGGCTGCCAGTGCCGCACCGATCCCCTTGATCGCGCCGGAGCCCAGATAGCGTTCCATGGCCAGTGCATCCTCCGGCATTTTTTCTACGTAGGAGGCTATCTGAAACTGCTTGCCATACACCGGATGTGTTGTATAATTTCCGGAAGCTTCAATGGCAGCCCCCTGGGTGATCGCAGGAAATGTTCCCACACAGGTCAGTTCCTGTTCCTCTTCCATCCCTTTCAGTACCATGACCGTATATCCATTATCTTCATTCCGGAAGATCACATGATCTATATATCCTGTAACTGTCTCACTCATTTTCTTCTCCATCTGTAAACCTCTGATAACAGCAAAAGGCACTGCAGCTGCAGCGCCTTATCTGTATGAGTTTCCTGCGGCAGTCTCTTCTCTGACCCTGTGCCGTCCGGACGCCTCATAACGGTTTACATCCTTGACATGATTTCCGCATATTTTCCTGTTCCTGCAGCCACTACAAGCATTGCATCCTGTACAGTCAGGGTGCTGACTCCTGTTTTCTGCTCGATCAATGCATCCATTCCATGCAGCATGGCACCTCCGCCTGTAAGAACGATTCCTCGGTCCATGATATCTGCCGCCAGCTCCGGCGGTGTTTTTTCAAGAACGCCATGGACTGTCTCTACGATCTGTCCGGTCGTTTCCCGCAAAGCGGTCCGGATCTCCTCAGAAGTCAGTGTTGCCACCTTCGGAAGTCCTGTGATGATATTTCTGCCCTTGACCTCCATCGTGCGAAGATCCGCTTCTTCACTGGCTGTTCCGATCTTGATCTTGATATTCTCCGCTGCATCCTCCCCGATAAAGAGACTATGCTTCTCACGTACATAATTCATGATCGCATGATCAAAATTATCTCCTGCAACCTTCACAGAAGTGGAAACAACCACTCCCCCTACCGATATGACCGCAACATCCGTGGTCCCTGCACCGATATCCACGATCAGATTACCAAATGGCTTGGTGATATCTACACCTGCACCGATAGCAGCAGCAATGGGCTCGTCCACAAGAAAAACTTCCCTGGCTCCTGACTGATAGGCAGCTTCCTCAATTGCTTTACGCTCAATCTCCGTGATCCCGCTCGGAACACTGATGCTGACTCTCGGTTTCCGGAACGCTCTACGTCCCATAGCCTGTGAAATAAAATATTTCAGCATCTTTTCCATTACATTATAATCTACGATCACACCTCTTCGGATTGGCCAGATCACTTCCATATTGGAAGTCAGATGGCTTGCCATCTGTCTGGCTTCCTCACCGATTGCTCTGATCTTCTCTGTATCTTTATCATAAACAACCACAGAGGGCTCTCTTAAAACGATTCCCTTGCCTGTGGAAAACACCAGACTGTTTCTGGTTCCCAGATCGATTCCAATATCCTTTGCCGGCATAAATCCTCCCGCCTGCGTCATACACATTCATATGCTGACGCATTTCTGACTTATTCTGTTCCGGTCTGTGCCGAAACGTTCCCGCACTTCATTATATACAAAACCACAGAAATTGAAAAGAACTTTTACCGGTTATTTCTGTTCCAGATATTTTTTCACATATTTACCGGTGTAGGAAACCGGATTCTCTGCTACTTCCTCCGGAGTTCCTCTGGCAATTACTGTTCCGCCTCTGTCACCGCCTTCCGGTCCGATATCAATAATATGATCCGCCGTCTTGATCACATCCAGATTGTGCTCGATGACCACAACGGTATTTCCTCCTTCAGACAGACGGCGCAGGATCTCGATCAGCTTGTGGACATCCGCAAAGTGCAGTCCTGTGGTAGGCTCATCCAGGATATAGATCGTCTTTCCGGTACTGCGCTTGCTGAGTTCTGTGGCAAGCTTGATACGCTGTGCTTCTCCTCCGGAAAGAGTGGTGGAGGGCTGACCCAGACGGATATAGGAAAGCCCTACATCATACAGGGTCTCGATCTTTCTCCGGATCGACGGTACATTCTCAAAAAATGTCAGTGCTTCTTCCACAGTCATATTCAATACATCATAAATGCTCTTGCCCTTATACTTCACTTCCAGAGTCTCACGATTGTAGCGCTTGCCCTTGCAGACTTCGCAGGGCACATATACATCCGGAAGAAAATGCATCTCGATCTTGATGATTCCGTCACCGTTGCAGGCCTCGCACCGTCCGCCCTTGACATTAAAACTGAAACGGCCTTTCTTGTAGCCCTTTGCCTTGGCATCTGCGGTGGCTGCAAAAAGATCACGGATCTGGTCAAAAACTCCGGTATATGTGGCAGGATTGGAACGGGGAGTTCTTCCGATCGGGGACTGGTCGATATTGATCACCTTATCCAGCTGATCGATACCCAGGATGTCATCATGTTTCCCGGGGATCACTCTGGCACGGTTCAGGTCTCTGGCAAGTCTCTTGTACAAGATTTCATTGATCAGAGAGCTCTTACCGGAGCCGGAAACACCTGTGATACAGGTCATCACTCCCAGAGGAATATCTACGTCTATATGCTTCAGGTTGTTCTCTGCCGCACCCTTTATATGAAGAAATCCGATTGGTTCCTTCCTCACTTCCGGTACCGGGATCTTCAGCCTTCCGCTTAAATAAGCTCCTGTCACAGACTGCTCATTTTTCATCAGATCCTCAGCTGTCCCCATTGCGACCAGTTGTCCGCCATGTTCTCCGGCTCCGGGGCCGATATCGATGACACAGTCTGCAGCACGCATGGTATCTTCATCATGCTCCACCACGATCAGACTGTTGCCAAGATCACGGAGACGCATCAGTGCCCCCAGAAGCTTGTCATTATCTCTCTGGTGAAGCCCGATACTCGGCTCATCCAGGATATAGGCAACCCCCACAAGCCCGGATCCGATCTGTGTGGCAAGACGGATCCTCTGAGCCTCTCCGCCGGAAAGGGTTCCGGTAGCTCTTCCAAGTGAAAGATACTCCAGGCCAACCTCTGCCAGAAATCCAACCCTGGCGCGGATTTCCTTCAGGATCTGTCTTCCAATAAGCTCCTGCTGCTTTGAAAGCTTCAGATCGCGGAGAAAGCCCTGCAGCTTCTGTACCGGCATATTGGTCACTTCATAAATATTCTTATCCGCCACGGTCACTGCCAGTGACTCCTTCTTCAGCCTCTGTCCCTTACATGTGGTGCACGGAGTAATCCGCATAAAGCTCTCGTATTCCTGCTTCATGGCCTCGGAACCGGTTTCACGGTATCTCTGCTCCACATTGCGGATCAGTCCCGGGAACGCCACATCGTAAACGCCCTCTCCCCGCTGTCCTTTATAATAAACCTTCACAGAATGACCGCCGGTACCATGGATGAGGATATCCTGGACCTTCTTCGGATACTCGCAGAAAGGTGTATCCAGAGAAAATTCATATTCCCTTGCCAGGGCATCCAGGATTGCTCTGGAAAAGCTTCCCTGCGTGGTACAGGACTGCCATCCGAGAACAGCGATAGCCCCTTCATTGATACTCAGTTTCTTATCCGGGATCATCAGATCGATATCAAATTCCATCTTATATCCAAGACCCAGACACTGCGGGCAGGCACCAAATGGATTATTAAAGGAAAAGCTCCTGGGTTCGATCTCATCAATGCTGATGCCGCAATCCGGACAGGAAAAACTCTGACTGAAATTCAGAAGCTTCCCGTCCATAGTGTCTACTACCAGCAGACCATCCGCCAGATCCAGCACGGTTTCAATGGAATCGGAAAGACGCTTCTCTATTCCCGGTTTCACAATAAGTCGATCCACAACGATCTCAATGTTATGTTTGAGATTCTTATCCAGCTTGATCTCCTCAGAAAGCTCATAGAGATTTCCGTCGATCTGCACTCTCACATATCCGCTTCTTCTGGCCTGATCCAGAAGTTTAACATGGGTTCCCTTGCGGCCCCGCACTACCGGTGCAAGAAGCTGGATCTTCTGGCGTTCCGGAAGCGTCATGATCTGATCCACCATCTGATCTACCGTCTGTTTGCGGATTTCCCTTCCACATTTGGGACAGTGCGGGATTCCCACACGGGCATACAGAAGTCGGAAATAATCGTAGATCTCCGTTACCGTACCCACTGTAGAACGGGGATTCCGGTTCGTTGACTTCTGATCAATGGAGATTGCCGGCGGAAGGCCCTCGATACTCTCCACATCCGGTTTCTCCATCTGTCCCAGGAACTGCCTCGCATAGGAAGAAAGTGACTCCATATAACGTCTCTGTCCCTCTGCATAAATGGTATCAAATGCAAGAGATGACTTACCGGAGCCACTGAGTCCGGTAAGTACCACAAACTGGTCTCTGGGAATATCGACGCTAAGATTCTTAAGATTATTCTCATTGGCTCCGCGTATCCTGATAAAACGCTTCTTATCGTTTGCTTCTGCTGACATGAAACCTCCTACTCTGTCCGGTCATAAAAAATACTCCGGTATTCTTCTCAACAGCAGAATCTACCTCTTTTATTCCGCTGTAAAACTTCTGATTTTTTATCAGTATACTGCCAGAACATCCGTTCGTCAAGGTGAAAAAATCGACAAATTTTTCTACAGCAGAAAATCCGCCATCACTCCATTGCTCACATGGATTCCCTTTCTCGAAAGATATATCCTGTCTCCTTTTTGTTCCAGCATTCCGATCTCCAGATGTTTTTTCAGGATCTCTCCGTAAACGTTTTCCATATTTTTTCCGAAATATTCCGCAAACGCTTCCATTGAAACGCCCTCTGTCATCCGAAGCCCCAGAAACATAAACTCAGCCATCTCATCTGCCTCTGTAAGGCTTTCCATATTCTGACGGATCTTATCCGGAAACGCACTGTTTCCAATATATTCCTTCATATCTGCAGTATTGGAAAAACGCATATGATCCAGAAGTGAAGACGCCCCAAGTCCCAGTCCCAGATAATCGATCCTCTGCCAGTATCCCTTATTATGACGGCATTCCCGTCCGCCTTTCGCATAATTGGAGATCTCGTACTGATGAAACCCATATTCCGCCAGGATCCCTGCCGTATTCTCATACATACGGTACTCCGTATCCTCATCCGGCAATTTCAGCTTTCTCTCCCCGAAAGGAGTGCCTTCCTCAATGATCAGACTGTAGGCGGAAATATGTTCCGGAGAAAGCCCTGCCACCGTGCGGAGATTTTTTTCCCAGTCTGCATAGGTCTGTTCCGGAATGGCACTCATCAGATCGATATTGATATTGGAAAAGCCTGCATCCCTTGCCATAAAAAAGCTCTCCTGAAACTCTTCCCACGTATGGATCCTTCCAAGGATCTTTAATTCCCGATTCTGCGGGGACTGAAGCCCCAGACTCAGCCGGTTGATCCCGTGTTCCAGATATATTTGAAGTTTTTCTTTATATAAAGTCCCCGGATTTGCTTCGATGGTGATCTCAGCATCCGGGGCCACAAAAAACTTATTTCTGATCTGATCCAGCATCTCTCCAACAAGAGACGGATCCGGCACGGAAGGTGTTCCTCCGCCGATAAAAACTGTGGCGATCTCCCTTTCCGAAAAATCCGGAACAGCAGCGATCTCCCTTTCCAGAGCCTGGAAATATTCACGCTGCCTCTCTTTTCCGGCAGGTCCGGAAAGGAAATCACAGTAATCGCATTTTTTTACACAAAACGGAACATGGATATAGAGCTCCAGCGGTTTTTTCGCCTCATTCTCCATCCATGGCTCCTTCCTCTCCACCACTACCTGATGTATCATTATCCTCATCGGAGCTTGTATCTTCACCGGCACTATCCGCATTATCCGTACTTCCGTCTGAAGCAGCCGGTGTCGGTGTCACGCCATCGATCCCCAGTGCCTCGCTGCCGTTTTCTGCCAGGTACTCATTGACCATTGTCAGATTTCCATTGCTCGTCACTGCATCCGGATCTACGGTTTTCGGATCAGGAGTGACAGTCGGTCCCGGCGCTGTACTGATTTTGATCACACTTTCCTCTTCTGCATTTTTCTTCTTTGAACCACATCCGGTAAGCAGAGCTCCTGTTATAGCCAGAAGGCCTGCTGCCAGAAACAGTTTTTTTATATTTTTTTTCAAAAAGTCATCTCCTATTTATCATCCAGCTTCAGGACACTCATAAATGCCTTCTGCGGGATCTCCACGTTACCTACCTGACGCATACGTTTCTTACCTTCCTTCTGTTTTTCCAGAAGCTTCTTCTTACGGGAGATATCTCCACCGTAACACTTGGCAAGTACGTCTTTACGCATGGCTCTTACCGTCTCTCTGGCAATGACCTTGCTTCCGATAGCTGCCTGGATCGGAATCTCAAAGAGCTGTCTCGGGATCTCGTCTTTCAGCTTCTCACACATCTTTCTTCCGCGCTCGTAAGCAGTATCTGCATGCACGATAAAGGAAAGAGCATCCACTTCTTCTTTATTCACAAGGATATCCAGCTTCACAAGCTCACTTCTCTCATATCCGTCCAGTTCGTAATCCAGGGATGCATAACCTCTGGAACGTGATTTCAGTGCATCAAAGAAATCATAAATGATCTCGTTCAGCGGCAGTCTGTATTTCAGGAGTGCACGGGTTTCTTCCATATATTCCATGCCTTCATACTGACCACGTCTCTCCTGGCAGAGATCCATGATCGCACCAATGAACTCTGTGGTTACCATGATCTCCGCCTTCACCATAGGCTCTTCCATGTATTCGATCTCTGAAGGATCCGGAAGGTTGGTGGGATTGGTCAGCTCGATGATCTCACCATTGGTTTTATAGACCTTATAGATAACACTCGGTGCTGTAGTTACAAGATCCAGGTTATACTCTCTCTCCAGACGCTCCTGGATGATCTCCAGATGAAGAAGTCCCAGGAAGCCGCAGCGGAAACCAAATCCAAGGGCGACCGATGTCTCCGGTTCATAATAAAGGGAAGCATCGTTGAGCTGAAGCTTCTCCAGCGCGTCACGGAGATCGCCGTACTTGGCACCATCTGCCGGATAAAGGCCACAATAAACCATAGGGTTTACCTTCTTATATCCCGGAAGTGCCTCTGCACAGGGGGTGTCCGCATCCGTTACCGTATCACCCACGCGGGTATCACGGACATTCTTGATGCTGGCTGTGATATATCCGACCATACCTGCTGTCAGCTCGTCACACGGGATAAACTGACCCGCTCCAAAATATCCAACCTCCACAACCTCCGTGGTGAATCCGGTCGCCATCATATGGATCCTCGTGCCCTTTTTCACACGTCCGTCCTTCACTCTGCAAAATACGATAACACCCTTATAAGGATCATAAACAGAGTCGAAGATCAGAGCCTTCAGAGGTGCATCCATATCCCCCGCCGGCGCCGGGATCTTATTGACGATCTGCTCCAGAACCTGGTCTACATTCAGTCCTGTTTTTGCGGAGATCTGCGGTGCATCCTGCGCTTCAATTCCGATCACATCCTCGATCTCATTGATAACACGCTCCGGATCCGCACTTGGAAGGTCGATCTTGTTGATCACCGGAACCACATCCAGATCATGGTCCAGTGCCATATATACATTGGCAAGTGTCTGAGCTTCGATTCCCTGTGCTGCATCCACAACAAGGATCGCTCCGTCACAGGCAGCAAGGCTTCGGGAAACCTCATAGTTAAAGTCCACATGTCCCGGGGTATCGATCAGGTTAAAAATATACTCATTTCCGTCCTTGGCTTTGTATACAATACGAACCGCCTGGGATTTGATGGTGATCCCTCGTTCTCTCTCAAGGTCCATGTTATCCAGAACCTGGGCCTGCATTTCCCTCTCGGTAAGAAGTCCCGTCATCTCGATGATACGGTCCGCAAGTGTTGACTTGCCATGGTCGATATGTGCAATGATACAAAAATTCCGAATTTTACTCTGGTCTATCATTCAGGAAGTCCTCCTTAAATTTCTCTCGTATAAAGCGTTCAGAACGCATATTTTTCCATACTGCTTTTTATCATATCATATTTCAGCCTTCTTTGTCACTGCCTTTCAGAACTCTGTTTAAGATATCTGCAAATGGTTCCATGGCATTTCGGACTTCCTCCACGGTATTGGTCTGTGCTCCGGCCTCCAGAAGCAGAGCCCGTGGCTTAAGATGCAGATTATAGCGAAGACCTGCCAGATAGATCCCCCGGTAAAGATCGGGGTAATACTGTGCCGCCTGATATTCCAGCTGAAAGGAAAATGCCAGATTCTCTTCTATGTAAGGATTGGGCAGATAACTCACTGCCCCCTGACTGACTGTATAGCTTAATCCATTATAAAAAAGCAACTGAGCAGTAGGTTTTCCATTCACCTGCGTTACCAGATGACGCTCATCCGGCACACCATCTCTGTGAAGGTCGATCACAACTTCAATGGTGGGATTTTCTTCCAGCACTTTTTCTATGGATGCCCTGGCATAATCATAAGCCTTGCTCCTGTCCAGTGTTCCTCCCATCATATCAAAGGCATCTGTTATATGAATGACCTGATATCCATATGTTTTTTCCAGAAGTTCAGTAAGATAATCTCCCACTCCCACGATAGTGTCCTCAGTCTGTCCTTCCCTTGAATCTGCAAAAGCCTCCTGGGAATGGGTATGATAAATCAGGATCTGGGGTACCGATGAATCCTTTTTAACGGACAGATCCTCCTTCAGAAAACGGAGCGCACTGATCTGCTGTGCATTCGTCTCCGTATTGGAATCCAATATAAAAAACTGATTCATCACATAGTCAAAATCTGCCAGTTTCGCCTGAGACAAGTCAATCTGCGGATGTGGCAGTGCCACAGTCTCCTGTTCCTTCGCAGTATTTTCACCGGATTGGTTCTCCTCTGACGGAGGAGTCTCCGGTTCTGTGTCCCCCGGCTCCGTAGCTTCCTGTTCTGAACCTCCCGGCTCTGTAATTTCTGGCTCAGCAACTTCCTGTTCTGTATTCCCCTTAACAGTCTCCTGTTCATTTTTTTTGCCGGCAGAGGATTTTTTCCCTGCCATTTCTGCCTCTTCCGCTTCTTTCTTTTGGATTTCTTTTTTCTTTTGAAGCTCTTCCTTCTTCTGAAGGGCTTCTTTCTTCTCCGCCTCTTCCGCCTCGGCCATCAGCAGTGTCTCCTGCTCTTTTCGGTTCTCTGCTTCCACTTCTTCACCCAGATGCTCTGCGTTTTTTTCCTGCAAAAGCATCTCTGTTTCCCGGTCTCTGCCATTTTCCTTCTGCAGAGCTTTCTTTTCCAGAAAGCAATACAGCGGCAGCTGTCTGTAGATCTCACCATGCCTGAAAAAATCTCCCGGAAGGACAGCCACCACACCCAGGAAGATCAGGCTCAAAACCACGCAGAAAGCCCTCTGGATATTCGTCACCAACGATCACCTCTTATGGTATTTTATGACCTGTCCTCTTCGATTAGACTATCGGAAAAAGCCAGATTCAGTCCCTCGGAAATGGTAAAGCTTAAATATCGTACCGTTTCATCCACATCCTTTGGTGTTACAAACATGGTGTAAAGCTTCGGTGAGATCATTTCTTCCAGAAACTCCTTCTGCTCATCTTCCTCCAGCGCCTCCAGAAGCTCTGCCATGGAATCATGGACGATGGTAGCCGCATCCACCACAGTCGGAACACCGATCCCGATCACACGGACCGAAAGATTTTCTTCATTCAGGCCTTCCCTGTGGTTTCCCACGCCGGAGCCCGGACTGATCCCGGTATCCGTGATCTGGATCGTCCGGTTAAGTCTTGTCGTACTTCTGGCCGCCAGCGCATCTACGGCGATCACCACATCCGGCTTTGTCTCCGAAACAACACCCCGAACAATTTCCAGGGTTTCCATTCCGGTCTGTGCCATCACACCCGGAACGATCCCGCTGATCTGATGCATTTTCATATGTTCATTGCTCTTCAGCCCATATTCCCGGATCACATGCCTTGTCATATGAAGGTTGGAAACTGCACGGGGGCCAAGGGAATCCGCAGTGATCTCCTGATTCCCAAGTCCTACCACCAGGATCGACTGCTGACGTCCAAGATCGATCAGCTCCCTTAAATGATGTGCCACCTCTTCCGAGATTTCCCTGTGATAATCCTCATCCGGAACGGAAAGATCCGGTGCCTCAATGGTAATATAGGTTCCCTGTGGTTTTCCCATGGTCCTGGCTCCGTTTTCCGTTGTGATCCGCACTACGGTAGTCCGAACATCCTTTTCTTCATCGTACCTTTCCCTGATCTCTACTCCATGTACTTCTACATTTTCCTCCTGAAATCGTTCCGTTGCTTCCAGTGCCAGGTCTGTTCTGATTCTGCTCCTTCCAGCCATACTCTCATCCTCTTTTTCTGTAAGATTGCAAAGACTTTTCCACTGCTATCTGCAGCTTTACCGGTGTTTTCCCTTTCATTATTTCCATTTTTCCCATAAATATGTATCATTTCCCCTTTCCCACACAGCATCTGGTATTTTTTGCATATTTTTTTGGAATTTTTGCGAAAAACATCTTGACATTCCTGTGCACGTATAATAATATATATAAGCATGTTTCATAGGAGCGCCCGTGTCTGTTCCTGTGAATGTAATTTAATATTATATTTTTAAGGAATCGGAGGTGTACGAATTGGCTAACATTAAATCCGCAAAGAAGAGAATCTTAGTTAACAGCACTAAGGCTGCAAGAAACAAAGCAATCCGTTCTGCAGTTAAGACTTCCATCAAGAAAGTTGAGACAGCAGTTGAGAATAAGGATAAGGCAGCTGCAGAGGTTGCTCTTAAGGACGCAATCTCCACAATCAGCAAAGCTACATCCAAGGGCGTTTATCACAAAAATAACTGCGCCAGAAAGATTTCCCGTCTTTCCAAAGCTGTCAACAGCATTGCGTAATAGACCACGGAATATTTTAGTTATAAGCTTATAAGTAAAAGGAAAGACAGTCGAACCGTCAGCGACTGTCTTTTTTGTATATAGATTTCTGCATTGACCAAAAGGAGTTTTTTTATGATATCTCATCCCTTTCTCTACCGCATTATCCGCAGCAGCCGGAAAACCCTGGCGATCCAGGTCAGCGTTTCCGGTCAGGTAACTGTCCGCGCTCCACACACAATGCCAGATTCCACCATCCAGCGTTTTCTCTCACAGAAAGAAAGCTGGATCCTGGAGCATCTCTCACACGCTGCCACTGAGCCGGCACAGCCCCAGGCTGAAAACCCGCCTCTTTCGGAATTCCGCCGCAGTTATTATATGGAATCCGCCAGAAAAATATTCAAAAGAAAAACCGCAGCCTACGCCAGAAAAATAGGCGTAACCTACGGCCGTATCACGATCCGGGAACAAAAAACCCGCTGGGGAAGCTGCACCAGCGAAGGAAACCTGAACTTCAACTGGCGGCTGATCTTCGCCCCGGAAAAAGTCCTGGATTATGTTGTAGTACACGAACTTTCCCACAGAAAAGAAATGAATCATTCCCCTGCCTTTTATGCAGTGGTGGCATCTGTGATGCCGGAGTATAAAGTCTGCGAAAAATGGCTCAGGGACAACGGAGCGACCCTGTGGCAGAACCCGTCTCCGTAAAACTCAGGCTCTCACTGCTCTCGCCGAGCTGTACTTCACGATCAGAAGCTCCACGCTGAGCACATCTCCAAGTGTACCTGTCTTTACCGCCTCTTCCGCATCCACAAAATCCCGCACAGCATTCTCCAGCTCTTCCACAGTGTAGGATCTGGCACAGGATGCCAGGTTCCGCACAACAAAAGAGGGTACTCCCAGTTTGGAAGCGATCTCGGTTTGAGAAAGACCCTCCTGTGACATTTTCTTGGTCAGGCAGATCTGACGAAACTGTTTCGCCAGAAGAAACAATATCCGCATCGGCGGTTCCCGAAGAGTCAGAAGGTCATAGTACAGATCCAGGGCCCGCTTCTGGTTCTTCTCCGTCACCGCACGCACCATATCAAAGATCTTATTGGTTGTCTGCGTGGTACAGACAGCCTGGATATCTGCAGCCGTCACAACATCTCTTCCGACCGTATAGGAGATCAGCTTTTCCAGCTCCATCCTTATATTTCCCATATCTGTTCCCGTCATAGTCAGCAGAAGCTCCACATCTCTCTGGGTGATCCTGCGGCCATTTTTTCCAAGGATCCCTGCCGCCCACCGCATAAGAGTCTTTTCATCCTGCTGTTTAAATTCCCCGATGCTGCCGCAGGCTTTTACCGCCTTGTACATACGGCTTCTTTTATCTACTTCAGACTCGCAGAACACCAGATACAGATAATCAGGCAGAGCTTTCATATAATCTGCCAGTTCCTCACATTTGTTCTTAAAGAATCCCGTATCCTCAAGAAGGACTACTCTTCGCTCTGCAAAAAAGGGCATGGTATCACAAAGACTCAAAAGCTCCCGGACATCGATCCCCTTCCCCTCATATCTGGTAAAATTCATGGTATCATCGTCCGGGTTCAGAGCCTTCACCAGATTTCTTTTATATTGCTGTTTCAGATAGGCTTCCTCACCGTAAAGGAGATATACCTGCTTAAATTTTCCTGTTTTAATATCTTCCTGAATATTCTTCAATCTCTGTACCCCTGTCTGATTTTCTCTGTAATCCAGTTTATACGACAACTGCCGGAAATGCAACACCCAAGCAAAAATTTGACTTTCCACCGGATTCATGATACTGTAAACAGGTACATATTCCGGCAGATCCGTTCTGTCAGCGAAATATGTGGAAGGGAGTGTTCCATTATGGAAAAAAGAAGAAACAGCAGAACAATCAACCTGAAGAGCGCAACCACCAAGGCCAAAGCTACCGTGAAATCAACTGTAGAAAAGATTGAAAAAACACCTGCAGCTGAAAAAACCGTTAAAGCAGTCAAAAAGGCAACAGAGACTGTAGCAGCCAAGGCACCAGAAGTAGTAGAAGAAGTTAAGAACACTGTAAAAAATCATAAGATCAGCGGCATCACACTTGAAATTTTTGAGACATCCATCACAGTTGCCGACCTTGAGACAGCTGTTAAGAAAGATGCAGAAGCAAAGGGCCTGAAAGGCAAAGAGCTCCACATCTATGTAAATGCAGAAGAAAGAGCAGCTTACTACACTGCTGACGGAGAGGGTTCCGACGATTACAGGATCGATCTGACCACTCTGTAAACTCCGGCGGATCTGTTCCGCGATCACTTACTGTGCCGGTCTGTCTGTGACATTCCGGAAACGCAAAAAGCCATGCACAGGACATTTTCATCCGGTCCCGCTGCATGACTTTTCTTTTTTATCTTTTACCGGATCTTTTTGATCCAGTCTCTGGAGCAGCCTACTGCAGCTCTCCAGCCTTTTACCATGGCATTTCGCTTCTCGTCATCGATCTCCGTGCGAAAAATACGTTCCACATCACGGCTTTCCAGTACTGCCTCCTTGCTTTCCCAGAATCCCACAGCAAGACCTGCCAGATATGCGGCACCAAGAGCAGTTGTCTCAATACATTCCGGACGTTCTACAGCCACATTACTGATATTGGCCTGAATCTGCAGGAGAAGGTTGTTTGCACTTGCTCCGCCGTCCACACGAAGAACTGCAAGGTCACTTCCTGCATCTTCCTTCATAACCTCCAGCACATCATTGACCTGATATGCAAGTGATTCCAAAGTCGCACGCACAATATGATACTTATTTACACCACGGGTCAGCCCCACGATCGTGCCACGGGCATACTGATCCCAGTAAGGAGCTCCAAGTCCCGTAAACGCAGGCACGATGTAGCAGCCGTTTGCATCCGGTACCTTTCCCGCAAAATACTCGGTATCCGATGCGGAATCCACCAGATGAAGCTCATCACGAAGCCACTGGATCGCAGCACCAGCCACAAATACGGATCCCTCCAGAACATAAGTGATCTCTCCGTCAAGTCCCCATCCGATGGTCGTAACCAGCCCGTTATTGGAAAATACCGGTTTATCTCCTGCATTCATCAGAAGAAAGCCACCGGTTCCGTATGTATTCTTGGTTTCACCTTTCTCAAAGCAGGCCTGTCCGAACAGCGCCGCCTGCTGGTCCCCGGCAGCACCGGCTACCGGGATCCTTCCACCGAAAAAGGACGGATCTGTCTCACCATAAATCTCACTGGACTCTTTTACCTGCGGGAGCATGCATTTCGGAATATCAAGTTCCTCCAGGATCTCATCATCCCACTCCAGTGTATTGATATTGAACATCATCGTTCTGGATGCATTGGAATAATCTGTTACATGAACAGCTCCCTTGGTCAGCTTCCAGATCAGCCAGGTCTCCACGGTACCAAACAGAAGCTCTCCCTTCTCTGCTCTTTCGCGGGCACCCTCCACATTATCCAGGATCCATTTTACCTTGGTGGCTGAAAAATACGCATCAATAACAAGCCCTGTTTTCTGACGGAATTTTTCTTCCAGTCCCTTTGCTTTCAGACTGTCGCAGTATTCTGAGGTTCTTCTGCACTGCCATACGATGGCATGATAAACCGGCTGTCCCGTATTCTTATCCCAGACAATAGTGGTCTCTCTCTGATTGGTGATACCGATCGCTGCAATATCCTCTGCCGTTGCCTCAATCTGGTTCATAGCCTCTCTGGCAACAGAAAGCTGTGTGGACCAGATCTCACCTGCATCATGCTCTACCCATCCCGGTTTCGGAAAATGCTGGATAAACTCCTTCTGCGCCACACTGCGGATCCTTCCGCTTTCATCAAAAAGAATACAGCGGTTACTGGTCGTTCCGGAATCCAGCGCCATAACATATTTTGCCATATAAAAATCCTCCAATACATTTCTTGGCTGCGGCTCAATGCCTCTGCAGCCTCATAATTCCCATACCTTCTGATTTGTAGTGGAAACCGCTGCTGCCCCCGCACCCAGGGCTCCCATCACATCCTCCTTATCGGAGATCAAACCGCCTGCGATCACAGGCACCTTGCTTGTTTTACATATCTGTTTAAGAATCTTCGGCATCAGCCCCGGCAGAACCTCTACCACATCCGGCAGCTGCTCATGCTGATTTCCCAGATTCTCAATATTCTTGATCGCCATGGAATCAATAAGGAAAAAACGCAGAACTGTATACATTCCAAGCTTCTTCGCCCTGTTGATCATGGATGCTTTTGTTGAAATGATCCCATCTGCATGGATATTTTTACAAATATAATCCACAGAAACCTCTTTTGAGCTTAAACCTGTGATCAGGTCTATATGTGACATCGCGATCTTCCCCGCCTGGTGGATCCGCTCCACAATTCCCCCAATAGAACGGATATCTCCATACAGGATAAAGATCACGGTAAGCTCCTCCCTGCCCAGACAGTTCTGAAGCCCCTGCTCATCCTTTACAGCCGCTATGATCGGGTTCGCCTCGATCGCGTCCAGAAATTCTTTGTTCATCTTCTCTCTTCCTCCGCAATGTTCACACAATATCATACTATCTCCGCGCATTGTTTGAAGATATTATTCTTATTGTATCAGTTTATTGCTTCAAAGACCAGACGCATTTGCCAAATATATCTGTTTTGTTTCCGGCTGTATTACAATTCTCAGACAATCTTCTTCTCTGGCAAAAGAAGGGAAGCCCCTATGGACTTCCCTTCTGCAGATACATTATTTCTCAAACGGGAATTTGAACTGTGTAAGTCCGAATTCATCGCGAAGTCCGATAAACTCTTTCTGAACTTCCTCTGTCACCGGAACTCCCTTATCCTTACGATACATCCATACATCATATTCCTTCTCGCCTGCTGTGTAGATACGTTCCTGTCCAGGAGCCTTCTCGGAGCCTCTCAGATCTCTCAGGATATCACCGCATGTTTTCCTGAATGCCTCTGCACCCATAAATGCCTCTGTGTCGATAGCAATAAAGAAATGTCCAAGATGATATGGACGGAGCTTTCCCTCCTCATCCTTACCCTCCAGAGCTTTCAGGAAGAGACCGGACTGAAGAGCAGCGGAAAGGATCTCAACAACAGTAGAGTATCCGTATCCCTTATATCCTCCGGTCGTCTCACCAAATCCACCGAGAGGAGCAAGGGCTGCCTGCTGGCTTCTGATCTTCTTAAGGATCTCTGCACTGTCTGTAAGCTCCTCTCCTTCTCTGGAAATAACAAGACCCTTAGGAGTATCATGGTTAATACGTGCGTAGTATTCGATCTTGCCATTCTGGATAACAGATGTTGCACAGTCCAGTGTAAACGGGAACGGCTCATCTGTAGGCATACTAAATGTCAGTGGGTTGGTTCCAAGCATATTCTCAACACCAAATGTCGGTGCAACGGATGGTCTTGCGTTGGTACCGCTGATACCGATCATATTCTCTTTTGCTGCGAGACCTGTCCAATATCCTGCAATTCCATAATGGGAAGAGTTACGGACTGCAACCATACCCATGCCGTATTTATGTGCTTTTTCAATACACATGTCCATAGCCTTCTTGCTGGCTACCATTCCCATACCATCGTTAGCATCAAGAACTGCAGTTGTCGGTGTCTCTTTAAGAATATCAATCTTTGTTACAGGATTTAAGATTCCGGATTTGATACGGTCGATATAGATCGGTTTAAAGCGGTTGCAGCCATGGCTCTCAATTCCACGTCTGTCACTTTCCAGAAGTACGTCAGAACAAAGTCTTGCATCCTCTGTTGGAACTCCCATTTTCTCAAATACTGCAGTCATAAAATCGTCTGCAAGCTGCCAGGAAATAAAAGGTCTTGTTTCTTTCTCCATTGTAAAAACCCCTCCATGTACATTATTATAGTTTTTTTATTTTACTTATATAGATCTGCAGCAGGACCCCCTCCTGCCGGAGATTTCAAATTTAGCCTGCCTCCTGTATGTGCCGCACAGAAAGCGTCTTTACCTCGCAGTGTCAATCCTCATCTTCCACTGCTCTTCCTCTGTCCGGATAATTGGTGATAATGGAGTTTACTCCCCATTTCTTCATCCTTCTCATATCCTCTTCCTCGTTTACAGTCCAGACATTCACCCCGATCCCGTTCTGGGAACAGCTGCGTACATGTTCTTCCTTCAGGTATTCCAGATTCGGATGATAATACTGCACATCACAGGTTCTTGCATAAACCCCTGCATTATCCACGTATTTCTCTACCAGAAAGCCTCCTGCAATAGTCTCATCACTCTGTCTGCACAATACAATGGATGCGTTATTGAAAGAGGAAAGAATGATCCGATCCTCCAGACCATATTCGCAGATCATATCAATAACCTTCTCTTCCATACCACCATAATAATAAACACTGTTCTTCAGCTCGATGTTTGTGATCAGATCTTCCTCCTCTGCCATCCACTCCAAATACTCTCTCAGAGTCGGAATCTGAAGCCTGCCGAATTTTCCGGCAAACTTATCCGGATAACTGCAATCCAGTTTACACAGCTCAGCATATGTAAGATCATAGATATATCCGTTTCCATCTGTGGTACGGTCAACCTTCTCATCGTGCATGATCACCGGAACCAGATCCTTGGTCAGCTGTACATCAAGCTCGATCCCCTCGCAGCCAGCCTCCACAGCCTTCTGAAACGCCAGCATTGTATTCTCCGGATATTCTCCGCTGAAACCACGATGTCCAAATACTTTCATTCTAATCATCCTCCATTCAATACATTACATCATTGTGAGCATTTTTGCTAATTCATTTTTCCAATTATATCATAGCGTTTATTTATTTTCAACATTTTTTATCTGTTTATATATATATATATTGTTATTTTTTAATTAATTATTCTTTTAAGTACTAATATTTTTTGTGCATTTTGCATAATTTGTTCTATGGCAAACAAAGCGATAAGAAAGCCTTTTCAGGTTTATTTTATTCGCTTTGTCTGCCGGAGGGCTGACATATTATAAGCATACAGTTTGCCATATATATCCTTTGCAGATCACTGTATGATCTGCTTCACATTTCCTGTAGCCACGATATCCACGCCTGTGCCTGCTGCATTCTCCAGGATCACGTCCCCGATCTGAACCGGCGCTTCCACACATACATCCCGCAGCGCTTCCACGCAGTCAAAAATCTTTCCTTTCGGAATATCCTGTGCTGTCTTTACTGACACCACCGGCATACTCCCATTCTTCACACGAACGGTCGTTGTCACGATCCTGGTCGGATCTGTCACTTCCTTCACTGCATATTCCGCACCTTTTTTACAGGTATTTCCTGTGACGGAAATGATTTCTTTTCCATTCATTTCCACCAGAAGGGCGCATCCCATAGGACATCCGATACAAGTAAGATTCCTTTTTTCCATTTTCATCACTCCTCCACCTGGATCACAAGTTCATGTTTATCCTGTTTCTGTTTTCCTTCCAGAATGGAAAGAAGCTGCTCTTTTTTCAATTTGATCTGTTCCATCTCTCCGGGTGCTGCCACCTGTTTTTTTCTGGAAAAGACCCGTTCTCCATCCAGATATGCACGGATGTAACAATTTTTATATACATTTCCCACACGGAAGCGGACCAGCTGCTCCTCCGCCATGTGACCGATACGGATCTCAGACGGCACTGTATAGCGGACTCCGTTTTGGGGCGAAAGCGTGATCTTTATCTCTTCCGGTATTTTGTCCTCTCCATTGTTGTTTATATAAAGAGCCGCATTTCTTCCTGCATTGCCGGCTTCCTCCGAAACAAAATCCACCAGATCATGAACATGAAGAACATTTCCGCAGGCAAAAACACCTTCTACATTTGTCTCCAGACTTTCATTTACCACCGGTCCGGAAGTCACATTGCTCAGCTTCACACCTGCCTGTCCGGAAAGCTCATTCTCCGGGATCAGACCAACAGAAAGAAGAAGCGTATCGCATTCAAAAAATTCCTCTGTACCGGGAATCGGGCGTCTGTTTTCATCTACCTCTGCAAGAGTGATTCCTTCCACGCGCTCTTTTCCTTTTATGTCAACCACTGTATGACTAAGCTTCAACGGGATACCAAAGTCATCCAGGCACTGCACGATATTTCGCTTCAGGCCTCCGGAATATGGCATCAGCTCTGCCACAGCCTTAACCTCTGCCCCTTCCAGTGTCATACGTCTGGCCATGATCAGTCCGATATCACCGGATCCCAGGATCACTACTTTTTTTCCCGGCATAAATCCTTCCATGTTTACAAGACGCTGTGCTGTTCCTGCTGAATAAATGCCTGCCGGTCGATATCCCGGAATGTTCAGTGCACCTCGCGGTCTCTCTCTGCAGCCCATGGCAAGGATCACAGCTTTTGCCCGGATCTGATACATTCCCTCCTGGCGGCTCATGGCAGTGATCACCTTATCCTGGCTGATATCCATGACCATGGTGTTCAGCCGGTACTCGATCTGCTGCTCTTTTACCATCCGGATAAAACGTGCCGCATATTCCGGTCCTGTCAGCTCCTCCTGAAATGTATGAAGGCCAAATCCATTATGGATACACTGGTTCAGGATCCCGCCCAGTTCCTTATCACGTTCCAGGATCAGGATACTCTCTGCTCCCTCTTTCTTTGCAGCCAGAGCTGCTGCCAGTCCTGCAGGGCCTCCGCCTATGATCACGATATCTCTCTTCACCATAATCTTATCATTCATGGTTCTCGCCCTCCTCTGCAATTTTCTTGTTGATTCCTTCGATCATTCTGGAAGCTCCGCCTCTTTTTGTGATCTCCTCCATGGAAATGCCAAGCTCTCGGCTGAGGATCTCCATTGTTCTGGGAGAACAGAAGCCTGACTGACATCTTCCCATTCCTGCTCTTGTACGACGTTTTACTCCATCCAGGGATTTCGCTCCAAGAGGTCTTCGGATCGCATCCAGAATCTCTCCCTCAGAGATCATCTCACATCTGCAGATGATATTTCCATATTCCGGTGACCTTTTGATCAGCTCATTTCTTTCTTCCAGAGAAAGCTCTGACGGATCCAAGATCCCTTTTCTCACCGGATCAAAATCCGGATTTACCTCCGGATGTAATTTTTCTTTTACGATGTCAGCAACCATACAGCCAATGGCCGGTGAGCTGGTAAGTCCCGGGGATGCGATTCCTGCACAATCGATAAATCCGGGAGCATCCTCCACCTCTTCGATCACAAAATCCATACCGTCCTCGATAGCTCGAAGCCCTGCAAAGCTTGTGATCACCTTCCGCAGTGGAATATCCTTTACTGTTTTCCGGGATTTGGCACTTACTTCCTCCATCCCCTCTGATGTAGTCGCTGTTTCCTCCCGATCCTCCAGATCCGTAGCTGTAGGCCCGATCAGAATGTTTCCATGGACAGTCTGTGTTACCAGAACTCCTTTTCCGCTCTTGTTCGGAAGCGCAAAGATCGTATGATTCACATGTGTTCCTGCACTTTTATCAAGAAGCATATACTCACCCCTACGAGGAGTGATATGCAGTTTTTTCTCACTTACCATATTATGAAAAACATCCGCATAGACCCCGGCAGCATTGACGATACAGCCTGTCTCAAAATCACCCTTTGAGGTTTCCACAACAAAACCTTTTTCCTGTTTTCGGATGTGCTTTACTTCTGTGTCAAATTTAAATTCCACGCCATTGTTATATGCATTCTCTGCCATTGCAATGTTCAGCTCAAAGGGACAGACAATTCCGGCTGTCGGTGCATACAGCGCTGCCAGCACCTGATCAGACAGATTCGGCTCCATGGCAAGTGCTTCTTCTCTGTCAAGGATCCTCAGTCCCTCTACTCCGTTTTTCATTCCTCTTTCACGCAGCTTATGCAGCATGGCGATTCCATTCTCAGTCGTACAGACAGTCAGTGAACCAGTCTGTTTAAAAGGAAAATCCAGTTCCTTCGAAAGCTGTCCCATCATATTGCTGCCCTTCACATTCAGTTCCGCCATAAGGCTTCCCGGTTCTGCATCATAACCGGAATGAGCGATTCCGCTGTTTGCCTTGGAAGTTCCGCAGCATACATCCTCTTCTCGCTCCAGAACGCAGATTTTCAGCCGATATCTTGAAAGCTCTCTCGCCGCTGCCGCTCCGGAAACTCCTGCTCCGATAATGATCACATCATACATAGATCTGTTTCTCCTTTCCTGTTTGCGGATCTTCTGAACTGTCCCCGGCTTTCTCTGCGCCGGAAACAGCAGAATATCCGTTGCAACACAAGCATTGCCGTCCGCAGGTAAATATTCTGCGAGGAGTACTGCTTACGAACAGCAATCTTTCAAGTGAATATGCCATTATTTTTATGCCGTAACCCTTTGTAACCCTTGTAATCCTTTTGAAACATTAACATTTGCGCATAAAAATAGCCGGCATAAAAACACACTTATCCATGTGTCTTCATGCCGGTCTCTGTTCTCAATGGCATTCTCTGTATTCAGCAAGCTGAATCAGATTCCTTCTTCACTTTGTATTCATTATATCAGACTATTCTTCACATTTCAAGTACATTTTTCGTAAAATATATCGTTTTTTCTTTAACATACTCTTAACTTTCTCAAAAACATGATAAGTTTCATTGTATTCCCGATTCCCGATCATATTTCCTCTACAGAAATAACTCCTTCCTGCTGCCTTACCTCGCGAAATACAGTATGGCGTGCTTTCCATTTGGCAGCTTCCATTGTTGCCTGGATCACCACACTCTGTGTTTTGGATCTCTTTTTGATGATAACTACGTTGGAGATCAGGATGTCCTCTTCCCGAAGCTTCTTTATGGCCATACTCATCTTGTCTTCATTTTCAAACTCCATATATACGTCATAGGTATTGGAATGTTCTTCCACATAAACCTCTATATATTTCGCATATTTGAACACCAGAATAAGTCCCAGCGTGGTAAAGATCGCACCGCTGTAAAAGCCGATCCCCACAGCAAGTCCGATGCACGCGGATGTCCAAAGACTGGCTGCTGTCGTAAGACCGGATACATGTCTCTGTCCGGTCACGATGATGGTTCCCACTCCGAGAAAACCGATTCCGCTGACAACCTGTGCGCCAAGTCGTGCAGTATCTCCGATTCCTGCCCCATTAGAATATACATGGATAAAATCGCCCGTCATCATAACCAGAGTTGCCCCCATACAGACAATCATATGTGTTTTTACACCTGCCACACGCTTCTTCATTCCACGATCAATACCGATCAGACATCCAAGAAACATCGCAAGAATCAGCCGAAACAGCGTCGATCCCATGTTTAAAGTGTGCAAATAATCCGATATTGCATTACATGCTCCGAGAATTCCGCCCATAAATTTGCCCCTTTCCTGTTGTAACATTTTTTTCTGCCGGTGATAACGCCAATAGCGCATCCTTCCATTTTGCCCTGCACGAACGCCGCAGGCCACACTCACTCCATTCGAAAGCTGTCTAGTCAGCCGGACTCACTCCGTCCGTCTCACTACACAGTTTTTCATATGATCCTGTGCCCCGGATATACACATTATCTGTAGTCTCACAACATGTAAAACAGCAGGGATACCGGCGCCCGGCGGCGGTATCCCTATCTGTTGCTCTATCTACTGATCAGAGGGCATTCTGATTATTTAATAGACTCGTTATAGTTCTCGATCGCTTTGTTTACAGAAGCTGCAAGCTGATCAACAGCGTCCTGAGTTGTAAGCTTGCCATCATATACCTGCGGCATGATCTCGTTGAATGTAAGACGGGCTTCTGTCTGTACACCGGAGAGAACACCTGCTGTATTGCAGTTTACAGGAGAATCCTTCAGCTGGTTGATAGCTGTCTCGAAGTTCGGGTTTTCTTTGAGGTAAGCCTTCATATCCTCTGTCTCATAGGCTTTCTCGTTGATCGCAAAGTATCCTGTACCCATGGACCATTTAGCCTGTACATCCGGAGTTGTAATGTACTCGATGAATTTCCATGCTGCATCTTCGTTAGCTTCGTTGCCTGTATCTGTAAGCCACAGGGATCCACCACCGATGATAACGCCGCCTTCATCATTCTGCTCGATTCTCGGAAGATATCCTGTACCAACTTCGAACGGAGAAGAATCAACTGCATTTTTCAGGATAGCAGTAGACTCGATGATCATACCAACCTGTCCGGAGAAGAATGCTGTCTGAGTATCTGCTGTTGTTGTTCCGTAATCTTCGAAGTATCCGGAATCATACAGCTTTTTCCACATATCAAATACTTTCAGGCCGCCGCCGTTGGAATCAAAATCAACAGCTGTAACTGCCTCTTTACGTCCATTGTCATTGTTTCCGTATGTTACGCCAAGTCCTGCAAGCTGCTGCTCAAAGAACCATCCGTAAATAGCCTGTGAATAACCAACCGGAGCTGCTCCGCTCTCTACGATCTTCTTGGCATCCTCAAGAACCTCATCATAAGTTGTCGGCGGAGTTTCAGGATCAAGTCCTGCTGCCTCAAATACGTCTTTGTTGTAATACAGCATAGGTGTGGATACGTTAAATGGCATTGCATACTGCTTGCCGTTTACGGTATAGTAGCTGCTGATAACCTCCATAACAGAGCTCTTATCATAGCCTGTGCTCTCAAATTTGTCTTCTACAGGAATGACAGCACCACTGTCACTCATGAACTTTGTTCCTACGTCATACATCTGGCAGACATCCGGAAGACCGGAGTCACTCTGCATAGCAGCTTTCAGTTTTGTGATGGTATCATCATAGGTTCCCTGATACTCAGCTTTAACCTCGATCTCATCCTGGGATGCGTTGAAATCATCCACGATCTGCTGAAGCACCTCACCGTTTGTGCCGCCCATTGCATGCCAGAATGTAAGTGTTGTCTTCTCAGCTGCACTTACTGAGCACGGAGCTGCCAGAGATGCAGCCATGATTCCTCCTAAAAGAATCGCCATCCATTTTTTGTTGTTCATATAGAAACCCTCCTTTTATAATGGTCCGACCCGCCCCAATACAGGTCGGACAAATTAACATTTTTGCTACTTGCTCTTATGTGATTGGATCAACCCTTAACAGCACCTGCTGTCAGACCACTGATCATCTGC
The DNA here is from genome assembly GCF_051861785.1 of Blautia massiliensis (ex Durand et al. 2017). Classification (NCBI taxonomy): domain Bacteria; kingdom Bacillati; phylum Bacillota; class Clostridia; order Lachnospirales; family Lachnospiraceae; genus Blautia; species Blautia massiliensis (ex Durand et al. 2017). The sequence continues at coordinate 1,259,726 of NZ_CP146725.1, forward strand.
TTCTGACCAATGATAAATACAAGGATCGACGGAATCAGGATAACCATAGCGCCAGCCATAACCGGTCGGAAGTCTGTTGCCTCAGCCCCCTGAAGCATACCAAGACCGATCTGAACTGTTCTCATATTTACACTGTCTGTTACAAGCAGTGGCCACAGATAGTAGTTCCAGCTCTGAAGGAATACATAGATGATCAGAGCACCCAGTGATGGTTTGATAAGCGGAACACCGATGGTATATAAGAACTTGAAATTTGTACATCCGTCAATCTCTGCAGCCTCATGGATCTCCTTCGGCAGTGTCAGGAATGCCTGACGCATGTTGAATACTGCAAAAGCTGCTGCTGCATTAGGAAGGATCAGCGCTGCGTATGTATTACGGATACCCCAGTCAGCAATAGTCAGGTAGTTTGCGATGATGATCGCCTGGCTCGGGATCATCATGGTTGCCAGCATGATATAGAACAGGACCTTTTTGCCTTTGAACTCCATCATTGCAAAAGCATATGCTGCAAGAGCGCCTGTGACAACCTGAGCAAATGTGATAACACCGGATACGATCAGTGAGTTCTTAATGAAGGTAAAGAACGGTGCAAGCTGAAATGCTCTTGTGTAGTTCTCGATAGTCAGATGGGACGGCCAGAACTTTCCGCCATAGATCTCCTTCAGATCCATCATACTAACGTTGAAGCAGTATACAACAGGAACAATAATAATAATTGCAAAAATAATATTCAGCGCATACATCGCCACTTTTACATATGGTTTTTCTTTCATCAGTAGGTCACCTTCTTTTCCAGTCTAAACTGCAGTGCAGTCAGGATGATCAAAATAACAAACAGAATTACGGATTCTGAACAGGCCACACCGAAACGGCTGTTGATAAATGCCTCCTGGTAAATCTCATACACGATAACGTTGGTACTCTCTGCCGGTCCGCCCTGGGTCATCATCTTGAACTCTGCGTATGCCTGTACGGAGTTGATGACATTGATGATGAGAAGGAAGAACAGTGTCGGAGAGATTGACGGAATCGTTACATGACGGTGCTTCTGGAAGAAATTCGCTCCATCCAGGGCAACGCTCTCATAAAGCTCAGCCGGTACACTCTGGATCGCTGCAGTAAGGTAAATGAAATTCATACCGATCGCCATCCATACACTAACGATCGTAACTGCGATCAGTGCATATTTCTTATCTGTCAGCCATCCGATATGAGTTCCGAGAGCCTTGTTCAGGATACCCAGAGAGCTGTGGAAAATAAACATGAACACTACAGATGCCGCTGCTGCGGAAATAGCCATCGGAAGTGCATATACAGTACGGAAAAATCCCTTTGCCCTGATCTTCTCTGTACTGATGATCGCCAGTATAAAACCGAGCACAATAGAAAGGATAACTCGCATAACAGAGAATTTCAGTGTTGTCACCAAACTGTTAAGGAACGTTCCATCTGTAAAAATATTCGTATAGTTGTCAAGTCCTACATACTGTGCCACCTGACCAAGAGGTGTGGTTCTGGCAAAGCTCAGCTGGATCGTCTTAACGAACGGCCAGAATACAAACAGTATAAAAAGGATCATTACAGGAACCAGATAGAGATAAGGCTCCACTGTCCTGAAAAAAGATTTTTTACTTTTCATTGTATATCACCTGCTTTTCATAAATTTACGTACTACCGATCAGCTGCATCATCACGATATCTCTGTCCCCCTGACAGTGCTGATCATGTTGCTCATTACACATTCTGCTGAAAAACATTTCCGTTATATCTTCCAGCAATTACCCCAATACATTAGGCAAAACTTTCATTTACGTTCTGCTGTCAAAAATGCCCTCTCACTACCCTCCTTTGTATTTGCGCGTTTGTTATCTTTACCAACTTTTTACCAAATGATAACACTTTTATCACATATAATCAACAGTTATTTCACTATTTTTCAATATTCTTTATTTATTTTAGACAATTATTATTTGATAATAATTATTTTTTTATCTATTTTATACAATTTATCGTACTTCAATAAGGCAATCCATTCTGATCACCTTTTCTAAAAAACAGATAAAAAAATCGGCAGAAAATAACACATCCTTCGATGTATATCTTCTGCCGTTCTCTCTTCTCAATGGCATCATCTGTTTTTATACAAAACAGACACAATCTCAACTTGTTAACCCAGATTATACAGTAAAATCCACTATAAATCAAGACCAAACGCATATTTTTTATGCAAATCTTATAAATACTTTTTTCACAAGCAATCCATTTCATTACACGGAAATTGTCTTTAATTCACAGCTGTTGTGGAACAATTATACTTTTTTCTTCCTGTACCAGGATATTAAATACAAAACTATACCAAAAATTATCAAAAATGGAGCAACTGCCACCAAAACAGTTGTTAAAAGTATCACAATTAACGCTGCAATGGCGATCACGATCGCCTTCCCATACCATGTGCTCAGATCCAGTTTAAAGCTTCTTGCCTTTCCGGCACTGCTCTCCGTCCCATTATCCGCATAATCATCTGCACCGTAGCTCTCTTCAGAATAACCGGATTCATCATAAACAGCTGCACTGTCATCTGTATCGATCAAAGTCTTGGCGATCAGCCTGGGATCCCCCAGTTCTGCCAGAACATCTGATTCACTTCGGCCGTTCCGGACCTGAGACTGAATGTAATCCTCATAATACCGCACATGAGCCGCAGCTCTCCCCTGGGTCATCTGTCCGGACAGCTGCCCCCGTAAAACCTCAAGAAACTCTCTTCTGCTCATAAATATGTCAAACCTTTCTTATGAAATATAATGAAAAAAACAAAACTCAAAACAACTCCAGAAACCTCAACCTGAAAACTTCTGCAAATTCTTTTTTATTACTATTACTCTTTTAAAATTTTTCTCATTATACCATAACCCATAAATTTAAATCAGAAACAAATCATAAAATTTTGATTAAAAAATAAAAAATCATAGTACAGCGCAAAGGGCGGTTCATTTCCGGATGCCGCCAAAGCCGCATTCGGAAACGAATCGCCCTCCATGACGTTCGTTATGCCGTCAAAAATCACTCAACATGAACAGCCCCTGTACTCCTGATATTCATCGGATAGACATTTTCCCTTCCAACATACTGAGCCATATAGTCCACATACGCATCTGCGTTCTCGATCGGAAGCACGCACATGATAACTCCTGCAAAACCACCACCATGAACTCTGCAGATACCAGCACCGATCTTATTCAGAAACAGCTTGGTAAGCGCCAGACTCAACGTGATCTTCTGCTCCTTGCAATTCTGCAGAGAATAACAGTTCTGCAGCCACTCCCAGGAAGAATTACCGGACTCCTCAAGAAGACGCAGGAATCCCTCACCGTCTTTATTCCCAACAGCCTTTACAGCATCTGCAACACGTCTGTTCTCTTCATAAAAATGCATCGCACGAAGAACAGCACGGTCATTCGAAATATCCTTCACATGTGCCAGAAGATTCTCCATACTGGACTCACAGAGAAGCTCTACACCCATAGCCTTCGCAGCCTCACGCATCTCCATAGGAATAGAAGAATATTCCTCACTGAGATCTGCATGGCCCTTACCGGTATTTACGATCACAAGTCTGCAGCCCATATCCTCAAAGGAAAATGCGATCTTCGCACAGCTGATATTCTCTTTATCAGAGAAATCCAGAAGGATCGGACCACCGGCAGCACAAGCCATCTGGTCCATCAGACCGGAAGCCTTTTTCCAGTAAACATTCTCAGCATACTGACCTGCTCTCGCATACTCGCCATACTCCAGCTTACCTTCATTAAAGAAATAATTGGCGATCGCACATACAAGCATCTCAAAGGAAGCAGAGGAGCTTACACCTGCAGCGGCAATAACCTTGGTGGAAACATAAGCGTCAAATCCACCGGTAGCATAGCCTTTTTTCTGCATATACTCCATAATACCTGCAACAAGAGCATCTGTACCTTTTGTATAGGTTTCTGTGCTGAGCTTGTCAAGATCAACAACTACTTCCTGTTTGTAACCCTCACTGATCATATGGATCACATTGGTTCCGTTTGGATAAGCAGCACCGATGGTATCCAGATCGATACTTGCAGCAATGATCTGACCGCCGTTATGATCCACATGGTTGCCAATGATCTCCGTACGGCCCGGAGCAGTAAAAAACTCTGCCTTGTCATGATGATATTTCTTCTCGAAATTTACAGCAAGATTGGTATAACGGGCGCTGCTTTCCTCTGTTTCACCATAGATTTTTTTCAGCACGTCTGCTGCCGGAATTTTAATTGTTCCCATTTTTTCTTCCTCCTGTTATATAGTTTACACCCCAGATCCGGAAGAACCTGAAAAAATCTTCCGCTCTGTCACGCTTCATGGTTACTGTTCACTCCGTTCTCAGCAACACGCTTCGCAATGCGCGGAATATTACCAGTGAATAGTAACGCTTCATGTACTTTTATTATAACAGTTCCGTCTTTTCTGTCCATAACAATTTTGTGTAAAAACCGTATTATTTTGTGGTGATCCCGGAATATCCCTTTGCATTTTCTGCCTTTTCTGATAAAATAAATTCCACTATGAAAAGCAGATATACACTTCAGGATCCGCGCACAGAAGGAAGGAGGTAACACCTTGCAGATCATCACAGATCCCGCCGGAAAAGAACTGAAAAAACACGGAGACAGCTCCTTCCCATTCCTGGTAAGCTACGAGCGGCTTTCCGGCTATGAGACCGGTTCCTTTCTGTGGCACTGGCATCCGGAGATCGAGCTTACCTATATCGAAAAGGGCGAAATGCTCTACAAGATCAATCAGAATACCTTTCACCTGAAAGAGGGACAGGCAATCTTTGGCAATGCCAATGCCCTTCATGCCGGATATATGTATCAGGATCAGGACTGTCAGTATATCCCCATAACCTTTGACCCCAAACTGATCTACGGATTTTCGGGAAGCCTTCTTTTTCAGAAATATACAGAACCGATCCTCCGAAGCTTTTCCCTGTCCGCCGTACCGCTTGATCTATCCTGCAAATGGCATTCCGAGGCCATAAAAGATATCCGTGACATCATCGACCTGGACAGTAGCCGGAAACCCATGTATGAATTTGAGATCATCGCCAGACTGCAGCACTTCTGGAAAATCTTGTATGAAAATACGATCTCCCAGGCAACTCTTCCATCCGGTCAGGATGAAGAAAACTACCGCCGCATCCGTCAGATCATGTCCTATATCGCAGAACACTACTCTGAAAAGATCCTCCTGAATGATGTCGCAGACCTGATCCACTTAAGTCCCAGCGAATGCAGCCGGCTTTTCAAAAAATGCATGAATATCACACTCTTCGGATACATCCAGGAATACCGCATTGAACGCAGCCTGGAATATCTGGAAAATCCCTCCTGTTCTATTACGGAATCAGGACTACTGTCCGGTTTTTCGGACTCTAATTATTACACAAAGGTCTTTACGAAAATCAAGGGCTGTACACCAAGACAGTACAGAAAAAATCAGGAGCTGTGACATGCTCCTGATCTTTAACCGTTCAGTGCTCCATACCTATGAAGCGGAACAATATTTATCTGTGAAAATGGCTGTTATCTGAACAGCTCTTTCATTGCCGGATACAGTTTGCGGAATTTCCGGTATTTTTCTTCATATTTTGCAACCAGCTCCGGTTCCGGTTCTACCGTATCTACTACCCTGACCAGCTTATTACAGATCGTTTCCACATCCGGGTATTCACCGCAGCCTACTGCTGCCAGCATTGCACCGCCCATGGACGGACCTTCCTCATTCTCCGGCACATCCACCTTCAGGTTCATCACATTTGCGATGATCTTTTTCCAGAGAGGGCTCTTGGCTCCGCCGCCGCAGATCTTGGTGCGCTCAATATGGATCCCGAGGCTTCTTGCAACCTCAAGGGAATCTCGAAGTCCGAAAGCAACTCCTTCCAGAACAGCCTGGGTCATATCTGCTCTCGTGGTATCCATGGACATTCCGAAAAATACGCCTCTTGCATCCGGGTTGTTATGCGGAGATCTCTCTCCCATCAGATATGGAAGAAAGAATACCTGATTCTCACCAAGCTTCCGGATCGGTGCCTGCTCTGCCGCGAAATCCTTTGTCTTAAGAATCTCCTCAGACCACCATTTGTTGCAGGATGCAGCACTTAACATGCAACCCATAAGGTGATAGCTTCCATCTGCATGATCAAAAGAATGAAGTGCATTGTTTTCATCCACTCCGAAATCTTTGCTGGAAATAAAGATCGTACCGGATGTTCCAAGGGAAATGTTGCACTGGCCGTCACCAACAGTTCCTGTTCCCACAGCTGCTGCAGCATTGTCGCCTGCACCTGCTACAACCTTCACATCTTCTGAGAAGCCAAGCTCTTTTGCAACTTCTGCTTTCAGATTTCCGACTACCTGCCAGCTCTCGTACAGTTTCGGAAGCTGTTCCTCCGTGATATGGCAGATTTCAAGCATCTCTTTTGACCAACAGCGGTTCTTCACATCAAGAAGAAGCATACCGGAAGCATCGGATACATCTGTACAGAAGGATCCGCTTAAGCGATAGGCAAGATAATCCTTCGGAAGCATGATCTTTACCACTTTTTTAAAATTCTCAGGCTCATGCTTCTGCATCCAGAGGATCTTTGGTGCAGTGAAGCCTGCAAATGCAATGTTTGCGGTATACTGAGAAAGTTTTTCCTTTCCGATAACCGTATTAAGATATTCCGTCTCCTCACCGGTACGGCCGTCATTCCAGAGAATCGCCGGACGGATCACATTGTCATCTTTATCCAGAGTTACAAGACCGTGCATCTGGCCGCCAAAACCAATTCCTGCTACTTCTTTGCGGTCAATCCCTTCTGTGAGCTCTTTGATCCCTTCCATGCTCTGGGCGAACCAGTCCTCCGGATTCTGCTCAGACCAGCCCGGATGGGGGAAGAACAGCGGATATTCTTTTGATACGATGTTGCAGATCTTTCCGGATCCTTCCATAAGAAGAAGCTTTACAGCGGAAGTTCCAAGATCAACGCCAATATAATACATAATAATTTTTTCCTCCTGTAAATACAGAAACCGCGGCTCTCAGTTCGCAGCGTCTGCACGCCTGAGAGCTCGCGGTTTCTGAATCGTATTTAACCAAATCAAGAAAGTCCCCTGCGAGGTTACGAAAAGCAATAAGCAGCGAGTGGGGACTTGCTTGTATCAGGCAGCACATACGGATGATCTTATCTGCCCGTTTTAATTATCTCCAAGGATTTTCCGTCGGATATCTCACGCCTGCCGGCTGGTTGTAGCCGATCTCCTCAACCGGTACACCGATATATTTGAACACCTCGAAGAGAGCTTTTCCGTGATGTCCGAATGCTACAGCACCGTGATGCGGGAAGCCTCCCTCAATCAGTACGTGGCGGTAGAAACGTCCCATCTCCGGAATTGCGAATACACCGATAGCTCCGAAGGAACGTGTTGCAACCGGAAGAACCTCGCCATGTGCGATATATGCACGAAGCTTGTTGTCCGCTGTACTCTGCAGACGATAGAAGGTGATATCTCCAGGCTTGATATCTCCCTCAAGAGTTCCGTTTGTAACCTCGATCGGAAGGGATCTTGCCATGATCATCTGATATTTCATCTCACAGAAGGACAGCTTGCTGGATGCTGTGTTTCCACAATGGAATCCCATAAAGGTATCCTGAAGTGTATAGTTGAATTTTCCTTCGATAGATTCTTTGTACATATCCTTCGGAACGGAGTTATTGATATCAAGAAGTGTAACGATATCATCACTTACAACCTGTCCGATGAACTCACTTAATGTTCCGTAGATATCAACCTCACAGGATACCGGAATTCCCTGTGCTGTCAGGCGGCTGTTTACATAACACGGAACGAATCCGAACTGTGTCTGGAATGCCGGCCAGCATTTACCTGTCAGTGTTACATATTTACGATATCCCTTGTGATCTCTCACCCAGTCTTTCAGAGTCAGCTCATACTGTGCAAGTTTCGGAAGGATCTCCGGCTTCTTGTTTCCTGCGCCAAGCTCCTCTTCCATCTCTTTAACGATCGCCGGGATTCTCTCATCACCTGCATGATTGTTAAATGCCTCGAAAAGATCCAGCTCAGAATTCTCCTCGATCTCTACGCCAAGGTTGTAAAGCTGTTTGATCGGTGCATTGCATGCAAGGAAGTTTGTAGGACGCGGTCCGAAGCTGATGATCTTCAGGTTGCTCAATCCCTCGATCGCTCTTGCGATAGGAAGGAATTCATGGATCATATCCGCGCAGTCCTCTGCATCACCTACCGGATACTCCGGAATATAGGCTTTTACATTACGAAGCTGCAGGTTGTAGCTTGCATTCAGCATACCGCAGTAAGCATCTCCACGTCCCTGGCAGAGATTATCCTGTGTTTCCTCAGCTGCTGCGATAAACATCTTCGGTCCCTCGAAATGCTTTGCAAGAAGGGTCTCAGAAATCTCCGGTCCGAAGTTTCCAAGATATACACAGAGTGCGTTACAGCCTGCTTTTTTGATATCCTCCAGAGCCTGGACCATATGGATCTCACTCTCTACGATACAGACCGGACATTCGTAGATATCCTTTGCATCGTATTTCTTTGTGTAAGCTTCTACAAGAGCTTTTCTCCTGTTTACGGAAAGACTTTCCGGAAAACAATCTCTGCTGACTGCAACGATTCCGATCTTAACTTCTGGCATGTTGTTCATAATCTTCATTCTCCTTTTTATATCCGGCAGATTTTCCACCGGTGATATTATTGTTCGTTTGTAACTATTCACTTCATCAAAAATCAGTCAAGTGTGATATTTTCACCCTTCAATCCATTGAATGCGCCTTCAATCTTCGCATCCTCATGAGCGATAAGCCATTTATTCCTGGCTGTCATCAAACCGTCCTCTCCGTCCTCTGACATTGAAAAATCAATCTCTGTGTTGGTTCCTCTCGGAAGAACAACTACACACTGAAATCCGCTCTCATTCACATGACACGGTGCATAGTGGAGCGTTGTGGCATAAACCTCGATCCCGGTTCCTGCCGGTACCAGAAATGCCTCCACCTTTGAGGTATCGTATGTAAGATCCTCTTCTATATCCTGCTGATGTCCGATAAGCAGTACAAGATCTGTCACTGCTACATTGATCTCGGAATTCCGATGATATTCCAGGGCATTCAGCTTTTTGTTGTGACCATTACAATATCCGATCTGGACAGGTAATCCACCAAACGCTCTGTTTTTCAGCTCTTTTTCCACATCGAGAGCTTCCAGCTCCTCTGCTGACGGAACATATACCACATTCTCCGGGACCGGTGTATGCTTCATCTCCTTCAGAAGCGGACCGAAATTGTATCCCTCCAGAACCTTTCCGTATCTGCGGAAAGCCGGATCTGTTACTTTCTGAATTTTCACGATTTAACCCTCCTTACAAAATTACTGTTTCACAGCTTCTCTGCATCTTCGTTTTGAACTGAAAAAAGCATACCACATCATGGTATGCTTTTCGCCGCTTTTCTTGACTCATTCATAGCACTTTTTTGACATTTTTATAATTCTGACGCTCCACTCTTCCCGGCAGGATCCCGTAACGCTTTACAAATTCCCTGGAAAAAGCCCTACTGCTTGCAAACCCGTTGTCAAGTGCGATGGAGCTGATGGTATGATCTGTATTCAAAAGCTCCTTATAGGCATATGCCATGCGGATATCCTGTAAATATGTCTTAAAATTGACCCTCGCATATTTCCGGAACATCCTTGACAGATATGCATCGGAATATCCGAACATGGCTGCAAGTCCGGAAAGCCTGAGATCCTCCTTGTAATGCTCCCGCATATAAGTGGTTATTTTTGACAAAGCATCCAATCTGCGGCTGATCTTCAGCGCATTCTCCTCCACCTCTGTTTCCCTGTATGCGGAAACCATAAGATAAAGGATTTCATAGAACACTGCCCTGATACGGAATTCGTACCCCGTTTCCCCGGATACATACACCCGGTACATCTCCCGGATCAGAGAAACCATCCTCCTGTCTGTTTCCTCAGACTCTTCGTTTCTGCTCCGAAAACGAATAAATCTCTGAGCGGTAAAATAATCCGAAAACTGCTTCAGCGGGATCTGCAGTACGATGGTCTCATTACGTACTGGCGCCTGAATAGAATGTACTTCATTGGAATTAATGATCAGAAACTCCCCTGCCTTCAGCGGATACTCTTTCTCATCGATATAAAAATAAAGGCTCCCCTCCATCACCGCAAAGATCTCGATCGAAGTATGCCAGTGTTTTTCCCGTACATAATTTCCGTTTCTTCCTTCAAAAAGAAAAAGCTTAAAAGGAAATCCTTCATTGGGAATGATCAATTCATGCTGAAACTCCATGCTCCTTCTCCCTTTCCTGCTGTCCGGTCTGGACCCGGCGCATCATACTTCCGTAAAAAGCCGCCAGGATCTGCTGAAATAACGTTCCGATCATAACCGGAAATAATGTTTCCGCCGGAAAATACGCTCCCGCGATCACCGCACCGGCGCTGATGTTCCGCATTCCGGAACCATAGATCATGGAAACCGTTGCCTCTTTATTCTGCCTTGTAAGAATGGCAATGATCCAGCCGATGGCATATCCCCCTGCTGCCAGGACCAGGATCGCTGCTGCTACCTCCAGCCGTTCTCCGTTAAGATGCTTCATATAAGGAGAAACCTTGGAGGAATTGGAAGTTACCACAAAGATCAGGCACATTTTTGAAAAAGGTGCCAGCTTTTTCGGCCAGGTCTCCATAACCTTTCCATGGCTGACTTCATTAAGGCACATGGCAAGGACTGCCGGCAGAGCGATCATGAAAACCAGCTCCTTCATCATTCCCACAGTATCCATTTTTACGCTGGAACCCACCAGAAGCTTCAATACTGCCGGGATCAGAAAGGGAGCCAGGATCGTATCGATCACAACCAGCGAAAGTGACAGCGGACTGTTTCCATTATAAATGGATACCCACATCAGACTGATCACCGCTGCAGGTACGGAAAATTCCAGCACCATTCCTGTGATATAATTCATATTGCCCGGAAACAGAAGATGTCCCAGACCGCAGGCGGCCACCGGTCCCAGCACATGAAGGACCAGCAGCATCAGGATCAGCGGAAGCGGCCGCTTAAACACATCTGCCACATCACGGAATCTGGATTTCAGTGCGCCGATAAAGGTCATAAACGCAAAAGCATACGTCACATAGGGCACGCCATGCTTCGCAATATCCGGAAACAGTACCCCCGTAAGCAGACAAGCCGGCGTCACAAAAGCCATCCATTTCTCCATAAAGCTGTTAAATTTTTCCAGCATATCACACCTCTTGTTTATCTTTTTTTCTGTCTTTTTTTACAGTTTATCACAAAAAAACAGCGGTGCAAGAAAAAAATCCTCTGTTTTATAGCCGATTCCGGACAAATATGATATGATAGTACCCATCCAAAAGCAACCTGAAACCAGGGCGGACTACAGATATCCGCCAAAATGATCATTTATTATGATCTGGAAAACGAGGCAAAAAATGATTTCTTTAATTATACCATGCTTCAATGAGGAAGAATCTCTTCCGCTTTTTTACCCGGAAGCCACTTCTGTCCTCAGGCAAATGAACTGTGATTATGAACTGATCTTTGTGAATGACGGTTCCAGAGACAGAACCCTTGAGATTTTAAAAGAACTTTCCGAAAAGGATCCTCATGTGATCTATCTTTCTTTTTCCAGAAACTTTGGAAAGGAAGCTGCCATGTATGCAGGCTTCTGCAATGCCGGCGGCGATTATGTAGCAGTGATGGACGCTGATCTTCAGGATCCGCCGTCCCTTCTCCCGGAAATGCTGGAGAAGCTGGAATCCGGAGAATATGACAGCGTTGCCACCAGACGTGTCAGCCGTGACGGAGAGCCACCTATCCGGAGCTTTTTTGCCCGGAAATTTTATCGACTGATCAATAAGATCTCGGATGCAGATATTGTGGACGGCGCCAGAGACTTCCGTCTGATGAAGCGCAGTATGGTGGATGCCATCGTCTCCATGAGTGAGTACAACCGCTTCTCCAAGGGAATCTTCGGCTGGATCGGTTTCCGCACCTGCTGGCTCCCCTACAAAAATATCGAACGCGTAGCCGGTGAGACCAAATGGAACTTCTGGAAGCTGTTTAAATACGCCGTCAGCGGCATCATCAATTTCTCTCAGGTACCGCTGACCATCGCCTCCTGGTTCGGAACGACCATGACCGGTTTTTCCTTTCTGGTCCTGGTAGCCATCATCGTCCGAAAGCTGATCTTCGATGATCCGGTCCCAGGCTGGGCTTCCACCATCTGTGTCATCATCTTCATCGGCGGCCTGCAGCTTTTCTGCCTGGGTATCATGGGACAATACATAGCTAAAACCTATATGGAGGTCAAGCAGCGCCCCCATTACATCATAGCAGAGTCCAACAAAAAGGACTTTACACCCATACGTTGATTTTCTATTCTGTCGGAAGCTCGACCACCTGATATTCGTGGCCCAGCGCCGGCAGGATTTTTTCTTTTACATCACTGGTCTTCATTAACAAAGTGGAAGTATTGATACACGGATGGCATCCGAAATATTCTTCATCCAGGACTTCTTTATCGATCACCAGATGTACCTTCTTTTCTCTGTCAAAGATCAGTCCCATCAGACTTAAGGATCCCGGAGTAATGTTCAGATATTCCTCCATCTGCTCTCCGTCTGCAAAGGAAAGTCTGGCTGTTCCGATCTGTTTGGACAGAAATTTTGTTTTAAACGGCTTCTCTCCCGGCATCAGCAGCAGATAGAAATCCGTTTTCTGTCGGTTGCAGAGAAAAAGATTTTTGCATATCTGCGCTCCCAGAAGCTGATCCACTGCCTCGCAGGCCTCCATGGTCATCAGTGCTTCATGATCTGCTCTTTTATATTCAATCCCAAGACTATCCAGAAAATCGTACACTGCGATTTCCTTCTCCAGACGGCCCTCGGTGTTCTCCGGTCTTCCTGTATAGATCGTTTTGTCAATTCTTGGTTCTTCCATGGTGTCTCCTCCGTTATTTTTACATTCTCATATGTGCAGGTCTTAGCCGCAGCACATTACGCTTTACCGTTTTACCCGTAACCTGCCGATTTGTTTAATCATAGCACACCTGTAACAAATAAGATACTCCGGATTTCCGTCTGACTATTGACGATATCAGCCTCGGATGCTATACTCTCAGGCAGAAAGGGAATGAAGTTCTCCCCCGATCTTTATCGAAACCGCCAATGAGCTGATGACTTCTGTGCAATGCACGGGGTTACCAGCTTTTTTTGATGGATTTTTCAAAACGGGGAGATTGAAAGGAGTTACTATGACAAAAGAAACTATCCAAAAAGAACATCGGATCCTGCAGCTGAAATACGCTGTCCTTGCAGTGGTCGTGGGAATCTGCGTCGGGATCGTAGATACTATCTTCGGCCGGGGCCTGCTGGCGATCTCTGATCTTCGCACCGCATACTGGCAATATCTGCTGCCTTTCCTGCCTCTGGCCGGACTTCTTATTGTGTGGATGTATCATCATTTCAGCACCTTAAGCTTAAATGGCATGTCCCTGATCTTCGAAACCGGGCAGAAAAAAAGAGACCAGATTCCTCTGGTTCTTGTCCCTCTGGTAATGATCGGCACCTGGATCACTCATCTCTTCGGAGGAAGTGCCGGCCGTGAAGGTGTTGCCGTGCAGATCGGTGCTACACTCTCCCACGAGGCCGGACGCAGGCTGCATATCCGGGAAAATAAGCCTGTCATGCTGATCACCGGTATGGCTGCCGGTTTTGGCGGTCTGTTCCAGACGCCATTAGCCGCTGTATTTTTTGCCATGGAGGTGATCGTTGCCGGATATCTTGAGTACGATGCGCTGCTGCCGGCACTTATCGCCGCATATACAGCCTCCTTCACCTCTCATTTCCTGGGACTGGAAAAATTTGCTGTGGATATCCAAGACACCTGGACTGTGACCGATCTCCGAAGCATGATCTCTCTCATTGCTCTCGGACTTGCCTTTGGTCTCGCCGGACGATGCTTTTCCGTACTTCTTCAGAAAGCCAAGAAATTATTCGGGAAAAAAATCCCAAATCCGCTGATCCGCATCGGTGTCATGGCCATTCCACTGGCAGCTCTGCTGTTTGTGATCCACGGCGGACGCTACACAGGTCTTGGAACCAATCTCATCTCCGCTTCCTTTGCCGGAGAAACCATTTACGGATATGACTGGATTCTGAAGCTTCTGTTTACTGTATTTACACTTGCCATCGGTTTTCAGGGCGGCGAAGTGACGCCACTGTTCTCCATCGGCGCTTCCCTTGGAGTCGTCCTAGGTTCCATCCTCGGGGTTCCTCCGATGATCTGTGGGGCACTTGGCTACGCCGCAGTATTCGGCAGCGCCACCAACACCCTCATCGCCCCGATCCTCATCGGCCTGGAAGTTTTCGGCACCCGAAATACCCTTCCCCTCATCCTGGTATGCATCCTCGCTTATCTGATCAACGGAAATCACTCCATTTATGGAGCACAACAGAAGGCACTTTGCAGGTTTGAGAAGTAGATATGTACATATTTTTTATTCGGTCATGGCTGACTCGGTTGTGACCGAGTGAACTACCCATCACCTAAAGGTAATGGACTTCTAAGGATATCAGATTCGCCATATGATTCCTTTCTTCAGCTATTAATGGATTCTATCTCCGAATCATCATATATTTTCTTTAACTCTTTTCTCATTTCCTTATTGATACTTATATATTTTGAATCACTATCAGCCCATTTTACTTTCAGGATATCGTGTTTGCGTATATATAATACAGGCAGCCGGCTTCTGTGCTTATCCATAAAGATTCCCTGGCTTTCATAAAAAATTTCCTGCAGATAATCATTCATTTCATCTACCTGGATTACAAATGTAAAACGAATATCCTTCTTTTTTTCTTCTCTGCTCATCTCATTGATCCAGAACTCTGCAAATTTATCATTTAACAACAAAACATCATTTCTATCCATATCTGTAATATCTATAAGCGCCCAGATATTCACCTGATTATTTCTATTTTTCTTGAAAAAACTTACTTTTCCTTTTTCGTCCAGTTCATATTCTGACTTTTTTTGGTACTGGTTATGTAAAAGCCCTTTTTCAAATACAACGTTTCGTTCTTCGACCTCTTCTGGAAAAGTTATTTTGATATCTATTAACTTCTCATATTTGTAACAAATAAAACTGAATGGCATCCAGATTTCTTTTTTATTCTCTATATACCTGTAGCTTCTTGCATGAATCCTAGCACTATGCTTCAGAAATTCAACATACCCCACTATCATTAAAATATGCAGTGATAATAACGCTTTTTCAATCGCATCATTCCCACTGCTATTCGTCCAACATTTCCAACAGGAATATACTGCTGCAAAAAAAACATCTGTCAAAAGCAACATTTGAAACAGAAAACAACCTCTGATTCCGGAAAACCATTTTCGATTTTTTCTCATCATCCCATAAACATATAGAGGATTTTCATCTACACTTTCCGAAGAAATATCCTGATCCGGTGTTCCGCCAAATCTGAATACCCATCCAGTCAATGCCAAATATCCCAAACCGGCTATTCCAAATGTGAATCCATCATCTTCAAAAATCCAACGATATGACAAGAATAAAATACAAAATAATAAAATTTTTCCAGGTATATTATTTTTTCTTTTTCGGTTTATTATGATCCCCCCTAGTCGTCAAGCCTGTACAACATCCGATATTCCCAGACAATCCAACAGATCTTTTTTCATTTTCTCATATTGTTTTTTATATCTCGAATATCTATATACCGGAAGGATTTCCAGGCGATTATAATAACGGTTATATACCGCTCCAAGACGGTATCGTCTTTTATACATCATTATCCCTGAATTATTCCGTACAATGCTCTTCAGAACACGATTATCATCTTCTACTTCCAGCACAAAGGAAAAATATATTTTCTTTTTTTCCTCTTCTGTTTTGATATATTGCTTCCAAAATTCTACAAAAGCTTTATTTAATTTTCCGATATCCGCTTCCTGAAACAGATCTGTTTTTACATATGCCAAAATATGTATCTCATCTGTTTTGTCATATCTGTAGAAAAAAGTTTTTCCATTTCGAGGAGCTTTATACGTATTTATATATTGATAAATTCCAAAATCTTTTTCCATTACATCAGAATGTATCTGTAAATCCCTGTAACACACCGGATTTTCATAATACATATTGATATTCTGGCACAGAAAACTGAATGGCGCCCAATTTCCTTCTTTATCTGTTGGATATTTATAATTCTTTTTATAAAATTTCACATAAAATATCCACATGCATACTCTTGCCATGATCATAAAAGCCAGTGAGATATTCAGAAGGATTTCTACCACTGTACTATTTATATCTGGATTTAAATACTGCATCCCCAGATATGTAAAATACACTCCCAGCCACAGAATCATTATTTTTCGCAAAAACAAAAAACTTTTTAACTCTCCGTTTTTCCTGATAGGAAGAGCATATTTCGATTCCTTTTTGTCATTTAACATACCGTGTACATAAAATGGATTCTGACAGTTATAACTATCCGGCACATTATAAGGGGTTTTCCATCTTGACGGTATAATAACTGTAGGAATAAATAGAATATTTGAGATCATCAGGCTTACCAGAACCGCCAAAATTTCCATTACACCGACCGGCGCCAAATAGAAATAAAAAGATTTCAGTAATCCAGTAAACATCAGGACATATACACACAAATAAATTGATTTGCTCAACACGTCGATCATTTTTCTGTATAATTACCTCTTTCTTTTCTAATACATATTCTTTTAATCAAGTGATATCTTCTCTCCATTTACAGAAATCCAATAGTCTTTCGGTTTGTGTTCCATGTATCCATAACATATCTTTTCATTTTTGTTATTTTCTGCTTCCAGAAATTTTGTTCCCACAGAATCCTTCACATCGGCTACTACGTAATTATCATCATTCGGTGTTACCAGTACATACCATTCCCCATTGATTTCTATCGTTGACATATCGATATTTATCTTTACATCTTGATACTCTCTGCCTGTACCATAAAATATAGAATCCGGCAATTTCCATTTTCCAGAACTTTCCGGAAAAATCTTCCCCTCTACTGTTCCTTCGTTATCCATGATAACATATGTAGAATTTTCTCCCTGCAGAATACGGATGATCTCAGCATTATCACCATATGCTTCCACAGCTTTCTCCACAGAACTGAAACTTCGGTGAGTATACACTGTATCGCAAACAAAGAGTCCGATTCCTAATATAACAATTGACGCAACAACCTTAACTGGTGTCTTTTTTGATTTTCTTTTATAAGAAATAGCGATCACCAGATTAACAATAATTATCAGATATACAATTGGTTCTATCACTTTGATCAGCATATTTTTTCACATCCCCTTTGCATACAGTCTACAGATCTATATCACGTCTTCCGATCACCCGCTTCAGTTCTTCTCTCATTTTTCTGTAAATATTTTTATATCTGGACTTACGATCCGTACATTTTATTTTTATGATGTCATGTTTTTTCTCATACAAAACAGCCATACGACTTCGATGTTTATACATTCGTATTCCTGATCCGTCATAAAAAATCCTGCCTATAGCATCATTGATTCTCTCAGTCTGGATTACAAATGTAAAACGTACATCTTTCTTTTTTTCTTCTCTGGTCAGCTCATTACACCAGAAAATCTCAAATGCATCATTCAGAAGCTGGATATGCATTTTCTCCATATCTGCTATATCAATGATCGCCCATAAGTTTACCTGTTGATTTTTTCTTTTCTGATAAAAACAGATTTGGTCATTCTCTTTTAATATATAATTTGCTTTTTTAGCATATCCGCTTTTAAAAAGACATTCTTCAAACACCAGAGGCTGATTTTTCTCCATTTCTTCTGTTGGATCAGGCAGTATCCTTCCTGCCAGTCCCTGCATTTCATATCCGATAAAGCTGAATGGCATCCAAATACCTTTTTTATTTCTCGGATAGCAGAAACTTTTCTTATAAATGTGGATATAATATGCCTCCACTACACCAAGGCTCATTATTATTCCCCAGTAAATCCAGAAAAATTCCAGTCTGATTTCCTGATATCTTCTATGTATTATATGATCAGAAATAAACCCTGCTGTCATCAGAAGGACATAACTCAAAAGCAAAATCTGTACTACAAAATATCCATTTATCTCAGAAAACCATTTCCTCTTTTTCAACATTTTTCGTACATACAAAGGATTCCTGTCATCATATAAATTTACAAAAGGAAACCTTTCATTTCTTGCCCAAATTCTATCTGCCGATAATACAGCTTCTCCCATTGCCGCCAATACTAATGCCATTCTGATCTCCGGCATGATCTGGTAGCAAGCTGGTGTCAGAAGTAATGTTATTAGAAAAAAACGTTTTGTTTTTTCACTCAAGTGATATCTTCTCCCCATTTACAGAAATCCCATAATCTTTTGTTTTATTTTTTATGATATCTATTATTTTAATGACTACTTATTATTTTCCATCCAGAAGAATTTTTCTCATAGCTCTGACCCAATCCTTCAAAATCCCGATTGGAACCATCTTCTGTCCACTTGCAGAAACCCAGTAGTCCTCTGGGTATTTTTTCAGATATCCATAGTAAACGTTTTCGCTTCCTTTTGCTTCGGAAAATTCTGTTCCTTCCGAATCGTATACATTCGTTATGGGATATTTCATTCCCGGATATGGTGACACCACAACATACCATTCCCCATCAACTGCTACGGTAGATACATCGACTATAATCCTGTCTCCTGTAAAACGCTTTGTGTCCTGAAACTCTGAATCTTCCGGAAGTTTCCAGCCGCTTTCTGTTTTTTCAAAAATCTGTGAGTCCATCACATCTCCATCATCCATAATAACCAATGCTGAAGTTTTTCCTCGCAATGTCGCCACGACATCTGACCGATCATCATAGGCTGTTACTGCTTCCTCAAGTGTATGGAAACTTTGTTCAGCCTCTTTATTATTTTCGGACATCATAAATATAATGACCACAGACAAAACCGGAACCAGTATGAATATGGATATTTTTCGCGGGATTCTTTTCCTGGAATCCACGACTGCCACTATCATGAGCAACAGCAATAAGATTCCCCACGACCACCAGTTAGATAGTGAAATATTCATTTTATGTCCTCTTTTTCCTACAATCTTGACGCTTCACAGATTGATCGCTACTTTATCTCCATCTACAGAAATCCAGTAATCGTCTGGTTTCGTTTTCAGATATCCATAATATACCGTTATATTCTCATATTCCGTTTTTAAAAATTCTGTTCCAGCCGAATCGTGAACCTCATCTATAGAATTCTCCCCCATAAGATAATGTGGGAGTATTACAATATACCATGCTCCATGTATTTCTATTGATCTCATATCAATATTGGCATCTTCTGAAGGATAGCTCATACTTTTTCTGAAAAATGCTGAATCCGGCAATTTCCATTTCTTTCCATTTTTTGGAAAAATTCTTCCTTCAATAGATCCATCTTCATCCATAATAACATATGTAGATTTCTCATCCTGCAAGGTTGCTATTGGCTTCGCCTTAATATCATATGCCCGAATCGCTTTATCCAGCGAGCTAAAATTTCGCTGCACAAATACTGCCTGAAACATGATAAATAACAAACCAACCAGAAAAATTGGTCTGATGATAAAAAGCGGTACTTTTTTAGATTTTTTCTTGCATACGAGAGCAACTGCCAATGCAATAAACATTAATATTGTTATAACTCTTTCGAAAATGCTCAATATCAGATTCGCCATATGATTCCTTTCTTCAGCTATTAATGGATTCTATCTCCGAATCATCATATATTTTCTTTAACTCTTTTCTCATTTCCTTATTGATACTTATATATTTTGAATCACTATCAGCCCATTTTACTTTCAGGATATCGTGTTTGCGTATATATAATACAGGCAGCCGGCTTCTGTGCTTAGCCATAAAGATTCCCCCGCTTTCATAAAAAGTTTCCTGCAGGTAATCATTTATTTCATCTACCTGGATCACAAATGTAAAACGAATATCCTTCTTTTTTTCTTCTCTGGTCATCTCATTGATCCAGAACTCTGCAAATTTATCATTTAACAACAAAACATCATTTCTATCCATATCTGTAATATCTATAAGCGCCCAGATATTCACCTGATTATTTCTATTTTTCTTGAAAAAACTTACTTTTCCTTTTTCATCCAGTTCATATTCTGACTTTTTTTGATACTGGTTATGTAAAAGCCCTTTTTCAAATACAACGTTTCGTTCTTCGACCTCTTCTGGAAAAGTTATTTTGATATCTATTAACCTCTCATATTTGCAACAAATAAAACTGAATGGCATCCAGATTCCTTTTTTATTCTCTATATACCTGTAGCTTCTTGCATGAATCCTAGCACTATGCTTCAAAAATTGAACATACCCCGCTGTCATTAAAATATACAGTGATAATAACGCTTTTTCAATCGCATCATTCCCACTGCTATTCGTCCAACATTTCCAACAGGAATATACTGCTGCTAAAAAAACATCTGTCAAAAGCAACATTTGAAACAGAAAACACCCTCTGATTCCTGAAAGCCATTTTCGATTTTTTCTCATCATCCCATAAACATATAAAGGATTTTCATCTACACTTTCCGAAGAAATCTCCTGATCCGGTGTTCCGCCAAATCTGAATACCCATCCAGTCAATGCCAAATATCCCAAACCGGCTATTCCAAATGTGAATCCATCATCTTCAAAAATCCAACGATATGACAAGAATAAAATACAAAATAATAAAATTTTTTCAGGTATCTTTTTTCTTTTCCTTCGGTCTATTCTAATCCCCCCCTAATTATTAAATACATACCGTTTTGTATTGGTGGGAATACCTTTCCCACCAATACGTTTCCCATATATTTTATATGCCAAAATTATACGTAAAGCCAATATAACTTTCCTAAATACTCATAACACTTCATATACCGCATTCCTTTTCCTGGAGTATACTCACCTCCCCCGCCAATAACTCTCCCATACTTTCGTATTACAATATTAGAATTAACCTTCCTATTACTCAAATAACCTCTAGAATAAGAAATTATTTGCTTTCCTGTTAATTGCCTCATTTTTTCATTTTTTTCTTCATTAACTGCCCTTCGTAGCGGTAATGCCTCTGCGAATGAAAGGTTCATATTTGAAATTCTTCGATTTGCGTCATGGTAATCTTTTCTCATATATTTCAAATATCCTTTTTGATTTTGCTTTGGTACTATAATATTATCTACAGCACTCCAAATTAATGATATTCCCGCACTTACCGCACCATTTATAACCGCGCTTGTAAAATCTCTATTTTCATAATAATCACTTGCAAACGAAGTAACACCACTTACAACTGCACCTGTTGTCGAACCACCAATTCCCAAAAATCCCATAGCGGTTCCAAGTCCTGCGGAAGCGGCAGTGATCCAGTTTATCTCTGACAGATTTTTACCCAGCTGTTATACTTGTATTCTACTACAGTCTCTCCGGCGTCGTCAATCAGTGCAATGACATCATTCTGCAATAGTAAATTTTTCGTTACGGTTCCCTCCGACAGCTTTCCAATCTCCCACATTCATGCTATACTGAAACTATCTCTGTCTGCCCGTTTCAGTCATGGGGCAGACTTATTTTTTTCAGGAAAGGATTTATTTATGAAGCGTATCAAAAATATCGATCTGCTCCGTGCGGGGGCGATCCTCTACATTATGCTGTATCACTGCTACGTTCTGTCCGGGCAGCCATGGCAGTCGCATACAGCCATCCACACACTTCTGACTCTTGGAGGTGAAGTAGGAGTTACACTGTTTTTCCTGTTAAGCGGATATGGGATTTATCTTTCCCTTTCTTCTTCGGAGGCGCGAGGCTGTCTCCCCGGCTGGCGGGCTTTTATGAAAAAGCGCTGCATCCGCATTATGCCCCAGTATTATGTATGTATCACGGTCCTTCTGATCTTTATGTCCACGCAGATGTTCAGCAATGAGGGACTTCGTCACATCCTTGCGTACTATACGTTCACGGAGAACTTTTCCCCGGTGACTCATGGTTCCATCAATGGTGCGCTGTGGACGATGGGCGTGATCTTTCAGTTTTATCTGATCGCCCCGTTCCTTTATAAGGCTGTCCGGAAAAACTGGCTTGTATCTGCCATTGTATCCATTGTTTTCACTGTTATCTGCCGGTTCGCAGTTGTCCGCTATCTCCACAATTCCGGGATTTCGGATAACTCTGTATATTTTGTATACGAGCGTCAGGTATTCTCTGCGCTGGATAATTTCGTGCTGGGAATGGCTGCTGCCGCTTTCTGGAAGCAGACCGGAGATCGTATGCAGGATTACCGGCTGAAGCTTGGACTTCCGGTTTCTATTGCAAGCACCGCACTGATCCTGGTATGGATCTTTTATTACCACAGCCACGGGCTTTATGGCACCGCTCCCTCCGGTTATCCGGCACATTCCATCCTGGCGATCCTGTTCAGTATACTGCTTGTGGGATTCTCCCTCCTGCCGGAAATGGATTTCAGGTTTCTGCGTCCGCTGTACTTCGTAGCCCGGAACCAGTACGGGATCTATCTGTGGCATATGCCCATCATCATGATCCTGCAGGCCAATGCGCCATGGTTCAACACCATAAGCCAGCAGCGCTTCTGGCTGTTTTTGCCATGTATGGTGGTCATCACCTGCGTATTCGGCTATTTTGCAACCCGCTTTATCGATCATCCCGCTTCTGCGAAAAAGAAAGGATAACTTCCCATGAAAGACAGAACCGCCGTTAACCACAATATCCGCAAGCATTTTAACGAACTGATCTACAACACAGCCCGTTACACAGAGATCGCATTATCCATCGTGATCATTATCGTGATCACACTGTCCGGACTGCGTCTGATCCTTACAACTGCCGGTACCTCCATCATGGATATGGACACCAGCTTTTTTACCAGTTTCCTGTCACAGGCACTGTCTCTTGTAGTCGGTGTGGAGTTTGTAAAAATGCTCTGCCGCCATTCCGCCCAGACTGTTGTCGAGGTCCTGCTTTTTGCAACAGCAAGGCAGATGGTCGTGGAACATCTCGATCCTGTACAGACACTGATCGGGATCATCGGTATCGCCATTCTCTTTGCCGTCCGCAAATATCTGATGACGGACAGTGATGATATGACCCCGCATCAGAAGAACGCTTCAGAAGAATCCTCAAAAAAAGCTTTCTCTTCTGAGTGCAAATGAGCATAATTGCAGAAAAGCTCCAACTGTATCCCGATATTGATACAGTTGGAGCTTTTCTTATAAATTTTGCATTGGTATAAACCCTATACGATACTATTGTCCACGTTGGACCAGCTGCATGCCCACAGCGGCTATCTCCAGATAATATACCCTGCATAGATCAGGTACATACACACCATGGAAATTCCCTCTTTCCGGCTGATTCTCTGCTTTGTGGCCGCATAGATCCACACGATCAGCGAGAACACGATAAGTATGACAATATCAATAATATTTTCCCGGATCAGTGCCACCGGATTGATGGCAGATGCAACTCCGAGAACCATCAGAATATTGAAAATATTGGAGCCTACCGCATTTCCCACAGCCATATCCACTTCGTTCTTTCTGGCTGCAACCACGGAAGTCACCAGCTCCGGAAGGGAAGTTCCGATAGAAACAATGGTCAGTCCCACCAGTGTCTGGCTCATTCCAAGATCAATGGCAATGCGGCTGGCAGCATCCACAGTAAGATCTCCGCCAAAGGCAATGGCAAGTGCGCCTCCCACAATAAAAAGGATGCTCTTCGGCCAGGAAAGGATGCCGATTTCTTCTTCCAGCTCTTCCACTCCTTCCATGTCCACATTTTTTCCTGCTGTCCTGGCCTTCATGGCACTTCGGATCATTACCACAATATAGCCTGCAAAAAATCCCAGCAGGATCATTCCATCCAGATGACCAAGTCTCATTCCGATCGTATCTCCTGCTGCCAGGATCCCAAGCCCCAGAAGAAGGAGCGCGCAGATCATGGAAAACGGAATATCCCTCCGGATGGTTTCCTTCTGTACCAGGATCGGCGTCAGGATGGAACAGACTCCAACAACCACCATCAGGTTAAAAATATTGGAACCTACCACATTGCTGACCGCAAGCTCATTGTTATTGACCAGTGACGCTGTAACGCTGACTGCAGTTTCCGGCAATGATGTTCCCATTGCCACAATAGTAAGACCGATGATGATCGGCGGCACCTTCAGCCTTTTTGCGATACTGGAGCTTCCTTCTACAAAGAAATCCGCACCCTTCATCAGGAACACAAAGCCGATCACAAGAAAGACTAACACAAGGATCAGCGGTGAACTGTTTACCAGATTTTCCATTTTTCTTCTCACTTTCTGTTTTTATTTCCCACAACCTGGAGGTTCATTGTCGCCCGCCCTGCTGAAAAAATTCTTTCCGGCATTCTTTTGTTACATAAAAAAGACCCATGTATGCCCTGCTGCAATAAAATATAACAAAGCATACATGAGTCTCATTCTTTAAGATTTGCCAGGTTTTTCAGAAAAAACCGGGTCTGTTGACAAATCACACTTACATGCGAACTACTCCCTCATGGAATTAAAGTTTTCAATTTTTTTCAATTTAACAGAATTGTTTTTAAAAGTCAACCCCTGGCCGGTGACTTTTCTTTATCGAAAGCACATATTTTATGTATCTTTATTATTTTCCGCTTTCAGAAACAATCCCTTTCAGGATCTGTAGGACTCCATCTTCACTATAAGAGGGACACACTTCTTTAGCTGCTGTCTGCACCTCCGCTCTGGCATTGGCTACCGCATAGCTCCTTCCCGCTTTCTGGAGCATGGCAATATCGTTGAGGTTATCTCCGAATGTACAGGTTTCCTCCGGAGAAATTCCTAACTGTTGCTGGATAAATTCGACAGCTGTACTTTTTTCGCCCTCCGGCGGTGTACTGTCCATCCATTCTTTTCCGGCAGCCGCCAGCGTTACCTTATCCCTCCATGCCGGTGTAAAATACGGGGCACAAAGCTCCTCGCACCGTTCCGGGTGATAGACAGAGAATTTCAGCACCTGTTTTCCCTGAAGAGAAGAAAGATCATCCACTTTTCTCATATCATAGCCATAGGAATCCCGCAGCCACCGGAACATCCTTCCATTCTCATTCTCCGCATAGCAGCACTCCGGTGTGGCAATAAAGCAGTCACATTCCGACATTTTTTCTTTCACTATATGATGCATGCGTTTCCAGACCTCATCCGGAAGTGTATGTACCTTCAGGATCTTATCATTCTTCCGGATCACCGTACCGCCATCCGACACAAAATACACCAGATCCTTCACCGGCTCAAACAGCTTCCTCTCACTGTCATACTGCCGCCCGGAACACACCACAAAGGTGATTCCCAGCTCAGTCAGCTTCCGGATCACTGTCATATATTCCGGATTGATAGTCATGGTCCCGTCTTTTACAAGAGTTCCGTCTACGTCTGTTGCGATCAGTTTTATCATGTTGTTTTTACTCCTCTCCCATCTGAAATACCAATATCCTCTCTCTCTGATTTTTCCCTTCAAAAAGATCCTGGCAGTCGATCTCGTCCAGGAATTCCAGTTCCTCTACGGTCATCAGATATGAAATATATTCGTCAGATGGATAATAGAAAAACAGTAGCATTTCTCTTGTTTTTTCATACCAGGATTCCCGGATGCGTCCGATGACACTTCTCAGTATTTCCACAGAAAAGGGATTGAAAAAATAAAATCTGTCTGCGGACTCCGGCACCTGAAAAAGGGCCGCATTCTCCAGTATAAATGATGTTTTTGTCCCGGAAACAGCCCGCTGCCTGTTTTCTTCTGCGGCTTTTGTCATACGTTCATCGTACTCCACGCCTGTAGTCCGGCATCTGACCTGCCATGCCAGAAAAAAATCCACTCTGCCTTTTCCACAACCATAGTCGATCAGATGATTCTTTTTCCCCAGATATCCACCATAAGCCAGCCGTTCCAGCACCCCGTACGGCGTTGGCTCGTATGGATAACAGTACTGATCCGATCTGGAATCGTCACGACCGGTGGTTTTGATCTTCAGCAGCTTATCATATTTTACTTCATTTTGATCCATGCTTCTGTTAATCTCCGTTCGCTACATCGGGCAGCTTCGTTTTTCCTCTTTATCCATATCTCCATGGACATACCTGGCATTGAACTCCATATTGATCTCACGGATCTCTTTCTTTCCGTCAATATAATCCTGATACATATCCGCAAGTCTCGCCATACAGCCATCACAGTTCGCGGAAATATTTCCAAGAGATTCCTCCACGATCTGTTTACGTTCCTCTTTTGTTGTATCTTTGATCAGATATCCTGGCATTGTTTTTTCCTCCTGATAGGTTCACCTCTATTTCAGGTGTTTTGTACTTTCATTGTTGTTTACTTTTTCCTGTGAAAAAAGCTGCTTGTATCAGACAAACAGCTTTACAAAAATTTTTCTTTTCTGTTTTTTTATTCTACTCTGGCCAAATGTCAGTGTCAACACAATTTTTCACCTGTTTCCGAAACACAAAACAAAAGCCTCCGGAACAATTCCAGAGGCTTTATACGTGCGTTAGAGGATTCGAACCCCCGACCTTTTGGTCCGTAGCCAAACGCTCTATCCAGCTGAGCTAAACGCACATCTTTGTTGCTTTTCCTTTGTGATATTTCGTATCACCGCTGCAACAATATGTATGATACTCTAAGACCTATAAAATGTCAAGGGTTTTTTGAAACTTTTTTTGATTTTTTTTAAAAATATTTTTTATTGCTATTTTTGATGCAAAAGCAACAGTTTTCTAATTCCGTCTAAGTGCCTCGATCGGGCTCAGTTTCGCTGCCTTTTTCGCCGGATAGATTCCGAAGAACACACCTACTGCACAGGAGAACAGCGTAGCCGCCAGGATGGTTCCCGCACTGATCCCAGGTGTGATGGTCATTCCCATACTGCTGCTGATCACCGCACAGATCACATAGCCGCCTGCAATCCCCAGCACAATACCGATCAGCCCACCTATGATCGTCAGGATCGCCGCCTCCGCAAGGAACTGTAACATAATGGACGAGGTTTTTGCTCCAAGGGATTTCCGGATACCGATCTCCCTGGTACGCTCTGTGACGGACACCAGCATGATGTTCATAACACCGATACCACCTACCAGAAGGGAAATTCCCGCAACAAAAGAGATAAACGCAGTCACCATGCCAAGCATCTGATTCATGGATTTCATGACATCCTGGAAGTTCTGTACCTGGAAATACTCATCTCCGGCACACTGGTGACGTCTCTCAAGAAGATTTATGATCTTGTCTGCGACCGCCTGGGAATCCAGACTCTTATCCGCCTGAACCGTGATCTGATAAAATTCTCCGCTGCTTCCGGTAAAGTCGTCCATGGCCGTATAAGGCACGTTTATGGTCACCGGCATTCCATCGTAAGTATAGCTGACAAAGGTTCCGTTCTCTTTCTGTGTGGTAACTCCGCAGATGCGGAATGTCTTGGTCAGATCATAGCAGGTAATGTCCAGTGTCATTCCCACTACATCATCCGTTCCGAAAAGCCTTTTCGCATCGGCATCGGAGATCACGCAGACGTTTTTTCCCTCTTCGACCTCCTTCTGCCCGAAATAGCTTCCGTACTTCACAGAAGCATTATCCACCAGCTTGGCATCCTGGGCCTCCCCGGTCACTGTAAGATTAAAATCGCCCTTTCCGGTTACGGTCTCGCCTGTATAGGACTCCGAAACATTAACACCTTCCACGCCATCCAGCTCCCGGACTGCATCAATATCCTCCGGCTCGATCCAGACCTGGTCTGCTATGGCATCATCACTGCAGTAAACAGCGATCTGGCCGCCGCCGATATCATTGATCTCACTGTTCATCTGATTCTTCGTACCCTCACCGATGGACACAATGGCGATCACTGATGCAATACCGATAATGATCCCTAACATGGTGAGAAAGGATCTTCCCTTATTAGCCATGATATTATGGATCGCCATTTTGATATATTCATAAATATTACTCATCGGCAGTCTCCCCTGTCTCTGCTGCACTGTCACTGTCTGCCACTGCTGCCTCTGCCTTCATTCCCTCTTCCAGGGAGCCCAGATCCTCGATGACCTCATCTCCGGCTTTAATGCCATCTGTGATCTCAACAGAGTCCTCGGAACTGATTCCTGTTGTGATATCCTGCTTCGTGATCACACCATCCTTCAGCACATAACAGAAGGAACCATCCTTGCCGATATTTACCACGCCTGCCGGAAGCGTTACCACATCCTCTGCCTTTTCTGCATAGATCTTTACCTTCACATCTACTCCCAGAAAAATATCCTTGTCCGGCTTGTCGATGCTCACTGTGGCAGAGATCAGTGTGGAGCCCTTTTCGTTGGTTGTCGCAATGTGACTGATCTTAGTCACCTTGCCGGTATATTTCCTGTCGCCGATGGTAATGTCCGCATTCTGGCCTTCCTTTACCTTATCGTAGTCATACTTGGACACATTGATATCAACGCTGACCTTATCTGTATTCTGCAGGGTAAAAAGCTCCATTCCCTGTGTTGCCGCTGCGCCCTGCTGGACTGCTGATTTGGAAATGACGCCGTTAAAATCCGCCGAAATGCCTTTCTTTCCTTCTTCTACCAGCTCTTTCGCAGATTTTGCATCCAGCTCAGTAAGATTGTTGCTGACACGCATTTTTTCTTTCTCTTCTTCTGTAAGGCTGGCAGAATCCGCCTCTGCAATGGATTTCTGGGAAGCAAGGTCCGACTGCAGATCCGCCAGATCAGAGGTTGCCTGTTCGATCGCATTCTCAATGGCAGAAGTATCCACTGTACTTCCTGCAGAAGAAGCATCCGCAGATGCCTGATCTGTCAGCCCCGGTGTTTCCTCTGAAGCTCCATCGGTAACAAAATCACCGGCCGCACTACTGCTGTAATCAGAATACTCCGGCATTTTTGGCTGGCTGGCCTTCTTATCCTCATAAGCTTCCTTTGCTTCCTGGCAGGTGATCTCTGCCTGACTTCTTGCTGCTTCCGCTTCATCCAGCGCCTGGGCATTCTCATCGCTCTGCTCTGCCTGCCACTGTGTAAAAGCCATCTGATACCTGGTATCTGCCTGATTATAAGCATTCTGTGCCGTTACATAATCGGAATTCAGCTGTCCCAGCTCCTTCTGGTACTGCGGAAGTGTCTCATTCTGATATGTAGTCAGCGCTTCTGAATACGCTCTCTGAGTCTCTGCATCCCTGGCAGCCTGGGCCTCTGCCTTTGCCTGGGTCACCGCCTGGGCCTGTGCCTGCGCATCTGCCGCAGCCTGAGCCTGTACAGACGCCAGCTGTGATCTCAGGGAAGCCAGATAATTCTTCTGCTCCCTTACCTGCTGTTCCAGACTGGAAGCCTTTGCTTTTGCACTGTCCTGCTTCTGCCGGGCCTCATTGGATTTATTGATGGAATTTTTGTAATCATACTGTCCGGACTGTACATTCAGCTCTGCTTTCTGATTATCCCTCTCCAGATCCTTCACTTCAAACTCTATCAGCTTCGTTCCCTTTGAAACCGTATCGCCTTCTGCGAAGGATACGCTTTTGATCTGTGCGTTCACAGGAGAATAAAAGGTCTTCTGCTCATCACTGACAACGGTTCCGGTTGCATCTACGATCTCCTCCACATCTCCTGTCTCCGCTTTGGTAACAGCAACCTGCGGAATCTGTGATCCCCCGCGGCCTGCACCTGATGCCGCATAAATACCGCCTGCCACAACAGCCACTGCTGCCACACCGATCACAATCTTTTTCCCTTTTTTCATTCTTAAGCCTCCTCGACAAATTCCTCATTGATCGTATCTGATTCAATTTTTCCATCCATGATCCGGACCACACGTCTGGCCTGAGCCGCGATCCCATTATCATGAGTGATCAGGATCAAGGTTTCTCCTGATCTGTGCATTCCCTTCAGTATTTCCATAATTTCCCTGCTGGATGCAGAGTCCAGGTTTCCCGTTGGTTCATCTGCCAGGATCACCGGCGGCCTGGCTGCGATAGCTCTGGCAATAGCCACACGCTGCTGCTGTCCCCCTGACATTTCGTTTGGCTTATGATCCATACGTTTCTCAAGTCCGACTTTTTTAAGAGATTCCACAGCAAGCTTTCTTCTTGTTTTCCGGTCGATCCCACGATAGATCAGAGGAAGCTCCACGTTTTCCAGCGCCGTAAGATTTGCGATCAGATTAAAGCCCTGAAAGATAAAACCAATCTCCTTATTTCGTACCACCGAGAGATCATTATCCTTCATTGTGGATACATCTGTTCCATTCAGATAATATTTCCCGGAGGTGGGGACATCCAGACAGCCCAGCATGTTCATAAAGGTGGATTTTCCGGAACCGGACTGTCCGATAATAGCCACAAATTCACCCTTATGGATCTCCAGGTCCACATGATCCAGCGCCCGCACCTCATTTTCTCCGGGATTGTAAACCTTGCACAGATTTACTACCCGTACCAATGCATCTTCCATAATAAAATTACTCCTTGTAAAGTAAATCAGTCCCAGGCAAGCCCCTCCTCTGCTTATTGCTTTTCGCCATTGAAACAGAGAACTTCCCTGATCAGGTTAAAAATACAGAGCGAAGTCTGCAGGGGATACTGCTGTTACTCATCGGAACGCTCCAAGCCAAAACAGCAGCAGGCAGACTGCTCTGTCATTTCCGGGAAAACCCCGCTCATTGATCTGTAACGAAAAGATTACCTGAATGTCTTCAGAACTGACACACATTTATACATCTGTTTATGCATCAAGTAAAAACGCCTTATATGCCTTGTATGCCTCATATACATCCGCCTTGCTGGTAACCTCCCACGGAGCATGCATACTCAGCACTGCCACGCCACTGTCGATAACCTCCATTCCGTAAAGTGCCGCAATATAAGCGATGGTTCCGCCTCCGCCAAAATCAACCTTTCCAAGCTCTGCTGTCTGGAAAGCAACATTGTGATCATCAAAAATCCTGCGAACTCTTGCAACGTACTCTGCATTGGCATCGTTGGAACCGGATTTTCCTCTTGCCCCGGTGAACTTGTTAAGAACGATACCGCGTCCAAGATATGCTGCATTCTTTTTCTCAAAAGCCTCACCATAGGCCGGATCATAGCCGGCACTTACATCGGAAGAAAGCATGCTGGAATTACGGAGAGCTCTTCTTAATGCAAGCTCGGAATAGCAGCCCATTCCGTCCAGAAGCTCTGCCACGCTGTTCTCAAAAAATCTGGACTGCATGCCTGTGGCACCAACGCTTCCGATCTCTTCCTTATCTACAAGGAGACAGCAGCCGGTACGCTTCGGTGTCTCCTCCATCTCCAGCATTGCCGCAAGGGATGTGTAAGCGCATACACGGTCATCCTGTCCATATGCTGCGATCATGCTGCGGTCAAGTCCACAGTCTCTTGCCTTTCCTGCCGGAACGATCTCCAGCTCTGCTGAAAGAAAGTCTTCTTCCTCAATACCATATTTTTCATTTAAAATCTTCAGCACATTCTGTTTTACCGCATCCTTTTTGGAATCATCCGGAAGCTCTGCAAGAGGTCTGCTGCCGATCAGGATATCCAGCATCTCACCCTCAATAACCTCTGCTGCCTTTTTCTGGAGCTGTTTTCCGGAAAGATGGATCAGAAGATCTGTGATGTAAAGTACCGGATCTTCCGCATCCTCACCAATGCTGATCTCCACAATGCTTCCGTCCTTCTTTGCAACAACACCATGCATGGCAAGAGGCAGTGTCACCCACTGGTATTTCTTTACACCACCATAATAATGGGTATCCAGATAAGCCAGATCCGTATCCTCGTACAGAGGATTCTGCTTGACATCCAGTCGCGGAGAATCGATATGTGCACAGAGAATGCTCATACCTCCGGAAAGCTCTTCCGTTCCTACATGAAACAGAGCAACGATCTTCTTCATCCCTACCGCATAAACCTTGTCACCGGCCTTGATCTTCTCGCCTTTTTCAAGCTTCGACTCAAGAGATTCATATCCGGCAGCCTCTGCTTCCTTCACGATTTCTGCAACACATTCCCGTTCCGTTTTTCCTTTATCCAAAAATTCTCTGTAAGCCTTCGCAAGCTTCTCCATTTCTGTCTCTTCTGCTTCCTTATAAGAAAGCCACGCATTTCTTCTTTCCATTTTAGTGGTCCACCTTTCTTTATAGCTTCCGGCAGCTGCCGTTTCTCATCATATTATCTGCAATCTGTCTACTATTATAGGTCAAACATTTACGAATTTCCACTGCAATTCACATTCTTTACAAAATCTTTATGATTCGTTATAGTAGTTCTTAAGAAATGGCCCTGTATCCAAAATTTTCAGGTATCTCACACACACGGAAAGCTTTCTGTTTCACCGTAGACTTTACCTGTATGCTCCAACAGGGCAAAGGAGGAAACAACATGCAAGCATCTGCTCAGCTAAAAGAGCTTCTTCACAGCATCAACCGCAAAAGCTATCCTGCATACAAGTCTCTGCGGGGTGCATACCAGTTTGACCGTTATATTTTGTCCATTGACCACGTGCAGGGGGATCCTTTTGCCTCTCCCTCTCACATCAGTGTGAAGCTTTTACACCGAGACACCGGATTTCCGGCAGAATATTATAAGGATTCCCTGACCCGCATCACACTGGGAGACTTTCTGAACCGCCAGTTTGAACAGCAGGTAAACCGTTATACCTTCCGTGCAAAGGGCTCCGGAAAAAGCGGCCTGATCTCAGTAAGCCACTGCGGTCAGGAGGTTCTTGCACGTACCGCCTGTGAAATAACGGAAAAAGGCATCACTGCCCGTTTTTTCATCGGTTTCCCGGCCAATGGCAGAACCATCAACTCTCCCGAACTGGAAAAAATTCTCTTCGATTTTCTTCCGGTCTGTGTTCACAAGGCATTTTTTTACCGGAATCTTGACCCGGAAGCGCTGAGAAAAGCCATCTGCCTTGCCGAAGATCAGGCATTTATCCGCCAGGAGCTGAAAAAACGTTCTCTGGCTGCCTTTGTCAGTGACGGCGCTATCCTCCCCAGGGAAAGCGGCATCTCTTCACGCCCGATGAAAAATTCCGTTCCTTTTGTTTCTCCGGAAAGCCTGAGGGTTTCCATGGAGCTGCCCCACAGAGGAACCATCACAGGCATGGGCATTCCCTGCGGCATCACCTTGATCGTAGGTGGCGGCTACCATGGCAAATCCACCTTACTTAACGCACTGGAGCTGGGAATTTACGATCACATTTCCGGCGATGGCCGGGAGTATGTCATTACCGATCCTTATGCACAGAAGCTTCGCTC
Organism: Blautia massiliensis (ex Durand et al. 2017); assembly: GCF_051861785.1. Classification (NCBI taxonomy): domain Bacteria; kingdom Bacillati; phylum Bacillota; class Clostridia; order Lachnospirales; family Lachnospiraceae; genus Blautia; species Blautia massiliensis (ex Durand et al. 2017). The sequence goes on from NZ_CP146725.1 coordinate 1,293,307, forward strand.
TGAGGACGGCCGTTTTATCAAAGATGTGGACATTTCTCTTTTTATCAACGATCTTCCAAATAAAAAAGACACCCTCTGCTTTTCTACAGAGGATGCCAGCGGCAGCACTTCACAGGCTGCCGGTATCGTGGAAAGTATGGAGGCAGGAAGTAAAGTCTTTCTCCTTGACGAGGATACCTCTGCCACCAACTTTATGGTCCGTGATTCCTTCATGCAGCGGGTGATCTGCCGGGAAAAGGAGCCCATCACTCCATTTCTGGAACGTGCGCGGGATCTCTATGAAAAGGCAGGGATCTCCACTATCCTGGTTGCCGGAAGCTCCGGAGCTTTTTTCCATATTGCGGATACTGTGATCCAGATGGATAATTATCATCCGGTGGACATCACAGCAGTCACCAAAAAGCTCTGTCAGGAATATCCTCTCTCAGACATTGAGGCCCCTGCATTCCGCCTTCCGGAAAGCCATCGCATCATGACCAGAGCCAAAGTGGCTCCATCCCGCCACAGTCGTCCCGGACAGCCGGAAAGACTGAAAACCAAGGTTCACGGCAAAGATGGCTTTTCTCTTGGAAAAACCGAAGTGGATCTCCGCTATGTGGAGCAGCTGATCGACTCCGAGCAAACTGCATCCCTGGCGTTGCTTCTGAAATATGCCTGCGAACATCTCATTGACGGAAAACGTACTCTGCCGGAGATCATCACTTATCTGGATACTCAGCTGAAAAGGCAGGGATTGTCCTTCTTCTCGGAAGGCTCTTATATTCCATGCGGTTATGCCATGCCCAGGATCCAGGAAATATATTCCTGCTTTAACCGCTATCGCAGGCCGTAGCTGTGCCTGAAGCTGTATATCCAATAAATCTCAGACAACAAAAAAACGCTGCCGATAAACATTGGAAATCTTTATCTCCTCTGTCATTCGGCAGTTTTTTTCTGCAATGCAAAACCACCGTCCTGTCGGCTCTGTCTTGCCAATGGAACGGTGGTTTATCTTCATACATATTTTAGGGAAAGGAAAGAGTTTTTCTTAAGAGCTTCTGTTCTCTTAAGATGTTTATATCATACAGGATAAATGTGAGAGAAATTTGTACAATTTCTAATAAATTTATAAAATTTATTAACGAAGTCTAATCATTTTCCAAAATAATCCTGCTGATCATTATTTACCATGGTCTTCCGGAAAAACCCGAAATATTACAGCCGTTTCTTTCGCTTTTTAGTCGTGTCTCTGCTCTTTGTTATCATATGTCTCACAGAATCTGGCAGCAAAAGCCGGCGGCTCCTGATGCGCATACAAATGAGAAATGTCTCCAAAAGAGCTCATACGGAAGGACGCAATCCCTTTTCGCCTCTCCTCTGTAACAATTGTGCTCACCGATGACGGCGCCGCACAGAAATTCTGCAGCATCACCAGCGGAGAGATACTGAGAAGATAGCTGATGAGTACACAGCTTACACCGAAATGGCAGAAAAATACAAGCGTATCTTCATTGGCTTTTTCTGCTCTGTAATAATGTCCTTCCCGCACATAGCCATGCTCTGCCAGAACTTTATCAAAATTCTGTGTGACCCAGTCATACTCTTCTTTCATTTTTCCCTCTCGCAGGATGTCATTATCCCACCAGCGATCAAAACTGTAGAAATTTTCGATCTTCGTCCAGTCCTGGGGAAGCCAGTCCCAGGGAATGATCTTTTCCCCATGAAGATCCGGTCTTCTGATCTTTACGTCGAATTCTCTCAGCCACTTGCATTCTGTAGCTGTTCTTCCGTTTTTCTTCAGTGTGCAGGATGCGGTATCCTTTGCTCTTCCAAGCGGAGAAACATAAAAATCCCTGACATCAAGAGCTGCGATCTTTTCAGAAAGAAATTCCGCTTCCTTCCAGCCCTTTTCGGTCAGGGAATCTATTGTGTAATCCGGGTCTCCATGTCGTATAAAAAGTAATTTCATCTTTTGGTATCCTCCATTTCATAACCTGGATTTCCATTATATTCTTATTTTTTCAGTTGTCAATTCCTGATAGCTTCTGCTGCAGGGATCAAACCTGATCCGCGGTTTCTCCATGGAGCACAGCCTGCTGCTCCCTCAGCTCATAAACTGCCTTTTTCAATGCCTGAAAGCTCTCCTCACTGATTATGTGCTCGATCCTGCAGGCATCATGAATCGCTGTTTTTTCCTGGACTCCCAGTATCATCAGCCAGGAAGAGATCAGCTGATGACGTTCATATACCTTATCAGCAATCTTATGTCCGTCCTCTGTCAGACGGATATCTCCGTTGTCGGCTACTGTGATGAGATTTTTCTGGCGAAGATTCTTCATGGCAACACTGACACTCGGTTTCTTAAAGCCCATCTCTGCCGCGATATCCACAGCTCTTACAAGAGAGCTCCTGTTTCCAAGGATCAGGATCGTTTCCAAATAATCTTCAGATGATTCATTTGATCTCACGTTATTTACACCTCCCTCGGTTTGTTAAAACTAACCAAGTTAATCATAACATACTTTAGGAGAATGAGCAATGGTTTTTACTGCTTTCTGTTTAGTTCTGCCTCAATTGCCAGAAGGCACTGGTTGGAACATATCTGCAGAATTCTGGAAATTTCCAGGAATTTTTCCCTGGAGCAGTTTCCCCGGAGCAGTTCACAATATCCCTGAAATTTCATCTGTACCAGGATATGTACCAGCTCGTGATCAACTTCTTGTCCACATTCCTTTTGAAAACGTTCATTAAGGATCTGCTCCATTTTCGTACAGGCATCCTCACGGAAATTCACATATCTGGTACCTTCAGCTCCATCTATGAGGATTTTTGCGATGTCCCTGTTTTCCCAGATAAATTCCATAAGTATCCTGTCATATTCTTCCGGATGCAGTTGTTTTTCCTGATCCGTAAAGTCTCCCATGATCCGCTTCAGATCCTCTGCCGTCTCTTCCACGATTTCTTCAAAAAGAGCTGCTTTACTTTCAAAAAAGAAATATAGCGCTCCCGTAGTCACATCTGCTTTTTTGCAAATCGCACGAAGAGAAGTCTTCAGAAATCCCCTGTCTCTGAATTCTTCCTTCCCCGCTTCCAGAAGTCTGCTCCGCACAGCATTTTCTGATTTTTCCATATTTTACGCACTCCATCATTTTTCCTGCATTCCGCTTTGCAGGAAAATTCCGCTTATTTCTGACCAGCTGTTAATTTTTTAGCAATCTGATCTTACTGGTATTTTACCTTAAATCGCTGAAAAAAGAAAGTATTTTGTACCCCGTGTCAATCTGTCATCGGGGAATCTCCACGGTCTGTAACGATTTCATAGCCTACAGACTCCACACGTCTGGTAAGGCACCCTCTGCACTCTGCTGCTTCCTCGCCTGTACAGATCTTGTTATCATAAAGTTCATACTGTTTACGGTTCTTCACCGGAGAAAGATTGGGCATTACTACATTTGCACCCGCCTGAAAACCCTTTTCCCTGCCTCTGGGGTCCAGGGTCCCCAGTGCTGTGGTTGCCGGAAGAAGTACCTGTGGAAGCAGGATCCGGATGACAGACAGCAGAAACAGTGTCAGATCCACACTTCCTGCCGGTTCCTCTGCAAATTTCGTATCATGGTGCGGGACAAATGGTCCGATCCCCACCATATGCGGATTCAGGTCTTTAAGAAAAACAAGGTCTTCCGCCAGATACTCCAGCGTCTGTCCCGGCGCACCTACCATAAATCCGGCACCTATCTGATATCCCAGTTCTTTCAGGGTATAAAGACACTGTTTACGGTTTGCAAGACTTAAACTCTCCGGATGAAGATAACGATAATGTTCCTCACTGGCCGTCTCGTGACGGAGTAAATAGCGGTCTGCTCCGGCATCTTTAAATCTCTGATAGCTTTCTTTTGATTTCTCCCCAATGGACAGCGTGATCGCACAGTCCGGATATCCCTGTTTGATGGACCGGATGATGTCAACCATCCGGTCATCATTAAACCATGGGTCTTCCCCTCCCTGTAGCACAAATGTCCGAAATCCCAGCTCATAGCCATTCTCGCAGCACTGCAGGATTTCTTCCTTCGTAAGGCGGTAACGGCTGGCATTCCTGTTAGAACGGCGGATCCCGCAGTAATAGCAGTCATTTCTGCAGTAATTGGTAAATTCTATCAGACCTCTTGTATATATTTTATTTCCAAAATATTTTTTCTGTATACGGACAGCCTCTTCCCGAAGCAGACGAACCGCATCCGGATCCTGGTATAAGTGCAGAAGTTCCGGATATTCTTCCTTTGTCAGCTGTCCTTCTTTTATAAATTTTTCAACGATCCCCATACTTTATCTGTCCTTCTCTTTTATTTACAAAACTATCTGTAAAAAATATTTTATCACAAAAAAACAGATATTGCACAATATAAGTATACATGCAATATCTGTTCTTACAGAATGGTTACTGTTCATTCCGTTCTCAGTAACACAGAATGATCCAATTTTTATTTAATAAGATCCTTTACAACCTCACCGGCAATGATCAGTCCCACTACGGAAGGCACAAAGGCATTACTTCCCGGTACCTGACGTCTCTGAGTACATTTTCTTTCTGTTCCCGGAGGACAGATGCAATGAGACTTACAGCTGATCGCCATATCATCAATTGGAGTCATTGGCTTCTCCTGTGAGTAAACCACCTTCAGTTTTTTGATTCCTCTTTTTTTCAGTTCACGGCGCATGACCTTTGCAAGGGGACAGACGGACGTTTTATAAATATCTGTCACTATAAAACCTGTCGGATCCATCTTATTTCCGGCCCCCATAGAGCTGATGATCGGTGTTCCTGAAGCCTTTGCCTGCTCTACGAGCATCAGCTTTCCGGTGACAGTGTCGATCGCATCGACTACATAATCATACTGGGAAAAATCAAAGGAATCTGCTGTCTCCGGCACATAAAATGTTTTGTGGATATTTACAACTGCATCCGGATTAATTTCAAGAATACGTTCTCTGGCCACGTCAACTTTATATTTTCCTACGGTCTTTCTTGTTGCGTAAATCTGGCGATTGATATTGGTGAGGCATACTTTATCATCATCAATGAGATCCAGGGTACCTACGCCACTTCTGACCAGTGCTTCCACCGTATATCCGCCAACACCGCCAATTCCGAATACTGCGACTCTGGAATTTTTCAGCTTTTCCATTCCTTCTTTTCCGATTAATAATTCTGTTCTTGAAAACTGATTCAGCATTTTCTGACCTCTCCTTATATTCTTTCCATATATATTTATACTGACAACGGATATATTTTTTATATCTGTCCGATTTGTTTTACAACTGTCAGGATTCTATCATGGGAAAATAGCCTTGTCAATATCCCTACCAATAAGCTAGGAATATTTTCCCGTTTTCATCAATAAATTTTATGATACAAAAAAAGATCCCTAAAAAGGAATCTTACTGATACTGCGGGTAGCCGGACTTGAACCGGCACGGAGTTGCCCCCGAGAGATTTTAAGTCTCTTGTGTCTGCCTATTCCACCATACCCGCATATTCAATTAATTTGTTCAAAAATGGGGCCTATAGGGCTCGAACCTATGACCCTCTGCTTGTAAGGCAGATGCTCTCCCAGCTGAGCTAAGACCCCAAATATGAACGACCCAGAAGAGACTCGAACTCTCGACCTCCGCCGTGACAGGGCGGCGCTCTAACCAACTGAGCCACTGGGCCATACAGAATATAAAACTTTTAAAATGGACCTTCGGGGACTCGAACCCAGGACCGACCGGTTATGAGCCGGTTGCTCTAACCAACTGAGCTAAAGGTCCAAAAAGCCGATGATCGGACTCGAACCGATAACCTGCTGATTACAAATCAGCTGCTCTGCCAATTGAGCCACATCGGCGTATTAAACACCAAATGTTGAATCGAGTCAATGAATATCCAGTTTAGTTTTAAGTGACTCCAAGGGGATTTGAACCCCTGTTACCGCCGTGAAAGGGCGGTGTCTTAACCGCTTGACCATGGAGCCATATTTCTTTTTTATGTTTCGCTGTTTTGTATTTCCCTCAGCGACGAGTTAAATAATACCATACCTTTTTTATAATTGCAAGCTTTTTTTTGAAAAATTTCAACTTTTTTTACAAAGCCGGAAAACAGGCAGAAAAGCCTTATAAAATGGGCTTTCCAAGGGTTTGTATTTTCTTTCTCAAGCCCTACCCGGAAAAATTTTTTCTGTTTTTTTCAAACATTGACATTATTTTTTCTCTGTATATAATTGAAAGTATGGTGACTTAAAAAATCATATGAAAGGATGACAATAATGAAGGTTTTATTACTCAACGGCAGTCCTCGCAAAGAAGGCTGCACTTATACAGCTCTTACAGAGATCGCAGAAACCTTAAAGAAGAACGGTGTGGAGGCAGAAATCTTCCAGGCCGGGGATCCTTCTCAGGAAAACGTTGCTGCCGCAGCTGCCATTATGAAAGAGGCTGACGCCCTTATTGTTGGTTCACCGGTTTACTGGGCTTCTCCTTCCGGACAGATCATCGAATTCATGGATAAATTCGCTTCCAAGGCCGGAAAGGATATGATCCACAAGCCTGCCGCAGCTGTTGCTTCCGCAAGACGTGCCGGTACTACTGCTACTCTGGATGTTCTGATTAAATACTTTACCTATCATCAGATGCCTGTCGTGTCCGGAAACTACTGGACAATGGTTCACGGCAATACCCCGGATGACGTCAGAAAAGACGCTGAAGGCCTCCAGATCATGCGTACGTTAGGCAATAACATGGCATGGCTGTTAAAATGTATTGAAGCCGGTAAAAAGGCCGGTATCGACGCTCCGGAGACAGAGCAGAAGATCATGACTAATTTCATTCGATAAGCCGGAATTTCTCTGTCATATCTTTGTCAATTTATTGATTATCTCTAACAGTCAATATTTCTATTTGTAGTTACAAAAATAAACGTGCAGATATAAATGTATCTTATTTATATCTGCACATTTTTACATCCTTATCCTGTCACAGATCAAGCATAAAAAAATCCCATAAACTTTACATTTACAGGAAACAAAAAAAACTCCCCCTGTTGGACTCGAACCAACGACACTGCGGTTAACAGCCGCATGCTCTACCGACTGAGCTAAGGAGGATTACTTAAATATTTAATTAAGGTTTGTACCTTAAAAACTACATACATGCCTGTTGATCGTTAATCAAACTCTTTGAATCAATTTTAACCTGCGTACCGATACTCCAGCGGTAGTCACTTCGCAACTATGTTGCTCAGTGTCATTTGCTTCGCAAATGTTCAGGAATCATCATGAATGCCTCTCCACAAGCAAGCTTGTTCCGATCCATTCCTGCTGTTTCCTGCCCGCTTCCTCGGCTTTTTGGTCAAGCCCTCACCCGATTAGTAACAGTCAGCTCCATGTGTTACCACACTTCCACCCCTGCCCTATCTACCTCGTCGTCTTCAAGGGGGTTTACTTCATAAGAATGGGATATCTCATCTTGAGGGGGGCTTCACGCTTAGATGCCTTCAGCGTTTATCCCTTCCGGACTTGGCTACCCGGCCATGGCTTTGGCAAGCCAACCGGTCCACCAGCGGTCCGTCCATCCCGGTCCTCTCGTACTAAGGACAGCTCCTCTCAGATATCCTGCGCCCACGCCGGATAGGGACCGAACTGTCTCACGACGTTCTGAACCCAGCTCGCGTACCGCTTTAATGGGCGAACAGCCCAACCCTTGGGACCTACTACAGCCCCAGGATGCGATGAGCCGACATCGAGGTGCCAAACCACTCCGTCGATGTGAACTCTTGGGAGTGATAAGCCTGTTATCCCCAGGGTAGCTTTTATCCGTTGAGCGATGGCATTCCCACTTAATACCACCGGATCACTAAGCCCTACTTTCGTACCTGCTCCACCCGTCGGTGTCGCAGTCAAGCTCCCTTCTGCCTTTGCACTCTTCGAATGGTTTCCGTCCATTCTGAGGGAACCTTTGGGCGCCTCCGATACCCTTTCGGAGGCGACCGCCCCAGTCAAACTCCCCGCCTGGCATTGTCCCACCGCCGGGTCACGGCGGCTGGTTAGAAGCCCAATATCACAAGGGTGGTATCCCAACAGCGGCTCCGCGGCAACTGACGCTACCGTTTCTCAGCCTCCCACCTATCCTGTACATGCAACACCGGACCCCAGTGCCAAACTGGAGTAAAGCTCCATGGGGTCTTTCCGTCCTGGCGCGGGTAGCCAGCATCTTCACTGGCACTTCAATTTCACCGGATGTATTGCCGAGACAGCGCTCAAATCATTACGCCTTTCGTGCGGGTCGGAACTTACCCGACAAGGAATTTCGCTACCTTAGGACCGTTATAGTTACGGCCGCCGTTTACTGGGGCTTAAATTCAAAGCTTCGCGTTACCGCTAACCTCTCCTCTTAACCTTCCAGCACCGGGCAGGCGTCAGCCCATATACCTCACCTTTCGGTTTCGCATAGACCTGTGTTTTTGCTAAACAGTTGCTTGAGCCTATTCTCTGCGGCCTGCTCGCGCAGGCACCCCTTCTCCCTAAGTTACGGGGCCATTTTGCCGAGTTCCTTGGCAATACTTCTTCCGCCGGCCTTAGGATTCTCTCCTCATCCACCTGTGTCGGTTTACGGTACGGGTACAATATGAACGATAGCGGCTTTTCTTGACGCATGGCTCACGGGCTTCGTTACTAAAATTCACTCCACATCACGTCTTCCCATTGCATGGCGGATTTTCCTACCATACTGGTACCTCGCTTGTACCGGGCTTTCCATTCCCGGCTCCCGCTCTCCTTACGTGTCCCCACAGTTCTGTCATACTGCAGTACAGGAATATCAACCTGTTGTCCATCGGCTACGGCTCCCGCCCTCACCTTAGGTCCCGACTCACCCAGGGCAGATCAGCTTTACCCTGGAAACCTTGGATATTCGGCCTAGAGGATTCCCACCTCTATCTCGCTACTCATTCCGGCATTCTCTCTTCCATGCAGTCCACAGCTCCTTCCGGTACTGCTTCTTCCCGCATGCAATGCTCCTCTACCAATCTTTTCAGATTCCTTAGTTTCGGTGGCGCGTTTCAGCCCCGGACATTTTCGGCGCAGGACCTCTCGACCAGTGAGCTATTACGCACTCTTTGAATGTATGGCTGCTTCTGAGCCAACATCCTGGTTGTCTTCGAAATCCCACATCCTTTTCCACTT
>NZ_CP146725.1:1307500-1975000 GCF_051861785.1 Blautia massiliensis (ex Durand et al. 2017)
ATTATTGTTTTTAAATACTAGGCCAATCCTGTCATCACTGAAAAATGTACTTACGATCTCCTGTTTTACATTGACTGTTTTGCTTTCTTTGGGAATCTGGCTTCCCTGGTAAGTAGAAAATCCATCATCTCGCAAAGCAATATACTTACTGTCACTGATACATTCCACCTGCGGGATCACTACATTCTCATAGGTATAACCACTTACGATCCGATCATCCTCATTCTGCCCTACATCCCCATAATTATAAAATGCCACATAGCTGGTAGTCTTGCTTCCATCAACATACTGGAATGTTACCATCATCACTCCGTTATCAGACACTGCTACATCCATGGGATATCCCGGATCATCGATCTTAGTCAGATTTTCCGCGACCAGACTGCCATCCGGATTATAAAAATTGATCCAGGTATTATCATCATTGTCCAGGATCACTGCAACCATTCCATTCGATGCGATCCGCACTTTTACAATAGCATAAGATGTTGTTACAGTTCCGGTCACACCTTTTTTGTCGCAGATATAAAGCGATGTTCCCTCGCTGTCTGCAACAACCGCCCTGCTTCCATTCACATCTGCAATAGGATTCTGCATTGTATAGGTTTCATTCCAGATCGTATTCATGCTGTTGTCCACAACAGATACTCCATCCGGACTGTATCTCAGGATATCTCCATCCATGTCCACATACTGTGTGGACACAACATCTTCCTGTTCGCTTGTATTTAATACTTTATAGCTGTGATAGCTTCTTTTTTCTGCATAGAGAAAAACCAGGCAGACTGCAGCAGCGATCACTGCCGCTGTGATCACCTTTTTTCCCTTTCTTGAAATCCTTCGGCGATGAGAAGTTCTCCCGTAGTGAGCGCCTTCCTGTGCAGCCTGTTCCTGTGCAAGCCTGGCTTTTTGCCTCATCAACTTTTTACGCTTTTGTTTTTTCTGTATTTTTTTTATGATATTCACAACCGTATCCCTTACCTTAAGTATTTTATTTTGTAATTGGTTTTCCAGTTATTATAGCACACTCCATCAGGGTAGTACAATTACCTGCCCGGGATAAATGATCTCATTGGCAGAAATTCCGTTTAATGCACAGATCTGTTCCATCGCCGCTACAGTGCCATAACGGTTCAGACTGATCTGATACAAGGTGTCTCCCGGGCGGATCACATAAGTTTCTCCAGGATTTTCTGCAGTCACTGAAGTCTCTTCTGTTTTTTTCTCTTCTGTTTTTTTATCCTTTTTTTGCGTTGCTTCTGAAACAGACTGTTTTTTTGAACTTCGAGGTTCCGGTGTTATTGAGATTTTTTCTCTTTTCTGCGTGGTTTCCGTCGGGACCGGAGTTCCCCGCACAGCTTCCTGCGTCTGTACCGGTTTTTGTGTTTGCACCGGTTTCTGCGTCTGCACCGCCTTTGGCGAAACCGATACCCTCCGCACCGGTTCTGTTACTGCAGGTGTTATCTGCACCACCGAAGCAGAAGCGGCGCGATAATCTTCCGGAACCTCTGTTTTTTTCTGCTGATTCCGATAAAAGCCCACTCCAGCCACAAGAACTGCCAGTGCCAGACACACCGTAGCCGCATAAGAAAAAACAGAAGTTTTCTCTTCTCCCCGTTCCTCCGGATTTTTACTGTCTATGATCTTTCTGAAATTTCTGACAGCCCTGTCCTCCACTTCCTCGGATGCTTCTCCGCCCTCTTTCTGGCTGCGTTCGATCATATACGTCTGCATCTGAGAATTTTTCTCATAATAAATATAATACCCGCTCAGTTTTGCCATCATGCCGCCATCATAACGGAAAAAGGCATCCTCCCGTTCTCCAGGATCCATCAGCATCAGGATCTTTTCCCCTCCGAAATGTCTGAGATGTACTTTCACAAAAAGCTCCGGGATCTCCATTGCTATCTGAGGCTGTGCAAAAAACCATCCCACGATCTCCTGCTCCGGAAAATACTGATCCTTATCCTCCTGCAGTTTCTGCCAGAGTTTTTCCGAAAAGTCAATATGTTCTGCCGCAGCCTCCATGCCGTCTGCTGAAATGGCACCTTTTATAAAAATACAGGTCATATCTGCAGTCCATTGAATTTCACCTGTAAGTACCGCCACACTTCCCTGGCCTTCCGGCTTTTCATCTTCTGCCAGGCTGCAGAGAAATGTGTATACATAATCTTCTATATAAATCCTGTAATCTCCGTTCGCCAGCCCGATCTGCCTTACATTTCTAGGCATGGAAAACGATTCCTGTGCGGCTTCCTGTTCTGTTGTGTCCTCCTTATAAATGACTTCTATCATCTCATATCACTCCTTCTGTCCAAGCATAGCACAGTAAAAATGCGGATTTTAGCAGAATGTAAGAGTCTGTCCACAGAATTTAGCGACAGATTCCGCACCATGCATATTTTTCCTTTTTTCAGGATATGATAGAGTGAAAAAAGAATCGAGGTTTCTCATGGCTTTTTACATTGATGCCGGAAAAAACGGTTCATCCGGCGAGATTGCTTATCTTCTGAAAAAATGCATTCTTCACTGTCCTAAAAAATGGACTGAGATCGTGTTTTTATGCATTGGCAGTGATCGTGTTACCGGAGATTGTTTAGGCCCATATATCGGACATCTTCTTCATCCTCATGAAACCGGACATATTTTTGTCTACGGCACTCTTTCCTGCCCGGTCCATGCCCTGAACCTGGAAAAAACTTCATCACTTATCACAAGGCTTCATCCACACGCCCTTGTAATCGCCATAGACGCTTCTCTTGGACAAAAAAAACACCTGGGCTATGTGACCATTGGAAATGGTGCACTTTACCCAGGTGCTGGTGTTCAGAAAGATCTTCCACCTGTAGGGGACATCCATATCACCGGCATTGTAAATACTGCCGGAATCATGGAGCAGCTTACCCTGCAGACTACCCGGCTCTCCACCGTGGTAGCACTTGCAGATGTGATCGCCTGCGGGATCCTTAAGATACTTCCTGCAGAAACAGACTTATCCCCTGTTGATCTTGATTATGCGAACTCCCTGATCTGCTTATAGATACCCTCTGCATCGAGACCGTATTTATGAAGAAGCTCTAATGCCGGACCGGACTCACCGAATACATCATGGATTCCGATACGTTTAACCGGTACCGGTGCCTTCTCAGCCAGGCACTCGCATACAGCTCCGCCAAGACCGCCGATGATGGAATGCTCCTCAACAGTTACAACCTTGCCGGTTTCTTTGGCAGCTGCAACAACAAGATCCTCATCCAGAGGCTTGATGGTATGGATATTGATCACTTTTGCATCGATTCCGTCTGCTACAAGCTTCTCAGCTGCTTCAAGAGCCGGTGCAACGCAAAGTCCGTTTGCGATGATGGTAAGATCTCTTCCCTCGCGGAGAACGATGCCCTTACCAAGCTCAAATTTATAATCCGGTCTGTCATTGATAACCGGAACAGCAAGACGTCCGAATCTCATGTATACCGGTCCCTGATGCTCGTAAGCAGCAGCAACCATAGCTTTTGCTTCGATATCATCAGAAGGACTTGCAACGACCATGCCCGGAATCACTCTCATCAGGGCAAAATCCTCCAGGCACTGATGTGTAGCGCCATCTTCACCTACAGAAATACCGCCGTGAGTTGCTCCGATCTTTACATTCAGCTTCGGATATCCGATGGAGTTACGAACCTGCTCATAAGCACGTCCTGCTGCAAACATTGCAAAAGTACTTGCAAAGGGAACCTTACCTGTGGAAGCGATTCCTGCTGCAATGCCCATCATGTTGCACTCTGCGATACCACAGTCAATGTGACGCTCCGGGAATTCTTTTTTAAACATACCTGTCTGTGTAGCTGCAGCAAGGTCAGCGTCAAGAACGATAAGATCCTCGTGTTTTTTTCCTAATTCTATGAGGGCACTGCCGTAGCTTGCTCTCGTTGCGATTTTCTTTACTTCTGACATAATGCTTCACCTACCTTCTCCAGATCTTCCATTGCCTGTGCATACTGCTCATCATTCGGAGCTTTTCCGTGCCAGCCTACTGCGTTCTCCATGTAGGAAACGCCTTTACCTTTTACTGTTTTCATAATGATAGCTGTCGGCATACCCTTTATAGCTCTTGCCTCATCAAAAGCAGCCTTCAGCTGATCCATATCGTTGCCGTCCGCAACATTGATCACATGGAAATTGAAAGCTTCAAATTTCTTGTCGATCGGATACGGGGAGCATACATCTGCAATGTCACCATCGATCTGAAGTCCATTGTTATCTACGATCACAACCAGGTTGTCCAGTTTACGGAAGCCTGCGAACATAGCTGCCTCCCACACCTGGCCTTCCTCGATCTCACCATCACCCAGCAGTGTATATACTCGATAGTCATCATTACTGAGTTTGGCAGAAAGAGCCATACCTGCTGCCGCAGAGATTCCCTGGCCAAGCGAACCACTGGACATATCAACGCCCGGAATATGCTTCATATCCGGATGTCCCTGAAGATAGGAGCCCAGATGACGAAGTGTTTTCAGATCCTCTTTTGGAAAATATCCTCTCTCTGCAAGTACAGAATAGAGTCCCGGTGCTGTATGTCCTTTGGAAAGGACAAAACGGTCACGGTCTGCCTTCTTAGGATCCTTCGGATCGATGTTCATCTCTTCAAAATATAAATAGGTGAACACGTCTGCTGCAGAAAGGGATCCGCCCGGATGGCCGGCCTTTGCTGCATGGACTGCTGTTACGATATCCTTGCGGACTTCGTTGGCAACTTTCTGAAGTTCTAACTTATCCATGTTATTAATGTCTCCTTTTTAGTGCCCTGCTGTTCACAGGGAATTTGTATATAAAAGAGGTTTCGATCACTCACCGAATACTGCCTTGTAATCAGCCTGGAATTTAGCGATACCTGCATCTGTCAGCGGATGATGTGTCATCTGCTCAATTACCTTGAACGGTACCGTAGCGATATCTGCGCCTGCAAGTGCACATGCAGTTACATGCATTGGATGACGAACGCTTGCTGCGATGATCTCTGTCGGGATATCTGCAACTGCAAACATCTCAGCGATCTGCTGGATCAGCTCAACGCCATCTGTGGAGATGTCATCCAGTCTTCCAAGGAACGGAGATACATATGTAGCACCTGCTCTTGCTGCAAGAAGTGCCTGGTTAGCAGAAAAGATCAGAGTAACGTTTGTCTTGATCCCCTCAGAAGAAAGAACCTTAACTGCCTTCAGTCCCTCTGTTGTCATAGGAATCTTAACAACCATGTTCGGATGGATGGCTGCGATCTCACGTCCCTCACGGATCATTCCCTCAGCATCTGTTGTGGTAGCTTTAACCTCACCGCTGATCGGTCCGTCAACGATCGTTGTGATCTCTTTGATCACCTCGTTGAAGTCTCTTCCTTCTTTGGCGATCAGAGACGGGTTTGTTGTAACTCCACAGATAACTCCCATGTCATTTGCTTCTCTGATATCCTCTACTTTAGCTGTGTCGATAAAAAATTTCATTGTTTTTTCCTCCTGTTTACGTTCGTTCTTTTTCTTGATGATTCCATTATAACAAACTCATTGCGGGGGTCAAGGCACCTGTTTTTTATTAATAAATATTTTATTAATAAAATAACATTTTATTAATAGTGCCTGTCAATTTTTTCACCCAAAACAGCTTCTTTCCATTTTCCTCAATTCGAATATCGCCGTAATTATCGTAGCTAACAAGGTTTCTATTCAAATGTGTCATGGAAACTCTCTCTATATATTATTATTAATAATTTTTGCGCCATTATTTATTTTTCTGTTCATCAGACTGGTTTCTGTCCAGTCTTGCATACCCCGTCGTGCGGCGCTTGATCAGCTTCGGGGTATATTCGATATTATACAGGCTGGCAGGTCTTTCATCCAGGTAAAATTTATCATTCATGTCGATCTTACGGATGATGATGTCACAGGCATCTCTTCCCTTCAGCGCAACAAAATGATCAATGGTTGTCAGGGAGATCCTGCGGATGCCGGAATAAAAAATATTGTCGCACCCTATGACAGAAACATCCTTCGGAACGTGTATCCTCATTTCATGCAGCGCATCAATGGCGCCTATGGCCATCATGTCATTCTGTCCTGCGATAGCCGTAAATTTCTGTCCTTCCTGGAGAAGCTCCATGGTCAGCTCGTAGCCCATGGCATACTCGGAATCCATCCGCGGGATCTTTCTGTCATTGGACTCATCTGCCGCCTTGATGAGCACATGATCCTTTTTTCCCTCTTTTTCAAACTCGCGGACAAAGCCCTCCACACGCTTGGAGCGCTGCCACTGCCGTCTGGTAAGTGGCGGCGTGATAAATGCCACATCCGTGTGCCCCAGATCAAGAAGATGTCTGGCCATCAGCCTTCCTACCACTGTGTTGTCCTGATTGATAGCATCTACCGTGGTTGTTTTTTCCTTGTTGCTGATGATGACCAGCGGTGTTTCTTTTGCGATCTTTTCTACCTGATGCTGGAAATCCGGATGAGGATTGCAGGTATAGATGATCCCTGCCGGCCGCATGGTCTGCATCATACGGAGATATTTTTCTTCCGGCCCCGCATCGCGCTGAGTGTTGCAGATAAATACCCCATATCCCTGCTCATTGGCCACAGCCTCGATCCCCTGAAGCAGCAGTACATAATAGGGACTGGTGAGTGTGGGGCAGAAAACAACGATCAGCTTTTCTTTTCTGTCAGCTTTGTGTTTCCGACGTCCGGGAAGCTCATAGCCAAGCTCTCTGGCCGCCTGCTCCACCCGCTCCACAGTTTCTCTCGAAAAAGAAACATTATATTTCCGGTTCAGCACCATGGATACCGTTGCCTGGGAAACTCCTGCGCGTGCTGCCACATCCGATGAGGTTGCTTTCTTTTTTGCCACCAGTCTCACCTCCTTTATAATCTGGGGAAATTTCCTGGCTGCTTATCACTTTTTGCAATCCCTCAGGGAATTTTTCACCTGATCCGGTTATAGTTCCACTCTTCCTTCCAGTGCCCGGAGAAGTGTCACCTCATCAATATACTCCAGATCACCGCCCACCGGAACTCCGCTGGCGATACGGCTTACCTTGATCCCGGTCGGTTTGATCAGCTTACTGATGTACATAGCTGTCGTTTCGCCTTCAAGACTGGAATTGGTTGCCACAATAACTTCCTTTACATCCCCCTGAAGGCGCTTCATCAGTTCCTTCAGTTTGATATCATCCGGCCCGATCCCAAGCATCGGGGAGATCGCACCATGAAGTACATGATATACACCGTCAAATTTACCTGTTTTCTCATATGCTGCCAGATCCCTGGTATTCTCAACCACCATGATCGTGCTGTGATCCCTTTTGGGATTGGCGCAGATCGGACAAAGCTCCTGGTCTGTCAGCGTGTAACAGCACTTACAGTACTGAACATTCTGCCTTGCATCGGTAATGGAGGCGGTCAGCTGCTCCACCTGGTCCTTCGGCATATTCATGATATGAAATGCAAGACGCTGGGCAGATTTGGCTCCGATCCCCGGAAGATGGGAAAGCTGCTCAATAAGTTTATTGATATGGCTGCTGTAATATTCCATCAGAAAGGAAGACCTCCGCCAAGACCGCCAAGGCCGCCTGTGAGTTTGGACATCACTGCTGCTGACTCGGACTCAACCTGACGGAGCGCCTCATTTGTTGCTGCCGCGATCATGTCCTCAAGCATCTCGATATCATCCGGATCTACCGCTTCCTCGGAAAGTGTGACCTTTGTTATTTCACGTTTACCGGAAACTGTAACGGAAACAGCTCCGCCGCCTACTGTTGCTGTAAACTCTTTTTCCTCAAGAGCTTTCTGGTTTTCTTCCATCTGACGCTGCATTTTCTGCGCCTGTTTCATAAGATTATTCATGTTTCCCGGCATACCCATGCCAGGAAATCCACCTCTTTTTGCCATAATACTTTCCTCCTGTTTTTTGTTTACGGATTTATGACTCCTCATCCGGGTCTTCTTCCACTACGATATCCATGTGGATATTCTCCCGAAGTGCATCGTCTACTGTGATCTGCGCGAGATTGGTGTGCTGATGTTTGTTGGCTACCAGCATATGTATCTCCACGCTTTTGCCTGTCCGGGCAGCAATAATGTCCTGAAGCTCTTTCTTCGCCTCCGGATTGTCTACATAATTCATCCCCAGAAAATCCTGGAATTCCACATAAAGGATGGGATCTCCTGTTTCTCCGTTATACTTGGGGACTGCACGCTGCAGGGACTGCTTGAAAAGTCCGGTAGTCTGACCCACGATGGCACGCCAGCCTGCCACGATCTTCTGAAGATCCTCAGGAGCTGCCTTCTGTGGTTTCTGCTGCTGTACCGTTGCTGTACCGGTCACTGCCGCCCCCGGTTCCCCGGCTCCACCGGCCTCGCTCTCCCGAACGATCACCTGCTGCACAGGCCGTTCCTCCATCTGCTTTTCCAGGACACGAAGCCTGTCAAGAACAGAGTCCAGATTTGTCTCCATAGCCGGTCTGCACAGCTTGATCAGTGCGATTTCCACCAATACACGCTTCTGGCTTGCAAAACGGATCTGATTGGACAGATCGGAAAAAATACGAATGTAACGCATCAGCGTCTCCACATCTGTCATCCCGCTCTCTTCCTTCAGAAGCTTCAGATTCTCAGAAGAAACATCAATGGCTTCCTCCGGATTTTCGGAAGTCTTCACAAGCAGAAGATTTCGCATATACCAGGTAAAATCTGATACAAACTGTCCCAGCTCCCGGCCGCCTGTGATCAGGTCCTCCAGCACATGGATGGAACCTGTCACATCGCCGGAAAGAACCTTTCGGAGAAGTCTGCTGAATACCTCTGTATCCACAGCTCCCAGAACATCCAGGACTTTATCATAAGTAAGCACCTGTCCCAGATAAAAGGAAATACACTGATCCAGAAGACTCAGGGCATCTCGCATGGACCCGTCGCCTTTTTTTGCCACATAGCGTACAGCCTTCTCCTCTGCTTCCACCCCTTCTGCTGTCAGAAGCTCGGAAAGTCTGGCAGCAATGGTATCAATGGATATCCGGTGAAAGTCATAGCGCTGACATCTGGACAGTATTGTGATCGGTATCTTGTGGGCCTCTGTAGTCGCCAGGATAAAAATAACATAAGAAGGCGGCTCCTCCAATGTTTTCAGAAGAGCATTAAATGCACCTGTTGAGAGCATATGCACCTCATCGATGATATAAACCTTGTATTTGCCCTCTGTTGGACGATAAGCCACTTCCTCACGGATCTCACGGATGTTATCAACACCGTTGTTGGAGGCTGCATCGATTTCGATCACATTCATGGCAGTTCCCGCCTGAATGGCCTTGCACATGGCACATTCATTGCAGGGGCTGCCATTTACAGGATGTTCACAGTTTACTGCCTTCGCCAGGATCTTTGCAACCGTAGTTTTTCCGGTACCACGCGTTCCGCAGAACAGGTATGCGTGTCCGATACGGTTCGCCTTGATCTGGTTGGTCAGTGTTGTCACAATATGATCCTGTCCTTTTACATCGTCAAAATTGTCGGGACGAAATTTACGGTAAAGAGCAGTATAACTCATAAAACTCTCCTTCTCTTCGCCACAGTCGCCGCGGAAAGACTCCCGCGGCGGCCAGATGACTCATAATTCATTAATCGCCAAAACTGATTCCGATCTGTTTGGCTGCTTTTACAAGCTGATCCTTTGGAGATACCATCTTCAGCTTGCCTGCGCATTCAGCAAGGGGAACCCTCTTGATCTTGCCGTTGATGACACCGATCATAACACCGTATTCCTCATCCATGATCGCCTGCGCTGCACCGGCACCGATCCTTGTGGAAAGAACGCGGTCATATGCACATGGCTCTCCGCCTCGCTGCATATGTCCCGGAACTGTGATACGTACCTCACTTCCGGTCACCTGCTGGATCTGGTCTGCGATCTCATAGGATACAGACGGATATTTCTTCGCTCTTTCCGCAAGCTTTTCTTTGTATTTTTTCTTCGGAAGCTCTGCATCTTCTTTTGAGATAGCTCCCTCAGCTACTGCAAGAATGGTAAAACGCTTGCCTGCCTTGTTACGCTTCTGGATGGCTTCTGCAACCTTATTGATATCGTATGGGATCTCCGGAATCAGGATCACATCTGCTCCGCCTGCAACACCGGCATTCAGTGTAAGGCTTCCGACCTTATGTCCCATGATCTCAACAATAAATACACGTCCATGAGATGCAGCTGTTGTATGGATGCAGTCAATGGCATTTGTTGCGATCTCCAGAGCGCTCTGGAAGCCAAAGGTCATATCTGTACCCCAGATATCATTATCAATGGTTTTCGGAAGATGGATGATATTCAGGCCTTCCTCGCGGAGAAGATTGGCGGTTTTCTGCGTTCCGTTTCCGCCGAGGATCACAAGACAGTCAAGACAGAGCTTATAGTAAGTCTGTTTCATGGCCTCAACCTTATCCAGTCCCTTCTCATCCGGAACCCGCATCAGTTTGAATGGCTGTCTGGATGTTCCGAGAATAGTTCCGCCCTGAGTCAGAATTCCGGAAAAATCCCTGGCTGTAAGCATACGGTATTTCCCGTAGATCAGTCCCTTATATCCGTCATCAAATCCATAAACCTCAAGGTTCTCAACGCTGTTGCTCAGACCCTTTACAACGCCTCTCATGGTTGCGTTCAGTGCCTGACAGTCACCACCGCTTGTCAGCAGACCGATTCTTTTAATCATAGCGTCCTCCATTCTGTGCCCTCTTATGTGCACATTTTATTTGTTGCTGTCTGCATATAAGACAGATATTCCACCTGACGTATTTCTGCAGAACAACTACTGTATCCTCTCTTTTCACAGAGTTTTACACAATATAATATTATAAAGCATTTTCAGGCAGTGTACAATAGCCAAAAAAGCATGAAAACAGCGAGTGTATTGATTGACTTTACCTGTATCTCATCGTAAGATAAAATTATCAGTAACTTTCGTATGTTTACAGAAAATTTTCGCCAGGAAAGGAGCGTCCTATGAAAAAAAGTCCTCAAAAAACTATCCTGCGCTTTATTAGCCGCAGCCATGGTATGCGCCATGACTCCTCTCGCCGCCAGTGCAGCGATCAATTATTCCAAAACCCGGATCGTTTATATGCCCACATCCGGAAAGGACCTGGGATACGATGAGATCTCGATCAGCAATATTCCTGCTAAACAGAACATTCTCAAATCCAATGTTAAAATAGTCAGCGGAGGATCTGTGATCGCACTGGACTCCTTCGGTTCCAGCAGCTTCAAAAGTACCACGGAGGCCTTCCGCAAGGGTGCAAAAGGCAATCTTGCCGGAAGCTTCTTCTTCCACGCTCCGTATCGGAAACCTTTCCGCGAAGCAGTCCGCCTATATCAGCTTCACCCTTCGCAACACCAAAAACGGGGCGGTACAGTACTGTACACTTAATATAAACTGATTTATTTCGGTCTGTACCTTGACAAATCTGGTTTCAGAGTCTATAATTAAATTCCGCGCAGCCGGGGAGATAGCGGTGCCCTGTACCTGCAATCCGCTACAGCAGGGGTGATGCCAATCTGAGGCTTGTATCTTGCAGAGCAGCCCTTTATAAGTGGCGTTGACGTCTGGGTCTTACGCAACAGGAATCTGTGAACCGTGTCAGGGCAGGAATGCAGCAGCACTAAGCAGAAGCTCTTGTGTGCCGTGAGGGTGCCTGGGCTGAGTTAACTGTAAAGGTAACGTCTGTGAGACCATTCCGAGGTGCGGCGCGCGTAAAAAAGGTTATAATATATGATCTCTATATAAACAGCATTCCCGCCGGGTCCGTCATTTATGACCGATCCGGCGGGATTTTTTGTACTATTATTTTATTTACAATATCCGGCAACTACCTGATTGATCAGCTTGCCGTCTGCCTTTCCCTTCAGATCTCCCATAACTGCCTTCATGATCTGGCCTTTATTTCCTGTTGCCAGAACATCTGCAAATTTCTCCTCGATATAAGCCTTGATCTCTGCTTCATCCATCTGCTTCGGAGCATATTTCGCAATGATATCATATCTTGCCTGATACTCCTCTTTCAGATCTGTACGTTCCGCAGGGCAGGTGTCGATCTGCTCTTTTGCTGTTTTCAGCTCTTTCAGGATAACTTTGTCTACAAGCTCTCCTTTGATGTCATCACGGCATCCCTCATCAATGGCAGCTTTTTTTACTGCTGCGATCAGTGCGGAAACTGCTTCCTTTGTTACCTTATCTTTGGCCTTCATTGCTGCTACCATGTCTTTTCTTAAAGCTTCAAGTTCCATTTTTTGTTCCTCCATTTTCTGTCGTTCCTGTATCGACGACTTTCGTTTGGCCTGAATGGATTTTCTGTCTGTAATAGTGAAATCCATTTATGATTTTATTTTGATATTTTCACAGGATTCTGTCAAGAGTAAATCTCCCGGGACTTTTTGTTCTGTTCCGCTCTCTCTGACTGTGTCTGCCCGGCAAGGCGCTCTGCTTCCTGCTTCTTCAGGATTTTTGCCTGCTTCTTTTTCTCCCGCAGTTCCCTGAAAAATGTGGAAAGCATTTCGGAGCATTCCTCTTCCAATACCCCTTCTGTGATCTTTACCTGATGATTAAAGCCTTCGATCTGAAGAAGATTCATCACAGATCCGGCACAGCCTGCTTTCGGGTTCATACAGCCGAGCACCACCTCATCGATCCTGGACTGTACCAGTGCACCGGAACACATCTGACAAGGCTCCAGCGTTACATACATGGTGCATCCCTCCAGACGCCAGTCTCCCAGCTTTTTACTTGCCTTTCGGATAGCATTAAGCTCTGCATGAGATAAGGTATTTTTATCTGTATTGCGACGATTGTAGCCTCTGGCTATGATCTTTCCCTCATGCACGATCACGCAGCCAATCGGCACTTCCTCCAATGCACGGGCCTTTTTTGCCTGGCGGATTGCCTCTTTCATAAAACGTTCCTGATCTGTCACGTTTTTACTCCTCCTGTAACTTCACATTCCGGAAAAAGCTCCGGGATTCTATCTGTTCAAACTAAGACTGCTATCAACCTTCTGTCCGTTCGATTATAGCTTTTCCGGTATTTCATGTCAATCTGCTGCAAAACAGATATTTGCAACACAAAAAACGCCACAGAAATTTTTCCACACTAATTTCTGCAGCGTTTTCCTATTCATTACCACTATTTGCTTCTTCAAAGATCGCTTTTATTTCCTCGGCTGTTTCCTGCAGCTTCTGTGCCCGATGTCCCAGAATACGGACAGCAAGATCCCCCTGCACCAGCTGAGTCACACCACCCTCGCATTCTTTTTCATTTTCCAGGACTTCCCATATCTGCTCCTGCATATTTATGGCCGGACCACTCAGAAAAATATTTGCCATGTGAGTATAGCCCTCATACATTCCCAGTCCTTCCATGTCCGTTTTATGGGGCTCATAGCGGGTGTTATCACGGTAGATCAGCTGACCGTCCCGTCTGATATTTACTCTGGAAGCAAATTTCCGGTACCGGAACCTTTCATCGGATGCCTTTCTGCCGCAGGAAATGATCTCCAGCAGAAACAGCCCGGAGCTTTTATCCGCCAGATCAAATTCCATAGTGCTTTCAAAGGCTGACTGTGCATAGGGGATCACCGGCTGTGGATAATAATAAAAAACAGCATTCTTTTCCACCTGTGCCTTCACATGGCGAACAGCCTCCCCTTCCTTCATTTTATGGACTTTATCAAAAGACTGTGACAGGAACTCCAGATTGGTTCCCTCTGTCACAAAAAAATCAAATTCCTGCCTGTCTCCCTCCATGATCCCTGCGGATGCGCACAAAGGCATCACGGAGATTCCTCCGTCTTTCCTGGGAAAAGGATTCATGATCTTATAAGGCGCTGTAAAAGACACATCCTCCAGAATCGTTTTTCCTTCTCTTAAACCGGTCCGCAGAAACAGTCTGGACAATTTTCCAAATTTATTTTCTGTCAAAGGTTGTTCCGCCTTTCCTACATATCTTCCAGAAGCACATTTTTTTTGATCCATTCCACAACGGTATCCACATGTTCATCTCCGCGGATGTTTGTAAAAACAAAAGGCCTTTCCCCACGCATTTTTCTGGAATCCCGGTCCATTACCTCCAGGCTTGCACCTACATACGGCGCAAGATCGATCTTATTGATCACCAGAAGATCGGATCTTGTGATACCGGGACCGCCTTTTCTCGGAATCTTGTCTCCCTCAGCCACATCAATAACAAAAACAGTTGCATCTACAAGCTCCGGACTGAAGGTTGCGGAAAGATTATCTCCGCCGCTCTCAATAAAAAGGATCTGGATATCCGGAAATCGTTCCATCATCTCATCCACAGCCTCCAGATTCATGGATGCATCCTCACGGATCGCTGTATGCGGGCATCCGCCTGTCTCTACACCGATGATGCGCTCTACCGGGAGTACACTGTTCTTTGCAAGGAATTGTGCGTCCTCCTTGGTATAAATATCATTTGTGATAACACCGATACTATAATCACCTGCCATCTTTCTTGATAAAGCTTCGATCAATGCTGTTTTTCCGGAGCCGACCGGTCCGGCAACACCGATTTTTACATATGACATAAAAATCGCTCCTCTCTGATTTACGACATATAAAGTCTGGAATAAAGCTTCTCATGCTGGATTCCCCGGATATCAAATCCCGGAGCCGACAGACAGAGGTCATCCTCTGTACAGTCCAAAATACAGGACAGTATTTCTTCAAATTCCTCATAGCATCCACACAGAAGCTCCTGTCCTGTACTCTGGCTCAGCGGAATGGTTTTTACACAGTTTGTCACCATTGCAGAGGTCTGGGCATAGAGATAATGATACAGAGTTTCCTCTTCCTCAATTCCCAGCGCTGCACAAAAAACTCCATATGCACAGCAATGGCTTACAGGCTTCCCCTTCCGGGCTTCCAGATATTCTTCAAAGATCTTCCTTTTTTCCATAGGGATATTTTCCTGGGGCAGCTTACAGATCGTCTTTGTAAAACGAGAGCCCATTTTTCTGGATGCTTCCCTCTGCTCCATGGGGATTCTGGATGCCCCAAGGATCTCCTCCAGAGTATCCAGTGCCGCCACATTTTCCTTCTGTGCATACTCGTAAGCCAGACGTACTCCGAGAAGATCGGTACAGGCCAGGTTCAATTTCAGTTTTCTGCTGATATATTCTGCCGCTGTTTTTTCATCGTGCACGATTCCCTTCTGGATATATGTCTCCAGTCCCTGGGAATGGGAATAGCCTCCTATTGGAAAAAGAGCATCGTTTACCTGCAGCAGAAAAAAGCGGCGGATTTCTTTCATTTTGTCCATATGGCTTCCTCAGTGATGATGATTATGTATAGCAGCTGAGATCCTGCGGTCAAAATCCAGCTTCACAGTTTTTTTCTCTGCCTTTACACCATGAAGCTTTTCCAGCATGACCATCATCGGCTCATTGTAGATCGTAATAAATGTGTTTTCCTGATCTCCCCAGAAAAGCGGTGCATGGCGGTTTCCGATCTCATAGCAGACCTTCGCCACATATTTTTCATGTCCCGGCTCCAGAGATACCTCTATCACCTCGCAGGGTGGTGTATTCACTGCGATCACCCGATTTTCATCTGCGTAGATCACATCATCCTGAAAAAGTCCTCTTGTGAGTACAGAATCATCCAGACGGATCCCTACTTCCCGACCGCTGTCCGTGGTTTTTCTGTGGATCCTTTTAAATGCCTCATGCCACTCAATATCCACATATTCCACCGTTTTTCCGGTCAGATCAAAATCCTTTAATTTTCCCAGAATTTTTTCACAAAGCATAAATTTTCTCCTCTATTCCTACCATACTCCAAGGAGCAGCATCACTCCCGGCACCCAGGCCGTGATCACGCCTTCGATCACCTGGAGCACCGGAACAAATTTTCCGAGCTTTTTGCCCATGATATCTTCCACAAAGGCGGTTCCCCAGAGAATTGCCCAGAGATACCAGATTCCCGCCCAGCGGATATCCGGTGCGATCCCCAGTGCTTTACTTCCCAGAAATCCTTCGATCGTTCCAAATATTACCGCATTAACAGCTACAAATGTGGAAAACCACGCAAATGGGATCGGACTCAGCTTCAGGATCTTGGAAAAAGCTACAAACAGGTAGGTAAAGCAGAACAGAAGACCTGTTCCTGCCGCATAATAATTCCCCTGTACCAGATTCACAAAATTGATAAACAGCGAAAGTCCACCTGTAAAGATATTCATAACTGCAGTGGATTTTCCGTCTACATTATATAAGGTGCACATTCCATTATTGATCAGAACGATTCCCACAAACAAAAGACATACTCCTAACATCTGTTTCTCCTCCTTATGGTAAAGTCAGTCAGTCCGGAGGCAGTCCCGAAGTCTTCCTGCGAACACCAGGGGACTGCTGCCCGGACAAAGAATGATAATTGCTGTGTCGTTTAGAACAGATTGTAGAGCTGTGTAAGCGGAAGCTTTTCCGCAGGCTTGGAAGTTATAGTCTCCCCGTCTACTGTTACCTCATAGGTTTCCGGATCTACCGTGATCTTCGGTGTACGGCTGTTAAATACCATATCCTTCTTGGCGATAGTTCTGCAGCCTTTTACAGGAACTACTGTTTTTTCCAGTCCATAGGCTTCTTTGATCCCTGCCTCATATGCAGCCTGGGAAACAAAGGTAAGGCAGGCTTCGTTCTTTGCTTTTCCATGTGCTGCAAACATCGGCTGATACATTACCGGCTGTGTAGTCGGGATCGATGCGTTGGCATCGCCCATCTTGGAAGCGATGATCATACCGCCCTTGATGATGATATCCGGCTTTGCTCCGAAAAATGCAGGATTCCACAGAACAAGATCTGCGAATTTTCCCTTCTCAACAGAGCCTACATAGCTGGAAATTCCGTGTGTAATGGCAGGATTGATGGTATATTTGGCAATATAACGTTTTACACGGAAATTATCATTTCCTTTTCCCTCGTCCTCCGGAAGGGCTCCTCGCTCATCCTTCATTTTGCTGGCTGTCTGCCAGGTACGTGTGATAACCTCACCTACACGGCCCATAGCCTGGGAGTCAGAGCTCATCATACTGAAAATTCCCATGTCATGGAGGACATCCTCTGCAGCAATGGTCTCAGGACGGATACGGGAATCTGCAAATGCCACATCCTCCGGGATCTTTTTGTCCAGATGATGGCATACCATCAGCATATCCAGATGCTCATCCAGGGTATTTACGGTATATGGCATGGTCGGGTTTGTGGAGGATGGCAGAACATTTCCCGCTGCTGCGGCACGGATGATATCCGGTGCATGTCCGCCGCCGGCTCCTTCTGTATGATAGGTATGGATCGTTCTTCCGCCGATCGCAGCAAGAGTATCCTCCACGCATCCACCCTCATTTAAAGTATCTGTATGGATCGCAACCTGTACATCATACTCATCTGCAACATTCAGGCAATGATCGATAACTGCCGGTGTGGCACCCCAGTCCTCATGGATCTTCAGTCCCATGGCACCTGCTTTTACCTGTTCGATCAGCGGAGCCTCATCTGAGCAGTTTCCCTTTCCGAGAAATCCGAGATTCATAGGATATTCCTCTGCTGCTTTCAGCATCATACGGAGATTCCACGGTCCCGGTGTACAGGTAGTTGCATTGGTTCCGTCTGCAGGGCCTGTTCCTCCTCCGATCATGGTGGTAACACCGCTGTACAGCGCACAGTCAATCTGCTGCGGACTGATGAAATGGATATGGGTATCAATACCACCTGCTGTGACGATCATTCCTTCTCCCGCCAGTGCCTCTGTAGACGCACCGACCGTCATTCCAGGTGTCACTCCGTCCATAATATCCGGGTTTCCTGCTTTTCCGATCCCTGCGATCTTTCCATCCTTGATTCCGATATCAGCCTTGATGATCCCTGTGGTATCCACGATCAGGGCATTGGTGATCACCAGATCCAGATCGCCGTCACGGCTGCAGGTTTTTACAGATTGTCCCATTCCGTCACGGATGGTTTTGCCGCCGCCGAATTTCACTTCATCACCGTATGTTGTGTAATCTTTCTCAACCTCCACTACAAGGCTGGTGTCTGCAAGTCTTACCTTGTCACCAGTTGTAGGGCCGTACATCATTGCATATTTTTCGCCGGAAATTTTTACGCTCATTTATGTCCCTCCTTATAAGAATCCCTTTAATGCTGCCTTTTCCATGGAGGCCTTCTTGGTGTCCTCTGCTGCTCTTGCTCTTGTCAGGTCATTCAGACCAAATACGCGTTTTCTGCCGCCCATCTCAGTCAGCTGCACTTCCTTTTCTTCTCCCGGCTCAAAGCGGACAGAAGTACCGGACGGAATATCCAGATGATAACCGTATGCAGCCTCACGGTCAAAAGAGAGACATCTATTTACTTCAAAAAAATGGAAATGAGAGCCTACCTGTACAGGACGGTCGCCTTTGTTGGCAACCAGGATCTTTGTAGTTTTTTTCCCTTCATTAAGTACGATCTCTCTGTCTGCGGGAATAATTTCGCCAATCTTCATGTCAATTCCTCCTTACTGAATCGGATTGTGTACAGTCACAAGCTTTGTTCCGTCAGGAAATGTTGCCTCCACCTGCACCTCACCAAGCATGTCTGCCACACCTTCCATCACATCGTCCTTTGTGAGAATAGTGGTTCCAAGCTGCATCAGCTCTACGACAGTTTTGCCATCCCGTGCCAGTTCCAGAAGTTCGGAGCTGATGTAAGCCAGCGCTTCTACATAATTCAGTTTCAGTCCGCGTTCTTTCCTCTCCTTCGCCAGATTTCCGGCCATATGGAGCATGAGTTTTTCCTGTTCCTTCGGGGTAAGTCTCATTGTTTCTTCCTCCTTTTTCGCCTGTTATTCTTTACTAATTTAGTCCAGTAAAAAAACACAGACAACGGAAGCTCTCGCGAACTCCATTGTCTGCGTCAATGAATGCATTATATCTGCTTTTTTCCGGAAAGTCAAGCAGCCAGATTATTTGTGAAGTGACTCACCATTGGTAGCGATCACATCTTTATACCAGTAGAAGGATTTTTTCTTATAACGATTCAGTGTACCTGTTCCATCGTCGTTGCGGTCCACGTAGATGTAGCCGTAGCGTTTTTTCAGCTCTGCCGTAGATGCACTGACAAGGTCAATGCAGCCCCAGGAGGTGTAGCCCATAACATCTACGCCGTCCTCAACAGCCTCTTCGACCTGAAGGAGATGTTTCTGCAGGTAATCAATACGGTAGTCATCCTCAACGGTCATAACGCCATCCTTCTCTACCAGCTTGTCTACTGCGCCCAGTCCGTTCTCAACGATGAATAACGGTTTCTGATAACGATCCCAGTAGTAGTTCAGCACATAGCGAAGACCCTGCGGATCGATCTGCCATCCCCAGTCAGATGCTTCCAGATATGGGTTCGGAACACCGCCCATAAGATTACCCTTTCCTTTTACATGAGCCGGATCTGCTGTCTCACAGATACTCATGTAATAGCTGAAGGAAACGAAATCTACTGTATTCTTAAGGATTTCCGAATCACCTGGCTCAAATTTGATCTCAATGTTATTTTCACGGAAATAACGTTTCATATATCCCGGATAATATCCGCGGACATGTACATCACCGAAGAAATCGTTCTTGTGAACACTCTCCATAGTCTTGATCACATCGTCCGGGCATGGGGTCAGCGGATAAGTCGGCATGCTTAAGATCATGCAGCCGATCTTTGCATCCGGCATCATCTCATGTCCGATCTTTGTTGCAAGTGCACTTGCGACCAGTTCATGATGAACCGCCTGATACAGATCCTGCTGGGAAAGCTTGTCTTTTTCTGTGTAAATACCACCGCTTAAGAATGGTTCATGGAGAACAGAGTTGATCTCATTGAAGGTCAGCCAGTATTTAACCTTCTTGCCGTATCTTGCAAAAATAGTTCTCACATATCTCTCATAAAAACCGATCATCTTTCTGTTTACCCAGCCATCGTAGGTTTTTGCAAGATGAAGCGGTGTTTCATAGTGGGAGATCGTTACCAGTGGCTCGATCCCGTATTTATGGCACTCGTCAAAAAGATCATCATAGAACTGAAGACCTTTTTCGTTTGGTGTCTCCTCATCTCCGTTAGGGAAAATACGACTCCATGCAATGGATGTACGGAATACCTTGAAGCCCATCTCCGCAAATAATTTCACATCTTCTTTATAACGATGATAAAAGTCGATTCCGACAAGTTTCATGTTATCCGGTGTAGGCTCTTCCGTTCTGGGGCCTACGATTCCGTGTGGTGTTACATCCTGTGTGCATAAACCCTTTCCATCTTCGTTGTATGCACCCTCACACTGATTGGCAGCAACTGCGCCGCCCCATAAAAATTTTTTTGGAAATGACATTCTGGAATCCTCCTTATGTGATATATTCAAGCGGACATTCGGAATCCGCTTCGCTACTTTCTCATGAACAAATAAGCGGAATAACCGCTTATTTGTTCATAAAATGATATAAAGCACCGATTAAATTTGCGTCATTGTAGAATTGGCAGTTTGTGATCTTCGGCTCCGGAACATATGGTGTTATCTTTCGCAGCGGAATATTCTTCATTACTTCATCCAGGCTTTTCTGAAGATATTCATGCAGAATCGGCTGCTGGCTGATGCCTCCGCCGATGGCGATGATGTCCAGATCCAGATAAATATTCAGGTTATAGATCTGTACTGCAAGACGATCTGTAAACTCTCTCAGACCTGCCAGAACTTTCTCATCACCTTCATTTGCCAGACCGAATATCTTCAATCCATCGTAAATCTGCCAATCCGCTCCTGTATGCTTTGCAACAGTCTTTGCAAGTCCTTCCGCACCACTAGTCATTCCCCAGTAGTTGTCCATCTCTGCCGGCTCCTTCGCCTCTGTGCATACATAGCTGTATTCGCCTGCGGTGAAATGATTTCCGCGGAAAAGCTTTCCGTTGAGGATGATCCCGCCTGCAACACCGGTTCCGATAACAACAACAGCTCCATTGGTACAGCCCTTAAGACTTCCTCTCCAGAACTCGGCAAGTGCCGCACATTTTCCATCATTTTCCACAGAAACCGGAATTCCGTAACGCCGGGAAAGTTCTGTGCCAACAGTACTTCCTGCAAGATATGCAAGATATCCTGCTGTTACACAATATCCATTCCTGTTGTCCAGCATACCAGGCATGCTGATGGCAATACCCTCAATGCGGTTTCTGTATTTCTCCACAACACCGTCCAGAACTGCATAATAGTCTTCTTTTGTCTTTGTATGATAGTCCGGTGTGGAAACCTTATCTTTTTCAAGAATTTCTGCATTTTCGTTCATTAATGCATATTTCGTAAATGTTCCGCCTGTATCAAAAACCAGATAATTTTTCATTTTCATTTTACCTCAAACTTTATTTCTCGTCGCCAAAATTCAGCGCAAGCTTTGCAAAGAAATCTTCCAGTGTCAGTCTTGCATCCAGATATTTGTAAACACGGATCTCACGGTTGTCCTGACCATGGATGTATGTCATATCCTCTGCGATCCTCGGTGCAGGTACCATATCGTAGCTTACCTTTTCCAGTTCTTCCATCAGAACGGCGATAGTTCCCTGATCACCAAGTCCCCAGATCTCGCCCTGTGGCCAGTCCATCTCGTACTTGGCTGCTACATGGTTGAAATCCACCAGCTGCTCAAAAAGATATTTTCCGATCTTTCCACATGGGCGTACCTTCAGCTGAAGCTCTGCAAGAGAAACAGCCATCACTTTATAAAGACTCATCGGCACCTGCCATACCGGCACTTTGGAGGAAAATACTACGTTTGCAGCGTTGATATCCATCATCAGATTGAACTCAAATCCACCCTTTGGATAATCTGCTCCGCCGATCCAGATCACTGTCATACGCTCTGCGATCTCCGGTTTCATCAGAAGTGCGGAGGCAACGTCTGTAATGGCACCCTGGCACGCAATGTATAGCGGTCTTTTGCCTTCCTTCATCGCTTCCTCGATGATGAATCTTGCACCCTCGGAATCGATAGGTGTATTCTCATCTTCAAGGGCGCGTGGTGCACCCAGCTTTACCGGATACTGATTCTTAAGCCCCATAAGCTCCATGACTTTGATGATCTCATCGTAGCTTGCCTGTGCAGTACCAAGTTCGCCGTATTGCTGCGGATTTTTCCAGAAATGCCCCGCAACAAGGCCTTTTACGTCGAATCTTGGTGTCATGAGATGATGTGCTACTGCATACTGGTCATCTGCCTCGTTTTTGCAGTCTGTATGTACGATCACCCTTACTTTTTTGTTTTCCGGTACTGTATAGGCGTAATTCCACATAATATTTTCCTCCTTATATAAAATAGATGTTCTGGTAATCGAAAGGAGCACCTTTCGATGCTCCTTATTTTTTCTTTTTTGTTCGATTTTAATTTATGCGTTTTCTTTATTCCGTTGGTTCAGCTCTGCACGGATCTGCGGATATTTTTTATCCAGATCATATGGAATCAGCACAACGATAGAAAGTATTGTAGCTACAAGTGCAAGACCACCGAATGCAAAATTGATCGCTGTATGTGTCTGTGGGAACTCCTTTGCAATGCTGATACCATCTGCTACTGCCTTATCAAGCTTTGCTGCATCGTAATTACCCCATACAAGAAGAGCAGATACGATCGCAGATGCTGCTGCTGAGGAAACCTTGTTTACAAATCCCTGGATCGCATTCTGTGTTCCACCAAGATTTCTTCCTACCTGCCACTCTGTATAGTCAAAGATATCAGGCATCATGGAGAAGAACATACTGGAACGGAAACCAAAGCCAAGTCCGATCAGTCCAAGGGATGCTGTTGCGATCGTTCCATTGGATGTGAAAAACAGAATCGCAAAACCAACACAGTCTACGATCGCTCCAAACTGGATCAGCTTGATCTTTGCAATTCCCTTACCATTGAGATAAGCTGCAAGGATCATAGTCGGGATTGCAAGTAAGGTAAGTAAAGTAAGTGCCAGTGACATTCCGCTTACATCACCAACAATGTAAGTATAATAGTACTGCATTGCACCATACATGGAAAGATATCCAAGGAAGAGGAAAAATACCTCGCCAAGGAACATGATGTAATATTTATTTTTTACAAGACTTCCGATATCCTTGATCAGAGAGCTCTTTCCTGCTGACTTTGTCGGAGGATTGATCTCCACGATGGAGAATACACAGATCGCCATGATCACAACGACGATGATTCCAAGCACAATGTTTGTGTTACGATATCCGGTAGCCAATGCTGCACCAGTTGCATCCTTGGAGCCGGAGAAGAAGTATACCATCGGAAGCACGAACAGGGAAGATGTCAGTGATCCAAGGTTTGAAAATACAGTACGTGTTGTAGAAATCTTGGTACGCTCTGTTGCTGATGCTGACAGAGAAGATACGATCGGTGCCATCGGAATATTTACCAGAGTGTAGCCAAATGAGAAGATAACGTAAGTTACGTATGCCCATGCAAGCTTTGCACCTGCGCTCCATCCTGTCGGAACGGAAAACAGAAGAACCATACCAACTGCAAGGACCGGTGCACCGTAAAGCATCCATGGACGGTAACGTCCCATTTTTGTATCGGTACGGTCGATCATTGCACCTACCATATAGTCTGTGAATGCATCGATGAATTTTGTTACAACGAACATAAATCCAACAGCGCCGGCTGCAAGTCCCGCGCAGTTTGTGTAATAAAAGAGAAGATATGTATTAGCAAGAAGGTACGCAAGATTACAAGCATAATCACTGATACCGAAACCGATACGCTGTCTCCATTTGAACTTTGTTGTTTCATAATATGCCGGTTCGTGTTTTAACTTTTGCATTTCTTTCCTCCACCTTTTTTATGTTGATTTAACGATCCACTCAGGAACATGTAAATTTTTTCTGCGCGCCCTGTTTCTGGCGGATCGATCAGGTATGTCTCAACGACAAGCATATTATAATCAAAGATATTTGATTTTCGTTATCATTTCTTTGATGTTTTTATCATTTTTCCAACATATTTCTAATATTTTTATAAACTCATTCAAGAATAAAATTCCTTACGCTTATATTTTTCCCGGTACTGCCTGGGAGTCATCTTCATATATTCTTTAAATACACTTCCAAAATGACTCTGGGAATTGAAGCATACATAATCACTGATCTCTGACAGGGTCGCATCGGAATATTTCAGGAGATTGGCAGCTCTTTCTACACGGAATTTCTGGATATAATCCACGATCTTCTCTCCCGTATCCTGCCGGAAGCTTCTGGAAAGATGACCCGGGCTGATCCCGATAGCCTCTGCGATATCTTCAAGATATATCTTATGGTGATAATTCCGGGAAATATAATCCTTGCACTGCTCTGTATAGCTGGAAAAACTTCTTGTTTTTCTGGTATCAGCTACCAGCTTTGTAAATTTATAAAAGCATCTTTGGTTCAGTTCGATCATTTCTTCCATAGTCCGGCATTGGTCGATCTGGTTGATAAAATAATCACTGAGACGATATGCATCTGCCGGCGAAACTCCTCCTGCTATAGCTTCTCTTGTTGCCAGTGTAGTTGTTACAATAGCCTGATTCCTCTGATGATTAAAATGTTTTCTGGAAAGGATCCCACTCTTTTCCAAAAGTGCCGTGGCTCGTTCATTAACCTCTTCCACATTTCCTTCACGTATACTATCCAGTACATATCGTTCCTCCATATATGTATGATGGTAGGCCGCCGCATCCGATTTGTCCAGTTCAATGCGAACTGTTTCACCCTCCTCCCAAGCTTCTTTTTCCTCGATGAGATTATTTTTTTCCATAAGGTCATCCGGCTGAATATCCTTTCCCTCCAAAAGCTCATACAGGAAACTTACGAAATTTAACATCCTGTTCAGTGTCATTTTGTCCGGATGACGTTCTTCCTTCATTGACATGTGATATTTCTTATAAAACTGATGGATTTCCACATAGCTGAGCTCTTCTGCACCTACCGGACCTGACAGATAGAAATCCTGGCCGCTCTGAACACAGAAGAAATAAATTTTATCAAACGCCTTATAAATAGTCGGTACATTCTGTTCTTTTGTCTGGCAGATCAGGGACCGGCGCAATTCCTCTGATACAGTCAGCGGATTCTGTTTTTCGGGAAAAATCCCAAGACTCCGGATATTTTCTCCTGCTTCATCTGCATAAAAAATGGGAATTCCCCACAGGCTTTCCAGTTTTCTCAACAATGTATGTTCTACCATGTCAACATCCTTTCATCTGTAATATCGGGCTGTTATTGGAATAAATTATATGTTTTTTTTCTTCCATGAGCAAGTCCCCATCTCTGCTTACTGCTTTTCGCAACTCCGCAGGAAACTTACTTGATTCGGTTAAAAAGGCTTGCAGCTTTTTTCGGGGGAGAGTATGCTTGTAGTATCATAAATAAGAGAAACAAGGGGATTTTCCTATGAAAATATGTGGATTTAACAAAACAACCCTGCTGGATTATCCGGGAAGGGTAGCCTGTACCATATTCTTAGGCGGCTGCAACTTCCGCTGCCCATTCTGCCAGAATGGAGCTCTTGTCGTGGAGCCTGACACCCAGCCTGAATATTCCCAGGAGGAAATCCTGGCTTTTCTAAAAAAAAGAAAGGGGATTCTCGATGGCGTCTGTATTTCCGGCGGTGAACCCACACTTGCACCGGAGCTGCCGGAATTTCTCAGCAGGATCAGGGAGCTGGGCTATGATGTGAAGCTCGATACCAACGGTTCCCGCCCCTCCGTGGTAAAAAATCTCGCAGCAGCTGACCTGATCAACAAGGTTGCCATGGATATCAAGGCCTGTCCTTCCAACTATCATGTGCTTACCGGTGTACATGCTGATCTGGATGGGATCCGGGAAACTGCCGGATGGCTGCTGGACGGACACCTTGATTATGAATTTCGTACAACAGTTGTGAGGGAACTTCATTCCGAAAAAGATTTTCAGGAGATCAGCCGGTGGTTAAGCGGTGCAAAAGCTTATTATCTCCAGGCTTACCGGGATTCCGACGGAGTTCTGATACCGGGATTCTCTGCCTGCTCCGAGGAAGAAATGAAAAACTACCGGGATATCCTGTCTCAGACGATCCCGGTAGTAGAAATTCGTGGTATGGAGCTGTGATCTGCGGATTTGCAAAACTGTTTGCTTATATGGATGCCGAAATTTTTCTGATCAGATGTTAATAAAACAGTACCAGTATCCTCCCTTTCCGCCTGGGATATGAATATCCGGACATTCCTTAAAGTAGGGAAAGCCAAACATATTGGCCATAAACCGTTCCTGCTGGCTGTATCCACCGGGTACTCCCAGTATGTACTGTCCCCGGGAATTTCTGCACAGCAGAAGATGGCCGAAATTCTGATATCCGTACATGACAAAACGGTTGCTGCAGAAGCAGCCGTTTTTTCTGCATAAGGCACTGCAGTCCGATGGTCTGATCTTGTGGCAGTCTGTGAAATAGCCGTCGTTAAAGGGATCATCACAGGGTATTCCCGGAAGTGGACGAGATGGCTCCGGTCGCGATGGTTTCGGCGGATGCGGATACGGCTGGCCTGGCCGTGGTAGTTCCGGCGGATGCGGTGACGGCTGGCCTGGCCGTGGTAGTTCCGGCGGATGCGGTGATGGCTGGCCTGGCCGTGGTAGTTCCGGCGGATGCGGACCGGGAGCCTGATATGAATTTCCGGTTTCCGATGTCTTTAATACATCCTCCTGAATCTCCTCCACCGTCATGATCCTGTCTGACTCCTTCTGATTTTCCTGCACTTCTGGCAAGGCTCCATCTTTTTGATTTTCTTCTTCCTTTTCTTCCCGCTCTCTGCCTTTTTTCTCCGCCACCTTCTGATATTCCGTTCCTGTTTTCTCCGTTTCCTTCCGAGGTTCCGTTTCTTTTTTCTTCCACTCGCGGAAATTCTCCGGCCGGATCGGCTGATCATCCCATTCCGTTCCCCAGAATCCACCGGCATCGGAGATCAGAAGCAGTCCTCCAAGCTCCTGAAGACTTTTTCCCATGCCTCCAATATCCCCTGTATCCGTCTCCAGTGCGCACTCGATCCGTTCCCGCCCGGTAACACAGCTTCCGATCAAAATACCATCCATCAGCCCTTCCTGCCGCACAAACCCATACACTCTGCACCGACTTCCAGGCTCCAGTCCAACGCAGCGCAGATGAACCTCCACACGGCATTTCCTATCTCTGGCCTCCACCCTCACATAACCGCTGCTGCCATCTTTTTTTCCTTTCCGATACTCGTACACATACGCAACAAAACGCTGATATCCAGCCAACGCACGTCCCTCCGGTATTTCGGTTTCGTTAATATATATGAAGATCGAGAGAAATCATTCCATCAACTGAAAAAAGCTCCAGGATGTACAAACACCAAAAAGGACCCCTCAACCAAGGGATTCTCAAGCTGTTAGGCAAAAGAATACGGCTATACCCGAATCAGTACACCGAAACAGAATATTAACAGACAGGTGAAGAATTAAGACGTACAGAAAATTTGCGCATTTGTCAAAAAAGCATTACTGTATTAGAACATTCTGCGCTTGTCAGGATTTTCCGTATATGCTACACTGTACGGGAACAATCGTGTTACAGGGTGGCTGACCTCTAGTCCCAAAAGGATGGAGGTGGTGCTGATGAACAACAATTATTTTGACTTCAAAGATCTTATGGCTTTTGGCATGTTCATTCTAGCATTGCTTACGTTCGTATTAATGTTTTGTAAGTAATTCTTTACATAGAAAAACCACCCCAAAACTTTGACCGAGTACAGGGTGGAATTTTCTAATCTTCTCTTATAAGGTCAACCCCTTGTGGGCGGTTGTTCTTTATATCTGTATTATAGCACTGCTATTTAAAGCATTCAAGAATATTTTCATCTGTAAATATAAAAAACCCCTGGTGGTCCATGCTCGGGACATTCACCAAAGACTTTCTCATTTCTTTTATCATTGAGGTAACACAAACTTACATTCCTTCATTTTCCACAAGCAAAAAAAGAATCCCTCAACCAAGGGATTCTTAAAGCTGTTAGTCGAAGCGACAGGATTTGAACCTGCGACCTCTGCGTCCCGAACGCAGCGCTCTACCAAACTGAGCCACGCTTCGTTATTCTGTTTCAGTTGTTTGTGTGTTGCTCAACTGCAAGAGCTATTATATTAGAGTTTCTGTACTTTGTCAATAGAAAAAATTAAAATTTTTCAAAAAAATCGAATTTTTTCTTTTTTCCTGCTTCGGGCATACTTTTTTTTGCAGACCCGAAGCAGTTTTTGGAAAAGTTCTTATAAATATCTATGCCCAGCGGCTCTTCTGTTCTTCGCAGATACTGTTCCACTGGCAGTTTCCACAGATTTCCTTACGTTTATCCATCGCAAGGATTTTTTCCTGGACTTTTTTTGTAAATTCGCTGAAGTGCAATGTCTGTCCGGCCTTCAGTCCACATTTTTCCAGCACGGCATTGTCATACTCTGCCACTTTATCTCCGGCTTCACAATGTCCGCCCAGATTATTCGGACAGGCAGAGCAGATCTCATCCGTATCCACATGAAGCCTTATTTTCTTTCCCTCCAGAAAAATCTTCAGCATCTCGGCCATATGTGCAGTAAAACCGTTACTGTAACCTTCCCCCTTAAAATACGCCAGGCACATACCATGATGAGGGCGCAGAGGAATGACTATTTCCTCTGTGCCCTCATCAGAAGCATATGCCGCAGCACTGCTTTTATCTTGCATATTTACGTACCTTTCCTGATAAAACATAAGCCAGTGCGATCTTGATAAGATCCGGAATGATAAACGGAAATACACACCAGCCAAGAACTGCCATAAGGCCTACCGGACCTGTGCTTCTTGTGTAGGCAAACATAAACCATACTGTTCCAAAGGCATAGCATACGATCAGCCCAACGACCATGGAAATGATCTGAACGACCGGCTTTCTGCCAAAAACGTGCTCAAATGCCCACATAACAAGTGCGGAAAAGATAAATCCAATGATATATCCGCCTGCATTTCCGAGAAGAGCTCCAATGCCTCCGGAAAATCCTGCAAAAACCGGAACTCCTACTGCTCCAAGAAGAACGTAAACCAGAACTGCCAGAGTTCCTCTTTTTCCTCCAAGCACACCAACTGCCATAAATACTCCGAATGTCTGCAGAGTAAACGGTATCTGTGCCGGAATGGAAATCCATGAGCAAACTGCCATCACTACTGCAAAAACTGCAATGTAAACAAGATCATACGTCTTGCTTCTGCCTGCTGCCACTGTTGTCATAATAATCTGTATCCTCTCTTTCCTTTTCTGCTTTTCCTGTCGGAAGATCATTCCTGTCCTGTATAAATGATATCCGCTCTTTCGCTGTTAACAATTTAACACAGCAGGATTTTAATGTCAACTTAATTTTATTTTTTAAGTTTACATTTTACAATGCCGTTTACTACTATGTAAACCTGCCATTTACAAATGATATTGTCAATTTTCACTTTCAAATTCCCCTCTCTGATGCTATACTGAAACCAATGAGTTTTCAGCAAAAAGGGGGATTTTTCCACATGGATATACACGATATTCATAACATCAGCACCAACTGCACACGGACTGAATTTGTAGGGACCGCAGTCCTTGACACAATCGGACTCGTGATCTCCGGAGTTGATGATTCACTGTTTAAAAAGATGAACGTAGGTACCCAATACCACTGTCTGGGGCTTTTCAGTTCCCGAACAGGCGCTGCCGGCCAGATCACAGCTATTGACGATGCAGTAAAAGCCACAAATACAGAAGTCCTTTCCATTGAACTTCCAAGAGATACCAAGGGCTGGGGCGGTCACGGAAACTATATCGTCCTTGGCGGAAATGATGTATCCGACGTGCGTCACGCCATTTCTCTGGCTCTGGAACTGACTAACAAATATGCAGGTGAGGTCTACATCAGCGAATCCGGCCATCTGGAGTTTGCTTTTTCCGCAAGTGCAGGTCCTGCTATCCATAAAGCCTTCGGCACACCTCTGGGTGAAGCATTTGGTTTCATGGCAGGTTCTCCGGCTGCTATCGGTCTTGTGATGGCAGATAATGCCGTGAAATCCGCAGCAGTATCCATTACACAATATATGACTCCGAATATCGGTACCAGTCATTCCAATGAAGTGATCATCGCCATCTCCGGTGATGCCAGTGCTGTAAAAGCTGCTGTACTGGAAGGCCGTCAGACAGGCCTTGAGCTTCTCATCGGTATGGGAACCTATCCGGAGATCCCGGGTACGCCTTATCTGTAAAATCTCCGGATTGCAGGAAATTTGTGAATTTCCACACACTACACTTCACGAAACACATATCTGCGTCATGCATACAAAAGCAGCGCTGCAAGGATCAGCATACGATCCTGCAGCGCTGTATTTCTCTTAAATATTCTCCTCTGGATTTTCCCGGATCAGCCCACCTGATATACATCTGCAGACTGAAGTCCGAAGCTTAATGCCTCAGAATGGCTTCCACAATAGATATCCACATGTCCGTAAGGAGTTCCCAGATCCTCTACCGTATAAACAGTGCCGTTGATCAGAAGCTTGGTTCCAAACGGAACACCTGCCATAGCAACGGTACGTCCTGCTGTCGGAACTGTTCCGCTGGCTGTAAGATTGCCGGCTGTACCGCAGCACTGTGCACAGTTGCAGTATGCGGTCAGTGTAAAGTTTCCAAGATATGTTCCCTGACTGGAAGAACCGGAATCGGACGTATCCGCAGAGGCATCTTCCGTCTCCTCGGAAGCTGTCTCATCATTGGAAACCTCCTCAGAAACCTCCTCCTGGGAGCTGTCCTCGGAAACATCTTCGGAACTTCCGGACTGTACATCATCCGCTTCCTCTTCCTCCTCTACAACAGTGTCTGTACTTGTAGAGCTGCTGGAAGACTCGGTTGTATCCTCCTCCGGATCATAGCCGTAATCATCGTCAGAATCAGCCTCTTCACTGTCCTCGTTATCCTGATCGGCTTCTTCCTGGGCTGCCGCTTCTGCTGCCTGTCTCTCAGCCTCTGCTGCCGCTTCAGCCTTAGCTTTCTCTTCTGCAGCCTTCTCCGCCTCTGCCTGCTGTACCAGAGCGGTAATACTGCTGTCTGCATTACTGATATCTGCCATCAGCTGCTGAGCCTCTTCCTGGCTGGCGCTGATCTGGTTTACATAAGAGTTAATATCCTCGCTTGTGCTGGAAGCCATGGACTGCACTTCCTGCTGTTTGGCTGCACGCTCCGTCATCAGATTATCGATCTCTGCGGACTCCGTCTCAACCTTTTTCTCATTCTCCTGGATATTCTTCTGAAGACTCACATATTTATCCAGCATATCTCTGTCGTATGTAGAAATCTGGATCGCATTCTCCGCGCGATTGAGAAATTCTGCAAGGCTTTCGGAAGAAAGCAGTGTCTCCAGTGCGGAAGTTCCGGCATTTTCATACATATATGCGATTCGAAGCTTCATGGATTCATACTGATCTGCAGAAGCTTTCTTTGCTTTTTTCAGTTCTTTTTTTACTTTATTTAATTCATCTTCCTTCTCAGCAGCCTGGATACTAAGCTCAGAAATGCTGTTGGTAAGATCCTCATACTGTGCGTTTAAATCAGCCAGATAGCTCTCCAGCTCCTGCTTCTTGCTCTCCAGTGTGCCGATGCTGCTCTGTACCTGCGCAAGACCCTCCTCAGCGGCCTGTTTCTCCGCCTGTGCCTCTGCGATCGCAGCGTCTGTACCTGATGCATATACGGTGCTTCCCATGGAAAGGGTCAGCATACCTGTAAGCAGTAATGTGAAAACTTTTCTATTCTTCATATAAACACCTTTCGTCCTTTCATGGATTCTAGTATAACACATTT
Source organism: Blautia massiliensis (ex Durand et al. 2017) (assembly GCF_051861785.1). NCBI lineage: Bacteria > Bacillati > Bacillota > Clostridia > Lachnospirales > Lachnospiraceae > Blautia > Blautia massiliensis (ex Durand et al. 2017). The sequence continues at coordinate 1,339,462 of NZ_CP146725.1, forward strand.
TTCATAAAAAGCAATAATTTTATTTTATTTTTGTAACAAATACGTAATAATTTAAATTTTTATGAACTGAAAAGCGTTTTTTTGTTTTCCGGAGCACAAAAAAACTGCCCTCTCACAGATTTATCTGTAAAACGGCAGTTTTTATTCTATGCTGTTTCAATCCAAAGATCATCAGCTACGAGAATACTTCTCTGATGTAATCCCCCCTGAAGCTGCTTCTTTTACTCCGCAGCCTCCATAAGAACCTCATTCTCAGCTTCCTCAGCCATTACTTCCTGATACTTGTCCAGGATGATCGTCTGGATCTGCTCTCTTGTTGCTGAATTGATCGGATGTGCGATGTCACGATATTCACCGTCGCTTGCCTTACGGCTTGGCATTGCGATGAACAGCCCCTTCTCGCCTTCGATCACCTTGATGTCATGTACCACAAACTCATCATCTATTGTGACAGACACAACGGCCTTCATTTTCCCTTCTTTTGCTACCTTCCTCACACGTACATCTGTAATATTCATTGCTACTTGCCCCTTTCATTTCGCTAACCGCATCTGCGGAAAACTGATCTTCCGCATTTATAATACGTAGCGTTCGTTTTTCTCTACGACGATCTTCACTTCTCCTTCTTCGCCGCAGTAATATGAATTTGCCCGGATGGTATCCCGGCTCTCAACAATGCAATTCTCAATATGCGTATTATCTCCAAGATATACGTCATTAAGGATCACAGAGTTTTTGATCACACAGTTATTTCCTACAAATACATCACGGAACAGAACAGAATTCTCCACGGTTCCGTTGATGATACATCCGCTGGACACCAGACTGTTCTTCACAGTTGCACCCGGATTGTACTTAGCAGGAGGTACATCTGCGATCTTGGTTTTGATCGCCGGCTCCTGTTTGAAGAAATAGTTCCGGATCTCCGGTTTCAGGAAATCCATATTTGTCTGATAATAAGCCTCTGCAGTAGAGATATTATTCCAGTAGTTATCGATCTTATATCCGTAAATCCTCTTCAGATTTTTGTAACGGATAAGAATATCATTTACAAAATCATGCCTTCCTTCCCGGGCAGCACGCTCGATCAGTTCGATCAGCTGCCTTCTTCGGATGACATAGATACCAGTAGATACCGTATTATAGGAAGAAACGATCGGTTTCTCCTCAAATTCCTCGATCCGACAGTCCTCATTCATGCGAAGAACACCAAATCTCTCAACCTGGCTCTGATCCTTGCAGGTAGTACATACAACGGTAACATCTGCCCGCTTTGCAATATGATACTCCAGGACTTTATTGTAATCCAGCTTGTAGATTCCATCGCCGGAAGCGATCACCGCATAGGGTTCATGACTGTTCTTTAAAAAGCTCAGGTTCTGATAGATCGCATCTGCAGTACCCTGATACCATAAGCTGTTATCTCTGGTAATGGTTGGAGTAAAGACATAAAGTCCTCCCTGTTTTCTTCCGAAATCCCACCATTTGGATGAACTTAAATGCTCATTAAGGGAACGGGCATTATACTGTGTCAGCACAGCAACCTTCTGGATATGTGAATTTGCCATGTTGCTGAGGGCAAAGTCGATCGCGCGGTAACTTCCTGCAATAGGCATTGCCGCGATTGCTCTTTTGTTTGATAATTCTCTCATGCGGTTATTATTACCGCCTGCCAAAATAATACCTATCGCTCTCATTCTTTCCCACCGTCCTTTGCTGCAATTACCTGGCCGGCTGCCAGTTCTCCGTCAGGGTAGTCTTCTTTTGTTGTAACACCGGCGATAGCGGTATTCTTACCGATTTTGACACTGTCCGGAATCACGCTGTTTTCGCCGATAGCCACAAGTCCAAAGGAATATACAGCCGGTTTCAGAACATTCGGTAACTCCTCGCCGCATCCGATCACAACATTATTTCCGATGACAACATCTTCTGCCACGATGGCTTTATCCATAACAACGTTCTCACCAACTGCTGTATTCTTCATGATAATAGAATCACGGATCACACTGCCCCTGCCGATGATAACATTCGGACCGATCACTGAATTATGTACTTCACCATAGATTTCTGTTCCCTCACCGATGATACACTTGTCCACAACTGCATCTGCAGAAATATACTGTGGCGGGATCACATCTCCCTTGGTGTAGATCCTCCAGAATTCCTCATAAAGATTAAACTCCGGAATGATATCGATCAGCTCCATATTTGCTTCCCAGTAAGAACCAAGAGTTCCTACATCTTTCCAGTAGCCGTTGTACTCATAAGCAAAAAGGCGCTGCCCCTTCTCTTTACAGTACGGAAGGATATGTTTACCGAAGTCACAGCCATTCTGATTCTTCAGGGCGATCAGTGCTTCCTTCAGAACCGGCCATGAGAAAATATAGATACCCATGGATGCAAGATTGCTGCTTGGATGCTCCGGCTTCTCCTCAAACTCAGTAATACGGCTGCTCTCATCAGTAACCATAATACCAAAACGGCTGGCTTCCTCAATGGGAACCGGCATACACGCGATCGTAATATCTGCCTTGTTCGCCTTGTGGAAATCCAGCATCACTTCGTAATCCATCTTATAGATATGGTCACCGGAAAGGATAAGCACATAATCCGGGTTATACTGCTCCATATAAGCCAGATTCTGATAGATCGCATTGGCAGTTCCTGTGTACCATTCACTGCTTGTGCTCTTCTCATACGGAGGAAGGACTGTGACACCGCCTTCATTGCGGTCAAGATCCCACGGAATACCGATACCGATATGTGTATTCAGGCGGAGAGGCTGGTACTGTGTCAGCACACCCACTGTGTCAATTCCCGAGTTAATACAATTGCTCAGTGGAAAATCGATGATACGATATTTACCACCAAAAGCGACTGCCGGCTTTGCAACCTTTTCTGTCAAAACTCCTAACCTGCTGCCTTGCCCACCGGCCAAGAGCATGGCAATCATCTCTTTCTTAATCATGCGATCACCTCTTGTATGTTATGATTATTCCATTATAGCATACTTTACTGTATTAGTGAACATTTTTTACAATTATTTTAGCTGTATTTTGCTTTTTTTATCGCTATTGTATATTATAAATTTGTAAGACTCATCATTTTTTTCATTTCTCTGGTAATTTTCAACATTTTTCGATGTTATTTTCTGGTTACTTTTATATTCCGGAAAAAACCGCTTTTTTAGCCAAAAGAACCACTTTTCAATTGTTTCTGTTGGCGTTATAATAAAACAAACAAAAGAGCTACGAAAATAACATATATATAAGGAGATTATTATGTATCAGATAGACTTTCATAAACCGCTCCATATTCATTTCATCGGGATCGGAGGCATCAGCATGAGCGGCCTTGCCGAGATCCTTCTGGAAGAAAATTTCCGGATTTCCGGTTCCGATGCCAAATCCAGCCCGCTGACCCGCACACTGGAAGAACGTGGCGCTGTGATCTATTACGGACAGCGCGCTTCCAACATCAAGGATGATGTAGATGTGGTTGTCTATACAGCAGCGATCCACCCGGACAACCCGGAATTTGCCTGTGCGAAAGAAAAAGGGCTTCCAATGCTCACCCGCGCAGAGCTTCTGGGACAGATCATGCGGAACTACGATACACCGATTGCAATTTCCGGAACCCACGGAAAAACCACTACTACTTCCATGGTTTCCCATATCCTTCTTGAGGGTGACTGTGATCCTACCATCAGTGTTGGCGGAATCCTTCCTGCTATCCACGGAAACATCCGCGTTGGAAATTCTGAGACCTTTATCACAGAAGCATGCGAATACACCAACAGCTTTTTAAGCATCTTCCCTAAGATCAGTGTGATCCTGAACATGGATGCCGATCATCTGGATTTCTTCAAGGACATCGATGACATCCGCCATTCCTTCCGGAAATTTGCAGAGCTTCTCCCTGCTGACGGTACTCTGATCATCAACGCCGACACACCGGAGTATGAAACAATCACCCGGGAGCTTCCATGCAATGTTCTTACCTATGGTCTGAAGCACGATGCCGATTACACCGCAGCAGACATTACCTGGGATAAATACGGACATCCTTCCTTCTCCGTTCTCTTCCGGGGCAAAAAGATCGGCAGCTATTATCTGCGTGTACCGGGTATCCACAACGTATCCAATGCACTGGCCGCCATTGCCGTAGGACGCCTTCTGGACCTTCCGGATGATGTGATCGTCAAAGGTCTCGGAAGCTTTACCGGTACAGACCGTCGTTTCCAGTATAAAGGTGAGATCGGCGGTATCACCATCATTGATGATTACGCGCATCATCCAACCGAGATCGAGGCAACCCTTCATGCTGCAAAGAATTATCCGCATCAGAAGGTATGGTGTGTATTCCAGCCTCATACCTACACACGTACCAAAGCTCTTCTTCCGGAATTTGCAAAAGCGCTGACTCTGGCCGATCATGTTGTACTGGCTGATATTTATGCCGCACGTGAAACAGACAATCTTGGTATTTCTTCCCAGGATCTCCAGAAACAGATCCAGGAACTTGGAACCCCCTGCGAATATTTCCCGACTTTTGATGAGATCGAGAGCTTCCTCTTAAAAAGTTGTGCACATGGTGATTTGTTGATAACTATGGGCGCCGGAGACGTTGTAAATATTGGAGAACACCTTCTCGGAAAATAATTATCCACATTATCCACATGCTTATGCACATTTCAGACGTGCCTGGCATGTGGATTTTTTTGTGTATAACCTACTTGACATAATTCAACATCCAAATTCAACAAATACCGCATTTTTCTTACAAAATTAAGGTTTTTGTTAGTTGCTGATAATGTTATCCTCAAAGTTTTCCACACTATCCACATTTTCCACATGGAAATTGGTGCACAACTTCTGGGAAAATAGACTATTCTCAAGTAAAAGCGGTTGTGCTATAATCCTTTTTAGCATGGCGGACTTTGGGATATCACCTGAAATATCTGCTGTATTTTAGAAAGGGAGCTGCTGATCATGAGCCTGATTTCACTTCAGAATTCCTCTGAACTGGAGGTAACGATTCTTTCCAATCGCTTTATTGACAATTTCATGCCTCGTGCCAACGGGGAGTTCGTAAAGGTATATATCTACCTTCTCCGGATGGTATCTGCCGCTCCTTCTTCTTTCAGCCTGGAGCATATGGCAGACAGCCTTTTCTGCACGGAAAGAGATATTTCCCGTGCGCTGAAATACTGGGAAGGTGAGAAACTGATCGCATTAACCTATACTGCAGATCAGAAGCTTTCCGGGATCACTTTGCTGGAACCCTTTGCGGATACCGGTCATAGAGAGAGCAGCGCTTCCGTGGATACTTTCACCGGTTCCGGCAATTCTGCTTCCGTTTCCGGGAACACGGATCCGGGAGTCCCAAGCTCCGCTGATTACATTCTCAGTCTCACTCCTGACCGGATCAGAGAACTTAAGCAAAACGAAGAGATCAGTCAGCTTCTCTATATCACAGAGCAGTATCTGACCAAAACACTGACGCCTACAGAAATGCAGAAGATCCTTTTTTTCTATGATGAACTCCATATGTCTGCGGATCTCATCGAATATCTGGTGGAATACTGTGTTTCCAGAGGCCGCAAGAGTATACGTTATATTGAAACTGTTGCACTCGCCTGGGCAAAAGACGGCATCACCACCGTCGAGATGGCCCGGGATGCCAGCTCCCGTTTTTCCAAGGATTATTACACGATCCTGAAGGCTATGGGGATCAGCGGCCGCAATCCTGTTGATAACGAGATCACTTACATTGATACCTGGCGCAAGACCTACGGTTTTGATCTGGAGCTGATCCAGGAAGCCTGCAGCCGTACTGTCCTTTCCACCGGACAGCCCAGTTTCCAATATGCAGATAAGATCCTCTCCGGCTGGAAAAAGAAAAACGTACATACGCTGGAGGATATCCGGCTTCTGGATGCCGCACACAAAAAACGCCAGCTTGAGAAATCCGTTTCCAGGAAGAAGCAGCCCCAGACTCAGCCTCAGAATAGCAACCGCTTCAATAATTTCCACCAGCGTGATTATGATTTTGCGGAATATGAGAAACGTCTTTTAAATAATCAGTAACAGAACCTGGAAGGAGCGCTTTATGCCTTTACAGAATTTTCAATATGATACTATAATGAGAGAATACAGCCGCCGGCAGGCACAGAACCACCGTATTCTGGAGGAGCACACAGCCGAAGCCTACGGAAAGATCCCCCGTCTGAAAGAGATCGATGACGAGGTGGCAACTTTAAGTGCTGACAAAGTCCGTCGCCTTTTAAACGGCGAAGAAAAGGGAACTTCGGATCTGAAGGCAGCCATCCAGGAGCTTTCCGATGAACGGATCACCCTTCTTGTTGCAAACGGCTTTCCCGGAGACTATCTTGAGATGCCTTACACCTGCCCTGACTGTCAGGATACCGGCTATATCGGCAGCCGAAAATGCACCTGTTTTAAAAAAGCTGAGATCGAACTGCTTTATGCACAGTCCAATCTGAATGAAATTCTCGAAAAAGAGAATTTTGACAGCTTTTCATTTGACTATTATTCTGCTACAATAAAAAACGAAGCCACGGGACTGTCTGCCCTGGAAACAGCCCGACGGGCCTATGACACTGCACAGCGCTTTGTGCAGAACTTCGACCATAAATTTGAAAACCTGTTTTTATATGGTGATACCGGTGTGGGAAAAACCTTTCTTTCACACTGCATCGCCCGAGAGCTTCTCAGATCCACCCACTGTGTCCTGTACTTTTCCGCCTACGATCTTTTTGATATGATGGCTGCGAATTCTTTTTCCCGAAAAGATACCGGCACAGACGAGGAACTGATCTATGACTGTGATCTTCTGATCATTGATGACCTGGGAACGGAGCTTACCAACAGTTTCGTATCTTCACAGCTTTTTCTCTGTCTCAATGAGCGGATCATGCGCAGGAAATCCACGATCATTTCCACGAATCTGACGCTCAAAAATTTCTCGGATACCTATTCCGAGAGAACATTTTCCCGAATTGCCAGCAACTATCAGATGATATCGTTGATCGGGAAGGACATCCGTATACAGAAAATATTTTTAGGAGGAAATTAAAATGGCACAGGTAAATACAAAAGATTTTTCCACACTCCCGGTAGGAAGACTTGGACTGATTCCCCTTCAGAGCTGCAGCTCATTAGGCGCGAAGGTGAATGACTGGCTGGTCAAATGGCGTGCCGAAAGACAGTATCCTGGAATGGACTCCTTTGCATTCGAGGGATACAAGCGCGATTCTTACATTATTGACGCCAAGACTCCACGTTTCGGCTCCGGTGAGGGTAAATGCACCATCAACGAATCTGTCCGCGGTGATGATATCTACGTAATGGTAGATGTGACAAATTACAGCTTATCCTATCCGATCGGACCTTACATGAATCTTATGTCCCCGGATGATCATTTCCAGGATATGAAGCGTGTTATCGCCGCTGTAGGCGGAAAAGCCCGCAGAGTCAACGTGATCATGCCATATCTCTATGAGAGTCGCCAGGACAAACGTGTCGGAAGAGAGTCTCTTGACTGTGCCACTGCACTTCATGAGCTGATCGATATGGGTGTTGAGAATATCATCACCTTTGATGCACACGATTCCCGTGTACAGAATGCGACTCCTCTTCATGGTTTTGAGACTGTACAGCCATCCTACCAGTTCATCAAGGCTCTTCTTAATAATGAAAAGGGACTTCATATCGACAAGGATCATTTCATGACGATCAGCCCGGACGAAGGAAGCATGAACCGTGCGATCTATCTCGCCAATGTCCTCGGTGTTGATATGGGTATGTACTATAAACGTCTGGATTACTCAAGATATGTAAACGGCCGTCATCCGATCGCAGCATATGAATTCCTCGGACCAAAGATCGAGGGCAAGGATATGATCCTGATCGATGATATGATCTCCTCCGGTGATACGATCATTAAGATCGCGTCTCTCCTGAAAGAGAAAGGAGCAGGCAGAGTTTACATCTGCTCTACCTTCGGATTCTTTACCGATGGTCTTGATAAATTTGACGATGCTTACAGGAAGGGCTACTTCGACAAGCTCCTTACTACTAACCTGGTTTATCAGTCACCGGAGCTTCTTGAGAAGCCATACTACATCAGCTGCGATATGAGCAAATATATTGCTCTGATCATTGATACGCTGAACCATGATACCTCTGTCAGCCACCTTCTGAATCCGGTAGACAGAATCAAACGCTGCGTAACAAATTACATGAGCCAGCATGAGAAATAAATAAATCATAACGCACGCAAAGCGGCTGCACCTTCTGAGAACGATATAACAGTTTCTCAGAAAGCGCAGCCGCTTTATATTTCTGTAACAGACGGATATCCATGATCCGCATCTGCTGTCTGCTTTGCTTTTGATCTTTATGCTGAAATCTTCCTGCAAAAGCTCACATAGGAAGCTTCTGATAGGGGATCCTCTCTTTATCCAGGATCTCCATTTCTCTTTTATGGCAGGTACTTATGATCACCTGTCTGTTTTCTTTATGCAGCCACCTGAGAGCCGCTGCAAGACGTTCTTCATCATACATGCCAAATACATCATCCAGGATCACAGGGAACGGTTCCTCTTTGCAGAAAAGCTCTCCTGCTGCCATACGAAGGGCAAAATAAATCTGCTCCAGTGTCCCGCGGCTCAGTCTCTCAATGGATACGATACGCTCCCCTGTGTTCACAGACATATGCAGTGCCTCATCCATCAGAACCTCCTGGTATCTGCCACCGGTGATCTCACTTAATATCTCAGATGTACGTTTTTTCAGACGGACCCCTACCTGATCCGTAATGTTTCCGGAAAGTGCCTCAATCGTCTCCATAGCCATATTCAGCGCCTGGATCTCCGTTTCCTCCGGAGTGATCACTTCTGTATTTTCTTCACATTCCGTCAACTCTGCCTGCAGGTTCTCCAGCGCTGTATGCTTCTCTTCGTAGTCACTGTCCAGACTGTTCCGGTTCCAGGTCAGCTCCTCATGTCTGGAAAGCCAGCGCTCTCTCTGACGTTCTCTCTTATTCAGCTCCCTGCTGAGCCGTATGCGGAAAAACAATGCCGCTACAGAAATCGCCGCAGTTGCCACGCCTGCCAGAACGCTGAAAATGACCTGTCCGGAAAAAGCCGCCAGGCAGCCGGTACCGGCAATCCCACCAAGCAGCACAACTGTCAGAACTGCATCTGTCTGCTCCCGTCTTCTTTTTACACGATCGATCCGAAGCTCAAGAAGATCCTCTGTACTCCGTTCTCTGGTCCCTATGTTCATCCCGTCCTGCTGCTGCATGATCCGATCACGCTTCTCATCCAGTTCACGGATCTCTCTGCGGATATATTCCATGTTTGCGGAAATCTTTTCTTTTTCCTTTTCCAGCTCCTTTTTTCGTCGGGCCGCTTCTGTCAGATATCCTTTTCTGGACATTTTCAGCATCTGCATGGCTCGTCCCATGTCAATGGAACTGTCACCGGTTCCCTGATAGCTGGCCATGTAATTCTGCAGTTCACGTACGAGATCTTTTCCTGTAACGCTTTTCAGCTGTGCCACAGACACCGTATTATCATAAACTGCCTCACTTACATTTCCCAGAATAGTCCCAAGAGCTCCCTGTTCCGCATCCACAAGACTGCCATCCTCTTCACAGAGAAGCTCTCCCAGCTTCTTTTCTTTATAAAAATTCCTGGTAAGACGATATTTCTTCCCCTTGCTTGTGAACCACATGATCCCACCATATTCTGCCGGATTTTCCCATGGTTCATATTTTGTATATGTATCGTTCAGAGCAGCCTTTCCCCGCAGTCTGCGAACGCCGTAAAACATGGAGCGGATAAATGTATGTGTGGTAGTTTTTCCACTCTCATTTTCACCGTAAAGTACGTTGATCCCAGGCGAAAGCTCCATGTCCTTGTCCCGGATCTTCCCGAAATTTTTTATTTTTAAACGTCTGATAACCATCTTATGCTATCCTCCTGTGCTGCCCCTTTATCGCCGGCTGCCTGTCTCAAGCAATGCCTGAAGCCCATAATACAGCGCCTTTTTTTCCACGGTATCCATACCCTTTTTGGCCAGAAAATAGCCGATATAATCACCGATCAGAGTACCGCTGTAGCGTTTGTAGAGCTCACCAAGATCATACGCCGGCCAGGATTCATCCACAACATCGGTAACATTTCCGAGACTTTTCAGTTTCTCAGGGATCAGAAGAAGATCCGGCGAACGCATTCCCTGAAGAACGATCCTGTAGATATTCCTTCCTCCTCTGCGGAAAATCTGGGATTTTACCGCTTCTTCCAGAGATATCTGTGTAGTTTCCTCGTGAAGTGTCATTACCAGCTGCTGATAGGAACGACAGGCAAAGGGAACGAACTCTGTACGGATCCTTCCGTTGATCAGTCGGCCCTCCATATATCCATGTTCCCCTGTATCATTCCTGTCAATGGGCTCCAGAGCCCCGGAAAAGGCCGCCTGGTCACGGATCAGGATCTGCGGCTTGTGGATATGCCCTAACGCCACATAATCGAAGCCTGACGCCGCCAGAGCTGCTGCACTGAGAGGAATGTGCTTCTCGTCGCCGCCATGGGCCAGCAGAATATGGATTCCTTCTTTCTGGACAGGGACAGCCTGATCATAAAGTCCGTCTTTTATTTCCCGGTCATAGTAACTCAGTCCATATACATAGACATCAAGCCTGGGATCTTTAACACAGGTCAGTTCCCTGCTCCTGAAAAATATAACATTGGAATTCCACTCAAACGTATTATAAAAAGAATCTCTGCTTATAAAATCATGGTTTCCTGCCATCAGATACACTCTGGTATCCGGGATGGTGGAAAACAGATAATTTACTTCTTTAAGCTCTCTCATAAGAGGCTGGCGGTGGAACAGATCTCCGGATATAAATAGCAAATCCACCGGATCTTCGCGGATGCCCGCAATAACCCGGCGGAAAGTGCTCCAGATTTCTTCCTCCCGCTCTTTGCTCCACGGGCAGCCCCTGTCGGGAACTGCGCCCAGATGCACGTCTGCAAGATGAATAAATCTCATAATGTTCTCCCTTGTGTGTCAGTCACACATATCAATACCTGTTGCCAATTTCTCCCTGCTGTTCTCTGATCTCAGGAGCACAGAACGTCCTGCTGTGCAAAAGTGTTCTGATCAAAGATCGCAGTTCTTTACAGTTCTCGGGAATGGGATCACGTCACGGATGTTGCCCATACCTGTAAGGTACATGACACATCTCTCAAATCCAAGACCAAAGCCGGAATGACGTGTGGAACCATATTTACGAAGATCCAGATAGAAATCGTAATCCTCCGGTTTCAGACCCAGCTCATCCATACGTGTTCTCAGCTTGTCGTAGTCATCCTCTCTCTGGCTTCCTCCGATGATCTCTCCGATTCCCGGCACCAGACAGTCCATAGCCGCAACTGTCTTTCCATCCTCGTTGAGTTTCATGTAGAATGCCTTGATCTCCTTCGGATAATCTGTAACAAATACCGGTCTCTTGTAGACCTGCTCTGTCAGATAGCGCTCATGCTCTGTCTGAAGATCACATCCCCAGAATACCTTGTAATCAAATTTGTCATTGTTCTTCTCAAGGATCTCAACAGCCTCTGTATAGGTCACATGCGCAAATTCAGAATTAAGCACATGGTTCAGTCTATCAAGAAGCCCCTTGTCAATGAAGGAATTGAAGAAGTTCATTTCCTCCGGTGCATTCTCAAAGACATAACGGATCACGTATTTCAGCATAGCCTCTGCAAGCTCCATAGCGTCCTGAAGGTCTGCAAACGCACACTCAGGCTCGATCATCCAGAACTCAGCTGCATGACGGGTAGTGTTGGAATTCTCAGCACGGAAGGTCGGTCCGAATGTGTAGATATTGCGGAATGCCTGTGCATAAGTCTCTCCGTTCAGCTGTCCGCTTACGGTAAGGTTTGTCTCCTTTCCGAAGAAATCCTGTGAATAATCAACACTTCCATCCTCTGTCAGCGGAATATTCTTTGGATCCAGTGTTGTTACCTGGAACATCTCTCCTGCACCTTCACAGTCACTTCCTGTGATCAGCGGTGTATGCACATAGACAAAGCCTCTCTCCTGGAAAAATTTATGGATCGCATATGCACAGAGAGAACGTACACGAAATACAGCCTGAAAAGTATTTGTTCTCGGTCTTAAATGTGTCATGGTCCTTAAGTATTCAAGACTGTGTCTCTTCTTCTGAAGTGGATAATCCGGTGCGGAAGCTCCCTCTACAGATATCTCTGTTGCCTGGATCTCAAATGGCTGCTTCGCCTGAGGGGTAGCTACCAGCGTTCCCCTGACAATGATGGCTGCTCCAACGTTCAGCTTGGAAACCTCTGCGAAATTCTCCATGTTATCGTGATATACGATCTGAAGAGTTTCAAAAAAGCTTCCATCATGAAGTACGATGAATCCAAACGCCTTGGAATCACGAACACTTCGTACCCATCCACCTACGGTGATCTCTTTGTCGAGATACTGTTCACGGTTTCTGTAAATCTCTTTCACTGTTGTCAGTTTCATAATCTATACCTCATTCCTCATATTCAGGATCACACGTTCCTGCGGACCTCCAAACGTCCGTATCAAATTAAGTATAGACTATTCTCATGGTTCGTGCAAGGAGTAATTGCCCTGTCGGACAGAAAAATAGCGGGCCGCCGGACAGAAAAATCCCGCCTGGCGGAATGTTTCCGGCAGACGGGATTTTTCTGTCTGTTATACCATTAATAATAAGATGCGTTGATACTTCCTGTGTTGAGATAAGTGATGCAGTAATAGTAGATCCTCTTGAATGTCTTTGTTGTGTAGTGAAGTCCGTCATCGCCGTCATCCACACCATCATAGCGGGCATTGGTCCCGTAGCCTTTTTTCATAAGTACGCTGTACATATCAATATATTTGTAATACAGAGAAAGACCGGAACGGATCTTGCTGTTGAATTCTCTTACCTGTGCCTCTGTACGGGCGCCTCTTCCTGCTTTTGTGATCATGGTACTGTTGATCGGGTTTACAGACATGTAAAAGAGCTTACAGTTCTTACTTTTCAATGTGGATGCGATACTGGTCATATAGCTGACATAATTGCCTGCATTTCCCAGGTCATTGACACCCAGATTAAAGATAACGGCGATCGGTTTGGAACCTTCTGTTTTGTCGATCTCTTCTATAAGCTGTGCATATCCTGTATCCCGGAACCAGCTCAAGCCCTTTCCTGGGTTTGCAACAAAAGAAACCCCATTTGTTACAGAACTGCTCATCTGTTTGTTCAGTGTCGCCTGTATTCCTGCAGTACGGGAATCTCCCACAAAAATAACCTTACTGTACATCATACCGATCGCCGGATGAGCCATCTCATCGGAGCTGATATCCTTCTCCAGTGCACGGTTAAATACCGTCGCATACAGATTGGTGTTTTTGCTGATCCGCAGAAGTTCACCGGCTTCATAATCCGGATCTGTGGAAGAACCGGTCCGTCTGGTCTTAGACCAGCCCATAAACGTATAACCTGTCGCATTGGATACAGATGGGAGCTTAAGGTAACCGCCCTTTCCAAGTGTTACTGTCTTCCATACGGTTCCGTTTGCCTTGCGGAGATTTACTTTTACTGACTGCATCTGTACGGAATAGTATCTGATATTACCGGAGATTTTAATCTTCGTTCCTGCTTTTTTTACAGTAGATGTCTTGCCGTTCTTTGCTGTTGACCAGCCAAGATTTACATATCCCGATCTGAATGGAACTGCAGGCAATGTGTAATATGTACCCTCTTCTACTTTTTTCTGCAGCTTCTTATATGCGGAATTGGTGCTTCCATTTCCAAGATAGAAGTTTACGGTATAATACTTACTCTTTCTGCGAACCGCATACAGAGTCATATCTTTTCTGACCTTTACGCTGGCACCTGCTTTATATACCACCTTACTGCTCCCCTTCCGTGTGGTCCATCCGAGATTCTGATATCCCACAGCCTTGGGTACTGCCGGAAGCCGGATCGTAGTATTTAATGTCACATTCTGTGTCAGTGCGGTATACGTCTTACTTTTGCTGGTACCTGAATTATTATTGAACTTAACGGTATAAACAAGCTTCGCCGCCGACACCTTATGCGATGCAGCCGGCACAAAGATCAGTGCAGCTGCCACAAGTGCCAGCAAAAGCCATTTTACCTGAAAGGTCTTTCCGGTTTTTTCCCTGTTTTTCATATAAACAAACTCCTCCTGAAATACATATCCATCCCCGGATGCCTCCGTACCTTTTTTACAGAGTATTGATAAATCTCATAAATGCATCCCTGCCCTCTGGTGTGCATTTATAAACACCGGCATCCTCCAGTACATGAACAAATACATTTCCCACTTCCCTGCGAAGGACTTCCTGGATATTATCTTTATCAAGTTTCTCATATTTTGGCAGAAATTCTGCAACCCATGCAGCATGTTTCTCGATTTTCTCATTGGAAGCGATGTCCCTGCCGCTTAAAATGTATTCTTCAAGAAGCTCCAGCTCTTCTTTCAGACGTGCCGGAAGAACAGCGAGTCCCATAACTTCGATAAGACCGATATTCTCTTTCTTGATATGATGATAGCATGCATGCGGATGATAAACCCCCAGCGGATGCTCCTCTGTTGTGATATTGTTACGTAATGTCAGATCCAGTTCAAAGGTATCTCTCACTTTACGTGCGATCGGTGTGATGGTGTTATGCGGCTCTCCGTCTGTTTCTGCAAAGATAAATGCAGCCTCATCCGTATATCCTCTCCAGCCTGCCAGTACATGTGTTGCCAGATCAATCAGTCTCGTCTCGTCTTTGCTGCGGATACGCAGTACGGAAAGAGGCCATTTTACAATGCCGGCTTCCACATCTTCGTATCCCGGGATCGTCACATGCTTTTCAATCTCTGCCTTCGCCATGGCAAAGGTATAATGCCCGCCCTGGAAATGATCGTGGCTGAGGATAGAACCTCCTACGATTGGAAGATCCGCATTGGAACCAAGGAAATAATGTGGGAACAGCTTTACAAAATCAAACAGCTTGATAAATGTATTTCTCTCGATCTTCATCGGAGTATGCTGACTGTTAAATACGATACAATGTTCATTGTAGTAAACATATGGAGAGTACTGGAAGCCCCAGGGACTGTCATTGACGGTGATCGGGATGATCCTGTGGTTCTCCCTTGCCGGATGATTGACTCTTCCTGCATAGCCTTCATTTTCCGGACAAAGCAGACATTTTGGATAGCTGCTGGATTTTACCAGCTTGGCAGCTGCGATAGCCTTTGGGTCTTTTTCCGGCTTGGACAGGTTGATCGTGATATCGATCTTACCATATTCGCTGTCTACTGTCCATTTCTGATCTTTTTTTACGCGATAACGTCTGATATAGTTACTGTCCTGACTCAGCTTATAAAAATAATCTGTGGCTTTTTCCGGATTTTCTTTATAAGCATCCCAGAATTCTCTCTGCACCTGGGCAGGACGCGGCATCAGACAGTTCATCAGTTTTGTATCAAAGAGATCTCTGTACACAATACTGTCCTCGATGATGCCCCTCTTTACAGCCTCATCAAGAAGTTCGTTCAAAGTCTCCTCCAAATTGATTTTAGCATACTCTGTCTCCGGTTCTGTATATTCGCTTTCCCCAAAGGCATCCAGAAGAAGATTGGTTGCATAAATTCTTTCACATTCCGGAGTAATACCACTCTCCACCCCATACTGTACCAGTTTTTTAATACTTTCACTTAACATTGCTTTTTCCCCTTTCCTGTCGCGCTTTTCCCGGAAAACAGGAACTTTTTTCCTGTTTTCCGATTTATGCCAAACGGGAACTCCCGTCTTGCCATCCTGCTGTAACCCCATGGCCTTCATCCGGCCTGCTCTGTAAGCATCACTCTATGACGTTTTCTATATAGGTGAGAAATACATTTCCGGCACTCTCAAACAGCGCTGTACTGTCATTCATTCCATACGGGCTGATCTGCCCTGTTGCCGGATCATAAAGATAGGTATTATATTCATCATAGCCTACGATCACCACACTGGAATTTTCTCCTGTCTTGGCGATCACCGGTCTCTGGGCACTGACCTCATAAAGAACATTGTCAAGAGTGCAGCCGGTCAGATCGATCACCGTTCCCATATCACCAAGGCTATCCTGAAGTTCTTTTTTCTTCCAGTTGGCTGTACGTATACTTTCCGGTACATCCTCTATATTCATCTGGAGCTTTGTTTTTTTGTTTCCACGTTCCCAGACATACTGCTGCGCACGGTTAAGTACCACTCCAGTCTGCGCATCCGCGCGTTTCACAGCTGCAGCCGGATCGGTATAGATACGGTCAAGAGAACCATATGCATAAACATAATAAAGTTCTCCCTGTGGAACGGTAGTATCCAATGTTACCGATGAGTCTTCAGTACTCTCGATCTTGGAACAAACAAGCAGCGGACTGTCTGTCTCCGGTTTCTGAGTCATGGTCAGACGGATCAGCGTTCCTGCACGGTTTGTAGTGATCAATGCCACATCTATCTGGCTTCCGGATGCTTTTTTGTTATTCATGATATTGTCCTTTTTCTGGACTGTATAAGCATTCCCCGATTTTGCAGAAAGTTCAAACTCCACCATGGTACTGCCAACCGTTACGTTGGTGATATAAAGGCCATCCTGACGATACTCTTTTTTCACCTTTCCTTTAAAGCTTTCAATGCGTAATGTACTGATTCCCTCTGTTTCATGTCCGTTGGCATCCGTAAGAATGTCTTCATCGGAAAGGATCCCATATACCAGATCTTCATTCATAAATCCCAGAGCTCTCAGATTTTTTCCGCTTTCCGGCGAAATATCTCTTGTTTTCAGAGAATCAAATTCAATTTCCCGGATCTTCCCTGCATCATCTCCGGATTCGATCAGCCATGCTGCATGTGCCTTGGTATCTGACACAACAAAATGGTTCTGTTTGATTCCTTCTTCCAGAACCTGTGAGGTTCCTGTCTCAATATCTACCTGATACAGCTTCTGTGCAAACAGTAGAAACAGCTGATTGTTTTTGTTTACATAAGTGAGTGTTCCAAGATCTTCCTTCAGGAACTCGTAGGATTCTGTACTTGGTATGAATACTTTTTCTTCCACCACATTACGGTCGCTGTTGTAGTGATAAACACAGACACCGCTGTATCCCTCGTGAACACCACGGTTCATGTAACCGTACAATACAAAGTCCACATCCCCGTTATCTGCCACTCGGATGATCTTGATATCATGTTCGTTGCGCACATATCTGGAATCGTTATCTTCCTCTTTGCGGAAGCTGAAGATCCTTGTGATCTTTCCGCTGGACGGTGCATAAGACCAGAGATCCCCATCCTGCTCAAAAGCAACGATCTTTCCACTGCTATCTGAAGCATAGATGACATTCTTGTCACGGACACCCAGAAGCAGGCCTGCATCGGAAACTACCTTCTGAGACGGATCAAATACCTTCGTTGCAGAACGTTTAAAATCCAGCAGCATGATCCTTGTTTCTGTATAACGCATACGGTAAAATTCCGTAACATCATAAATTTCGGTTTTACCCTCATCATCCTGTGCGGAAACCTGATAATCCAGCGTGATACTTGCAGTCGTTTCATTGATATCATCGATCAGCGGAACTCCTTCCATGTAGAGCTTCGGAGAAAGGGATCCCCAGCTGATATTGAAAAGTCCGGAACTGATGGAAATATTATTGTAATTCGTTCCGCCGGAAATATCCTCCGCTTCCAGATATCCGGTCAGCGTATCTGCCTGTTCCTTGTCCAGACACTTTGTGGAAAAATCCCTGACAAACTGAAGATACGCTTCTGTATTCAACTGGGTTCTGGAAACCACTCTTGTATAGTAGTAAACTTCTCCCTCACTGGTATCCAGCGTGATCTGCATGGAATACTCCTGGTTCATGCGAAGGTCACTGCCGATCTCAATCTCTGTACTTAAACAGCCGTTGTCCTCTTTCGTGAGATTCTTGATCTTACGGTTCTCCATAACCTTGCTTCCGTCTGAAGTCCGTACCTCATAAGCAAGCCCTGTTACTGTATCATCATATGGGTTGATCTCAAAAGACACTTTTTTGGTCGTATCCAGCGGAGTAATACTTCCTCTCATGAAATCGGTCTGCATCTGCTGTCTGTATCCATACATCTTATTTGCCTGGGTACTTCCGATCTTTACCATAACCTCCGGAAGTGTGGCATCGTTCATATCTGAGCGGTTATCTGTAGACTGACTGTTCATTAGAAATGAGGTTCCGGCTACTACTGCCACAAAGATCACCAGCAGTATCACTTCCTTACGTAGGATCTTCATCATGTCATTCTCCCTTCTGTGAGGCTGACTCTTCCGGATAAAGAAGCCTGTCCAGGGTAGGAGCCACATGAAGAGCCTTCATGGTATCCGAAAAACTGTCCCTGCTCTTTTTCTTTCCGGTTTTTACTGCGCGGATCAGAATATTCTTTGGTGTATGTTCCATATCGATAAATTCAAGAAGCTGGGTTTCATATCCTTTGCTTTCCAGAAGCTCGGCACGAAGACCATCTGTGATCAGAGCTGCCATTCTTTCCTTCAGGATCCCATAACGCATAACAGGCTGGAGCATTTCGTTTCGGATCTGACGATTCAGTTCATGCTGACAGCATGGAACAGACAGAATCACCTGAGCCCCCCATTCCACTGCCTTGGCCAGAGCGAAATCTGTTGCTGTATCGCAGGCATGAAGTGTCACCACCATGTCCACAGAAGAAACGCCTTCGTACCCTGCAATATCTCCCTGGTAAAAATGCAGCTTGTCATAACCATAAGATCTGGCCAATTCACTGCAATGCCGTATCACATCTTCCTTAAGATCCAGCCCTATGATGTTTACATCAAAACCCTCCAGTTCTCTGAGATAATAATACATAGCAAAAGTAAGATAGGATTTTCCGCAGCCAAAATCCAGGATTGTGATCTCTCTGTCTTTAGGGAGCTTCGGAAGGATATCCCTTATAAACTCCAGAAAGCGATTGATCTGTCTGAACTTGTCATATCTGGAAGCAACGATCTTCCCATCCTTTGTCATAACTCCCAGATCCACCAGAAACGGAGCTGCCGTTCCCTCTCTGAGAATGTACTGTTTCACCCGGTTATGAGGAGCGATCTTTATCTTCTCATTCTGCGCAGGCCCGTGTTGTTTTGTTTTGATGGTTGCTTTCCCTTTCTTGCTGATAAGGATACTTCCATCCTGACTGCGTCCGGTTGCCTGAAGCTGACGAAATTCCTCCATGGCATGCTCCAGATAAGCGATCATCTCTTCCCTGGTAAAATTCTTATGATAAACCTTCGTCCCTTCTGTCATGGACGCCTGGTAAAAAATCTGACCCTTCAGCTCCACAGGACGAAGCTTCACCTTGGAAGGTCCCTCGCCAGTCCTGCGGCCACTGACAACAGCCTGTATCAGC
Organism: Blautia massiliensis (ex Durand et al. 2017); assembly: GCF_051861785.1. NCBI lineage: Bacteria > Bacillati > Bacillota > Clostridia > Lachnospirales > Lachnospiraceae > Blautia > Blautia massiliensis (ex Durand et al. 2017). The sequence continues at coordinate 1,359,000 of NZ_CP146725.1, forward strand.
TGTTCATTAATCTGTTCTTCTAAAAATTCCCTTATTGTTTTCATCATACTTCCATTATATTCACTTTTTGTTTTATTGTATATGGACAGATGTTGTGCGAACCAGTTTTGGTCGCTTCTGCCAGTATCACTGTATCGTTCATGGGTAAACCGCCATTTTAATACTCAGTGCGGAAACATTTTCTGCACCTTCTCCTCCTGCATCTTCGTCTGGAAATCTCCTGATACACCAGCACTTCGATCAGATCATCCAGGAACCCTCCTGGAATCTCCTGTACACTGGTATCTCCTTCCATCTGTCCTTTTACCTGGTGACAGATGTGATAGAGCATGAAACGATCCGGATATTCATCATACAGCCGGCTTCCCTCATAATCCAAAAGCTGACACTGTGCTTCCGCTTTTTCCTGGATCCTTCGGGCTGTATCCGGATAGTATGATCTCATCAGATCAAATTCCTTTTCCTGTTCTCTCTCTTCATTATAAAAACCAGGACTTCCCTGTGTAGCATAAAACGGATAAAAATCTGGATAGATCATAACTCTTCTGCTGTCCTCTCTCTGCTATCTCTTACAGTATATGCAGAAGAAAAATGACGGTTCCCTCCAAAGTTCCGATCAGGCCATCCGTTTCAGCATTCCCTGGGTCAGACGTACGCTGTGCTCAATTGCAAGCTTTTCAAAAGCCGGATAATCCATGTTTGCACTATTATCTGCTTTATCTGAGATAGCACGGATGATCAGGAATGGAATCCCGTTAAGAGCTGCTGCCTGTCCGATCGCTGCGCCCTCCATCTCAACAGCATAGGCGCTGAATTCCTTTACAATATTATCTTTTACACCCTGATCACATACAAACTGATCTCCGGAAGCAATTCTTCCTTCAAAAACCCTGATCTCCGGATTTACTTCCTCGCATACATCATGTGCGATCTTACGAAGGCACTCATCTGCCTGGAAGGAAAACTCTTTCATCTGCGGGATCTGCCCCTTCGGATATCCGAATCCGGTTGCATCCATATCATGATGAAGAACGTCTGTGGAAAGTACGATATCTCCAATATTGATATCATTGTTAAGGCTTCCTGCGATACCGGTATTGATCACCGCTTCCACCTGAAAGAGATCTGCCAGGATCTGGGTGCACATGCCGGCATTTACCTTACCGATCCCGGACTGTACCACAACTACCTTCTTTCCTTCCAGAACACCCTCATAAAAATCCATTCCGGCTCTGGTAGTAATGGATACATTCTCCATAACCTCTTTCAGTCTTGCTACTTCCTGTTCCATTGCTCCTATGATTCCAACACATTTCATGATCTGTAAATCCTCTCTTTCAATATGATATCCCGCTGAATTTCACAGTTTTTTCCGTTCAGCAGTATCTTTTTCTTTTTCTACATTGTTCATTATAACAAATTTTATTTTTTATGGAAACTTTTTTTGAGAGATGCTATAATCGATAAATAAACAGAACAGGAGGTAACCAGAATGGTTTATAAGACAAAAGGCGTCTGTGCTCAGGGAATTGAGTTCGAGATAGACGATAATAAAAAAGTTCACAATATCAAGTTTACAGGCGGATGTTCCGGAAACACACAGGGTGTTGCACAGCTTGCAGAGGGAATGGATGCAGATGAAGTGATCTCCCGTCTGGAAGGCATCCGCTGCGGATTCAAACCAACTTCATGTCCGGATCAGCTTGCAAAAGCCATCCGCCAGGCATTGAACGAAGGCTGATCTCACATAATCTTATTTTGTATATCGTATTTATCATCACCCTGCGAAAAATTTCCGCAGGGTGATTTTAGGATGATCTGACAAAATAATTGTTTCAATGTTGTCTTTGTTATCCGGTTAAATATCTGTTCTGTCCCACTTGTCACACAGTGACTGGATATCTCTTGCAAAACGATCCAGATCTTTATTGGGGCAGCCTTCATTCTTCCGGATCACGGACATCAGGCGACGTCCCATAGCCAGCAGCTTCTCATATGCACGGGCAGCCTTGGTTGTTTTCGGCGAAGCAGTTGCCTTTACGATCCGAACACCAACAGCCTCATGGATACACCGGTTCTCCAGAAGATCATATTCCGTTCCACTAAAGGGTGCTGTTGCATCATACCCAAGCTCTTCTTTAAGCCTCTGGGCAAAAATCTCCGTCACCGTATCATCACCATGGGTAACAAATACGTGTTTTGGTCTCGTCTCAAAGGCTTTCGCCCATTCTATAAGTCCGTTTACATCAGCATGACCGCTGATTCCCGGCATTTTGCATATTTCAGCAGCTACCTGCACAGTCTCACCAAACAACTTTATCTCCACAGCACCTTCCAATAATGCCCGTCCCGGAGTTCCGATAGCCTGGTATCCAACAAAAAGAATGGTATTTCTGGGATTCCACAGATTGTGTTTCAGATGATGTTTGATACGACCAGCATCACACATACCGCTGGCGGAAATGATCACCTTGCAGTCCTCATCAAAATTGATAGCTCTGGAATCATCGGTAGTAACGGAGGTCTTCAATCCCTGGAAGGATAACGGATTGATACCTTTATTCAAAAGATCCATTGCTTCCTCATCATAGCAGGTATATGCATTCTCACTGAAGATCGTAGTTGCCTCATTGGCAAGGGGACTGTCTACATATACCGTAAAACCATCATGGCCGTGAACCAGTCCCTGTTCTTTGATCTGTCGGATAAAATACAGCATTTCCTGAGTACGGCCTACTGCAAAGGACGGGATCACCAGACTGCCGCCTCTGTCAAAGGTCCTCTGGATGATCTCTGCCAGCATTGCCGGATAATCCGGACGTTCTCCATGACTGCGGTCTCCGTAGGTAGATTCCATCACAACATAATCTGCCTCTCGGATATATACCGGATCCCTGATCAGCGGCTGATCGATATTTCCGATATCGCCGGAAAAAACGATCTTTTCTGTTTTGTCCTCTTCCGTCATCCAGACTTCAATACTGCTGGAGCCAAGAAGATGTCCTGCATCCACAAATCTTACTTCGATTCCCTCTGCCGGTTTGATGATCTTATCATATGGGCATCTGACGAAGTTCCGGAGCACACCCATGGCATCTTCCATAGTGTATGCAGGAATAAATTCCGGTTTTCCTTCTCTCCGCCCCTTTCGGTTTCTCCACTCAGCCTCGAACATCTGGATATGTGCGCTGTCACGAAGCATGATATCGCAGAGATTACAAGTTGCCTCTGTCGCATAGATCGGCCCCTGATAACCTTTTGCATACAAGGCCGGAAGATTTCCGGAATGATCCATGTGTGCATGTGTCAGAAGCACAAAATCCAGATCACCCGGAGCCACCGGAAGCTCCTTATTTTCATAATAATCCGGTCCCTGCTCCATTCCATAATCCACCAGAAACTTCCGTCCTGCCGCTTCCAGATAATAACAGCTTCCAGTCACCTCATGCGTAGCACCGATAAATGTTATCTTCATGCACAAGCCCCCTTTTCCGTCCCACGCTCTGAAATTTCCATATCAAAAAAAGCCTGAAGGATCTCTCTGTGATATCCGATCGTCCAGAAACGCGGTGATATACGATTCCAAGAAGAAATAATCGACTTTTTGTTTATTAACGGTTTGTTATTGTATTTATTATACACGAAATATAAGTTTTTTGACAGTCTTTTTGTGAAATATGTTTCTTTTTTTAAGGGGATTTTTTTAGATTTTTTGATATTATTCAGAATTTTTAGGCATTCCCCAGCGAAGGTAATGTAAAGTTTACTGGATTTTTTATTTTTTTTGGGGGTGTGGCAGCGCTGGGGGTGTGATTTATTTTGTTGATTTGTTATTTTACGAGAATACCGCTGGTTAAGGTTGTGGTTGATTCTTTACTGCCATCTTTAGCTGCGTGATAGCCTCGTACACGGTAGTAATAACCGCTTGGCACGATTACTGTAATATCTTTAACTAAATTAGTTGCATTTTTTTTTGTAAAACTCCAACTTTTATATGTTGAATAAGTACCATTAACTTTTCGTTCTAAATACATGTTTAAATAAACTATATCGCAAGAGTGATGACACTGCGTAAGACCAGAAATAATCACTTTATTGCTAGCTAATTTCTTAATACTTGAATTTCCCAAATTTAAATTATTTCCACGTAATACGCTATAGGTTGTATCTTCTGCATAATCTGCATCCGTATCGGTTTCTACTGAAAAATCATCTGATAAGTTTTCTGCCATTACAGGAATTCCCAGCAACATACAACAACAGAATACTAAAAATACCGCCATTATTGTTTTCTTTATTTTCTCTTTCATGTATCACCTTTTCACCGCTAAACTTCCATTACAATAATATTACGATATATATTCTCCATAATCGCTTTAGAAAACTATATTTTTTATAAATTTTATAAATTCCTCTTTTTGCATTTTACCTGTAATCTGATAAAATATCGATTCATCTTTCCAACATGCTACATAATTTTCATTTGTATCTGCATCATCTTTTACTTTTTCAATATTTACTGTAATATTTTCATTCTCAAGATTTACCTTATCAATTACTTTCCCATCCAAAATATAAACACTGCTTTTAGCTTCTTGATCATATCTTCCTATATATACCATTATTATATTTTCCCCATAATAATATTCCATTACTGCATATCCCGCCGAAGTACTCACATAATAATCTTTAAATTCAAAACCATCTGGACGATACATAAATTGTGGAACTTTTACACTAATCTCTTTTTCAATATTATCTAACGCTGTCTGCTCATCCTTATGCGCTCTCTCATTTCCTTTATCATTTTCAATTGAAATCCTCGTATCATCCCCAACCCAATACCTCACAGAATCAATAAAATAACTCCTGTTTGCCTGGCTGGTCATGCTTGCGGCGAAGATACCGGCTGAGCATACAAGTACTGCTGCCGCTACATGAGCTGCTTTATGACTTTTCTTTTCGGGCAGATAAACGATTTTTACATTCTCTTTATGATCATCAGTTTTAATACTGTCAGTTTCATCTTCTTTATAAACACCATCTGCTTTCAGTCTTTCTACAAGCCTCTGATAAGCAGCCTTTGCCTCCTCTTCTGTTTCTCCATCATCAGGAATCACTCCATCTGGAAACAGGATTTTTTCCATCTCTTCAGTTTCTTTTTCATATTCTTCTGCCAACCATTTTTTCAGTTCAACATCCCTGAAATTTTCCATTATTTTTCTCCTGTAATCCTATCTTTCCTTGACAATTCCTCCGTTAGAGTTCATATTTAATGATAGTATATGACTATTCAGGAGGAATCCAAATGAAACACATCGTACTTACCGGCGGTGGTACTGCCGGACATGTAACTCCAAATATTGCCCTGATTCCAAAGCTCAGGGAGCTTGGTTATAAGATTTCCTACATCGGTTCCTACGAAGGAATCGAAAAAAAACTGATCGAAGAACTTGGAATCCCATATTATGGAATCTCATCCGGAAAGCTGAGACGTTACTTCGATCTCAAAAACTTCTCTGACCCGTTTCGTGTACTGAAGGGATTCAGCCAGGCCAGAAAGATTCTGAAAGAGCTGAAACCGGACGTTGTTTTTTCTAAAGGCGGTTTCGTTACGGTTCCCGTTGTGATCGCGGCCAAACGTTTAAAAATCCCCGCATTGATCCACGAGTCCGACATGACTCCAGGTCTTGCCAATAAACTCTGTCTCTCTTCTGCATCCAGAATCTGCTGTAATTTTCCTGAGACAGTCGCCAATCTTCCTGCTGACAAAGCAGTTCTTACAGGAACTCCGATCCGCCAGGAACTTCTTTCCGGAAATGCGGAAAACGGTCGTAAATTCTGTGGTTTCACTGCTGACAAACCGGTACTTATGGTTATCGGTGGTAGTCTGGGAGCTGCTTCTGTCAATGATAATGTCCGCAAGATCCTCCCTGAACTTCTGAAGGAATTCCAGGTTGTTCATCTCTGCGGAAAAGGAAAAACCGATAAATCTCTCAACGGTACTGCCGGATACGTCCAGTATGAATATATCCAGGACGAGCTTCCGGATCTGTTTGCCATGGCTGATATCGTGATCTCCCGCGCAGGCGCTAACGCGATCTGTGAGATCCGCGAACTTCATAAGCCAAATCTTCTGATCCCGCTTTCTGCCAAAGCCAGTCGTGGTGACCAGATCCTTAACGCTCGATCCTTCGAACGCCAGGGCTTCAGTAAAGTGCTGGAAGAAGAGGAGATTACAGAAGAAAAGCTTCTGGAAACCATCCGCCAGCTCTATACCGATCGTCAGAAATATACAGATGCTATGGCAGGAAACGGTCAGGTAGATTCCATCAGTAAGATCACTGATCTTATTGAAGAATGCGCCAGAGCCTGACTATATTTCCACAACAGCCATATGAAAACTCTGCCACCCCCTTCCGGGCTGGCAGGGTTTTCTTTTATTCGTATACTTTGCGAAATTCTTCCTGCAGCCAGCGCTTCGCCTTATATATCCTGTTATTGACACCACTTTTCGTCAGACCATATTCTTCTGCAACTGTTTCAACGGAAATCTCCAGATATTTGACCTGAATTAATATCTCATAATTTATCGGCTGTTCCTTTCGAAATCTTCTCAGCACCATATACATAAATTCTTTCTTCTCTTTACGCAGAAATACCTCTTCCGCATCGACCGAATTCTGTTCTTCCAGAAATGCCGCAACTTCTTCCTGACAGACAAACTCATGCTTGGAGCTTGATTTCTTTATATAATCCAAAGCCTTATTCATAGATGCCCTCTTGATCAGAGAAAACATCATCTTTTCATTATCAATATTCAGGCCATCCTTTATAGTATACATTTTGTAAAGTACATCCTGACTGACATCATCAGCAGTACTCCAGTCATGGAGAACCCCATACGCATACCCTCTGGATATTTTTCGGTATTTAAGATAAAACTCTTCAAATGTCTGATTATTCATTTTTCCTCTTTAGTGGCTATTTGTCATTCTTTAATTTTCTTTAAGATTTCATCTCTCACCTCATCGCTGAGTTCTCCGGGTTTCCAGGTTAAACCAACACCATCTCCCTCATATCTCGGAATCAGATGCATGTGAAAATGAAACACAGTCTGTCCTGCGATCTCTCCATTGTTCTGCACAACATTAAATCCATCACAGTTCAGTGCATCTCTCAGCTTTCCTGCCATTTTTTTAGCCAGGATCATTGCTTTTCCGGCAGTCTCATCCGGAAGTTCATAAATATTCGCTGCATGCTTTTTCGGCAGGATCAATGAGTGTCCTTTGCTTGCCGGTCCCAGATCCAGAATCACACGAAATTCCTCATCCTCATAAAGTGTTGCTGATGGAATCTCTCCATTTGCGATTTTACAAAATATGCAATCTCCCATTATTTTGTCCTCCTTGTTTGCAAAATTATTTTATCTATATTCTTATTTTGTCGTATTTTCTCGAATTTTTCAATACTGTTCTTGTTGATATTTGAAATTTCTGATGTTAATATTTTTTCGAGGTGATAATATGTGCAACGATACTACAGTTAGTAAATTGAAAAACGATTTTCATTATACACTTTCAAAATTTTCACATGAACTCCGGAATCCTCTGACTCTTATTAACAGTGGACTCCAGATGATCGCATCTGCACATCCTGAGGTCAAAGAATATGAGCACTGGGATGATGTTATGGATAATCTTGATTATGTAAAAGAACTTCTTGATGAACTTTCTGCATTTAATAATGCAGGCCATGTCAAAAGAGAAAACATTGACACCTGCAGCTACCTCCGAACGATCCTTTCCTCCATAAAACCTACTCTGGATTATCTGGAGATCACACTTGAAACAGATATTCCGGATTCATTGCCATCGATGGCTCTTGACCGGATCCGTGTCCGGCAGATGCTTCTGAATCTTCTGAAAAACGCATGGGAAGCCGTTCCCATTCCCGGAGGAAAGATTTCTTTTTCTGTCATTCCGGAAAATTCCGGCATCCGCATTGATATCCGGGATAACGGATGTGGAATCTCAAAGGAACAGCAGGCTACGATATTTCAGCCATTTTTTACAACCAAAGAATCCGGGACCGGCCTTGGCCTTGCTGTTTCAAAACAGATCGCTCAGGCACACAGTGGAGACATCACGCTTGAGAGCGCTCCCGGTCAGGGAACTGTTTTCCATATTTTTCTGGGATGATAAAGAATTACAGCGATCAGGAAACCACTCAACAAACCGCCTATATGCGCTACGTTATCCACGCCTTCACTTGCAAATCCGAAATACAGTGAAAATGCGGCCATGATCAGCATCTGTCTGACAGTCAGATCCGCCACTCTTCCTCTGTGCCGTATGATCACATAGATCATACCGCCCATGACTGCAAAAACAGCTCCGGAAGCTCCTGCAGATAAAGAAGCGTTTCCTGCATACATATCAAAAAACAAAGAGAGCATATTTCCGCCCAGACCACCAAATATATAGATCAGAAAAAATTTTATCTTTCCTGTTACCGGTTCCAGTCTCTGGCCAAGCACAAACAGAACCAGCATATTATTGATCAGATGCGGCGCACCAAAATGCAGAAACATACTGCTAAACAGCCGATACCACTGTCCCTGTTCCAGGATCAGCGGTGCATAAGCAGCACCGCATTCCAGCATATGCTGCCCGTTCTCCGAGCCGCCGGTAAATTCCACCACAAGAAAGATCAGCGTATTTATGAGGATCAGTAAAACTGTCACAGGTTCTTTTTTTATTTCTTCCAATTCCGGCCTCTTTCCACAGCGGTTCCGGAAATATTTCCCATAACTCGCTGTTATAATCTGAAAATTCGAATTTATTTCATTATTTTAACAGCTTTTCATCAGGCGGACAACCTACAGATCTATATTAATACGATACAAAACCGGATTTTTCGCTCTGTTATTTCAAAAAAATATAACGGGCCTGTGCAAAATCAACTTCATCCTCATCCTCCAGCAAATAATCTTCTCCTGTTTTCAGAAGCTGTCCATTTACAGAAGTCCCATTTCTGGAGTTCAGATCTGCCAGATAATATGCCCCCTCCCTCTTTCGGATCTTGGCATGGATCCTGCTGACAGTTGGTATATTGATCACTGCATCCGCCGCAGTTTCCAGTTTTCCGATCACTGTGATATCTTTTTCCAGATAAATGGTAGCCAATTCCCCCGGTTCCCGGCTTACTAATGTAGCAGGACCTTTGGATGCACCTGCCGAAAGAACTACTGTTTCACCAAATCCATCTGAAAAATCTTCCGCTTTTGTCGGGATATTTTTTTTGATCTTTTCCAGTTCTTTTCTGCTGTCACCGGCATTGCTCCCTGACAGCGTACCAGATTCTTTCTGATCTTCAGCATATACAGCTGCCTCTTTTTCCGCCGCATCATATTTCTGCTCAGGCACCGGCGTATCCTGTTTTTTCTTTTTTCCACAGACTTTTTTGATCAGAATATAGCTCAGCATCCCCAGTATCATTGCTGCAAGAATTCCCAGAAGAAAAATTTCTTTGCTTATTCTTGGAATATATCCGCCGGCCATTCCTGCCGTAATTCCCAGAAGAAGCACCAATGCTGCACCAAATCCAGCCACTGGCTTCCATATTTTGTTTGTTTTCCGCTTCTGTGAGTCCGCTGAAGATTTTTTCTGTTTTTCATTTCCGGACACACTGGCTCTTTCCCAGCCTTCCACCTGCCACAGATCCTCTGCTTTTTCCTCCTCTGTCATCCTGTTTTCTTCCTGGACCACTGTTTTCTTTTTTTCATATGGAGAAAAATCTTCCTCGTCGCTGTTACATATTTTATATAACTCTTCCTTGATGTATTCCAGATGAAAGCTGTCCTCCAGTGCACGTCTGTATACATTATATCCCAACATGACCGCTTTTCCGTCTTCATGATCCAGCTTTGGAAGGATATACTCCGCAAGACTCTGAAACTGTTTCTGTATTTCCCCATGAAATCCCGGAAGATAACAAAATCGGACACTTTTTCTTTCCGCATCCAGATAGATATATTCCGGTTCCAGGATCAGCTGACAGGGATTCAAAAGATACTCGGACATTTCTTCCATGATCTGTATAAAGCCTCCCAGTATCACCTGAAGCGACTCCAGATCCATCTTTTTCTCCTCAAAAAGCGCAGTCATGGAATGCCGGGAAGTTATATCATAATACACCATGAATTTTCCGTCGATTCCCTGTATCCGACACTGAAGAAGATCAGGCACAGCATTGGCCACGATCATCCTTACCTGGTAAGAATCTGTATCGATTCTCTCATCTCCTGTCAGGATCAGATAATTATGATTCATATCTCTTTTATATTCCGTTCTCATTTTATGGCGTCACCTCTCCCAGCATATCCACAGTTCCTTTTACCTTGCGGATCCATCCCACAGGCCGCAGAGGCTTTGCCTTACCACTGACTTCCAGCTTCCATTTCTGCCCCAGGAACCCGGCAGGTACTTCCAGTCTGTAAGTTACTTTCACAGTTTTTCCTGCATTTGTCTGCATGCTCAGATTCTCTCCTCCCGGCAGCCCGATATCGCCCAGCATTCTACCCTGTATATCCGCCTTTTCATATATGTTCCCTTTCTTTTTATATCCTTCCATACTGCCGCTGACTGCTGCCTCATAAGCTGCCGCAGTAAGATATGCTCTGTCATGTACAAAAAAATCCAGATACAGCACTCCGATCAGTATCATAAGCACCAGAGGCATGAGCAATGCAGCTTCTATTGTAAAGCTCCCCTTTTTTATTTTTCTCACAAAAATATCCCTCCCAAATATCCGATCAGCAGAAACGGTACAAAAGGAATTTCCTCACTTCGACTCTTTTTTAGCATAAGATACTCAATGCCTGAGTAGATTCCGCACAACAATAATGCCCCACAGAGGATCCCTGCCAGTTCTCCGGCTCCCAGCACAGAGCCCATTGTCAGTATCAGCAATCCGTCTCCAAATCCGACCATTCCTCCGCTGATCAAAGCGATCAAAATTATAAATACTCCGATTCCCATGGAAATAATCCCTGCCGGCCAGAGAAGCCCCTGCCTGATCCGCCACAGGATCCCGCCTACCAGAAATATAAAAAGCACCGGTAAACAGATTTCTTTTTTTCGGATATCTGTCCAGGTATTAATTCCAAGAAGTACAGTCATGCAAATTTTTACACTGCTCATGATCTCTCCCTTCAGCCACATCGTCCGCAGGCACTCATTTCACCGGAAACCTCAGTTTCTTTCACCATCCGTACAGATCGTTTCAATGCGCTGCAGCTTTCCCTGTTATGAAAACGGTTACTCTTTTTTGTGACATATACCACTCCGGCCGGTTCCTGCCCACGACTGCACAGCTCACAGGCCTGATACTTTTCTCCATATGCATTTTTTAAAGCTTTAACCGAAGAACCTGATATCTGCTGAACAGACAGATTCAGATAACTGCACCCCAGTTTTCTGTGATACACACTTCCTGATTCTGTCACATACACCATAGGCTGGCTCTCCACTGTATCCTTTCCATTTTCGTATACCACACCATTCCACGTATGGACCTTTACCGTATTGTGAAACCATATTTTAGGAAGCGGGAGCAGACCGCCTATGGGCTGATAGGAATATATGTCCGGCAATGTGATCGTTTCTGTACCTGAGCCGCCGGCACCATACGCATACATACCTGCTTCCTTTGCTTTCTGGCACAAGCCGGTCAGATGCTCTGTCTGTATTTTGTAAATATCCATAAAAGAAAGCAGCGTGAGCACTCCGAAAAAAAACAGCGGCAAAGCCATCGCAGTCTCCAGAGTGAGACTTGCTTTTTTCAGAAAGGTGCACAGGGATACTTTTCCAGAAAGCGTTTTCCGGCTTATCGGGGAAAGCAGGAAAAAAGCTCTTCGAGAGCGCCTTTCTCTTTTTTGATCCAGTCTGTTTATCTGATTTTTATCTTCTTTTTCTTTCTGAAAAAGCATCCCTGTACACCTCTCTTTCTATTCATACGCATACTGACGTGTAACTGTAAATATTTTCCGTCTGTTTGCTTTTACATCTGCAGACGCTTCCAGGGCAGTGATGCAGTGATCCATCTGAAAACCCGGTCTTTTTCCCTTTTCACGTACAGAGCACTCGATCATGTCCATTCCTCTCAGAACTTTATCCTGTTTTCCTTTCGCCATAAGCAGAACCTGAAGATAATCCTCATAAGACATTCCATTCCCTGTATCCTTTCTTGAAGAATCCATCTTATCCAGGATATTGGGCAGATTACTCAAAGACAGCTGCCAGTCTGAGGAGTTTTTTATAAGAGGTACATGTCCTCCTGCAAAAAGTTCCCGGACATCCAGAATACTCTCCGCAAATGCCCAGCAAAAAATCAGTGCCGCTTCGATCACTGCTGCCGCCGGTGGGATCAGAAAACCTGATGCAATCGCCAGCGCCAGTGTTTCGACCTGTATCCGTTTTCCACCATCTGAAAGCAGATACGCCATGTTAACCCCCTGACGGATCACCAGAAGTTTTCCTGCCACGGACTTCAGATTTTCCCGATCACTGTTCTTCCCTCCAAGAATATATTCCACCTGATAATTCAACCCCGCCGCTGCCGGTCTTCGATAATTTCCCAGTTTCTTTAGCAGATACTGTCCAAACAATATTCCGGACGTATACGAATTATCGGATCGTATATCCGTATCCAACATTAGTCCTGTCTGGAGCTTTCTTCCGGATGTAAGGCTTTTTCTGTCTGTAACCGCATCCGATATTCCCCGTTCGGATGGTACTACCAGATCAAGAAGTCCCATTTTACGGACTCTTCTGATGATCGGAATAGGATTTTCCACGCTTTCATCAACACCTCCGGTAAAATCATCCCCATTTCCTGCATCCGAAAAATCTCCCTGGTTTTTTTGTTGTTCCTGTTCTTTTTTTGCTTCTTCGCTCTTCTGCGCGGCGTCCGTAATAGCAGAATCATAGGAATCCAACGTTCCTTTATTTTCTGCCTGTTCTCCTTTTTTCTCTGCATCCTCTGTCTTCTTTTCCTGATCCTTCAGTTTTCCGAGAAGAGTCTGTACCCCCTGGCTTCCCAGAGTTTCACGCATATACTGAACAGCCTGCTGGTAAAAAATCTCGCCTTTTCCGTCGCTCAGAAGCTGATAACCATTGAATCCGCCCTGGAGAAGCTCCAGTTTCTGACTGTTCTGTTTCAATACAGGTTTCATATAAGTCTGAAAATCATCATATACAGAAGCCATATCCAGTTCTTCTTTTCCACCTGCATACAGTGCAAACAGCTCATAATCTTCCAAAAGCGTTCGGTCATACTGTCCAAATAAGGAATATAAGCCGATATCCATACTGTTAAGTATCTGTGTCCTGGCAGCTGCCATGCGTACAGATTCAATGCTGGCACACACAAGAGAAAGAACCAGGCTCAAGATCAGAGCCAGAAAGATCGTAATGCTGCCTTTTTTCACATTTCCTGCCAAGGGGTACCTCTCCTTTCCAAAACGGAAATATCAGCAGATATCACCGTTTTTTCTCATTTTCAGATCGTGTTGCTTTGTTTTGTGATTTTTGTAAGGATTTTTTTAACAAGTGCTGTAAGCTGTTCCTTAAAGATGATGACCAGACTGATCAGAACCACCAGAATCAGGATGATCTCCACAACACCCACCGCATCCTCTTCCATCGCAAATTCTTTTACATACTTCCACATATTTTCATTTGTCACCTCACATTTCCTTTCTCTTTTCTCCAGTCCTACCCTCCGTAAAAGGAAAGGCATGCCGGCAGCATGATCACCGCCATCACCACCAGGAGCATTAAGACCATCGGAAGAAGCAGTTTTGTTGCTGCTGTATCTCCCAGCACTCTTGCTTTTCTTTTTCGCTCCTCCCAGGCTTCCACGGATTCCTTTTCCAGCAGATCGGCCAGATACCTGCTTCCTTTCTGGAGGTTCTGGATCAGTAGTGTTGACAGAGTTTTATACTTTACCTGTCCGCACCGTTCTCCAAATCTCCGGTAAGCCTCTGCTTCGGAAATCCCACTGTCCATCTCATAACAGGCTACTCGGATTTCTTCGTAAGCCTCACGTTTTTTACCATCTTCTCTCTTTCCGTAATCCAGTGCTATTTTCTGGAACGCTTTTCTGGCAGTTAAGCCTGCCTGCACCAGAAGGGTAAATTTCATGATCAGTCCTGGATAATCCATCAGCATCTGTTCTCTTCTTTTTATCTGAGCATTCTGTTCTTCCCGTTTTTTTGCAATGACAGCTGCTGCCGCTGCTGCCAGACCAAGAGCTGAAAGCAGGTTTCCTGTTTTGTCTTTTGGCTGCTCCCATTCAAGATGTTTTCCATTCCATTCATCTGGAAGATAATAGTACTGCGGATCGTTTTTTTTCTGATTATATTGTACGATCATGTCCTGCAGCTCTTTCCCGCGCTGCTGTTCTTCGCTAAGTTCTGTTTCCGGTTCTTCTTCGGATCCTTCTGTTTCTTTTTCCGGCACCTGCACATACAGGGAACCGGCTTCTTCTCCGTCTACAGATACTTTGAATTTCTCTTCATAAGCACCTGTCTCCTCTTTTTCCATACGGTATCCGGATGAATAAACCTTATCTCCGCCACTTTGAAATGTCAGGAGCATACCGATGATATTTCCGGTAAGCGCTATCCGTATAAACAGTTTCTTTTCTTCCGGATTTCCGGCTTCCGGAGGCAGCCGCCCCATTTTTCCTGCCAGAAACACCCCAAGGATCACCATAAATATCAAAATATGTATCCACATTATCCTCACCTACACTTCTATGTCTACAATCTTCACACCCAGCCAGTAAGACAAGCCATAGATCACCATGCAAACTGTCATGGCACAGATTCCGAAAGGATTCCCATAAAGTACATCCAAAAATCCCGGCGAAGTCAGTTTCAGATAGCAGATGATACCGGCCGGCATGATACTCATAACCATCTGTTCCGATTTCTTTGCGGCCAGCGTTGCCTCGATCTCTTTTTTTACCTCGATCTTATCACTAAGCATTCTGGCTACTTTCTGGATCACCTGCGTCATATCCCCGCCTGTTCTTTTTGCTGTATAAAATACTGCTGCGAAATTTTCAATATCTTCCACTCCGCTGCGTTTTCCCAGATCCAGGAACAGCTCTTCCACCGGAACACTCAGACGCAGCTGGCTTTCGATATACCGAAATTCATCCAGGATATCACTTCCCTTTTCATAAAGTCTCCCCAGATCCTTTACACTGGCACGCACTGCATTCTCCGCGGAATAGCCGGCCTGTACCGCCACATTCATGGCCGTCAGAGCATCCCTGAACTGGTAATTCAGCTCCCTCTGCTGCCGTGCAGTGCATTTTTTCCTCTGCATTTTCAGAAAAAGCACTGGTATTGGAAGCATAAACAGCAACACAGGAAGGCTCTGATAAAACAGATAGTCGGCTGCAGCGCATACGGCAGCTCCCTCCAGAAGATACTTTGCGGTCTCCTTCCCCGTAAAATGATACATCCTGTAATCTTTCCTCGTAGATCTCCATTTCTGATTCTTTCCTTTCCGCTCTTTCATAGTCTGATTCCTGCCCGTTTCATTTTTTCACAATGCAAAAGTTCTCCGGTTTTTACAAGTCCCTTTCCTTCTTCCCAGCGATACAGCGGCCTGGTCTGGATCTCTCCGTTTTCAAATCCACATACTTCTGTGATTTCCAGCAGCTTTCTGCTTTTATCCCGCATACGCCCGAGATGTACCAGAATGTCTACCCCGGAAGCGATCTGCCTTCGGATTGCTTCCAGGGGAAGATCGATTCCCATCAATGTCATCGTTTCAATTCTGGAAAGCATATCCTGACTGCTGTTTGCATGAAGTGTTGAAAGGCTTCCATCATGTCCTGTATTCAGGCTCTGCAGCATATCCACTGCCTCTCCTCCACGGACTTCCCCTACAATTATCCTGTCCGGCCTCATTCGAAGGGCTGACCGGATCAGATCTCGGATCGTTACTGACACCGTGCCCGCCATATTGGCCATTTTTGCCTCCAGACATACCAGGTTATCAATTCCCCGGATCTTAAGCTCCGCATTATCTTCAATGGTGATCAGGCGCTCATCTTTTGGAATATATTCTGTAACAGCTCCAAGGAATGTTGTTTTTCCACTGCCTGTACCTCCACCGATCACAATAGAATATCTTGCCTGAACAAGTTTTTTTAAAAACTGTGCACATTCTTCGGTGATGCTTCCAAAAGCGATCAGTTTTTCCATTGTGATAGGATCATCCGGAAAACGACGGATCGTCAGGATCGGACCATTCAGAGCAACCGGATAAACCACTGCATTCACACGTGCTCCGTTTTCCAGCCTTGCATCTACAATGGGCATGGACTCGTTGACAACCCGGTTACAGCGCCCTACGATCTGCTGGATCACATCCTCCAGCTTCTCTTCTGACGTGAAGACCTTATTCCATCTGGTCAGTTTTCCTCCACGTTCCACAAAAATATGATCCGGACCATTTACCATGATCTCCGTAACACTTTCATCATCGATCAGTTCCTGCAGAACATCCAGCTTGCGCACAGAACAGAACAGCTCCTGTCTGAGCTCTACTTTCTCCTTCAGTGAAAGAAACAGTTCCCTTGCCTGAGTTAATATCAGTTCATCGATCACCCCCAGGATCTCATCATCGGACAGCTCTCTGGAAACATCCAGCTGTTCCATGAGCAGATCATACATTTCCCGGAATTTTTCTCTGTTCATGACCGCTCCTTTCTCAAAAGTTCACGGATATAATCTCCCAGTTCACTCCAGACCAGCTGTTCTACGTAAGCGTCAGAAGAGATCCTATCCATATGAAAGGGCAGATGCACCTTTTCTGTTTTTTCCAGGATCTTTTCTTTATTCCAGATACGCAGAAGATTTTCGAATTGTGTCACCTTACAGACAGAAAGTGTGTCATTCAAAACCGGCATATAGATTTTTCTGCACATTTCCAGAAGCCGGAAATCCTCATCTCCATTTTCTCCCATATCCAGGATCAGCACTTCATAGGAACTGTGAAGTACGATCTCCTGCAACAGCCGCTCCCAGTCTTCCCAGTCCACGGTCCGGATATCTGAAGGTGTTCTTACAGGCGGTATAAAATCCAGATTATTTACTGTCTGGATCATTCCGTTCATTCTATGGATCAGGTTTTCATTTCCCTGGCGAACATAATAAAACAGATCACTCAGATTAGCCGGAAATTTTTTCCCAAGAAGTTCCTCAAAACCAGAATAGGATTCCAGATTCAGATAAAGAACGGCACGTTCTTTCGCCAGTATCTGTCCCAGCGCAAGTGCAAAGGATGTCTTCAGACATCTGCCAAGAGGAGAAAAAACACCGATGATCTCCATTGTCTTTTTCAACGCAGGAAAAGTTACCGGATCAAGAGACTTCTCTTCTCCATAGCAGGCCATCACCTCCCTTATCACATCTGAGGACGATTGATATTTATACACACTTGAATACTGATCCAGTTCCGGAGGATGCACACCCTCTGAAAGAATGATGATCTTTCCGATACCAAGGTCACGGACTTCTTTTCGCATTGCTTTATCGGAAATCAGCAGCAACTCAATATGATTTTCTTTTCCGTAGGCAATGAGACTTTCCGCTGTGGTAAATGCCTGGATCTCAAACGGAAGATTCTTTTTCTGGTTCAGATAATCCATAAAATTGAAAGCATAATCCACCTCCAGATCACAGACCGCAAATATGTTTTTCTTCAATACACACCTCCTGCATAAAGCACCGCACTCAAAAATATGGGTACCGTAAAATGAAAGTTCTCCGGAAAGCTCATCCCCTTTCTGTAATAAGGACGTATCTCACCGGTACAGTAAAACTCATTCATATACTGATATAAATAAAGGAATCGTCGGCGGATACCGCCTGTAGAAATAAGAATTGCCAGAGAAATGCCTGCACCTGCAAGCAGAGAATAAACAATACATTCCATAACTGTCCGCGGCCCCATGATCCCGCCAAGTGCGCACAGAAGCTTGATATCTCCGGCGCCGATCATATGGAATATAAAAAGAATTCCCAAAAGAAGCACCGGCACGGCCACTCCTGCCAGAAAGATCACTCCACCTTTCGGCCCGTTTTCTGTAATCTGGATCAGGAAACCGATCATAAAAGAAAAAAGGATCCATCCATTGTCTACAGATGCATTTTTAAGATCCATCCAGACCGCCATCGCAGATATCACCACGGATAATTCTCCATAAAGAAACATACACGCCCCCTTTCCTTCTTAAAATATATGTTTATTCAGTTATGATAAAAATGGGATTTCCCGCCTGACCTGGCGGTGATCGATACCAGAAGATCTCTGGTGAAATTAATTATAGAATTTCAGGAGCATTTTGTCCAGCATTTTCGTTCGACAAATTCTGACACGAATTTTGCTGTCATCTGCTCCTGAAATTCTTTTTATCTTTTTTTTATCGCTTTATCTTCTATGAGCTTATCGGATCTTTACTCCGTCCTTGATCACTGCTTTCAGTTCCAGATCCTGATCCAGCAGTACCACATGAGCCTTTTTACCTGCTTCCAGAGATCCGTACTGTTCTTCCACACCAAGGCTTCTGGCCGGATTTATAGTCGCGCAGGCCACGGCTGTTTCCAGCGGAAGCTCCATCTTTTTAACAACTGTACGCATACAGTCCATCAGATTTGTGGCAGATCCTGCGATCGCACCGTCAGATACCAGCGTGGCAAGTCTTCCCACAACCTTAACATCCAGTCCGCCCAGTGTATACTGGCCGTCCGGCATACCGGTAGCTCTCATACTGTCGCTGATCAGGATCATCCTGTCAGCTCCCATCATCTGAAAGGTAGCTCGAACAACAGACGGATGGATATGGATCCCGTCACAGATGATCTCTGCCATAACATCCTTATTATCAAAAACAGCACCTACGACGCCTGGTGCACGATGCGTAAACGCAGGCATTGCGTTATACAGATGGACTGCATGGTTTGCCCCTGCTCTGCATGCTTCCATTGCTGTATCGTAATCTGCATTGGTATGTGCCAGAGAAACATTGACCCTTTCATGAACTTCCCGGATAAATTCTGCTGCATGCTCACTTTCTTCAGGTGCAATCCCTATAAATTTTACCAGACCTTCCGAGGCCTTTAAAAAACGGTCACAGATTTCCACATTACACGGCAGAATATTTCTCGCGTCCTGTGCCCCTTTTTTCGCCGGGCTGATAAAAGGCCCTTCCATATTGATCCCCAGAAAATCCGCCTTACGGCAGTCCTTTGTTTCTTTTTTATATTCTGCTGCTGTATGGAGGATCTGCTCCAGTTCCTCTATCGGTAAAGTCATAGTAGCCGGTGCGATCGCTGTAACTCCTACCGATGCCTCATATTCCGCGATCCTTCCGATCGCAGCCTTGTCTCCGTCGCAGAAATCATCTCCCTTGCACCCATGAAAATGCAGATCGATCAGTCCCGGAATGGCGTAGCAGCCTTTTCCGTCCAGAACATCCCCGTTAAGCTGCGGCGCATCCTTTTCTTCATAAACCTGTCGGATCTTATCCCCATCCAGGATAATCCCGCCTTTTACAAATGCTTTGTCCGGTGTAAAAACATACACATTATCAATGATCAAAGTAAAACCTCCCAAAATCCCCATTTGTGATCATAAACAAAAAAGCAACCAGAAACATGTTCTGATTGCTTTCAGTTAATAGCCAGTACGGGAATCGAACCCGTGTTTCCGCCGTGAGAGGGCGGCGTCTTAACCCCTTGACCAACTGGCCATACTCTTTTGTTTCTGTCGTTTGATTCGTTTTTTTGTTGTTTCCCTCAACCGACTCCGTTAGTATATAACACTTTCTTTCAAAATGCAAGTACTTTTTTTAATTTTTTTTAAAAATTTTCATGTTTTTCACGTTTATTCGTTTTTTACCCATTTTCCGGTATTTCGTACGCTTGACCACTGCTGGTGTAAGTGCTACTATCAAAGCACCACTACGAAAATAATCGACTGCGGATAATGATCCGCCCGGTATAACAGAAAGAAGGAATTGTTTTTCCATGGCCACGCTGCTACGCTTCCTGGGCTCCCCTTCTTTCACAGATGTCCGTACATATCAGAAAGGTAATACTATGGAAACAACGATCAAAAAAATCGAAGATATGTCACTGAACGCATGGCCTTCCCATAAAATGGAACTTTATGACGGATGGATCTTACGTTTTTCTTATTTCTATACGCACAGGACCAACAGTGTGGAACAGTTCGGAACCTCCACACTTCCATGGCGCGAAAAAATCCCCTACTGCGAACAGGTCTATAAGCGTCTGGGAACTCCTGCGATCTTTAAGATCAGCCCCCTTGTATCCCCGGATTTTGACTATATGCTGGAAAACAGGGGCTATTCCGTTCAGCACATAACAAATGTTATGACTGTAGACCTGGACAATGCCGTTCTGGATGCGTCTGTCACCGATGTGCTTTTTTCCAATGAAATTCCGGATTTCTGGATCCACAGCCTTTTTGACCTGAAAAGAACTACAAATCCGATCCATCGAAGCGTTGTTCCTTCCATGTACCGTGCCATTCTTAAGGAAACTATCTGCGCTTCCATAACAAAAAACGGCGAGATCATTGCCACAGGGCTTGGAATCCTGGATCGCGACTACATCGGTATCTATGCCATTCATGTGCGTGAAGATTATCGCCGCAGAGGATATGCCCGTCAGATCTGTACCGGTCTTCTCAATGAGGGCAAAAAAAGAGGCGCCAGCCACGCTTATCTTCAGGTGGTAAAAAACAATACTTCCGCAGAAAAGCTTTACAGCTCTCTTGGATTTCAGTATTCCTATACCTACTGGTTCCGTGTTCAGCCTGTAGGAACACGTTTTCAGTAAATGCATGGATTTTCCGTAAATCCCTGTAGAAATCAAAAAATCTTTTTGCTATAATACCCTTAATGTGTATAAAATCTTTCCTGCCTTCATATACTGATCCTTATCAATCAATAAGGAGACTGATCCGATGAACGATCCGCAGGAAAAAAGCACCCAAAATCCCTATCATATTTATTACGATAATTATCTGGATACCAATGCCTGTACTGAATGCACGGGTCTGATCACCCATGGAATCGACAGCCGTGAGCAATGGGATTCTTTCCGTCAGATCTTTGACTTTATGCCGGCGTCGAAAACCCATGATCTTACAGATAAACAGGACTGACCGTTATCCCGGGTCGGAGGACACAAATGAAAAAACTGTCTGCTGCATGTATGATTCTCGGCCTTTCCCTTTTTGCAGGAGGCTGCAGCAATGATCAGATCGATGATCATATTATTTCTCTTCAGGATAAAATTTCAGACGTTACTGCTTCAGATTCCACAGAACAGGAAGATCAGGAGCCTTCCACGGAAGAACGTGTTTATATGGATGAGCTTACCGGCACACTGCTGGATTTTGACGGTACACACCTGACGATTTCCAGCAATGGAGAAACCTATGTATTTGATGTTTCCCAGACAAGGCTTGAATGCAAATACGGCGTTGTATCCAGTGATCAGGTCAGTGTGATCTACCAGGGACAGCTTTCCGGAACGGATATCAGCACTATTTCCCCCATCAAAATAACCGACAAATATCATAATGAAACTCCTCTGGAGAACCGCACTTTAAAGGGCAAAGTGAAATCACTCACCTCCAATGCCCTTGTGATAGTTACAGAAAAGGGAAATACCGTAACCTTCCCTGTCACCGGTGTCAGACAATACTACAAAAAAGGCATCAAGGCCGGCAAGTGGGTCTATGTCCATTTTCGCGGTAAATTCATCAACGAAACACTCGTGGGTGACAAGCAGTATGACGGCAGTTTCACAAAAGTGATCAGTGTCTCCGATACGGATCCACTGAAAGTACCTGCAGCAACTCCTACGCCTTCCCCTGAACCGAAGAAAAAAGAGCAGCATCTCCGTGCAAAGATCGTAAATGTCAGCACCGGCACAATGACTGTCATTCCGCAGACCACAGGATCGGAACTGACTGTTTCACTTTCCTCGGTTCCTGTATATTTCAAAGGAGGAATGGCTCCGGGATCTTATGTAAACATTATCTATACCGGTAAATTTAATGGCGAATCCACCAGCGGCATGAAGATCCGTGGAATTACCGGGGAGGATCCGGACATACTTTCCGTACGCAACATTACTTCTACTGTAACCGGCACGATCCTGGGCACAACCGCCAATACCGTGCTGCTCCAGACATACGACGGCGTAAAGATCCTCTGCAGCCGTGAAAACGTTCCGGACCTTTCCTCAAGCGGAATGGAAGAAGGTGCCGATCTCCGGGTTACTTTCAACCCTGCGAAATCACGCACCTCCAATATTTATACCTGTATTAAATTCGAAGACCCGTGACGGAAGATGGTACGGATCCTTTTTTCTCCAGCTTCCATCCAGCTTCGTACTGCCTGCGTATCACCCAGTATATCAAAAAAAGCTCTGCTTTCATCCTGTACACCCTGGCCGTGAAGAACCTGATATGCACCGGCATCGCTTCCTACTGCCACATGAACCTTCTTTTCAAAAGCTTTCTTCAGATTCTGCTCGCCTGTCTTTATAATAGATGCAAGGATCGTATCTTCAAATCTGCCGCAGCCTTTAAGATTCCGCACAGTTACAAGTGTCGGAACCCACACGCTTTCGCTGTCTGCCAGCATGGAAATCGTCTCATCATCCATATAGTTCCCATGCTCAATACTGTCAACACCAGCCTCCACTGCTGCCTGTACGCCATAGCATCCATTTGTATGGCTCATCACGGCAAATCCCTCTTCATGAGCAATATGTACCATTTCTTTCACATCCGTTGCTGAAAGCGGCGTTCCCGTAATTTTCCCGTGATCTGCAAAATCCAGAAGCCCTGTAGTCATGATCTTGATAAAATCCGCCCCTTCAGCGGCAGCTTCCAGAACTCTTCTGTGATATTCCTTCATATCCGAGAAGCTTTTTCCAACGATCTTCCCGTAATGGCCCTCTTTATAAATGGCAAAAACCGGTGTGCGATAGACAATTTCATATTCCGGGGCCAGTCTGGCAGCCCGTTTTGACACACCGTAATGATCACCTCCGTCTCTCACAAAACGGATTCCTCTTTTCCGGTATTCCTCAAAATGAGCACGGATCAGTGCATCCCGGGGCCCGTTTTTCTGTGTCTCAACGGCTTTCCGGTAATCATAACCATTGAGAAATATATGTGCATGACATTCCCCAAACATTTTCATCACTGCTCAAAAAAGTTTCGGATCTCTTTCTCAGATGCCTGCACCGATCCCTGTACAAAGAACGGCTTTCCGCCTCCGCGTCCGTTTAATTTCGCATTCATCTCTTTTGTAAACTGACGGAGATCGCCGTCTTTTTCACCTATTGCATACTTGTAGCTTCCGTCTTCATTTCCGGAAAAAACCGCACAGCAGCCCTGGCAGGTCTGCGTCACCGCGTCTGCAAGCTTCCGCACACTGTCTGCATCCATTCCATCCACAAAGAGCAATACACTTCCGCTTCCCTCATAACGCTCTGCCTCTCTCTGACACATATCATCCACAAGCTGCGCTACCTGTCCTCTCAGACGGAAATTCTCTTCCTGAAGACGTTCCACCGCCTGCGCAGTCTTATCCATTTTTGCAGAAAGCTTTACAGAAATCTGGTGGTTCTGGTCATTGACCATGTTCAGGTAATCCAGCACACGTTTTCCGCAGATCATCTCAATACGGACACCTTCACGGAATTTTTCCACGGAAAGTAGCTTCACCATTCCGATCTCTCCGGTGTGTGTCACATGAGTTCCGCAGCATGCACAGATATCCACCCCTGGAAATTCTACGATCCGCACCTGACCGGTAAGCTCTTTTTTGCTTCGGTAGTCAATCTTTTCCAGTTCCTCCGCTGTAGGATATATGATCTTTATCTGCGTATCTTCCCATATCTTTTGGTTTGTTTTCCGCTCGATCTCAGCAAGCTGCGCCTCATCCAACGGGCCATTCAGATCTATGGTAATGGTATCGCTTCCCATATGAAAGCCTACATTATCATATCCGTAAGCCTCATGGATCAGTCCGCTCACCATATGCTCACCGGAATGCTGCTGCATCAGATCAAATCTTCTGGCCCAGTCGATGCATCCCTGTACTTCTGTTCCAGCTTCCATCGGCTGATCTGTATAATGAAGAAGTTCTCCCTCCTTTTCATGCACTTCCTTTACTTTCACATCGTTGAGATATCCGGTATCGCTTGGCTGTCCGCCGCCCTCCGGGTAAAAAGCGCTCTCATCCAGAATGATATGAAAGCCTTTTTTTGCTTCTCTGCACTCCAGGACTTTGGCTGTAAATTCTTTTTTATATACATCTTCATAATATAAACGTTTCGTCTCTGTCATTTGTCTCATCCTTTCTGCATCTCTGCTTTGATGACTTATAGTATAGACCAAATTTTCTCTCACCGCTATATTAAAACGGCATTTATCCAATGATTTACATATTTTTCTATAAAAGCTGAAGTCTTTCCTTCAGGTTCTGCGTTATAATAAATGAAACGGGAAGAGAAGGGAGCTGATTGCATTACACGGGAAGAATATCTGGAATATCTGATACATACATACCAAAATTTAATATTTTCCATTTGTCTGAAATCGGTGGGCAATCCCTTTGACGCCGAGGATCTGACACAGGATGTTTTTCTTTCCGCCTACAAAAATCTCTCCCGTTTTGATGGCACCTACGAAAAAGCCTGGCTCAGCAAGATCGCAGTCAGAAAATGTCTGGATCATCTGAAAGCAGCCGGCAGACGTACCATTCCCACAGAGGACGCCTATTTTGAACAGCTCCATGATAAAGAGTTTTCCCCGGAGGAGGCATTCCTGGACAAAGATTTCAAGGATCGGATCCGGCATTTATGTTCAGCGCTGAAAAGCCCCTACAGGAAGGTTGCCCTTGAGCATTTCTGCGAAGAAAAAACCGCCGCAGAAATTGCAAAAGCGCAGAATAAAAATATCAAAACAGTCCAGACGCAGATCTACCGGTCCAGATCTATGCTGAAAGCACTGCTGGAAAGGAGTGATTAGATGCACATACCACAGGATGAATTACAGAAATTCCAGGACGGAACCATGAATACGGATGAAATGATCCATTTTCTGGAGCATATGGAGCAATGTGACTTCTGTCTGGATGAACTTCTTCAGAATGAAGATGCCGCTTCTGAGTATGCTCCATCCTATCTGCAGGATGAAATTCTGAAAAAAGCAGCTTCTCCGGAAGTTCAGGCTTCCAGAAAAATACTTGAAACTTCTTTTTGGATGAAGCTTCTCTGTTCAGGCTTACGGACTGGCGTAGGCATGGGCGTTGCGCTGATCATGCTTTTTTCTGTATCGCAGACAGATTTTACGACTCTTCATCCTTCACCGGAAACAAAAGTTAAGATTTCTTCATCCCTTGACATTGGTTCCGGCCTGAACCAGCTTTCCATGCAGGTAGGTTCCCAGCTCAGTGAACATTCTCAGAAGATCAGTAATAATCTGAACGATCTTACGAATAAAATTATAAACGGAGGCAAGTAAATTTATGAAAAAACAAAAACATGGTTTCTGGGTATTTATCTTTTCCCTGATCCCCGGTGCCGGGGAAATGTACATGGGATTTAAAAAACAGGGGCTCAGCATTATACTGCTGTTCTGGGGGGCTATCGCACTGGCATCCATAACCGGACTTGGATGGCTGGCCATGTTTCTCCCGGTGATATGGTTCTATAGTTTTTTTAATGTCCATAATCTGAAATCACTGTCAGAAGAAGAATTCTACTCTGTAGAGGATAATTACATCCTTCACATGGATCAGTTTTCCGGTGATATGGGAAAATTCTTACAAAAGCATCAGAGTGCAGCTGCATGGGTTCTGATCCTGTTTGGTATCTGCATCCTGTGGAGTCGTTTCACAAGTCTTCTGTACTTCATTGTACCAAATAATATGGCCGACTATGTATACAATATCTGCAACAGCCTTCCGCAGATCGTCATTGCTGCAGGTATCATTGCTGCAGGTATTTATCTTCTTACTCAGCAGAAAAAGAAACTGAAACAGGAAACCGAAACAAAAGATGAGCATTACTGGGAACCCTATCGTCCATATCAGCAGCTGACAGAAAAGCCTGTTCATACTTCTGATAACTCAGACAAAGATACAGATTCTGAAGCTTCTTCCATTACTGATCCGGAAAATACCGGTTCTGATCCTGCTTCATCCAAAAAATAACAGCGAAAAAAAGATCCACTGTCAGTTTCCTGACAATGGATCTTTTTATATGATTTAAATTTACTGCTTATGTGTTACCTTAAGACGTGTCATTGCTCTCGCAAGAGCCAGCTGACTCCTGTGGTATTCCATAATACTCTGTTTCTGACGAAGCTGCTCCTCTGCACGATCCTTCGCTTCCTGCGCACGACGGATATCGATTTCCTCGGGGCTTTCTACACTGAGACAGAACAGCTTGGCACGGTTATTGATCATCTCAACAAATCCGCTGCTCACAGCAAAAACATGTGTATTTCCATCTGCATCCTCAAAACGCATCTCACCTGGAATAATGGTTGCTACCACATTCGCATGATGAGCAAGAAAGCCCTGCTCGCCATCCACAGCCGGAATAATAAGCTTCTGGGCACGTCCCGCATAAGCCAGTTTATTGCTGGCGTAGATCTCCAGGCCAAAAGTCTCACTCATAGCCGCTCCTTACTGCCGGTTTTCTTCGGCTTTTGCTTTTGCAATTACATCATCAATGGTTCCAACATTAAAAAATGCGTTCTCCGGATACTCATCCATCTCGCCGTCAATGATTGCCTTAAAGCCACGGATCGTCTCTTTCAACGGTACGTATTTACCTTTGATACCGGTGAAGTTCTCAGCTACATGGAACGGCTGGGAAAGGAACTTCTGGATCTTTCTTGCACGAAATACTGTCTGCTTGTCTTCCTCTGAGAGCTCCTCCATACCAAGAATAGCAATGATATCCTGAAGTTCTTTATATTTCTGAAGAATCTCCTGTACTCTACGTGCAACCTCGTAATGTTCCTCACCGACAATATCTGCCTCCAGGATACGGGAAGTAGACTCAAGCGGATCTACAGCCGGATAAATACCCTGCTCAACGATCTTACGGGAAAGAACGGTTGTTGCATCCAGATGGGCAAATGTTGTTGCCGGAGCCGGGTCAGTTAAGTCATCGGCCGGTACATATACTGCCTGTACAGATGTAACAGAACCTTCCTTGGTAGATGCGATCCTCTCCTGAAGCTCACCCATCTCAGTTGCCAGTGTAGGCTGGTATCCTACTGCGGACGGCATACGTCCAAGCAGAGCGGAAACCTCAGATCCTGCCTGTACAAAACGGAAGATATTATCAATGAAAAGAAGTACATCTCTGTGCTCCTGATCACGGAAATACTCTGCCATGGTAAGTCCTGTCTCAGCAACACGCATACGTGATCCAGGCGGCTCGTTCATCTGTCCGAACACTAAGGCTGTCTTCTCAAGAACACCTGATTCCTTCATCTCTGTCCAAAGGTCATTACCCTCACGGGAACGCTCACCGACACCGGTGAAAATAGAATATCCACCATGCTCGGTAGCGATATTCTGAATCAGCTCCTGGATAAGGACTGTCTTACCAACACCGGCACCACCGAACAGACCGATCTTACCACCTTTTGCATATGGAGCAAGAAGATCGATAACCTTGATACCTGTTTCCAGGATCTCAACTGCCGGTTTCTGCTCCTCAAATGAAGGCGGATCACGATGGATGACCCAATGCTCTTCACCGTCCAGGGAATCACCGCCATCTACGGTATCTCCAAGAACGTTGAACAGACGACCAAGTGTTTTATCTCCAACCGGAACCTTGATACCGCTTCCGGTAGCTGTTACTTCTCTGTCTCGCTGCAGGCCCTCGCTGGCTCCCAGCATGATGCAGCGTACGATATTATTTCCAAGGTGCTGGGACACCTCCATAACGCATCTCTTACCGTTGTTCTCGACTTCAAGGGCATCCTTGATATCCGGAAGCTGTCCGTCTTCAAAAACAACGTCTACAACAGGTCCCATAACCTGTACGATCTTACCTTTATTCATAGTCATCACTTCCTTTTTTGTGCTTTAGCACCGCTGATAACCTCAGTGATCTCCTGGGTGATCGCAGCCTGACGTGCACGATTATACTGAATGGAAAGATCCTTCAGCATCGCCTTTGCACTATCTGTAGAGGACTGCATTGCTGTCATTCTCGCACTGTTCTCACTGGCATATGCCTCTACAAGACATCCATAGATCACACCTGTAAGGTAGTTGGGGATCATAGTATCCAGAAGCACATCTGCAGACGGAGATAACACGATCTCCTCCTGATAAATATCTGCCG
Organism: Blautia massiliensis (ex Durand et al. 2017); assembly: GCF_051861785.1. NCBI lineage: Bacteria > Bacillati > Bacillota > Clostridia > Lachnospirales > Lachnospiraceae > Blautia > Blautia massiliensis (ex Durand et al. 2017). The sequence goes on from NZ_CP146725.1 coordinate 1,387,519, forward strand.
GGATCTGACCCACCTTAAAATCAGCCTTTTTCAGCGGTAAAAGCTGCATATTCACATTTTCCATTGCCATCGCATTCAGCATCTGTGTATAGACAATGTGAATTTCATCCAGCTCTCTTTCAAGAAATGCCCGTACGATCTCTTCCGTGATAAGGCGTGCTCTGTGCATAGTCGGCTTCTGCACGGTATAATGAAAACTGCCGTCCATATCCACATCTCTCTTGCCGAAATACTGACGCCCTACCATACCAAGGACATACAGCTTGTGATGTCCCGGTACCTCTTCCATGAAATCTTCTGTCATTTTCTGTACATTATGATTGTATGCACCAGCCATACCTTTATCACCTGTAATGACAATGGTACCTACCTTTCTTTCATCCTTCGGAACAAGATGACGCTCACTGAAGAAAGGATGCTGGATGTCCGGCATATGACGGAGGATCCTGGCAATGGCAGCCTGCATATTATAGAAATATGGTTCCGTGTCCTGCAGGATCTTCTTGGCCTTCTGCATCTTGGAAGAAGAAATCATGTACATCGCATTGGTGATCTTCATGGTGTCCTGAATGCTTTTCATACGAGTCTGTATTTCTTTTGCATTTGCCATATCAACACCTACCTGCTCTTATCTCTGAATTCTTCTGCCGCCTTTACGATTTTCTCTACAAGCTCATCAGAGAGCTGCTTTGTAGTCTCGATCTCTTTGCCGATCTCAGGATATACATTATCAAAGTACTCCAGAAGATCCTTCTGATATTTCTTAATCTCTTTCTTTTCTACATCTACCATCAGCTTGTGAGTCGCAACGCAGAGAGTAATTACCTGCTGATGAAGACTTAACGGGCTGCAGAGCGGCTGTTTCAGAAGCTCCATCAGACAGCTTCCGTATTTCAGCTGTGCAGTTGTAGCCTCATCCAGATCTGAACTGAACTGGGTGAACACTTCCATCTCTCTGTACTGTGCCAGGTCGATACGTACACTACCGGAAGCTTTCTTCATAGCCTTGGTCTGTGCAGCACCACCAACACGGGATACGGAAAGACCAACATTGACTGCCGGACGCATACCGGAGAAGAACAGATCACTTTCCAGGAAGATCTGACCATCTGTGATGGAAATTACGTTTGTAGGAATGTATGCAGATACATCGCCGGCCTGTGTCTCGATGATCGGAAGTGCCGTAATGGATCCGCCGCCTGCCTCTTCGCTCAGACGGCTGGAACGCTCCAGAAGTCTGGAATGAAGATAGAATACGTCACCAGGATATGCCTCACGTCCCGGAGAACGCTCAAGCAGAAGTGACAATGCACGATATGCCACTGCATGCTTGGAAAGATCATCATATACGATCAGTACGTCTTTACCCTGATACATGAAATACTCTGCAAGAGCAGTACCAGCATAAGGAGCAATATACTGAAGCGGTGCACAGTCGCTGGCTGTTGCGGAGAATACGGTTGTATACTCCATTGCACCGTATTTTTCAAGATTGGAAACTACCTTTGCAACGGTAGAAGCTTTCTGTCCGATAGCAACATAAATACAGATCACATCCTTACCTTTCTGGTTGATGATCGTATCGGTTGCGATGGATGTTTTACCTGTCTGTCTGTCGCCGATGATCAGCTCTCGCTGTCCACGGCCGATCGGGAACATGGAATCAATGGAAAGGATTCCTGTTTCCAGAGGTACAGTTACAGACTTACGGTCGATGATTCCAGGAGCCGGGTTCTCGATCGGGCGGTATTCCTCTGCCTGGATCTCTCCCTTTCCATCAATAGGCTCACCAAGTGCGTTCACGATTCTTCCGATAAATTTATCCCCTACCGGAATACCTGCCTGCTTGCCAGTTCTGGCAACCTTGGTGCCTTCCTTGATTCCTGTATCCTTTCCGAAAAGAATACATCCCATGCTGTTGGCACGGACATCCTGTACCATACCTTTCAGACCATTCTCGAAGGTCACGACCTCACCGTACATGGCATGATCGATGCCATAAACAGTTGCGATACCATCTCCCACGGAGATGACAGTGCCTACTTCCTGGTCCTTGCTGATTTCGTCATAGTTCTTTATTTCTTCCTTGAGAATCGAAATGATTTCATCTGGATTTATTGCACCCAATTCAATTTCACCTCCGGGTTAATTTCTGTTTCAGTTTCTTATAACGTCCGATGAGGCTCCAGTCGTACTCACGATCTCCTGCCCTGAGAACAAATCCACCTACAAGGCTTTTATCCTCTGTAAGGGTAAGTTCCACTTCTCTGGCAGAAAACTGGCTACGGAGAAACTCCTTCATCTTATTTTCCTGCTCTTCGGCAGGACGTGTTACATAAAGAAGCTCTGCCTTGAGAATTCCTTTCTGTTCCCGGCTGTAAGCATCATAAGCTTCAAGGATCTCTCCGATTCTGTCAATCTTCTGATACTTACACGTTACTTTAAGAAAACTCTTCATTTCCTGCGGAAAAACCCGCTCTATTACCTGTTCTTTTTCTTTGAGGGAAACAAGTGGATTTTCAAGCATCTTACCTATCTCAGGTGTATTCTTAAAAATCCTTCCTGTTTCGCAGATTGCCTCCCCCGGGACAGAAAGACCGTATAATGCTTTTGCATAATTAATGGACGTCTCTGTCATGAGGATCACCTGCTCCTTCTAAAAACTGGTCATATAGGGACATATCCTGTGCTTCGTCGTTCTTTTTTCCCATGATTCTGGATGCTGCATCCATTGCCAGCTCAGCCACTTTGCCTTCCATCGCTTTCATAGCAGCTTCCTGCTCAGTGCTGATATCTCTTCTTGCTTTCTCAAGAATCTGACCAGCCTGATCATTAGCTCTCTTCACGATGCTGTCTGCCTGTACTTTTGCCTCGTCCTTAGCCTGCTCTACAATACTGAAGGATTCCTCCTTCGCAGATTTCAGTGCATCCTCATACTGTCCTTTCAGCTGGTTTGCTTCAGTGGTTGTCTTCTCTGCTGAAGCAAACTGCTCATCGATCATGGATTTTCTCTTCTCCATAACACCAATGATCGGGCCGAAAAGGAACTTCTTCATTAAAAGATAAAGAACGATCAGGTTTATAATAGTAAAGACAAGGTTGATATCAATTTTAATCACCTGGTCCACCTGCCTCTCTTAATCCTGAATTAGTATCTCGTCTTTACCTATTAGCCAAGCATGATGATGATCAGAAGACCGATTACGAAACCGTAAATAGCTGTTGCCTCTGCAAGAGCACATCCAAGAAGAAGTGCTTTACTGATCTTGCTCTCTGCCTCCGGCTGTCTTGCGATAGCTTCTGTTGCCTTAGATGTTGCAATACCGATACCAACACCTGCTCCAATACCTGAAAGAACTGCAATACCTGCACCAATTGCGACTAACATAATTTTTTCCTCCTGTAAAATACAATTTTTTTCATTTTTTTAGATCAAGCGGATCTTCCGCTTCACTACTCAATTGCTTCCTTGATGAACAAGGATGTTAAAAATACAAATACATACGCCTGTATAAATCCGTCGAAGAAATCAAAATACAGACTGAATGGTATGGGAAGAATGGCCGGACAAACAAACTCCAGCAGCTTCATAACTACGAAGCTTCCCAGAACATTACCAAACAACCGCATGCAGAGAGATGTAGGTCTGATCGCAACTTCCAGAATGTTGATCGGAAGCATGATCGGAACCGGCTCCGCAAAGCTTTTCAGGAAACCCTTCAGTCCCTTTTTGTGAAAGCCTGCATACTCGATCAGAATAATGCTCATCAGCGCCAGCGCAATGGTAACGTTCATGTCCTTCGTTGGTGGTGTAAAACCAAATACGCCTGCGATATTGGCTATTCCGATGTAAATTACGGTTGACATCAAATAAGGCACATACTGTTTGCCTTCTTCTCCAAGGATACCTATGAAGAAATCCTGAAGAAAACTTACCCCGGTTTCCAGAAGCAGCTGCTTCTTACCCGGATTTTCCACACTGAGATTCCGAACTAAGATCAGGGACAGAACCACAAGGACCGCCATAATGATCCATGTGACTACTACACTCTCTTCGACCGGTATTCCACCGAAAACCGGAACAGTAAAGGCTGTCTTGCTGCTTAACTCTTCTGCCAGTGAACTTGATAAATCTCCCGTTTTTCTCCCTCCTTTTCTCTTGGCCGTGATCACAGCTTTTTATAATTGGTATGACCACGCCTTGTAGTTGACTTTATTTTACTCCGCATTTCCAGAATGTCAATATTATTTTTGCCTGTTTTGTACAAAAAAGAATCTTTTTTTTATACAAAATATATAATTCATTTCAATTAACCTTGATCCGACTTCCTGCGTACAGATACCTCTCCATAAGAAAGCAGGGTTTCTGAACCATCCTGTTCTCTCACAAGAAGCCTTCCATCTGGTGCTATGGATTCTGCATAAGCTTCCCTTGTACACTGTCCGTCTGTGATCACGATCATGTTTTCAGGAATGATATTATTTTCTGTATATTCTCTGGAAAGTCCCGGAGTCTCCACTTCCATGAGAAGCTGATTGACGATCTCCGCCACAAGAATACTGCAGTTTATATGCTCTGCGTCATTCCTGTTTTCAAATAATGCTCCAGCCGTTTCCTGTATATCTTCAGGAAACCCATCTTCCGGCATATACAGATTCAAACCAATTCCTACAACTGCAAACTCAATGTTCCCGCTTTCAAAGTCTGTAACAGCCTCTGTCAGTATCCCACACACTTTCTTATTATGAAAATACAGATCATTGACCCATTTGATTCCAAGGTCGATCCCGCAGATTTTCTTCACTGCACGGCACACTGCAGTTGCCGCCGCTGTAGTGATCAGGAGTCCCTCCTTCAGAGTTCGGTCAGGTCTTAGAACGATACTCATATAAAGTCCTGCATTTTCAGGAGAATAAAAACTTCGGCCTCTTCGGCCTCTTCCGCTTTTCTGTCTGCGCGCCAGTATCAGTGCACCATGACCTGCTTCTCCTGAAAATGCAGCCTCCTTGGCTGCCCGGTTTGTAGAATCCAGTTCTCTGTATATTTTTACAGGGACATCCGGATGATCGAGGTAAAGCCGTATTCCTTCTTCCGATAAACGGCTGCCTCCTCGAAGCACATAGCCTTTGTTTGGTCCAGCTTCTATGGTATATCCCTCTTCACGAAGGGATTTCACAGCTTTCCAGATGGCTGCCCGTGTGCAGTTCAGTTCTGCTGCTGCCGCCTCTCCGGATATCAGTTCATTCTCGTGCTGCTCCAGAAGCTTCAGCATTTTTGCTTTTACAGTCATATCTTCACCGCCCGTAATCTGCCTGAAATGGCAAAATTTATTCCCTTCTAAGAGTCGAAAGCATTATAGCACTTAAACATCGCGATGTCTATTATCTTTTTTACATATGCTATCTATATTATTTTTATATTTCAGATGCAGCTATTATATATTTTTTCTCATTTTTGTCTGTTTTCATTTATTTTTTTATATATTATTTCTGTTGAAAACCTGCAGACTCAGGAGTGAATTTTCCTGAATCTTTATTATATACAGATTTTCTTTATCATATATTTATCATTTGTAATTAGAAAGACTTTTCTCAAGAAATTCCCGGTACTTATTGCGAACCTCATCCGGTGACGCGATCACCGCATCCGGGCCAAGACTGGCTATCCAGCCAAAGAACTGGTCACTGATATTTACACGAACCAGTGTTTTGAAATGTTCAGGATCCTTCCTGTGTATCATAATATCTCTGCCAAACCGATCCAGCAACACCCCGACCAAGCGGTTATGTGCTTCCAGACATATGGTTACTTCTCTGCCGCCAAACATCCCGAAGGTCCTGGATGTCAGCTCCCCTATATCATAATTCTCAAAAAATTCTCTGCCGCGTCGCACCTCCTTCTCTATACGGATCTGCTGGAGCTTATCTACCTGATACTGCTTAACCCTTCCACACTTCTCGTCGTAAGTGATCAGATAATACTCCTCATTCTGCCATACAAGTCCCCAGGGACTGACCGAATATCGTTCTCCCTCATTCTCCGGACGCAGCTTCTTCTCCACAGTCCATTCACAATATTGAAAAGAAATCTGCCTGTCCTCAGTTAATGCACGCTGGATCATATCAATACTGTAATACACATTCTCGTTTATAGTCCGGATACGGTTCTCTGCAAATCCCTGTCGCCGCAGCTGTCTGGACTCATAAACACTGGCAAGGCTCTCCAGCTTCCTGATCAGCTGTCGGGATTTCCCATTGGTGATACATCTGGAGGACTGTACTGCATCCACCAGAAGTCTCAGCTCCGGAAGCTCAAATTCCCGACTGGCAAGATAAAAACCGGCCGGGTGCTCCCGCCGGTTCAGGATATCCATTCCAAAATTCCGCAGGGTTTCAATATCATCATAGACAGTCTTACGCTCTGCACTGATCCCCAGACTATTCAGATAAGCGATCAGCTCCTTCACGGACATCGGATGCTCTTCGTCCGTCTGCTCCAGAAAAATGCGCATCAGATATAAAATTTTAATCTTCTGGTTAAAGACCCTTGGCATCCTCCTACCTCCGTTCCATTACTTGTCTGTCAGTGATGCTACCACTGCAAAATATAATACCATGAATGACAATACAACAGCAACGATATCTGCTCCACGGAAATCAAAATTAAACAGCATTGCCCCGCCAAGCATGATCTCCATTGTAAGAAGTGCGCCCAGTACCATTGCCATTCCTGAGGAAAGCTTCTGTCTGCCGCAACGTCCGTTCTCAGCTTCCACATATCTTCTCTCTGCCAATACTGCCTTCCTGCTGCTCTCTGTATTCCACATAAGATCCATCCTCCCTGTCCTATGTTCGTCTCAGGATTTATCGAACATATTTTCCAAACATATTTTCTGTATGTTTGCATTATATCTCATTTTTAGTCCAATAAAACGGTATAAATATGGTTTTTCCGAACATTTGTTTATTTTATGCAAAAATATGTTCGTCTTTAAGATCCACAAAAAAGAATGCTGTCTGCCAGTCACTCCGACAGTTCTTTCTGAACTTTGGATATAGTGAGCTAGATAATAGTCAAGCATGGATGTGTATCCAAGCTTGGATATTATTTTATTCGAAAAGATTTGGTTCAGTACCTTTGCCACTCTCCAGTAACCTTTTCTGCTACATGCAAGTTCTTTTGCTTTCCAATGTTTAAGTCCTAGAGCGTGTTTGAAAAACAAAAGTTGCACAAAACATATATTCTAATACCCTTTTTCATGTTAGAGTAAAGAAAAAAGGGTGTTAATTATGTTGAGACGATACGAATTAACCGATAAAGAATGGAACCGTATAGCTTCATTACTGCCGCCTGAAAATTCTGGAAAACAGGGACGCCCACAAAAATGCAGCCGGACAATTCTGAATGGAATTGTTTGGATTGCTCGTAGCGGAGCTCCATGGCGAGACCTTCCAGAACGTTATGGTTCCTGGCAAACTATTTATTCCCGTTTCCGTAAATGGATTGAAGACGGCACCCTTGATAATATTTTTCGTGTTTTGAGCTTAGAAGCCGAATTAACAGAACTGTCAATGGACGCTTCTATCGTCAAAGCTCATCAGCATAGTGCTGGAGCAAAAAAAGGGGGTCTCCAAACGAAATCGGACACAGCCGCGGTGGAGCCAGCACAAAAATCCATGCAGTTGTAGATGCATACGGTTATCCGGTTTATTTTATGATCCGTGAAGGGCAGCGTAACGATATCAATTACGCAATCCCTTTGCTGGATCATGTCAATCCCAATGGAAGTAATGTATTGGCAGACCATGGATACGACTGTAACAAGCTAATTGATTATATATATGCCCATGGAGGAGAACCAACGATTCCTTCTAGAAAAGGTGCTAAATTTGAACGCCATTGCGATTGGTGGCGCAACACGCTTCGCGGGATATTACCAACGAACAACAAAAAAAGCCTGCCGTAAACGACAGACTTGTAAAATGTAACACTTTGAAAGGGCATTTGAAATCCTATGATATCTGCTTTTACATCATTCCCGAAAACACAGACGCTCCTACAACCGTAAGCAATCCGGCTACGGCAATGGCAAGGCTGCTCATAGCTCCTTCTACCGGTCCAAGCTCCATGGCTTTGGCTGTTCCGATAGCATGGGCAGATGTTCCAAGTCCAAGACCTTTTGCGATCGGCTCCTCGATCTTTGCGATCCTGTAGACAACCTCTGCGAGCATATTTCCCAGAACTCCTGTGATGATGATCACGGCAACGGTGATGGTCACGATACCGCCAAGCTCCTCGGAAACACCCATTCCGATGGCGGTTGTGATAGACTTCGGAAGCATGGTGACATATTCCTGATGATCAAAGCCAAACAATTTCGCCATAAGCAGAATGCTGCAAAGCCCGGCCAGCGTTCCGGAAAAGATCCCGGCAGCCACTGCCTTGAGATTTTTTTTCAGCAAATGGATCTGCTCATAAAGGGGCACTGCCAGACAGACCGTTGCCGGGGTCAGCAGATAGCTGATATATTTTCCACCTTCATTGTAATCATCATAATCAATATGGAAGATCAAAAGAACACCGATAACACAGATGATCGAGATCAAAAGCGGATTAAAGATCGCCATTTTAAACTTCTTTTTCAGGATCAGACCGATCTCATAGGCGATCAGACTTATCATTGCTCCGAAAAATGCGGAGTTTTTTATGAATTCCATCATTTTTCAGTTCCTCTCTTTCCCATACGGATCACTCCCTGTGTTACTTTTCCTGTTACGACCATTACGATCACCGTGCTGATAAACGTCATGATGAGAACCGGTACACAGATCGGTTTCAGAGTACTCCAGGCTGTGATCAGTCCCGCACCAGCCGGCACAAACATCACCGGCATGATCTCAACCAGAAAATCTGCCGCACCTTTGACCTGATCCAGCTTCAGAATACCTGTGAGCAAAGCCACCAGCATAATGATCAATCCATAGACACTGGCCGGTACCGGAAGTGGAAGACAGGTTTTCAGTAATTCTCCAATGACGGAAATCAACAGGATGATGCTGAACTGCTGCACATGCTTCATGTTGCATCCCTCCTGATTCATGTAAAGCGCATATTCACATTTTGCTTTACTGCATACTCATGAACGCAGCTGCGTTCAAATTCTGCGCTCAAACGAATTTTTCAAAAGTGGTAAGACCACTTTTGTTTTAAACGTTTTTTAATTATACGCTACAAATCCAAAATTACAAGGATTGTATCCAATAAAATACAAAAAATCCTTTTATGCATCAGCGTATTCCAGTAATCTACAGAAACGGATCTGCATAAAAGGATCCATAAACAGAGTTATGATCATTTCCTGGAATTTTCCGCCAAAATGATTTTTTCCACCTGATATTTGCCATCCTCCACAGTCATCACCGCCATGGTAACCGCTCCGCCAAAACGGCTTCTTCCACAGCTTCCCGGATTCAGCCACAACCGACCGTCAATCATATTCTCAAAATATTTATGAGTATGTCCGAAAATGATCACCTGTGTGTCCCCCAGCTCCCACGCAACGTCTTTTTTGTTATGGACCATAAAAAATTTCACGCCGCCAATGGTAAAGCTTAGACTGGTGCGAAGATTTTCCGCCCAGTCTTTATCATTATTTCCACGGACCACATAGAGATTCCCCATGGAACGCAGTACATCCAGGATCTCGTCTTTATTGACATCTCCGGCATGAAGAATGTATTTGCAGTCTTTTAAGATTTCCAGTACTTCAGGCCGCAGAAGACCGTGAGTGTCTGATATGATGCCGATTTTTTCTTTCATGATCTCTATCCTGCTCCAATCCTTTATCATTATTGCCTTTTACCTTTTGCAGCTCACGCTATGACCGGCAATACTCTTCACAATACATAAATTTTTAACAGTTGCTTCTTTTCACACCATTTCAGAAATTTTCTTAATTGGATCAAGCCGATATTCGCAATCACGCAGAGGACTTACCTGAGTCGCTTAAAACAATTCTATTTTTCCATATTCTCCGTCAGATCCCGGTTTCCGCACCACTTCTCCTGCACGGAGCCGCCGGATGCCTTCCGCCAGAACTTCTCCGCCGGCTTTTCGGATATCTTCCGGCGGAACCTCTCTCAATATGGTAAATTCCGCACCCAGTTTCTCAAGCAGAGCCTCGTACTGTCCCTGAACTTTTTTGCTTGCCGTGGAAAATCCCACACATGCGGAGATCACCTCCGGCAGCGGCATCAGGCTTTCATATGGGCGGCCGCTTTCCGGCATGGCCGCTGAACTCTCGTCACGGTCAGATAACTGCATGATCCGGTGATCCACACCCATGGTCAGCTTCTTTCCGCAGACCGGGCAGATACCGTTATACATCTCTGCTTCTTTCGGACTCAGGCATACACCGCATTTCCGGTGCCCGTCAAAATGATACTTTCCTTCTTCCGGAAAAAATTCAATCGTCCCTTCAAGACCTTTTCCGTTCTGCACTGCATCCCACAATCCCTGATAGGAAAGCTCTATATCCAGAAGGTCCGCTTCCCTTCCCAGCTTCGACGGTGAATGTGCATCCGAATGGGACACCAGCTGATAGCCATCCAGCGCCGAGATCTGCCAGTTCATCGCCGGATCTGAAGAAAGTCCTGTCTCCAGGGCATGGATGTAAGGTGTCAGTTCTTCAAAGCATTCTTCTATGGTGTCAAATCCGGACTTCGCTCCAAACAGGGAAAAATGTGGGGTCCAGATATGCGCGGGGATATAGATACCCTCCTCACTGACCTCCAGCATTATTTCCAGAAGATCATGGCAGGGCAGCCCCAAAATAGGACGTCCGTCTGAATGGATATTTCCGATCTTTTCCAGCCTTGCGGCAAAAGCATCTGCCTCATTGAATCCCGGAAGCAGGATCAGGCTGTGCACCTTCCTGGTTTTTCCTCCTTTTTTATAGATGGAACTGATCTCACCGGACAGTACAAACCTGGGTGCTTTTCCAGGATAGCGTGCCGCCTCCGGCAAAACATATTCCTCTTTCAGCCGGAACAGTCCCTGTTCTGCAGGGATCAGCTTATCCTTCAACTCCTGCCGCCAGATGGGATGTGTCATATCTCCTGTTCCAAGGAGTGTGATTCCTTTTTTCCGCGCCCAGAGATCCAGCATCTCCGGCGTGCCATCTTTGCTGGTTGCCATGGAATATCTGGAATGTATGTGCAGGTCTGCGATCTGTTTCAAAACTTTTCCTCCTGTATCATTTTTCCTCTGTCCACATGTACATCCTGTCTTTTTAACAAAAACGCAGACAAAGAAATTACCGTCTTCTTTGTCTGCCTGAATGACCGGATCGTATATAACTCACCAGAAATCCATCTGTAACATGATCAGATATCTTTATAATACGATGGTGATATCACATCATACTCCCTGCAGGAGCATCCGTTCTCATAGCTGTCACAGCAGTCACAGTTGGAACAATACATATGCGCGTCATTAATATAAAATAAACCGCCGTACTGCATGGAAGTGCGCTGATTCTTGGATTTCTTCTTGCTGTTGTCGTAGTAGGCTCCGTTGGGGATCATCATATTCTCCGGGGAGAAGCTGCTGAAATCAAAGAAATGGGATTCCGTACCATGATGTGGTACCTTGATACACCAGTAATGCTCATGAAGGGGAATCCTCCCATCATAGTTTTCTGCGATCATCCTCATGTACTGTGGCTGTACATCTCCGGTAAACAGAAGATTCAGCTCTCCGTCGCCGGTATTCTGAAATGCCAGACTGATCTTGTGGCGGAACTGACGCAGAAAATGCCCCTGTTTTTCCGCACTTTCCAGAAGTGCCTGAAATTCTCCGGTTGCCTGTAATTCACGGAATTTCTTTTCCAGCTTTTCCGGTTTAAGGCGACGTGTTCTCTCTTTTTCGGCTTCTTCCGGAGCCTCTGCTGTATCCTCAGCTGCTGCGCCTGTATCTTCCATTATAAGCTCCAGCTTCTCCTGCGTATATCCTTCGTTTTCCCTACCAGGCTCTGTCTGTCCTGTCAAAGAGCGCTCGGATTCCTCTGTATCCTCTTCCACCAAAGATGCCTCAGACAGTGGAGCAGATTTCTGCTCTGTTTCCGGCATCTCCTCTGTCATGGACAGGAACAGCTGACGTACCTCCTCCGCAATGTTCACAAGCTCGGTCATTGCGTTTTCATGATTCTCGATCAGGGAATTAAATACGTCCTCCGTTTCCCGGCTGACTTCCCTGAGATCCGGCCAGAGCGCTGTATATTTTCCCTCAAACTCTGAGCCTCTGGATAAAAGGTCGATCTTTACCCTTCTGGCGCAAAGAGCTTCTGCAAGGGCAAAAAGGCTGACACGTCTTCCGGGAAGGCTGGCCTTTTTTGTCACATCCGCAAGGAGCAGCAGCGCCAGTGTGTATTTCATTTCCGGACCGGAAAATACATCCGGAAGATAGATCTTTTCAAATTCGTAGGCATCTCTTCGGTAACGCATCATATAAAGCAATCCGGAAACATGGTCCGGATGAAAATGTGTCAGAAGCAGATTTTTTTTGCGGATAGTGGTAAGGTCTGAGATGATCACATCAAAGACCTCTCTCCGTGGCCGCCCTTCGATCTTGCTGTTGGCTGCCCCGAAATCCACAAGCAGGCTGCTTTTTCTGTCACGGATACAGAAACAGTCTCCGAACCCCACATTGTACATTCGTATTCTCATTTATTTTTCCTCTGGTTTCTTATTCAGCTGACCTTTATTTCTGCAGCTGACTCTTCTTTTTTCTTCTGTTACTGTCTTCATTTCTCAGAACCAGATCTGCATATCATACCAGGTTGCTCCGCCATGACAGGAATCTGCCACACCCAGCTTCTTCAGTCCGTGGCTCTCATAGAATGGGATCATATGCTCCTTGCAGGTAAGGATCAGAGCTTTTTTTCCGCGCTCTTTCGCAAGCTCCTTGAAATATTCCACAAGCTCTCCGGCAATTCCCTGATGACGGTATTCCGGGATCACATTCAGTCCGAATACCGTCTGGATCTCCCCGTCCTTTCTGTGAAGCGTGATATCATGATAAAATTCATCCGGGAGTACTGGTTTATCTGTGGTTCCTCCGTTGATAAAGCCTACGATCTGCTCATCCTTTACTGCTACAACGAAATTCTCCGGGAATGCTCCCATACGCTTCACAACTTCCTCATGACTTGCTGCCTCCGCAGGTGGAAAACAGATTGCCTCGATCTCTGCCAGACGGTCCGCCTCACCGGGATCTGCCAGTCTGATCTGTAAATTTTCTGCCATTTTTCGTGGTCTCCTCTATATTTATTCCGTTTTCATCCGGTTTCGATTCTTTTTTAATTATATCGGGTGAGGGAAAATGCGTCAACGTGTAACCTGCAAAAAAGCCCTCAGTATTCGCACTACTGAGGGCTTCGTTCTTTTGTTTTTATCTGTCATTATCACAGCACCGACCGGATCAGCTGCTCCGTATACTCTGTCTTCGGATGCTCAATGATCTCTTCCGGTGTCCCTTCCTCTTCCACATGTCCGTCATGCATCACGATCACCCGGTCGCAGAACAGCTGGACAAGGGCCAGATCATGGCAGATAAAAAGAAAGGACAGCTGGTTTTCTTTTTTTAACTTCTGAAGCAGCTCCATAATCTGTTTCTGCACAGTCACATCCAGGGCGCTGGTTGCTTCATCACAGATCAGCACTCTGGGTTCCACAGCCAGGGCTCTGGCAATAGCCGCTCTCTGGCACTCCCCTCCGCTGACCTGATGGGGATACCGATCTGCATATTCCGGAGTCAGTCCGCAGGTAAGCAGAAGCTTTTCCACACGGTTCCTGGTTTCCTTCTTACTTATCCCCATATTCCGGAGACTTTCCCCGATTCCGTCCCCAAGAGTGCATCTGGGGTCAAAGGATTCTGCCGGTGTCTGAAAAATCATCTGCATTTCCCGGTAGATTTCCCGGAGATTTTTTCCCCTTGCATGTGTGATATCCTTTTCCATGAGAAAAATTTCTCCGGCGGTGGGTTCTGTCAGATGTGTGATCATCTTCGCCACAGTGCTTTTTCCTGAGCCGGATTCCCCTACGATTCCTAATACCTCCCCCGTTTTCAGAGAAAAGCTTATGTCTTCTACAGCCGTGAAGGATTTTTTACCGGTGGTGAAGCTTTTTTTCAAATGATGTACTTCCAGAATGTTTTTATTTTCTGTCATCATCTGCCTCCATTTCCGGTACCTGTACGTTTCAGACGAGGTACCGAACTCATAAGCTCTTTTGTATAGGGATCCTCCGGATCTGTCAGAACCTGAGCTGTTTTTCCGTATTCCCTCACCTTTCCGTTTTTCAGTACCAGAACCTTATCTGCCATTTTTTCCACCACACCGATGTTGTGTGTGACAACGATCATGGCTGTTCCGTATTCCTTACGCATCAGCAGCATTTCCTCAACTACCTGTTTCTGTATGGTTACATCCAGGGCACTGGTAGGCTCATCTGCCAGAAGAAGCGACGGATTCTGCAGCATGGAAATACAGATTCCCACACGCTGATTCATACCGCCGGACAATTCAAAGGGGTAGCTTTGCAAAACACGTTCCCCATCCTTGAGGCCAATCTTAGCCATCATCCGGACGGCGCGCTCCGCACACTCCTTACGGCTGATCCTCTCATGCTCCCGCATACTCTCATAAATCTGATCGCCCACGGTGCGGATGGGACAAAGGGCTGCTCCTGAATCCTGAAAGACCATGGCGATCTCAGGACCCAGAAGTCTGCGTAATTCTTTTTCCGGCATATCCACCACATTTTTTCCTTTGTACCAGATATCCCCTTCTGTCACCATGCCTTCATTTCCCAGAAGTCCCATGATTGCCTTGATGATGGTACTTTTTCCGCTTCCGGATTCGCCTACCACCCCCAGGATCTCCCCTTTATTCAGTTCCAGATCCACATCATGTACAACCGGTTCTTCGTTGTAACAGATCGTCACATGCTCAAGCTTCAACAATGATTCCATCTTATTTCACTTCCAGATCTGCCGTGATCTCGTAATAATCACATGGGTGAGCAGTCAGCCCTGATACATTTGACTTTGACACAAGTCCCATATTCAGATGAGAAACAAAGAAATACGCATCATCATCCAGAATGGTCTGCTGTGCTTCCACAGCAAGCTTGCCTCTCTCATCTGTATCAAAGGTCTCATGCAGCTTCGCTACGATATCATCAACATCCGAATTGCTGTATTTGCCATAATTTTTAGCAGCATCAGATATAACTGTACTTGTGAAGAAATATTCCGGATCACCGGTAGGTGCAGTTGTAAGCGAGCTTACATATACATCAAATTCTCCATTCTTTGCATACGTCGCATGGTCTGCTGTATTGTTGACATCGACCTCAATTCCGATGTCCTTTAAAGTGGACTGTGCATATTCTGCAAGCTTAGGCTGTTCCAGACGGGTTGGATAGGTCAGCCATGTGATGGACAGCTTCTTTCCGTCCTTATCTGCATAGCCATCTCCATCCGTATCTGTCCATCCGGATTCTTCCAGAAGCTTTTTCGCCTCTTCCGGATCATAGGACGGTGCCTTTACTGCATCGTTTCCATAGGAAAAGCTGCTTGGGAAGGCTCCCACTGCCGGAACACCTCGTCCTTCCATGATCACACTGCAGAAGCCGTCCTTATCGATTCCCATCTCAATGGCTTTTCTCACATTCTGATCCTGCATCAGTTCAGACTTCATATTAAACTGTCCGAAGAAACATCGGCTTGTTGCTACAGAGCTGATCTGATAGTCTGGATTTCCGTCAAAAAGCGCATAGTTGTCATACTGAAGTCCATAGGTTCCCTGTATATCGCCTGTCTGTAATGCTGCAGTCAGGGCACTTCCGTCTGAGAAGGATTTTACGATAACGTTGTCTACCTTTACATCTCCGCCCCAGTAATCCTCATTTTTTACCAGCTTAATCTCTGTTGGAGATACCTCTGTTGCAACATAAGGGCCTGTTCCTGCCACATTTGCAGAGCCGCCCTCTCCCTGTACGCCATAATCCATATCAATGATAGCACCATATGGATCACCGAGATAATGGATCAGTGCCGGACATGGTTCGGAAGTATGGATCGTTACTGTCATTCCATCTGCTTCGATCTTATCGATCTTCATATCGTAAGGTGCACGGTCATGGTTTGCGATCAGATCCTCCAGGCATTCCTTTACCGCTTCTCCGTCCATGGTTCTTCCGCTGGAAAATTTCACACCATCACGAAGGGTGATCTTTACTGTATTATCGTCTGTAAATTCATAGTCTGTAGCAAGCCATGGCTCTACCTCCATGTTGTCATTGTACTTAAACAGTGTTTCTCCTACGCCATAACGAAGACAGCTCCATCCGGAATAATTGTCGTGAGGGTTTAATCCTGCATCTCCCATTTCTTCACTATATCCGGTAGTTCCGTAAACAAAGGTAGTTCCTTCACTCTTTTCTTTGCTTTTTGCTGCTGCCGGAACTCCTGTCATGCTCATGACCATTGCCGCTGCAAGCACTGCTGCCAGAATCTTTTTCTTCATAATCTCCGCTCTCACTTTCTCTGTTATGTTTATTTATAAGTGCCTGTTATCCTTTTCTCCTGTTTCGTTCCTTCGGATCCATATAATCCCGGATCGTATCTCCCAAAAGATTAAAGATCATTACTGTAATAAAAATCGCCATTCCCGGCGCAAGTACCATCCACGGTGAAATCTGCAGCATACTTCTTCCATCGTTGATCATACTTCCCCATTCTGCCATTGGAGGCTTTACCCCAAGCCCGAGAAAGGAAAGTCCTGCCAGCTCCATCATCATGGTTCCGATATCAAGAACTGACGTAACAAGGATGGGGCCTGCGATATTGGGAAGGATATGTTTGAGCAGAAGCTTTCCTGTACTGCTTCCGGAAAGCTTCGCCGCCATAAGATATGCAGAGTCCTTCTGAGTCAGAGTAAGCCCTCTGGCAAGTCTCGCAAACTTCGGCCAGCTGATCACTGCCAGGGCAATGATCGCATTCTGGATACCGCCTCCCAGAACACCTGCTACTGCCAGGGCAAATACCAGTCCCGGAAAAGCCAGGAACAGATCAGAGATACGCATCAGAACGGTATCGGCTTTGCCGCCCTTCCAGCCACAGAAAATACCAATAGCCGTTCCCGCCACCGTGATCACCGCAACCAGGAGCAGCGTTGCATAAATACTGGTCGTACTTCCTATGATCACACGGGAAAGCATATCTCTTCCATAACGGTCTGTCCCCAGCAGATGCTCCGGTCCCGGCGGTTTCTGGGCAAGTGCCAGATCCTGGGCATAAGGATCATAAGGGCAGAGATATTTTGCAGATGCTGCTACAAACAGAAGCAATGCTGTAAGCACAAGAAAAAAGACAAGCTTTGCTTTTGTATGATTTTTCCGGATCTTCTGCTTCCGGACTGTGATATTATTTTTTCCACTCATGCTCTGTCACCTCCAAGTCGTACTCTCGGATCCAGATAGTGGTAAATAATATCTGTCACCAGATTTACCAGAACATAAATAACCGCCATCCAGGCCACATAAGCCTGGATGATCGGATAGTCACGCATGGTGATCGCATCTACCGCCAGTTTTCCGACACCATCCCACATAAAGATATTTTCCACAATGGCAGTTCCTCCCAGAAGATTACCGATGGACAGAGCCAGCAGTGTGATGATCGTCAGCATGGAAGCCTTCATTACACTCTTCCAGATGATCACACGACTGCGGATCCCTCTTGCCCGGGCTCCGGTCACATAATCCTTATTCAGTTCTTCCAGAACCGTGGCACGCACCTGTCTGGTATATTTTGCAGCCATGGAGATCGCCAGTGTCAGTGTCGGCAGAATAATACTCTGTCCGAGATCTGTATTTGTGACTACCGGTAAAACGCCCAGCCTGATGGACAGAAAATACATCAGGACCATGGCAGCAAAAAAATTCGGCATGGAATTGCCGATAAAGCTTAAAAATCTTATCAGATAATCTACCCATTTGTTGTGCTTTACTGCTGACAGGATTCCCAACGGGATCGCAAGAACAATTGTAAGAAGGATCGATGACAGAGTCAGCATCATCGTTGCCGGAAGCTTTGAAATAAAGGTTTCATAGACATCTCTGTGAGACACATAGCTCTCTCCCATATCTCCGGTTACCATTCCCGCAAACCAGGCAGCATATTGTACAAGGAATGGTTTATCAAGGCCATATTCTGCCTTCGCCTTATCAATGACCTCCTGGGATACTGCAGAGCCTGCATTTTCATACATATAAGTTACTGCATCTCCGCCGGCAAGCCGCATCATGGCAAAAGAAAGAAATGTGATCCCGATCAGAACCGGGATCAGCTGCAGCAACCGTTTTATTATATATTTTCCCATATTTTCCTCTCCGCACTTTGTTTCTCAGTATTTCGAATAACAAAAGTTTAACAACACGGCTGTTCTGCCACAACCCCGGCGGGGGGATTTTACATATTCCATTTTGTCATGCATATGTATTCCATTATGTTCTTATATTCTCACACAGTGACATGCGGATAATTCTTTCCAGCCCTCTCCAAGAGACTGTGGCTCTTCATACTCGATCAGCCTCCGTTTTCTCTCTTCCAGCGGATCCGGGATATGGATTGCAGAAAGCAGGGACTGTGTATAAGGATGCTGCGGATTTTCAAAAAGCTCTTTTGTAGGTGCCATTTCTACCAGCTTTCCGTTTTTCATCACACCGGTTGTATCACTTAAAAAACGTACCATGGACAGATCATGGGCAATAAAAAGAAACGAAAATCTTTTTTCCTGCTGAAGCTTTTTAAAAAGCATGACGATCTGTGCCTGGATAGAAATGTCCAACGATGCGATGGGTTCATCTGCAATGATAAGACGTGGTTCCATGAGAAGGCTTCTTCCTATGGCAACTCTCTGTCTCTGTCCGCCGGAAAGCTCTCCCGGCTTTTTCGAAAGAATGCTTTCATCCAGTCCTGTCTCCTTCAGGATTTCCCGAAGCCTGTTCTCCAGAATTTCTCTGTCACGGATCCTGCGGCTGATCTTTACAGGCTCCAGCATGATCTGCCGTATGCTCATTCGGGGATTCAATGCAGCGCCCGAATCCTGAAAGATCATCTGGATCTCCGTCTGCATTTTCTTCCGCATTCCGAAAGAATCCTTTTTATCCGGCACTCTTTCTCCCTGATAAAAGATCTCCCCGCCTGTAGGCCGGTAGATTCCTGCAAGCGTTCTGGCTGTCGTGGATTTTCCACAGCCGGTTTCTCCCACCAGTGCCATGATCTCACCTTCCCGGATACTGAAGGAAACATCATCCACTGCATGGATCGTATAATCGGAACGGATACGGAAATGCTGCTTCAGATTTCTGGCTTCGATCAGTACAGGCGCCTGTTTCTGTTCTGTTTTCTGTAAAAATGACGCTTCCTTTTTATCCGGTTTCTGTTTACGGCCGCTGTTTTTCGGTAATCTGTCCTTCAAAATGGAGGTCTTTTCTATTTTCGGAGCTCTTTCATCCAGAAGCCATGTGGCGGCATAATGCGTATCACTGACCTTAAACATCGGAGGAGTCTGTTCATAATCGATTGCCAGTGCCTGGGGATTTCGAACGGCAAACGCATCTCCCGGCGGAGGATTCAAAAGAGAGGGCGGCATTCCGGGGATCGGATTCAGCTCCCCTTTTTCACCTGCAAATACAGGCAGAGAAGACAGAAGTCCCCAGGTATAAGGATGCCGGGGATCATAATAAACATCTTCCGCTGTCCCGATCTCAATGATCTTTCCTGCATACATAACTGCAACTCTGTCTGCGATCCTTGCAACAGCTCCCAGATCATGAGATATGAACACAATACTGATCCCTGTTTTTTCTCTCAGCTCAAGAAGCAGATCCAGAATCTTTGCTTCCACGGTTGCATCCAATGCTGTAGTCGCCTCATCGGCAAATAATATTTCCGGATCACAGGCCAGTGCAATAGCCAACACACAACGCTGACGCATTCCTCCTGAAAAAAAATGAGGCTGCAGGCCATAGCGCTGTTCTGCATCCGGAATCCCTACCAGCTTCAGCATTTCCACAGCTCTTTTTTTCGCCTCATTCCTGGATACTTTCTGATCTTTGATAATAGCCTCTGTGATCTGTTTGCCAACAGGGATCGTCGGATTCAGCGTCAGCATAGGGTCCTGGAACACCATGCTTACCTTGCTTCCGCACAGCTTTTCCATTTTTTTTCTTTTATAGGCTGTGATATTCTCTCCGCAGAGACTGATCTCTCCGCTTTTTACATGTGCATTCGGTGGCAGAAGCTTCATCACACTACGGCACATAACGGTTTTTCCACATCCGGATTCACCTACGATACAAAGTATCTCTCCTTTTTTTACCGTGAGATCAACATTCCGGACGGCCTGTACCTCGCCGTCCGGTGTGTCAAAGCTTACCGAATAGTTTTTTAATTCCAAAACGGTTTCCTGCATGATCTTTTCCTTATTTTGTAATGGTCCAGTTTTCAATATTCCACATAACACCTACGGAATGATGTCCCAGAACACGTGTGGTATCCAGTCCGTCAAGTCCGGAAACGCCTACATAATCTCCCTGAAGATAAGCAACCAGAAGGATTCCAGGTGCCTCGGCATATGCCTTTTCGAATTCACCATATGCTTCTTTTCTGGCTTCCTCAGTCTCACCGTGACGGCCTTCCTCAAGATATTTATCCACATCTGCATTGGAATAATGCATGTTGTTTCCACTTGCATCTGTCACAAAATTTACATATGCCATATCCGGGTCAAACTGTGTTGAATAGCCGGCAAGAAATCCATTGTATCCTGCATCCCAGTCAAATTTGGTAACAAGCTTTACTTCCATTTCCACACCAGCCTGCTTCAGCATATCAGACATGACATTGGCAATATCCACACGCTCTTCTTCGTAATCACGTACCTGGATGGTAAAGTGGAATTTCTGTCCGTTTCTCTCATAGATCCCATCATCACCTTTTTTCCATCCCAGCTCTTCCATCTTCTTTGCAAAGGTATCCAGATCATAGGAGTAGATATTGGCTTCCTTATCTGTTCCGAGAGGGTTTCTCTGGATCGGGCTGTATGCCGGCTCCCCCTGTCCTGCAAGAACACCTGCAATAATGGAATCCTTATCCAGCGCATAATTCAGAACGCCGATGGAATCTCCGTTTTCCTTCCAGAAATCTGTGCTCATATCCATGGCAGCTCCACGGTAATCTGCTGTGGTGAACTCCCAGTAATTATATCCGTCCTTATCCTTGAACTGAGAAGCATAGTTGGAATTCAGCCATGCAAGATCCGCCTCACCGGACTGGAGCATGGTTGCCTTTGTAGTCTCATCCGATACTGTACGATATACAACGGTTTCAATATTCGGAACCTTTCCGTAATAATCTTCATTTCGTTTCAGTGTGATCATTCCGCCGGTAGCATCCCAGTCTTCAAATTTATAACGGCCTGTTCCCACCGGATTCTGGTTAAAGGATGTAGTATTTATGTCCTCCCCTTCCAGAAGATGCTCTGGAAGGATTCCCATGGTAAAGTAATCCAGCATGGCAGCATCATACTGATCCAGTGTAAAGATCACAGTCTGATCATCCGGTGCCTCAATACTTGTGATGTCCTGATAGTTGCTGGTGATGCTGGCTCCCAGGGTTTCATCCTCTGTAAGCTCCTTATAGGTGTATACAACATCCTTTGCATTGAAATCTTCTCCATCATGCCACTTAACACCATCTCGAAGTTTAAAAGTATAGGTATTGGTATCCTTGTCAAAGGTATAACTCTCTGCAAGATCCTCTACCGGCTTTCCATTGGCATCATATTTCATCAGTCCTGAAAAAATAAGATCCGGAAGTTCATCATGGTTATTCAGAAGGGGATTGATCGTACTTTCTGACTCACCTGCATATACCAGAGTTTTGTTTTCTTCTGCCGCAGCTACAGTTACCGCACTGCCTGCCGATACTCCTGTACATGCTGCGGTCACTGCTGCCAGTGTTATCGCAGCATATTTTCTTCCATAGTTGATTCCTGTTCTCTTTTTCATTCTGTTTTCCTCATCTTTCCTTATTTTCAAACCGGTTATCTACACCTCGGAATGTTTTATCACGGTTTGCGTCCAAATATTTTTTCTGACTGCATCAGAGATTGCTGTAATGATCATTTACCTCACTTCTCACAAAGCTTCCCATACTGGTAATGCACATTAAAGTAATGACCAGAAAAACTCCCGGGATCACGATCACCCACCAGGTATTCATGATCAGTGCTTTATTTGCCAGTGAGAGCATACTTCCCCAGGAGACTACATTTGCCGGAAGCCCGAGGCCAAGAAAGCTTAAAGTAGATTCCATGGTAATACAGCTGCTTATCGAAGAGATCACCACAAACATGATCGCCGAAACAAAATTCGGTATCAGATGGTGATACATCACATATCCAAAACTTCCTCCGCAGAGTCTTGCATACATCACATAATCACTGTTTCTTATCTGCCGCACTTCACTTCTTACAATACGTGCCAGTGCAAACCACCCGGTAATACCGATGATCACAGATATGCTGATCACATCATCGGCCTGAAGGACCGCAGACAGGATCAGGATCAGCAGAAGGGTCGGAATACTTCCGCACATTTCCGTAAACCGCATCAGAACCGAATCCACCTTTGGACCTGCTGTTCCGCTGATGCATCCGTAGGTAACACCGATCACAGTAATGATCGCAGCTCCCAGAAGCCCGATCACCAGAGAAACCCGTCCGCCATACCAGATCAGTGAATAAATATCTCTTCCAAGCGAATCCGTTCCAAAGATAAATTCCTTTCCCGGCGGTGTATTCAGATTCTGGAGATAAAAACCTGAGGGATCATGATTTGCAACAACATTTGCAAATACACAGCCCAAAACGATCAGAAAAAGCAGGAACATGGAAAATACCGGTTTCCCCTTCAGCTTTTCCTGAAATGTTTTTTTTCGTTTTTCAGATTCATGCTGCTTCCACCCGGCACCAACTACCTGAAAAAGCTCAGCTTCTGAAAGCTTCCGGTCAGCTACCATACCCTCACCTCCGAATCCTTCATTCTTGGATCGATCTCTTCATTGACAGTCTGTGCAACAAAGCTGCTTAAAAATACGATAAATCCCGTGATCAGCACATCGATCATCAGCAGGTTATAATCATGATATTTCGCAGATTCCACTGCAAGATTTCCAATTCCCGCATAATTGAAAACAGCTTCCACAGTTACAGTCCCACCGGTTACATGGGGTACCGAGACTGCCATGATACTCACGATCGTCGGCATTACATTTCGAAGACAATGCTTCCACAGGATCTTTCTTTTGGAAAGTCCCTTGGATCTGGCAAGAAGTACATAATCCTTTCGCACCTCATCCAGGAATTTGTTGCGTATCATATATGCGTAATACCAGAGATGGCTGAAGATCATTACTACCAGCGGAAGGATCATATGCTTCATACGATTGCCGATACTATCTGCCATTCCCACATCATAGGCACCGCTGCTTGGGAACCATCCAAGATTTACACTGAAGATCAGGATCAGTACCACACCAAGCCAGAAAGCCGGCACATAATAGGCTGCTGTTCCGATCTTGCAGATCAGCCGGTCGATCCACTGATCCTCATGGAGCGTACAGAATATGGCGATCAGAACTGCCAGTATAAAGATCACAATATAAGCAATTCCTCCCAGCACCAGAGTATTTCCGATCAGCGGTTTGATCACATTCATAACCGGCTGCCTGTATTTCAGCGACAATCCGAAATCACCATGGACTACATTGGTAAACCACCTTACATACTGTACCCCGATCCCCTGATCCAGTCCCAGCCTCGTTCTGGCCGCAGCCACTTCCTCGCTGGTCATCATTTCCAGGGAATCTCCGTAAAAAGACTGCAGGGGATCTCCCGGCGCCAGTCTCGCCAGCCAGAACACCACCACAGACAGCAGAAACATAACCACTGAAAGCAGAAGGATCCGCTTCAGGATCCGGATGACGAGTTTATTTTCTTTGTTCATAATTTTCCTTTCCCACTGCCCTTTACAGTTCAGACAGACATTCGCATTCCTCTCTGCTGCATACTCATGAACACAAATCGTGGAGCGATTAGTGTTCATATTTCAAAAGCAGTTATGGCATCCAAAACCATAACTGCTTTTGAAAGGGTCGTGTTATTATTCGACAAAACATTTGTATGCACAAATAGGAGTGCGCGGAGGTTATGTGCATCACAGTGTTTTTATATTCAGCACGCGGAGTGTGCTGCTGATATTATTTTATCATTTAACAGCTTTCGGACAACCCCGGTACGGGGATATTGGACAGTCGGGTTTGGCATGGATGTGTATTCCATATAAAAAACGGGACTTTTCTGTATCAGGAACCTGTGTCCCGTGCAGAAAAATCCCGTCTGGTCTTTTGCTTTATTCTTTTATCACTTCCCGGAAATCTGAAGTCTTTCCTTCACGAATCCCAGAAAATCCTTTCCCTGTTCACTGAGCTCTTCACCTCTCCGGCAAATGCACCCGTAAACAAGTTTCTGGCCTTCTCCCGGAAATGTATATTTCACGGAGGAATATCCCGGATCACGGCCGGAAAGATCCGCACCACTGATATTACACAGCTCTCCGGAACCAAGAAGACGTTCCACGATATAATCACTGTTTGTTACGACTACAGTCTCTGCCTCCACTGCGGAATGACCGTTTTCCTCTACAAGGTTCCGGTAATTATCCGGGGAAAATTCATCGGGAAATCTCTGGATCAGCCTGAGCTGGGACATATTAAAATCTCCCTCATCTGCTGTATCTGCTTTCCCTTTCCCGGTATAAATATTTACCTCGGTTTCCGTCAGCAGCTCAAATTCCAGATAATTCCGGGAAAGAAAATACTGGAACGCCGCCAGCTGATTCTGCATCACATAGGCGAATCCCATATCATCCTGTCTGCCTTTCACACGTTTTATGATCTCATGGGTATCTGCTGCGTAAACCTGATAATGAAGATCATCGCACTTATGTGCTTCATAATACGTTACGAAGATATCCGCAAACCAGGAGCTGGGATGAAAGCATACACACAAGCTGCTTTTTGCAAGTGGCTGTGCCTGCATTTCCAGTTCATCTATATTTTCCAGGATCCTCTGCACATGGATATATGCACGCTCTCCTTCCGGTGTCAGCTCTATGCCCTTTGCATGACGGACAAACAGCTGGGTACGCATATCGTCTTCCATGGAACGGATCACCTTGCTTACATTTGACTGCGTGGTAAAAAGCATCTCTGCTGCCTGGCTGAAGGAGCCTGTTTTGGCACAGGCCGCAAAATACTGTATCTGTTTTATATTGAGCATGATCCTACCTCTGTTTCTTTGCAAAGATCAAAAACATCGGGGTCGGATTGTAAAACTCGTCTTTTTCTGTATAAATACGTTTGCTGATACCAAGGTCAAAGGAAAATTCTTCCACACCTATACGGCTCAGCGTTTCCAGATCCCATGCCGGACGCAGAAAAGAACTGATGGGCAGCTGCCGCTTGATATCCTCGCATTCCTGCATCAGCTCATCCTGGATCTGATGATGGGCATGATTCTCCGGAAGATCCGCAGTGTCCGCAAAGTCTGCTGCTCCGTAGTTTGCATCCAGATTTATCATCACTCCGCCCGGTTTCAGTACGCGGAACCATTCCTGATAAGCATGCTCCGCGTCCGGAAGTGTCCAGGTAAGGTTTCGTGATACGATCACGTCAAATTCCTCATCCGGAAAATCCGGAGCTTCTGCATCCATCACCATAAACCGGCAGTCTGCTTTTTCTTCCTCCGTCAGCTCCTTTGCATGAGTGATCATATCCGGCGTCAGATCGATCCCGGTTACCTGATGGCCTTCCTTTGCAAGAAGAATGGTAAAAAATCCGGTTCCGCAGCCTACATCCAGGATCCGGAGATTCTTTTTCTCAGGCAGATACTTCTTAAGCTCAGCCATCCAGCGGCCTGCAAGTGCACTGTGAAGCTCTGCTCTTCTCTGTTCCAGAAAGCTGTCGCTGCGCCTGGTCCAGTACTGGGCGATCCTTGTTTTCCGCTCGTCTTTTTCTCTTACGATATTTCCGTAGGTGATCACAGGGCCGCCTTCCACAACCTGAAGGCTTGATACCTGATAAAGGATCACACCATCCATGTCTGCGCGACAGATTTCCTGTACATTTCCCTCATAATCACGGATCTCTCCAAGATACTCATCCTGATGAACGATATCGCCTGGTTTCTTCACCGGGTACCAGAGACCGTTGACACTGGCGCACTGATAACGCACATCATCCATTTTCAGCGGATAGTACGTACTGTGGGAACGGATTCCGTTATAGGCTCCGATGCTGCAGAGGATATTTCTTACATCTCTTCGCATGGAATCCACTTCCTCCCGTTCCCAGGTTCCCATACAGCCGCGTTCCAGAAGGACCGCCGGAATATGGAAGGTACTTGCCGCATAATTGTAGGCGCCGCCTGTACTCACATTTGACTGTACCATATATGGGACATCAACCTGCTCTGCCATTTTCCGGGAAGCTTCCACGATCTCCGGCTTTGCCACGCCTGCAAAATATACATACGGAGTCAGCTCCTCATAATCATCACCGCCGTGAAGATCGATATAATAATCTGCCTTCCGAATCAGGGATTCTGTGATGGCCGCTGCCAGTCGTTCCATTTTTGTGCCATCTTTTCTGCCAGGGAAAACACGGTTCAGATTTTTTCCGTCTTCCCAGCTGATGCTGCCTGCACGCTTCTCAAAGTCTTCCCGGTTCAGCACCTTTACCAGAACCAGCTGGCCCTTTACCTTTTCCGGCTTCAGCCGCTTCGACAGCTCGATCAGAGTCTGGATCCCCACATACTCTCCTGCATGAAGACCTGCTGTGACGAGAACGGTTTTTCCAGGATCTTTTCCACGGATGATGGTTGCCGGAAGGACAAATTCTCCATCTCCGAGCTCGAGAAAGCCTTCTGTTTTTTCTCCTGCCGCAACCGGAAGATTCAGGAAATGATCCGGCTTTACACCAGTTACCATAAACATTGGTGTGGACTGATAATTTAATCTCTCCTCCTCACTCCAGACCGTTTTCCATATTTCTGTGTCTGTGCGGATCCCAAGAAGTCCTGCTTCTCTGAGAGTTTTTACATCCCACTGGGGACGACTGATCTTTGACAGCGGTACCTGGAGGGCGATCCGCTCCATGCGCTCAATATCCGTACAGAGATAGTGATCATCCAGGCTGTTGTTTTCCACATTTTTCCGGTCGTTTTCGTAGGCCTTACGCTGCTCTTCCTCATAAAGATAACCGTACCAGTTGGCATCAAAATTCAGAAGTCTTCCTCCTGCCTTCAGTACACGGACCCACTCTCTGTAAGCAACATCAGGATGCTCCAGATTCCAGGTAAGATTTCGGGAAATGACCACGTCAAAGGTATTATCCTCAAAATCCAGCTTCTGTGCATCCATCCTCCAAAAACAGATGTTCCGGCAAAGCTCTCCTGCATTTTCCTTTGCCTTTTCCAGCATTCCTTCCGTATAATCCACTGCATCTACATGATATCCGGCTTCTGCCAGGATCACAGGAAAAAATCCGGGGCCTGTTCCGATATCCAGGATACGGATCTCTTCCCTGGGTTTGTCCGGAAACTGACTGGTCAGCACCTTAAGCCATGCGTTTTTCTGCGTTCCTGCAAGCTCTTTATGATTCACTTCGGAGTACCCTTCTGTACGGGTGCTCCAGTAAGATTCGATTTCATCGAGAAGTTTTTCCACGTTGATTCCTCCGCACTTTTCTATTCACGTGAGGGAGATCAGGTCCCTCACAGGTCACGTTTAATGTACCAAATTGTCAGGGTATTAACAAGCCCCTGGGGGGGATTCCCAAAATTGCTCTGCTGATAAAATTCCCAAATGCCACACACTGCTTCCGTACTCCTGTCCACCTTGTAATTCTCCGAATGCTGTGGTATCATCCTGGCTGTAGTAATTCAGTAATATAACCGAAATTGAAAGGATGGTTCATATACAAATGACAACACAGGAACTGGCCTATGAAGTTATCAGCCGTTTAAAAAAGGAATATCCGGATGCAGACTGTACACTGGATTATGATGATGCCTGGAAGCTTCTTGTAAGTGTCCGTCTGGCAGCTCAGTGCACCGATGCCCGGGTCAATGTAGTTGTTCAGGATCTCTATGCAAAATACCCGGATGTGGCAGCCCTGGCAGCAGCAGAGCCGGAAGCGATCGAAGCCATTGTACGTCCCTGCGGCCTTGGAAAAAGCAAAGCCCGGGACATCAGCGCCTGTATGCGCATTCTCCACGAACAGTATCACGACAAGGTGCCGGAAGACTTTAACGCACTTCTGAAGCTTCCCGGTGTGGGCCGAAAAAGCGCAAACCTGATCATGGGGGACGTATTCGGCAAGCCCGCCATTGTAACAGATACTCACTGTATCCGCCTTTCCAATCGCATCGGCCTTGTCCATGACATGAAGGATCCGAAAAAGGTGGAAATGGCTCTCTGGAAGATCATCCCTCCGGAAGAAGGCAATGATCTCTGCCACCGTCTTGTCAATCATGGAAGAGAAGTCTGTACAGCGCGGACAAAGCCTTACTGTGACCGCTGCTGTCTCAATGATATCTGCGAAAAAAATGGGATCTGAATGTATGCAGTTCAATAAACCTTCAGACCTCGGAAAGGAAAAACATAATGAATTTCAAAAAACTGGAAAATAATCTCCTGGATATGATCCAGGAACAACAGGTAAAGATCGGATACATGAGCGGAGTTACCCGTTTTTATTATCCGCTGCAGTCTCTGAACCGCCTTCTTGGCACAGAGCTTACGGAAGAAGAAATGCAGCATGCAATGGAAAAATTCTCAGATTATGCCTGTGACCGTCTTGGAAAAGTAACGGCTTCTTCCAAAAACGGGCGTTTCTGCATCACCCTGCCGCCTCAGGCCTCGGACTACGTTCACGAAAACCGGAAGCCGAGTGAATTTCTGGTACGCTTTATAGGCACGGTTGCACGTCAGGGCTGTACTCTGGATGAAGTGATGGACATTTTTCATGCTTATTCCGAACATGTACACGTGGAAAAAACAACCGGAACCGGATTTGATTATCTTGTATATTTCGAAGACGGGATCCCGGATGACTACCGGTATTGTCTGTCCCTGGAGGGTGAGCATATGATCTATCATAAGTTCACACCGGAGGACTATGAGGACTTCGGATTCTGATCTCCGAACATCGGGCAAGTTTCCCCCACTGCTTATTGCTTTTCGCAACCCTGCAGGAGACTCCCTTGATTTGATCAAAAAACCGCCGGTCTGCAGACAGCTCTTCAAAAAGTCCTCTGCAGATCGACGGTTGTTTTTATTTTCTATGCACGGAATTTCTTCTGCATCTCCCGCACCATATCTTTCCTCTTAAACAGGAACAGCCATATCAGCATCAGGAAACTGACGCATATGCAGATCAGAGACGGATACAGCACCGTTACCACACCGGCAGCCAACAGGATCACAGGGATCACTCCTCCGAAAGCTCCTGCCTCCAGAAGATAGATCATATATTCCGCCACCTCCAGCTTCTGTACCGCAGTGATCACCCACATGGAGCAGATCACAGCAAGCGCAGCCAGAGGAAGCAGATAATCCACAGACCAGCCACGCCAGCCGGTAAACACATCCCAAAGCACTCCTGCAACAGCTGCGATCACCAGCTGCCACATCTCATTCTTCAGAAGATTCCGCCGCTTCACATAAGCCACTGAAACCATCAGCCAGGTGCAGAACGCCCCTGCAGTCACAAACCAGGCCCAGCCTATATGACCATCCAGCAGATAATCGATCAGATTACATACCACAGCCAGCACAATACACAGAAATGTAAAGCTCTCAAAAAGCTTCATCTGCTGTTTCTGCTCCTCTTTCTGTCCCGGAAGATCATTCTCCCGAATTGTACAGGATACCTGCTCATTTTTCAGTCTCTCCACAAAATTCCGCTCAATATTTCCATTGGGGATCTTGGACGTAAAGCTTAAAACCATCTCATCTCCAAAAGAACAGGAACACAGCTGCAGACTGTCCGTGCTTGCAAAAAGTCCGAATCTCTGAATATATTTCCGATATTCCTCCGGCATCCGGATGATCCCCACATTGGAATAGATCGCCGTGATAGACCTCCCTCCGAGAGTCGTCCCGGCAAGAAGGAACGGGGTTTTGATCTCAAGTGGTACCAGACGCAGGATCGGATTTTTCTCCAGGCTTACCAGATCATTCAGCTTTGCTTCGATCACGTCCTTACTCAGTTCCTTTGCAAACTGCTCCTTTACGGATCTCAGAATATCCTCAAAGGCTGTATCAGGCTGAAAATAACAGCTGATCTCGATCCATCCGAAAAAATTTGCCATAGACCGGGACGGAAAATAATTTCTCAAATTTACCGGGATCATCAGACCAATGGGCTTTTTCGCCTGATTCTGAGGTACTTCTTCATGGATCGCCCAGATAAGTGCTGCCGTAAGAAAAACCGTGATCGACACACCGGCCGCTTTTGCACGGGCGTGGATCTCTTTTACCGGAACACAGACTTCCGTGATATTCATATCCTCCTGCCTGAGCTTCTCGCCTTTTAACTGGAAAGCAGGCTTCTTGGACTCTCTCTTTCTTGGCGCATCGGAGGAATAATACTGAGAAAAGCTGTCCTCCTCCATATCCCTGCCCGTAATGTTTTCATCCGGAAAAAGCTCCGGAAGCTCTGCGGATGGGTGCGTCTCCTGAAGATAATTTTTCACCAGCTCCATCAGAAAATGCATGGCTCCCGTTCCATCCGTCAGCGCATGAAATACCTCGAAATTGATCCTGTTCTTATAATAGCTCACCCGAAAAAGAAGCGTTTTTTTGTCCGGAATATAAAGTCCGCTGCAGGGTGCACCTGCTTCTTTCTTTACCACTGCCGGAATATCACGTCTCTCCAGATAAAACCAGAACAGTCCCTTTCTTAAAACTGCACGGAAAAGAGGATATTTTTCCAGTGTCCCCTCCAGGGCCTCCTGCAGGTTTTCTTCTTTTATCTCTTCTTTCAGTTCACAGTAAAAACGAAATACCCTGGTGTCATTCTTTCCTGTCACCGCCGGGAACGCCAGCGCCGCATTGTCAAGTTTTCTCCACTGTGCATATTCGTTCTTCATGATGCTTTCCTTCTTCCTGTTCCTCTGTTTCGAGAAAACGATTTACATATGCAAAGCTCTCCTGCACATGCAGAAATTTGATCCCCAGTGCAAAATACCCGTGAAACGCACCTGCGATCCTGCGCACTTCCACACGATTTCCCGCTTCCTTCAGTTTTTCACCAAATGCCTCACCTTCATCCCGAAGAGGATCGAACTCAGCGGTAAGTATCAGTGTATCCGGCATATTTCTAAGATTCTTCTCCAGGATCGGCGCAAAATAGGGATTCCTCCTGTCTTCCGGACAACTCTCATAGAATTTCAGATAATCTTCCATCTTCTCCGCTGTGAGAAGATAACCGGTTCCGTTTGTTTTTACGGATTCAAAGGGAGAGTCTTCCGTATAACAGTTGTTCAGTGCCGGATAAATAAGGATCTGTTTTTTTGGAAAAAAATCTCCGCGGTCTCTGGCCATCATACATACAGCCGCTGCCAGATTTCCGCCTGCACTATCTCCCATAATGGTGATACGATCCGGATCCGTATTCAGAAGAAAACGATTGGTGTAAAAAGTCTTCGCAGCTGCATAACAATCCATCAGTCCCACCGGGAAACGGTATTCCGGGGCCAGCCTGTATTCAACAGACGCCACGATCTGACCGGTAGACTGTGCCATTCTGGCACAAACCCGCTGATAATTCTCTACACTTTCCGTAACCCAGCCACCGCCATGGAAAAACAGGATCACCGGTGGTTTTTTTCCGGAGGCGGCACCGTTTTCCATGTCCTCTTCTGTTGGAAAAAACAGACGGATCGGCACTTTATAGTCTCCGTTATAAACTTCCGCATCCAGCGTCCTGTAAAAGATCCTCATAGGATCCATCTTCTTAAGATCTGCCAGCTTTCTGGAAGCCTCCACTTCGATCCCGCCATAGGAAAGAGCATGGAGCACGGTCCGCACGGCACGTGGCATAGCAGTTTTTCTACCGGTCGGAATGCCCGGAACTATGACCGGGCGGCTTCTTCTGTTTTCTTTTCTTGTATAGATATATTTTGTTTCTGTTTCATATCTTCCAGGAATGCAGACTTGTTTCACGCAGGTACGCCTGTAGGCAATCCTCTTCAGGATCTCATGATCTGTACAGATGATCACTTCCGTTCCCTTATAGCCCCGGATATAATATCTGTTTTCTTTCTTTTTTATACGTGGTTGTCTCAATCGCAGTAAATATTTTCTGATTACTTTTTCCTCCGTGGATTTTTCCTTTATTTTCATCTATGATAGCATCCGCAGTCTATGAGTACAAGTCATAGTAAAAAATATACTGCTGCATGATCCCACGCATTCCTCTGTATCTGCGGTTGGGAAATCCTCTTTTGTAATGCACGTCCATGACCTGACGGATGTGGGTATCTATGGGAAAAGCATCCATATGATGCAGTGCAAACAGGCAGATACATTCAGCTACCTTTTCTCCCACACCACAGAGCTTCATCAGCTCCTTCTTTGCCTGAGGGTAACGCATATCATAGATTTTTTCCAGGGAGATCTGACCGGATGCAATGGTCCTGGCCGTTACTGCGATATATTTTGCCCGGTATCCCAGGCCGCATCCTCTTAACTCCTCTTCCGTTGCCTGACTCAGCGCCTCTACAGTCGGAAAAGCGTAGTATTCCACACCTGCAGATGAATTTTTTCGCTCTCCGTACTTCCGGCAGATGGTTTCGATACATTTGCGGATACGCTTGATATTGTTCTGCTGAGATATCAGAAACGTAACGATCATTTCCCAGAGATCCTGTCTTAATATCCGTATCCCGTCTCCTGCCTTTATTGCGGCACCCAGATATTTATCCCGTGGATTAGCAGCATTCATGTAAGCTTCATAATCCGTATCCAGATCAAAATAAAGCACCCAGTAACAGATAAATTCCTCCTGAGAGCAGCAGAAATCCACCACTCCGTCTTTCTGATACATTTCCAGATACTGGTCTCCCGCCACCATGGAAAAATGTCCGTCTCCAAGCTTTCTCATCCGGAAGCACTGTCCGGAATCGCATATTTTATCAAGGCTGAAATGTTCCAGCTCTACTGTGATCATGTCTGTCCCTCTCGTAAATATTTTTCCTTATATAATGTTCTGTATTCTCTTGAAATGATATCATTGCTCTCCACTCTGCTCTTCTCCATCATGCGAAAACAGGAAATGCTTCTTGCCAGAAGGATCTGCACATACGCCTGTTCCACTGCAAGATCTCCTTCTTCCATATGATAAAGCTCCTGTCCCATACCAAGCTCCGGAGTTCCCTCTGTGATATAGATAAACTCTATGGAGTTATAAAGATGGGGTGAAGCATGGGCTGAGGTCCGCAGATGAATATGGAGATTCTTCTTTTTTTCTTCGTATACTGGAAACATGGATTTTTCTCTCCGCAATATTTGACTACTTTTTCTGTGTTTTTGGCACGTAATATTTCCGAGAGTTTATTATAATGCATTTGTAAGTTAAAGAAAAGAGGAGGAAACTAAAATGAAAAAAATCATAGAATTTATCAAATATGCGATCCAATGCTACATGGAGATCAATGCAAGAAATCCATACTTCCACTAAGAAGATCCACAATAATATCTGAGGTCACGGATATTTTGTGTGGATCATGCGCATGAAAAAACTGAATAAAAGTCAATAAATGACTTGTGCGAAAATAATATCACCTGGCATCATGAAGTATCTCCAAAGCCCGTTTATATCTTCCATGCAGCCGTGATATCTGTTCAGCAGACATATTTTCGCAGTCAGAAAGACGTGTTACATCAGAATTGTGGAGCAGATCAGCCTGCTTCACTTTTTTTGCGATCGGATTCTTCCGAAGCTTCCGGATATAATCGAAATAATTCATATTCTTATCTCTTGTAAGACAACGTAATGCCTCCACAACCTCTTCCGGAAATTCTCCGGTAAGATCCTCAAATGTGATCTCTGTATCTTCTATCACATCGTGCAGAAGTGCCGTACATACACTGAGTTCATCATCCATTTGCTCCGCTACATGAAATGGATGAAAGATATAAGGTGTCCCGCTTCGATCTGTCTGTCCATGATGTGCCTCGTACGCCACCTTCATAGCTTTTTTCGTCAAAGCTGTATAAATCATAGCTGTGCCTCCCGTCAGGTCTTTCGAACCCCCGTTCATACTCTGTATTACACAGTATAGCATCTATATTTCCTACATACAAGGATAAAAAGTTTTATATATCTATCATTTTTACTTATATACGACAATTTTCTGATTATAGCATCCCCAAAACTCTGCTGTTCTTATTTAGATCTTTCATTGGATCATGAACTCGCTTGCCCTCATTCTGAAATTGGTATATACTTACTAGTACAGCGAAAATTAAGTTTCTGCTATATTGACGCAGGATGATTTCTTCATCTGCAAGGCGGAGGAATGAGGCGTAGCGGTGGCTACGACGATTGACGACAACGCAGCAGATGAAAAATCAGACAAGTCAATATGGCGGTTACTTAATATTCGCTGTACTAGGTCAGGTAAAACTATCCATATTCATGGTATTACACGGATCACTTCATTTAAAAAAAGAAAGGAATCTTACCTATGAAATTTATATATCCCGCAGTTTTCCGTCCCACAGAGGACAAAAAATACAATGCTTTTTTTCCGGATCTTGTCTGCTGTGAAGCCAGCGGTGACACGCTGGATGATGCCATCGAAAATGCCAATGCAGCTGCATACGACTGGATCTACACAGAGCTTATGGAATTTGAGGGAAAGCTTCCTCCGGTTTCCGATGAGAGCGATCTGGAGCTTCAGGAGGGAGACGTTGTCCGCAATATCTCTGTAAATATCCGCTTCCAGGATGGCTGGGACGAATAAACTCTCGTATCACAAAAACAAAGGCGACATTTAATATCATTTTCAATAAATGTCCGTGTCGAAAATGCCTGTTATGCAAAAAGCATCCGGATCGGTAATTGTCCTTTATTACCGATCCGGATGCTTTTATTATACATTTCTTCATTGTTCGTGATACTGTCTGAAAAATTTACGCAGTCCGTCCAGTGCTTTTACCAGCACTTCTGTCTCATTCTCATTCAGCTCTGCGATCACCGCTTCTGTCATCTGCCTGTGAAACTCCGCATGATGATGATATGCCATACGTCCCTTATTTGTAAGCTGGATAAATACCACACGCCGGTCCTTCTCACTTCGTTCTCTCTTCACATAGCCCTTTTTTACAAGACTGTTCATAGATGTTGTGAGGGAGCCTACGGTGATCTTAAGCTTGGCTGCAATGGAGGACATGTTCCCCCCTCCAAGGCCTACAGCCTCGATAATGTGCATATCATTGTTGGAAATATCTTTATATTTATCTGTGATGATGGCTTCCTCCTCCAGTCGGAGGATCTCATTGAACAGATTCACCAGCACGTCATTTATAACTTCCCGATTGTCCACTCTACCCGCTCCTGTTTCTCCGGAGCAAAAAGGCTTCTCCGGTTCTCTGTTTATGAAGCCATCGTAACATAAATATGGCATTTTTTCCACTGGATTTTTACTTTGCGGACTACAAAATCACTGCACTTATTGCTTCTACATTTTCCGGAAACGTTCATAACGATGTTCCAGAAGCTTCTCCGGCTCTTCTTCGCCATATTTCTCAAGAAAATCCGCAATTCCGTTTTCCAGACAACCCGCAATATCATTTATGTTCTCACGGCTTACAGGCTCTGCTTCCGGAATCACATGCTCGATCATTCCCATCTGGTAAAGGTCTGCAGCTGTGAGTTTCATCACTGCTGCTGCTTCCTTTGCCTTTTTGCTGTCTTTCCAGAGAATGGAGGCAAAGCCCTCCGGGGACAGGATGGAATAAACGGAATGCTCCAGCATCCATACCTCATCTGCCACCGCCAAGGCAAGGGCACCTCCACTTCCGCCTTCACCGATCACAACGGAAAGCACCGGCACTGTGAGACCTGCCAGTGTATAGAGATTTTTTGCAATGGCTTCACCCTGTCCACGTTCCTCTGCTTCCAGCCCGCAGAATGCGCCTGGTGTATCTACAAGGCAGATCACCGGACGGTGAAATTTCTCTGCCTGCTGCATCAGGCGCAGGGATTTCCAGTACCCCTCCGGAGATACCATTCCGAAATTCCGGGTAATGTTTTCCTTTGTACCCTCTCCTTTTTCCTGTGCAAGGACAGTTACCGGCTGTCCGTGGAAAAATGCCACACCACCGATCACTGCCGGATCATCCCCGCAGTGACGGTCTCCGTGAAATTCCATGAAATCGTCAAAAAGCGCTTCGATGTAATCCTTTCCTGTAGGGCGTGTTTTGGCTCTGGCAAGCTGGACATGTTCCCAGGGAGTGAAATCTCCGGATGGGACGAAGTCCGGCCAGATCCTATTATCTTCCTCAACCGTTTTCATCGATTCCTGATTGTCAGACTTGAACCCATTTTTAATGTCTGCATTATCGGACTGTACATTATTCAGAACTTTATCCTGATGTAATCTCAGAATATCCGACAATACGATCCTCTGCTCCTCACGCTTTACGATCTTGTCCACAAAGCCGTGTTCCAGAAGAAATTCCGCTCTCTGGAAGCCTTTGGGAAGCTTTTGCCCGATGGTCTGTTCGATCACTCTGGGACCTGCAAAACCGATCAGCGCTTTCGGCTCTGCCAGGATAATATCTCCCAGCATAGCAAAGCTTGCCGTCACGCCGCCTGTTGTCGGGTCTGTGAGGACCGGCACATAAAGAAGTCCGGCATCGCTGTGCTTCCGGATGGCCATACTGGTTTTTGCCATCTGCATCAGGGAAACCAGCCCCTCCTGCATTCTGGCACCGCCGGAACAGATATAGAGGATTACCGGCAGCTTCTCCTCTGTGGCACGTTCAAAAGCCCGCGTGATCTTTTCCCCCACGACTTCTCCCATACTGGACATCATGAAACGACAGTCACAGACACCAAGTGCCACAGGTATCCCTTTTATAGTACACTTTCCGGTAACTACAGCCTCATCAAGCCCTGTCTTTTCACGAAGTCCCTGAAGCTTTTCTTCGTAGCCTCTGTACTGAAGGGGATTCTGTTCTTCCATGTGAGCATCCCACTCCACAAAACTCTTTCTGTCTGCGATCATTTTGATCCGACGGTAAGCGGGTACATGGAAATAATTTCCGCAGTGGGGACAGATGTATTGATTCTGCTTTACCTCGTCTACAAAAACCGCCGCTTTGCAGGCGTTGCATTTACGCATCAGGTTATCCGGCACCTCCGGAATGTTTTCCTGTTCCTCACCCCGGATATCCCTGACTGTTTTTTTGAACATGTGCTTAATTCTCATTGATCTTCACTCCTGCAATGATATGGCTGGCAAGAAAGCCTGTGTCAAAGTTTCCGGACTGATAATCCTCATCTTTCAGGATTTCGTACTGATAGTCAATATTTGTATCGATTCCGTCAATGATCACCTCACCAAGAGCACTCTGCATTTTTGCAATGGCTTCTTTCCGGTTACCTGCATGAACGATCAGCTTCGCAAGCATGGAATCATAATATGGCGGGATCTTACAGCCGTTATACACACAGGTATCCACACGGATCCCGTTTCCTCCCGGAAAATGCGCTCCCTGGATAGTTCCCGGCGAAGGGCGGAAATTTTTTTGAGGATTTTCAGCATTGATCCTGCACTCAATGGCGTGTCCCTGGATCCGGACATCCTCCTGTGATATCTCAAGAGGCATTCCGGAAGCGATCTTCAGCTGCTCCTTTACAAGATCGATTCCTGTTACCCACTCGGTCACCGGATGCTCCACCTGGATCCTTGTATTCATTTCCATAAACCAGAATTTTCCATCCGGTTCCAGAAGAAATTCGATCGTTCCCGCATTTACGTAACCGGCTGCTTTCGCCGCTGTCACCGCCGCATGCCCCATTTTTTCTCTTAATTCCGGAGAAACTGCAGCACTTGGAGATTCCTCGATCATCTTCTGATGATTTCTCTGGATGGAGCAGTCACGCTCTCCCAGATGGATCACATTTCCGAAGCTGTCTGCAAGGATCTGAAACTCAATATGTCTCGGATTTACCACGAAATGTTCAATATACATGGTACCATCGCCAAAAGCGATCTCAGACTCTTTTCTGGCGGTTGCATAGGCTTCCGGAAATTCCTCCGGTGTGTTTGCCACACGCATGCCTTTTCCGCCGCCGCCAAGAGCTGCCTTGATGATCACCGGATAACCGATCCTCTCAGCTTCCTTAAGACCGGTTTCAATATCCTCCACATCCCCTTCGCTGCCCGGAACTACCGGAACACCAGCTGCGATCATGGTACTTCTTGCAATTTTTTTGTTGCCCAGCATACGGATGACCTTTGATGGCGGACCCACAAATGTGATTCCGCATTTTTCACAGAGCTCCGCAAATCTGGCATTTTCAGAAAGAAAGCCAAATCCCGGATGAATGGCATCCGCACCGGAAACCATGGTTGCACTGATGATCTGTTCCATATTCAGATAGCTCTGTGCAGATGGTCCCGGTCCGATACAGATTGCTTCGTCCGCCAGCTGTGTGTGAAGGCTTTCCTCATCTGCCTCAGAATAAACCGCCACTGTGGCAATTCCCATTTCTCTGCAGGCACGGATAATACGCACCGCAATCTCGCCTCTGTTGGCGATCAGTAACTTTCGAATCATACAATCACCTTACCCGATCATAAATGTAAGCTCAGCCTCTACGGCAACCTCTCCATCCACAGATGCCACTGCAGAACCAATGCCTACAGGACCCTTTCTGCGGATGATCTTTGTTTCAAGACGGAGCTTGTCTCCCGGAGCTACCTTTCTGCGGAATTTACACTTGTTGATGCCTCCGAAATAAGCGGTTTTTCCCTTCATGTCCTCCAGGGAAAGAATGGCTACCGCACCCACCTGTGCCAGCGCTTCTACCATCAGAACACCCGGCATTACCGGCTCCTGGGGAAAATGTCCCCGAAAAAAATCCTCGCGGAAGGTCACACATTTATATCCGACAGCAAATTCACCCGGCTCATAATCTTCAATATAGTCCACAAGCAGAAACGGATGTCTGTGTGGAATGATCTCCTCGATCTGTTTTACATCAAGATGCTTCATTCTCTGTCCTCCTGAAACAATAATTTTTCTTATTCTCTGATTCCGATCTGAAGGTACTTATCGGATACGGAAAAGCTTCTGACCGTATTCTACCGGCTGTCCGTTCTCCACATAGATCTCTGCGATCTCGCCGTCAAAATCACTTTCGATCTCATTCATCAGCTTCATAGCTTCCACGATTGCAAGAACCTGACCTTTTTTTACCTTGTCTCCCACCTGAACGTAAGGCGGAAGATCCTGGGACGGTGCAGCATAGAAGGTTCCTACCAGCGGAGATGTTACCAGGCTGCCTGTCTGATCTTCCCCGCTCTGTGGTACGGTTTCCGACTGCTCAGTACCTTTCACTCCCTGTGCTTCTGCCACAGTTTTTCCTGTCACTGCCATTTCATCTGTTGAAGCCGGTACCACAGGATCTTTGCCTGCCACCGGTGCTGTATTCACTGCCCTGCGGACTTTTCCACCGGTCATTCCTGCTGCCGGAATGTTTTCCACAGTTTCTCCCATAACCCCCTGGATGATCTGTGGCTTTCCATGCTCCATACTTAAGGTCAGATCTGCTGTCTCATATGTAAAGGCAGTAAGCTCTGATGCAGATACGTGATCAATCAGTTCAAGGATCTGGTTAAATTCCATAGCTTCAGTCCTCCTCATACTTCTTTACAAGCAATGTTCCGTTGTGTCCTCCAAATCCAAGGGAATTGCTCATTGCATAACGAACTTCCTGTTTTGCCGGAGCGCCGATCATATAGTTCAGATCAAGCTCCTCCTCTGTTTCTGTTGTTCCCACTGTCTGATGGATAAATCCGTCCAGAATGGATTTTACGCATACGATAAACTCAACAGCTCCTGCTGCGCCAAGAAGATGGCCCACCATGGATTTTGTGGAATTGATCTTTACATCCTTGGCAGCGTCCTTAAACGCAAGCTTGATAGCTCTTGTTTCAAACAGGTCATTGTGATGTGTTCCGGTTCCGTGTGCATTGATATAATCTACCTGCGCCGGTGCAACACCTGCTTCCTTCATGGCATTTTCCATAGCACGTGCGGCGCCGCTTCCGTCCTCGGCCGGAGATGTGATATGGAAAGCATCTGCAGTTGCACCGTATCCCACAACCTCTGCCAGGATATTGGCATTTCTCTTTTTGGCATGCTCAAGCTCTTCCAGAACAACCACACCTGCACCCTCGCCCATAACAAAACCGCCTCTGTCTTTATCAAACGGAATGGATGCACGCAGCGGATCCTCACTTGTGCTCAGTGCAGTAAGGCTTGCAAAGCCTGCGATACCGATAGGGCAGACAGCTCCCTCTGTACCACCGGCAAGCATTACATCTGCATCACCATACTGAATGGCACGGAAAGCATCTCCGATACAATGTGTTCCTGTCGCACATGCCGTTACCACGTTGGTACATTTTCCTTTTGCGCCGGTAGCGATAGAAACATTTCCGGCTGCCATGTTTGTGATCATCTTCGGAACAAGAAGCGGATCCACTCTTGAAGGACCTTTTTCCATAAGCTTCTTCTCATTGGTCTCGGTAGCCTGAAGACTTCCCACACCGGAGCCGATGATAACGCCTACCATGTACGGATCTTCCTCTTCCATCTTAAGCCCGGAATTTTCCACTGCTTCCAGTGCAGCTGCTACCGCATACTGGGAAAAAGGCTCCATTCTTCTTGCAGTTCTCGGATCCATGCGATCCTTTGCCACAAAATCTTTAAGCTCTGCTGCCAGTGTTGCCTTGTATCCGGTCGTATCAAAACGGGTGATCGGTCCGATCCCCACCTTTCCTTCTTTTACTCCGTTCCAGAAGCTTTCCACATCATTTCCGATCGGTGTTACTGCTCCAAGTCCTGTTACTACTACTCGTCTTTTCATCAATCTATCCTCCTGACTCCGGGGAGCCTTCTTTACATTGCCATTCCGCCGTCTACGCGAAGTACCTGTCCTGTGATGTAACGTGCACCGTCTGATGCCAGAAATGCGGCTGCCTTTGCCACATCTTCTGTTGTTCCCATGCTTCCCATGGGGATAGATGCCGCAATATTTTCTTTTACTTTGTCAGAAAGCACGTCCGTCATGTCTGTTTTGATAAATCCCGGTGCAATGGCGTTGACCGTGATCCCTCTGGATGCCAGCTCCTTTGCAGCGGATTTTGTAAGACCGATGATCCCGGCTTTGGATGCCGCATAGTTGGCCTGTCCTGCATTTCCACGAAGGCCTACCACCGATGAAAGGCTGATGATCCGGCCGCTTCTCTGCTTCAGCATCATTCTGGACACATGACGGATGCAGTTGAAGGTTCCTTTCAGATTGATGTCAACAACTCTGGAAAAATCCTCTTCGCTCATTTTCATGAGAAGTCCGTCCTTCGTAACTCCGGCATTATTTACCAGGATATCAACACGTCCGTATTTCTCTGCAACAGCTTTGAAAAAAGCTTCACATGCATCAAAATCTGCCACATTGCACTGCAGGATATCTGCCTGGCCGCCGGCTGCCTCGATCTCTGCTTTTGTTTCCCGGGCTTTTTCTTCTGAGCCGTTATAATTGATCACTACAAGGTTTCCTGCTTTTGCAAGCTCCAGGGCGATGGCTTTCCCGATTCCACGTGCACCGCCTGTTACAACTGCGATTTTTTTCTCTGACATATGAATTCCTTTCTGATGTTATGCGGTCATCCATGATCCGCATTTGTTACCTGGCATTTCTGTCTGCTGCACTATGCCTGCTTTGTTTTTGATTCTTTATCTTTTTTTCCAATATTTATACCAGTTCCCGGCAGACTTTTTCCATGTCTTCTACGGTCTGGATGTTATATACTTTTACATTTCTGTCGATCTTTCTCATAAATCCGGCAAGGGTTCTTCCCGGTCCGATCTCAATAAATGTATCTACTCCCTGACGGATCATATTTTCCACACTCTGCTGCCAGCGCACGGAAGAAGAAATCTGTTTTTCCAGAAGTGCTTTTGTTTCCGCCGGATCTTCCACATACTCTGCGGTCACGTTTGTCACATACGGGATTTTAAGTTCATGAAGGGTGACACCCTCCAGAACCTTTCCCAGTTCTTTTCCTGCAGTGGCAAGCATTGCGGAGTGGAACGGTCCGCTGACATTTAACGGGATCACTCTTCTTCCTCCGGCTGCCTTCAGCTTTTCAGAGGCTTCCGCAACTGCCTCCGCAAGGCCTGTGATCACGATCTGGCCGGGACAGTTGTAGTTTGCAATGCTTACATCCGCAATGTCTGCAAGCACTTCCTCGATCTTCTCTGTCTCCATTCCCATAACTGCTGCCATGCTTCCCTTACCTGCCGGAACTGCCTGCTCCATAAGGATTCCTCTTTTTCTCACGGTAGTAACAGCATCCTTCAGCTCCATGCCGCCGGCAGCTTCAATAGCGCAGTACTCGCCAAGGCTTAATCCTGCAGTTACATCCGGATGAAGTCCCATCTCCTCTACCACCTTCTCCATGGCAAGACAGGTAGTGACCAGTGCAGCCTGTGTATATTCAGTCAGGTCAAGCCTGTCATTTTCTTCAAAGCAAAGTGCTTTCATATCCAGATCCAGCCACTCACCGGCAGAGTCGAAAACATCCTTTGCTGTATCGTATTTCTCATAAAAATCTTTTCCCATTCCGGCCTTCTGTGCACCCTGGCCCGGAAAGATGAATGCTGTTTTTCCCATTTATTATTCCTCCACAAGAAAACTGTTTTTCTTTACAGTCTCTTTTGTCTCTCTGATCAGTCTTGCCATCAGCTCCTTACAGGTCGGTACATCCTTTACCATACCTGCGATCTGTCCGGACATAACGCTTCCGGTTTTTACATCGCCGTCAACAACAGCCTTCCTGAGGCCACCAAGTGTCAGCATTTCCAGTTCTTCAAAGGATGCACCTGCAGCTTCTTTCTCCAGATATTCCTTTGTCATAGGGTTTCTTAAGGTACGGACCGGATGACCTGTGGTACGGCCGGTTACTCTTGTGTCGATATCCCTGGCTTTCAGAAGGAATTGTTTGTAATTCTCATGTACGTGACATTCCTCTGTTGCCACAAATCGGGTTCCCATCTGTACGGCTTCTGCACCTAGCATAAAGGCTGCCGCGATCCCACGACCGTCTGCAATTCCACCTGCTGCAATTACCGGGATCTTTACTGCATCCACGACCTGCGGTACCAGCGCCATAGTGGTTGTCTCACCGATATGTCCGCCGGACTCGGTTCCCTCTGCTACCACTGCATCTGCGCCACAGCGCTCCATTCTTCTTGCAAGAGCTACAGATGCAACAACCGGGATCACCTTTACTCCGGCCGCTTTCCATGCTTCCATGTATTTTTCCGGGCTT
Source organism: Blautia massiliensis (ex Durand et al. 2017) (assembly GCF_051861785.1). NCBI lineage: Bacteria > Bacillati > Bacillota > Clostridia > Lachnospirales > Lachnospiraceae > Blautia > Blautia massiliensis (ex Durand et al. 2017). The sequence continues at coordinate 1,431,354 of NZ_CP146725.1, forward strand.
CCGGCACCGGTTGTTACTACCTTAATCCCTTCTTCTACTACGATCTTCGCAACCTCATCGGCACTTGGACTCATCAGCATGATGTTTACACCAAAAGTCTTATCTGTCAGTTTTTTCGCCTCACGGATCTGCTCACGCACCCACTCTGCCGGTGCGTTTGCCGCTGCGATCAGTCCCAGACCGCCTGCCTCGGATACTGCTGCCGCAATGTGATGATCTGCCACCCAGGCCATACCGCCCTGGATGATGGGATATTCAATACCAAGTAATTCTGTAACTCTTGTTTTCATCTTTTACCTCCGGAAAATTAAATCAAGCGGATAAAAGCATCCGCGGTTTATTTGGATCAAGCGGATAAAAACATCCGCATTCACTACGTAGCCTTATTTTAACAATTCATTAACAGGGGCTTTAATACTCGATCAGGCTTGCTCCGTACGTCAGTCCGCCGCCGAAGCCTGCAAGGACCATTCTGTCACCCCGCTGCAGTTTTCCGCTTTTTTTCATCTCATCCAGGAGGATAAGAAGACTTGCGGAAGAAGTATTGCCGTATCTGTCCATATTCATAGGGAACTTGGAAATGTCTTCGCCCAGCCGCCTTGCTGCGGAACGGATGATCCGCTCATTTGCCTGGTGGAGAAGATAATAACTGATATCTTCACAGGAAACCTGCTCTCGGGAAAGAAGCTCCTTCACAGCCTCCGGTACCTTGCTCACGGCAAAGCTGAACACTTCCTTTCCGTTCATCTGTATGTAGGTTTCCTTTGCCTTCGGATCATTTTCATAACGGATCTGATTTCTGCTCTGTAAGGTAAGTGCACCGCCTTTTTTTCCAATGGAATGGGTTACCTGTGCATAGCTTCCACCCTCTTCTGCTCTCAGCACGACTGCTCCCGCACCATCCCCGAAAAGAATGCAGGTGCCACGATCTGTCCAGTCTGTTAAACCGGACAGTTTTTCCGCTCCGATCACAAGGGCATTCCTGTATATTCCCTGGGCCAGGTATGCCTGCGCAGTGTTCAGTGCCAGAAGAGATCCTGTGCAGGCGCCGTTCAGATCAAAGCAGGTAGCCTTTTCCGCTCCGAGCCGCTCCTGCACCCCACATGCCACACAGGGCATGATCTCTGTTGGAGAAATGGTTGCCACAAGGATCAGATCGATCTCTTCTGCCTTCATTTCTGCGTCTTCCAGAGCTTTTAATGCTGCCCCCGCTGCCATCGTCACAGTATCTTCGTCCTCTTTTGCAATATGTCTCTGTACCACACCGGTTCTTTCCCGGATCCACTGATCACTGGTTTCCACCATCTTTGCCAGATCGTTGTTATCCCACACTCTGTCCGGTGCCCACGAACCGGTTCCACATATTTTACCTGTCATATTTTTCTCCATGATATCTGTCTTAAATCAGTCTGTATAAATCTGTACTGCTGTTCTCTGAATTATCTTTTATCTTAAAATATTTTGATTATCAAATTATATCATCATAAAAGTATTTGTCAAGAAGGAATTTTTGAGCATCCTTTTATGAAAAAAATAACAGCTGCCCCAGGCGTGGAGTATTGGTCTCTCCTCTGTCCTGTGACAGCTGTCTTATTTTTTCAGACAGGTATTGTATTTATGGTTATTGCATTTATAGTTATTGCCTTCATAGTTTTACTTCATCGCCCACTGTACCAGGCACACCACACCAATCTGCACCAGCAGTATCACCGGTACACCAATTGCAAATCTGGCTTTTCGGGTTTTGTGGTGAAAAAATCTCATGCCAAGGATCGCCCCGACGCTGCCACCGATGACAGCACTTAAGATCAAGGTCTTCTCCGGGATCCGCCATTTATTACGACGGGCTTTCTGCTTGTCAACTCCGAAAAGCACAAAGGCCAGGATATTGACTGCAAGCAGATAATAATATATGTAATCATTCATGATAGCTCCCTCCGGGCTCTGTGTCCTGTATTTCGGACAGTAACCGATTTATGTCTTCATTGCAGTTTGATGATCAGCACCGGTATGGGCGGATCATTAGGCCGGTTTGCATATTCCGACAGGATCACCAGATATTTATGAGGATCCAGCTGACGGATAAACGTAAGCATCTCATCCCGTTCCTGATATCCTGTATCCCCGCCACTGTAAATGCAAAGTGTCATAAGTCCGCCTTTTTCCAGGAGCTTAAGTCCGCTTTCTACCGCTCTTATGCTGCTGTCTGCTCTGGTCGCCACCGAATGGTCTCCGCCGGGAAGATATCCCAGATTAAAGGTGATGCAGGACACGGTTTCTGCTCCTGCATAAACATCCATATTCTCATGAGACTCCAGAAGAAGCTGATAATTTTCCGGACAGTTATCTCTTTTCAGTCGCTCCTTCGTATGTTCCAGTGCCTGCTTCTGAATGTCAAAAGCCAGAACCCGTCCCCTTTTTCCTGCAAGCTGGCTTAACAGAGCCGTGTCATTGCCATTTCCCATTGTTGCATCGATACAGATGTCTCCCGGCATGACCTGCTGCCGTATAAAATGCTGCATGTATGCAATGATCTGAAGATTTTTCATTTAAAAATCCTTTCAAAATTCTCTTACAGTTCATGATAATACGGACAGATATCCTCATAATGTCCGTCCTTCATACGGAACCCCTTCGGGATCACGCCAAGCTGGGTAAATCCAAGTCTCTCATGATGATCTTCTTTATTTAAGCAGCTCCACATTCCGTCCGTTTCTTCGGATCACACCCTCATCCGAAAGATTTTTGATCTCTCGCATCATGGCACTACGGTCCACACTTAAGTACTGGGCCAGTGCGGTATAGGACATGGGCAGCTTGAATTTCCCGGCATTTTTTTCCGCAGCCAGAGAATGCAGATAGGCTATCAGCTTCTTCCTGGTGGAGGATCGTGAAAGCATGTATATCCGATCCGTCTGCTGCCTGGAACGGAGGGCTGTCATCTGCAGAAGATTACTGACCATCTGGCTGTGATGATGACAGGCATTTTCACAGCGCTTGATCACATGCTCATAATCAATAAACAGCACCTTCGTCACGGTAGTGGCACATACATAATAATGCTGGGAATCTGACGGAAGCAGAAACGGTTCGCCAAATACACTGTCCTTATTCAGTTCATCGATGACATACTCATTTCCATCCTCGTCACAGCAGTAAAGAACTGCTCTTCCCTCCTGGATCAGACCGATCTTTTTCATGGAGCTGGAATATTCCATGATGGTTTCTCCATTCTGAAAAACTTTCTCCCGGACTTTGAAGCAGACACGCATTCTTTCCTGTTCTTCGGGCAAAATATCCGTAAATAAAGTGATATGCTCCATAAATTTTCCTCCCACCGGCAAAATACTCTTCCGCATATCTGTACTTTCCTCTTTGCATACAAGACTATGTAAGAGGACTCTCAAATCAAATATCCGCATTTTATTTTGCTGCATGTTTCTGATTTTATACCAGCACGAAAAAAATGTAAAGTCTGGAAATTTTTCCTGTTTTGTTGTATTTGCAACAGTTTTTGTCATCAATTTCTGTTATATTTTTATCAAAGTTAAGAAACAAACAAATCACTGAAGCATATAAACAAATCCACCATGGAAAGAAAAGAGGAATCGCTCATGAAAATCACAGATACCATCAAATATGTAGGCGTTAATGATCATCAGGTTGACCTTTTTGAGGGCCAGTACAAAGTGCCGAACGGCATGTCCTACAACTCCTATGTGATCCTGGACGAAAAAATTGCGGTTATGGATACGGTAGATGCAAATTTTACTCACGAATGGCTTGATAATATCCAGAAAGTTCTGGGTGACCGGAAACCGGATTATCTGATCGTACAGCATATGGAACCGGATCACGCAGCCAACATCGCAAACTTCCTGAAGGCTTATCCGGACACCATCGTTGTTTCCAACAAAAAAGCCTTCGCCATGATGCAGAACTTCTTTGACCTAGATCTGGAAGGTCATCAGATCATCGTAGATAACGGCGGAACCCTTTCCCTTGGAAAACACGATCTGACTTTTGTATTTGCACCGATGGTTCACTGGCCGGAGGTTATGGTCACTTATGACAGCACAGAAAAGGTTCTTTTTTCCGCAGACGGCTTCGGAAAATTCGGTGCCCTGGATGCAGAGGAACCATGGGACGATGAGGCAAGAAGATACTATATTGGCATCGTTGGAAAATATGGTGTGCAGGTGCAGAACCTTCTGAAAGCAGCCGCAACTCTGGATATCCAGACCATCTGCCCGCTCCACGGACCGGTTCTTACTGAAGATCTTGGACATTATATCAGTCTCTATGATACCTGGTCTTCCTATACACCGGAGGATGACGGAATCGTGATCGCCTACACTTCCGTTTACGGCCACACAAGAACAGCAGTCGCACAGCTTGCCGATAAATTCCGTGCCAAAGGATGTCCGCGTGTTCTGATCTATGACCTTGCAAGAGATGATATGTCCCAGGCACTGAGCGATGCTTTCCGTTACTCCAAGCTGGTTCTCGCAACCACCACATATAATGCAGGTATCTATCCGTTTATGAACGACTTTATTACCCGTCTGGCAGAGCACAACTTCCAGAACCGCACGGTAGGACTGATTGAAAACGGAAGCTGGGCACCGCTGGCAGCGAAGGTCATGAAAGAAATGCTTTCCAAATGCAAAAAGATCAACTGGCTGAATACCACAGTTAAGATCATGTCTGCAGTAAACGAAGAAAACCGCAGACAGATGGAAGCTATGGCTGATGAGCTCTGCCAGGAATACATTGCAAAAAGCGATGATCTTGCCAACAAAAATGATATGACCGCTCTGTTCCGCATCGGTTACGGCCTCTATGTGGTAACCTCCAACGATGGCAAAAAGGACAACGGTCTGATCGTCAATACCGTTACACAGCTTACCGACAACCCATATCGCGTGGCTGTCAACATCAACAAGGCAAACTACTCTCACCACGTGATTCAGCAGACCGGTATCATGAACGTAAACTGCCTGTCCACAGATGCTCCGTTCTCTGTTTTTGAGCAGTTCGGCTTCCAGTCCGGCAGAAACACCGATAAATTTGCCGGCCAGAAAGTAAACCACTCCGACAACGGCCTGGTATTCCTGGACAAATATATCAATGCTTTCATGTCCCTGAAGGTAGAAAACTATGTGGATCTCGGCACTCACGGAATGTTCATCTGCAGCGTCACAGAGGCCCGTGTCATGAGCGATCAGGATACCATGACTTACACCTACTACCAGAAACATGTAAAGCCAAAGCCACAGACCGAGGGCAAAAAAGGCTGGGTATGCAAAGTCTGCGGATACATCTATGAAGGCGATGAACTTCCGGAAGATATCATCTGCCCGCTGTGCAAGCATGGCGCTGTGGATTTTGAGCCGATCGAAGGATAAGACTGAAATCCCCATAAATTGATTTAATCCGGTTACAGCTCCCTTATTTTTACAAATTATAAACCACAAAAAAGACAGGCTTCTGAGGTGGCCTGTCTTTTTTGTATTATCATCCAATGTCTTCTCAGCGTCTTTCACCAAATTTATTCTTACAGCAGATCAGACACTCACGCTCTGTATTTCTGCAGGAATCCTGAAATTTACGGATTACATGCCTTTATTTATTTCATCAGTCTGATAACCTGCTCTGCAGTATCTGCCAGATTCTGCTTTGCATTCTCATTTTTCATGGCCTCATCCAGAGTTACCACTCCGCGGAGGATCGGGAAAAAGGCATCGATCCCTGCATCGTTGCAGGCTCTTGCGTCACGCTGTACGGCACCTGCAAAGGCGATCACTTTTTTGCCATATTTCTTTGCAAGCTTTGCAACACCTACCGGCGCTTTTCCCATGGCTGTCTGTCCATCCATACGTCCCTCACCTGTGATCACAAGATCCGCATCTTTGATGTAGTCCTCAAGTTTTGTCTCATCCAGCACGATGTTGATCCCGGATTCCAGGACTGCATCGGTAAAGGTCAGGAATGCAAATCCCATTCCGCCGGCAGCACCTGTTCCCGGATACTTTGCATCTGCTTTCGGAAAACGCTCCTTTGCAAGCTCTGCGTAAGCACCCAGCCACTGATCCATGTCCTGGATCATCTCCGGCGTAGCACCCTTCTGCGGTCCGTAGATGGAACTGCATCCAAGCTCTCCGCAAAGAGGATTTGTGACATCACAGGCAACACGAAATTTACATTCTGCAAGCTCCGGGATCACATAGGCAGCTGTGATCTCTGTGATGTCTTTCAGGCCCCTTGCTCCCGGAAGGACCTGCTTTCCGTCTTTATCCAGAAATGCATAGCCAAGTGCCTGAAGCATTCCCACACCACCGTCATTGGTGGCGCTTCCGCCGATACCCACAATAAATCTGCGGCAGCCTTTTTCGATGGCGTCCTTGATCACCTCACCGACACCGTAGGTTGTGGTATAAAGAGGATTTCTTTTTTCGTCCGGCACCTGCGTGATCCCTGCTGCACCAGCCATTTCGATCACTGCGGTCTTTGTGCTTTCGATGATGCCATACTCACAGATCACCGGCTCGCCAAGAGGCCCCGTAACCTTTACGTGCTCTGTTTTTCCGTTCATTCCTGCGACAAGGGCTTCCACGGTTCCCTCTCCACCGTCTGCCAGTGGTCTTACCTGAACTTCTGCGTCCGCATCCACACGATGGATACCTTCAGCAGCTGCAAAGCCTGCCTCCATGGATGTCATACTGCCCTTAAAAGAATCGATCGCTGTTACTACCTTCATTTTATTTTCCTCCTGTATGATTTTTATGTAAAGCTGATATCCGTACTCTCCGTTCTATCATTCCGTGTACCCGAAACGTGAAATGTTCATTTACGTTTCAGGCGGATATTCTCTGCGCAGCTCTGCAGCCAAATAACTGTTCTGCTGTTTAGTTATCAGCTGTCCCCGGATGAAAAGAACCTTCTGCGAACTTATTTTTCCCTGGAAATGTCTCTGGCTGATGCCGCAGAAAAGCTTTTTCTCCACAAAAATACTCTTCAATATAAATTAAACCACATTTATAAAAAATGTGGTCTCAATCCCCGAAAATTCCGGGACGCTGTTCTGTTGTATCTGGCACTGGAGCTGGAATGAACCGGCCATTTCACTATCCTCTCACATGAAAGCCAAACTCCTCCTCCAGTGGAATTTCCCTCGCTTCAATCCCCTCGATCTCCACAAAGCTCTGCTGAGAAAGGCGTTCTACCATCTCCCGGATTTCTTCTCTGGTTCCCTGTACTTCCATTTCCACACGATCATCCCAGAGATTCCGTACCCAGCCGGTCAGTCCCATGGACTGTGCAATATAATAGGAGCGGTAACGAAAGCCTACTCCCTGTACTCTTCCTGAAAAATAAAAATGTTTCCGAACCTTTTCCATCTGGCACCTCATATTTTCTGTCTTAACTATTCTGTCTCTGTATCTCCACCCGAAATTCTCCCGCATCCGCCGCAGGAATATCATAACCAGATTATATAATATTTCTTTATAAATTGTAAAGTTATATCCTTCTATCTATTGGAAACTATAATCATCTGCGTTATAATGGTTTTTATCAGAATAAAAAGAAACTTACTTTCTTTTGCAGGAAATATTTTCAACAAAATTTAACATCAGGAGGTAATGATCATGAATGAAAGCATCAAAAACCTGTTAGAACGCAGAAGCATCCGCGCCTACAAAAAAGAGCTTGTTCCGAAAGAAACTCTGGATACGATCCTGGAAGCGGGAGAATATTCCCCCAGCGGCATGGGACAGCAGAGCACTCTTATGGTAGTGACACAGGATCCGGAGCTGGTTGCAAGGCTTTCCAAAATGAACGCAGCTGTTATGGGCAGCACCTCAGATCCGTTCTACGGCGCCCCAACTGTGATCATTGTCTTTTCCGACAGCAAAATGGGCACCTGTGTGGAAAACGGAAGTCTTGTGATGGGAAATCTCATGAATGCCGCACATGCTCTCGGCGTGGACTCCTGCTGGATTCACCGTGCAAGAGAAGTTTTTGACTCAGAGGAAGGAAAAGAGCTGAAGAAGCAGTGGGGTGTTCCGGAGGAATATATCGGCGTGGGCCACTGTGTTCTTGGATACCGTGACTGTGAGTATCCAACAGCCAAACCGCGTAAGGATGGTTTTGTGATCCGTGTGTGATCGGCTTGTTTTTCCCTGCTTCTCCGGCTGTGATCTGTCAGATTTTATTTTCTCTTATTTCAGTGCTTTATCCTTATATCTGGAAATCTCCTCCAGATATTTTTTCCCAAGGGCACTGATGTTAACACCCCTTCTGGCAACATAACCGATTGTCATGATCTCATCGGAATCCAGCTTCACAGCACAGTAATCGGAACCATTAAGATCCTCACAGATAATACCGGAGCATAAGGTATATCCATTCAGTCCTACCATCAGGTTCAGCATAGTAGCCCTGTCATCGGCTTTGATCAGCCGTTTGTATTCATAGGTGCTCAAAACCTCCTCAGCAAAATAAAAAGAGTTATTTCCTCCCTGTTCAAAGGACAGACACGGATATTCCTTCAGTTCTTCCAGCGTGATCTTCTCACGCTTCGCCAGAGGATGCCCCTTCCACATATAAACGTAGATCCGACAGTTGAGAAGTTCGTGAAACTCCAGACCATACTCATGAAACATTTTTGTAAGTACCTTACGGTTAAAATCATTTACGTAGAGGATCCCGATCTCACTCTTGAAATTACGGACATCCTCGATGACCTGATGCGTCTTGGTCTCGTGGACCGCAAATTCGTACTCATCCATGCCGAATTGCTTTACCAGCTCCACAAAGGCATTAACTGCAAAGGTATAATGCTGCATGGAAACACTGAATTTTTTGCGTGACTGTTCCTTGGAAATATATTTGGCTTCCATCAGTTCGTACTGTTCCACCACCTGCCTTGCATACCCCAGAAATTCTTCGCCTGCAGGCGTTACGGCGATTCCTCGGTTCGTTCTTCGGAAGATCTCAACACCGGTTTCTGCTTCCAGCTCCCGGATTGCCGTGGAAAGACTGGGCTGAGAAATATAAAGGCTTTTTGCTGCCTCGTTCATAGATCCGGCTTTTGCAATTGCTATGGTATATCTGAGCTGTGCCAGAGTCATCTTTCTGCCTCCCCGTTTCTTGTTCCGGCTTTCTGTTCCTCTTCAGGCAGATCCGGCAACAAGCATCCTTTATCTTTTTATTTAAGGTAGTTCTTATCTACATATCCTTCTTTTCCAAGCTTCGGAACATATACATACCAGTAAGTACTGTCTTTCTTCTCAATGACTTCTACCGTATCTCCGTTATTCAGCTGGGCGATCTCATTGTCCTTGTCATACGCCTTTGTACTGCGCAGAGCCAGATAGCCGCTTTCCACTTTAACAGTCATGGATGGAATTGTCGTACCTGAGCCTCCGGTAAGATAGTTCCTGTCAATATAACCGGTCTTATCCAGCTGCGGAACATATACATACCAGTACTGATCGTTGCTGGTGTCCTTCACCTGAACCGTGTCACCGGTATTCAGCTGTCCGATCTCATTGCTTTCATTATAGGCTGCCTTGTTGCGAAGGGCAAGATAACCTGTTTCTACTTTAACTGTCCACAGACCACTGTTGTAAATATACCGGTTATCCACATATCCGGATTTATCAAGCCCCGGAGCATATACGTACCAGTAAGTAGAATCACTGCTGTCCTTTACAAGAACGACATCTCCGGTATTCAGACGTCCGATCTCGTTACTGTCATTGTAAGCTGCGGTACTTCGAAGAGCCAGATAGCCTTTTTTTACCTTTACTGTCCAGGAATCGTTGGAAGCTGTGGCGTTCTCGGCTATCTGGATATAGTTTTTGTCCAGATATCCGGATTTATCCAGTCTTGGCACGTATGCATACCAGTAGGTAGCGTCCTTCCGATTTGTAACTTCCACAAGATCTCCTGTATTCAGCTGTCCGATCTCATTGCCTTTGTCAAAAGCCTTCTCACTCCGGAGAGCCAGGTATCCATCTGTGACTTTGACTTTAAAAGTGGTTCCTGCTGCTGCCTTTGTCTCCCGGATCGTCGCCGGAAAAGCTGCTGCCAGTATAAGTGTCAGAAGTACCAGCCTTTTTACTGCCTTTATATTGGACAGAAGAGTTCTTTTTCTCATATTATACGCCTCCTTTTCTTTTTTGGATCTTTCTCTGATCTGCGGCTCTCTCTGTTTTTTATTTACTGAGCAGACCGCACCGGAATTTATGGTAGTATTATATCATATTTTCAGCTGATAGCTGTAAGAATCACATCTCTTATTGCAGTCCAAAATGTTCTTTTCTGCAATGCAGGTATTGACACTTTTAATTAGTAGTGTTATATTACATGTAGAACAAGATAAAAGTAATGCCCCCGGGATTTTTCCCGGGGAATTTTATACGCATACGTTCAATATATGACAGTCCGGGAGATCTGTCCTCTGAGAGGACAGATCGATCATCCGGGACGCTGCAGACTATAATATAAGGGAAGGTGAATACCATGGCAGTAAAAAGAGATTATTACGATGTTCTGGGCATTGACCGGAACGCAGATGAAAAAACAATAAAAAAAGCCTATCGTAAACTGGCCAAAAAATATCATCCGGATACAAACGCCGGTAATGCAGATGCCGCAGATAAATTTAAAGAAGTAAACGAAGCCTACGATGTCTTAAGTGATCCAAAGAAGAAAAAAATGTATGATCAGTTTGGTCATGCCGCATTTGAAGCAGGAGCTGATCCTGGAGCCGGCGCAGGTGCCGGTGGATTCGGCGGATTCCAGGGTGGCGGCAATGGCAGCTATCAGGAATTTCATTTTAACGGTGAAAATATGGACGATATTTTTGGTGATATCTTCGGAAATATGTTCCACGGCAGTCACGGCGAAAGCCGCGGTTTCGGCAGCAATGGCACATATGAGCATTTCACCGGTAACGGTGGCGGCTTTCACAGTGGATTTGGCGGAAGTGGCTTTCACAGTGGCAACGGCTTCGGCGGATTCCATCAACAGGATTTTCCGCAAAAAGGCTCTGATGTGAAGGCCAGCATCAACGTTACCTTTGATGAGGCAGCTTTTGGTGCAGATAAAAGGATCTCTCTGTCCGGTCCGGACGGAAGCTCCGGTGCACCGCAGACACTTCAGATTCATATTCCGGCAGGTATTGATACCGGCAAGAGTATCCGTCTGAAAGGAAAAGGCATGCCCGGAACCGGTGGCGGTGAGCCTGGTGACCTTCTTCTGAAGGTTACCGTAGGAACACGTCCTGGCTATGAACGAAAGGGATCGGATGTTTATACCACCATTTCTATTCCTTACACAACCGCTGTTTTCGGCGGTGAAGCCACCGTTCCCACCCTTTACGGAAATGTTATCTGTAAGATCAGGGAAGGTATGCAGTCCGGTTCCAAGATCCGCCTGAGAGGAAAAGGCATTGTTTCCATGAAGAACCCTTCCGTCCGCGGTGATCAGTATGTAACCATTCAGATCCAGGTTCCTCAGGATCTGAATTATTCCGCAAAAGAGAAACTCCATGAATATGCAAAGGCCTGTGGACTGGAACGGAGTAATGCCACCGGATCACATGTAGCATAAAAGTTAAAATAAAAGAGTATCACAAAGCTCATCACTATCAATGAGTTCCTGTGATACTCTTTTTTGATTTTAAAGTAAGATCTGATATAGCTTATGACAGCGTCATATCTCCATCTTTCACCCATCCGAGCTTACGTACAAACATATTGATCAACGGGCAGAGAACTGCCGGGAGAATAAAAGAGATCAGAAAAAGTCCTGCCCAGTCCATAGCTGTAACAGTTGTCTTGGTTCCTTCTGCAATATCATTCATCCATCCTGTATACACACCGATCTGACCTACAAAACCGCAGGTACCCATTCCTGAGGATACAGCAGTTCCGTTCATCTGAAGCCTGAACAAGCAGGTTGCAATAGGTCCTGTGATAGCAGATGTTACGATCGGAGCGATCCAGATCCTTGGATTTCTGACGATATTTCCCATCTGGAGCATGGAAGTTCCGATTCCCTGAGAGACAAGACCACCCCATTTGTTTTCCCTGAAGGACATGACCGCAAAACCTACCATCTGCGCACAGCAGCCCGCTACTGCAGCGCCGCCTGCCAGTCCGGTAAGCCCCAGAGCCGCGCAGATCGCAGCAGAAGAGATCGGCAGCGTCAGTGCGATTCCAACAAATACAGAAACCAGGATTCCCATAAAGAATGGCTGCAGATCTGTTGCCCACATGATCACGCTTCCTACCTTCATAGCAGCTTTTCCAAGGGCCGGTGCCCACCATGCGGAAAGACCTACGCCCACACCGATGGTTACAAGAGGCGTTACAAGGATATCGATCTTTGTTTCCTTTGAAACTGCCTTACCGATCTCAGCTGCAACAATGGCAACAAACAGTACAGCCAGAGGACCGCCTGCTCCGCCAAGTGCGTTGGAGGCAAATCCAACAGTGATCAGCGAAAACAATACCAGCGGAGGGCAATGCAAGGCGTAACCGATGGCTACTGCCATGGCAGGGCCGCTCATGGCAGATGCCAGAGAACCTACTGTGTACTGGGTATCATTGACTGTGGCAACTGCCATAGTCAGAAACGGAATGTGAAACTGTGTGCCAATGGTGTTGATGATCGTACCGATCAGCAGGGAACAGAAAAGTCCCTGTGCCATAGCTCCCAGTGCATCGATACCATATCTCTTCAGAGAGATCTCAATATCCTTCCGTTTCAGAAATGCTTTGAATTTTTCCATTTTTAAACTCTCTCCTTACCCTGATCCGCTTCCTGCCGGATCAGTTCCTTTATTTGCAAAAAGCCTCGCTTACTTTCTCAAGTTCCTCGCGGATGGAAATATGCTGCGGACATACTTCCTCACACTGTCCGCATTTTACACATTCATCTGCACGCTTTCTGCCATGACTGACTACCAGCCAGTCTTCCTGATGCGCTGCGGCGGCTTTATTTCCGTACAATGTCAGATAATTCATTGCTGTAAAAGAACCGGAAATTCCGATTTCCATCGGACAGACCTTTGCACAGTAGTTACAGGTTGTGCATGGGATCAGAGGAATTTTGCTCATAGCCTCTCTTGCCTTATCAAGAGTCTCCTTCTCACTGTCAGTAAGGCCATTGAAATCCTTCATAAAGGAAAGGTTATCCTCCATCTGTCCAACATTGCTCATTCCGGAAAGTACGGTGATCACGCCTTCCAGATTTGCCGCAAAACGGATCGCCCAGGATGCTGTAGATGCTTCCGGCTCTGCTTCCTTCAGAAGCTTTTCCACTGCTTCCGGCGGAGTTGCAAGCATGCCGCCTTTTACAGGTTCCATGATAATGACCGGTTTTCCATGTTTTCTGGCTACCTCGTAGCAGGCTCTTGACTGGATCGCCGGATTTTCCCAGTCTGCGTAATTGATCTGCAGCTGTACAAATTCCATTTCCGGATGTGCAGTGAGAAGTGCATCCAGCTCCTCCGGTGTGGAGTGGAACGAAAATCCTGCATGTCTGATCAGACCGGCTTCCTTCTGTTCACGGATCCAGTCCCATAAACCGTACTCATCAAAATATTTTGTTCTGTGCTCTCCAAGATTGTGGAGAAGATAAAAGTCGAAATATCCTGCCTTTGTTCTCTCCAGAGATGTTTTAAACTGTGCAAGAGCTTCATCTCTTGTCTTGCAGTTGATCCAGGCTGCCATCTTGGTGGCTAGCTGATATTTTTCTCTCGGATAACGCTCTACCAGCGCTTCGCGGATAGCATCTTCGCTTCCTGCATAAGCCCATGCTGTATCAAAATATGTAAATCCGGCTTTCATAAATTTGTCCACCATGACTTTGGTCTGCTCCACATCGATCACACCTTCTGATTTCTGCGGAAGTCTCATAAGGCCAAAACCAAGTTTTTTGATTTCTTCACCTAAATATGACATATCTTTCTCCTTTCTTATTACATACCGGAAAATTCTTCATATCATCTGATATATCACCGGATAAGCAATATTTCTGACGCAGATATCTCCCGGACCGTTATATTTTTGCCACAGAAAAGCTGCGTTTCTCCTATTATAACGATATTTTTCCTGGTGGTAAACCTTTTTCTTTTACAAGTGTCAAGACAACACCAGGATATAAAAAACAGCTGCCGCACGTTTATTGCACGGCAACTGTCTTTTGTCCTATCGGTTCATCTTTGTTCTTTACACCTCAGATCAAATATTTTAAACTGATATTACTTATAATAACCATATATCGAAAGGCAGAAAACTCTCATGAAAAACAAGCAGGTCATGAACCGCCAGACTTCATCAAAAGAACTTCATCTTATTTCCTGCGGCTGGGAAAAATGTACACCGGAGCAGTCCTATGGTCCAGGTGTACGGCGGTATTACACCATTCACTTTGTGCTGAGCGGGCAGGGCTATTTCTATATGAATAACCGGAAGTATACCCTGAAAGCCGGACAGTGCTTTTTCATTCCTCCTATGACCAGCTCTCTCTACAAAACGGAACCTTCTGATCCCTGGACTTACATCTGGATCTGCTTCAACGGGGAAAACGCTCCAACGCTTTGCGAGCACTGCCATCTTACCGGGGAAACTCCGGTCCAGCAGCTGAATTCGGTTCTTCCATATCAGGAAACTATTCTTGAAATGATGGCTCATCCACAACTGACGCCTTCCGGTGAGGCCTATATCCAGAGCGGTCTTTACCGGATCATTGCCCTGCTGGAGGAAGAATTTCATGCTTCCTACACCACCATGGAATCCAACGATAATTTTTACATCACACAGGCTGTTGATTACATCAAAAAAAGTCCGCTGCAGAATATCACTGTGACAGATGTTGCTGACTATCTCCATATCAGCCGAAGCCACCTTTACGGACTTTTTAAAAAACATCTTGGAACCACACCCCAAGCATTCCTGACTTCAGCCAAGATCATCAACGCCCGGGAGCTTCTGACCATCACGGATATCCCTGTCTCCAGCGTGGCGTTCTCCTGCGGATATCAAAATCCATTTGCCTTCTCCCGTGCCTTCAAAAAAGAAACCGGCATGACGCCACGGGAATACCGGGAAAAATATCATCATGCCGAGGATCTTCTGGATTGCTGAACCACTTTTCCTGATTTACGGAACAACTACCTTGGCATTATAGTATTCCACCGCAGCATCCATGGTCGGACCTTCGTTGTCAAACCAGTCATAAGTGATGGTTTTGCCGTTTTCTCCCCATACCTCCGGGCAGTCGATTTCTTCCCAGTCAAGCGGAACAAAATGCTCTTCCTGTTCTGATGCACGCAGCATGATCTGATGCAGCTCCTCAAATTCCTCCGGATTCAAAACTCCAGGTTTTGCGGATACAAACAGTGGTGTACCGCTCTTTGCAAGAACGTCTGCCCACTGACGATTTTTCTCCCATGGGATCATTCCGAAAATACCGACACAGTCTGCATCAATATGGTAAAACGTATTGTGCTGCGGAAGACGGAATGCCAGCGTATTTACGCCCATTCGTCTGGTACGCTCCCAGATACGTCCGCTGGTATCGTCACCGGTCCGGTTCAGATGCATCAGGCCTGCGCCGAGATGTCCGATGGTATTGCAGCCGATGATCACTGCGTTGTTGCTCCGGGAAGCATCATAAATCTCCTGATAAAGCATTTTTACGATTTCTGCGCTGGTTTTGGTCGGATCATAAAAATGCCATTTCTCCATGGAATTGTCTCTTAAATTCGCCTCAAATCCCCATTTCCCAAAGAGATCAAAGGTAGAAAAATCATGCTTGATCAACGTGTATCCCCAATCACAAATCCTCTCGATATCTTTACGGATATATTCCAGTGCATCCGGGTGGGACGGATCGAGACAGCCATTATAGGAAATCCTCCACTCATTCGGGATATTCTCATCTTCATTAAGAAGCAGACGGACCCAGATACCCGGGCGGACACCTTTTTTCTCCAGCTTGTCTGCAAGACCTTTCATATCCGGAAATCTGTCATTGCCTTTTGTCCATGGTCCACCGTTGTATTCATCCAGGCGGTGATGTTCCTGCCAACAGTCATCAATGACCATGAACGGAGGATTTTTTACACCTTCGGTCAGTTTCAGGATATAATCGGTATCACTTAAGATCTCCTCTTCGGAGCTGTCACCGTAAGCATAGTACCAGTTATTGCTTCCATATACCGGAAACTCCGGGAAGATCGGATCTGTACACATTTTTTCACAGAATTTCTGTGCAGTTTCAAAAGTATCTGCTCCTTCTGCTTCCATACAGACGATCTGCGCGGCACACAGCTTTCTTCCTTTCAGCTGTACTCCTGTATTTCCGCAGCGAACATCCAGAAACAAAGTAATTCCTTTGGTATCCACCTGCCAGCAGCACATAGCAGAAGGACGGACCTTTACGCCAAAGCAGAGAACCTTCTCAGAAAGCTTCGCCAGAAAATACCATGGCAGATAACGGTTTCCGCTCATTCCATACCATTCCGCATCACCATAGGTACGTTCCCAGGCATCTCCCAGAAATCTGGCTGATTTCGGGATCTTATAGTTCCATCTCAGCTTCACACATCTCACTGCATCCTCGGATGTGACAAATATATCCTCATGTTCACCTGCGTCCTGAAATTCCACAGTAGTTGCACCGGCAGCTACTGTCGTCTGCCCTCCCTGGCACACAAGTCTCTCCTCTTCTGTTTCCACTGTTACATAATCCGGTACCCCAAGCTTAAAATCTGCATATTTTTTCTGCATTATTCTCTCCTCCTGTACTTTTTCATTTACATTTTGCTTTACCTGCATACTCATGAATACTGTCTTTCTATCGTCTGTTCAACTCAGAAGAATGTACGAAAAATTTTTTTAATACATTTTGTCTATATGCCTTATTATATTGATTTTTTTGGTTTTTTCTATGCTTTAAAGTTATTATAACATTGCAGAATGTTCAATCTGCATAAGCTTATCAGTCCTTGTCCCATCCGCTTTTTAATATAAGAACATAAAGGACTAAAGGTGGAAATTAGTTTTTCATTTTACGGGACACAAATTCTTCACAGTTTTTTTAGCACTCACCTCTTGACTTTGCTAGCAACATGTGTTATATTACATATAGAACAAAGGAAGAGATAAAAAAAGAACTTCCAGATGTTCAGAGTAAAACCAAACGATCACCACTGCGGAATAACCCGAAGTGGTAACTATATACCGACAACAGTTGGATTTCTTGATCCACCGGAACGGCTTTTCAATTTGAAAGGAGAAATGACTTATGATGTTCCCGAGTGTATTTGGAGAAAACTTATTTGATGACTGGATGGATGATTTTGGATTCAGAGATAATTTCTTTAGCGGAAAAAACCCTCTTTATGGCAAACATGCAAAAAATATCATGAAAACGGATGTACGTGAAACAGATAAAGGCTATGAGCTGGATGTAGATCTTCCAGGATTTAAGAAAGATGAAGTACAGGTACAGCTGAAGGATGGTTATCTTACCATCTCCGCTGCCAAGGGTCTTGACAAAGACGAGGAAGACAAGAAAGGCAATTATATCCGCCGTGAACGTTATGCCGGCAGCACAAGCAGAAGCTTCTATGTTGGTAATGGTGTAAAAAACGAAGATGTCCATGCAAAATTTGAGAACGGTGTTCTGAGACTTTCTATTCCGAAAAAAGCAGCTGAAGAGATTGAAGCTGATAAATATGTATCTATTGAAGGCTGACATTGACTCACTCTCACAGGAGGAGGATCCACAGGGATTCTCCTCCTCTTTTTTATACGCAATAATACATATGACACTCTCTTTCCAATTTACTACGTACTCACAAGTACTTTCACTCTATAGTAATGATCCTATTGTCAAAGTTTTCATGATATTGGATATTTTTTAACAAATATGCTTGATTTTTTGAATATTTTTTATATATTTCGCATTATATTATTTCATTTTTTTGGAATTAATGGTATAATATGCACAGCTAATCGGATATTTGCGATCCGCATTCGGTTAAATAAATCTGTTTCGTAATCCTTCAGGATAATTCTCCTGAACAACCACGTAAAACACGATCACGACAGGAGGTATTTATTATGGATCAGGACAACATCATAAAAATTTATGCACGCAATGACAACCGCATACAGCTTAAAATGATTCCGGGACACTTCGTAACATCCCAGTCCCATATCACACACTACCTGGATCTCACCACCATGAAATCCAGATGCGCTGAAGCACAGCGTATTGCATCCGCTCTCGCAGCAAATTACGAAGCATCCATTCCGGTAGACACCATCGTCTGCATGGACGGACTTGAAGTGATCGGTGCTTATCTCGCCGAAGAACTGACCAAGGCCGGCGTTCTTTCCATGAATGCACACCAGACCATCTACGTCATCACCCCTGAGTTCAACAGCACCGGACAGATGATCTTCCGCGACAACTATGAACCAATGATCAATGGAAAAAACATCCTCATCCTAAATGGTTCCATCACCACCGGATCCACATTGAACCGAGCTATCGAAAGCGTTCTGTACTATGGCGGTAAGATCCGCGGCGTGGCAGCCATCTACAGCAGTGTAGACAGTGTAGCCACACTCCCTGTCCACTCTATCTTCCAGGCCAGAGACATCCCGGACTATCACTCCTACCGCTCTGACAACTGCCCACTGTGCAAAAACCACCAGAAGATCGATGCTATTGTCAGCAGTTACGGATATTCTGTATTATAAGATTCAGATCAATCAACGAATCCCCCATGGATAGCAAAACCAGTGGGGGATTCTCTTTATCTTTTCTTATTATAATTGATATTCTCTGTACATGGCTTCACGCATTTCTTTATCTGTAACAACCTTCTGGATCTCATTACCACGATCATCAAGTATAAGCCTGTTGATCAGAACACTCAGTCGTTCTTCCCCCTGGGCCATTCCCCGGGCCATTCCCTGGGCCATTCCCTGAGCCATTCCCTGAGCCATTCCCTGAGCCATTCCCTGTTCTCGCCCCAGTGCTTCAGCCTGTTCTTTAGCTTCCGCCATCAGTCTTGCCCTTTTCTCAGATTCCAGTTCCAGAACATGTCCACCCATAATCTCACCTATTCCTTTCCGGACTTTCTCCTCATTTCTGAAAATATGATCAGATATCCGAGTTATCAGTCCAATCAGATCACTGAACAGTTCAGACCTTCCAGATTCAGTGATCTCTACCTCCAGTTTACTCCGGATCACTTCATATTCATTCAGTAATTCCTGAAAAAGTTGTGGATCCTCACTCATCTCATGCCCTCTTTTTTCATATCGCATGATATAAAAAGGAAGCAGCATAAGAAGACTCTTTTCAAATATCTTATCTTTTGTATAATTCTCTACTTTAATGGCAGGCACTCTGTACAAATGACATCCCCCATCCGGAAAAACCACATCCACTTCCAGAAAATCCGGCGTATTCCTACTATTTCTCAGATACAACACACAAGAACGTGGAAACTCCATCCGATACCTCCGTCCCTGCTTTCTGGCAAACTCAACAGCAGTTGCAAAATCATACTCTATCATCCGTACAGCCATTGTCGTGTCATCCGTACTCTGACATTCTATATGATAAATCCTGTTTCCGATCAACAGCCGCGAATCCGTAATAATCTCACCATCCACCCGCTGATACTCATTACGTAGCTGCACAATCTCCACATCAGCCGGGTATGATGTATGAAAAACATCATTGATCAAAGGCACGACCAGAAACGTCATTTTCTCCATCATAGTACGAAAAACATCATCAAAAATCGTATTATCTCTCAAACAATACTCCTTCTGGTATATACAATTATACCATCAGCCAAACACTTCAGAAACCCTGTATACAGTTTTTATAAATATTTTTTGAAAAAACGCTTCAGACATTGAAGCAAAAAGAAACCAAATAAATGGTTAGATCTTATAAGATATACAAATCATACCACACATCCCACCACAACACCACAAAAACCCATCTCCAAATTTCGACACCACCTTCCAACGTCCAGCAACGCGCCGACATTCACAACCTCCCTCCAAACCACATGGAATCTCAATCTTCCAAACTACAGGCGTCCAGCAACGCGCCGACGCTCACAACCTCCCTCCAAACCACATGGAATCTCAACCTTCCAAACTACAGGCGTCCAGCAACGCGCCGACGCTCACAACCTCCCCGGCAAACCACAAGGAAACTCAGCCTTTCCTCCCAGCCATCCAGCGCAGCGCTGATGGCTCATCCAACTCCCGTCAGACCACTCTATCCCTCCCACCATGACCGCACAGTGTGAGGTTTGCAGCAGAAGTCCAGGTGCTTTGGAGTGAGCCTTGGTCCATACTAAGCGTCTGAGGTGTCTCCCGGACTTCTGCTGCAAATCTCACACGTCCGTCCGCGTCATCTTGCCCCCACCAAACACCTGTGCTATAATCAAACTAATTAAAAAACCGAGGTAAACCACACATGAACAAAAAAGAAATCGCAGAAATAAAAAAACAATTCACCCCTGACCGCTGCTCCATCACCCGCATCTGCGGCTGCTACGTAGACGGTGAAAAAAACAAAAAAACCGAACTCAAAGAAGCCTTCTTATCCTTATCAGAGGAAGAAACCTTCAAATACTTCGACATCTTCCGAAAAACCCTCACCGGCACCATCGGAAAAAACCTCATCAACATGGAATTTCCTCTGGATCAGGAAACCGAAGGCGGAACCCAAAACTTCCTCATGAAACTCCGCAAAAGCAAACTCACCGACGACACCCTCACCGAAGCCTTCTACGACAGAATCATAGAAAACTACGACTACGGTGAAAACTACTACATCATCCTCATCCACGCAGTCTACGACATCCCCGGCAAATCCTCCGACGGTGCCGAAATGTTCGACGCTTCCGATGAGATCTACGATCACATCCTCTGCAGTATCTGCCCGGTCAAGCTCTCCAAAGCAGGCCTGCATTACAATGCAGAGACAAACAATATTGAAGACCGTATCCGGGACTGGCTGGTAGAAATGCCTGACTGGGGCTTCCTTTTCCCACAGTTCAACGACCGCAGTACCGATATCCACGGACTTCTCTACTACACCAAAAACGCCGAAAATCTCCGCTCCACCATGATGGAAGAAGTCTTCGGCTGCACCACACCACTATCTGCCGGAACCCAGCGTGACTCCTTCAATGCTCTGGTGGAAGAAACCCTTGGTGATGACTGTGCCTACGACACAGTCCTTGAGATCCACGAAAAGCTCAACGATCTCATCGAATCCCAGAAGGACGAACCGGAACCTGTTGTCCTCACCAAATCCGAAGTCAAACGTCTCTTCGAAGAATGCGGCGTAGAAGACGAAAAGCTCCAGAACTTCGATGAACAGTATGAGCTTGCCGCAGGAGAAAAATCAGCTCTGGTAGCATCCAACATCACCAACACCCGGAAATTCGAGATCAAAACCCCTGACGTGGTGATCCACGTAGCACCGGACCGGGCAGAGCTGGTAGAAACCCGCATCATCGATGGTCGAAAATGCCTTGTGATCCCCATGGAAAGTGAAATAGAACTCAACGGCATCCGTGTCAGCACACTGAACTCTGTTGAAGATACATCCGCAGAACCGCTTCCTGTTAATGATATTACTGACATTGATAACAGTAACACCGAAGAAGAAATCCCATTTTAAAGGAGACCTTATGAACGATAAAAAAATCCTGTTCTTCGACATAGACGGCACACTGCTTACGCCTCACCCCTTCAAGGTTCCGGAGAGCACCAGCCGCGCCCTCACAAAAGCCCATGAAAACGGTCATCTTCTTTTCATCAACACCGGCCGCACCAAAGTAATGATGCCCTCTGCACTCTCAGAGCTTCATTTCGATGGCTATATATACGGCTGTGGAACCCACATTTACATGGACAACAAATTGCTTTTTTTCCGCACAGTCCCAAATCTTCTGTGCAAGGAAACCGTAGACCTTCTCCGCAAATGCAAGATCGAGGCAATTTTTGAATCCAACACTGAGATCCTGTATGATGGCGCATCTCCGGCCCAGTCCGAATTCGGAGTCAAAATGCGAAAAGAGATTCCAATGGTCGACATCACGAAATTCAATCGGGAGGATGCCTGCACTTACTCCTATGACAAATTTCTGGTACATATGCTGCCGGATTCCAATGTCGAAAAATTCCGCAGCTTCTGTAATGATCATTACACCTATTTTGATCACGGAGACGGAATCTGGGAAGTCACACAAAAGGGTACCAGCAAAGCCACAGGCATGGAATTTCTCCTGGACCGCCTTTCCATCCCCAAGGAAAACTGCTATGCATTCGGAGACAGTCCCAACGACCTTCCCATGCTGAAAGCTGCCGGAGTCAGCGTTGCTATGGGAAACTCCTACGGTGGCGTTGAAAAAGACTGTGCTTATCAGACTACTGCTGTGGATGAGGACGGAATCTATAATGCTCTGACGCATTTTAAACTGATCTGATCTTCTGATTGATTTTTTATCTGCATATAATAACAGCGACAGACGGAAATATTATCCGTCTGTCGCTGTATTTTAACCGATTAGCTTCTCTTCCGGCAGTAATATAAATTCTGCTTTATTTTCTGTTCTACTGTCAAAACCAACATATACTTTAAATTTACCTGGTTCCGATATATACCTTCCCTGCTCATCAAAAAATCGCAGATCTTTCTCACCGATCTCAAAATCCACCTCTGTACTTTGACCGGGTAATAAAGTGACTTTCTGAAAAGCTTTCAGTTCCCGTACCGGACGAACCATACTCGCTGCCACATCCTGAAGATATAACTGTACGACTTCCGTTCCGGCTCTGTCGCCTTCATTTTTCACATTTACTTTAACTTTTATCTGTCCTCTTTCGTCCCCATATGTCAACTGTATCGGTGAAACAGAAAATCTCGTATAATTTAATCCGTATCCAAACGGATATAATGGCTCATTCGGGATATCCAGATACCTTGAACAGAATCTTTCATCATTTCCATTTGATGGACGGCCTGTAGAATACTCATTGTAATGAACCGGAACCTGCCCTGTATTATAAGGAAAACTCATAGGAAGCTTTCCCTCGGGAGAGGAAACTCCCCTTAAGACATCCACAACAGCATGTCCGCCTTCGGTTCCGGGCATCCATACACACAAAACTGCTTTTGCCTTTTCAGAAATTTTCCTGATATCCAGAGGTCTTCCTGTGAAAAGCACAACCACAATATTCTTATTTACCTTCCACACTTTTTTGAACAGTTTTCTCTGTATTTTGGGAATCCGGATATCTGCTCTGCTAGCTGCTTCACCTGACTGCAAAAATCCCTCGCCCAGAGTCATGACTACGATATCTGCTTTTTTCGCTTTCTCCAGTGCATCTTCCAGCATTCTTTCCTGTTCTTCTTTCCCGGCGCTTTCAGAAAAGCTGCGCCCAAAGCCTTCCATATGTACCTTGTCTCCAAGCAGCAGACTTCCCTTGCTGTATGTCACTTTTTCTGAACCAAAAACTTCCTCTGCAGCTTTCTTTATGCTTACCGCATCTTCAGAATCCCCGATAAAAGACCAGGCACCCAGAATTTTCTGACTGTCTGTATACGGACCAATAAATGCGATTTTTTTCTTCGTATCCAATGGAAGAATCTGCTCCTCATTTTTCAGAAGTACAAAAGATTTTTCCGCAGCTTTTTTCGCCAGCTCCCGGTGTTCTTCACATAAACACCATTTCTTTTCTTCTTTTTCATCCGCACCTTTATACGGATTTTCAAAAAGTCCCAGATTATTTTTCAGCTGAAGAACCCGGAGAACACTTTCATCGATCAGTTTTTCGCTGACCTTTCCTTCTGTCACCAATTTTTCCAGTCTCTTTGCATAGATTCCGGCAACCATGTCGATATCAACACCGGCTTCCAGAGAACAAATTGCTGCTTCTTCTGCATTCTCACAATATCCATGGCGGATCAGTTCATCAACCGCAGCCCAGTCCGAGATCAGAACTCCGTCAAATCCCATCTCCTTCCGCAGTACATCTCGCATAAGCCATTTGTTTCCTGTTGAAGGAATTCCATTCAGGGTATTAAAAGAAGTCATAACAAGTGCTGCTCCGGCTTTTATTCCTGCCTGATATGCCGGAAGATAATATTCTCTTAATGTATGTTCGCTTAGTTCAACATTGTTATACTCACGACCGCCTTCCGGAGCTCCGTAAGCAGCAAAATGTTTCACACATGCCGCCACACTGTCTTTTTTTCCAAGATCTTCTCCCTGAAAACCTTTTACCATAGACTTTGCAAAACAGCTGTTCAGATAGGTATCTTCACCGGTGGATTCCATCACTCTTCCCCATCTTGCATCTCTTACCAGATCTGCCATTGGCGCAAACGTAACATGAACACCACTGGCAGCCGCTTCTTTAGCCGCTGCACGTGCACATTCTTCAGACAGCTCCGGCTCGAAAGTCGCTCCCTGTCCCAGCGGAATGGGAAATACCGTTTTGAAGCCATTGATCACATCCATCATAAATAAAAGCGGAATGTGATGCGGCTGTTTTTCCATGTACCGTTCCTGCAGTTTTTTTACAGTTTCTGCTCCGAAAGTTCCAATCACGGAACCTGCAAGCTGCATCTCTTTTTCTGTAATTCCCTGTTCTTTCAAAGGTCCTGTCAGTTCTGCCCCCTCCAGATAAAGAGAACCTGTCAGCTGGGAAAGCTGGTTGATCTTTTCCTCCAGGGACATACTGTATAATAACTTCTCCAGATCTTCCTGTTTCATTCAAAAACCTCCTGATCCATCTTCTTTCTGTCATGAGATATGATCTCTATTTCATAGGCAGTTTTTCTCATTCCATTATAACTGCCTTTTCTGTTTCCTTCTGTAAATTTCTGTTGTTTCTCATCCCAGAAAAAGTCAGTAATTGCATAGATCCCATTTTCAAAATTATAGTTATCACCTTCATCTTCATACAGCTGAAACGCTGCATCTTTTCCTGCATATATCCGGAATTTCAACGGTGCTTCCGGCTGCTGATCCGCATACTGCAGCCCGCAGGCCTCCGGTAAGATCGATCCTTCTTTCACAAAAACCGGAATTCTCTCCAGCGGAGCTTCCACTGTCACATATCTGCCACCCTGGTAAAATCTGTTGTTCCAGTAATCATACCACCCAGTTCCTCCTGGAAGATAACATTTCCAGATTTTTTCCCGGTTTATCGGTTTACTGTCAGCTTCATAATACATCGGTTCTGTCACAGGACAGATCAGAAGTGACCTTCCAAACATAAATTCATTTGAAATCTTTCCTGCTTCTTCATCCTCTGCAAAATCAAAAAGAAGACTTCGCATGATCGTTTCATCTTTGAAATGAACCCGAGCTGCCATGGAATAAATATATGGCATAAGACGGTATCTCAGCCGGATATATTTTTCAATGGTATCATAAAACATGGAACCTTTTTCACCGAAATTCCAGATTTCTCTGGGGGTATCTGTTCCGTGAGACCGGAACATAGGAAGAAATGTTCCCAGCTCCAGCCATCTTGTATAAAGCTCACAATAGCCTTTATCCCTGACTCCATCGTCATATGTTCCATTCCAGAACCATTTCGGAGTAGGGTCATTGCTACATCCGCAGCCACGATTCTGCCATTTTTTTCCAACAGTAAAAAATCCGCCGATATCCATTGTCCAATAAGGATAACCACTCATTGACATATTAAGGCCTTCTGTGATCTGTATCCTCATCTGTTCCCAGGATGCACAGATATCACCGGACCAGAGAACCGCTGCATATTTCTGACCGGATGCATAACCGGAACGTGTCAGATTCAGCACTCTTTTTTCCCGGCAGACTTTTTTCTGATTTTCATAAATTCCTTTTGCATGCATAAGCCCATAAAGATTTGCAGAAGCCGAATCCAGAAATTTTTTGTGCTCACCACCTACCAGTCTGTACCGTTCCAGTGGTTCCCGCTTTTTTTCGCCACACCAGTCCGGTCCCGGAAAAGGTTCTGTAGAGTCACACCACCAGGCATCAAATCCACTGTTCCACAGTTCTCTTTCTGCCTGTGCCCAGTACAATTTCCGTGCCTCTTCCTCAAAAGCATTATACGTGGAATGATCCAGAAGAAGATAACCCTTCTCAGAAAACTCCTGGCCATTTTCACATTCCTCGTTCATATTCGGCCATATCGAAACCATGGCATGTACATTCAGATCATGGATCTGGTCCAGACATTCTTTCAGATTTCCGTAACGGGTCTTATCTGTAATCTTATTTCCCCATTCTCCCGGTTTCCAGGTATTCCAGTCCTGCACAACACAATCCAGCGGAATCTGGATTCTTCGGTAATGTTCCGCTACAGATTTCAGTTCTTCCGCCGTATGGTAACATTCTTTTGACTGAATATACCCATACGCCCATCTGGGAAGCATTTCCGCTTTTCCGGTAAGATAACGGTAATCATGGATCACACCGTCCATAGTTTTTCCACCGAGGAAATAATAATCCAGCTGGTCTACCGTATCCAGCGTTATACTTGCATCCTGTCCTGTTTTTTCCTGAAAGATCATAAGCGATCCACAGTCCAGAAGAATTCCATAACCTTCTGTGGAAACAAAAACAGGCATCGGTATTCTCATATTATGCTGGTAAAGATATTGTGTATGTCCACGATAATCATAAATCCCGTCTTCTCCCTGGCCCAGCCCATGAATCTGTTCTCCATCTTTCCACTGAAAAAAAATTCTGGCCCTGCTGGCTTTCCGATCAATTACAGGTTTCAGATTTTGTACCTGATTTCTTTCGCCATCCACAGTTTTAATCTTTCGGATCTGCTCTCCGCCTTCTGATTCCTGTACATAATGCACCACTTCCGTCGGCTCAAGCTCCTTTCCTTTTTCCTGCAGCCATACGGAACCGTCTGCATGGATCCAGGTAAGCTGTCCCGTAGAAATATCCGCTCTTACTCCTGCACCGGAAGTTTTTATCTCATAAAACTCCGGCGTTTCTTCTACTGTGAATTCTGGCGGAATGTCTGCCGGTGTTTCGATCATAACCGACTTTTGGTTCACATTCTGCCCTGTTCCAAACACGGTACATCTGAAAATTTCTTCTGCAACCGGTTGAATCCGCTGAATCAATTTCTGCGTTTTTATTTCAACATAATGAGAAAAAACGGTAACTTCACATTTTTTCATAAATTCTCCTAAGCTTTCCATATATATGGAATTTCTTTTTTCAGACCTAAAGTTTCTTTCCTGTCATTAAAATATACCATCATTTCCTGATCAGAATCGGCGGAAACAGAAAAACCTGTCACCCTTCCATTTTTCCATTCCATATCCAGACGAATGCCTCCTTTCAGACGCATTCCCCTTATCCAGCCATCTTTCCATGCTTCCGGTAATGCCGGCAGAAAGTGAAAGATTCCGTTCTGAAACTGCACCAGCATTTCCATTACCGCTGCTACCGCTCCCATATTTCCGTCGATCTGGAATACATAGTCATTTCCAAGAGGATGATTATTCATCAAATTGGGAAAAGTACTTCTTTTCAAAAGCTCACGGAAATTTTCATATGCTTTCTCACTTTCCTGAAATCTTGCCCAGAGACCTGTGATCCAGGCTCTCGACCAGCCGGTGTGACCGCTTCCAAAAGACAGTCTTCTTTCCAGAGAAATTCTGGCCCCATCCCGGTACTTTGTATCGGTTCCCTCATACAGACTAGTACCTGGATAAATACCAAAAAGATGTGAAATATGCCGATGACCCGGTTCTGCTTCTTCATAATCTTCCTGCCATTCCTGAAGCTGTCCGTATTTACCGATTCGGAACTGCGGCATTCTCTCCAGAATCTCCCTGGCTGCCTGCTTTTTCTCTTCTTTTTCTCCTAAGGCTTCACAGCTTTTCAGATAACCAGTGAAAAGTTCACGGAGAATCTCAATATCCATAAAGGATCCTTCACAGAGACAGCCTTTTTTTCCGTTTTCCATAATATAGGTATTTTCCGGTGAAACAGACGGGGAAGTTACCAGTGTCCCATCTTCTCTTTCTACAAGAAAATCTTCAAAAAACAAAACACATTGTTCATATACATCAAAATATTTTTTCAGAAATTCCATATCTCCGGTATATTCATAATGTTCTATAATATGTGTGGCCATCCAGGCCTCACCCATTACCCAGTAGCTTGCAGGAATATATTTGTCCTGTGGTGCTGTGTCGCCGTAGATATCTGTATTATGATGTGCAACAGAACCTCTGCATCCGTACATTTCTTTTGCTGTCTTTTTCCCGTTTTCTTTCATTTTATCCAACAGGTCAAAATACGGCAGCTGGCATTCCGACAAACCGGTACTTTCAGCAGGCCAGTAATTCATCTCTGTATTAATATTGATCGTATATTTACTTCCCCATGGCGGGGTAAGCTCGCAATTCCATATGCCCTGAAGATTGCAGGGCAGGCTTCCCGGTCTGCTTGAAGAAATCAGAAGATATCTTCCATACTGTACATATAAAGCATACAGACCTTCATCCTGGCCTCCATTCCTCAAAAGCTCCAGTCGCTCATCTACCGGAAGTTCTCTGCGATCCGTATTTCCAAGTTTCAGTTCCATCCCCTGGTACAGTTTTCTGTAATCTCTGATATGTCTGCTCAGGATTTCTTTCCATCCTTTTTCTTCTGCTTTCTGTAATTTTTCCCGGCATTCTTTCTGTACTTTTTCGCATCGGTAAGTACTGTTTATTGAAAGATACAGCGTGACTTCCGATGCATCGCGGACAAGCAGATGATCTCCTATCGTCTCCGCTGTTCCATCACATTCTCCACATTCTGCCATAACACAAAATTTCATACCTCCGGTATCTGCAAGGAAAAAAATTCTTCTGTTTTCCTCACCTCCGGATTTTCCTGTCTGCATATCACAACGTCCCAGTGCACAGCTGAAATTCAGTTTTTCTTTTCCTTCCGCAGTCAGATGTATCGCCATGATCTGGTCTGGATATGAAGAAATGACCTCTCTTGTGTATACCGTATCTCCGCATCGATACCTTGTCCTCACTACGGCATTTTCCAGATCCAGTTCTCTCTCATATTCCGAATATTCTCTTCCAGAGAGAGCGTCCAGATACAATTCTCCCGCAGTCTGGTAGGATCCCTGGGAATATGGAACGCCTGACAAAGCAAGAAGCGCCATTTTTTCCGCTTCCTCTATATTTTTTTCATGGATAAGTTTCCGAATCTTTTTCAGATTTTTCAATGCATCCTGATTAATACGGTTTCGGCTTTTACTGCTCCAGATCGTCTCTTCGTTCAGCTGGATCACTTCATGAAAAGGACGTCCATACACCATTCCTCCCAGTGATCCGTTTCCTACCGGCAGTGCTTCCCGCCATTTTTCTGCCGGATTTCTGTACCATAAACGCATGTTTTTTCTCCCTACATGTTTTTATTCTTTTACAGATCCCACCATCATTCCTGTTACAAAATATTTCTGAAGAAATGGATAAATACACAGGATCGGCACGGTTGCCACAACCATCGCTGCAGTCTGAACAGATAATGTAGTGGTTGTAGAAGTCACACTTACACCGGCGGCTGCTGCACTTGCACTGACCTGTGTGGAATTAATGACCTGCATCATCAGATATGCCAGATTCCGCAGATCTTTTGACTGGATAAAAAATGTACAGTCATACCAGTTATTCCACTTATTTACTCCTATAAACAACACGCAGGTTGCAAGAAACGGTTTCGAGATCGGAAGTATGATCTTGGTAAATACAGTCATTTCTCCTGCTCCGTCAAGCTTGGCAGATTCTCGCAGGGATCCCGGAATATCCGCAAAGAAATTGGTTCCGATCAATATAAGAAACGTATTCAATGCTCCCGGAATAATATAGACCAGATAATTATTTACAAGTCCTAACTGTTTCAGCAATGTATAATACGGAATAATTCCACCGGAGAAATACATACATATGATAATGATCGTCATATATAATTTTTTATGTATCAGATCTTTAAATGACAGCGCATAGGAAACCAGAACGGTAAATAATACGCTTACCGTTGTTCCGATGATCGTAGTTGACAGGGAGATTCCCAGACCCTTCAGCCATTTAATATCATTAAAGAAATCCTTGTAATTTTCCAGTGTAAACTTTCGCGGAAACCAGTAAAGTCCCCCCAGTGAAGCATCTACACCCTCATTAAAAGAAACAACAATAATATAATAAAAAGGATAAATCGTCATAAATATAAACACGATACTGAACAATGCGATCAGTGTATCGATCACTTTATCCTCTGTACTGGATTTTTTCCATCTTTTAAGCACCTGTATCCCTCCTAGATCAAACCACTTCCTGTTATTTTCTTTGAAACAGTGTTGCTGCCAAATACAAAAACAAGAGATATAATGGACTGTATCAGTCCTACTGCCGTTGCATATGCATATCGCCCGCTTCCAAGACCTACATCATAAACATATGTCTGAATAATGCTGGATGCCCCGCTGTTCATGGAATTTCCCAAAAGGTAACTCTGCTCAAAGCTGGATCCGCTTAAACCGCCGCCAAACAGGTTTCCAAGAGAAAGGATCAGTACTGTCACGATTGTCGGCTTGATACATGGAAGTGTGATATACCAGATCCGCTGTAATCTTCCGGCTCCATCAAGCTTCGCAGATTCATACATTTCCTGGCCTATTCCCATGATTGCAGCCAGAAATACAATGGCCCACCAGCCGGTTTCCTTCCACACATCCAGAAATACGGCCAGCCCCCAGTATTTTGACGGATCTGTCAGAAATCCTACAGGTTTCTGGATAATATGTAATTTCATCAGAAAGGTATTCACGATTCCGCTGGAAGAAAGGAACTGATAAGAGAGCCCTGCGATAATAACCCAGGAAATGAAATGCGGAAGATAGCTTGCTGTCTGTGTAACCTTTTTCAGCTTTTTGCTTCTCATTTCACTGAGCATAACCGCAAAGATGATCGGCAGCGGAAATGTAAATATCAGTTTTAAAACACTGATTCCTATCGTGTTTTTGATCAGCATGGGGAACTGATAATCACTGACAAACTCTTTAAAGTATTTTAAGCCAACCCATTTTGCTGTAAAAATGCCTTTAAATCCCATTGACAGCTGATAGTCTTTAAATCCCATGATAATTCCTACCATGGGAATAACATTAAAAATAAAAAAATATAGCATTCCTGCCAGAGCAAACA
Source organism: Blautia massiliensis (ex Durand et al. 2017) (assembly GCF_051861785.1). NCBI lineage: Bacteria > Bacillati > Bacillota > Clostridia > Lachnospirales > Lachnospiraceae > Blautia > Blautia massiliensis (ex Durand et al. 2017). The sequence goes on from NZ_CP146725.1 coordinate 1,462,671, forward strand.
TCTGCAGTGGCAGCTGTTTCTGAAAGGGTGTTTTCTGTTTCGAAGAAACCTTTTTTGTTTTCATGACAGCCTCCTTTTCCAATTTTGTTCAAAAAAGTGAAGCGGATAGGAAAATCCGCTTCACCAGTTTTGATCAGATTCCGAATTTTTCCTTCACTTCTTTGATCTTTTCTGTCATATAAGCATTATATTTTTCAACACCGGTTTTTTCATTGGCTTCCATATATTCCTTATACGCACTTTCAAATGCATCATCGGAATCTGTGAAAATAACTTTTGCCTCATACATCTTTTTCAGATCATCAAGCTTTGTTTTTATCACGCCTTCATCTGAACTGGATAACGGTTTTGCAATTCCGATTTCAGGATAGTTCTTGTATCCTTCACCATATGCGGTAAACTGTGAAACAACATCTTCATCTGCGCCACAGTAGTTGGAATAAATCTCATCAATCGCTGAAGTTCCAAAATAGAACCATCCATTATAGTCATTATTCCATTTGTCAGTATCGTTCCGTGCTTCAAGATACTTCTCGCTGAATGTAGGAACTCCTTCTTCATCTACAGTATAATCATCTCCCTCGATGCCCCAGAGGCCTGTTCGGGATCCTTCTTCACTGTTCATATAAGAAACGAATTTTGCAGCTGCTTTCGGATCAGAACAATTTTTTGAAACAAACACTCCGGCCCATCCATCGCTGTCATTTACCATGCCTTCTCCTAAAGGATTCAATACTGCCCATTCTGCATTCTCATCTTTGGTATTATTCTGAAGACCTGTCATGTTGGTCAGTTTCAGATATCCTGACAGAAATACACAGTTGCTGTTGTATCCTGCCTGATTTGCATCAGCCTCATTCTCAACAGAATAGTTTTCTGCAGTAATCGCACCTTCACGGTATAATTCATTACAGTATTTCAGGTAGTCTTTATAAGAATCGGTGGATGACCAGTACTTATATTCTCCGGTTTCTTCATTATACTGATCTGCGGATACTCCCATCCAGTTTCCGATGGCATCCAGTTTCCAGGTTTCACCGCCCATTCCAAACGGCACCACATCCGGATATGCTTCTTCAACTTCCTGAAGGCATTCCTTAAATTCGTCCAGATTTGCAGGTTCTTTGATTCCTGCCTTATCCAGAAGATCCTTTCTGTAATATACACATGCCTGACCTGCTGCACCTACTTTCAGATTTTCCCACTGTTCCTGTGTATTGTAGGCATTCAGAAGCGTGTAGGCCTGGCCATCTGTGGAAAAGGTCTGGGCGATGTCACTTCTGTCCTTATAATTTGCGCAGTCGTCAAATTTCACGCCTGTTTTTTCTGCCAGTTCATCCAGAGAATAGCATACATCCGGGTTACTCAGGGAACTTAACACTCCGCCTGTATCATCAGAATAAACCAGATCCGGAAGCTCACCGGAGGCGATCATAACGCCTAACTGTTTCTCATCTGTTGCAATGGTAACATCCAGATCCACTCCTGTTTCTTCTTTGATCTTATCCGGAATTTTTCCGGTAAATGAATCCTGCGGATACCATGACATGTTAATAAAAATAGATAATTTTTCTGTGCCGTCTCCTGTATCCTCTGCCTGTGCAGATGCAGTATCCGTTTTTTCTTTTTCATCTGTGCTTTTTGAGGAACCGCAGCCTGTTAACGCGCCAGCGATCATACAACCGCACAGTAAAGCAGCCATCCATCTTTTTCTCATACTCATTCTCCTTGAATTATTTTCGTTTTTATAAAGTTGCTTTCGTTTTCTATGCATAGATATTCGTTTTTGATACTTAAAGTATAATAAAATCTTCCTCTTATTTCACCTGTCCATTTCTCACATTTTCTGCGCTTTTTTATTCATAGCCTCTGTTCCCTGTTAACTTTTCATTTTATTTTCGTTATAATAACAGATGAAAAAACTTTTTTGTTTATATCGGGAGGACCATTATGAAATCTGCTGCTTTTTTACACCATATATATGATCGCTTTATGAATATGAAGCTGAAACAGAAGCTGCTTACAGGATACTTTTTCATCGTGATCATTCCTGTATTCACTGTCTCCATCCTCATGTTTTCCTTTAATTACCGCGCTTCACAAAAAGCATATTTAAAATCACAGGAACAGGAAATGAACAACTTTGGTTCACAGTTTGATTCTCTTCTGGAACAGATTGCACATTATTCTTATTTTTTCCAGAATAACACGGATATTCTTGCATACCTCGGTGGGCAGTATACAACCCCTTCCGATGTTCTTTTTCACTATATGGACACTATTTCAGAAACTTTTGACTGTGCCTCTTCTGATACCAGGGTTATCAGAATGAAGGTATTCAGTTTACAGGATCAGGCGCTTTTTATTCCTGCGAAGCTGGAAAATATTGATAATTTTCCATATAACAGAGCTCTGATCAATACTGTAAAAAAACACCCCAATGGTTACTGGTTCTGGTCTCATCAGGGCAGCCTCACTTATTATCAGCCACTGTACAATCAAAATTACCAAAACGCTCTTGGAATCCTGCAGATTGAAACAAATCCGGCACAGATTCTCCAGTCCCTGATTCGCGATCTGAATTATTCCTGGTATTTCCGGTTTTCTTCTTTTCCGGAGCAGCTTTTCACTTACCAGGAGCAGAAATTACGCCTGTGCAATGCACAGGAACAGGAAGAGTTTCTGACTTCCGGCTCCGGTTACCTTACCAAAACGCTGGACACCCTCTCCGGTCAGTTACTGCAGCCTGTAATTCACTCTGACTATTTACGCTCACACATTTTTCTTTATATTTTGCTGACACTTATTGTGCTGTTCTTATTCAGTTTGCTCTATTTCAGCATTACACAGTCGCTTACCCGACGGCTGGTAGATTTCAATAAATTTATTTCCGGTCAGCTTCCCAGGGAACTGAAAGAATATCCGGGAATCTTATATCAGGATGAAATCGGAAACACGATTCTGGCTTATAATCATCTGATACAACAGATCAATACTCTGATCCATGACAATTATGAAGTATCCCTAAAAATGAAAGAAGCCCGTTATTACGCGCTCCAGTCTCAGATCCGTCCTCATTTTCTGTACAACATCCTTGAAAATATACGAATGTCTTCCGTGTCCCACCGAGATATGGAAACGGCACAGATGACCGCTGTTTTCGGAAAATATCTGCGCTATTCCATGAATACCAGTATGGAGGCTGAACCTCTGGAAAAGGAACTTCAAAGTGCCAGGGATTATCTGGATGTGAACAAGATCCGTCTGGGCGATTCTCTTACATACGAAATATCCGTGGAAGCAGAGCTGGATGATGTATACTGCCCCCGTTTTATCCTCCAGCCGCTTCTTGAAAATTCTATCAGGCATGGCCTGGTTAAGGGACAGCCGCTTCATATTTCTCTTCGGATCTTCGGAGAGGATTCTTCGGAAATGTCTCCTGTCCTGCGTATTCGGATTCAGGATAATGGTGTCGGTATCCAGTCGGAGCGGCTTCATATTATCCAGGATATTCTTTATGCAGCAGAAACCTTTCCTTCTTCCAGACATGTAGGACTTCGGAATGTAAATGACCGCCTGAAAGCTTTTCACCCCGATCATCTCGGTCTTCGTATTGAATGTCCGGAGTGTGGTGGTACTATAATAGAGTACAGTCTGGTACGAAAAGAAAATATTTTACCATAAAATTCAGGGAGGAACTGTTCATGAAAGTACTGATTGTAGAAGATGAAAAAAATATCGCTCTTGGTATTGCAGACATTCTGAGAAGCAGGGGAACCATTCCCGTTTCCATACGTTTTGCTTCCGACGGTCAGGATGCCTGGGATAGTTACAGAGATTCCCATATCGACCTGATCATAACTGACATCCGCATGCAGCAGATGAACGGTCTCGATATGATGGAACTGTTTTATAAACAGAACAAAAATATACAGTTTATCGTAATATCTGGATATGATAATTTTTCTTATGCCCAAAGAGCGATCCGCTATGATGTGATAGAATATCTGCTAAAACCGGTGGATACCAGTATGCTACTCTCCGCAGTTCAGAAGGCTTATGACAAACTTCCGGAAAATTATCAAAAAAAAATGAATCGAAAGCTTCCGGATATTCCCTATTTTCAGTTTAAGCTTATTGATGATTCCTATCCCGGATCTCTGAAAAAACTCATCGAATATCTGCAGCAAAATTATATGCTGGATATTTCTCTTCAGTCTTTCTGCCTGGAGTATATGAAAAGCACAAATTATCTTTCTACCATCATAAAAAAATATACCGGTCAGAATTTCAGTTTTCTGATTGACTTTATACGTCTCTCCAAAGCTTCGGAATTACTTCTTTACGAACCGGATCTTTCCATCAGCGAGATCAGTTATCTGGTAGGATATAATAACGAACGCCGGCTGTACCAGGCATTTCAGAAACGTCTTGGCTGTACACCCGGAAATTTCCGTCAGTCTGCTGCCGCAGATATTAAATAAGGCTTTTTTGTATACCCAAAAAGGCTCACCGTATTATTCCTCTCAGGGAATTTTATACAGTGAACCTTTTATTTTCAGATTACATTCCTGATCTTATTTCTCAGCTTCCGGTGTAGCAGTTGCCTCGGTCTCTGTAGAATCTGCCTCTGCAGACTCATCTTCAGAAGAATCCTCTGTTTCTGTCTCATCTGCTGCAGGGGTTTCTGTTGCTTCTGTCTCAGCTTCTGTTGCTGCCGGGGTCTCTGTAGCCTCTGCCTCAGCCTCTGCAGAATCTGCTGCAGGTGTCTCAGTTACATCCGGGTCCGGTGTCGGAGTTGGAGTCTGGATCGTAAAGCTGTGATTATCTGTGATCTTGATCTTCTTGATCAGTTTTTTCTCTTCTTTGATATCTGCTTTCTTCTTCCATCCATCTGTTGTATCATTATAGAAATCGTCCTTCTTGGTGTTTGTCAGAGACTCTTTCTTACTCTCCGTCGCAGTTTTATCATTCTTGGAATCCAGTCTCACAACATACCATACGGAATCTGTCTTGATGATTTCTTCGTTCAGTGCACCCTCATCCAGCTTTCTTAAAGCGGTACGGACCTCATCCGGATAAGTAGCTCCGTTGGCAGCACTGTCATCACCTTCCTCATAGGTAGGGCATGTTCCGGTTGTTGCGGTCATATCCTTGGAGATCTCATCTCCAAGAGTATTGAAATCTGCAGCCGGATCCTCTTTAACCTTGTCATAGAACTTCTGAAGATTCTCTTTATTCTTCTTGATATCATCATCGGAAAGATCATCTCCGCTGACCTTTGCACTTGCATAGCTGAAGGACATCTGCTGATATTCTTTCTCATCCAGCTTCACGTCCGCTTTGGCTTCAATGGCATCCTTCATCTTCACATCGTATGTTTCAAGCTCGAGGAAAGTCTTCACCATATCTTCATCAACCGCAAGCTCTGCAATTGTCTCATCAGAATTGGCAGCCATGAAGTTCTTGGCAGCTTCCTCAAGAGCCTTCTGCTCATCATCTGTGATTTCAACATCATACTCGGAAGCGTGTTCTTTCTCCAGACACATCTTTTCAACAGTTTCAACAGAAGTTGTTACCGCATTTTCACCGTAAGTCTCATCGGAATCATCATCCATTTTGGTACTCCAGATAGACATATCGCTTCCGCCGCCAAGATACATCTTGTACATTGCCTCAGCCTGTGCCTGCTGCATACGTGCTGCCAGACTTACAACGCCAAGCGGGATTTCCTGCTTATTGACTGTCACTGCGATCTTTGTACCATCGAGTTTTTTATTTCCGCAGCCTGCCATCATTCCTGCCGCTGTAACGCAGACAAGAGCAGTAACTGCCGCTTTCTTTACTGAATTTCTCATTTCATCCTCCATCTATCCGTCCATAAGAATCACGGTCCGGCTCTTATTCCATAATACTTGATTATAAACGTTTTCACCTTTAAGAGCAAGGAATTTCACGAACTTACACGACATTTCACAAATTATCCACAAGTCTTTCCGGGAAAATATCCGGTATCCACAAACCGGATGTTTTTTCCCGTGGATAACCCTAAGCTTAGCTGATTCTTCCCTTTACTCCAGTGGCTCTGCCAGTTTTGCCAGCTCCCCCGCAAACTTCATCAGCTCTTCGATCAGCCTTCCCTGTGGTGTCAGGATAAATTTCGGCTCATGATCAGCCTTAAACTGCAAACCTCTCCTGTACTGCGCCATAATAGCCGGGATACCTGCAGGATCCAGCTTGGCCTTTTCATAGAGCGTGATCCGGACATCTTTTCCAAGATGCTTGATCTCCGTCACATATCCCTGATGGGCAAGAGCCTTCAGCCTTGCAATGGCGAGAAGGTTCAGCACAGCTTTTGTCGGCTCGCCAAAACGGTCGATCAGCTCCTCCAGCATATCGTCATATTCCTGCTGGCTTTCAATACCGGCAATACGCTTATAAATATCCAGCTTCTGGAACTCGTTGCTGATATAGGAATCCGGGATAAACGCATCGATGTTGAGATCAATGGTCGTCTCAAAATCATCCATAGTCCGGATTCCCTTTGCCTCCTTGACAGCCTCACTGAGCATCTTACAGTAAAGGTCATAACCAACTGCGTTCATATGCCCGTGCTGCTGAGCACCAAGAAGATTTCCTGCTCCACGAAGCTCCAGATCCTTCATAGCTATCTTAAAACCGCTTCCAAGGTCTGAATACTCCCGCATGGCGCTGAGCCGTTTCTCCGCGGTCTCCTGGAGCATCTTGTTTTTGGTATACATCAGAAATGCATAAGCAGTCCTGTTGGAACGTCCTACACGCCCACGGAGCTGATAAAGCTGGGAAAGGCCATATCTGTCCGAATCATGGATGATCATAGTGTTTACGTTGGAAATATCCAGTCCTGTTTCAATAATAGTGGTAGAAACCAGCACATCCACATCTCCGTTGATAAAATCATACATTACCTGCTCCAGTTCCCTCTGACTCATCTGCCCATGTGCAAAATCCACTCTGGCCTCCGGCACAAGTCTGGATATCCGAAGGGCTACTTCGGCAATGTCATTGACTCGATTATATACGTAATACACCTGTCCACCCCGGCGAAGCTCCCTGCGGATGGCTTCCCGAACAGTCTCCTCATCGTACTCCATAACGTATGTCTGGATCGGCACACGATCCATCGGCGGCTCTTCCAGAACGCTCATATCACGGATACCGATGAGACTCATATGAAGAGTTCTCGGAATCGGCGTTGCCGTCAGCGTCAGTACATCCACATCTTTTTTCATCTGCTTGATCTTCTCCTTGTGAGTAACACCGAAGCGCTGCTCCTCATCAATGATCAGAAGTCCAAGATTTTTAAATTCCACATCTTTTGAAAGAACTCTGTGGGTGCCGATCACAATATCTACCTGCCCCTTTTTGATCCCTTCGATGGTCTTTTTCTGCTGGGCAGATGTCCGGAAACGGCAGAGAAGCTCCACCTTCACCGGAAATTCTTTCATACGCTGTACAAAGGTATTGTAATGCTGCTGGGCAAGAATGGTAGTAGGGACCAGATAAACCACCTGCCGGCTTTCCTGTACTGCCTTAAACGCAGCTCTTAAAGCCACCTCCGTCTTTCCGTAACCAACGTCACCACACACAAGACGATCCATGATCCTGGTACTTTCCATATCTCTCTTGGTATCCTCAATGGCTGCCAGCTGATCCTCTGTCTCCTCATAGGGAAACATCTCCTCAAATTCCTTCTGCCATACGGTATCCGGTCCGCAGACATACCCCTCTTTCTCCTGGCGTACTGCATAAAGCTCAACCAGCTCTTTTGCGATATTTTTTACTGCACCCTTAACACGGCTCTTGGTCTTATTCCACTCCTGACCGCCAAGCTTGTTCAGCTTGGGCGTTTTTGCATTTTCGGAGGATCCTGAATATTTCTGCAAAGCATCCAGCTGGGTTGCCAGGATATAGAGATTACTGCCGCCCCGGTATTCGATCTTGATGTAATCCTTCACAACACGGTCAACCTCTACCTTTTCGATTCCACGGTAAATACCCAGTCCGTGCTTTTCATGAACAACAAGATCACCAATGGAAAGCTCTGCAAAATCCTGGATCCTGTTTCCGCTGTACTTTTTCCTTTTTTTACGCTTTTTCTGCTCTTTGCCGAAAATATCGGTTTCCGTCATCACTGCAAATTTGATCAGCGGATACTGGAAGCCACGTCTTGCGTGACCATAGACCACCATGATCTCCCCGGGACTGATGATACGATCCATGTCCTGGCTGTAAAAAGCATTCAGTCCTTCCTCTGAAAGATCCTTTGCCAGACGCTCCGCCCTGGTCCTGGAACCGGAGAGCAATGCGATCCGGTATCCCTGACTCTTATACTGAAGGAGATCCTTTACCAGAAGTTCAAAGCTGCTGTTATAAGAATCTACAGACTTCACCGTGAGATCAAATTCCTCATTGATCTTCCATCCGGAACGTCTGGGAGAAAGTGCGGATACAGCCACACAATTCCGTCTGTTCAGCTTCTTCTGCAGTTCCTGAAAACCACATAGCCACTGCTCCGGAAGATTTGTCTCGCCTTTTTCCTCTCTGTGCATACGACTCTGACGGTACTCTTCCTCCACACCCTCGCCGTTTTCTGCCAGGTGGTTCAGTTCATCCAGAAACACCAGTGTTTTTTCTTCCGGAAAATAATCCAGAAAGGACACCATATCTTCTCCGTCCATCTTTTCCGCGGCCGGATAAATCGTAATTTCATCTACATTTTCCAGGGATCTCTGGCTTTCCGCATCAAAGCTCCGGATAGAATCCACCTCATCATCCCACAATTCGATACGCCAGGGATTATCCTCTGTCAGCGGATAGATATCAATGATTCCTCCACGCACAGAAAACTGCCCCGGAAGTTCTACCTGACCGGTGCGTTCATACCCCAGCTCTACCAGCTCTTCCTTCAGCTGATCCAGATCGATCACACTGTCACTTTTAAAACGAAGAAGCCTGCTTCTGATCTTTTCCAGCGGCATCAGGAAATCCATACATCCGTCAATGCTGGTAACAACGGTCACTTCTTCCTGTTCCAGAAGTGCCCGGATCACACGCATCCGCTGCCGGATCAGAAGATTTCCGTGAATATCTGCCTGAAAAAACAGAAGATCCTTTGCCGGATAAAAATATACATTTTTGTCATAGAAGCGGTAATCCTCATAGATTTCCTTTGCATTACGCTCATCATCCGCAAGGATCAGATGATATGGAAAAAGCCCGGAAAGTCCATACATCAGATGGACCTTCTGGGACTCCATGCATCCGGAAACGTTAAGAATTCCGCAGTTTGCGCCACAGCGCTTTTTTATTTCCCCAAACTCTGCAAGACCCTGCAGAGGCTGCAAAAATGCTTCCATACAAACCTCAATTCTTAGGCTTTTTCCTGTTATACTTATTCATTGCCGCATCTACGCCCTCGGACAGGATCATCTCCACAGCCTCTGCCGCATCATTGATCCCTTCATCCACAAGCTTGCGGTCACTGTCCGAAAAATGCCCTAGCACAAAATCTGCCAGATCCCAGTCTTTCGGTTTCGCACCGACACCAACACGGATACGGATAAATTTTTCAGTTCCAAGGCGGCGGATGATATCCTTTATCCCGTTATGTCCGCCCGCACTGCCTTTTTTGCGAATACGAAGCTGTCCAGGCTCCAGATCGATATCATCGTAGATCACGATCAGCTCTGTCTCCGGATCGATCTTGAAATAGCCGGACATCTCCTGGATCGGACCGCCGCTTAAATTCATATAGGAAAGCGGCTTCATCAGAATAGCTTTTTCACCGCCGATGATACCTTTTCCATACATGGCATTAAATTTTACGCCGCCCTGCGGGATATTATGCTTCTCCACAAGACAGTCAACGGTGTCAAAGCCCATATTGTGGCGTGTAGCCTCATACTGCTTTCCCGGATTTCCCAAACCTGCAATTAAATACATAAAAACTCCTCAGCTGTAATCTACCTGGTTCAACGCCAGGCCCTCTTATGCCTTAAGGCATACAAATGCTCTGATCGTATCAGTTGAAATATACCATCTCATCAGCAAGTGGCTCACAAACTTCCACATGCTCTGCGTAAAGTACGATTCCCTCTCCCTGATATTCCATTCTCTTCTCAAACGCAACCTTCGCAGTAACATCCACCCACTGGCCTTCTGCGATCTTCGGAGCAAAAGCGCTCTTGCAGATGTAACCAAGGAATGTGGTATCATCTGCACAGCATGTCATGGCTGTTCTTCCGGGAACAAAGAACTTGCTTCCCATTCCACGCGGCTTCAGGGCACGTGCTTTAAAGTGAACGGTTTTTCCGACATAGCGGTCCGGATGATCCATGGAATCCACAAACCAGATACCATAATCCTCAGGAAGGATATCGATCACCGGCGCATCAATATCAAATGGCATCTCATCCTCAAAAAGATCACCAAGCTCGCCCTCTTCATCCTCAAAGATGATCTCCGCACGCTGGTTCACCACCTTGATGCTTCTTCTGTAAGAAGGAAGCGGATCGTTCTCCTGGCAGCGGTTAAAAATAACCATATCCGCATTGCGGACCATGTCCATAAAAAGGGACTTCATATTCGCCATATAGACCTGGAATGTGCTTGCATCCACACAGGTGATATGCTGCTCCACGCCCCAGCCTTCCGGTTTTTCCATTTCTTCGAATTTACTTACCAGCCACATGCCATTATACTCAATGATCACCCGCTCCGGCTGATGCAGGATCTCCATTGCCGCAAGTCGTTCCGGTGTAAGCTCTTCCTCACTGTCAATGCTCTCCACAACGGTATTGCACTGTTTCAGTGCTTCCTCATCATATTCTTCCTCACCCTCTTCGCAAAGGATCAGCAGTGTTTTTCCATCGATCTGAAAGTAATCCTGCTGCAAGGTAAAGCTCAGGAAAGAGGTCTTGCCGCTTTCCAGAAAACCTGTGATCAGATAAACGGGTACTCTGGTCTCTTCCATAAATCCATCCTATCAGATACTGTACGATTTAATGTACAGTATCTGTTTCCTTTCTGTAACAATCTATATCTGTATTCCGCTTTGGCTTTGCGTCAAAACGGACATTTATTTTATCATATGCTTTATGCGATCCCGAAAAGCTCCTCCAGTGCATGCTCGTCAAGCTTAGAACCGATCACGCACAGACGGCCTGTATATTCCGGTGCACCCTCACGGATCTCAGTTTCTTCCGGAACCATATCAAAATAGATCCATGTTCCGTCTTCTGCCGGAAGCATTCCCTTTGCACGGAGGATGATACCGTATTTATCAGACTCGGAAAGTGCCTCAAGGATCTTCTCAAGTCCCTCACGTGTATATTTTTTAATAGTCTCACGGCCCCAGCTTGTGAAGACCTCATCTGCATGATGATGGTGGTGGTCATGTCCACAGCCACACTCTCCGTCGTGGTGATGGTGATGCTCATGCTCTTCATGATCATGGCCACAGCCGCACTCTCCGTCATGGTGATGATGCTCATGCTCTTCATGATCATGGCCACAGCCGCACTCTCCGTCGTGATGATGGTGATGCTCATACTCTTCATGATCATGGCCGCAGCCACACTCTCCGTCGTGGTGATGGTGATGCTCATGCTCTTCATGATCATGGCCGCAGCCACACTCTCCGTCGTGGTGATGATGATGCTCATGCTCCTCCTCAAGCATCTCCTGCTCCAGGGATACCGGATGCTCCATAACCTCTACCAGTTTCTTACCGTCAAGATTCTCGATCGGAGTTGTGATGATAGCAGCATCCTTATTCAGGCTGCGGAGAAGCTCCAGGGACTCCTGAACCTTTTTCTCACTTGCAATATCGGTACGGCTCATGATGATAGCACCTGCATACTGGATCTGATTATCAAAGAACTCACCGAAGTTCTTCATATACATTTTGCATTTTTTTGCGTCAACAACAGTTGTATAGCTGTTCAGTTTAATGTCAACCTCGTCCTGAACACCCTGTACAGCTTTGATAACGTCAGAAAGCTTACCAACTCCTGATGGCTCGATCAGGATCCTGTCCGGATTGTATTTGGTAACAACCTCTTTCAGGGATGTTCCGAAATCTCCTACCAGAGAGCAGCAGATACATCCGGAATTCATCTCACGGATCTGGATCCCAGCTTCTTTCAGAAATCCGCCGTCAATACCGATCTCACCGAACTCGTTCTCGATCAGAACTACCTGCTCACCCTGAAATCCGTCCTTCAGAAGCTTTTTGATCAGAGTTGTTTTTCCGGCGCCAAGGAAACCGGAGATAATATCAATTTTAACCATTTTGTATACACTCCTTTTAACGTAGTTTGACCAGGAAGTATTATACCCCCTGGTTGTATCCTGTTATGATCATGATGACAGAGAAAAACTATCTGTTTCTGTATCTGCTGTCATTATATCCATTTTACAAAACAGACATTCATATTCTGCTTTATATTCAGATTAATAGAGGGATGTGAAAAGCTCACATCCCTGAAAATCGTTCTTCCTATCAGCCGTTGATCATAAAGTTCATAAGCTTGTCGATATCCTCTTTCTCTGCTGCAACGATCTCAAGCTCCGGGATCTCACCAGCGGAAAAGATGTTTGCAAGAGATACATACTGGGAAAGCTTGGATTTCAGATTCAGTCTGTCTCCCTCTCCTGTTACAAGCTCTACTCTGCCCTTGCAGCTGTCAATTACCTCAAAAAATTTATCAATATCTGTAATATGTGTTACTTTCATTTTAAAAATCTCCTTTCTTATTAAAGGGCTGTTCTTAACTCTTTCCGTTAGATTATACCCCAGTGTTTTTAAAAAAGCAATCCCTGCCGGGCAAAAACACTTCACAGATATTCTCTGCGGATCTATATATATTTCGTCATATTTCTTCAATTTCAACGGTACAGTCTTTTCTTCCTTTGTTCCATTTCATGAGATAAACCTTAAATCCCAGAGAATCTCTGGCAATGGTAAACGGTTCTTCCCTGAGTACTTCGGCTCCCATACCCTGCTCGTTCAGCTCTGCCTGCTTTGTCCTGGCTTTTTCTGTAAGAACTCTAAGTTCTTCATCGGCTTCTTTTCCAAAGGAACGATTCCCATATCCGGATGAAGCTTCCCGCAGCTTTTCGGAAAGGCACATCGTTACCTGGATGTGTTTTGTACGGTGAAGCATTCCTGCCAGTTTCCGTGCTACCCATTTAAACGGAAGTTTCCGGTAAATTTCAAGCCACCTGACAAAGGTACGGTCTCCTGCCTGCCTTGCGATCTCTCCCATTACCTCAAATGCCTTTTCCGAGGGAATCCACGGATTTTCCCTGGGAACAATATACTTTTCCGGAACAGACGGATAACAGCAGTAATTCAATGGCGGAAATTCCACCAGTACAGAAAGCTTCTCCTCCAGAGCGTTGCAGCTGTCCCCGCCTATATAATCATATTTGTCGCGGAGGATTGCCAGGCGATATTCCAGCTGCCGTAAATATTCATACCCTTCTATCCAGAAATGACCGATCCGGCTGTAATCGTAGAGATGTTTTTCCAGAGACAGGGTTTCAAAAAACAAAGTCACCACCGAATCATCCTGGTGAACCACAAGGATATATTCTCTGCCCTGCCGGCTTAAATCTGCCAGGATCTCGCCCTCGTAATCCGGTTTGTATACACCTGTCATACGGGCATTTCCGAAAACAAGAAAGCTTTCTACCGCATCATTCATAAGATACACAAGGCGGATTTCTCCGTTTTTTACATAAGAATCCACTCTGTATATATTGTCATCGGACTTTTCCGCAATTGCTTCCGAAAAAGCACTTTCTGAAGCTGCTTTCTGATCCTGCGGATCTTTCTCATCATTCACTGCCACCAGTTCAAACTGATCTTCTCCAAGCAGCTCTGCAAGCTTCTGAAAGGTATCTGGAAGCTCTTCAAAGGCCTTCTCTGAGACATATCTCTCCGGTGCTGTTTTTCCTGCAGTATTATTTCCAGTATCCATCAATTACCTCTTTATTCAGTTTCTCCCCAATAACGATCATGATCTCCTGTCCCAGCTTTGCTGGCCGGATGCAGATCTCATGGCGGGTAGCATTCAGCTCCAGCCATTGTCCATCTTCTTTTCTGAGAAAACCTTTTACGCGAAAAACATCTCCGCAGGATGGATCATTCAGGATCCTTTCTGCAGTTTCATGAAGTTCCTCCTCGCTTTTATGAACGTTCATAAAAAACAGAGAATCAAATCCGCCGCCTTTCGCATAGGATTCCTTCACGTAATCCTCTGCCACATACCCGCAATCCAGGATTTTTTCCAGGTCTGTGTCTGTGAGATCATCCCAGTTTCCGGTGAGGATCTCACTGTCCAGACGGCGCCTGCACTGGATCTGGCCAAGTGCACGGTTGAGATGCTCTTTTGTGCTGCTGATCTCTTCCACCGTGGCTTCCTGGCTCCTGCTCAGTAATACATAGCCTGCATCTGCCACCTCGGAAGCCAGCAGATAATCCGCTTCCGCAGAAAGATCCTCTGCCAGCTTCGCATCCACAATGGCGATCACATTTCCGATCTCATACCATTTATCCAACGGTTCCTCATGGAGGGCGTCAAAGAACTCATCCACATCAAAGATTCCGGATGGTTCTACGATGACACGGTCGTAACCGCACATTCCCATGGCGATCAGCTTTGTCTTAAATCGCCGTCTGTGACAGTCCGCATCACAGCCCCCAGAAACCATCTCCAGCTCACAGTTGTCTCCCATCAGATCCTGAAGCAGCATCATATCCACATTTACTGCCCCGAAATCATTTTCCAGGATCCCGATGTTCATGCCTTTTTTTAGAAGATAGGAGGCATATTTTTTTATAAATGTTGTCTTCCCGGATCCGAGAAATCCGGTTATCAGATCAATTTTTATCATATTTCTTCCTTTACTTTATCTCAATAATACTCCTGTCCGGCAGACACCGGACTGTTACCAGTATATAATCTTTTGCCCACAAAGAAAAGAGGCGGCCCTGAAAAATCCTCTCAGAACTGCCTCTTTCCGGCTATTTTATCTTTTTATAAACATATATGAAGATTACTTTGTAAACAGATCTACCAGATCCTGACCATCATTATAGCCCTGTTTTTTCAGTTCCTGAACAAACCAGTCATCTACACCGTCTACTGCTTTCTTAAAGGAATCGATATCCATGTCCTTTTTCTCTGTGAAGGTCACACCGTTTTTGTCTGCCCAGCGTGCTTTGATCTCATCATCACTGGAACGGTTGATGTAACGCTCATACTCAACAGCTTTCTGACCACACTCGTCAACAACAGCCTGCTGCTCCGGTGTCAGCGCATCATAAATATCCTGGTTGATGCAGAAGAACAGGCAGTCATAGATTGCATCCCACATGGAGCAATATGGCTGTACCTCCTGTACACTGGCTGCATCGATGGCGGGCAACGGATTCTCCTCGCCCTCTACCGTATTCTGCTGAAGTGCTGTGTAGGTCTCGGACCAGTTCATATTTGTAGCATCTGCACCCCATCTCTTATAACACTCCATAAGAAGATTAGAGCCTGCTACACGAACCTTCAGATTCTTCATATCATCTACAGATTTTACCTCATGCTTGCTGTTTGTCAACTCACGGAATCCGTTCTCTGCAATACCCATACAGTGAAGTCCGTAGCCGTTAAGGATCTCCTTCAGCTTGTCTCCGGCCTCTCCGTCAAACTTCGCATCTGCATCATCGTAGGAATCATAGATGAACGGCAGGGATACCACATTGAAGCGTGGATCAAATGCAGAATAGATCAGATTGGAATGCATGGAGATCTGTACCGGGTCTCCGTTCATCAATGCCTGGATTCCCTCGGACTGATTTCCGTTTGTCAGCTGATCCGCTGCGTAAATGTTAACCTTGACCTTTCCTCCGGTAGCCTTTTCCATGAGTTCACCGAACTTACGTCCTCCGTCAGCCCAGGTACTTGTCTCTGTTGTGGAGCATGCAAAGTTCCAGGTTGTCTCAGGCCAGTTCAGATCACTGTAATCCTCCACGGTATCTACCGAATCCTCTGTAAACAGATCTACAAGATCCTGTGCATCGTCATAGCCTGCACTCTTAAGCTCGTTTACAAGCCAGTCGTCGATTCCGTCTACTGCTTTCTTGAAGGAATCGATATCCATATCCTCTTTCTTTGTAAAGGTCACACCGTTGCTCTTCTCCCAGCGGCTCATGATCTCCTCATCGCCGGAACGATTGATATAACGCTCATACTCAACAGCCTTCTGGCCTGCCTCATCAACAACCTGCTGCTGTTCCGATGTCAGGCTGTCATAGATATCCTGGTTGATACAGAAGAACAGACAGTCATAGATCGCATCCCACATAGAGCAGTACGGCTGTACCTCCTGTACACTGGCTGCGTCGATCGCAGGCAGCGGGTTCTCCTCACCCTCTACCGTATTCTGCTGGAGAGCTGTGTAGGTCTCGGACCAGTTCATATTTGTGGCATCTGCCCCCCATCTCTTATAGCATTCCATGAGAAGATTGGAACCGGCCACACGAACCTTCAGGTTCTTCATGTCGTCTACTGTTTTTACTTCATGCTTGCTGTTTGTCAGCTCACGGAAACCGTTCTCTGCGATTCCCATACAGTGAAGTCCGTACTCACCAAGGATTTCTTTCAGCTTTTCTCCGGCCTCACCATCAAATTTTGCATCTGCGTCATCGTAAGAATCATAGATAAACGGCAGGGATACTACATTGAATCTCGGGTCAAATGCAGAGTAGATCAGATTGGAATGCATGGAGATCTGTACCGGGTCTCCGTTCATCAGTGCCTGGATTCCCTCGGACTGATTTCCGTTTGTCAGCTGGTCTGCTGCATAAATATTAACCTTGACTTTTCCGCCGGTTGCTTTTTCCATAAGCTCACCGAATTTACGTCCGCCGTCAGCCCAGGTACTTGTCTCCGTTGTAGAGCATGCGAAGTTCCATGTCATCTCCGGCCAATCAAGATCACTGTAATCTGCGATGGTATTAAAGGAATCACTTCCGTCTCCGGCATCCTTGGAGCTCTGGCTTCCTGTGTCAGAAGACTGGTCTCCTGTATAGGAGCCCTCTTTTGCAAGAGCCTTCGGAAGAGCTGTGGAAACAGCCGGAATATAAGTGATGATCAGAAGAACTGCAACGGATGCAGCGATCATCGGCATAACTGCTCTGGAGATCTGCTGAAGAGTAACCTCCAGACCTTTTTTGATCTTGATACTGATGGCAACGAAAAGATTTACACCTACCGGAGGTGTTACCTGTCCGATCGCAAGGTTAACTGTTGCCATAACACCGAATGCTACCACATCATAGCCCAGAGCCTTACATACCGGAAGCATGATCGGTACAAAAATGTACATCGCAGAGTTTGCATCAATGAAGCATCCTGCGATCAGGAAAATGATGTTTACGATCAGAAGGAAGGTAAACTGATTATGTGCAATGCCGGCAAGAAGCTCAGATGCCGCATTTGCAATACCAAACTTGGTACATACAAAAGAGAACAGGGAAGCACTCGCTACGATCAGCATGATTCCACCGGTTGTCTTTGCAGAATCCACAAGAATGTCAAACAAATCTTTGAGCTTAACCTCACGGTAGATCACCATACCAACAAACAGACCGTAAACAACAGATACGGCTGCAGCCTCAGTTGGTGTAAAGATACCACCGTAAATTCCTCCGAGGATGATAACCGGCATCAGGAATCCCCAGAATGCATCTTTAAATGTATCCCAGCGCTCTTTTGCGGAAGCTTTTTCACGGGATGGCTGAATGTTATGTTTCTTTGCCTCGATCATAACGATGATCACAAGAGCAACACCCATCAGAAGTCCCGGAACGATACCAGCCATAAACATATCTGCAATAGATACGCCTGTGATGGAAGCATATACAACGAATGCGATACTCGGCGGTATGACAATGGCGATGGAACTGGAGGTTGCCATCAGTGCTGTGGAAAACGGTGCGGAGAAACCGCCCTGCTCAACCATAGCCGGGATCAGAACTGCTCCAAGTGCCGCAACAGTTGCAGGGCCGGAACCGGAGATCGCTCCGAAGAAGCAGGCTACGATAACACATACAATGGCGATACCGCCCTTTTTATGTCCTACGCAGGTATCTACGAAGTTGATCAGTCGTTTGGAAATACCGGCTTTTGCCATAATGTTTCCGGACAGAACAAAGAACGGGATAGCAAGAAGCAGGAATTTACTGATTCCGGAGTACATATTTGTAGCTACGATCGTCAGAGATGTACCGGAATAAAGGATGGCACATACAGATGACAGACCTAAGCAGATCGCAATGGGAAGTCCCAGGATCAGGAAAACAAAGAAGGAGATAAATAAGATTGCACTGATCATTTATTTGTCCTCCTTTTCATCATCTTTTTTCAGGCAGAAGTCGAGGCAGTACTCAATAAAATGAAGGATCATACAGCCTGCTCCGATCGGCACGAAGGACCAGAAGATCCACTCCGGCCAGTTCAGTACGAAAGTTCTCTTGCCGTTTGCCAGCTGTGTAAGAACTTTGTCCATTCCATATTTCAATAAAATTGCGGAAAAAACAATGCACAGGACCGTGATCAGGATCACAGATGGTTTTTCCAGTTTTTTCGGAAGACGGTCCGTAACCAGTGTCAGACTTACCAGTCCTCCTTTTTCACGGCAGGCAAGTGCTGCTGCCAGAAGTGTGATGAGAACAAACACCGCTACAACAAGCTCTTCTGTAAAAGACCATGAGCGATGGATGACCTTGCGGGAAAATACATTTCCCACAGTCAGCACAAGGATCAGCAGGGTGGAAATGACCAGTACGATTTTTTCTACTGCTGCAAGTGCGTTCATGAGTTTTTTGTACACTTTCATACTCTTTCCCCTTTTGTATATTTTTCCGGTTTCAGATCCTTACCCCGTGGTTTAAAATGTTTTTGGATAAAAAAAATCCGTCCCCTTTCAGGGACGGATATAAAATTCCGCAACCACCCTGTTTCTCCATTGAAACAAGCACGATCCTGCAACGTACCGGCATACGCGACTTCTGTAACGGGAAGCACCCGTGAAAACCTACTTACTTGTCTGAAACTTTCGGCTTTCCTTCTCAGGGATGATATTCAAGGCAGTTCCGACGCTGCATCACACCAGTCACAGCTCTCTGAAGACGGTTCCTCTGTCTTTACTGATTCCCTTCACGGAATTTACTTCTGTTATGTGTTAACTCTTTAATGAGTTAAATCAATTCTAACTCTGTTTGTTTTGATAGTCAAGTTTTTTTTTCAAAAACTCCTTCAGGCGTTCTTTCCTTCTCCGGCGAAGTACTCCTTCACAAGCTTTACAACCACACCGGAAAGCAGGAATACTGCGATCAGGTTAGGGATCGCCATCAGACCGTTGAAGGTCTCTGCGATACTCCAGAGAAGTCCGAGATCAACAGTTGCGCCGATGATCGCTACCAGAGAGTACAGTACCATAAAAGGCCTGATAGCTTTTTCCTTAAAAAGAAACTCCGCACATCTGGCTCCGTAAAGTCCCCATCCAATGATAGTGGAAAATGCGAAGCAGCACATGGCAACTGCTGTAAAGATAGAAACCCAGTTTCCATATGTACTGGTAAAACCGCTGATGGTAAGCTCCGCTCCTGCTGCTGCGCCATAACCAATCGGCACCCCGCTGCAGAGGATGACAAGCGCTGTCAGCGTACAGATCACGATCGTGTCCGTGAATACCTCAAAAATCCCGAAAAATCCCTGTTTTACAGGTTTTTTGGTGTCTGCACAGGCATGTGCGATGGAACCGGTACCAAGACCTGCCTCATTGGAAAAAATACCTCTGGAAACACCTTTTTTCATACTCATGAAAAAGCTTCCTACTACGCCGCCTGTCACAGATGCCGGATTAAATGCCCCTCTGATGATAGCGCTGAAAACACCAGGAACATTTTTCCAGTTGATGATAACTACACCGACGGCAAGAATAATATAAAACAATGCCATAAACGGTACCAGCTTTTCTGTAACCTGGCCGATCCTTTTGATTCCGCCAAGCAGGATCATTGCCACAAGAATCGCAAGGATGATCCCCATAACAAGGTTTGCCGTAGAAGTATTGTCTGCAGCGATCACATTGTAATTGATCAGTGCAGAATCAATAGCTGTTGTAATGGTATTAACCTGGGTTGCATTTCCGGTTCCGAAAACAGTAAGCACACCAAAAGCGGAAAACAGATATGCCAGCCAGTGCCAGTGTTTTTTTAGACCATTCTTAATGTAATACATTGGTCCTCCAACCAGATCTCCGTTGGCATTGGTTTCGCGGAAATGTACCGCAAGTGTTACTTCGGAAAACTTTGTACACATTCCAAGAAGTGCGGAAATCCACATCCAGAATACGGCTCCCGGTCCTCCGATGGCAATAGCACCTGCCACACCTGCAATATTTCCCGTTCCCACGGTAGCAGCTAACGCCGTACAAACAGCCTGAAACGGTGTCAGACTTCCATCGGAAGCTTCTCTTTTCCGAAGCATACGTCCGATAGTGACCTTGATGGCATAGGGGAATTTCCGGATCTGGAGAAAATTCGTGCGAATACTTAAATAAAGACCTACACCGATAATACAGATCATCGCAGGAACGCCCCAGATAAAATTGTTTACGGCAGCATTCACTGATTCAATAACAGATAACATTCTATAATCCTTCCCTTATTTAATTTTGTCTTTTTTGATTGTACGTTTGTCTGTACAAAAAAAACGATTCGTTAGATTATATCACATTTTCTGTCGAATGTATAAGAGAAAAGCTTTATAATTTTACTATGATAAAGAAAGAAAGTAAATAAAAGCTGCCAATCCTGTTGTCAAATATGTGATACACCTGTAGTAAAAATACTTATCTGTGGTCAGTATCATTTTCCGTATCGTCCAGGAATGTAAATATATATCCCCAGTATTTCTCCAGAATCTTGCCTCTGCTTCCATAGATCTCATGCTTTGTTCCGATCATATGGATATAATCACAGCTTGTTTTTCCCTGGCGATTGATCTTTCCGGCAAAATTTTTCAGGGCACGGACAGACACCAGATCTTCCGTCTGGGCCTGGATGAGCAGCATTGGTGCCGTATATTTTTTCCATCCGTAGAGACGCAGATACCAGCTCATTTCCGCAGAAGCCCAGAGCCAGCCGTAGGATGGAGACCAGGTCTGGAGCTCCTTATGTTCTGCACGGAGATTTTTGTATCGCTCGTATCTTGGTTTTGATGTTGCGGAGCTTGTCTCAAAAGAACCGCTGCCATCGTAAGGCTTTCGGCCGGCTACATATTCCTCATCTTTTCCGAAAATGCATTTCTCCAGAGCTATGCCGGTGGCTGCCGGCCACGGAACATTATCTGTAAGAGGACGGATCATCGGAGAAGAAAGGATCACCTTGTGAAACCAGTCCGGCTCCCAGGCTGCAGCAATACCACCGATGGCACCACCCATGGAATGTGCATACAGGTTAAGTGATAGATCCGGATGTGCTTTCTTTATGTAGCGGCATGCTTTCAGAAAATCGCGGATATATCTTCTCCATGTATCGATGTGGACCAGAGACAGGTCTGCGGTAAGACGATAGCTGCGGCCATGGCCGCAATGCTCCGGAATATATACATGATAGCCTTCCTTAAGAAAATAATAGGCCACTTCATCATATTTTACTGCTGATTCTGTGAATCCGTGGCTGATGACTACCACACCTTTAGGCATATCAATATCAGACAGATACTGCAGCATATGGATTTTACCTGTGATCCGTTTGCTTTCGTTACGAAACGGATAATCCGCACCCGGTACATAGAGTTCCCTTCTGTGAGACAGAAGATATGGCGTTACGATATTTTTCATGGTTTCTTCGTATTCATTTTCATGTATGATCTGCATATTGGTTAAAAACCTCCCTTGCTTTTACTGTATTGCTTTTTTGCTTCTCCCAAACTCTGCTTTTCAAACCCCTTCCATATTGTCACAGCTGTTTTCTTACAGGATAACAGAATTCACTCCTCCAGGCAATCCTTTTCAGACCATTTTGCTCTTTAATTTCCATTAAAAAATGCCCGGACATTTTGATATGTACCGGGCATTTCTTCCATTATTTAATAAAATCTCACAACATCTTCCACATCTTTACGTTTCGGTCTTGCAGGCTCTTCGGCTGCTTTTCCGATGGCGATCACTGCCATTACCGTTTCTGTTTCCGGAATGGAAAGGATCTCACGGAGCTTGTCTCCGGCACGAAGTCCCATGATCAGGGTTCCATATCCAAGCTCCCTTGCCTTCAGGATCAGATTCTCGTTCTGAAGTCCCAGATCATAGCAGCCCCAGCCGTTTCCAAGCTCATTATCCGGTGTTCCGTCTTTCTGAAATCCGGCATGGTTATGTACAAAGGTTGTAACGATCAGGGAGGCATTCTCTGCTTTTGCCTGGTTCATTTCCGGCAGACATTCTCTGCTGACCTTCTCCACCATCTCTTCGGACATTACACAGTAATATCTTCCGGTCTGGGAGTTTTTCCAGCTGGGTGCTTCCTGAGCGGCCCGGATCACTGCAAGAAGATCTTCTTTTGTGATCCTGCTCTCCGGGCTGTATTTACGGATGGTCCTTCTCTCTTCGATCAGTTTCTGAAATTCCATATTTTTCCTCCTTACTGTCCGGTGCAGGATCTGCTTCCGGATCCTGCAGTTATTCCGGCATGGATTTTTATGTTCACACTTTTTATGGAGCTATTTTAACACAATGCCGTATTGAAATCAATTTCAAAACTCCGGCATCGTTACTGTTCATTCTGCGACCGTTACTGTTCACTCCGTTCTCAGCAACACGCTTCAAAAAATATTGCCTGGGAACAATAACTGCAATACCACTTATGAAGATTTTTTTTGATTTACCACATAAATTCCCACACAGACAAGAAACAGTGCGATGAGGCTTCCCATATTAAATGCCTGACGTACCTCTCCCAGAACCAGTGCAGACAGGATCACGCTGAACAGAGGATTTACAAAGCCAAAGATTGCTACCCTGGACACATCATTCCAGGCAAGCAGCACTGACCACAGTGTATAGGCCACCGCAGACACCATTGCCAGATAAAAGATGATCCCGATACCGGCGGCATTTACCACTCCGAAATGTCCTCCCATCCCTTTTCCGATCAGGAACAGAATGATCCCGCCCATGGTAAACTGCGTTCCGCTGAGTACCACCGGAGATACCTTTCTGGAAAAAATATTGATCAGCACCGTGGACATTCCGTAAGAAAACTGCGCGATCAGAATAAATCCTTCTCCTGTAAGCCTAAAACCCGCATCCAGAGAATTTCCCATAAGATTGATCACGACCACGCCGGCAAAACCGAGGATGCAGCCAAGCATCTTTCGCCCGGTCATTTTTTCCTTGTGAAAAACAAGGCAGGAAAGCAGGATCGCAATAAAATTCCCAAGACCTGTGATAATAGCACCTTTTACACCAGAGGTATGTGCCACACCTATATAAAAGAAGAAATACTGACATACCGTCTGAGCCATACATACCGGCACCGCATATTTCAGAACAGTTCGATTCGGAAGCAGAACCTTGCGCTCACGCAAAGATGCAAAGATCAGTACAAGGATTCCTGCCAGTGCAAAACGCACTCCTGCAAAAACGATCTGACTTGCCGTATCTGCAGAATCCATCTGCATCAGACGGTATCCTGTCTTGATCAGCGGGATCGCACTCCCCCAGAGAAGACAGCAGACGCAGGCAAGCGCTGCCACCACCCAGGTTTTTTTTAATATTGTTTTTGTTTGTTCCATTTGTTTATTCTCTCTTTCTCAAAACTTCTTCCATCTGACTGATCACAGCTTTTATTTCATTTATTGCACTGATACTTACGTCCCGGAAATCAAGCTTTTTCCCCTTTCCGTATAATTCCGCCTCATAAGCGCTGGCTTTCTCTTCATCTTTATCCTTGTATCGGGCTTTTCCGATCAGCCAGGCACTGGAATCCGCACAGTCCGGATATTCCATATTTCTCCGGATCAGAAAATCCTCTGAAGCTTCCGTCAATGCTGTTTTCAGTTTTTCTGCCTTATCCAGAAATTCTTCCGTTGTCTGCGGATAATGTTCTTTTATATAGAGGAGATTTTTATGAATACAGGTGGCACTTTTTTCCATTAGTTTCCGTTCTTCCGGATCTTTGAAATTATCATATTCCCCAGGCCGGACTTCCCATCCGCGGATGGATTTGCTTAATTCCATCAGCCAGTATACATGACGGGAAACATCGTCCGGAAACATAAAATACGTAGAAAATTCATGATCGATCATAGGTGCAAGACTTATGATCCCGCCATCTTTATCACAGAGAAATGCTACATTTTCATAATGATAATTCTGGTCTCCCTTCAGGACAGAGATCAGTACCTGCATGGCAAGCTGTTCCGCCATTTCCTGATGCTCCTGCAAAAAATCAGCTTCAAAAATGTCTCTATAATCATAAAACATCTGACAATAGTTTACATAATTATCTATATCTACCTTTTCATCCGGATATTTCCTGAAAAACTCCAGAAGATTCAAAAGGGATTCCCCTTCTTTATAGGCCATGGGTACTGTCGTTCCGTAGTCAAGATATTTTTCATTTACTGCCTCATACCCTTCACAGATGGCCAGTTCATACCTGGGCGCAGGCATAAAATATTCATTAATGATCGTTGACCAGAACACCTCTGCATAAGCATACAGTGGAGTGGAAAATGGTTTGGATTTCGTCAGTGGCTTGAAAATCATATTTCCAGGAAATATGGGGAAATGTTTTTCCCCGCTTACCACGCCTACAGCTTCAGACTTAAGATTTCCGATTCGATTTTTGTATTGATAGTGTCTGACTTTATAATACATAGCAGTCATATCGTATTGCCTTCCCTTTCAATGTATAAGACGGCTCCCGGCCGGCAAGACATTCACTTTTCAGCGGACGCTTGACGATGATCTTATCCGGATTTGCTCTGATAGCTGCATCAAAAAGATCCTTTTCCCCGGAACACGGTGGTTCCAGCTTCTGGATCAATTGAAGTTTCTTGTTGATCAGGCTGGATTTCTGTCTTGCCGGAAACATGGGATCCAGATAGATCACGTCTACAGGATCAAGAAGCTTTGACATACCTTCTACACTGTTTCCCTCGATCACCTTCATACGACCGGCAATATCTTTCAGATCCATATTTTTCTTGGCACGGCGAATGGCATCTTTAAGAAGGGCTGCGATCACCGGATTCTGCTCGTACAGCGTCACCTCATAGCCCTGGGCTGCCATAAGAAAGGCATCCTCACCCATTCCTGCCGTAGCATCGATGGCCTTCCTTCCCTCCTTATCTGACTTCACCGCCTTCACCAGCATCTCATGCTGAAGTCTGCCTCTGGTAACTCTGTGAAGCATCGTCTCCACAAAATCCCCCTGATAGGTCAGCCCGAAACCGGACAGCGAAACGCCCCTGGAATCAAACCGCACCGTCAGAAAATCTCCCGGCTTATCCTGAAGCTGCGCTCCGGTCCTCCTGCAAAAGGCTTCCGCCATATCTCTCTGTCCGCCCTTTCCAAGACAGACTGCGATTTTATCATTCATTTCCCGATTCTCTCTTTCATGACTCTTTTTCATAAGCTCTTTCATTCTACAATTTTACAAAAAAAATTGCAATTCATCTCAAAAAAAGATGTCCGCAGACGTACCAAAATACGCTGCGGACATCCAATGTCTGATCCATAGTCAGGCGGTTACTTAATGCTTGCTGTCCTAAAACAGAAGCTGAAGTCCCATTGCAATGATCCACATATATGCACAGATCTTTGGGATCATCAGTAATCCGACCTTGGGCTTTGTTTTGCTGAATAAGGTTACCGGAAGATAGCATCCAAAGGAAATGATGATCGCAGAGATCCAGATCATTGCTTCCACTGTCAGGCCGTCCAAAGCGATTTTTGCAAATTCCTTCTGTGCTTTTATTCCATCTTCAATGATCCGATCTGCCTTATTTAATAAAACGATCTCGATATGCTTCTTATTGTCCGCACTCTGGATCCTTTCGATCAGACCTCTGCTCTCCAGATTTTTCAGAGAAGAGGACACGTGGGATTTCATCGACTTACGGACCTTAACGATCTCAGCCGTATATTTATTTTGGATTTCTCTTTCCTTTTCTGACTTTGATCCTGCGGATCATCCTTCGGATCAGAAATACCACAAGCACAATGATCACTATAAAGATCAGACAAATACCCGCGATCATTGCCGAAAACTTATTAGGCTGCTTCACCAGATCAATGATATTTCTGCTGTCCTCCACAACCTTACGTCCATGTGTCGTCTCATAATATTCCGGCACATTGGCAATTCCGTCGCCGTCTGTATCCGCAAAGGACTGCATATATCTTGCGATCGCATCCCAGGCCTTTAATTCCCTGTCATCCTCCATGATCGCCTGATCTTCCAGATTTTCAATAGGATTTCCATTCCTGTCCTTCGGTTCAAGAGACAGCAGTCCATAGGACATTTTCATCACTGAACCAAGCATCTGGCCGGTATACAGATCTGTCACGACATGATACAGCTTGTCATCCTGGATTTCGATCCGTTCTCCGTCTGCCCTGGTGAGATAACAATCTGTCACCTTATTCAGGATCATCCGATGTGGATTGTATGCAAAATTCAATCCACTGCAATATAACCTTGCCGTTGTCATAAAATCTGATACAGAAGCGTCCACCTCCGCTACCAGCTTCAGCTCCTTTCCGGTCAGGTATGCACTGATCAGCGGATATCCGGCAACACCGTCCTTTCCGATCCCCAGTGAAAAGGAATTAAAAACATCCTCTACTGTGATATCGCCCTTTGTGTATGTATCCCGCACGGTTCCGCTTGGAACAACGGCAACATCAACCGGATCACCATCATAATACTTGGAATTTTCCACTGCATATATGTATGCATCGGACATGATATCACCAAGATTCAACTCTTCGTGCTTCGTGCCCATTTCTTCCAGACTGTTGAATTCAACATCATTTTCAGCAAGAACCTCTTCCCTTGTATAGCCGAAATCGGCAAGATAATTCTTATCTACCGTATCCATCAGGGCATCGATCTGTTCCTGTGTCGCCTGGTCCGGTTTTATCTTCTCAGAAACAGGGATCAGCTCATAGGATGTCAGCTCCCACCGTCCGTCCTGCTTCTGCGTCATGGAAAGTGATCCCAGATTTCTTCCGTATTCGCCACAGGATACGATATATGTGTTCCCATGCTGAATTGCCTCTTTCAGCTCTGAGTGCGTGTGTCCACTGATGATCAGATCGATATCCGGCACCTCTTTTGCAAGGATCTCATCCTCCGATTTATTCTCATCCTCCCAGGTTCCTCCATGAGACACACAGGCGATCATATCCACTTTTTCATTTTTTTCGATCTCTTCTACTGTCTGTTTTACAGCCTCAACCGGATTCTTAAATTTTAATTCACAGGTCGGTGCACATTCCAGGGCATCCTTGCCGAACACACCGACTACTGCAACCTTCACATCTCCCTTTTGAACTACTACATAATCCTTCACACCGTAGGCTTCAAATGCCGACCGGATCTGCTTCTGGCCATCGCTTAGTCCATCCTGCTCCATGCTGTCCCAGTCCACGTTGCACACCACCAGTGCCGGCACTGTCTCACCGGAATTCTTTGCAGCCTCCAGCATATTAGCCAGTCCCTCTGAGCGATAATCGTATTCATGATTCCCCAGGGTCGTCACATCATACCCCAGATATCCCAGCATCCGAAGCTCTGCCGCCTCCGTATCGTATACGGTCTGGATCAGTGTTCCCATGGAAAAATCGCCGCCATCCAGCACCAGGGTATCCGGATCTTCCTGCTTCTTTTCATCGATCAGCGTTTTGATCCTTGCAAATCCGCCAACTTCTTTTTGCTCCCCATCTACGATGGTTGAAAAGCTGTTCAAATGCGAATGTGTATCATGGCTGAACAAAACATCGATCTGTTTTGTCTCTGTAGCTTCCACCGGAGTATTCCATGAAAGAGGAAGCAGCAATGCAGCAATAAGCATGATCGCCAGCAGCCTTGCTGAAATTTTCTTTCGTGTTTTCATAACACTCTCCTTTTGTATATAGTTTTCTTATACATTTTTACAAAACCATCAATAATGTTCCCGCACCGATCAAAATACATCCCATCATCGATCTTGCTGTGAATTTCTCATGCAAAAAAACAAATGCCAGTACCAGTGTGATCACGACACTCAGCTTGTCTATCGGCACAACCTTCGATGCATCGCCTATCTGCAGAGCACGATAATAGCATAACCACGAAGCACCCGTTGCCAGACCTGAAAGGATCAGAAACAGCCAGCTTTTTTTGCTGATCGCTGCGATCCCGCCCTGGGTATTTGTGAGGAAAACCATTCCCCACGCCATAACCAGCACCACCATCGTTCGAATCGCTGTTGCAAGATTCGAATTAACACCGGCAATACCTATCTTGGCCAGTATGGAGGTCAGCGCCGCAAATACAGCAGACAGCAAGGCAAACACAAACCACATAGTAACTCCCCTCTTAAATATAAGATTTTCTTAACTATCCCAATACAAGTCCATCATATCATTTCCCCTCTGATATGTCACTATTTACAATTTCCTCCGCCGTATATTCCTCTATTTCTGTCTTTGTCACCTGTTTGATATGCTTTTTCTTCAGGCGCAGATATACGAATTCCCGAAAGATAGTATAGAACACGGAAAGCAGCGGAATGAAAACAAGCATACCTACAATTCCCATAAGGTTTCCGCCGATCGTAACTGCTGCAAGAACCCAGATCGACGGAAGTCCTACGGATTCACCCACAACATGAGGATAGATCAGATTTCCCTCGATCTGCTGCAGCACCAGAAATACTATAATAAATAAAATTGCCTGTTCCGGATTTACCATAAAGATCAAAAAGCTTCCCACCGCACACCCGATGAAGGCCCCGAAAATCGGAATCAATGCGGTAAACGCAATCAAAACTCCGATCAAAAGTGCATATGGCATCCTCAAAATACTCAGTATCACAACAAACATACAGCCGAGGATCGCAGCTTCCAGACACTGGCCTGCAAGAAAATTTGCAAATGTCCGATAAGTCAGAGAACAGACTTTAAGAAAAGCATCTGCCTTTTTCTTTGGGAGAAAGGCAAAAAATACTTTTCGGATCTGCACATGCAGCTTCTCCTTCTGAAAAAGAACATAGCAGGCAAATGAAAAAGCAATAAAAAAGGCTGCCAATCCACTGATTATGGAACCCACTGCTGACATTGTAGTATTCATCATATTTCCTGCACCGTTTCCAAGAAGGCTTATCCCCCACTTGATCGCCTGATTCGGATTAAACTGTACCTGATCTACCAGCTTCATGATTTCCTGGTTATTATGGGAGAATTCCCGGATCCAGCTTTGCATCTGCGGGATAAAATCAGCGATACTCATCATCAGAGTTCCCATTGTCCGCGTAAGCTGCGGGATCACACCAAACATCACCATTACGATCACGCCAACCGCAAATACGAGCGTAAGGAAAAGACTTATGGGTCTTGCCAGTTTTACACCTATCTTATTTTCTTTTTTTACCCTTCCAAAAATTTTCTTTTCCAAAAAGCTCATTGGCACGTTGGTCACAAATGCGATCGCTCCGCCAAGTACAAAAGGAAATGCAATCCCCCATATTGCTTTCAGCACATCGATCACCACATCAAACTTCCACAGGGCGGCCACAAGAAATGCTGTAAACACAATAAGCTCCCGGATTTTTTTTACAGATATTTTACTTATATCCACTATCATTCTCCTCTTTTTCTTAATTTCATGCGTATCCATTTAAGCAGCTGAATGATCGGAAGACTTGCAAACGCATACAGATATACACAGCCAAGCTGCATCAAATCCAGCGTCTCTACTTTAAACAGGAGATGAAATCCCGGAACCGTCAGTACAACGGTAATGAGTACTGCCCCAAGTACAAATGCTCCCTGAAGCCATTTATTATTAAAGAAACGTTTTGTAAAGATAACCGGATGATCCGATTTGCAGTTGAATCCATGGAACAGACGTGCCAGACAAAGTGTTCCGAAGGCATAAGTACTGCCAAGCAGTGCACCATTCTGATGATATCCTGTCAAAAATCCGATCATCGTCATCATACCGATCACCAGTCCTTCCAGACCGATTTTACCAAGAAAATCCTTTGTCAGTATTGACTCGTCTGCTGATCTTGGTTTCTCATTCATCACCTCACTGCTGTGCGGCTCCACGCCTA
The DNA here is from genome assembly GCF_051861785.1 of Blautia massiliensis (ex Durand et al. 2017). Classification (NCBI taxonomy): domain Bacteria; kingdom Bacillati; phylum Bacillota; class Clostridia; order Lachnospirales; family Lachnospiraceae; genus Blautia; species Blautia massiliensis (ex Durand et al. 2017). Next base: position 1,493,108 of record NZ_CP146725.1, read on the forward strand.
ATGCGATCGCCGGAAGGCTGTCTGTCAAAAGATTGATAAACAGCAGATGTACCGGTGCAAAAGGAACCGGAAGTCCTGCAAGGGATGCACAAAGAACTGCCAGGATCGCACCAAAGTTTCCTGACAGAAGAAACTGGATCGCATACTTGATATTCTGATATAAATTTCGTCCGTTTTCCACTGCTTTTACAATTGTTGCAAAATTATCATCTGTAAGCACCATTGCTGCGGCATCCTTTGCGACCTCGGTTCCGGTCACTCCCATTGCAACACCAATATCTGCCTGCTTCAATGCCGGAGCATCATTCACACCGTCTCCGGTCATTGCCACGATCATCCCCTTCTCCTGCCATGCACGGACAATACGGATCTTGTGCTCCGGTGACACTCTTGCATACACAGAAATATTCGGGACAAACTCCTTCAGCTGCTCATCACTCATATTTTCAATATCAGCACCTTCGCAGGCCTCTGACAGATCATGTAGGATCCCGATCCTTTTTGCGATTGCCGCTGCTGTGATCTTATGATCTCCCGTGATCATGACCGGCCGGATCCCCGCTTTTATACATTCTGCAACTGCAGCCTTTGATTCTTCCCTCGGCGGATCCATCATAGCGATCAAGCCAAGAAATACCAGATGGTTCTCATCTTCTGGCGTCAATACATGCTTCTCCGGAATTTCACGATAGGTAAATGCCAGTACCCGTAACCCTTCCATTGAAAATTCCTGATTCTGGCGCCGGATCTTTTCTTTATCTGCTTCTGTGATTTCCCGAACTCCGTCCTTTGTCCAGATCCTGTCTGTCAGCTCCAGAAGCCGGTCAACCGCACCTTTTACGATCATCCGGTTCTCATCATCAATTCTGTGAAGTGTTGACATCATCTTACGGTCACTGTCAAAGGGAAGCTCTCCTTCCCTTGGATAAAGCTTTCTTACACCAGCAGCCTCGATTCCGTACCGGCTGCCCAGATTGATCAATGCCGTTTCCGTCGGATCTCCGATCTCCACTCCATTTTCATTTGTTGAATCATTACATAAAATGCTGTAGTCCAAAAGACATCTCTGCGCCGGATCTGCTACATCAATTGCATCTGCTGTGATTCTTTTTCCATCAATATAATAATCTTCTACTGTCATTTTATTCTGTGTGAGTGTTCCGGTCTTATCCGAACAGATAACAGATACGCTTCCAAGACCTTCCACAGCCTGAAGCTTACGAATGATCGCGTGCTCCTTTGCCATCTTCTGTGTTCCGAAAGAAAGGACGATCGTCACGATGGAGCTTAAAGCTTCCGGAATCGCTGCGACTGCAAGTGCTACTGCAAACATAAATGCACTGCTGATCTTCTCACCGCGGAATACACTGATCGCAAACAGAATTCCGCAAAATATCAGGATCAGAATGGAAAGCTTCTTTCCAAAATCATCCAGATTCGCCTGAAGTGGCGTCTGTTTTTCCGAAGTCGATTTCAGAAGTCCCGCAATTTTTCCAACCTCTGTCTGCATTCCTACATTCGTTACAACCGCTCTGCCACGCCCATATGTGACAAAGCTTCCGGAAAACAGCATATTTGTCCGATCACCAAGCGGTGCTTCCTCCAAAATAATGTCCATACTCTTTTCAACCGCAAGACTTTCTCCGGTAAGGGCACTTTCATCGACCTTAAGGCTTGCATTTTCAATCAATCTTCCATCGGCCGGGATCATATCACCTGCTTCAAGGAGGATCACATCTCCTACAACCAGTTCTCTTGCCGGGAGCTGTACCGCCACACCATCACGTAATACCTTTGCCTCCGGTCCGGAAAGCTTCTTTAAGCTCTGCAGGGACTGCTCAGCCTTTACTGTCTGCACAGTTCCCAAAATCGCATTGATCGTAATAACGATCACGATAACTGCTGCACTTTCCACATCTCCAAGCATACCGGATATCACTGCCGATGCGATCAGGATCAGCACCAGAAAATCCTTATACTGTTCAAAGAAGATCTGCAAAATACTTTTTTTCTTTCCTTCTGCAAGCTCATTCCATCCGCACTTCTCTCTGGACCGTCTGACCTGTTCATCGGTAAGCCCTGATTCCCTGCTTTCCACACGCTCGAGAACTTCTTCTGCTGTCTGCTGATAAATTTCTTTCATTACCTTTGCCTCCTTTTTTGCAAATATTCACCAACTGTAATTTTTTTATGCAATAAAGGATTTTTTTGATAAAATGATATAAAAAAAGAAACCCTTATTGCATAACAAAAAATGCAATAAAAGTCTCACCATTTCCCTGCAGCGCCGGATGTTTCCACCGTACTGACGACACTGCAAACGCAGATTTCCAAACGTAGGTTACTCCCCTTTATCAGTTTTCATAGTATAACAGGATCGGTACCTCTGTCAAGATACTTTATCCTGAATTATTCATGAGCATATAAAAATGCTCAATACTACAAAGCCTTGAAACAGTTTCCTTGAATTCAATCGAATCATCCCTAAAAATGTACAGACTACCCCCTGTGAAGTTTGATCAAGTTACTTTGGAACTGTCAAGGTACGTTGATAGTTTCTATTCCAACTGTACGAACAGCTGCTGGATATTCTCCCATGTCCTGTAGAACTCCTTTTTATAAGGACAGCTGCTACACAGTTTGAATGTGATAGATCTTGCGGAATGGATTGCCCTTGCAGCAATCTTTATCAGCTTTAAGCGGATGGTGTCCACCTGTTGCTTCCGCATACTGGCTGGCAGTACCAGTCGCCTGAACCAATTGAACAGGTTGTAAGCAAGCATATGAAGTCTCATACGGTTTGTATTTACTATTTTGGAATGACTACTGACAGCAGCAAAGTCAAATCCACTTTTGCTTTCCTTAATGAAGTTTTCCATCTTGCCCCTGCCACAATAAAACTGGATGATCTGATAAGGTTCCATATCCATGTTTATAACAATAAAAGTGTACATGTGTGTCAGCTGTCCGTATGGTTTCTCAATTTTGAAAACCACACGTCCTGGATATTTCCATGAGCCTGCCTGCCATAAGTGCCAAACAGAGTGCTGTCCAGATCCAGAGTCAGTTCATCCGCACAGTCGTCCTGAAAATATGCAGAGATGACCTGATAGATCATCTGTAATAGATTTTCATAGTCTTTGTGGAACCGGACAGACTTATCGTTAGTTTTAAACTTTTTTTCAATCAGCTTTGTAAAGCCGATCTTTGCAGCGAATTCTTTTATCAAAAGGAGACCTGCATCGGAGGAAAGATCGCCTCCATCAAAATTTCTTTAGAATTTGCCTATTGCTTTGAAGTGAAAAGGTATTTACAATACTCATAAAGGGCTCCTTTGTTGGTATTATTTGAGATTCGACACCTTAATTTTACCACAAATGGATGCTCTTTTTTTATTCACTTAATAGGTGAAAAGCAATATGCAATTAAAATACAGTAACTATATGGCTTTCAGCCACTTTCACGGCAAAGCCGTGAATAATTCAGGATTGGCATAAACATCAATCAGATTGCAAAGAAGGTGAATACTACTGGAGATCTGTATCCAGAAGAAATGAAAGAATTGAAAGAGATGGTGAAAGAACTATGGCATATATTAAGATCTTCCCCATTAAAGTAACAGATAAGAAAGCTCTGGACTATATCACGAATCCAGACAAGACTGATGAAAAACTGCTGGTTTCCGGTTTTGGCTGTTCTCCTGAAACAGCTGATCTGGAATTTGCCATGACGAGAGAACAGACAAAAAAGAACGGAATGAATAAAGGCGATAACCTGGCATTTCATCTGATCCATTCCTTTAAACCTGGTGAAACAGATGCAGAAACCGCCCATCGCTTAGGACAGCAATTTGCAGACGAAGTACTGAAAGGAAAATATGAATATGTGATCAGCACCCATGTTGATAATTCAATTCCTGCCGAAATCAAAATAACATGCGGTGTCCAGAAACTCATTCCACCGATATTCAGATAATTGAAATTTGCAAGCTAAGAAAGGAAATTGTTCTGCATACCAATTCCGGCAGATGGAAGTAAGGTAGAGAGCCATGTTGCTCCCATCGCCACATAAGCAAAAAGCGACATGAGAAGAACTACGATAGAGATCAGCAAAACTGTCAATGTGTCTTTACATTTTGCAGACAGGAACAACGTACAGCTAACCGTTGCTAATACAGAAAGTAAGCCCGCTGCTGCGAGAATTATCTGCAACTGCCTCAGATTGATGTTTGGCAGGTTACAGTCAGGTAACGCTGGAAAAAACTAATTCCTGAATTTGATTCTTTTTTTATGATATCTGCTCTCCTTAAATTATTTACAACAATCCCCGTCACCGCATCCAAGGCAAGTAAGGGATTCTATAAAGTGTTTGTAATTCATCAATGTCTCACAATTCAAAGAATAGTGATGCCATTTTCCTTCCTTACGATCATTCACAAGGCCGCATCCTACCAATATCTTCATATGATGGGATAAAGTTGGCTGGGTAATTTCAAATCTTTCTAAAAGTTTACACCCGCACTTTTCTCCATCCGACAGCATCTGTACAATTTCCAGCCGGTTCGCATCGCCCAAAGCCTTGCATATCAAAGCCACATCCATTGCATTCATATTGACACCTCACATTGATCATTGTCTATGTTCAATATAATATATACATAGATATTTGTCAATGTATATATTTTTAAAAAAGGGGCTGTGAAAAAAGAATAGTCCCCCAAAAAAGAAAGACCAAGAGTTTATAATGAACTCAAGGTCTTTCTTTCTGTTATAATTAACTTGCAATGAAAATTAATAACATAATCTATTCTAACCCAAAACAGGCAGTTTTGCCAATGCTAATTCAAGATTATTTGGACATCTGTGATCCAGTGCTGACTTTTGATAGATTTATGGGAGAAATCGAACTGGAGAAATATCTGAAAAATATTCCTCAACATGATACAGGAAGACTCAGGTATGACCCGGTCAGCATGCTGAAAACAGTTTTGTTTGGATTTATGGCGAATGGCTATATATCATTGCGTGAACTGGAGGATCAGTGTAAAATCAATCTCCGTTTCATGTATCTTATGGATCATCAAGCACCTTCTTACCGTACTTTCGGCTACTTCATCAACGAAGTACTTGCTGATTCCATTGAAGAAATATTTCAAGATATAAACAAAAAAATCTTCGAGACAGAGCATGTGGATCTTCAACATCTATACATTGATGGATCCAAGTTTGAAGCAAATGCGAATAAATACTCCTGGGTATGGAAAAAAGCAACCGAAAAATCCAGATACCGTCTCTTTGGTAAGATCACTACACTCTTTGAAGAAATCAATGAGGAACTTTCATGTACAGGTATGAAACTTTGTATCAATAGTGAGTACGCACCAGAGTATCTGAAGGAAGCTGCTGAACAGTATGCAGAAGTCTGGCAGATTAATGAAGCAATGTTTGTTCATGGCAGGGGACATCGTAAAACTACACAACAACGTCATTATGAGAAACTCAAAGAGTATGCTGCTAAGTTGGAAGAATACGTGGAAAAAATCAAAATCTGTGGAGAAGATCGCAACAGCTACTCGAAAACAGATCATTCAGCCACTTTTATGCGAATCAAGACAGACTACATGGGAAATGACCAGTTGCTTCCAGCTTATAATGTACAGGTCGGTGTTGCAGATGAATATATTGCTGTTGTTGATGTAAATCAGTATCGCTCAGATATGGATTGTTTTATTCCATTAATGAACAAGTTTTATACTACATATGGCTTCTATCCAAAGTACCCAGTAGCAGATGCCGGATATGGTTCTTACAACAATTACATCTTCTGTGAGCAGCAAGGAATGGAAAAATATATGAAGTTTCCCATGTTCAAGAAAGAGACTACTGACAAGAAATACCATGAAGATCCATTTCGTGCAGTAAATTTTCCAATCGGGGAAGACGGAATCATGCGTTGCCCAAACGGGAAAAACTTTAATCTTCAGTATCGAAAAAACGTAAAAGGGAACAAGTATGGGCGACAGGAAGAAGTGTATCAGTGTGAAGACTGCTTCGGCTGTCCATACGCAGAACAATGTAAAAAGACAGACAAAAACCGTACTGTTCGAATCAACCGCGAACTTACAGCGATGCATCAGGAAGTGATAGAAAATCTCGAAAGTATCCAGGGAGCGCTTCTAAGGATGAACAGATCCATTCAGGCAGAAGGTACCTTTGGTATCATGAAAAACGACCGGTGGTACAAAAGAATTGTCCGAAGAGGAATAAAATCTGTATTGCTTGAAGTATTTCTCGTTTCTATCGGACACAATCTTTATAAATATCACAACAAACAGAAAAAAGTTGCAGCTGCCGCATAGGAGTTCATAATAGCATTCTTATGGGGTAAGGGGAACTATACCCTTTTTTATGCAATATAACTATTATCATAACCATAAGCAAAAGGACGCATGAAAAAACTCTCGTTTTTTCACACGCCCTTCATACATTCATTATAGCTTTTATCATCCATTTTATTTGCCCCAAACAGCCGCTGCATTCGACCTTACAAGCAGTTCTTCCACAGGCAGACCAATCGGACAAATATCATGACAAGATAACGACTTCCCGCATCCTTCAAAAAATCTCTTCTTATATTCAGCAGAAATCTCATTCAAATGAGTGCTTTCCTGTTCTTCATTCAGAATCCGAAATGCGTTGACTGCAGCAACAGTGCCTGCGAAAGTCCCATTTGCAGAGAAGTTAGGACACACTTCAAGGCAACAGCCACACATCAGACAGCGTGCCGACTGATATCTCGGTTCATGTGTCCACGAACTCATATAAGCTTCACTTTCAAGCCAAAGGTTCAGTTTTTTCAAATTTTCAAACAGATTTGACCGGTCAACGATCAAATCTCTTACAAGCGGAAATTTGCTTAAAGGTTCCAAGATGATTGTAGAACCTTTTAACGTATGTAGAAATGTAGAGCATGCCAACCTCGGACGTCCGTTAATCAGCATGGCGCAAGCCCCACATTTTCGCACCATACAGCTACATTCCCAGCTGATGGGAGTAACTATATTTCCTGAGTTATCTTTCAAAGGGGTTCTACTGTTCAATTCCTTTAGAACATTGGCAACAGAGCTGTTTTTGCTTCCGTCAAACTCAAATTCCTGCCAATAACTGTCTGATTTCTGACTCTCCTGCCGCCTGATTCTTATTTTATATACCAAGTGAATCACCGCCTTTCTGGAACAGGTACAAAGGAAATCTGTATCTGCTTTCCATCAAATCTGGCTACCGTTGTTTTAAGGTAATCATCGTCATTGCTCTTCGGATAATCCTCCCGCCAGTGTGCACCACGGCTTTCTTTTCTTGCAAGAGCACTCTTTAGAACTGCCATGCCAAGCAATGGAAGATTTCCTGTCAGCGCTTGTACCGTTTGAATCCCATTTAACAACGTATTCTCATTTCTGACAACGCCCATAGTCTCCTGCATCACTTTGTTTAATTGCTTTATTTCTGAAATTTGGGACGCTGGTGGAAAATCTATCTGTGTCGCACAAGATAGATCTACTACATCTGCCTGTTCGCATGCTGATTTTGCCGCAACACGTCCTCCGTATAACGCTCCTAACAGAGAATTTCCACCAAGACGGTTGGCACCATGATATTGGGCACAGCATTCTCCGGCAGCGCAAAGATTCTGAATCGGCGTTCTGTGCTGCTCATCCACCAGAATGCCTCCCATAAAATAGTGAATTCCCGGTAAAACAGACACCGGTTCCTTTCGTATATCTTTATGCAGATAGGTCATACAATCGTCTGCCAGACCAGATAGCTTATTTGAAATAATCTCCTCCGATATTTCCGTCATGTCAAGAAATACCTCTGATTCATGGCTGACCTTCCATATCTCTCTGGCGGTAATATCTCGTGGCATCAGATTTCCAAGCTCCGGGTATTTTTCCTCCATGAAATACCATTGTTTTCCATCTTTCATGGAAAACAACCTGCCACCTTCCCCTCTGGCCGCCTCGCTGATGAGCATGCGTTTTCCACCACATTTCACAGTTGTCGGATGATACTGGATCATCTCGCCATTTGCCAGAGGAACACCAAGCCGGAACAATTCTGCGGTGACTTCTCCTGTATTGCTCAGCGAACCCGTTGTATTTCCAAACAATCCGTGCATACCACCGGTGGCAACAATAACCGCATCCCCCGGTAATTCCACAGTCTCCTGACTGTATTCATCCCTGATTACGCAGCCACAACAAATATTGCCACACAGACGAAGTGTTAGGAAAGAATGATGGCTGAACCGTTCTACCATACCAGATGCTTCTTTCCTGCGAACAGCGTCTATCATAGCTGTCATGATCTGCTTCCCGGTATCGCTCTGTGCAAAAGCAGTCCGTTTCTTTTTCTGCCCGCCAAAATTCCGCAGATCCACATCATCATAGCCACTCATGTTAAATTTAACTCCAAGTTTTAGCAGCCAGTGCACCAGCTCCGGTGCTGCCTGTGTCATTCCCCAAACTGCATTTGGATCTGCCAGACCACATGCTGCCTTTATTGTATCTGTAAAATGTTCTTCGGGACTGTCGTTTTCATCTTTTGTATTCAAAGCTGCGTTGATACCGCCCTCCGCCATAACAGACTGTGCCCGCTCTGACGGAAGGAAGGAAACCAGTTTTACATTGCATCCATTTTCCGCTGCCTGCAAAGCCGCTGAAAGTCCTGCCAGTCCAGCACCTATAATAATAATTGTCTTACTCATAGATATTGCCACCCAATATAATATAAAATAACCGCTCCCGCTATAAAAAGAAGAAGCACCGAAAGGATCAAATAAATATCACTCCTTCGTTCTTTATAACTGATGATTCCCAGTGATACGAGCAATGGGCGGATATTGATAAAAATATGAACAAAGATTACCGCTACGAACAAAAGCTGAGTTACCATCTTTACAGTTGTAAAAGGGAACAAAATATATGTCCCATTCTGCACCTTTCCAAACAAGCCAATATGGAATAACAGCAGAATCAGTATTGCCATCCCACTGGCTCGTCTCGCCCAAAATATGACGTTTTGTTTCAGATACATTTTTCCTGATTGCTTCGCTGTCTGTAAACTCTGAACTGTCAGGATGACACCAATCACCGTATGCACAACAAGAATACCAACACCAATCCATGCAAGAAGTTTCCCTGCACTACTTCCAACTCCGTTCAGCATAAAGCTGCCCATGATTCCATGAATCATAAAAATGAGAAGCATTAAAACAGACAAAATCGTATTCCATTTTCTCATAAATTCCCGCTCACCTCATTTCTTCGCTGTCCATGATCATATAGTCCATCTGTGTTAGCGTTGTAACGTCAATAAAATCATCCGATGCCAGGAATACATCATACTTTCCACTTACCACTCTTGATAGCATCATTGTGTTACTGTACTCTTTCAGATCTACGAAAAAACCGGCCTGTTTCAACCTGTCACAGAGTTTCTTAGCATAACTGACAAGCGGATAATCCGTCTCAGATACATATAACCGAAAACTAATATCCGTTTTCATGAGATCTGTTTCATTTGTTTCCGAATCGTCCAGTGCCAATTCTTTTAATTTATTCCGGGTGTTCTCGTTGTCGAGACCATCTGACATCATATTAATACCGAGAACATAAGAGCCTTCCAACTGTGCGGAGGCTTGAGCCGCCTTTTTTGACTTCGGTGTTGCTCCTGTGACTGCATCAATCATAGAAGGCGGTGAATGTAATATGACACCAAAACCTACAAGAAAAACAATCGTAACAACTAACAGAATCAGTTTTCGTTTCACATTCCCACCTCATTTCCTATTTTTTCAAAATTCTCATTGCGTTCAAAACAGCAATTATGGTAACGCCTACATCACCAAATACAGCTTCCCACATTCCCGCAATACCAAGAGCGCCAAGAATCAGGAACACACTCTTAATCCCAAGAGCAATCACTATATTCTGCATGACAATCTGTTTTGTCGCTTTTGCCACATCAATCGCGTCCACCAGCTTAGACGGTTCATCTGTCATCAGAACTACATCTGCTGCTTCAATGGCCGCATCCGAACCAAGCCCACCCATTGCAATACCAACATCTGCACGGGCAAGGACAGGAGCGTCATTGATACCATCACCAACAAAAGCCAATTTGCTTCCCGGTCTCTTTTTACTGTCTAAAAGCTCAACCTTTTCCACTTTTTGATCAGGAAACAGTTGTGCATAATATTCATCCAACTGCAATTCTTCCGCAACAGCCTTTCCGATTTTTTCATCATCACCAGTAAGCATGACTGTTTTTTCCACACCGATATGTTTCAAATCAGAAATTGCTTTTTTGCTGTCCGGCTTTACTTCATCTGTTATCAGAATGCATCCGGCATATTGACCATCTACTGCTACATAAACCTTTGTACCAACTTTTTCACAGGCTGTGTACTCCACATGCTCTGAATCCATAAGTTTCGTATTGCCGGCATAAACTTTCTTCTTTCCTGCCATGGCACTGATTCCATATCCGGAAATTTCCTTGTAATCAGAGATAACTGATTGGTCAATTTCTTTTCCATAAGCAGAGAGAATGGATTTTGCAATAGGATGGTTAGAAAAGCTCTCTGCCTGGACCGCATACTCCAGAACCTGTTCTTTTGAAAATCCATTTGCAGGCAGAATATCAGTCACATTGAAAACACCCTTTGTAAGTGTTCCAGTTTTATCGAACACAATAATGCTGACATTATTAAGCGCCTCTAAATAATTGCTTCCTTTTACAAGAACACCTCGTTTAGATGCCGCACCAATGCCGCCGAAGAAAGTCAGCGGGATTGAAATAACCAATGCACATGGACAAGATATCACAAGGAAAACGAATCCTCTGCGAATCCACTCTGTCCAGCCTCCACCAAGAAGGATCGGTGGCAGAATTGCCAGAATAGCTGCTAAGATTACAACAACAGGAGTGTAATAACGTGCAAATGTAGTAATGAAATTTTCTGTTGGTGCTTTTCTACTGGACGCATTCTCCACAAGATCAATAATCTTTGAAGCAGTAGATTCACCAAATGCTTTCGTTGTCTTAATCGTTAAAACACCCGTCTGATTCATACAACCGGAAAGTGCTTCGTCTCCTTTATGAACGCTTCTCGGAACCGATTCTCCAGTTAAAGCCCTCGTATCCAGCATAGAATCTCCATCCAATACCACACCGTCTAATGGGATTTTTTCACCAGGCTTTACAATAATAATCTCGCCAATGGCAACACTTTCAGGAGATATGGTAATCAATTCTCCGTTCCTTCTGACTGTAGCACAATCCGGACGTATATCCATTAAATCTGATATAGATTTTCTGGAACGCTCAACAGCCAATGACTGGAAAAATTCACCAACTTGATAGAACAGCATAACAGCAACTGCTTCCGGATATCCGCCAATGACAAAAGCACCAATCGTAGAAACGCTCATCAGGAAATGTTCATCAAACACACGTCCCTTTGAAATATTCCTCACAGCTTGCCATACAACATCCCCGCCAAGAATAATATAGGAGACAATGAGAAAAACTAACTCGACAGGCAGTGGCACTTTCGCAAAAACTGTCAATGCCATACCAATACCATAGATTGCTGCGCCAATCGCTAAACGAATCGTCAACTTCTTGTCCTCATTGTTATAGGATGTATTGGTATCCTGTTTTTTTGCAGGTATATAGTATTCCTGTGCAATTTCGGAAACTTCTACATCTGGCTCATGGCTGTGGACAATCGTTTCAATCTGACTGGCTATTGTATTTGCGACAACTGGAGCAACATTGATTGTCAGCGTCTGCTTCATCAAATTTACAACTGAGGATTGTACTCCATCCAATTCTCCGACTTCTTTTTCAATTTTTGCGGAGCAGTTCGGACAGTCCAAGCCCTTTAACAAATAACTCTTTGTAACGGGGATAATTGTTTCTTCCTGAACCTCCACATCTGGCTCATGGCTGTGGACAATCGTTTCAATCTGACTGGCTATTGTATTTGCGGCAACTGGAGCAACATTGATTGTCAGCGTCTGCTTCATCAAATTTACAACTGAGGATTGTACTCCATCCAATTCTCCGACTTCTTTTTCAATTTTTGCGGAGCAGTTCGGACAGTCCAAACCCTTTAACAAATAACTCTTTGTAACGGGGATAATTGTTTCTTCCTGAACCTCCACATCTGGCTCATGGCTGTGGACAATCGTTTCAATCTGACTGGCTATTGTATTTGCGGCAGCTGGAGCAACATTGATTGTCAGCGTCTGCTTCATCAGATTTACCACTGAGGATTGCACTCCATCCAACTCTCCGACTTCTTTTTCAATTTTTGCGGAACAATTTGGACAGTCCAACCCTTTTAATAGAAATATGCGTTTCATGATAATCTCCTTATAATTTGTTTAATTGTTCAATTGCTCAACTATAATGTTAAAAAATATTATTTCTGCCAAAGATGCTCAAATCCCTTGTCAATAATCTCTTTCACATGATCATCTGCCAGCGAGTAGTAAACTATCTGTGCTTCTTTACGGAATTTTACCAGATTCGCTAGGCGTAATGCCTTTAACTGATGCGAAATTGCAGATTTTGTTACCCCCAGTAGCACTGCAAGATCACATACACACATCTCACTCTGTTCTAGAGCGTGTAAGATTTGTACTCTAGTTCCATCTCCAAATAGCTTAAACAAAGAAGCCAACTGGATATAATCATCTTTTGGCTGCATCTTGGATTTCACATCATTCACAATATCCTCATGAATTACATCGCAATTACAAATATAAGACGTTTTTGACATATATTCACCTTCAAATAATAATAATTGAACAATTACTCAACTATTATTATACTTATTTTTAAATTTATGTCAATAAGCTGATGTTAGTTCCCCATAAATTTTACAATTAAAACCAGCTCTTTATTCTTTTCTTAATCTTTTTTCCCAGTATACCGTTTTGGCTTTCTTGTCACACTTCCTGTAAATTCCGATTTCACGATATCATTTCTAATACTAATTTTACCGTATTTTTCAGATTCAGTCCGTCTTTTAATCCCAACCGATAGAAAAACTCTTCTGTATCTGCTCCACTGCTGAAAATTGCATTACAGTATTCCGTAATCACTTCTTCCTGTTCTGGGGATAACGTTTCCAGTAATTTCTGGTATTTCTTATCAATCTCACTTACTGGCTCTTTATCCTGCTTTAACTTCCATTCTGGATATGCTTTCCCCATATGCTCTGTAATTGTCAGATTCACAAATTCCTGCACTTCCTCTGGTATGGTACTCGTAGATTCCTGTTTATCTTTCTTTTTATCATTTGATTTTTCAAGTGTCGTGTCATCAATATAACGAATGATTTCTCGAATATTTGACTTCATCGACTGCAGATATCCTTTCATCAGCACAGCTACTTTTCTAGCATCCGATTTTTCGGTTTCTTTTTCCAGCATATAAAACTCTTCCAGTTCTTTCAGGATATCCATCCCTGCTTTCATCTGAAATTCCACCTCAAGCAAATCATCCATCACTTTATATAATTCTTCCATTGTTTATTTCTGCCTTTCCATATAGCGCCACTATATTTTCCACAATCATCCAAAAATAAAGTCCTGTAATCCACATTTCACAACTTCAATCACTGCAACTATCCCCATACCGATATGTGGGAGTAGAACAAACACTACTGTCGTAATAATCGCTGATTTCATTGTCCAGTCCGTACTGATCCCAAACCCAATGCTCAAAACTTCTGTCACAACAGAGATTCCGGCTATCAGATAGCAGAATCCAGCAGATAATCCGACCAGGAACACCAGCACGATATTCACCGTTGCAAGTACCAGCCAAACAGGAGCTGCAATAATTCGAAATGGCAATTCTATCAAAAATCTCAACATAATTCTTCCTCCTACTTTGTGCCCACTGGGCACAAAGTTCTTACCCATCCGGAATATCCTTGCCCCAGTACATGTCATGTCGAACTTCAGCATCATAAAACTGATTGATCGTTGCAGGAGCGTTATACAATACAGTCAGCATATACTGCCGAATATTCTTCACTTTGCTTGTACTCCTGTCAAGACTGAAAAACACATACTGGATGTGTTCATACCCGACTTTCAGCAAACGGCTCTTGACCACTTGTGTAGGCACAGCTTCTCCATTGATCTGCTGATATGGCTTTGTCGAACATATTGCATCCAGCATCAGCTCTACCAGCTCTTCTACTCGTCCAGTTCCATAGCTCTGACAAAGGATCTCATATTCGATATTGTCATGAATTAACTGTCGATACTCATTTCTCTCCTGTATCCTATCTTTCCCTTTCTCTTGTTCAGATAGATATTGATAAGATTCATTCTCACTAAATTCAGTATAATTATATTCAGTATTATTACAGTTTGTTTTTCAAACTTCTTGAAGTTTATTTTTCAAACTTCCTGAAGTTTGTTTTTCAAACTTCTGTGTATTTACGGGCTTTTCCGGCTCTCTTTCCGCATATTCTTCTATTTCTGCCTCTGTATTTTCTTTTCTCTCTGCTACATTTTCCGGTGTTTCTTCCGAATCAAAGATTGCTGGCTCATCTGGATATTCTGTCAGGCTGAAATTTTTCACGTAAATAACATTTGTTTTTCCAAGCCCGATTCGCCTCTTCTCAATCAATCCAATCCCTTTTTCCTGATCCAGCTCTTTTAGACAATTCACAGCCTTATTCCTGCCACAGTTAAGCATTTCCATAATCTCTTCCACCGAAAAGAAAATATATGCCCTGTCCTCTTCATCAAACCACCGGTTCTTGATGGACAGTGACATCCGGTCTAACATCAGTCCGTACAGCACCTTTGCTTCACAGGAGAGATTTTTAAAATATTCACTTGTAAACAGCAGTTTGGGAATACGATAAAAACTGTACATATCGCATTCCATTCCTTGAAAATAATGGAATGTTGCTCTTATACTCATGACACATCCCTCCCTTCGTGCCTATCAATGATTCTGATTGCTCCATTCCTCCAAAAGCTGACATATAACAGTCCGTATCTTCTGTTCATCATATTCTGGTGGAAAATACTTCTTAATTTCATCCTGTTTTAATGTTACCGTTGTTTTCTTTTTACGCTCTCCTATAATCAGGAGCCGCACAATCTCTTTTGTCAGCGTTTTTTCTTCTCGATGTTGCCTTATTTTTTTTGCCTGTTCCAGGCTTGGATATTTTCCGGTACTCTCATGCACTTCTTCCACCATCTCCTGTTCTGGAACCGTAAGATAGGAAAGCTCTACACCTACCTGCAATCCGATCACATCACGATCTACTGCGTTTAATAGGTCATTCATCAGATAAGTAAGCCGGATATAGCGATACACCTGCCTTGCACTGTCATTTGCGTTCTTTCCAATGTCTTTCGCACTGATACCGCCTGATGTCCCCTGATGATTCATTGCTTCCATCTTCATACGGTATGCAAATGCCTTTTCACTTGGGAGTATATTATAGCAAACCTCTTAAATAATGCAGTTCCTTTACAGCGGTGATAAAATATAGTGTAGGAGATGTGCGCCAGTTCGGTGCCGAATATATAACTGGTGGGAATCCAGTCTGGTAAGACCTAGCAAGTCGCCAGTACCGAGTCCTTGGAGCATCGAAGGCTAACAATGATGTTTAAGCGTAGGACAGGGAACAGGAACGCCGTAATGCGAAAGCGTGAAGTGATTGAGCTTCGTTAGAATTATCGATTGTGTGGGGTGGTCTGCTATCTCCTTGGGTCACCAATAAGGAATAATCGCTAAGCGAGATTATGAAAACACACCGGAGTCCCAGAGCACGGCATACCTGATATAGTTATATTCGACATACCTGGGAGACCTGAACAGTTCTGGACATGAGCCAGTAGGGAGTATCGGCCAATGCAATGGTGAGTACAAACGAAGACTGTTGAGGAGTCGGATTCATCCATAGTACCGATGAAGGAAATAATGACTCTGGAGGGAAGGGATGGACAATAAGTTGCTTTTGCGATCAAAACATAGAAAGCACAGGAGGCAGACATTCTATGGAAAAAGAGAAAGCAGAAATAGCCAGTCTCGTAGAAAAATATGGAAGAGTCCAGTCGTTAATGAAATACGTCAACGAGGACACGCTCAAAGTATCTTACAGCAAACAGCCAAAAGGGAAAGCGGTGGGAGCAGACGGAGTTACAAAGGAAGAATACGGAAAGCGATTGGAAGAAAATATTGAAAATCTGATAGTAAGAATGAAGAAATTTTCCTACAAACCATACCCGGTACGCAGAGCCTATATTCCAAAAGGAAATGGGAAAATGCGAGGACTGGGAATCCCGTCATTTGAAGACAAAGTGGTTCAGGGTGTTTTCAAGGAAATACTTGAAGCGATATATGAGCCGAAGTTCAAAGAGTTTTCCTACGGTTTTCGTCCAAATAAGAGCTGTCACGACGCAATCCAGAGGGTAAATAAACATATCATGGCAGATAAGGTAAATTATATAGTGGACGCTGATATTAAAGGCTTCTTCGATAACATAGACCATGAGTGGATGATTAAATTTCTGGAACACGATATAGCTGATAAGAACTTTATACGATATATCAAAAGATTTCTGATAGGCGGAGTCATGGAGGACGGAAAGCGGCTGGAAACAGAATCAGGAACGGTGCAAGGCGGGCTGATTTCGCCAGTGCTTGCAAATGTGTACCTGCACTATACGTTAGATACGTGGTTTGATTATGTGAAGAAGCACGAGTTTAAAGGAGAAATGTATATAGTACGCTATTATCAGCCACACTATAACAAACCGATTTTTTACTTTTCATGCAAAATAAAAGAGATCCTGGTATAAAGGAATCTGACGTATTTTCCATCAGATTATTTTATCATGAGACCTCTTGTGTTATCATATGGTTTTGTAACCACGAAATAAAAAGCAGAAACCTCCCCGACCAAAGTTCGATTTCTGCTTTCACCCAAACATAGCTTACGCTACATTCATGCATACCTATGATAACAGTTAATACAGAAAACTACAACCTTATTTCTCAGGATTTTTACAATAAAACAATGGATTCTCTCGATCTGAACCTTATTTCATGTACCTGCGGTCACTCCGGCTGTCTCATCCGCCATGGCTCTTATAAACGCAGTGTCCAGCTTGCTGACAGAATCATCTCCCTTTCTGTTGTTCGTGTGTACTGCAAAGCATGTGGGCATACCCATGCGCTGTTACTTTCATCCATGATCCCGTATTCCCAGATCCCTCTGGTTCTGCACGTCCGTCTGATCCATGCTTATGAGCATGAGACCGGATTCCAAAACATACTGGCAGAACAGTACCTCGTGGATGAAAACAACCTGAAATCCATCATCCGGAACTACCGTTTACATTGGAAGCAACGGTTGCTCTCCATGAGGCTTCACCTCCCCGATATCCCCAGCCTGATTTCAGGATGTTTTTCCCTCTTTTCCAGACAGTTCATGCAGATTAAATCAACCTCCAATAAACTTTTTATCCTGCCAACATAACCTTACACGACAGGTCTGGTTTTATCCCTTATCCTTTAGAAAAAGGAGGCAGATGAAATCTATGAAACAAGAAAAACAACAGGAAATCGCACTGATGCGCTATGGCGCCATCGCACCGATTATTGCAGGACTTGATGAACGTTATCCAAGCAAGACCGCTTTTTACACGGAAATTTCTGCAAAAGGACTCATGGGACCCGACGGGAAGCTCCATCATTATGCTCCCGCCACCATTGAAAAATGGTATCTGGACTATCAGAACCATGGTTTTGAAGGTCTCGTCCCGAAAGGGCGCTCAGATGCCGGCATGAGCCGCAAGCTTGACGAAGAACTTCAGGAGAGAATCCGGTATTTCAAGACCAACTATCCACGCATGTCTGCGGCCGCTATTTACAGGCAGCTGAAATCCGATGGCTCTGTAATAAACGGACAGGTATCCGAATCCACCGTCAGCCGCTTTGTGAAACGGCTTCAGTCGGAACTGCGGCAGACACCGAACAAGGATATGCGCCGATATGAACGCCCCCATATCAACGAAGTCTGGTGCGGGGACAGCAGTGTCGGTCCCCGCCTTACAGATTCGGACGGAAAAAAACACCGGGTCTATATCATTGCCCTGATCGATGATGCCAGCCGGTTCATTACCGGGATCGATGTGTTCTACAATGATAACTTTATCAATCTGATGTCCGTTATGAGATCAGCCATAGCAAAGTACGGGCGCCCCAAAGTTTTCAACTTTGACAATGGGAAATCTTATAAGAACAAACAAATGGAACTCCTGGCTGCAAGGATCGGTACAACACTCAGTTACTGCCAGCCATACACTCCTACCGGAAAAGCCAAGATCGAGCGATGGTTCCGGACCATGAAGGATCAGTGGATGGCAGCCCTTGATATGCGGGATTTCCATTCACTGGAAGAACTGAGGGGAAGCCTGCATGCTTTTGTCCAGAGATACAACCAATCCCCCCATTCTTCCCTCCACGGGCTGTCCCCACAGGACCGCTTCTTTTCGGAACCGGAACAGATCCGCAGGCTTTCTGAGGAAGACATCACCCAAAACTTCCTTCTGGAGATTGAACGCCGGGTATCTGCTGACAGTGTGATCGTCATCGACCAGATTGAATACGAAGTTGATTACCGTTTTGCACGGCAGCGCATCCGTCTGCGCTATTCTCCGGATATGAAAGAGATCTTCATCGTGGAATCGGATGGAACACTAACCCCGATCCGACTTCTGAACAAAACGGAAAACGCATTGATAAAAAGAGAAAAAGTACACTTATGTAAAGGAGACGAATGAGCATGGATTATACTGCAAGATACGGATTGGAATTCAATCCTTTCCTGAAAAACTCAAAGGAAGTCCTCGTAGAAACACAGGAGTACAAGGAGGTTCTGTTCCGGCTGGACTACCTGCTTACCACAAAAGGTTTCGGGCTCCTCACCGGAAGCGCCGGAAGGGGAAAGACCACCGCAGTCAGGAACTGGGCTTCGGGACTGAACACTTCCCTTTATAAAGTGATGTATTCCAGTCTTTCCACCCTGACCGTAAATGATTTTTACCGGAACCTTGCCACTGAGCTCGGAGCCCAGCCTGCATTCCGCAAGACCGATAACTTCAAGATCATCCAGGATGAGATCAACCGTCTCGTACTTGAAAAACGACAGACGCCTGTCATTATCATAGATGAAGCGAACTATATCGGAAACGCAGTGCTCAATGACTTAAAAATGCTGTTCAACTTTGAAATGGATTCCAAAGACCGGGCAGTTGTTCTTCTTTCTGGTCTGCCACAGCTCAACAGCACCCTGCGCCTGAGCATCCACGAACCTTTCCGCCAAAGGATTGTCATGAATTATAACCTGGAAGGTATGACAAAAGCAGAAGGACATTCCTATGTTACTGCCAAGCTGAATGGCGCAGGATGCACACAAACGGTATTCGAAGACAATGCACTGGAAGCAATCCTCAATGCAGCGAATGGGACCCCACGTATGATCAACAAACTGTGTAATGCAAGTCTGTTGGTTGGAAACAGCTCAAATTTAAATATCATAACCGCCGATGCCGTCATGCAGGCAATCAATGACTGTGAACTCGGATAGCTTTAGAAACCATCATGTAAGATAATCTGCATGATGGTTTTTTCTCATAAAATAACGTGCCTGAAGCGTCCAAAAATATATGCTTCATCCCATCGTTAGGTGCTCTGAAAGACCCGTTTTAATCTGATGGAAACGGCAGCGTTTAATTTGCCGAATAACAACGCTACGCAGATGATTTTGTTTGCTTGTTCCAATACGAGAATGAAGCACGAAAGTTCTATCAGCTTCTGATTGAAAGACTGAAGAAATTCGGACTGGAAATCGCAGAGGACAAAAGCAGGATACTACCCTTTGGCAGATACAAGGGAACAAAAGAAAGCTTTGATTTTCTGGGTTTTACGCATTACAATGCGAAAAGCCATTGGGGGAAATACTGTGTACTGCACAGAACAAGTAAAAAGAAGCTGAAAATAAAACGAGAGGAAGCCAAGAAATGGATATGGGAGCATATGCATGAAAGCATAGCCGACACGATAGAGACACTGAATATAAAGTTAGCAGGGCACTATCGCTACTATGGAATCTATGGGAACTATATAGGACTCATAAAATATTTTGTGTATGTGAGGCAGGAACTCTGGAAGAGTAAGCGTCGCAGAGACCAGTCGTATTGGCTGACATGGAAAAAGTATCGGGAGATTTTAAAGATACATCCATTGGAAACTCCGAAGATATATGTAACAAGTGCTTATTAGGCGAAAAGCTTATTGAAGAGCCGTATGCCTTAATAGGGCACGTGCGGTTCTGTGAGGGGCTTTTGAGACTTGAACCTCTCATCGCAAAAGAATATAGATGAAAGGAAGTGAAAAGTCGAGACAAAGTCTACTCGACGATAGTATGCTACACAATGAAGCTAGAAAACTAGTATTGGAAGCCTGGGATAAAACTCACAATGCCAGGGAAATTGCAAAATATTTTTCAGTAAATGAAAGCACCGTATACCGCCTTGTAGAAGAGCGTGCACGCACTGGCAGTTATGAGACCAGAACGCAGATGAGAGGTCGGAAAACAATTCTTACAGAAAAACAGCACCACGATATTCTGGAACTTGTGCAAGAACAACCAGATATCACAATGAAGGAGATTGTCGAAACGCTTCATTTACCTGTCGGCGATGAAGCCGTCAGGCGTTTTCTGATAAAACAAGGTTACACTTATAAGAAAAAGTCTTTGCATGCAAAAGAACAGGAGCGTCCCCGATGTGCAGAGAAAACGCAGTCAATGGATAGAAACTATATCTGGTGCAAATGCAGAACATCAAATATATCTCGATGAAAGCGGTATTAATACAAACCTCACAAGACACTATGCACATGCAGTACATGGGAAACGTGCCATGGATGCTACTCCGATCAACACGCCTGCCGGAACAACTGTTTTGTCATCCATCCGGCTTAACGGCAGTCTGGTATATACTACGTACCAAGGTGGAACAACTGCACAGCGATTTCGTGAATATATGGGAAAACAATTGATACCGAGCCTTGAGAAAAACGATGTTGTAATCATGGATAACATGCGTTCTCATCATGCCAAAATAGTGACGGAACTTTTAGACAAGGCAGGGATCTCCTATCTATATTTGCCACCATACAGTCCAGATTTGAACCCTATTGAAAAAATGTGGTCAAAAATGAAATCCTTTCTCAGAAAGAGGAAAGTCCGTGTTGCTGCTGAACTACCTAAGGCTGTAAAAGCGGCCTTAAAAACAATAAGTACGAACGATTGCAAAGGGTTGTTCCTCGCATCTGGAATTTGCGTTAATTAAGAGGATAGCTATAAGTGTTGTATGCCTAAAAAAGAAGAAGTTCTAGATAAAGGAAACTGTATTACAATCAGCCCGATTGATGGTAGTGCTTTTTATCAAGAAACTGCTTTTCTTGGCAGAGGTGGTGCTAGTTCTTCTATTCTGATATTATACAATTCTAGTATGAATAAATATTCAGGTTTATTTATAGCCAGAATGCTAACGCAAACTTGTTCAAAATATTCTTATGGAAAAATGGGAAATCAAGAAAGTATAAAACGAGAAAAAATAATGCTCCCAATCGACGGCAATGATAATCCCGATTATTACTTTATGGAGCAATATATAAAATATATATCATTTAAACTAAATTTTATATCTAATTTTCAATTATCCGCATAAACACTATACATTCAAGCATTTTGAAGTATAGAAAAACACTCATCTTACCACGAATTTACCACGATTGAATGAGCCTTGATATGACCGTAAAACTACTAAGGGAGATAACACGAAACTGTGTATCTCCCGATTTTTTTATACAGTTGATTACTTCACTCCGATTTCAAATTTCAATATTGCTTTCATCATGTCTGTATGAATTTCTCCTTTTAGTTCTTCATCTGAATATTACGGTGCGGCAGAGCCGCCAGTCCGGTGTGGCGAGAGCCACCTGTCCGGACTAACGGAGCCACCTCAGTTTGTTTATTAAGTTACTTTGCCATTGCTGGATCCAGTCCATATACTTCTCTCATAGAGAGGTCTTTAGCTGGGTCAACACTTTCAATATCGATTTTATAGGAATCATACGAAATACGATCCATGATGGCATCGGCAAGAGTACTTTCACCATCACAGATTTGCTGGTACCATTCACTTTCACGGAACTGAGAACAAAAGATTGTTGAAGATTTTTTACGTCTTTTATGTATCAGTTCAAAAAGATTCCTGGCTTCAGCTTCGGTCAGTTTAAGAAGCAGCCACTCATCAAGGATCAGTACTATTGGCTTGGTATATTTCTTCAGGACATTCGAGAAAGTTCCATTGTCCCTGGCAGCCTGTAAGTCCAATAATAGATCAGGAAGTCGTACATACCGTACTGAGTAATAGTGCTTGCATGCTTCCATGCCAAAGGCACAGGCCATATAAGTTTTACCACTTCCGGTTGCTCCAGTAATAAAGATGTTCCGGTATTCTGTAATGTATTCACAGGTTGCCAGACGGTTGATCAGTGCTTTGTTCAGCTTTCGTCCAGAATGGTAATCGATGGCTGCGATGCTGGCATCTGGCTGTTCAAACTCAGCCTGGCGGATCAGCCTTTTCAGACGATTGTTTTTACGGTTGCTATACTCGACATCAACAAGCATACCGAAGCGATCTTCGAATGGAACTTCTTTCATTGCAGGATCATCCATCTGGATGCGGAATGCATCTGCCATAGCAGTCAGACGCATTTCAATAAGTTTATCGATTGTACTTTGATTTGTCATGATTGTTTACCTCCATAGTATCTGGCTCCTCTGGTTATGCCGTGTGGTTTTTCTACTTG
Source organism: Blautia massiliensis (ex Durand et al. 2017) (assembly GCF_051861785.1). Taxonomy (NCBI): domain Bacteria; kingdom Bacillati; phylum Bacillota; class Clostridia; order Lachnospirales; family Lachnospiraceae; genus Blautia; species Blautia massiliensis (ex Durand et al. 2017). The sequence goes on from NZ_CP146725.1 coordinate 1,516,105, forward strand.
AGATGATTCTGATTCGGTATCAGGTGCATCCTTTGTTGCAACCAATAGATTTTTGATACTTTTATAGCTGGGTTTACCGGAATATGAGAGCGCCTTAGCGCAGACCTGTTCCAGCTTTTCTGACGAATATTTTTCTGCCAGTTTCAGTAATCCCATGCAGCTTCTGTAGGATTGCTGTTCAATCCTGCCGGAGGTAAGTATTGCATCGACAACCTTACTTGTGTTAATTCCAATCGAATCAGCCCACTTACGGAACCGATCACCGTTCCATTCCAGATATTTCTGGTGTTCCTGCGGCATATGTTCTGTCACTGTAGAATACTGACCGCTTCTTCCATAGAGTCGTCTGTGAGAGGCAATACGATTGTGATTATAAAATATTTCAACCGTTGTATCTGTTATACGCACATCAACCTTATTTTTGATATACTGATAAGGCACGGAGTAGAACATTCTGTCTACTGCGATGTGATAGTTAAACTGGACGGTGGCTTGTTTCCACTCAGCCAGTTCAAAAGGTGTAGCAGGCAACGGAGCCAGTAATGGCATTTCTTCCCCAAGAAATAAACTGCGTCTGCTACATTCCTTTTTCTGGAATTTACGGGCGTTGTAGGCATCCAGTTTTTCACGGATTGAAGCATTCAATTCTGCAAGAGAGAAAAACTGTTCATTGCGAAGGGCTGCTGTTATCCATGTGGATATCTTTCCTACCGATCCCTCTACATTCGGTTTATCTTTGGGTTTCCGGATTCTGGCCGGAAGGATGGCAAGATTGTAATGTTCTGCCATCTCATGATAAGTTGTGTTTAAGGCAGTGTTGTACCAGTCACTCTTTTTATGATTCACTGCGGTTGTGCAGTTATCAGAAACGAGCATAGGTGTGACACCGCCAAAGAAATCAAACATCTGGACATGAGCTTTGATCCAGTTGTCGGTTTTCTCATTCATATATGCTTTTACAAAAGCATACTGACTGTAAGTTAATACACCTACAAATATCCATGCATCTGTTATTTCTCCGGTGTCCGGATCAATGATGTGAGCAGGGTCACCTGCCCAGTCAACCTCAATCTGTTCACCTGGTTTTCTAGGGATATGCATGGTAGCCCTGCGTTTTTCTTCATCCTTCTGGATGTAGTAGCAGAACTGAGAATACATTAGAGGCTCTTCGCTGCTCATGCGGCACTCCTCACAGTATTCTACCCAGAGAAGCTTTTTGTTTACGCCGTTCCGCAGAAGTTCTTTGCGGATGTAGTCAAAGTTTGGCATACGTTTATTCGTTGCCGACTTATCTTTAGGAAACATCAGCTCCTCTAGCGCACTGTCGGTCATGTCAAAATCCAGCGGCCATGAAAGATTGATTTCCGCTGCTTTTTTCAAAACCTTGGCGACTGTGTTTCTGGATACACCGCAACTTTGTGCGATGTTCCTCTCACTGAATCCTAAGCTTTTCAAGCGTAGGATTTCACGATACTTGGTCATAACTTACGACCTCCTTTATCTGTATTCACACCAAAGGTGTGTATTTACAATATAAAGGAAATATATGTAATAGAGCCCAATAAGGTGGCTCTGAATTACCGGAATATATGGCTCTCATTCTCCGGAATGGTGGCTCTCAAAGTCCGGACAGGTGGCTCAAAGAGCCCCGGAATAATCATTCATCAACCTGCATAATGATTTTACCACTTTCAGAGTGGTAAAAAGGACGCAAGCATAATTTAGAAATATAACCGTCATAAAACTTCAAAATCTCTTTAACTGCCATTTCATCTCCGCTTGACGCTTTGCAAATCAATTCAAAAGAGGGATAGCCATAATCTTTACTCATTTCTTTACTTCCTTTCGCTCAAAAGCATTTTTAACTTCCTTAGTCCTCTAGTTCTTCTACTGCAAATAGCAGAACGTGATACATGGTACAGTTCTGAAATTTCTCTGTCGTTCATTCCTTGAAAATAACGTAATAAAATCGCACTACGCTGTTTTTCTGACAGTCTATGTAAAACTGTACCAAGTGTTTCATCAGATACATAAATTGTAAAGTGCAAGACTTTAAATGATACACAATCATAAAAACAGGTATCAATCGTTCCACGTTCAACTTGTTTCGTTTCGGCTATTTCACAAAACAATACTTCACGTTTAGAATGTCTTGCAAGCTGTCTGTTTCGACTTTTCACTTTGTTCTTAATGACAATCAGCATTAAAGAATTGAACTGTAATCTGACGATATGCTCGAAAGAAGATGTCCTCATAATCTCACCCCCTTTCTGCTAATGCTGAAATATATAAACGGAATACCGTTTATACCCTTTAGAAATACAGAAAAATGGTAAGAAAAAAGCCCACACAAAACATATATTTGTGCGAGCCTTAAATACTGCAATATTACTCTTTCTTTTATAACACTATCCTTTTAGCAGATTTCAAATTTTCTTTTATATATTGTTTTTAGCCTAACATACTATTTAACCCCTTGTATTATATCTCTAACTTTTGAAAAATTCTTTTTGAATATATTGAAATCATGATTGAAGCAATAGAAGCTACAAACATAACAACCCATGTTTCTTGTATAAATACATCGAATAAAATACCGTAAACCATTTGTCCAATAGGTTGACCGCACATAGCAACTGCTACCAGCGTAGCCATTATCTTTCCTACTAATTGCGGTGGTGTTTGTGTCTGAACAAGAGTGTAAATTTGAACAACAAACATAGTAGATACACCCATAGCCACAAAGCACATCACTGTAACTACCCAGTAGGAAACTATTGCAGGCAATTCTAAAAATAGCGAAATTCCCATAAGTAAAACAGAAACAGAACAAATAAGTAACAAGGTATAAAGGTTTTTTAGTTTTAACTTTGAAGCAACAAGAGCTGTTAAAATACCACCACATAAACCACCTAATGATAATGCTGATTGTGAAAAACCATATAGTGTATCTGGCATTTTTAAAACTTCAGAAATTAAGATAGGCAGACCAACAATTAAAACAGCACTTAAAACCAAATTGAAAATGCAAACCAAAAAGATTACGGATATAAAAATGGGTTTCTCCTTTTTCAAAAAGGTATAACTATCTTTTAAATCGTTTTTAGCAACTGCAATTACACCTACTTCACGAGGTCTTTTTTGGTGTGGAATATGGATAAAAATTTCCATAATGGCTGAAAAAGTAAAACATATAATACTAACAATTAAAATGGGATTGATACCATAAAATTGAAAAACTACTCCGCTTATAGCTGGTCCGATAAAGTTTGCTAAAGTATTTACTTGATTTATTATAGCATTACCGACGGTAAGTTTATCTGATGATACCAATAGAGGAATACTTGCTTGTACCGCTGGTTGATATGCACCAGAAATACCATAAAGTAACATCAAAGCAACAATAAACAAAGGTATGATAGGAATTTTTCCCAATGACAAATAAAATACTAAAATTATGATTGCTGTTACAAAATCTAGTATGACCATAATGTTTCTTTTATTTGTCCTGTCAGCAATAATACCACCTACCAGCGACAAAATAACCATAGGTAAAAAAGAGCAGGCTGTAACAATACCAAACAAAGCTGATGAACCAGTTTCTTTTAACAAATAGTACGGTAATGCAAATCGTAGGATAGCGTTTCCAAATAAAGAAATTATCTGTCCTATAACAACAAGTATAAAATCACGATTAAAAAGTTTTTTTTCTGCTTGCATAAAATCTCTCCTTTTTATTTAATCAAACAGACCGTCGGTTTATATAATGGTTTAAATAAACTGCTCTTTTATAGAGCAGTCTATCGTATAGGGATAACAAATACAGTTATTTACAAAACTGTATAAATGCAGAAATTGTTTCTTCGTCTAATAATGTGTCTATGCCTATTCCATTTAAAAGGGCATTGAATGTATTGCAACGTTTTTCCATACCCTCTTTATCCGTCATTTCAACTAATGGGTTGAGCCATACATTACTTAATACCATGATAACTTCTGCAATTTCATGTGAATTTTCAATCTCCAAAGACTTATCCTTGATACCTTGTTCTAAAACGGGTTCAACAAATTCAGGTACTACAATTTCATACATTTGTTCTATTTGCATAGCAAGAAAACGAGGATTGTTTAATAGTTGAGGAGAAACTGTCAATAAAACGCTTTGGTTAGAATTGAATACCGCTGTCTTAAATATTTCTCTTAACTTTTCTAAACCGTTTAAACTATCGTTATCTCTAATTTTAGCAAATATTACTGCATTTTCATTTCCAATTCTTTGAAAAATTGCTTTTAAAATATCTTCCTTTGAATCGAAATGATGATAAATAGCACCTTTAGAAAGTTTTGTTTCATTGATAATATCTTGCAATGATGTGTTATCATATCCTTTTTCACAAAACATTTTTGTAGAAACATCTAAAATGAGTTTTACTGTTTCTTCTGGATATTTATTTCGTGCCATAACTTACCTCCAATACAAACCGTTGGTCTGATTAAAGTATATCTTAGTATTTTATGCTTGTCAATATAAAGACTTGCAATTTTATAAAAATGCAGAATGCAAGCCTTTTTCATTTATTCTACAATCTTCCAGTTGCTTTCCTTATGCGGTGTCAATTCATACTGTGATACCTGCGTTGCCTTTGCCTGATTTACCACAAATCAGATTTTATCCCTTTCTTCCTCTTGATTGCCCACAACAGAAAAGAAAAAGCCCTGTCAAGAGCTTTGCCACCATTGGTGGTGCTTTGCACTCTTGATCGGGCTTTTTGTTTGCTGTATCTTCTCGCAAGAGGAAAAAAGTTACTCGTCCTCATCATCAAAATTGTTATTCCTTAATACTTCTCGTAACAGTTCCATATCTTCTTTTGAGTTCGGGTTTATCATTTTCACGACTTGATAAGGTGTCTTATACTTATGTCCCTCTATGCTTTCCCCAAACATATCCATACTGTATAAATCATCATAGCGGTCTAATAATTTTTGAAACTTCAAATGCTGGATAAATTCTTTGATTGGGTAAAGGTCGGACGCTTCAATGCTTTTCCCGTTGATATAGTCTGTAATATATTCCCGTAACTTTTCTAACTCATATTCCAGCCATTCTTCCTCGCTGTCAAAGAAGTTATCATAGTGTCCATGTTTCAGTTCTGCATTTAGACGTTCTTCGGCTCTTAAAAACTGACAGACTTCCTTTTCAGATTGATTGACATACTTCCATTCTCCCGACAACAATTCATTGGGCGTAACGTCCAGCACTTCCATTATCTTTTCCAGCGTTTCATAGGCAGGATAGTTCAACCCTCTTTCAATCTTGGAAAGGCTCTGCATATTGATACCGATTTTGTCCGCAAGTTCCTGTTGTTTCATTCCCCTAAATTTTCTTATGGTCTGTATATTATTTCCTAAATGGCTTATTTTCATTGCATAACCCTCCATATCTCGTTATATCTTCGCTATTATAAGTCTATCATGCTTAATATGATTTGTAAAGGCAAAAAAAGATATTGACAAATAAGCATATAAGAATTACTATGTTCTTGTAGTCGAATAAGCACAATAGAATGAAATATAAAAACATTCAAAAAGAAATACCTATCTGATTAAATCCGTAGATATGAATATCGGTTGAAATGGAACTTGTTAGAAAAGGCAAAACAGAACTTGCTGACAAAGTATTTCTGACACGGTGGCGGAAGCCTCTCAGGCTTACCGCCATGACACCTTGTGTCAAGGGGAAGAAATGCTTTGTCGGCTGGCGAGCCTGCGAGCCTTGTCTGTGCCCCCGTTATCTAACAGGGGGGCACTATTTCACAAAAGACAAGTCAAAAACCATACAACCCCAAAGCTGTAAGGAGTAATGAGGAGTTTTAAGAAGATAGTAACTTCACATTCTTTTGAATGGTGGTTTACAGGTATTTCAAGGCTATTGTGGGATTGGAGGAATACAATGAACAATTTAGAATTTGCACTTGAAATGAAGAACAAACGTCTTGCAAGCGGTCTTTCACAAGAAGAACTTGCAAGTCTTACCCATGTATCAAGATATAGTATCAACCGCTTTGAGAACGGAAAAGCCAACGCCAGTAAGGAAACACAAAATATTATCCTGCGTTGTCTGAATTACTATATCTGCGATAAGCCTTTTTATCTGCTCGTTGATTATCTGTCTGTCCGTTTTCCAACGACTGACGCATTGGAAATTATCCGAAAGGTGCTTGGCATGAAAGCAGATTATTTTATCCATTATGACTATGGATATTATGGCTATAAAGAGCATTACGCCTACGGGGAAATCAAGGTTATGGCTTCTGATGATGAACACATGGGCGTATTCTTGGAATTAAAAGGAGCAGGCTCACGCAACATGGAATATGTTTTACAGGCACAGAACAGAGATTGGTATTCATTCTTAAACCGCTGTCTTGACTGTGGCGGTGTTATCCGACGTTTTGACTTGGCAATCAATGATATGTGCGGTCTGCTGGATATTCCCGTTTTGTCTGAAAAATACAAAAATGGCGGTGCGGAATGTCGCTGTAAAAACTATGAAAATGTGCAAGGTGGAAAACTAAGCGGAAAAAACCGTAATTTAGCAAGTACCCTTTATATCGGCTCAAAGGCAAGCACAAAATATTTCTGCCTGTATGAAAAACAAAAGGAACAGGCAACCAAAAAGAAACATACGGATATTATCAACCGTTTTGAAATTCGTCTGCGTGATAAAAAGGCAGTACAGGCAGTTGAGGAATTGTTATTGACATATAACCCTCATGGGTTGGTGTTTTACCTTATTACTGATTTTGTGCAATTTCCCGATTATCCGCTGTGGGAGATATTCATTTCCCATGACAGTTTACCTTTTGAAATGAACCCTGTACCTGTCAATATGGAACGCACTCTGCAATGGCTGGAAAGACAGGTCATGCCGTCAATCGTGATGATAGAGGAAATCGACAGGCTGACAGGCTCAAACTACATGAAAATGATTGATGAATGTACCCGCCTTTCCGAAAAACAGGAAATGCTTGTAGAACAGATGTGTACGGATATAGCAGATGTAATCGAAAGTGAGGGGGTGTTTTATGAGTAATGCACAGGATATTCCCGTATGGGAAAAATATACCCTTACCATTGAAGAAGCGTCAAAGTATTTCCGTATCGGAGAAAACAAGTTAAGACGCTTGGCAGAGGAAAACAAGGACGCTGGCTGGCTCATTATGAATGGCAACCGCATACAGATTAAACGCCGACAGTTTGAACAGGTTATTGACAAATTGGACGCAATCTAATGCAAATGAGCCTTGTATGTGTTATGATGAACACAAGTCATATCAAGGCTCTTTCCAACAAGGAAAGGAGCAGACACCATGAAAGAAAAAAGACGGGATAGTAAAGGACGTATCCTGCATACTGGAGAGAGCCAACGAACAGACGGAAAATACTTATATAAATATGTGGACGCATTTGGAAACACAAAATATGTGTATGCTTGGAGATTGACACCCCCAGACCCGACACCAAAGGGAAAACGGGAAAAACCCTCACTTCGAGAACTGGAACAGCAGATAAGACGGGATATTGAGGACGGTATCGACAGCACAGGCAAGAAAATGACGCTTTGCCAACTCTATGCCAAACAGAACGCACAGAGGGCAAATGTGAAGAAAAGCACAATGAAACAACGGGAACAACTCATGCGGTTATTGAAAGAGGATAAGTTAGGTGCTAGGAGCATTGATACAATCAAGCCCTCTGACGCTAAGGAATGGGCGTTACGCATGAAAGACAAAGGCTTTTCCTACAATACCATTAACAACCATAAACGCTCGTTAAAAGCGTCATTCTATATCGCCATACAAGACGATTGCGTAAGGAAGAACCCTTTTGATTTCAAGTTAAATGAAGTCCTAGAAAATGATACCAAAGAGAAAGTCGCATTGACAGAGGAACAGGAACAAGCCTTATTGTCATTTATTAAGACGGACAATGTGTATCACAAGCATTATGATGATGTGCTGATACTGTTAAAAACAGGACTTCGTATCTCGGAACTGTGCGGACTGACAGTAGCCGATATTGATTTCAAGAATGAAGTTGTGATTATCGACCACCAGTTACTAAAGAGCAAGGAACAAGGCTATTATATTGAAACGCCTAAGACGAAAAGCGGAATAAGGCAAGTACCATTAAGCAGAGAAACGATACAGGCATTTCAACGGGTTATGAAGAAACGCTCAAAGGCAGAACCATTTGTGATAGACGGACGGGGCAATTTCCTATTTGTCAATCATAAGGGCAAGCCAAAAGTTGCGATTGATTACAACGCCTTATTTGTCCGTATGGTAAAGAAATACAACAAGCACCACAAAGACAATACCTTGCCACATATCACACCGCATACGCTACGCCATACGTTCTGCACAAGACTGGCAAGCAAGAACATGAACCCAAAAGATTTACAGTATATCATGGGACATTCAAATATCAGTATCACAATGAACTGGTACGCTCATGCGTCCATAGATACCGCAAAATCAGAGGTTCAGCGTCTAATCGCATAGAAGTATTTACCACGATTTTAACCACGCTTGATAGCGAAAATATAAGAAGATAGACCTAGATATGTGAGGTTTACCACAAAAGCAAAATGCCCGTAGAGCCTATAAAATAAGGCTTTGCAGACATTTAAGGAGATATAAAAAGATAGTCAAAAAGACATATATAATTTAGCATAAAAACAAAATACCTTAAAGAGAAAAATATATAACCAAATTTCCAATAAATACGCAAAAATGAATAAATACTAATGGAGACCAACTATGATAAATAATTTTATATATGACGATATTTCTAATGCGATATTAAATACGAATACAGCTCTTAACGAGATTACCTCATCTATCACTAGTGCTACAGCAAAACCATATTTTATTTATGCTTACTCTTTATTTGAAAGTACCATTACAGAAATTATCAGATATTATATAAAGGCTTTTCCGTATAAGATTGACAAGACCATTTCTGTTAATAAGGATCTATTTCTTACATCCCCAAGAGCAAGTGATATAATTGATGCCATAATAGATCAAAACATACGAAAATACTCAAGTCGATCCCTTTATGCGTATATACAATTTTTTATATCCATACAAGATTTAGATTTATCTCTAAATGAAAATAAAATCAAGGATATATCTGATTTACGTAATTCTATTGTTCATGATAATATAAAAAACTCATTAATATACAAGCATACAAACAACACAAAAAACTATAATGAAAATCCACCCATATCATTATACAAAAACCACATTTGCTATTTTATTGAAATTCTTGATTTATACAACACATGCATGGAAGAAAAATACTATGAATATACTCTTGATAAGTTAGCTCGCACAATTTGGGAATATACTTTTTCAACACCAATACTTCCTTTTGATGCCGTTTGGGAATATCATTCTGAAGGTTATTTAACAATTAAGGATATTGACGATTTAAAATCAAGAGCAACTTCTCTATCCAAAAGTGAGCATTTATTCCTTGCAATTTTTCTTCAGCAATATAATAACGATTTAAATAATTATATTCATGACTTCAATAAAATACCTTCACTTGTAGGCATAGATACATATAACAAAGCAAAGCTTGTAGAACTTATTGATTTCTTTGATTCTTTTCCTTTACTTTTCAATGGTGAAAGAATTAAACCAGCATAATAAAAAACTGCAAGCATTTTGCAAGCACAGAAAACGGGAAGCCGCATAAATACTGGCTTCCCGCTGTTTTCACATCATTCAAACTCCAGACAGACAGTACGGAGTATAAAGCAAAATCGTTGATTTTAAGCCATTTTTAGGCAATATAAGTAACTATAAAACCATATAAAAATATTAAAAAATGCAATTTTAATGCAATGAGGTGCAATTAAAATTATCTGATTTGTACCTAATTGCAAATTCCGGCTCATCTGACCACGCATTCCGCTAAGAGCTGATCAGTCTTTCCGGATGTAACTGAACGCGTTTCCGCTTCAGCTGATCAATTAGTTTTCAACGTGTTATAGTTCTTTCGTAGTCATCAAATGATTGCGAAAGGAGGCATAACTATGCAAGACTACAACACGATTATCGGCTCCATCCAGATGCGTTTGAATGGATGCCAGACCAGGTCCGTTATGGACCGTTACAAGATTGGCTCAGGTACATTAAATCTGATCATGAGCCGATACCATGCCAACGGAATCCCAATCGAGGAACTCCGAATGATGGCACCTAAGGAAGTTGAGAACCTTTTCTATCCGCAGAAAAATCTACAGAGGAAAGATGTCCCACTTCCAGATTTCCAGTATTACTATGACAGAATCCATGCACCAGGGAGTCGCATGAACATTTCGTTCTGTTGGCTAGATTATAAAGAAAAGAATCCTGATGGTTATGAGAAGTCACAGTTTTACGAATACTTCAACCGATTCATAGCAGAAAACTATGGTGGCCAGAAGGTATCAATGGCCGTAAACCGAATCCCGGGTGAAAAGATGTATATCGACTGGGTCGGTGATCAGCCGGAACTGTTAACAGATACCGAAACGGGCGAGATCAAAAAAGTCCATATCTTTGCGACCACTCTTGGAGTCAGCAGTCTGATCTATGCAGAAGCTTTTCCAAATGAGAAACTCCCATGTTTTATAGAAGGCTGTGCCCATGCTGTTTCATTTTATGGTGCTGTTACGAAATACTTTGTGCCCGATAACCTGCGAACTGCTGTAACCAAGCACACAAAGGATGAACTTATCCTGCAGTCTACATTTGCAGATCTGGAAGATTTCTATGAAACTATAGTTCTTCCACCACCCGCTAGAAAGCCGAAAGGCAAGCCTACAGTTGAAAATCATGTACGTTATCTTGAAATACACCTGGTTGAGAAACTGAAAGAAAAGATGTATGTATCATTTGAAGACCTGAATGCTGAAATCAAAAAAATAGTAGCAGTCCTCAATAAACGATCTTTTCAAGGCAAGGATTTCTCAAGACAGGATGCTTTCGAAAAGTATGACAAACCATGTATGAAACCACTGCCAGGCGGATGTTACACGGCTTGCGACTATAAAGCGTTCCTAAAAGTTCCCAACAACTACCACATCGAGTATGACGGCCACTACTACTCCGTATTGTACTCTTACTGTGGCAAGCCTGCAATCCTGAAGGCAACAGCTTCAGAGATCAGAATCTGTGATCAGTATAATCGGCTGATCTGTACACATAAGCGGTCTTATAGAGAGTTTCCGCTGTATATCACGGTAGATGAACATATGCCGCCAGAACACCTTTATTACAAAGAAGTCAATTCAAAGGATGGTAATTATTACCGCCGCTGGGCTTCTGCCATTGGTCCTGCGATGTCAGAACTGATTGACAGGCTCCTTAAATCATCAAAACATGAAGAGCAGTCCTATAATGCCTGTGCAGGTATCCTGCATAAAGTAAAAACAATCCCGAAAGGTGCTGCTGAAGAAGTTGCCCGTAAATGTATAGAGATCAATTCCTGTAAGTATTTTACCTTCAAGCAGATGCTGAAAAAGATAGATGTGAAGGAACTCCCCGAGCATTCACCAGGAACACTGCCCAATCATGAAAATATCAGAGGAAAGGACTACTATAAGTAAGGGTGACGTACTATGGCATACAGATTAAAAGACTATCTTTATAACGATAAACTCACAAAGGAACAGAACATACTCATGGATCGGCTGTATAAACTTCGCATGTCCGGTATGGCTGAAGCATTTGAAAAGCAGCTGCTGGAACCAAACACAGGTCTCGAACCATTTGAAGTCCGCTTTGCTGCTATTGTAAATCAGGAGTGGGATCAGCGTGAGAGTAAAAAGTTTAAACGCCTCATGAAGAAAGCGACCCTGAAATATCCTGCAGCTGATCTTGACAGTTCAATCTATGATCCAGAACGTCAGCTGAATACACACGTCATAGAACTTCTGGCCAAGTGTGATTGGATCGATGAGCCGAATAACCTGCTGATGACCGGAGGGGCCGGTGCTGGGAAAACGCACATCGCCTGCGCCTTATGTATCACAGCAATGCATCAGAACCGTACTGTTAAATACATACGTGCAAACACACTCTTAAAGGAATCAGATCATGCCGGGCAGGAAGGTACTTACTTTGAGTATTCGAATGAAATGGCAGCTTATGATCTCATGGTGATAGATGATTTCGGCTTAATGGATCTGGACATCGAGAAATGCCGTGATTTATTTGAAATCATCGAGTCCAGAGACTGCCGCAAGGCAACTATTATTATCTCACAGATTCCAGTATCCGGATGGTATCAGCTTTTTGGGGATTCCACCTACGCAGATGCCTGCTTAAGTCGAATGACATCTAAGTCATATCGCCTTGAATTTCCTGGCAGGGATCGCAGAATAACCAATAGTAATTAATCAACCTGCTGAGCTTTGCTCAGTTTGAAGCGGAATGGCGCTCCGTTCCTCTGGAACGGATGCGCAGTTCTTGCGGAATATGCACTTGTCGGGCGCATCCATCGAAAAACTGAATATCTTTGTAGCATAATCTAAAAATTGTTGTAACTGTTACTACTATTAAAACCACACGGTCTCATTTTTAGCCGCTGATTCATAAATTGCATCCAATACCTGTGTCACAACCAATGACTGTTCTGGTCGTACAAGTGGATCCCTGTCTTCCAAAATGGCAGTCAACCACTCCTTAGCCTCCAGATACGGCGCATCATACCGTGTTCCAAAAAAGTCATGTGGCTCTCCCGGTGTAAGCACTTCTTCTGTCAGCCGACCGTATTTTCCACGATTATAAATCACTTCTTTTTGATTTCTAAGTTCCGCTCCTGCTTTCGTTCCACAAAGTGTAACCTCTGCTTCACGCGCTTCCAGTATATTTAAAGCCCAACTGGATTCCAGAACAACCAGTGCTCCACTTTTCATTTTTATGTAACCAATCGCAGAATCTTCTACATCATATTTTGATGTATCCCATGCTCCCCATAAGTTCCCATCTGTGGCCTGTGGCAGTTTTCCCAGTTTTTTAAATACTGTCCCGGTCACAGATTCCACATCATAGTTGTCCATCAACCACAACGCAAGATCAAGCGAATGTGTTCCGATATCAATTAACGGTCCACCACCCTGCTGACTTCCCTGTATAAAACTTCCCCAGGTCGGAACTCCCCTTCTGCGAATTGCATATGCTTTCGCATAGTATATCTCACCCAAATCACCATTCTGGCACGCGCTGCGGAGATGACGGACATCCGCACGATAACGATTCTGGTATCCGATAGAAAATTTTTTACCAGACTCTTTCCAGGCGGTCATCATTTTTTCCGCCTCTGCAGTATTAATTGCCATCGGCTTTTCACACATCACATGCTTTCCCGCATGAAAAGCGTCTACTGCAATTGGGCTATGGCTAATGTTTGGCGTTAAGACATATACAACATCCACATTCGGATTCGCCAGCAGCTCATTATAATTCTGGCAAACCTGTGCATTTTCTACTCCATACTCCTGTGCCGCCTTTTTTGCTCTGTCAAGTATGCCATCACAAAATGCTACTACTTCACACAAATCACCATTTGATTTTAATGCTGATAAATGCTTTCCTGTCGCGATTCCTCCACATCCAATAATTCCTATTCTTAATTTCATGTTCTCATCCTTTCACTGCGCCCATAATAAGCGCATTTTGTACCTGTCTGTTCAGCAACAAATAAATAATCAGAACAGGTGCTGTTGCTACTACCATTCCTGCACCAATTGGCCCCCATTCCGTATAAAACATTCCTGAAAGACTCTGTAATCCGATCGTCAATGTCTTCCACTTGGGTTCACTTATAAACGTCATTGCGAACATCAGCTCATTCCATGATGATAAGAATGTAAATAACGCAATTGCCGCTACCGTTGGCTTTACAAGCGGAAACATAATTTTCCAAAATAACTGATATATATTGCATCCATCTATACAGGCTGATTCTTCCATCTCTATAGGAAGAGACGCATAGGCATTTGTCAAAATCAAAATTCCTGTCGGTAATGCAAATACAATATACGGGATCAAAATTGACAGAGGATTATTAATGATATGCATCTTTCGGAAAAGTAAAAACAACGGCAGAAGTGTTGCATGAAGCGGGATTGTCATTCCTGAAATAAAAATCCAGTAAACTATTTTCTTTAATTTCCATCTCATTCTGCTTAGTGCATATGCCGATGTTGCAATTAAAATACACGCAACAATAACAACAGCCATAGACACCCAAACGCTGTTAAAAAGATAGCGAAAAACATTTCCACCCATTAACGCATTTTTATAATTTTCAACTTTCCATACAAGCGGAGGCCCGGCAATATTTCCTCCAAAAATTTCTTCATTGCTTTTGAAGGAAAAGAAAACAAGCCATATAAGCGGATAAATCTGCACAGCGGCCCAAAAAACCAAAAAAGCCGTAATGATAAGCCGTATTAAAAGATTTCCTTTTCTTGAATGAAGTTTGGCATACATCTTCTTTCCCTCCTCAAGCCGATTCCTCTTTCACGAGAAATACTTTCTGTAAAATAACTGCCATAACAATACATTCAACAACGATAAATATAGAAATAGCACTTCCATAGCCATATTTATTAAGATTGAATATACTGCTAAACATTAAGGAGCTTGGAACTTCTGTCATATGAGCCGGTCCACCATTTGTTAATACATAAATCATGTCAAACGCCTTTAAAGATCCAATTACCACAAAAATCGCACATGTTCTGAGCATTGGTTTCACTAATGGAATCGTAATATACCGCGCTGCCTTAACTCCACTTGCTCCATCCAATTTTGCTGCTTCCAATATATCTTTTGATATAGAATTAATAGATGTATAAAGCAGCAACATATGGTATCCGACATTCTGCCATATAATTGGAACAAAAGCGCTAAATAAAGCTGTATTTACATCACCTAACCAGCTTCTTTGTAAGCTTTCCAGTCCCAATACTCCCAACAGAGTATTCAGTACTCCATAATTCGGGTTATAAATTTTCAACCACAGCTGTCCAATTACAACCGAAGATAATGTCATCGGGATAAAAAACACTGTCCTGTAAAATCCTTCTCCCTTAATGCCGCTGGTGAGCAGCAACGCCAGCAAAAGCGCCAGCGGCAGCTGCGTAACCAGTGTCACAAATCCGAGTAGCAGTGAATTAACAGCGGATCTTAAAAACACCTTATCCTGAAACATTTTCGCGTAATTGGAAAACCCAACAAAGATTCCTTCTCCAAATCCATTCCAGTCAAGCAAACTATACCGGAAAGACATAATAATCGAATAAAAGATAATGCCACCGAACAGAATGAGGGAAGGTGCCACAAATGCAGCAATCGCTGTTTTATTTCCCAATATCTTATTCATACTTACCTCGTAGCTGCCATAGCTTCAACATAATCATCTGCTGTCATCTGCTGTGCATAAATTCCCTGCAGTGACGTAGAATGAACATCTGCTGTTTCCGGATCCAGCAATGTATCCCATGCAAGGCAGAACCCATCTGCACCCTGCATCAAATCCAGTAATGTCTGCTGAAATGGTTTCAATTCCATATCGCCACTATATTTCCATGTCGGAAGGATCGCTCCTTCTTCATATGCGTAATTGGAAAAATGCTCACTCATAAATGTCATAAATTCAACTGCTTCTTTTTTATGAGCGCTCGTCGCTGATGCTACAAGCGTTGCACTTGCGCCTCCGACAAATGAATTCTGGTCTCCGTCTGCACCAGAAACTGCCGGCCAGTTTACCATGGTTAATTTGCCCTCAAGCGGAGATCCTTCTTCGCAAAGTAAATCTACCTTCCAGTTTCCGCTATACCACATAGCCGCTCTTCCCTGACGGAATTCCTCTGTTGCCTCATCATCTGTAAGAGCAACACTATCCGAAGCAAATACACCTTCATCAACCATCTTCTGAAGTTCTTCCGCAGTTTTCTGCACAAATTCCTGATCAAAGTTTCCTTCGCCATTCAACATCGTTATTGTTTTTTCTACACCGCCATATCGAAGTGCCAATGCACCAAATGGAAACAGTCCCGGCCACTTATCTTTTTCCCCCATCGCAATTGGCGTAATTCCATTTTCATTAAAGGTGGCGGACACGGCATATAAATCATCCATTGTTTTTGGTATTTCAAGACCATATTCATCAAACAGAGACTGATTGCACATCAGCACTCCTATGAAGCTATCCAATGGAAGGCCGTACAATGAGCCATCATAATAAAAGTTGTTACAAATATCCGGCATCATAGCATCCAGATCAATCGTTCCATCTTCCACGTACGGATCAAGATTTTCTACCATTCCTGCTTCTACAAATGGCTTTGTAAAGCCACCTCCCCAAGCATAAAATACATCTGGAACTGCACCTGCTGCAAGCTGCGTCTTCAGCTTAGTTTTATATGCATCATTGTCTGCAGTGTCTTCTACAATCGTAATATTGGGATGAGATTCCTTATATTCATCCAATGCCTTATACCATCCTCTGCACTGCCCATCTGTCTGATCCACGAAGATATGGGACACGTTTAATGTGATCTGCTCTGCATCCTCTGCAAAAGCCGTGGTTGTAAATGCTCCTGCAACCATTCCCGTACATGCCAATACTGTTGCAGCCTTTTTTAAATGCTTTTTCATTTGCCTTTTGTTATTATTCTTCACATGAATAATAACTTCTCCTTTCCTTTGTTTTTGATGGTTTTATTATAACAAAAGCTTATCTCTTCCAATCTCACACTTTTTACATTTTTCAACACTTATTTTACTTGTTAGCTGTTTTTGATATTTTTTTGCTTTATATTCTATGTTTATTAGTTGTTTTTCCTTTTATTTTTTCCATTTTTCCATTTCCTGTATCTGTTTTGCACTATTTTTCGTATTGTTTTCTGTACTCAGCTGGCGTTACGCCCACTTTCTTTTTAAATAAAATCCCAAAATAATTTGCATTATAAATTCCCACTTTTTCGCCCACTTCGTAAATCTTAAAGTTCCCATATTGCAAAAGCTGCTTTGCTTTATCAATACGTTGTTCTGTCAAATACTCTACAAATGAGCTTTTTACCTTCTCTTTAAAAAAACGGCTTAAATAGCTGCTATTCATATAATATGCCTTTGCCAATGCGCCTAATGAAAAATCCGGGTCATCTAAGTTTTCTTTTATGTATTGTTTCATAGAATAAATGAGTTTGTAACTGTCTGCCGCTGTCTCCCTCCCCCTTAACATCTCCTGCAGTGCCTGACATCCTATTAAAAATGCATTTTTTAACTCAAGTATATTCTCCGCATGTTTTACATTTTCATAAAAATTCATATATTGCATTGCAACTGCATCAATGCAACGATCTCCAAATGAAGTGTAAAAATAAAAATAGATATTCAATAATTGCACCTGCAACAGTTCCATATCATCTAACGTAACATCTTTCCATTTCAGAAAATAACTATCAATTACTTTTTCTACTTCTTCTAAATCCTCTGCCTCAACACAATATTGCAGCCTTTTCAACTCGTTGAGATCCCATAACTGCTTAGTTTCTTTTTTTTGCTGTTTCCATCTCCATATATCTTCTGGTTTATTTTCTCCATTAACCAATTCGATATTTAATTGATTAACCGCCTCTATATAGCCCTCATGAATACTCTTTTCCTGATTATATATAACCTCTGTCCCGTAATACAACGGACACTCAAATTCCTTTTTCCATTCCTCTTGCAGCTGCTTTAATATTGTCTCAGGCATGATATCTTTTTCAGGATCAAGAATAATCAACCTATTAGCCGTTCCATGAACCCAAACCATTTTTTTTAATTTTTCTTTACAATAATTGACAATCCACATCTCACAATCTAAAAGTTCTTCATTCCCAGTCCTTTTGGCAATCAGGTTTGTTTTCCATTGAAAAACAACTATCCATACCATTGGGCTTGTTTCCAAAGCCAATTCCTCCATCAACTGGCTATTCACAATTTTTTCCGGCACATCTGATTCCAGAAGCTTTGTCAAATAATAATTTTTAACGATTTCCTCTGCTTCTCTTTTAAATATCGAAAGAGTTTCTATTTCATTTCTCTTTCTGTTTTCTTCCAGAATTTTTTTCTTGATCTTAACAATACATTCTGTAAGTTCTTCCTCATTGATCGGCTTTAAAATATAGCCGTCCAACCCTATGCAAATTCCCCTTTTCGCATATTCGAAATTATCATAGCCGGTAATTGCGATCACTTTTGTGTCTGGATTTCTACCTTTTATTTTTTCTGCAAAAGTCAGACCATCTATATCTGGCATACAGATATCCGTCAAAATGATATCCGGCTTTAAAGACTCAAGCTGCCGCATTGCCAGCTCTGCTGATGCCATTTCTCCTACGACTTCAATATCTAATGCTTTCCAATCGATTATATTTCTGATTAATTGTCTAAGTAAATATTCATCATCTACAATAATCAGCCTTAGCATATTCAACACTCCTCCACTTCAATTTTCATTATAATTGTAGTACCACCATTTTCTTCCGACTCAATACTCCACCAAATTCGATCACCATAACAATACTGAAGTCGATGAAGCGTTGCAAATAATCCGAAAGATTTGCCATTTCTTCCCTCTTCTCCTGAAATAGCTTTTTTCAGAGCTTCTTTAGACATTCCGCGTCCATTATCCATTAATGTGATTTTAAGACTCTTTTCTCCTGTCCGGACTATATCAAGATTAATAATCCCTTCTGTCGTAAACCCATGTATGCCATGATTAATTGCGTTTTCCACCAACGGCTGTAAAGCAAATTTCAAAATTTTCCACTGCATAATTTCCGGATCAACCGAGTATATGTATTCAAACTCTCCACCAAAACGCATTTGTTGAATATCAATATAGCTTTTTAACATCACCAGGTTTTTCTCTATTGTTATAAAATCATCTCCTTTGCTGAGATTAATTTTATAAAATCTGGAGAGCGCATCTATCATTGCATATGCATCATCATATCGTTTCAAAACAAACAACGCTTTTATGGAGTCAAATGTATTATATAAAAAATGAGGATTTATCTGTGCAGTAAGCACTTTTAAATCTGCTTTTCCCTTTAATCGTTCTGCCTCCTTTGTTTTTTCCAGCAATTCATTGATTTTTTTTACCATTTCATTGTAAACATGTATTAGTTCCTGTATTTCGTAATGAGCAGAATTCATTTTCACTGGCTGAAATACACCGTTTTGCAGACAGCGCATCGCAATCATCAGCTCCTTTATCGGTCGTGTATATAGTTTAGAAATCATAACAATGCAAACCAGGGTGAGCATAGCCTGTAAAATAATCAATGCAATATCCACTAAACTTTTCTCTCGATTTCTTTGATAGGCATCCTCTACCGAAATAGCATCCATATAATATCCTTCCTCCGATTTCAAAATACAAAACATATATTTTTCATCGAACATATTCCGAAGCACCATTGTTTTTTCATTCTGAATCATGTCTTTTCCGATTTTCTGCATTTCGTCCATATACACATTATCAGAGATCACAATTACAGATTCCTCATTATTCAAAAGACAAAATACCCTTTCATATTTGTCCGCATTATCCGCCACTAAAAAATCCTTTAATACATCGGAAGAGACCGTCATAATCATATAACCGATTTTTTTAAAATTAGTCGTACTTCTTACTGCTCTTCTGAAACTAATCTCCGGCATATCACCTTTTCTGTAAAAATCATCGCTCGAAAAATCAACATGATATTCCCCATATTCCTCTTCATCATACCATTCATAATCTTTAATACAACGATATCGTGGATAATGCAGCTCCTGCCTATCTGCTGAGGCTACCAGTCCATTATTACTATACAAATAAATAGATTCTATCTGCTTTACATTTACAACCAGTTCCCACAGATAATTATTAACATTGTCCTGCAATGAAAAATCAACCTGCCCACTCGAATTTTTATCCAGTAACTCCTGAACTCCTGCATTGGAAAAACAAATTCTTGAATAACCATCCAAAGTGTCTACTAAATTTTCCATCATCCTATCTATACTATCCAAATATGTCAAAGACGCATTTTCAAGTTTTTGATACACGAAAAATGAATTATAATATCTGTTTACGCCAAGAAAGACCGTGAGGATTAAAACAATCGACACGGTCATAACAATTGACATTTTGCTGGAAATACTTACTCTGCTTACTTTCTCTTTCATTAATTTACGTATATTCATATCCCTCTATAACGTGATTTTATACACACTTTCTGCTGTTTTATATAACACTTGTTCCATTTCTTTTTCTGGCACAACGGTTTTTATTGTTTCATATTGCACAGTAACATTGTTTACGTGGTCTGAAGAAAACATTATCTTCCCTGCCCCCAGTTCCTTATAAATCATGCCCATATCTGCAACACCGGTCCAAGTCGGTTCAAGATACACATTTTCACAAATCTGCGCCAAAATAACCGCTTCTCTGGCCATCACTCCCATTCCCGCATGTGCCACTACAATTTTTAATTCAGGATACTCTTTTGCAGCTTTCAAAATATGCATCGGACTTGAAAATGGTATTCCTGATCCGGTATGAACCATCATCGGCACACCCAACTCAGCTGCCACAGAAAAAGCATACATGCCATCCTCTGATTCAGGATCACAGGCGTGACCAATTGGTGTTAATTTCAATCCTACAAAACCAAGCTCTTTTACGCACCGAATAGCTTCTTCTCTATATTCTTCCTGTGTAAAATGCGGATAAATAGATGCCATCCCCCAGATTTTCATTTTATCACACTTCGAAAATTCAAAAATTCTATCATGGATTTCTTTATTTGCCTTTAATGAAAAACGTGGTAACGATGGCTGTACAATTGCTCCCTGTACGATCGTATCCTTATAGCCATCCAGTAAATTTTCCTCTGTAATTACATGTCCAAACACAACATCTTTGCCCAAATGAGCATGTACATCCAGTGCTCTCATATTTTTACCCTTGCTCCTTCCTGTCATTTTATCGCTTCACTCGTGCGCCAGCCCCCCGCATAACCGCCTCAACCTCTTTTCGGTTTGCCATACTCGTATCTCCAGGTGTTGTCATTGCAAGCGCTCCATGTGCCACTCCTAATTCAAGTGCTGTTTCCGGATCTCCTGTCGTCAACATCCCATAAATCAGACCAGATGCAAAAGAATCTCCACCGCCTACGCGATCTAAAATCTCAAGATTCTCATACCTTTTTGAATTATAAATTCGACCTTCTGCCCAGCAAATAGCACCCCAATCATTCACAGTGGCCGTCTTTACCTCTCTAAGCGTCGTTGCCACCATTTTCAGATTTGGATATTTCTCTACTACATTATTAATCATGCGCTCGTATCCTTCAAGATTTAATTTCTTTAATTCATTATCATTACCATCTACATCAAATCCCAAACACGCAGTAAAATCTTCTTCATTTCCAATCATTACATCTACATATTTTGCCACTTCTTTATTTACTTCCTGCGCTTTCTCAATACCACCAATTGCAGACCACATAGATGGGCGATAATTTAAATCATACGAAACAATTGTACCATATTTTTTGGCAATTTTTATTGCATCCACTACCGTTTCACATGATTTTTCTGAAAGTGCTGCATAAATTCCTCCTGTATGAAACCAGCGTACACCAAGCTTTCCAAAAATATATTCAAAATCAAAATCTGCCGAAGTTGCCTTGGAAATTGCAGTATTCGCACGATCCGAGCATCCTAACGCTCCGCGGATTCCAAATCCTC
This sequence comes from Blautia massiliensis (ex Durand et al. 2017), assembly GCF_051861785.1. Taxonomy (NCBI): domain Bacteria; kingdom Bacillati; phylum Bacillota; class Clostridia; order Lachnospirales; family Lachnospiraceae; genus Blautia; species Blautia massiliensis (ex Durand et al. 2017). The sequence goes on from NZ_CP146725.1 coordinate 1,537,968, forward strand.
GTTCTGTAAAATTCAGGCCATTTCTGCATACCCGTCCTATTCCATCAGTATCTGCCCACTTAATCAATGATGTATCTACTTTTCCCTGACAGATCAGATCTTCTAACAACATTCCCACTTCATTTTTGGCAAATGCAGAAATAGCTGCTGTATCTAACCCAAAGCACTTACTCAGGCCTCGAATCACATTATATTCTCCGCCGCCTTCCCAAACTCGAAATGAACGCGCAGTGCGAATTCTTCCTTCACCCGGATCCAGTCGCAGCATTACTTCGCCAAGTGAAACTGCATCATATTTACATTCACACGATTCCTTTAGATGTAAATCCATTTTTTCATTATCTCCTTTTTTCGTTTCTATTTTCTGACCTGATTTCACCTTTTAATTTTGCAGCTTCTATTACCAGACTTCGGATTCTGTCAAATTCACCGTTCTGAATCCATTCCCTTTTTACCATCCAGCTCCCCCCGCAAGCTGCTACTGCCTTATACGAAAGAAACTCTTTTAAATTCTCTTTATTTACTCCACCGGTCGGCACAAATTTCATTTCATTATACGGTGCTGCCAACGCTTTAATCATTGCCACCCCACCAAACTGAACCGCCGGGAAAAATTTCACCATTTTTAAACCACAGGCGATCGCCTGCATTATTTCAGATGGTGTAACGCATCCAGGTAAAACTGGAATTTTTCGTTCCAGGCAATAGTCAACCACTTTTGAATCAAACCCGGGACAAACAATAAATCGTGCACCTGCATTCATCGCACGTTCAACCTGTTCTACATTTAAAACAGTCCCAGCTCCAACTATCATCTCGGGATACTTTTGCGTCATAATGCGGATACTTTCTTCCGCAGCCTGTGTTCGAAATGTAATTTCCGCACACGGAAGCCCACCCGCCACTAATGCTTCTGCAAGCGATTCTGCATTTTTTGCTTCATCGATTACGATAACCGGAATAACTCCTATTTTTTCAATTTTTTCCTGAAAATCCTTCATACTAATCTCCATTCCGCCGCCTTCGGCTGGCGGCGCAAATAGTAATGAAAGTGTTCCAACTCTCTACACTGTGCTGTAAAATAGTTTGCAAGAAGCTACACTACAAAGCACGGGAGGAGGAGTTGTAATAACTTTCTTCGTTTTAGACAGCATACTAATCAGTGTAAGTTCTGCCTTTTCAAGCACAAATAAGTGACATCATGAATCCGTACACTAAGAATTGTTTAAGCCTTTCGTTTAATTGTGTGGCAGTTCAGTCAATGGCTTCTTATCATTCACGAAAGGAGTCTGACTATGAAAGTTACTTATCAAACCTGTTGTGGTGTCGATGTCCACAAATCTTTTCTCGTTGCCACAATTGTAAAAACCACTGGTGGCATTGAGCCTTCTTACCAAAAGAAGCGCTTTTCCACCTTTAACAATTCAATTCTTGAATTCAAGCAATGGCTTCTCGACAATGATTGCCATAATGTCTGCATGGAATCCACAGGTAAATACTGAGTTCCTGTCTTTAATCTTCTGGAAGATGATATCAATGTTGTCATTGCCAATCCTAAATGGGTAAAGGCGGTGAAAGGCAACAAAGATGATACAAAAGATTCTAAATGGATTGGAGATTTGTTCCGCCTTGGACTTGTCAAAGGCAATTATATTACTTGCAAGAAAGTCCGTATTCTTAGGGAATACACTCGCTATCGTTACAAGCTTGTTTCCTGCCGTTCAAGTGAAAAGAATAGATATCAGAATGCTCTTACCGTTTGTAATGTTGCATTAGATTCTGTTGTTTCCGATATCTTTGGGAAGTCATCCACATCCATTATCGACTATCTGCTTGAACAATCGGGTACATCTATAAACCACGAAGAAATCGCATCTAAGCTTCTTAGGAGGCTCAAATCCAAAGAAGATGCTGTCCAGTTTCTCTGTACCATTCCGGGTGTCAAACGTGATAGTGCAATCACTGTCATCTCCGAAATCGGTACTGTCATGTCTCAGTTCTCAAGTTCTAAACGTTTGTGTTGCTGGGCTGGTTTAACGCCAGGCAGCAATGAGTCTGCTGGTAAGAAGAAGTCTGTTCGGATTACACGTGCCGGTATCTACCTCAAATCTGCATTAGTACAGTGTGCTCATGCAGCCGTAAAATCTGACAAATCTCCTTACTACAAAAAGAAATATGATTCTCTTGTCAAACGCCGTGGCAAGAAAAGAGCCATTATCGCTATTGCCCGTATGATTCTTACTGCTATCTATCAGATGCTGTCTACTGGTGAGCAGTGGAATCCGAGCGATCTTTACAAAATCGATATGCCTGTAGCTCTTGTTGAAAAACAAAAAGCAAAAGCTATCAAGCAAGCCAAGAAACTATTACAACGAGAGGGATTATTTCCTCCTGATGAACCATTAGCTTCTTGATTTAATTTTCTAACTCTATAACACTTTAAAAAGTTGCCTGCCTTAGACAGCTTATTCAAGTGCGTCAATTTATGGTCTTCCTCTACTTTCTTTCACACTACACTACTGCCTCTTTCCCTCAATTATTAACGATGCTGCATCTATCATTCGTTCTCATAAGTGGGAATCACTGCTCCTTTTGATGCAGATGTCACATTTTTTGCATACTGGTACAAATATCCTTCTACCTTTTGATGACATATGTATTTCTTTTTCCTTCGTTCTTCAAAATCTACATCTATTGCATCAATTTTTCCATTTTCCACATCGACTGATATCATATCCCCATCCTGTAAATATGCAATCGCTCCATCGTCTACAGCTTCAGGACAAATATGCCCCACAAAGCACCCGTTGTTTGATCCTGAAAATCTGCCATCTGTAATCAGACATACCTTCGATCCCAAACCTAAGCCAACTAACAGCTTCATAGCTTTATACATTTCCGGCATCCCTGGTCCACCTTTGGGTCCTTCATTTCGAATCACAACAACTTCCCCACCTTGTACTTCTCCATTCCGAATTCCTGTCAACGCCGATTCTTCACTTTCATAAATCTTTGCTTTTCCACAAAAGTGTACTGCCTCTTCTGGAATTGCTGACGGCTTCGTTACCGCACCGTTGGGTGCTATATTTCCATACAGGATCTTAATACCTGCTCGCTTATGTACTGGATTTTGAATTGCATGAATTACTTCCCGAGATCTATTCTCTGCATGCATCAAATTCTCATATAATGTATCTCCTGTACATGTTAATGCATCCACATACAGTTTTTCTTCCATCTCTTTCATTAAAGCCTGTACGCCGCCAGCTTCAAAGAAATCAAACAATGTATATTTTCCAGCCGGAATCATAGCCACCAAATGCTGAATCCCACTGCTGATCGTTTCAAAATCATCTATTGTTAAATTAATTTTTCCGCTATGTGCAATTGCCAGCAAATGCAATACAGCGTTTGTTGACCCTCCCATCGCTGAATTTACCATTATTGCATTTGCCAGCGCCCTTTTTGTAATAATATCCTGAATCCTTATATTATTATGTACCAAATCAACGATTGCTTTTCCACTATTGTAAGCGGCGGCCATACGTTTACTATATACTGCCGGAATCGTAGCTGAACCTGGCAGCATGATTCCCATAGCTTCTGCAAGGCATCCCATTGTATTTGCTGTACCAAGCATCGCGCAGGATCCAACTGTCGGCATTGCATTATCCTCTATCCACTTAAACTCTTTTTCCGTAATCTTTTCTGCCTGTAAAGCTCCTTCCGACTGCTGAATACAGGAATGGTCGATCCACTCTCCTCCATAGGGATTTCCATCTGCCATATGTCCCGGAAGACTTGGTCCTCCATTAATAAAAATTGCAGGCAAATTTACCCTCATTGCTCCTATCAACATTCCCGGAATAATTTTGTCACAGCTTCCCAGTAATACAATGCCGTCTAAACGATGAGCCTGCACCATTGCCTCCACATCATTTGCAATCATTTCTCTTGCCGGAAGGATATAACGCATGCCCTCGTGTCCCATTGCAATTCCATCACAGGCACCAATTGTTCCAAATTCAATTGGCATCCCCCCTGCCGCCTGAATTCCTTCACGAATTCTTTCTGCCATCTGGCGCAGGACAATATGACCCGGACAAATCGAATTATATGCATTTGCAATCCCAATGATTGGGCGTTTCAGTTCCTCTTCTGCATATCCGTCTGCTTTATATAAAGCTCTTACATTTGCATACCCGGGACCCTGTAAAATTTCATGACTTCTGTAAGACATTTTTTATCACCCTTCCATAAATTATAATCTCTCACAATCTTCATACTGATAAACTTAAAACTTTTATCGTGTTAACTCCAGTTTTTCATAGTCATACAGCCTGCTAAAAAAGGCAGGCTGTATTTCTTATTATTTCTCACATGCAACATATCTAAACTGATAGTTACCAGATCCAATTTCTTTTCTTTCTTGTCCTGGAATCAGCAAAACTGCTTCCGTATTTGGCGGAATTACCACAGACACTAAAATTTCGTCTTCGTTTCTCTCCCAATCTATGCAGACTTCTCCATACGGTGTCTTTACACTGGATGATACAAATCTGAGATCTCCTATCATTGCCGGCTTAATTTCAATTTTCTTGTATGCCGGCTTTAATGGCTTAATTCCAGCCAGCTTTTCGTAAAAGAAGCTGCTTATACTGCCGAACATCGGCTGATTATGATTCGCAGGGCACTGATAAAATCCATACTCTTTTTCCCAGTATTCCCATAATGTAGTGGCTCCATTTGTAATCATATATCCATAGCTTGGATACGTTACGCTAGTAATCATATGATAGGCTACTTCACCAAGGCCAAATTCAACAAGTGTTTCAAATAATAATGGTGTCCCAAAAATTCCTGTATCTAAGTTTCCTTCGCACTCCTTGGTAATATGTTTCTCCAAATACTGTTTTACTTCGCAAAGTTCTCTTTCTCTGATAGCACCCAACTTATTCGCAAATGCTTCCGTTCCCTGTGCCCCAATACTGTACCTACCATTTTTAGAATCATAAAACTCGTTTCTAAAGCTAAGCACTGTTTCATTATACTGATTCTGAAAATACTCTGCATCTGCTGACCGGCCAAGCACCTCTGCCAATTCTGTCATAAGTTTCGCATTATATGCATAGAAAAAAGTATTAACAAATCGCGGAGGTATTAAAATTTCTCCAGGTGTCGACCATTCTCCAAGACAGTCCTTATCTGTACCTTCACCCTCAACAATTCCTTTTTCCATTCCGGTCTGCAGGAATTGCATCCAATGAATCATATTATCAAAATACCCTTCTGCACTCTTCGTGTCTCCGTAGTAACGGTACATAAGCCATGTGATAATAATCAAAGCACTGCCCCAGGCCGGACCACCACCGCCGTCCTGACATGGTACTGTGTGTGGCAAAAATCCTGTTGTCTTGTCCTGTGCATCTATAAAGTCATCCATCCAGTCGGAATAGAATTCGTGCATGTCATAGCTATACATCATAGCTTTTGCTGTAATCAATGCATCCCCTCCATACCCCTGCCGTTCTCTGTGAGGAGAATCAAGTGGAATGCCTCCATGTAAACCACTCTCCATCGACCACAGACTTGCTTTCTGAATCTGATTGATCAATGCGTTAGAGCATATAAATTTACCTGACCGTTCGACACCTGCCCGAATATGCACCGCCACAAAGTCTTCCCTCTTTGGGATTCCCGGATATCCCTGTACCTCTACATATCGAAATCCATGCCACGTAAATGCCGGTTCATAATATTCTTCTTTTTTTCCACTTAAAATATAAATATCTTTTTGCTGTTTCCACCCGCTTCCAGTACTATAATAATTTATTTTCCCATCCGGCCACAGTTCTTCACCAAACCGTAACTGAACCTTATCTCCCTCTTTGCCAGATACCCTCATTTTAACCCAGCCAGTCATATTCTGACCAAAATCAACCACATACATTCCGGGCGTTACTTCACTGATCTTCTTTGGAAAAAGTTCGCAAATCTTTTGATCTGACGGAGCTTTCTGTTTGGTTAATTCTCCGCCTGGTTTCTCTGCTTTACCTGCAAATTTCCAATCCAGGTCTTCGAAATCTTTTTCTCGCCAGCCTATACTCTCCTTACGTGCATCATATATTTCTCCAAAATAAATATTATTATAAATTCTAGGGCTTTCATGCCATTTCGTATTTTCATCGCTTATAAATACATCTTTGTCTCCATCTGCATATTCTATTTCAATCTGGAACAAAAGCTTTGGATATCCATACCATAATTTTTTTTCGTTAATTTTATCTTTTTGGTTATACCATCCATTACCAAGCTCAACACCAAAAACATTTTCTCCGTGAACAACCGCAGTTGTTATATCATATGTATGGTAAAAAACTCGTTCCGTATAATGCGTTCGATTCGGCGTGAGAACATCTTCCCCACATTTTTTTCCGTTAAGATAAGCTTCGTAATACCCTAACCCGGAAATATACAACCGCCCGGATTTCGGCTGCTTCTCTATATTGCAGACTTTTCTAAAATAAACCGCTGCTGCCTTCTCTGGCGCACAAATCCACTCTGCTTCCCAATCCGTCTTATTTAATAAACCGGCTTCAAAAAAAGCCTCCTCACTCCATTCAGAAACATTTTCCTTTTCATCCCATATACGAACTTTCCAATAAACCCTCTCTCTGGATGCAAGCTGCTTTCCTTTATACGGAATGTTCACAGATTCGCCGGAATAAACTTTTTCGCTATCCCAGACAAGAACTTCCTTAATATCCGACTCCTTTTTAAATACCTGAATCTGGTAGGCACTCTGTTTGCGGTTTTTTCCATACGCCGTCATTCTCCAGGATAAGCGTGGAGCTACATTGTGAATTCCTATCGGATTTACTTTATAATCGCTACGTAAATCGATTGCCTTAATTTCTTCTTTACTACCCTTCATCTTATCTCCAATCCAGAACAACACCCATTGCCTGCGTGCAATCCTTTAACAGCATCTGATACATCTGCGGTGCCTCTTTATAGCTTACACGATGTGTAATCATTTCTGACATATCTACCTGTTTGTTGTAAATCAACTTAAAAAATGTTTCACTATTTCTTTCACATGTCCACGGATTGTCATAAGTTTTTACCGGTGCCTGTGAAGATGTATGTGCGCCAATAATGTTTACACTTACTGCATTACAACAATCATGAAAATCAATTAAGGTCTTTTTCTTAGGTGAACTCAACATACAAAGCTTTCCCTGCTGGTGCAAAGCTAAAAATTCTTCCGGAATCGCATCTGCATTTCCCGTTGTTTCAATAACAATATCTGCCATATCCCCATATGTATATTCTTTTATAATCGAGATTGGATCTTCTTTTGTGGAGCAAATCGGAATAATTGCCCTCTGATCAGGTAAATGCTTCAGTCTTGCTTCACTCCTGTTTACCACAAAAATTTCTGTACATCCTCCTGCAAGTAAAAACCTGGCCGCCAGTTGACCTACAATACCAGCTCCATATACTACAACCCTGTTTCCTAATTCGATACCAGTTCTTCGAATTCCATTGATCGTTGTTTCTGCAAGTGCAAAAAATGTTGCTTCTTCTGGTTTAATTTCATAATTAATCATACGAAGCTCATTTACATTCACAATGACATACTGTGAATGTCCACTGAAACTTGCTACACGTTTTCCAATTAAATCCTTTGAAACACCTTCACCTACTTCTTCAATAATACCCACATTTGAGTAACCACTCTTTTGCGGATAGTGAATATATTCTGACCATTTTGATTTTTCCGGACATTCCCCAGTCAAGAAAGTTAATTCCGTTCCTGTGCTAATTAAGGTTTGTTCCGTTCGAATCAAAACCTCTGATTTTCCTGGCTTAGGGCAATCAATTTCTTGTATTTCAGCCTTATATGGTTCAGTAAAAATAACAGTATTACTTTTCATTTTCCCTTCCTCCATTCATTAAATTGTTTGTTTTCTGTTTATTTTTTTGTATTTTTTAGTAACTTTATTATACATTTGTTCTTTCTATTTTCTTCTCAGTATTTTTACCTGTTTTGTATATTTTTTTGTCTTTCATAATCTGATATTCTACACATTTAAAAAACTGCATTATTTAAAATACAGTTTTAGACAAAAAACATCATTGCAATTCCTCTTTTATGGGCAGTAAAGTTTTGATTAACCAATAGAAAAAAATCCATCGAGTCATGCATTTATCGAACTCGATGGATTTTTATTCTGATTTTTTATGTTTTTTTGTTAAAGGAACCATGAAGTTATGAAGAAAAAGACTGATCAAAATCTTATAATTCATAAGGCATTTTACAGACTCAATTGGCTTTAGGGAGATATGATACGATGAGAACAATATTTGCAAAATATAACCCGCAATACAACAGCATTGATGTTTATACCCAAAAAAACTCCCGAATTAAACTGAATCATTCCTTTTTTACAGTTTATCCGATCTTCCGGAAGCCCTTCACAATAATCTGCTGATAATTATCCGGCTGCAATCCGTTCTCTCATGATCATATTATTTTTCCGCCTGTGCACATATCATATCCCATGCTTCATCATCAATTTCTTCATTGTGAAACAATTTTCTCCTGTCCTCATCTGTTATTTTTCTAATCACACGACATGGATTTCCAGCTGCAATGGACCAGTCCGGAATGTCTTTTGTTACAACACTTCCTGCACCAATTACCACATTGTCTCCAATATGTACTCCCGGACACACTACTGTATTTCCTCCCAACCATACATTATCCCCGATGGTAACCTCTTTTCCGTATTCAAAAGCAGAATTGCGCGTATCTGGATAAATTGGATGTCCTGCCGTATAAATAGATACATTGGGTGCCATCTGACAGTTATCACCGATTTTTACCTTTGCCACATCTATAATTGTACAGTTATAATTTGCAAAGAAATTTTTACCTACTTCTATATGCGAACCATAATCGCAGTAAAAAGGTGGGTTAATCCATGCACCTTCCGATTTTCCCAAAAGTTCTTTTACTATTTCTGCAATCCCATCAAAATCCGACCGATCTGCAAAATTAAGTTTTTGCAGAATTTTTCTACCTATCCTCTGTTCTTCCATAACCGCTTCATCTGAAATGTAAGCAAGCTGCATATCTCTTCTTTTTTTCATATCCATAATTTAATTCTCCATCTCTGTTAAATTTTTTAACCATTTATATTGTTTATAATGTTTAAATACTGCTGGAAGTTTTACCAGTTCATCCAGATTTAAGACAAAATACACCATCATTACTGGCAATTTAAATACAAATGCTGCGATACATCCCAGTGGAACTGCAAAGCACCACATGGTAACCACATCACATATTAATCCAAATTTTGTATCTCCCCCTGCTGGAAAAATACCACCTATTGTCATAGAATTAATTGATTTTCCTATTACATAATAGCTGCTTATAAACAGCATATTCTTTAAATATCCTGTTGCTATATCAGTCAGATTCGTAAAATGCAGGATTACAGGTGTCGCAAGAAAAATCACTCCAGCCGTCACCACGCCCAAAAATACCGAAGTTTTGCATAAAATATTTCCGTTTTTCTTTGCTTCAGATAAGTTCCCTTTACCAAGCAGATTTCCGACAATAATACTTCCACCATATCCAAAACCGGTACAACCACAGATTAAAAGATTCTTGGTTATATTTGCAATAGAATTGGCTGCGATAGCATCGGAACCAAGATGTCCAAGTATGACAGAATACATCGTAAATCCACCGCCCCAGGCAAGTTCATTAAAAAGTACCGGATAGACATGTTTCCAGAATTTCCTCGTTATATGGACTTCCCTGCTTTTTATGTCTTTTACTCCAATCCAAAATTCCTTTTTCAGGTGCAAAATATAAATCGTAATAACCAGACCAAGTCCATTTGCAATGACAGTAGCCAGTGCCGCACCTGCAATCTCCATTCTTGGAAAGCCCATGTATCCGTAAATCAGAATAACATTCAGTATAATATTAACACAGACAACAACTGCACTTATTATGGTACATCTACCTGCATAACCACAATTTTTCAAGATTCCCTGCAAAACCTGCAGAACCCCTGAAAAGATATAGGATAATCCAATCACTTTCAAATACTTAATACCATAATCAATCAGTATAGTATCGTTTGTAAACAGTCGCATGAGCATTTCAGGAATAAAGAATGTTGCAAGCAGAAAGAGAATGGAAATTATGAATACATATCTTAATACAAGTCCTGCTGATGTCCGTAATCCATCAAAATCTCTTTTTCCATAATACTGTGCAACAAACATATTTTCCCCTATTGTAAGTGCTGTTAAAATCAAATTAAAAACAAAGGTGATCTGCGAAGCCAGCGAAATTGCTGACAGAGAGTTCTGATTTAATCCTCCCAACATAAAAGCATCGCATGCACTTACAAGTGCTAACATAAATTGTTGTGCTGTAATGGGCAGAGCAAGTTTCAAAATCTTATTTGTGAATTCGTTTCCCATCTACAATTTTTCCTTTCTGTGCACAATATAAAAATAAACCAATTTTATTGATTTTTATACCATAATCAGCTATAATAATATAACAAACGTTCGAAAAGGAGATTATTTTGATGGAAGTATGTCCAAGCATTGTTTTAAATTCAGATGCATCTGAAAATGTTGCCTATAACAATCCAGACTTTCCTGCATATATAAAAAAGGGACAGCTTTCACGCTATCCTGATTTTCGTGCAGTCAGTCATTGGCATGACGATCTGGAATTTATTCTGATTTTAGAGGGACAGATGTTTTATGATGTGAATGGTCAGAAGATTTCTTTGCAAGCAGGTGAAGGAATTTTTGTAAACAGCCGCTGCTTTCATTATGGCTATTCCGATACTCATACAGAATGTCTCTTTACCTGTATTATGTTATCTCCGCAGTTGCTTTCTGTAAATACTTATTTTGTGGAAAAATGTCTAAATCCCCTGATACAGAATATTCATTTTCCCTATCAGCCACTGAATCCGTCTATCCTGTGGCAGAATTCTATTCTTCGTGACCTTGAAATGCTTTACAAAAAAAATGTGGATGAAATACAGCCATTTATTACGCTGGAAAAAACCGTTCATATTTTTCGCCTCCTTGCTGAAAATATGAACTATTTTCCAGATTATGATAAAGATACAGAGGATACTCTGGCTCTTACTACAATGATCGGATATGTGCAAAAAAATTATTCCCAAAAAATTATGCTTAAAGATATTTCATCCTCAGGAAATTGCTGCAAGACAAAATGCACTTCCCTTTTTCAGAAATATTTGAATACTTCCCCAATGGTATATCTAAATCGCTATCGTTTGGAAAAATCTGTTTTTCTTCTTCAAAATACTACAATGTCTGTTACTGAGATAGCATATACCTGCGGGTTTTCAAATAGCAGTTATTTTTGTGAACTTTTTCATAAGTATTATAATACCACCCCTGGGAAGTTTCGAAACAGTAATAGATAAGCACTATTCATATTCTTTGGCTTATAATTATAATGGGTATTTTTTAACAGTATCCCTGTTTTTCCAGCCTTTTTTCCAGCCAGTCTTTCACATAACATCGGAATGCGATACTTTCCGCCATCCAACTCTCAGATTTGCCACTCTTCACATTTAATATCACTTATCTGCTCGATTGGAATGACCGTTTGATCTGTCATGATGATGGTATGCTCGTATTCGTCTATCTTTTTTACAATACCAGAGCACGTAACATAGGCTCCGCCGGCTTTTTTTGCATCGGGAATAAAATAAGTTATTAATACTTTCTGTTCTATGCCGATATTATTTCTGATTATATTAATTTTTTCGTTCAGCTGAGCAATCGCTTCCTCACTCAGTTCCCATCGTTCCTCGGTTAATCTTGCCGTCTCTTTTATCGCAGCATCATGTCCAGTCAGGGCTGCAAAAGGAGCAAATTGCGCTGCCCGATCCTGAAGCGGCATTTGCGGATGATTCTTAGAGACCGGATGGGGTAAATTGATGATATCGTCATAAGAATTATTTTTCATCCTCTTCCAACTCCTTTACGCCTTATGTCCGCCAATTTGTTCATTTCTATCCTTAGCGGTTGCGCCTTCCTGAAGATTCATTCCCTTCAGTACAGCATTTTTTCCAAACTTCTTTTTGATACTGAGTATGGCTTCCTGCATACGTTTTTCGCGATCCAGCGCGGCTTCTTCCTCTTCCTTCTTTTTCCTTTTCGCCTCATAATCCGTAAAAAGATCCAGCTGCTCATACACTTCTTCTTTCTTTACAGAACTCTCATCCACAAGCCTGTTCGCTGTGATATTGATTCTTCTGATAAGCAGGTTTCTGTCAACGATCCTGTCATATAGTTCTATTACTGCATCCGTTATCAATTTTGTTGAAGAAGTCTGCCTTTTTAGATTGGTCGTTCCATGTGCGTGTTTCGGGATTTTTCTTCCATAACGGTCGATCGTAACCTCTCCATGATATTGTTTTCTCCTGTCGGTGTTGCTCAGATTCTCAATATCATAACCAACTGTCAACACAATCTGGTCTGTGACCAGCTTCTTGTCCACCAAATCTAAAACCATCTGGTCCGTCATCTCTTTTACAACCAGTTTTGCTTTTTCAAAATCATAAGGACAATGCAGTACCTGACCGGAACAAACACTGTTCGTTTCCGGTTTATAAGCCTTGACCATTTCCATGGTACAGGGCTCATACCCCCAGGCATGATCGATCAACAGCTCTGCATTAACGCCAAACAGCCTGTATAACAGATCTTCATTGTATAATTCATTCGCTTTTCCAATGGAACATCTTGCAATATCACCCATTGTATAAAGCCCGTATTCTTCCAGCTTCTTTGCGTATCCTTTTCCTACTCTCCAGAAATCAGTAAGTGGTCTGTGACCCCAGAGTATCCTTCGGTATGACATTTCATCCAGTTCCGCAATTCGTACGCCATCTTTATCTTCTTTAATGTGCTTTGCCACGATATCCATCGCAATCTTACACAGATACATATTTGTACCAATTCCTGCAGTTGCTGTTATACCTGTTGTCTTCAGCACGTCCTGTATCATGGTCATGGCAAGTTCTCTTGCTGTCATATGATAGGTATGCAGATAATCCGTTACATCCATAAATACTTCGTCGATCGAATAAGGGAAAATATCTTCCGGCGCAATATATTTCAGATAAATGCTGTAAATTCTGGTGCTGTATTCCAGATAGAGAGCCATCCGTGGTGGAGCAACAATATAATCAATCTCCAGTGCCGGATTGGTATCTAATTCCGTGCTGTCATCAGAAGCTCCGATAAAAGCTCTGTTCGGCGCTTTCCACCTGCGGGCGCTGTTGGCTTCTTTTACTTTTTGAACAACCTCAAATAAACGAGCCCTTCCGGGTATCCCATAACACTTTAAAGCTGGAGATACCGCAAGACAGATTGTTTTTTCCGTTCTGCTTTTATCCGCAACCACAAGATTGGTCGTTAAAGGATCCCTATTTCGTTCTTTACATTCCACAGACGCATAGAATGACTTAAGATCGATTGCAATATAGGTTCTTTTCTTTTCCATCATTCTACACCTCCCGATTCTCCTGTGTTGCTTTATTTATCTAGGTCAGAAGTCTACCGGCACTCTTACTTCCACGTCTTCCAGATATCCGGCTGATATCCAAGAGTGGATTGTTTTCCATTACGAACCACCGGTGTCTTAATCACCTGCGGGTTTTCCAGTACCTTCTCAAGTTTATCTTCCTCTGCAATGTACTTAATGAGCGCAAGCAGATCCTTATCCTTGCCCTCCCAGTTGATCATATTTTCCAGTCCACCATTTGCCTGGGCGACCGAATTGAATTCACCCTTGCTCATGCCTTTTTCTTTCATATCAATAAACTGAAACTTGATCCCACGTTCTTTGAAAAAACGTTCTGCTTTCTTTGTATCATTGCACTTCTTTGTTCCAAAAATCTGTATATTCAAATTATTTCTCCTTGTCCATCACCATATGTATCATTTTCTCAAAAGACGCTCTGAAATGCTCATCATCCTCTGCTGTTCGTTTTCTTGGTCCTTTTAAGTGATTCTTTCCGGATGCCCTTCGCGCTTTCTTGTTCAAGTGGCGTTCCATAAGCATCTGGTCAATATTCTCATTGGTATACCATTTCCCGGATTGATGAATCGCATACGCAGCTTTTCCAAGTGCCATTGCCGCCACTCCATAATCCTGTGATACAACAATATCTCCTTTATGGCAAATGCTGATCAGTTTATAATCCACTGCATCTGCTCCGGCTCCAACTACGATCACTTTACTATAATCAGAAGCTAACACATGATTGGTATCACACAACAACGTTACCGGAAGATCGTGCTCTTTCGCAACTTTTTCAACGATACCAACCACCGGACAGGCATCTGCATCAACAAAAATCTGCATATCTTCTCCCTCAATTACACATAAATGGCGTACGAACCTCGATGAGATTACCACTCGGATCATACAGCCTTACAAGTTTCTGACCACCTGCAATTTCTGCTAGTTCAGTGGCATATCGGACGAAATACTTACCGGATTCATATTTTGCAAGCAATCCATCTATATCAAATTCCTCAAAATACAGTTCCATCCTGTTATTGAATGGTGTAGAAATCTCATCCAACGTCTTTCCCCATAAACCGGCATCCTGCAAAACAAGACCCTCCGATAATATCACATTTCCTTCATTCTGAAGAATCACTTCCAGGCCAAATAAATCCCTATAAAACTCTATGGATTTTTCTATATCATCTACTACGATCAGTATATTCTTTAACATGCTGGCCACCTCGCAATTCGCATTCGGTTATATGATCTTCCCGGACAAATGATCAATTTCATGCTGACAGATCTGTGCCGTCCATCCGGACAGCTTCTGCCTCTGTTTTTTCCAGTTAAAGTCATAATACTCCACTTCAATTTCCTGGTATCTGGTCGTCTTGCGGACACCTTCCAGGGACAGACAGCCTTCTTCTGTCTCATACATGTCACGTTTTGAAGCAATCACCGGATTGAACATCACAACATCTATGAATCCCATATTTACAATGATGATATTCTTCTTTACACCAATCATGTTTGCAGCCATACCAACACACCGCTCCCGGTTCGCCTGCAGTGTATCCTGCAGGTCTTTTCCCACCTGGATATCTGCTTTCGTGGCCGGTTCAGATGACTGGCCTAAGAAGAAAACATCTCTTACAATTTGTTTTACCATTTATTTTCTCCTATATTCCATTTTTTATTTATCTTAATTGGAAAGCTTTCTCATCGACTCAAGTATAACATAAATACAATTCCTATAGTGAATCTTTCCTACCAAACAAAATTTCTTCCCATTCCTTTTTTACTTTTCCTTCATTTGTTCCAACACCTCTGAAGCCAATCCGGTAATCATTCTCTATTAAAAATCAAACTCATTCGGATCAACAGGATGAGCTGTCATCTGCTGATAGCAAAATCCGATGCATAGAGCATGACAATTATACGCACATTTGTAACATGGATCTTTTTTCTGCGTTCCATGCGAATCTCCTATGCGAACATCTCTTGAACGGCGTCTCTTCTGCGTTTGGCATCAATATACCTCTCCTCTGCCTGCATGCATTCCTCATCAAGAATCGGAATCATCCTTCTTAATACCGGCGCGAAATGTTCCTCTTCCTGATCCCAGGAACACTGGCGCTGCATACAACGCGGCTTCTTATCAATCCTTCCTGCATAATACAGACACTCTGAACAATAATGTTCTCTGAAGGTCTCCTCATCAATCACCGGTAACTTTTCTTTAATCTCTCTAGTTATTTCTTCTGCTTTTAGATATGGTTTCATCTGTTTAATCTCCTTTCTGTTTGCCACTTCTTTTCACTGGCAACACAAGGGTATGGCAGAAGTTTCCCTCTGCCACACGACTTCTATTGTCAGTTACCCCGGAATACACCGGGGCAATCTTTTTCATACAGTGCTCGTTTGTCTTGTTCACACGTGTATCCCATCTCAGGGAACACCCAGTCCGTTAGCGCCATCGCAGGCAGCCTCAACCATATCGTGTATGGTCTCCAGGATCCTCACTCCTCCTGGCCGACATCATTCGGGAGTATCATTATCAATTCGCTGCTTTTCCAAGAAAGCCATTGCCGCAGCAATGTTTCAATGCAAACCTCTGTTTCTGTTCATCCTCGGACCGATTGTCCTTGGACTTATCCGGAATCCTATCTGGCAGGACTCCGGCGAACTGGCAAGCTCATTTAATTTTCAACGAATCATGAAAGCTTATCACAGCCTATAATGAAAATAGAGGATTGACCTCCACTACTTTTTTTACTTCCTGCCTTGTTTTACAATAGTTATTGACAGGATTAAGTTTGATTGTACCTTGGAGGATTTTCACCCCGTTTTTCAACGTAAATGTTTTGCCCTTGAGTACAGCATATTGTCGCATCTTTTACAGATAGCACGAGTAGCAAAGTCCATATTATCTCGGGCAAATCTCCTGTCAATTCTATTATAAAGGAGGCTGTCTGTATGAAAGATCTTTTAGAAATTTCCTGTGGTTTGGATATCCACAAAGAAAAAGTTGTTGCATGTATCCTAACTGGTCCATTAGGTAAACCTACTCACTCTGAAATTCGTGAATTTACCACTTTAATTCCTGATATGCTTGCTTTACGAGACTGGATCATTTCTGAGAATTGCCATCATGTTGCAATGGAAAGCACTGGCATTTATTGGATTCCAATTTACGAAATATTAGAAGATGCTTTCTCTGGAGATATCACTTTATTAGTTGTTAATGCCCGCCATATGAAGAACGTTCCTGGCAAAAAAACTGATATGCGTGATTCTGAATGGATTTCTACATTACTACGTGCAGGACTCCTTAATGCAAGTTTTATTCCAGAAAAAAGGATTCGTGAATTTCGTGATTTAAACCGTTATCGCAAGAGTATTATCCGCGATATTACTTCCCAGAAAAACAGGGTTGAAAAATTCCTGCAGAGTTCCGGTTTTCGTCTGTCTTCTTTTATTTCTGATATTTTTGGTGCTTCCGGCAGAAACATTATTCTACATTTGATGGAACATGGACAGATTGATAAAATATCTTTGGATTCTTATCTCAAAACAAAAACCAGAAAACGCATTGATAAAATCCTCATGTCTGTAAATGGGACTCTTTCAGAACATCAAAAATCTTTCTTAAAAATCCTCATGTGTCATTATGATTCCATGAAAGAGCATCTTATTGAAATTGAAACTATCTTCAGGAAGATATGCTTCCATTCGCTTTACAAATTGAACAGTTAAACACTATCTATGGAATAAGTACAACTGCTTCCTGTGCAATCATTGCCGAAATCGGTACAGATATGAAACCATTTAAAACTGCAGAACACATCTGTTCATGGGCCGGTCTGTGTCCCGGCAATAACGAGAGTGCCGGAAAAAGAAAAAGTACCTCTATCACAAAAGGCAATCCTTATATAAAAAGTATGCTTTGTGAGATTGCCTGGGTAATTGCCGGCAAACGAAACACATATCTTTCAGCCTGGTATTGGAGAATCAAGCAGAAAAAAGGAGCCAGAAAAGCCATTGTCGCTCTTGCTCGTAAATTACTTGTTATCATTTATACAATGCTAAAACAAGGCACTAATTTTGATGAAAACTGTTTTGAAGTCAGGCGCAAAAACTGTGAGCAAAAACAACTTTCCCGTTATATACGAGAATTAGAAAAACATGGCTATACGGTTGAAGCTCAAGTATAATCCATCTTTTGTACAAATCATATTTCACTGCTGGCAGCCATTATTATGACTGCTTTATAGTGATGCTTTCATAATTGTTGAAAAGTAAACGGTAGAACCTAAGTACCTTTTCATACCTGTAAACTCGTGCCATAATTATATTCAACAAAATCAAATAGTCAAAAAAGTTTAGTACTCAACTTTTTTAACTTGCTATGATCAGGAGGAATGTTATGGCTATACAAACCAGCCTTGTGGCTCAGCAGGTCAGACTCCAACAGTGGGCAGAGCAGATCCGCAACTGCCAAAGTCGACCGAAGGGAATGGATGTTGAAACCTGGTGTGCCCAGAATAATCTTACAAAAGCAAACTATTACTACCGTCTTCGTCGTGTCCGTGAAGTATGTCTGGAGCAGGTACAGGGGACGGCTGCTACTGCTTTTGTAGAATTACCAGTTCCAACGACTGCTTCAACCGAACTTCCCAAAATTCCGCAAACCGTTACTTCCGATGATACAGCTCCTTTAATACGAATTAAAAATACTAAGGGACTTTCAGCAGAAATATTTTCTGGTGTGTCACCGGAAATGCTGCGTCATCTTATAGGGGCATTCAGCCATGTTGAATGATGCGGATGCTTCCGGTTTCAAAAAAGTATATCTTGCCATGGGATTCACAGATCTCAGGCGCGGGATTGATGGCCTGGCAACAATCGTGCGTTTTCAGTTCAAACTTGATCCATATGATAAAAATACATTATTTTTGTTTTGTGGAAGAAGATCTGACCGTATCAAAGCTTTACTATGGGAAGGAGATGGATTCCTTCTTATGTACAAAAGGCTTGATAATGGTGCGTTCCGATGGCCGCGCTCTGCAAATGAAGCAATGTCTATCACTAAAGACCAGTATCGTATGTTGATGCAGGGACTTGAGATTGTTGCCCGGTATCCAATTGAAGAGTTAAAAGAAACGCCAAGTATCATGTAGTTTGTGCAGAATGCTGAAAATAAAAAAGTCAAAAAGACATCTGAACAGAGGCTGTCCACTCAAACCTAAAGGTTGTCCACAAACAGGCAGACCAGGCAGGATGCATCAGCAAAGAGCTGGTTTGTCTGTTGTGGATAATACATCTGAAATGCTGTAAAACAACAGCTTTTCAGATGTATTATCCACCGTCATTATGCTGAAGAAGCTAATGACCGGAATTGGCGGTAATACAAAAAATCTGTTATAATCAGAACCAGTATAAAGACAGGAGTTCCGGTTATGGCATTTAAGTACACAGAAGAACAACTGAATAAACTTGACAAAGAATTGTTGATCCATCTATTCCTGGGAATGCAGGAACAGATGGAAGAATTGACAGGACAGACACAGTCATTAAATGATAAGATGCAGCTGATGATGGAACAACTGATCCTCTCCAAAAAGAACCGTTTCGGAAGATCCAGTGAAAAGATGTCCGATCCAGAACAGATTTGTTTTATGGAGGTTGATGGAACGATTGTGTTCTTTAATGAGGCAGAAGCTGTCTGTGACCTGGATGCACCAGAACCAGATGATCTGGAAGTGAAAATGCCAAAGAAGAAAAAACAGCCTGGAAAAAAAGCTGCCGACATAGCATCCCTTCCTGTCAACCGTATCGATCATTACATGAGCAAAGAGGAACTGACTGCTGAATTCGGTGAGAATGGATGGAAACAGCTTCCAGATGCAGTCTCAAGGTGCTATAAATTTGTTCCGGCCCGCGTCGAAATAGAAGAACATCATATCGGTGTGTATTCAAGCAAGCTTGATGAACATATGGTAAAGGCTCCTCATCCTCGGAATCTGCTTCGTGGAAGTCTTGTTTCACCGTCCCTCGCAGCAGCAATCATAAACGGTAAATATGTAAATGCGGTGCCGTTGTATCGTCTTGAAAAGGAATTCGAGCGGTATGGTCTTGCCATAACCAGACAGAACATGGCAAACTGGATGATCCGGCTGGGGGAAGAATATCTGGGAGTTTTGTATGACCATCTACATAAGCTTTTGTATGATTGTCACGTAATACAGGCCGATGAAACTCCGGTCCTCGTCAATAAAGACGGACGTTCTGCCGGAAGCAAGAGTTATATGTGGGTCTACCGGTCAGGGTTTATGTATCCGGAGCGTCAGATCGTCCTCTATGAATACCAGAAGACGCGTAATGCATCACATCCCAGAAATTTTTTAAAGGATTACACTGGGATCTGTGTTACGGATGGATACCAGGTATATCATACGCTTGAAAAAGAGCGTGAAGATCTGAGGATTGCCGGCTGCTGGGTTCACTGCAGACGTCGCTTCTATGACGCGTTAGAAGTCATCCCGAAAGCGCATCAGAAAGAATCTATCCTGCATCTGTTTATAAAACAGATACAAGCCATTTACCGGGAAGAAGGAAAACTAGCAGGTCTTTCATCAGAAGAAAGGCTTGCCCAGCGTCAGCTGGTGGTGAAACCACTAGTGGATGCTTTCTTTGCGTACCTAAAACAAAATGAGACTAAAGTTCCAAAAAGCGGAAAAACAAAGGAAGCTTTTACCTACGCTTTAAATCAGGAACGGTATCTTAGAGTGTTTCTGGACGATGGTGATGTTCCGATCGATAATAACGCCAGTGAACGTGCAATCCGAGGTTTCTGTATTGGAAAGAAGAACTGGGAGATGATTGATACGATCAACGGAGCAACAAGTTCAGCAATCATCTACAGTATCGCAGAAACAGCAAAAGCGAATGATCTGAAGCCTTATGCTTATTTTGAATATCTGCTGACAGAGATCCCAAAGCATGCAGAGGATAAAAGCACTGACTTTCTAACGGAACTTCTGCCATGGTCTGCGTCTTTGCCTGAACATATCCGGAAGCCTAAGAAAGCAGTTGAAAAATAATATGGCCGCTAAAAGCGGCCTGATATTTGTCAAGGTACTCAGGTTCTATCGTTTACGGAAAAGCTGTAAAACCCTTGTAAACAAAGGCTTTACAGCTCAGCTTCAACTATTCAAACTCGGCAAGTTTAAAGATGTTCTTAAATATATTTGTTTAAGTTTTATATCTTTTTAGCCGTTATTTTATTTCTGTTGCATATATTATTTTGGCTTGCTGATTTTCTGTTGCCAATTTGTTGCCACTTCATTATAAATGGAACGGAAATATTTGGCAATCTTTATTTCATATAATCATTTACTTTTTATCTTTTAAAATAACTTTATATCCATTATCTTACATTCTTCTAAAAACAATTTACTTATTTATCTTGCCTTCACATCTCAGCTTTTGCAATTAATATATGCTTTGTAACTAATAAATATTTCTAATAGAACTTACAGACAATTCTTTTTCTGTAAGCATTTTTATCTCTTTATGGTAAATTTCTGTACTTACCAATGGTTGACTTAAAATAAATACCCCTATCACCCTCCAATCGCCATCATCTAATCCATATTGTTTTTTGAAATCATCTATATGTTTGTTACACCAATCAACGCGGCGACAATGTTTTGTATAATATCCCTTTTTCTTTTTGGTATTTTCAAACATCTTTTTGTATTCTAAATGCATTTCATATGGATTTTTAGAAAAATTAAAATTTTTCACCTCAGCTGCAATTATTTTATGATACTCTCTATCAATAATCAGCACATCTATATCACCTAGTGTATTATTATTTTCCGCTATATAAACACCATTAACTTTGCTAATATTAGGATATACTTCAAATACATTGAAATTGACTAATATCTTGTATATAAAATCATTGAATTCGGCTCCTCTCTCATCACTTATTCTTCCTACTAACGAATTCATTTTAGAAGAATGTGCTTTTAATTTACCATTATTAATTAGTCCCAAAGTAAATCTTATCATATGATCTAGTTGTCTATTTCCCCAAATCATTTCATCTCCACGAATAATAATTGGACGTCTAGTAAATGATAACTCTCTATTAAATCTCCACGGATATACATCCTCTTTTCTAAATGGCTCTGGTGGCACAAGAAAATCTTCTCTCTGCCTTAATGCTATTGAATCAATAATCAAACCTACTATTTCTTCATTGAAACTTGCATCATATGCACTCATAAATTCAATAATATCCATTATTCTTGCAACATAAACTGTATCTCCACTTTGCCTTTTGCTATATTCTCTTAATCCCTCTGTAAAAAGTTTAAGCTGATAAAATGAATACCCATATTCTTTCTCAAAAGCCGCATTAATCTCTTCCCCAAAACTTTTGTATTCAATTAAATCACCGGAATTATCAAGAACAGAAGACGCAATAAGTTGTTCTTTTCTAATTGCCTCATTAACACTAAACATGTGCTGAAATTCCTGTTGTTTCATTCCGATACGATGTGATTTCAATATTTCTATTGGTGTATTAAATATCTGATAATAAAATAGATCATTTTTATATGACCAATCAATTATCAATGAACATATTGCCATCAATCGCTCATATTGATTCTCACCAATATTTATATTTCCTTTAGGAGGAACAGCAGCAATATATTCTATAAGAAATTTTAATGCGATAGAAGATTTATTATCTCTGTTTGTCTGTTCAAATATTTCTTGTTCCTTTTCAGGATAACAAGCGATATCTTCTGCATATCTTTTTTGTGATAACATAAGTTTAAATAGAACTTTTTCCAAATCGTCATATAATACTTCTATAAGATTTCTTGGACTTAATACTCTTACTTCTTGCTGAAGTTTTTTATAAAGGATTCCAACCACTTCATGTACAATTTTTGTTCTATCTTCGTCATCTACTATCCCAATATTCCAATTCTCTACTTCAAGAATCTCTTCCCCAATTTCATTCAATAATATATCTTCATCCTCACCATGTACAAAATGATTCTCTCGATTTTCAGTAGGCTCAAAATAATGATATTCTTGATAATCCAAAGAAAATATTTTTTTCTGTATTGGGTTGGGAAATAATGCATTTAAATCATAATTAATTTTATCAATTTTCCCCACTAAGTTACAAATATGATCAATTATTATAGCAATAAGTTCTTTTTCTCTCGAATTATCGCAATAATTCAAATATTGAAATGCTTCGGGCGAAACACATATTTCCATCACCGGAAACAAATTAGATATTTCTAATGTTTCACTAAATGATTTAGGATTTTCTTTATAATAATAGTACTGATCTGCTCCGTCCGATAAAAGGATTTGAATTTCATAAGTATTCCCACAACCATCTATTTGGTCAAAAACGATCCTGCATTCAGATAACCAATATGATATCAAATCCACTAACGAATAACACAAATCAATTTTTCTTACATTTGAAATTTCTTTCGCAACAATCCATATATTGAAAGTTTTAAACTCAATATAGTAACGAATTTCATGACTCTTTGCGCAATTAGGATCTACGTATATTTTCCTTTTTTCATCGTTAAGAACAACTTCAACAAACCTAGTACCATAAGCATCTTCGACAAGTCGTCTATCCTCTTTTTGAATGGCACGAATAATATAATCGAGCGAATCACCTGGTGCAAAATAAGTTGTAACCTCTCTTGGCGCAAATTCATCATTCATATAAAAAGAATAATTATTATTACAATATATTTCTATCTGATTTAATTCACTAAGTATACCCGTTTCAAATGTTTGCAAATTATTCTTTGCTTTCAAATATCTTGGTATAAATACGCTTTCAGCTTTCTCATTAATACTAATACACATAAGCTCAAACGGATGAATTCTTAGTGGTGGATAACAATAGTCATATTTTTTTATTCCATAAGCCATCCCGCGCCCAAGTGAATTAATAATAATGATAACGAAAATGTCTTCTTTCTCCACACCATATTCAATTATTTTTGAATAGTGATAAGACAATCGCTTAGACGCCACATCATTAAATTCTTTTTTCTCAATAGTTGAATGCAATGTACATGCATTATAATTCTTTCCATCATCGTACAAGTACTGAACAATTACTAACTGATTATTTTGTACAGACGCAATATATTCTTTATATCCACTACTGCTAAATAAATCTATACCCATCTGAGATTCAAGCACTTTTTTATGTCCCAGATTACACAAATATTTTTGGCATTCATGAAAAATATAATCATTATAATTTTCCAGAACCTCTTCAAATATGCCATATTTTTTTGCCAAACAAGTAATCCAAAATACAATGGCTGTTGGAAGTAAGCCGGCATTTAAAAGAATATACTGATCTTTCTCTTCGTTATATAGAAACGGGCGAGTATAAAATGATTTATTATCAAAATCGCCTTCAAATTGAACTCCAAATTCTATCGTAACTAAATCTAGTAATTCTATACGATTCAGGAATAGTTTGCGAAAATCCGCTCCATTTATGATCACCAGTTCAGTATATTTATTTAACTCCATAGCCGAAGGTATCATTATGCTTTTTTCTTCATCCGTATCATGATTATTTTCAGTATTTAAAATACCTCCTACAATCTTTTCAGAAATTTCAAGCATACCATTAACTAATATATATGTTGCATCCAAAAATTCTTTGGGATATTCGATTCCTTTTGCAAATAAAACCGAAATCATGTGTTGAAGATTATATGCCGGTGTTTGATCAATTCCATTTAAGACCCTATAATTCCCATAAAACATAATATTCTGTACAAACATATTTTCCGGAGGATCAATCGAATACTTTAAGCTAGTATCTGATATCTGATTAATTATTTTTCGAAACTTTCCAGAACTAATGGTATATTTAGATGGAAATTGATCTCTTGTTTGACATAATACCCCCTCTATATACGTATCAAGAATAACCGATTTCGTTTGATTCTGATGAAATAAATTCAAAGCAGATACCCTTGAAATCAAATTAAATATATCATATTTTTTTGCTTCTTCAACAGCAATGGAAATTTCATTTTTTGAGTCAGTTCCATCAAAAAAATTTTTAAACTTTTCTATATCTGGTAAAAAGTCCATCCGAATTCCTCTTTCTGTACATCATAATTGCTTAAATTCTAAATTTCTAAATCGTTTTAATAATCATATACTCAATGCCAGCACCATTGAATTTTTATATCCTACTAAATATTACGAAATTCTTTTTTCTTTTCTTCCAATCCTACGTTCACTTAATTTTATCCATATATTTCTTAGTGTACCAACTTCAAATTTTGTTAATCCTAAGCCTTCTATCAGCAATATTTGATCTGTATAATCCAATACTTCGTCAATCCTGTCATCTCGAATTAGTTTGTCTATTTTATTAACATCTAGCTTTTCTGCATTTTTCATCGGAATTTTTAACTGACGTATTTCTCCCGGTTCAAATGTTAACACTCCACCACCATAACTTCTTCCTGTTATTTCTGCCAATGCCAATGTAAAAGAATTTAAAAAAGCGGCTGCTACAAACTCAGGATTAACTCCATCTAAGAAACGTACTTTATGAATTGTATCTGTGCTTACAGCATTTACATGATTTAATATAATTCGTGGATAACGATTAACCTGCCTTAAAATAAAAGCATCTGGTTCCCAGGATTGCGGAACACAATACCAATTTTTTCTTATTCGGCATTTATATCCTTTATTATATCCTTGTTCTACACCATAATTAATGTACTCCTGTTCTGCTTTACTAAGTTCTGAAAAAGGCAAATTTTTAGGCATAAACATATATACTTTTTTCCCATTTTCAATCAATGTCTTAAAATCACGTTCTGACAAGATAACACCTTTTAATTGCTCTGTTCTCCCGATAACCATACGAGTTGAATTAGCAAGTTGATACTCATCAACTGTATTCCTGTTCAACAAAAAGAATGCATTTTCTCCGCTTACTAATCCTACATTTATTTCGAATAACTCTGTGGTAAACGGTATCTTTTCACACTCTCTTAATTGCCTAATTAATTTTATTTCCTTGTTTGTCAAATAATATTTAATCCATTTTTCTGTACTATGATTAAGTTCTTTTATTTCATAGTTGTAGAAATTATTAAGATCAAGCTCTTTTAAATCATCCAAATCACTTAATTCAATTACCTGAATTCCCTTATCCGCGGATTTTTTCTCTCCTAATAACAAAATCACTTCTTGTTGAATCTCTTCAAAAACTAATTTCTGAAAAGTAATTAATGTTAATCTGTCAAAATATCGTGCTAGAAATTCTCTCGTTTCTCCTGCGTAATTTACTTGAAATAGTTCTGCTGGAATAACCATCCCCAATCTTCCATTTTCACTTAATGCTAAACAAGACAAGACCAAAAAGGGCAACCAGATATTAGTTAATTTTGTCGGATGAAATCCATTTTCTTTCATGTAAAAAAATGCAATATCTCTCGATTTTTCATCAAAGTCTTGGTAGCGGATAAATGGTGGATTTCCTACAATTGCATCATAGTTACTCTTTCCTATAACCTTATCTCTATAGAATGCAAAAAAATCTTGACATTCAACATTCGTACCATATCTCATTGCTTTCTTTGCTTCATCAAGGCATAATTCTACTCCTGTAATATCTAAATTTAAATTTAGCTTTTCTTGCCTTTCCACTATAGCTTTTAAAAAATTTCCATCTCCACAACTTGGTTCTAATATATTTTTTGTATTCTTATTTATTATCCACTTACAAATAAATTCTGTGATAGCTTGTGGGGTGTAATATCCCCCACGAAGCTTATCAAAACTTTTTTTACTCTTCATCTAAATCCTCTCGTCTACAATTCTCGGCTCCATACAATTTTGAAATTAATCCATCCAATTTATTATCTTCTATTTGAATCAATCTCTCATATGTTTCTTTTTGAGGTTTTGTCTGCTGTTCATCTCTCTTATTTTTTAATTTCATAAGATTCTTGACTGTATCAACAATTTCATCATGAATTTTCACTTCATTTGAATCATCAAAGTTAATTCTATAGATTGGTAGCTGCGCAACAAATTGTTTTCCATGCGAATAATAATCTCCTCGGAACTTACTTGCTTTGCTCTTTACAATCATCTCTATCATCCAATAATTTAATACTGCTTGGATGTAAAATAGTGATTCTTTCGTATCATCTTTCTTTTCCAATCCATAAAATGGCCCATTTCCTCCACCGGTAAAACAAATTGTTCTAGTATCATATACATAATTTCCCTGAGTTGCCAAAACTGACCAAACTAAATGTTCACCTTTTACAAATCTCTTTAAACTTTGGCTTCTACCAAATTGATACCAATTATTCTCTGACATGTTATTGATGCTCCGCTTACACAGCTCTTCTTTAAAAGATTCAAAATATTTCAATGTCTTAGGGAATAATTGTTTCATTTCATCTATTGAATATAATATCTGTTTCTTTCCCTTCTGATAATACGGAAAAATAATTCTTCTATTTTCCTCAATTTTTGCATATTTTTCTAATTGCATATCATAAATACACGGTTTAGTAATTGCAGCTTCAATTTCTTGTTTTCTTCCGTTGCAATCAATAAATTTTATAATCCCTTTTTCCTCTGATTTTGGTTCAATAATATATATTGGATCTGCACTTGTTTGCAAACCTACAAAAATATCAGCTAATGAATCTAACGACTGACATTTCCCTTTCTTCTTTTCCAAAGTTCGCACTATTTCATTGGATAAAAAAGTCCAAGGTGCTGCACTAAGATACTCGATAGGATATTCTTTCATTTCAGCTGATTCTGTTGCATAAAATTTATTAATATCTTTAACAAAACCAATCTCAAATGTCTTCCTCTCATTTTTTTCAACAAATAATAAGCACGTATACGTACTTCTTCCCTTAAAAACCTGTTCTGTTCCAAAGTGAATTATTTGTTTAACACATTTTTTCTCTGATAACAATTTTCGTAAAGAAGCACCAGACTTGATAAGCATGAATTTATGCGGAATAATATATCCCATTTTCCCTTTTGGTTTCAATAATTGCAGTCCTTTTTCCATAAATAAAAAATATTTATCCAATAAATCTGATTTTGCCGTTTCATATTTTGAAACTTCAGATTTATAATATTCATATTCATTTTCAGAAAAATGCACCATATTCTGAACCCGAATATATGGAGGATTTCCTACAATTGCATCGAATTTTTCTCCTTCAAATTCGTTTTCCCAATTGAATATTTTAATTTTTTCAACCATTTCCGGATCATTCAATACATTAGAGTTAAACTCTATGTATTTTTCGTCTACAAGACTATTGCCATTTTTAATATTGTTATCTAAACTAGGTAAAATCCGACAGTTATTGTTTTTTACAAAACTTTCCATTTCATATAGAGAGCTATCTTCTATAAGTTTTATAAGCAAACTAAACTTAGCAACTTCTACCGCCAAAATATCAATATCTACTCCCCATATATTATTCTGTAAAATCTCTCTCTTTTTTTCATATGACAACTTAAAGTTATTTCCTACATCACTAATAAGTAATCCTTTTTGTATCGCCATATCTAAACAATTTTTCATATAATATTCAATATAACGATTTATAATAAATTCATATGCAGAAAGCAAAAAGTTTCCAGAACCACAGCAAATATCTGCTATTCTATAGCTATCCCATTCCGTAAATTTTTCATCAGAAAATAATGGTGTCAATGTGGTTTTCACAATAATATCTGCAATATTTTTAGGCGTATTTACTACGCCCTGAGAATCCACAATCTCTGGTTTTCTTTCTGCAACCACAATTCCATCTTTAATTACTATTTCTTCTTCCAAAAATAATTCATAAATTTGACCGATAATAAATGGATCAACTATGCTAAACTCGTAGCAACTATTTGGATAATACAATTCTTTAAAAATATCCACAAGTATACTATCAGATATTTCAAATTGTTCCCCATCAATCAGTTCAAATAAACCAGAATCATACTTTTTATCTGCCGCTGTAAATACCTTTTTCAGCTCTGCATATGTACCTATATTTTTAAGGCTTTCATATT
The DNA here is from genome assembly GCF_051861785.1 of Blautia massiliensis (ex Durand et al. 2017). NCBI lineage: Bacteria > Bacillati > Bacillota > Clostridia > Lachnospirales > Lachnospiraceae > Blautia > Blautia massiliensis (ex Durand et al. 2017). Next base: position 1,566,739 of record NZ_CP146725.1, read on the forward strand.
TTTCTAATTCCCTATCTTCACATATTCTCAAAAATACAATTCGGTTAATCAATTTCTGAACAAAAATGTTTAATGTTTCCTGATTAATCGTAGAATTATTTTTAACAATATCCTCGCTTAATACCAATCTCCATTCTTTTATTTGTGATAAAAAATATTTATCAAATGGTTCTTTCTTTAATGAACTAGATATATTTTCAAAGGTTTTTTCAAAGGCTCCTGAAACTACAGTCTCATATGAAAGCAATCTAGATATCTCATCAAATTTATCTACATATTCTGTAAAATGGAAATGAGCAACTTGCGCAACTGAAGGTTTATCATTCTCATTCGGTCTTACTGATGTATCATAGATAACCAAATCCGTAAAATTCGATAATACAGATATTTCAAGATTTCCATTCCAACCATATCGTCTAGTTTGAAATGCCGCTTCTTTACTTGCCATAATATCTACATTAGGTTTTTTAGTTTCTAAAAAAAAGTATGGTGTAGATCCCACATGAAATTCATAATCAGGCTTCTTTTTTACTTGTTTACCATTTTCTTCTACAAAAACCGATGCTTCATGTTTTACTTCTCTTAAATGTTGCGGCAAATTCTTTTTGTTTTGCACATCCCATCCTAATATTTCAAAAAATGGATTCACAAAATCATTACGAACTTCTGTCTCATTGTAATCTGGTCTGTTGTATTGTTTAAAGTGTTTCTGATAAGCTTCTACAAGTTTAAGTAATCTATCGTTTTCCATCCTTTTCCTCCCCTACTTTTTTCTCTTTAAAAGTGTCAATTTCAACCAAATCACCAATATCACAATTAAATTCATTACATATCTTTTCTAAAACGGTCAAAGTTACTGCTTCCCCATTTGTCATTTTAGCAATTGTTCCACTGCTAATCCCTGTTCTTCGTTTTAAATCCCCTTTTTTCATTCCATTATCAATTAGAATTTTCCACAGTCCATTATATGAAATTGCCATCTTTTACCTCTCTCTTTATCTTTCGAATATACGTTCTGTTTAGTATAACATTATTTCTTTCCTCCGTCAACAATGCGTCCATAAAAATAGATGTTATATCTATTTTTATAGATATAACATCTATTTTTTTATATTTCTGAATTAAGTGCTATCTCTTTAAATCTAATTGATTATAATCTCATGAATCACAATCTCCTCCGCACATGCCCGGATATTATTCATTTTCCCAACCCATGCCATCTGATCCTGCATCTTCAATTCTTCTGTTACTCCCTGCTTTTCTTTCATCTGCTCCACCAGTCTGTCCATCATCTGATTACACTCCTCATCAATCAGATGCAAGTGCTCATTTAACTTCCCTGCAAGCACCAACTCCAGATATAATCCTTTCCGATGCTCCTGCAAATATGACTTTCTCAGCATTCCATACTTTCCAATCGGATACTCTGTCTCTTCCGGGAGGTACAGGTCTGGATAATACAGACCGTCCTCTCCTAAAGTATAACTGATTCCATTTTCTCCCATAATGTGTTTCTTCATGATTTTCCTCCTATCTTGCTCCCCGATCTTTGTTCTGACTACGGGTACGCTGTTTATTTTTCTGTTCATTCTGTATTTCTTGTTTCTTTTCTGCCAGCTTCGCCCTAATACCATGCGCTACTGGCTCTTTTCCTGTTTCTTTCTTCCATTTTTCTATTGCAGTTCGATACTGACTATACTCAGTTTGAGAAGCCTTAAAATCCTTTAAAAATTCCTGTACACTTCTATATCCGATTTTCTGCACAATCCTTGGAAGATAATCTTTCATATCTCTAATCTGGCTTTTCAGTTCATCAATTTCTTTCTGCAATTCTTTTTTCTTTCTTCCTTTAAACCATCCCATGACTTCTGACAGTTCTTTCTTCTTTGCAGAAAGCTGTTTTTGTTTCTGTTGAATTGCACCGTTTTGATCTTCCAGTTCTTTATTCACTTTAAATAGTTTCGGATACTTTGATGCAAGCCTCGTCATTTTAGGTTGTTCCGGTTCTGCCTTTTCTTCTTTTGTTGTCTTGACTGCTGCCGTGCTATTTTCAGCAACATGCTCTGGGTGTTCTGCTTCCGTTTGCTCTGTCTGTTTTGGCTCTTCCCTGGGTTTCTTAAAAAGCACACTTGCTATCAAAAACTCCAATGCCTCAACAGCCACTGTTACAACTCTGGAAAATAATCGTGGTCTGTTTCCACGCCGGGCAATTGATTCCCTGATTGGCTCCGTGATTTCTTTCCGCTTCACTTCCATTATCTTCGGTTCCGGCACTCCACTAATCAACGCCATATCAACAGCTCTGTTCCATTCCCGGCGTTTTTGGTTATCTGCTTCTATTTCCTGTGCCTTCGGATTATTTTTTCCGATTTTCTTTGTTGCAAGATAAACACTGCCACGCTCAAATACCTGTAGTTTCTTTTTCTCGTCCTGCACATAAATATTGATTAAATCTGTATAAGAATGCTTTACCTCATCCAGAAATGAATTGCTCTTGAAGCGTTCATCTTTCGCAGTAAACAGCTTCTTCTCATAGACTTCTCCTTTCTTCACAATACTGCAGCCTTCCCGAATCTCGCCATCTTCTCCTAATATCTCTTTCTTGGTTCGGACATGTTTTCCATTTTCATCATAAAACATATTTCTGCTGGCAATCTTAATAATTGGTTCATCCAGTAGTTTCCGTTCTGCAAATATCAAATGAATGTGATAATTGGTCTTTCTTTTATTGTGGTGCAAAGCAGCAATACACTCTGTTCCATAATTCTGTTTAAAATGATTTGTAAAAAGCTGTAGCAATCTATCCGGCTGATATTCTGTAAAACTCTCTGGCAAAGCAATGATCAATTCTCTTGCCTCAATACATTTTCCTTCTGTTCCACTTTTTGCAAATTCTTCCTGATTACATTTTGCAAGTTCCCGCCAGAATTTCCGTTCTGTGGTTTCATAAACTGCATAGAGGTTTTCCTGTTTTGCATGACTGGATATATAAGTGATCCTGCCTTTTACATTGCTTAGTTTTGTCATTTGAATAAATGAATTTCTTCCGATAGGCACTCCCTCCTTGTCTTCGGCAAAATAAATTCTGCCATATCATTTGTGAGTGGATGCATCGGCATCCGTTTACGAACTATCCGCCTGTCGGCGGAACAGCTCCCGGCAGGGCGAAATATCCTGAGTACAAATCTTTGACTTGTGCGATGGGTATATTTCGCTCTCAAACGCCGAGGGCTTTGTGAGATGCTTCTTACATCTACCACAACTTGGCTTTCGCTTTTCATTTTGGGCGTATCCGCCCTCTTTTTTTGCCCGTATCCGGGCTTATTTTTTCACTAACAACAAACCGACTATTACTCTTCCTGTCTGCTTTATTCCGGTATCCTTACCCTTACATACTCCAGATCTCCACAATATGGTGTTCCAACCAAATACCATTCTCTCGCCAGATTCATTTCCATTCGTGTCTTTACCCACTGATCATCAACTAGAACTTCCAGACATTCTCCGCAATGAAATCCCGTATCAATCCATAAGTCTGATGATAATAAGCCATATCTCTTGTTATAACTGTTGTAACCTAATCTTCCTTCTCTCATTTGATTATTCTCCCTTCATTTATCGTTCCTGCAAGGACGCCCTGAATCAGGGCTCCCTTTTGAAAATCTCCTTACGACTGCCCCTTACCGGCTTTCTCCTCGTTTGCTATCTACAGGTGCGTGCCACGCTCCTGTTATTAGGTAATCAGGCAAAATCTTTACCAACGAAAGTTCTCATGCATTCCACACTTATCCAAATACTCTTGTCTTGCCTTTTCCCGTTCTTCCTCGGTTGATGCTGTTTTGAATGTTGTATATAACTGACGTTTTACCATACTGTCTAATTTTTCCATCAATGCTTTTTCTATCTCCGGCAAATATTCCTCATTCCTGGCAAGATGATACTGGAACAATGCCAGTAATAAATCTTTTGGTATCTGCACCTGTGATTTTCTTTCCATGTTTCTCCTTTCCGTGACGGTCGTGACGATAGTGACGATATTTTCACTACCGACACGCTATATAAAATACCGTCACAACCGTCACATATCGTCACGCTTGTTTTCCGACAAAGGTTAATCTAATTTTTCTTCCGTCGTGTCCCCGCTCTGTTTTATACTGGATTCCATATTCCAGAATCAATCGTTCCAGGCTGACATTTAATTTTCGTGATAATGCGTTCGGCTGCATTTCCACCTGCAATACTTCCACAAGCTCTGTTGCTGTTCCTGCCCACTCTGGCGTAATCTCTGTTACAAGTTCTTTGATTTTTTCAAGCAAGGGATCTTCCGGTTCTTTCCAGAGTTCTGTTTCTGTCTTAGTTAACTCCCAGACACATCTTTCCCGATTAAAATTCAGCCACAGCTTCTGATCCTGCTGGTCACGACCTGCCACCTCCAGCACTGCCTTGTTATCTGTCCTTTTTTCTTTCTGCATAACGAATGCTCCATCCGCAGCTCCCAGCAGTCCGTTTGTGCCGGAAATCATATCAAAACTGTCTGAGGATTCCATTTTTCTTGTGTGATGCACCACCAGAAAGCAAATTCCATAATGGTCACTGAATGCTTTCAACTTCGTCACAATCTCATAGTCACTGGCGTAGCTGAATTTATCTCCACCGACTTCCCGGACTTTCTGAAGCGTATCAATAATAATGAGCCTTGCGTCTTTATGATTTGTTACAAACTGCACAAGCTGCTGTTCCAATCCGGCATTTAATGATTTAGACTTTGTAGCAAAATAAAAGTTCTCACTGCCTTCCATTCCAAACATCTGTGATAACCGCTTTTGCAACCTTGCATAATCATCTTCCAATGCCAGATACAGAACCGTTCCCTGTCTGACTGAAAATCCCCACAATGGAAGTCCTTTACTGATGTGATACCCGATCTGTGCCATAAAGAATGATTTTCCAATTTTCGGCGAACCAACAAACAGGTAAGTTCCGTTATACAGAAGTCCATCTACAATTGGCAGTTTTGGTGGATATGCGGTATCGTATAATTCCATCATAGAAACTGTTTCCAGATCATCTGGATTCTTTTTACTTGCTGATTTTTCTGTATTTTCCGCATTATTTGTGGCTTGCAGATTGCCCTTACCGGGCAAATCTGCTATACTTTGGTTGGTTAATTTATTACTTGATGGCTGTTCCACATCTGCGCCAACAGATGCAATTGGAGCAGTCATTTTTTCTTTTGCTGTCATTCATTTTCCCCTTTCAATCCATACAATGTCTCTGCGACCAATCTCAGGGTACTCAGCAACTCTTCGTTTTCCTCACTGCATTTTTCCAGATGTTTCAATTCTTCATAAATCGCTGCCATCTGATTTCGCAATGCTTTATACACTCTTGGATTTCCCTGTACCACAATTTCCCGATCAGTTAATCGTTTTATGATATAGTCCTGCTTGCTAAGTCCTGACAATCGGACACATGCATCAATTTGCTCTGCTTCTTCCGTGGATACCCGGAATGCTACGATTTTGTTTCTCCATCTTCCTTTACTGTCCAGATTTTTCTCCATTTAATTTTTCCATCCTTTCAATATCCAACTGTTCTGCCATCTGTGTCTGCTCACTTGGAAACAGATGTGCATATCGGTAAGTGATATCAATGCTCTCATGTCCCATTCGGTCTGCGATTGCTAATACCGTAAATCCCATATTGATCAACAACGATACATGGGAATGTCTCAAATCATGCACACGGATTCGCTTCACCCCAGACACTTTTGATCCTCTGTTCATTTCATGATGCAGATAAGATTTGGAAATTGTGAAAATTCTTTCGTCTTCCTTCAGACCGTAAAGCATTCCCATATAATCCTGCATCTCATCACATATAAATTGTGGCATCTTGATAAATCTGTTACTTTTAAATGTCTTTGGTGGGGTAATCACATCTTCCCGGTTTAATCTTTGATATGATTTGTTAATTCGCAGTGTATGCGTTGTAAAGTCAAAATCCGCTGGTGTCAGGGCAAGCAACTCTCCTTCACGGATACCACACCAGTAAAGCATTTCAAAAGCGTAGTAAGAAACTGGTTTATCCATCATCACATCTGCAAATTTCAAATACTCTTCTTTCGTCCAGAACAACATTTCCTTATATTCCTCTATTGCTATATTTCCAGCTTTCTGTGCCGGATTAGAAGGCAAATGATAAAAATCAACTGCATGATTGAAAATGGCACTTAACTGGCTGTGGATTTTCCGCAGATATGAAGCAGAATACCCTTTTCCATTCGCTCTCTTAAATGCAAGCAAATGATTCTGCCATGCAATCACATCTTTTGGTTCAATTTCTGCAATCTTTCTCTCCCCAAAGTATGGAAGAATTTTTGTTCTGGCAATATTATTCTTAGTTCCCCATGTGTTATCCCGGATTCGTTCCTTTTTATCTTCTACATAGATTTCATAAAAACTTGCGAAAGTCATATCCAGTTTTGCATCATGCTTTAACATTTGTTCGTGTTCCCACATCTGCGCTTCTCGCTTCGTAGGAAATCCTCGTTTTGAAGTCTGTTTCGTTTTCCCTGTCCAGTCGGTATACCGATAAACCACTCGCCACTTCCCAGTGACATTATCTTTGTAAATACTCATACAAATTCTCCTCTCTCTTACACTTCGCTGTAACATACTTTTTTGCGGAAATAATTGGTGTTTACTCTGCCAGCTACCGTAAGATAACCCAGCTTCTTTAATTCTTCATTTAGCTGTTTGACAATCTTATAAGCATAAGACTTAGAAACATCCAGTTCCGCTGCTACTTCTTCTACTGTCATAAAAGTTCTGTTCGTCACATTGCATCTCTCCTTTCTTATTAACGTAATTTGCTTAAGTTGTTACATTTGCATGATACTAAACATTTTAATTTAAGTCAAGCAGTTTTATAAGAATATTAAATTTTTTTGTTTAAGTTCTTCTTGCTATCTAAAATTGCTCATGCTATACTGAACCTAAACAGAATTGTTTTATTTTCTTCACAATTAATTATGGCAACACGAATGACCACTATAAGGAGGCAAACAAAAATGGCAATCGGACAACGTATCAAATTTTTTCGTAACCGTATCGGCATGACACAAAAGCAACTCGGAGAGCAACTGGGATTCAAAGGAAAAACCTCAGATGTCCGCATGGCTCAGTATGAATCTGAAGCCAGAGTTCCTAAAATCGATCTTGTAAAACAAATGTCTCAGATCTTCGATGTCAATACTCATGCTTTAACAGTTCCAGATATTGATACTCACATAGGTCTGATGCATACACTATTTGCACTGGAAGATATGTATGGTCTGAAGGTAAGAAATGTAGATGGGCAGCCTCATCTCTGCCTTGACTCTTCCATATCTTCTCCCGGCTCATCTGTTGATGAAATGCTTCGTTCATGGATGGAACAGGCTGACAAATTGGAAAACGGTGAAATCAGCAAGGAAGAATATGATGAATGGAGATATAAGTACCCGGAACTGGATACTTACCAGAAACGTGCCAAGGTACCATCTCAGGAACTAAGTGATTACCTCGTAAAAGAATTGACTAAAAAAGAAAAATAAGAGAAAAGAAAAACCTTACCGATATTCAGTTTTTTACTTCTGAAAATTAGTAAGGTTTCTTTATATACGTTATGAAATAAAATTTTTATCTCTTGAATAATCACAAAATGTTGCCATTTTGTTGCCAATCACTAAACAAATTTGTTTGTAACCAGCATGAATACTGGTTTCTCGTGATTGTATGAATTATTCAAACTCCAGACAGACAGTATGCCATATAAGTGAAAATCGTTGATTTTAAAGCATTTTCAGGAACTATCAACCACTAAAATCTATATGAAAAAAAATAAAAAATGCAATAAAAATGCAATCGAAGTACATCCAGATTTATAGTATAGACCAGCAAACCTCAATATCTTCCCTCTATAGACGTTCAGAAATGAGCGTCTATTTTTGCTTTAAAACATACTGGTACTAAACTTAGAATTATAAAATATATTTTAGGATATTAAAAACAATTTTCACTTTTAAAAAAAATGGTATAATATTTTATAATTTAAAATTAGGAGGCTCTGTATGCAACAAAATTTATTTTTTCCTGTATATAAACAATTAGAAAAAGAGTTAGACGAATTAAGCTATTTTATAACCTTTGATAAGAAACAGTTAAAAACTTATTCAATTAAAATTTCTGAATTACTTTTAAGAACAGTTTCTGAAATAGAAAACATATCTAAAGAGTTGTGCAAACGTGAAAAAATTAAATTCTATGATAAAAATAAACATATCCGCAAAGTGGTATATTTTAACGACTATTTCGAAAAACTTGAAGACTTATTTCTTTTATCAAAAAAATATGTGTCGTTTGACCTAGATAACTGTAATGAAAATATATTTGATGTTAAGCTTGTTCCGTTTAAAAAAGATAAAACATATACGCTAAACGGAAAGACTAAAAGTATCTGGTCTTGGTATTATGCCTATAATAAAATAAAGCATGATAGAGTAAAATTTTTTAGATATGCAAATTTAGAATGTTTAATTAAGGCTTTAGCTGCCTTATTTCTACTCAATATTTATTATTTAAACAAAACATTCTATTCAGAAAATTCCTATGATACAGATTATATACTCGAAAAAATAGAAGGATTTTCAAAAATATTTTCCGTAGATTATACAATGGCAATTTCTGATGATGAAAGAATCTCACCAAATTTAAAAGATACTTTTTTTAACCCTATTGAATTTTTTAGAATAGGTCGTGAATCATCAACATACTTATTGTATTCTGATTATGTAATTAGAACTTCTTCTGACGAAGCTGCTGATATGTTAGATAAATTAGAAGGAAGTGTTCACTTATTTAATTCCGAAACTCACACTTTAAGAAAAAAATATGACAATTATCAATATACAGAACATACAACTCAATGTAAATTAGTTGCAAAACTAAATAGGGAAATAGACGTTCAAAAATGAGCGTCTATTTTTTTACCCCAAAACCAGAAAGGATGTGATACTACGAAGAAATCACCACCGCCGGAGCGTTCCCCTCCACTTCCAAACCAGCACCCGAAACCAACCATCAAACACAACATTCAGAGAGGACAGGTACATCTATATGGAATTAAAATTCGTTATCCCCAACATGGAAAAGACATTTGGCAACTTGGAGTTTGCCGGAGAAGACAAAACAGAGCAGAGAAGAATCAACGGACGCATGGCGATACTCTCCCGTAGCTTCAACCTGTATTCAGATGTACAAAGGGCGGATGATATTGTGGTTATCCTCCCTGCCGAAGCCGGAGAGAAGCATTTTGACTTTGAGGAACGTGTAAAGCTCATCAATCCCCATATCACCGCAGAGGGCTATAAAATCGGCACAAGGGGCTTTACCAACTACATTTTGCACGCTGACGATATGATAAAAGCGTAAGGAAAAGGAGGACATCAGACTATGAGATTAGCAAACGGAATCGTAATTGACAAGGAAGCAACTTTCGGGGCATTGAAGTTTTCTGCCCTCCGCCGTGAGGTTCACCTCCAGAATGAAGACGGCTCGGTATCAGAAGAAATCAAGGAGCGTACCTATGACTTAAAATCCAGAGGACAGGGGCGTATGATTCAGGTTTCCATTCCTGCCAGCGTGCCATTAAAGGAATTTGATTACAATGCAGAGGTGGAAATCATCAATCCTGTGGCAGACACCGTGGCAACGGCTACCTTTCAGGGGGCAGCGGTGGACTGGTACATCAAGGCGGAGGATATTGTCCTGAAAAAAGTGACTGCAATAAATCCGCAGCCGCCGAAGAAAGACCACCTAACAGCAAAATAACTTGATAAACCTATTGCGTTTTATAAATAATAAAAGTTAAATTCCCCTCTATTTCTATTGGGAAAATTGTTGTTTTAATAAAAAATAAATGGTAGTATTATGTAAATAAATATTTAGATAAGGGGTGTCTATATGAAAAAACTCGTCGGAGAAATGTCGGATTTATTGAATAAAATCGTAAAATTTTCAGATGACTATGCAGACGTCAAAGATATTTTTCTTAATGACTCTACAATGGAGTTGGCAGAGGATGCAATAGGTTCACTTAAATTTTTAAATAATTCTAGGAAAGCACTATCAATTATTAAGTTCAAATATTTCTTAAAAGGACTTAACTATGAAAATGCTGATAAAGAAAGTATTGAAAAACTAATTAGATATGTAGATAATCAATCCAAAGCTGAATTCATTACAAACTCTTTTGACAAAATAATTTCGTCAAATTCAAAATTAGCCTGCTGTGTAATGGGACTAATGTTAAATGATATAGGACAACATAATGATGATATATCACAAGAAGATTTGATAATGTTAAATGCACTTCCTATGCTTAATGATTTCGACATAAAAAACTTTCATTATTTATATAAAATTTCCTCAAAAAATCACAAAAGTAATCATAATATTTCCCCAAAAGATATTAAGGAATGCGTACAATTATACAATATTACTCGTAGAAATTTATATTTAACAATGGGAGTATTAGAAAAATATAACTTGATGGACAAAAACATAGATGTTGATTTAGACATAGACGAGGATAACTTAGACTTTAGCAGCGTAGATTGTGATGAAACATATTATTTCAATTCAATAAGCCAAAAATTATACACTTATAGCAGTATGTTATTTAAAGATTAAAATAACACTTTTTATCTATTATACAAAATTCATATTAAACCATAAAGCAGATAATTCATTTTTATTGAGTTATCTGCTTTTCATATTCTTAAAAAGGAGAACTTTCCCATGAAACAGCTTTTTCCCCGTGGAAAACGTATCCGCCCCACGGATAAAGACCTTGTGTTCCATACTGCCCTTGCCGCCCTGTTCCCTGTCTTCCTGCTGGTTGTCCTGCTGTTTCATATCCGGCAGATTGCCGGAACCAACTGGCAGGAAGTGTCCCTCTCCCAGATAGTACAAGATGTAAATATCCCTTACCTGTTATTCAGCATGGGCGTAGCAGGGCTGGTGTGTCTTGCAGCCGTTCTTCTGTTCTGGCGATACCGCAGGGATGAAGTAAAGCAGCTCATCCACCGTCAAAAGCTGGCAAGGATGGTGTTGGAAAACAAGTGGTATGAATCAGAGCAGAGAAAAGAAGACGTTTTTTTCAAGGACTTGTCTTCCAGCCGTTCCAAAGAAACCATCACTTACTTTCCCAAAATCTACTACCGGATGAAACAGGGCTTGCTCCATATCCGTGTAGAAATCACCTTAGGGAAATATCAGGAACAGCTCTTAAACTTGGAGAAAAAGCTGGAAAGCGGCTTGTACTGTGAACTGACGGATAAGGAATTAAAGGATTCCTATGTGGAGTACACCCTGCTCTATGATACCATTGCCAACCGTATCTCCATTGAGGATGTACAGGCAAAGGACGGCAGGCTCCGGCTTATGGAAAATGTCTGGTGGGAGTATGACAAGCTCCCCCATATGCTCATTGCCGGAGGAACCGGCGGCGGAAAGACTTATTTCATCCTGACCCTCATTGAAGCCCTGCTCCGCACCAACGCCGTCCTGTTCGTGTTAGACCCGAAGAACGCCGACCTTGCGGATTTACAGGCGGTTATGCCGGATGTGTACTACAAAAAGGAAGATATGCTCGCCTGCATTGACCATTTCTATGAAGAAATGATGAAACGCAGCGAAGACATGAAGCTCATGGAGAATTACCGGACAGGGGAAAACTACGCTTACTTAGGACTTCCGGCACATTTCCTTATCTTTGATGAATATGTGGCATTTATGGAAATGCTCGGCACAAAGGAAAACGCTGCTGTCCTCAACAAATTAAAACAAATCGTTATGCTTGGGCGGCAGGCTGGCTTCTTCCTGATTCTCGCCTGCCAACGTCCGGACGCAAAGTATCTGGGGGATGGAATCCGTGACCAGTTCAATTTCCGTGTAGCTCTGGGGCGGATGTCGGAAATGGGCTATGGGATGATGTTCGGGGAAACCACAAAGGACTTCTTCCTAAAGCAGATAAAAGGGCGTGGCTATGTGGATGTGGGAACCAGCGTTATTTCGGAATTTTATACGCCCCTTGTACCAAAAGGACACGATTTCCTCAAAGAAATTAAAAAGCTCATAGACAGCAGGCAGGGAGTGCAGGCGGCGTGCGGAGCGGAAGCCGCAGAAACGGACTGACCTGCTGTGGCTGGTGTGCCGCAAGGCACGCCAGCATGAACCCCTCGTATCTAACAGAGGGGTACAAATCGACAGGTAACAACCAAACAACAGGGCAGAATCCCACGGTACACAAGGGATTTTCCCATATCCGGCGTGTGTCAACAAGGCTCTGAAAATTGACATACGCTTTTTTAGACAGGAGGGATTTTCACTGAATGAAGAAACATGGGTACGGGACATCAAAGAGAAACGGGAAATTTATGGTATCTCACAACAGAAACTTGCCTTAGCTGCCGGAATCACCCGTCCGTACCTGAGCGATATTGAAACGGGCAAGGCTCACCCATCCGAAGCATTGCAGGAAGCCATCACAGAAGCTCTGGAACGCTTCAATCCAGACGCTCCCCTTGAAATGCTCTTTGACTATGTACGGATTCGCTTCCCCACTACGGATGTGAAGCATATCGTGGAAGACGTGCTGCGGCTAAAGCTATCTTACTTTATCCATGAAGACTACGGATTCTACTCTTACACGGAGCATTACTATCTGGGTGATATTTTCGTTCTGGTATCGCCGGAACTGGAAAAAGGGGTGCTGCTGGAACTGAAAGGGCGTGGCTGCCGCCAGTTTGAAAGCTATCTTCTGGCACAGGAACGAAGCTGGTATGAGTTTTTCATGGATGTTCTCATGGAGGACGGCGTGATGAAGCGGCTTGACCTTGCCATCAATGACAAAACGGGAATCCTGAACATTCCCCATCTGACAGAGAAGTGCCGGAATGAGGAATGTATCTCGGTCTTCCGCAGCTTCAAAAGCTACCGCAGCGGCGAACTGGTACGGCGTGAGGAAAAAGAATGTATGGGGAACACCCTGTATATAGGCTCCCTCCAAAGTGAGGTGTACTTCTGCATTTATGAAAAAGACTATGAGCAGTACAAAAAGCACGATATTCCCATTGCGGACGCAGAGGTAAAGAACCGCTTTGAAATCCGGCTGAAAAATGAGCGTGCCTTTTACGCCATCCGTGACCTGTTAGAACATGACAATCCAGAACGGACAGCCTTTCAAATCATCAACCGCTATGTCCGGTTCGTGGACAGGGACGATACGAAGCCCCGTTCTGACTGGCGTATCAGTGAGGAATGGGAGTGGTTTATCGGGGAACACAGGGGAAGCCTGAAACTGACAACCAAACCGGAACCTTATTCCTTTGAACGCACCCTGCACTGGCTCTCCCATCAGGTAGCCCCCACGTTAAAGCTGGCTCTCCGTCTGGATAAGATGAACCACACCCAGATTGTCCATGACATCATCACCCATGCAAGGCTGACGGAGAAGCATGAAAAAATCCTGAAGCAACAAGCCGCCGCTGCAAAGGAGGTGGTGCTTTAACGGCGGCAATTTTAGAACCTAAGAACTCTTACAGGAAAGAAAGGAGCTTTTATGAATTTCGGACAGAATCTTTACAACTGGTTTTTATCCAACGCCCAGTCCCTTGTGCTGCTGGCAATCGTGGTGATTGGACTGTACCTCGGATTTAAGAGGGAATTTTCCAAACTTATCGGTTTTCTGGTGGTGTCCCTTGTAGCGGTCGGTCTGGTCTTCAATGCGGACGGTGTAAAGGACATCTTACTGGAACTGTTCAATAAGATTATCGGAGCATAGGGAATCCATTTTACACTTCCGTTATGGAGCAAGCTCTGATTGCTTCATGGCGGAAGTCCACTAGGGGCTTGGGGAGCGTAACTCCCCAAAAGAAAGAAGATGTAATATGATAGTGTATGATAATTGAGATAAACTAAGAATGGTGGTATAATTTCTTTAATAGTAATTGAAAGTGGAGGAAATGTATGAAAGATTTTATTGATTTTTTGAAATTACCGCCGAACATTTTAGGAGCTTTATCTATTGCCAGTGGTACATTATTATTATTGCCTCAAAAGTTAGCCCAAAAGTTTTATATTATAAATTTTCGAGAAAAATATGGTTTTACAATAGGCATTGTTTTTGTGATTTCCACAGCTTTACTAATCGTTTTATTACTATCTAAAATTTTTCATTTCTTTTATGACAAGTATGCTTCTAAGAGATTAGGAACTGCTCAGATTAAATATTTGAAAAATATGACACCAGAACAGGTGACAATCATTCGGGAGTTTTTACGTGAACCAACTCACACCCTGCCATTACCCATGAACAATGGATTAGTAATAGAACTTCAACATTTACAAATATTAACCCCTGCCGGACAAACTCATTTAGTAAGTATGTTAGACCCACAAATCAATTATTTTTTACAACCTTGGGTAATTAAAAAAATCAATAGTGATGAAGAATTAAAGCGAATATTTTATTAGAAAAATGGCAACTGACAAACAAAGTTAGTTGCCATTTTTTGTTCTAAGAAAGGACGTGATACTGATTGAGGAAATGAGAATCTACATCCTGAACACCACACGGTTTTACCATGAAGATTTTGAGGAATATCCTGGGGCATGGTTTTCCTGTCCTGTGGATTTTGAAGAAATCAGGGAACGTCTTGGAGTTCAGAGTGAGGAACAAATCGAAATTGAAGACTATGAGCTGCCGTTTCCATTGGAGGGCAACACAAGGCTCTGGGAAATCAACGCCCTTTGCCGGATGATACAGGAAATGCAGGGAACGCCCCTCTATTATGAAATGGATGTGGTACAAAAGCGGTGGTTTCCCAGCTTTATGGAATTTATCGACCACAAAGACCAAATACGCTGCTATCCGGTGCAGGACGGAGAATCCCTCGCCCGTTATCTGGTGCAGGAGGTACAGCTATTTGGAGAAGTACATCCAGACCTGTTGAACCATATCGACTACGCTTCCATTGGTCGGGAACTGGAAACCAGCGAAAACTACCTGTTTACGGACAATGGTATCTTTTATTACCGCTAAAAGGAGGTGGAGGAACTTGGAAGAAATGCGGATTTACATTGCCAACTTAGGCAAATACAATGAGGGCGAACTGGTAGGGGCATGGTTCACGCCGCCTGTGGACTTTGAGGAAGTCAAAGAACGTATCGGTTTGAATGATGAATATGAGGAATACGCCATCCATGATTATGAGCTGCCCTTTGAGATTGACGAATATACCCCCATTGAGGAAGTCAACCGCCTGTGTGAAATGGTGGAGGACTTACCGGAGTACATTCAGGAGGAACTATCAGAGCTGCAATCCTACTTTGGCAGTATCGAAGAACTCTGTGAGCATGAAGACGATATTATCTGCCATTCCGGCTGTGATGATATGGCGGATGTGGCTCGCTACTATCTGGAAGAAAGCGGACAGCTTGGGGAACTTCCAGCACACTTACAAAACTATATCGACTATGCAGCCTATGGGCGTGACATGGAATTGGATGGAACCTTTGTTGTCACGAACCACGGCGTATATGAAATCTTACGGTAGCCCCGTCTGTATCTCTTTCAGGAAATACAGGCGGATTTTTTGATTCAGGGGCGGCTCTTTTGCTGCCCCCATCTTTTAGAAAGGACGGACAACATGAAGAAAATACGAAGCTATACCAGTATCTGGTCGGTGGAAAAGGTACTCTATTCCATCAATGATTTTAAGCTGCCATTCCCCATCACGTTCACACAGATGGCGTGGTTCGTGGTATCGGTGTTTGCAGTTATGCTCTTGGGGAACCTCCCTCCCCTTTCATTCATTGACGGGGCATTTCTGAAATACTTCGGCGTACCCTTTGCCCTCACTTGGTTCATGTGCCAGAAGACCTTTGACGGGAAGAAGCCTTACGGCTTCCTGAAATCCGTACTGGCATATCTGGTACGCCCGAAACTGACGTATGCAGGAAAGCCCGTGAAGCTGGAAAAGGAATATCCGGCACAGCCCATCACGGCAGTTAGGAGTGATATTTATGGCATATCCGATTAAGTACATCGAAAATAACCTTGTGTTCAACCATGACGGGGAATGCTTCGCTTACTATGAGCTGCTTCCCTACAACTATTCCTTTTTAAGCCCTGAACAGAAATATCAGGTACACGATTCGTTCCGGCAGCTTATCGCCCAGAACAGGGACGGGAAGATTCACGCCCTGCAAATCAGCACGGAATCCAGCATACGGGCGGCACAGGAACGCTCCAAACAGGAAGTGACAGGCAAGTTAAAGGACGTTGCCTGTGCAAAGATTGACGCACAGACCGAAGCCCTGATTTCCATGATAGGGGAAAATCAGGTGGACTACCGCTTTTTTATCGGCTTCAAGCTGCTTGTTAATGAGCAGGAAGTCACTATGAAACAGTTTCGCAGGGAAGCAAAGACCGCTGTTTCCGACTTCCTCCATGAAGTCAACCACAAGCTCATGGGGGATTTTGTTTCCATGAGCAATGAGGAAATCTGGCGGTTTCAGAAGATGGAAAAACTGTTGGAGAATAAAATCTCACGCCGCTTCAAAGTCCGGCGGCTTAACAAGGACGATTTTGGCTATCTGATTGAGCATTTATACGGGCAGACCGGAACCGCCTACGAAGATTATGAGTATTATCTTCCGAAGAAACGGTTTCAGGAGGAAACGCTGGTGAAATACTATGACCTCATCAAACCCACCCGTTGTCTGATAGAGGAAAACCAGCGGTATCTGAAAATCGAACAGGAAGACGGGACAGTTTATGCCGCCTACTTTACCATCAACAGCATTGTAGGGGAACTGGACTTCCCATCCTCGGAAATCTTTTACTATCAGCAGCAGCAATTCACTTTTCCCATTGATACCTCTATGAATGTGGAGATTGTGACAAACCGGAAAGCCCTCTCCACGGTGCGGAACAAGAAAAAAGAGCTGAAAGATTTGGACAACCACGCATGGCAGAATGACAGTGAAACCAGTACAAACGTGGTGGACGCTTTAGACAGCGTAAATGAGCTGGAATCCACCTTAGACCAGAGCAAGGAATCCATGTACAAGCTGTCCTATGTGGTGCGTGTGACGGCTCCCGACTTGGAAGAACTGAAACGCCGCTGCAATGAGGTGAAAGATTTTTATGACGATTTGAACGTGAAGCTGGTTCGCCCCTTTGGGGATATGCTGGGGCTGCATGGGGAATTTCTCCCTGCCAGCAAACGGTATCTGAACGATTACATCCAGTATGTCACCAGCGACTTCCTTGCTGGTCTTGGCTTCGGGGCAACCCAGATGTTAGGAGAACCGGAGGGCATTTATATCGGGTACAGCCTTGATACGGGAAGAAACGTGTACTTAAAGCCTGCCCTTGCCAGTCAAGGAGTGAAAGGCTCCGTCACCAACGCCCTTGCTGCCGCTTTTGTCGGCTCCCTCGGTGGTGGAAAATCATTCAGCAACAACATGATAGTCTATTATTCCGTATTATTTGGGGCACAGGCTCTCATTGTTGACCCGAAAGCGGAACGGGGACGCTGGAAAGAAACCCTGCCGGAAATCGCCCATGAAATCAATATCGTAAACCTGACCTCGGAGGAACAGAACAGGGGCTTACTTGACCCCTATGTGATTATGGAGAACCCAAAGGATTCTGAATCACTGGCAATCGACATCCTGACCTTTTTAACCGGCATTTCCAGCCGTGACGGGGAGAAGTTCCCTGTTCTTCGGAAAGCCATCCGTGCGGTGACAAACAGTGAAGAGCGGGGGCTTTTCAAGGTAATTGAGGAACTACGGGCAGAGGGAACCACCATCAGCACCAGTATAGCCGACCATATCGAATCCTTTACGGACTATGACTTTGCACACCTGCTCTTTTCGGATGGGGATGTCACACAGTCTATCAGCCTTGAAAAGCAGCTCAACATCATTCAGGTGGCGGATTTGGTGCTGCCGGATAAGGAAACCTCGTTTGAAGAATACACCACAATGGAGCTGCTTTCCGTGGCAATGCTCATTGTAATCAGCACCTTTGCCCTCGACTTCATCCATACCGACCGCAGCGTGTTTAAGATTGTGGATTTGGATGAAGCATGGAGCTTCTTACAGGTGGCACAGGGCAAGACCCTTTCCATGAAGCTGGTTCGTGCCGGACGTGCCATGAACGCAGGCGTTTACTTTGTGACCCAGAACACGGACGATTTGCTGGATGAAAAGCTGAAAAACAATCTGGGCTTGAAGTTTGCGTTCCGTTCCACGGACATCAACGAAATCAAAAAGACCCTCGCCTTTTTCGGGGTGGATTCCGAAGATGAAAACAACCAGAAGCGGCTCCGTGACTTGGAAAACGGACAGTGCCTTATCAGTGATTTGTACGGGCGTGTGGGCGTGATACAGTTCCATCCTATCTTTGAAGACCTGTTCCACGCCTTTGATACCAGACCGCCCGTAAGAAAAGAGGTGGAATGATGGTGATACATAGAACTTCCAACCGACCGCAATTCCCAGTTCCTCATCACACAAAAAAGGGCTTGTCTTGGAAGACGGCAGGAAAAGTGATTGGCAGGGTGCTTCTGGCACTCCTGCTCATCCTCCTGCTGCTTGCAGTCTTCGGCACAGCCGCCCACGCTGCCGGACTGGTGGATGATACGGTGGACGCTGCCAACGAATACAGCAAATATCCTCTGGACAACTACCAGCTTGATTTTTATGTGGACAGCGGATGGGACTGGCTCCCGTGGAACTGGCTGGACGGTATCGGAAAACAGGTGATGTACGGGCTGTATGCCATCACAAATTTTATCTGGACAATCAGCTTGTACCTTTCCAACGCCACAGGGTATCTGATTCAGGAAGCCTACTCGCTGGATTTCATTTCCTCTACGGCGGATTCCATTGGGAAAAATATGCAGACCCTTGCAGGCGTTACCACTGGCGGCTTGTCCTCGGAGGGATTTTATGTCGGGTTCCTGCTGATTCTCATTCTGGTGGTGGGGATTTACGTTGCCTACACAGGGCTTATCAAACGGGAAACCACAAAAGCCATCCATGCCGTTGTGAACTTCGTGGTGGTGTTCGTGCTGTCCGCTGCCTTTATCGCTTATGCTCCTGATTATATCGGGAAAATCAATGAATTTTCCGCAGACATCAGCAATGCCAGCCTGACACTTGGTACAAAGATTGTGCTGCCTAACTCGGAAAGTCAGGGGAAAGACAGCGTGGATTTGATACGGGACAGCCTGTTTTCCATTCAGGTCAAGCAGCCGTGGCTCCTGCTGCAATATGGCAATTCAGATATGGAAAGCATTGGAGCAGACCGTGTGGAAAGCCTGCTTTCAACCAGTCCAGACGAAAACAACGGACAGGACAGAGAAGAAATCGTAGTGGAGGAAATCGAAGACAGGGAAAATACGAATCTTACCATCACAAAGACCATCAACCGATTGGGAACCGTCTTCTTCCTGTTCCTGTTCAATATCGGTATCTCCGTTTTTGTATTCCTGCTCACGGGGATAATGATTTTCTCACAGGTGCTTTTTATCATCTACGCCATGTTCCTGCCTGTGAGCTTCCTCCTTAGCATAGTTCCCTCTTTTGAGGGGATGTCAAAGCGTTCCATTACGAAACTGTTCAACACCATCCTTACCAGAGCCGGAATCACCCTAATTATCACGGTAGCGTTCAGCATTTCCACCATGCTCTACAACCTGTCTGGGGAATATCCGTTCTTCCTGACGGCGTTCTTGCAGATAGTGACCTTTGCCGGAATCTATTTCAAGCTGGGGGATTTGATGGGGATGTTCTCCTTACAGAGCGGCGATTCCCAAAGCATGGGGAGCCGTATCATGCGAAGACCCCGTATGCTCATGCACGCCCATATGCACCGTTTACAGCATAAGTTAGGACGTTCCGTGGCAGCTCTTGGGGCTGGAACGGCTGCATACCACGCAGGAAAACAGGCTGGCTCAGACCAGAGAACTGCTTCCCACTCCGGCGCTTCCAAACGGACACAGGCAGACCACAGCAGACCAGACGGACAGGCAGCACCGGAAAAGGAATCCGCATGGAAACGGGCTGGCTCTGCGGTGGGTGCGGCGGCAGATACCAAAGATAAGATAGCCGATACTGCCGGACAGCTTCGGGAGCAGGCAAAGGATTTGCCTGTCAATGCAAAGTACGCCCTTTACCACGGGAAAACACAGGTATCAGAGGGAGTACGGGATTTTACTTCCAGCGTGACCCAGACCCGAACTGCCAGAGCCGAACAGCGGAACGCACAGGCAGAACGCCGCAGACAGACCATTGCAGAACGCAGGGCTGAACTGGAACAGGCAAAACAGCCGCAAAAGACAGCTTCCGAAGCACCCAAAGGGGCGGCTCCTATCCATGAACGTCCTGTTACTGCAAAGCAGCCAGAAGATTTCCGACATCATGCAGATACCGCTCATGCAGGAAAACCAGCCATGCAGCCTGCTTCCTCATCCATCAGGGAACGGGGACAGGTTCCTTATGGGGGAACTGTGGCGGAACGGGCTTCGGTTCCGGTGGTAAAAGCGGCTTCTATCCACCATGAACAAACGCCTCTTGTAAGGACAGAACGCCAGATAGTCCCATCTGCTTCCCTATCCCAGTCGGATGAAAGACAAAAGGCGGCTCCCACTATCACACCGGCTGCTCCCCGTCCGGCAAGACCTGTCCAGAATGATACGGCTCCTGTGATACCGGAAAGAAAACGGGCTGCCCCTGCGGTAAAAGAATCAAACTTTACCATCCGGCGTACCACCGCCAGAAAGGAGTGGACAAAAACGGTAAAAGCGGCTGCCAAACAAAAGAAAGGGGAGAAACCATGAAATTAAGACACCTTTTCTTTGCCTGTTCCGGCGTGTTCGTGATGATGTTCTCCCTGCTCCTTTTGGTGGTGATTGTCTTCTCGGATGAGGAAGACGGAGGAAGCGGCGGAAACCTTATCTATGGGGGCGTGAGCGTATCACAGGAAGTCCTCGCCCATAAACCTATGCTGGAAAAGTATGCAAGGAAATATGGCATAGAGGAATACTTAAATGTGCTGCTCGCCATCATTCAGGTGGAATCCGGCGGCACGCTGGAAGACGTTATGCAGTCCTCGGAATCTCTGGGGCTTCCCCCGAACTCCCTTAGTACAGAGGAATCCATCAAACAGGGCTGCAAGTATTTCTCGGAACTGCTCGCAGCGGCAGAAACAAAGGGCTGTGATTTAAACAGTGTGATTCAGTCTTACAACTACGGCGGTGGTTTCCTAGACTATGTAGCAGGGCACGGAAAAAAATACACCTTTGAACTGGCAGAGAGCTTCGCAAGGGACAAATCCGGCGGAAAGAAAGTCACCTACACCAACCCTGTTGCCGTAGAGAAAAACGGGGGCTGGCGGTATTCCTACGGGAATATGTTCTATGTCCTATTGGTATCGCAATACCTGACCGTGGCACAGTTTGATGATGAAACGGTGCAGGCTATCATGGAGGAAGCCTTAAAGTATGAGGGCTGGACGTATGTGTATGGGGGCGATTCCCCCTCCACTTCCTTTGACTGTTCGGGACTGGTGCAGTGGTGCTATGGCAAGGCAGGAATCGCCCTGCCACGGACAGCACAGGAACAGTACAATGTGACGCAGCACATCCCCCTGTCCGAAGCAAAAGCAGGGGATTTGGTCTTTTTCCATTCCACCTACAATGCCGGAACCTATATCACCCATGTGGGGCTGTATGTGGGAAATAACCGGATGTACCATGCCGGAAATCCCATTGGTTACGCAGACCTGACAGGCTCCTACTGGCAACAGCACCTTGCCGGAGCCGGACGAATCAAAAAATAAGAAAGGATGAACCGATATGATTCAGATTAGAAAAGAGGAAAACCAGAAAAAGCAGAAAGAAAAGGAACTGAAAGTCTATAAAGCCAATACCCACAAAAAAACCGTGATTGCCCTGTGGGTGCTGCTGGCAGTGAGCTTCCTGTTTGCCGTTTATAAGAATTTCACGGCGATAGACATTCACACTGTCCATGAAACCAAAGTGATTGAGGAAACAATCCTCGACACCCACAAGATAGAAAACTTCGTGGAGAATTTCGCAGAAGTCTACTATTCATGGGAACAGTCCGCCGCTTCCATTGACAATCGGACAAACGCTTTAAAAGGGTATCTCACCGGAGAACTGCAAGCCCTGAATGTAGATACCGTCCGAAAGGACATCCCCGTATCGGCTGCCCTGACTGACTTCCAGATATGGGAAATCACAGAAGAAAAGGAGCAGCATTATCAAGTGACCTACACGGTGGAACAGCGTATCACAGAGGGAGAATCCAGTAAAACCGTCCGTTCTGCCTATCAGGTGACGGTCTATGTGGATGGCTCTGGAAACCTGACGATTATCCAGAATCCAACCATTACCAGCGTTCCCGTAAAATCTGGTTACACTCCCAAAGAGATACAAAGTGACGGTACGGTGGATTCCATCACCACAGAGGAAATCAACGAATTTCTCACCACCTTTTTCAAGCTGTACCCTACGGCAACCGCAAAGGAACTGACCTATTATGTGAGTGAGGGCGTGCTGAAACCTGTGGGGAAAGAGTATATTTTCTCGGAACTGGTGAATCCGGTTTATAACCGAAACGGAAATCAGGTGACAGCTTCCCTTGCAGTGAAATATCTGGATAACCAGACCATGACAACACAGGTATCACAGTTTAACCTTGTGCTGGAAAAGAACGGGGAAAACTGGAAGATTGTGAAATGATTATATATTCCAATAGTAAACAGATGATAAAAAATCATCTGTTTACTATTGGATGTGAGATAAATTCTTGTTTTAATTCCTAAATCTTTCTATAATAAAATTAAATTATCAATCTAATTTCATATTCTTTTCATATAAATGCTGTACAGTAAAAATGGAGGTGAATATATGGCTAAAATATTGATTGTCGAAGATGATAAAAGAACAAATATGGCTATTTGTGAATATTTAAAACCAACCGGACATAACATTGTTTCTGCTTATGATGGTGAGGAAGCATTGCAATTATTTCATAGTACAACAATAGATTTAATTGTTTTAGACATTATGCTTCCACGATTAACTGGGATTGCTGTTTTACATGAAATAAGAAAAAGCAGTCTTATACCTGTACTTATGCTCACAGCGATTGAGGATGAATATACGCAATCACAAAGTTTTGATGAATTAGCAGATGATTATGTAACAAAACCTTTTTCTATGGTATTGCTTGGAAAAAGAATCACCGCTCTTTTGCGCCGCTGTGGACAAATGCAGTCTATAGACACTATTACTTTCGGGGATGTTACTGTCAATTTTTCTGGATATACAGCCCATGATAAAAATGGAAGAATTGACATTACTCCAAAAGAAATAGAATTATTAAAACTTCTTATAGAACATAAAGGACTGGTTTTGACCCGTTCACAAATTCTTGACGAACTATGGGGATATGATTACCCTATTATCGACCGGACAATAGATACTTATATCAAAAATTTAAGAAAAAAATTACGTCTTAATTGTATTGTAACAGTAAAAGGAATCGGCTATAAGTATGAGGTGGTGGAATGAAACGATTAAAAATATTGCCTAAAATTTTTTTATATACATTCAGCATTATGGTGTTTATTATAATTGCAGCTCATCTGATTTTGTATTTACTTGCCCCACGAATTGCTATAGATTACACTTCATCAGTAATATCAAATCAAAGTGAATATGTATTAGATGGCAGTATCGACCCTTTGCAGTTTGTATCACAGGCAATTTGGCAGGCGTTACCATTTTCTGTTTTTTGTTGTATTATTCTTTGTGCAATATGTTCCTATTTTTTTTCAAAAAGTATTACAACACCAATTCGGAAAATTTCAAGTGTGACAAAACAAATGTCTAAAATGGATAAATCTGCTGTTTGTATAGTATCTTCTCAAGATGAAGTGAGAGAATTAGCTGATAATATCAATCAATTATATTATCGTCTATTTACAACTATTAAAAATCTTGAAGCAGAAAAGGAAAAGGTTAAAGAAAGTGAACAGGCAAAAATTGATTTTTTAAGGGCAGCGTCACATGAATTAAAAACCCCAGTAACCGCTTTAAATGCAACCTTGGAAAACATGATTTTAGGAGTGGGAAGTTATTGTAATTATTCCACATATCTTCCTGAATGTAAGGATATAGTAGAACAGCTTGCAACCATGATTCATGAAATTTTAGAAACTTCCAAAATAAATATGGAAACCACTCAGGAAGATTCTACGAAATGTAATTTATCAGACTTAATTTTGAATGTATGTGAACCATATAAACTGATTGCTGCGACTCATGGTATCAATTTAAAGTTAGATATTCCTCAAGAATACAGGATAATAATTCCACAAAAGCAATTTAGTCGGGCATTTTCTAATATTATTGCAAATGCTGTCACCTATACTCCAAATGAGGGGAGTGTTTTTGTCTGTTTAAAAGAACATACTTTAACGGTAGAAAATGAATGTATTCCGATTGATAAACAACAATTAGCACATATATTTGAACCATTTTATCGTCCTGATTTTTCTCGCAATAGTGATAGCGGTGGAAATGGATTAGGACTTTACATTGTCTCAACTATTTTTTCATCACTTCATATTTCGTATGAATTTTTACCAACAGAATCACAAAAAGGGATGTGTTTCTCTATCCTCCTGCCAAAAGCTCTCTAATTTCAGAGGGCTTTTTTTCGCCCTAAATTCTATATTCATTTCATATACATTCCATATTGAACATTTATGATGTTCCTGTATTCAAAATAAAAAATCAGGAGGTATAAAAAATCATGAACTTTATGAAAAGAGCATTTCTATATGTCTCACGCAAAAGAGGAAAGAGTATTTTGCTTTTTTTCATCCTTTTAATTCTGTCAACTTTTGTTCTAACGGGACTAAGTATTGGAAGCGCGTCAAAACAAGCTCAAAAAAATTTAAGACAAAATATCGGCGGCTCTTTCAATATTGATGTCAATTATTCAGATTCAAATCCATATTATCACGAAGAAGAAAGTGAGAATGAAGATGGGTCTTCCGACCTTTTAATGTACTCGACTGAGCAGGTGACATCAAAAATGGTAGAAAACATTCGGAATATTTCCGGTGTTAAATTCTGTGATGCAACAACGGAAAGTCTGATAAATTTTGATAAACTTTTACCATTTGCCGGAACTGTTCCATTAGATGAGAGTCTTTCTCATTGTGTAAAAAGCATTGGTGTATGGCGTTCAGAAGAACAAAATTTCTTTACTTCTGGAAAAGTCCAACTAATAGAAGGCAGGCATATTTTAGACAATGACATACACAAAGTTATTGTGTGTAAAGACTTAGCAGAAAAAAACAACTTAAAATTAGGCGATTCCTTAATTGTAACAAATGAGAACGGAAAGCAACTAGCTTTTGAAATTGTTGGATTGTTTCATGCACAAAAACTTGAAAAAATTGGCGAATCAATACCAACATATGATAAGATACAAAATTTAATTTTTACAGATATAGAATCTATTGTCGAACTTGAAAATAGTGTTGCAGTGCAAGGGTTTGATACAGTAAAAGTTACCGTAAATGACCCTAAAGATATTGAAAAAATCATAGAGCAAGTAAAACATTTACCTGACTATAAAGAAAATGTTTATAACATTTATGCCAATGATGAGGTTTACAAAAACACAGCAATTTCTTTAGAGAATTTAGATACGTTAGTTATCGGCTTGTTACTTGTAATCATTATCGCAAGTGTTATTGTTCTTTCACTTATTCTCACACTTTGGGGAAAAGAGAGAATACATGAAACAGGCGTTTTGCTCTCCATTGGAATAAAAAAATCCAGCATATTAGGACAATACCTTATTGAAGTTTTAATGATAGCAATTTTAGCTTTTACCTTATCTTTTGTTACAAGCAATATGATTTCTGGAAATATTGCAAATACCCTTTTACAACAAAATACAAAAAATGAAAAACAGCAACTTTCAACACAAGAAGACCATACAGAAATGAAAAGTCTGGATTTTAGCGTTTCAGAAGATTCAGAATCCGCTATTCCTGATATTAAGGTAGAAATTACTTTGCCCGATATATTGCAATTATACACAATCGGTTTTTCTATCATTTTTATTTCAGTAACTATATCTTCGATTAGTGTTATGCGTTTAAAACCACGGGAAATTTTAGCCCGTATGAGTTAAGGAGGAACAAATGTCAATTTTTAAATGTAATCATGTATCATACTCTTATGATAAAAATACAAACGTGCTGAAAGATATTACCTTTTCATTTGAACTAGGAAAAGTATATGCGATTTTAGGTTCATCTGGTTCCGGAAAAACAACATTACTTTCACTACTAGGGGGACTTGATATACCAACTACCGGAACTATTTTATACGAAAATGAAGATATTAAAAAAATAGGATTGGAATCTCATAGACAAAATCATGTTTCTCTTATATTTCAAAATTATAATTTGATTGATTATATGACACCGATTGAAAATGCAACTTTGGCAGCAAAGAAAGATGTTGATGTGGTTCCTCTTTTAAAACGTCTGGGACTTTCTGATAAAGAACTAAAACGAACCATTTTAAAATTGTCTGGTGGGCAACAACAACGTGTAGCAATCGCACGTTCCTTAGCTACCGATGTCCCTATTATACTGGCAGATGAGCCTACAGGAAATCTTGATGAAATAACTGCCGCTGAAATCACACAAATATTACAGGAAACTGCCCATAAATTGAATAAATGTGTCATTATTGTTACTCATTCTAAAGATGTTGCTCAAAAAGCTGATACTGTGTTAGAACTCAAACAAGGAATATTAAGGCAGGTGAAAAAATGAAAAAAACGATTACACTAATAATTTGTTTATTACTTTCTACTTTTGCATTTAGTGGATGTGTAAACAGAACAGAAAAAAGTAAATCTGAAAAAGTTTCTTACGATTACGAAATTTCAGGGCAGGAGGATATGTCAAATATAGAAATTGTGCCAGAAAATGAAAAGTAAGCCAACGGAAGAATTATTCTTCCATTCGCTTATATTTCATAATACCATCAATAACGCTTTCCATAATTACAAGGTCGGTATCTGTCAACTGATTTATTTTTTCTTCAAGCTGCCTACGTCTGCTGCTTTTTATCATGTTATCAGTAGGTAGAAAAAATTCATCAACAGATACATTTAATAATGATACAAGGTCGTAAAGAACCTGTAAACTTGGGTGCTGCCCTTTGTTCTCAATATTGGTTAAATAGCGTGGGTCAATTTCAATCATTGCTCCCACCTGTTCACGGGTCAAACCCTGTTTTTTACGGGCTTCTTTTATGGCAAGCCCAAACGCCCTGAAATCATATTTATCTTCTTTTTTACGCATAATACACCACCTCTGTACATTTTACTGTTCCTGTTGCAATAGTGACAGGTATAGAAAAACGTATTACATAGTTGTATAGTTCCTATTATGCGTATCAAAGATAAATGTATGCTGCCGAAACGGAAATTAAAAAAAACCGTTATTTGGCAGCATACTTTCCCTGCGTCAAAAATCACATCATCTTTTCCAGACGACGGTTTAACAAAAGCCGCCGTCTTTTTTTGCATGAAATATAGATGATTTTTAAAGTCTACTACTTTATACAGACAGCGGCTTACAGGAGGAAGCCGCTATGAAAAATATTTTCTTAAATATATCTACATTCGGTAAACCGTTAAAAAAAGCCATCCACCTACACTAGAAAAGTCTGACCCTCAATGTGGTTTTTCAGAATACATAGAAAGAACTATCGAAGCATACAAGCAGAAATATCGTCTGTTTGCGTGCTTTTTTAGTTGGAAGAAAAAGTTTTTAAATTTTTCTTCTCAAAACGCAACTGCACCCCCTGTCCTGTCGGGACTAAGAGCGAAAAGGGGGAAAGAAGCAGAGATTCCTATCAACTCGCTCCCTTTCAAGGCTGGAAAGGGGGTGAGCAATGATGAAGCCATCTGAATTTCAGACAACCATAGAGAACCAGTTTGATTACATCTGTAAAGTCGCTATGGAGGATGAACGCAAAGACTATCTCAAAGCGTTGTCCAGACAGTGTAAACGGGAAACCCTGTTCTGTGATATGGACGATTACACCGTCAATCTGTTTTCTTCCGAAGACACCTATCCATCCCACTTCCATACTTTTGAAATGGATGGATTTACTGTCCGCATTGAAAACAGCCTGTTAGCAGAAGCATTAGAAAATCTGGATGGAAAGAAACGTGACGTTATCTTGAGATATTATTTTCTTGGATTTGACGATACGGAGATTTCAAAAATTCTGGAAGTCAACCGTTCTACTATACAGAGAAGAAGACACGCCGGACTGGAATTTATCAAAAAATTTATGGAGGAAGAAGCATGACAGCAAAGCACCCTATGATTCCGTTTCCTGTGATTGTAAGGGCTGCGGATGGTGACATTGAAGCAGTCAACCAGATTGTACGCCATTACAGCGGTTTTATTGCCAGCCGTTCCATGCGTCCCATGAAAGACGAATACGGGAATACCCACATGGTTGTAGATGAAACCCTACGCCGCCGGATGGAAACACGTCTGATTACAAAGATTTTATCTTTTGAAATCAGGGAACCAAAGTAAAAATAACGCTCTCCTGTGGAAGCATGGACAAGCCCATGCTTCCCAGACAGAGCTTGCCAGTCTATTAAAGTGCATTATCACCAGTGCATTTTAACAGGCTGACAAAGCCGGATTGTTCCTTGAAAAAGAAAGCGTCTAATCAACGCAGCATAAAGCAACCGAATACGTTTCGATAGAAAGAGAGCCGTTGGGCTGGCACGCCGTAACCCACCAAAGGAGGGATGAAACCGGATAGCGATTCCTGCCAGCGTTCCATAAGCAGCTTCCCGTAAAAGCTGCCGCCATGACCTTTCTATTGTGATAATGATACTTCCGTACAGCCTTAGTCCGTGTGATGATGTAGCACCGCTGGCAAAGGGTACGGCTGGATGAGAACCATGCAGGGGTGAGATTCCCATGAGCTTTAGCGAAAGCTGTTCGGTTTGCTTAGATACCATTTGGAATTAGAATTTTTCATTCAAAATCAAATAACTATTTGCAGGAAATACAATCTTAATATTACTTTTGCCACAAAATCTGATATAATATAGACAGATATTGAGGGTTCCATATCTGGTCTATGGAAAGGAGGAACATGATTACAGTAACAAAAAAAGACTTAATAGAACTGGGTTATGGAACTTCATTCGCAGCAGACATCATAAGAGAAGCCAAAAAACTTATGATTTCAAAAGGGCATACCTACTATCAGTCACGCAAACTGGACAGGGTTCCCAGAGAAGCTGTGGAAGAATTGCTAGGGATTACTTTTACTGATAAATCAAACTGATTGTACTTCTTGCACATTTATGTAAGGAGTGAAATCATGGCAAAAGACCCTATTAAGAAAGCAGAAAACGGAACTTATTATTTTAGAGCAAACTTAGGTTTGCATCCGATTACCGGAAAACAGATTCAGAAATACAAAAGTGGATTCAAGACAAAAAAAGAAGCCAGAGAAGCATATTCAAAACTTATGCTGACATCCACAGAGGAATTAACAGAAAAGAAACAGCAGCTATCTTTTCAACAGTTTATTGAGGAAACTTATCTTCCTTGGTATAAAACACAAGTAAAGGAAAGCACCTATCTGAACCGCCGTTCTACCATTCAGAAGCATTTTTCATACTTTTACAAAATGACGGTGGATGAGATAGAACCCATTAACGTCCAGAACTGGCAGCTTGAACTCGCAAAAGAATTTAGTCCAAACTATATCCGTATTGTACAGGGTATGCTCTCTATTGCCTTTGACAGAGCAGTTGTTCTCGGTCTTGCAAAGAAAAATCCATCACGAATGATAGGAAACATCAAGAGCAAGAAAACAAAAGTGGATTTCTGGACACTGGATGAATTTCAAAAGGTAATTTCCCTGCTCTACAAGGGAGATTATTACGAACATTACCTTTTCATTTCATACTGGCTCCTGTTTATGACCGGAATGAGAATCGGAGAAGCCGCAGCCCTGCAATGGTCGGACATCAACTTTGAAACCGGACTTTTAAGTATAACAAAAACGCTGTACTATAAAACAATGGACGAATACAAATTTGTGGAGCCAAAGACACAAGCCAGTATTCGCACTATCTATATTGACACAGATACCATCAAAGAATTGAAAGCATGGCAGGAAGTACAGCAAAAGGTTTTAAAGGGCTGCGACCTTGTACTAAGCTACAATGGGATTCCCACCAGTAAGCACACCCTCCCACGGGCATTAGAAAAACTTGCTGGATTGGCAGGCGTACACCGTATCAAGATTCATGCACTCAGACATTCCCATGCTTCCCTGCTCATCAGTATGGGTGAAAATCCTTTATTGATTAAAGAACGTCTGGGGCATGAAAAGATACAGACTACGTTAGGAACCTATGGACATTTATATCCCAACACCAACGTGGAAGTTGCCAAAAAATTAACTGGTGTTCTCACTTATACTCCGGCAACAACCAGTGTTGCCGATTACACCAGCAATCAGCATACAGCAATCTATCACAGAACAGTTGAATAAAAAAATGCAATCAAAATGCAATTCTAAAAGGAAAGAGCCTCAAAACCCTTGAAAATAAAGGCTTTGAAGCTCTGCTCCAACTATTCAAACTCGATCGTTCCAGGCGGCTTACTAGTAAGATCATAGAATACGCGGTTTACGCCCTTAACTTCATTAATAATACGGTTCATCACCTTATTAAGCACTGCATAAGGAATCTCAGCAGATTCAGCAGTCATAAAGTCAATAGTCTTAACGGCGCGGAGCGCCACTGCATAATCGTATGTTCTGAAGTCTCCCATTACACCTACGCTTCGCATATTTGTAAGGGCTGCAAAGTACTGGTTCGGCATCCAGGATGGATCTTCTCCGTGTTCTTTTTTGTAGTCGGCGGCTGCATTGTCGACTTCTTCACGGTAGATGTAGTCTGCATCCTGTACGATGCGTACTTTTTCCTCGGTGACTTCACCGATGATACGGATTCCAAGTCCCGGGCCCGGGAATGGCTGACGGAATACCAGTCTTTCCGGAATTCCAAGCTCAAGGCCGGCTTTACGGACCTCATCTTTAAAGAGGTCGCGGAGCGGCTCGATGATTTCTTTGAAATCTACGAAATCAGGAAGTCCACCTACATTGTGATGGGATTTGATCACTGCGGATTCTCCGCCAAGACCGCTCTCTACAACGTCCGGATAAATGGTTCCCTGTGCAAGGAAATCTACAGCACCGATCTTCTTGGCTTCCTCCTCGAAGATACGGATAAATTCCTCACCGATGATCTTACGTTTCGCCTCAGGCTCTGTAACGCCTGCAAGCTTGTCATAATATCTCTGCTGTGCATTGACACGGATAAAATTCAGGTCAAACTGTCCGTTCGGTCCGAACACACCCTCAACCTCATCTCCCTCATCTTTACGAAGAAGTCCGTGGTCTACAAATACGCAGGTAAGCTGCTTGCCGATTGCTCTGGAAAGAAGTCCTGCTGCTACGGAGGAATCTACACCGCCTGAAAGAGCAAGGAGAACTTTTCCACCGCCGACTTTCTCACGGATCTCTTTGATCGTGTGCTCAACAAAAGCATCCATCTTCCAGTCTCCGGCACATTCACAGACACCAAGTACGAAGTTGGAAAGCATTGTCTTTCCTTCTACTGTGTGCAGTACTTCCGGATGGAACTGGATCGCATACAGTTTCTTCTCTTCATTCTGTGCAGTTGCTACCGGACAGTCCGCTGTGTGTGCAGCTATCTCAAATCCAGGTGCAGTCTGGGAAATATAGTCTGTATGGCTCATCCAGCAGATCGTTCTGTCGGATACATTCTTAAAGATTCTGGAATCCTTCTTATCAATAAGAAGCTCTGTCTTGCCGTATTCGCTGACATCTGCCTTCTCAACTTTTCCTCCAAGGACATGCATCATAAGCTGTGCTCCATAGCAAAGTCCCAGCACCGGAATTCCAAGCTCAAATAATTCTTTCTGATAAGTCGGTGAATCTGCCTCATAGCAGCTGTTCGGTCCACCGGTGAGGATAATTCCCTTAGGATTCATCGCTTTAATCTTCTCAAGATCTGTCTTATAAGAATAGATCTCGCAGTATACATTGCATTCTCTGACACGTCTTGCAACCAGCTGATTGTACTGACCGCCAAAATCAATGACAATAACTAATTCTCTTTTCAAGGCTTTCCTCCTGTTTTTTATAACATCTTTAGAATCTGTTACTCATTATAAATGAGTAACAGATTTTTTACAATGTCTATTTTCAACTCATCGAGAGATTTTGCTGATTTTTGTGTTATAATCTGTTTTGAAAACTTTGACTTTCAGAAAGAGAAAGGAAACCTTTTTATTATGTTCAGATGTCAACCCGGATATACCCTCCGGAAAATCAAAGATACCTGTTACCTGCTGCCATATGGCCAGCAGATCGCAGACCAGAAAAAAAGCTTTATCCTCAATGAGACCAGCTCATTTTTATGGAATATTCTGCAGCACAATGAAGAAGCAGAACCAGAGGAGCTGGTAAAACTGCTTGCCAGGGTTTATCAGCTGGATGAATCTTTTTTCCCTGAACTGCGCAGTGATGTGATGGATTTTCTTACACAGCTTACAGGCCTGGGAATGATCACAGAAGATCTCCATCCGATTTCCAAAGAACCTTCCGGCTCTATGGTCATTGCCGGGATCACAATGAAGCTATATGGTCCCCGGGAACTGTTTTCCACATGTTTCGAACCCTTTTATAAAAAGTTTTCTGCGGAACCAGATCAGATACTTGAGCTGATCACTGCACCTCCGGCCAGCCGCTGTTATGAGCAGGTTCTTCTGCAGAATTCCGAAATGACTATCTTCGAAAATTCTGACCGCTACGTTGTTCTTTTTCCTCAGATGCAGAATATTTACGAAGCTCACATGCTCAAGGATGGTTCCTATGTGCGGATCCACTGCCATGCCCAGGCAACTGAGCTTAATACAGACAACCTGTTCCACGCAATACGCCTGTTTTTTCTTTTTATTGCGCAGAAAAACGGGCTCTTTGCCATTCATTCCGCATCCATTCTTTACCATGATAAGGCCTGGCTTTTTTCCGGGCATTCGGGAATGGGAAAATCAACTCATACAGCTTTATGGCATGAGCTTTTTGGCACGCCGTATCTGAACGGGGATCTGAATC
This sequence comes from Blautia massiliensis (ex Durand et al. 2017), assembly GCF_051861785.1. NCBI lineage: Bacteria > Bacillati > Bacillota > Clostridia > Lachnospirales > Lachnospiraceae > Blautia > Blautia massiliensis (ex Durand et al. 2017). Next base: position 1,600,187 of record NZ_CP146725.1, read on the forward strand.
TTCTGGGATTCGAAGACGGTCATATCACTGTTTACGGAATTCCCTGGTGCGGAACCTCGGAGATTTTTACTACAGAACAATATGAGCTCGGAGGGATCGTGCTCCTGGGGCAGGACTCGCAGACAGACCGGCTGGAAAAATTACCTCCTTCGGAAAAAATCCTCCGGGTTATGCAGCGTATGATTTCTCCTGCCTGGAAAGAAATTCAGCTTACCAGAAACCTGTCCTTTGCAGAAAAAATCGCAGACTGCGTGCCAGTGCTCCATTTTCTGTGCACAAAAAATCCTTCTGCTGCCCACACTATGAAGAACGCCATTGACCTGCGGAGGAACTGCAATGAAAGATAAAATATTTCTGGTCTGGAAGCATCTGAAACAGGGCACCTTGAAAAAAATGTGGAAACAGACCTTATGGATCTATCAGTACGGCAAACGTTACTGGAAAGCTATGATCCTCTATACTTTGCTTGGAATTACCGGAACCGGCGTTTCCCTGATCTCCAGCCTGATCTCCAAAGATCTGGTCGATATCATCACCGGCCACCAGACCGGAAAACTTCTGAGTACTTTTGCTGCAATGATCGGTTTTTCCGTAGCCAATATCCTGGTTTCACAGGCTTCCGGATATGCCTCCACATTTATTAATTTAAAGGTGGATTCAGAGATCAAAAACGATATTTTTTCCAAAATGCTGGTGACTGACTGGGAATCTCTTACGGATTACCATACCGGCGATCTGGTGACACGGTGGAGCTCCGATGCTTCCAATATTTCCAGCGGAATCCTGAACTGGATACCAAACCTGATCATTTATACGTTCCGTTTTATCAGTGCTCTCGCAATCGTACTTTACTATGATCCTACCTTTGCGTTGTTCGCACTGCTTGGAATACCGTTCAGCGCACTGCTTTCCAGACCGCTTCTTCGGCGTATGCGGGATAATAACCAGCGAAGTGCTGCCATGAATGCAAAGCTCTACGGATTTAACCAGGAGGCTTTTTCCAATATCCAGACCATCAAAGCTTTTGACCTGATCCATTTTTACACGGATAAACTGAAATCTCTTCAGAAAGATTATATCGATATGAGGCTGGATTTCCAGAAAATGTCCATCCTGACCTCTGTCCTTATGTCCATTATCGGTTTTATCGTATCGTACAGCTGTTATGGCTGGGGAATTTACCGTGTGTGGAGCAATGCGATCAGTTACGGAACCATGACCATGTTTCTTTCTCTTTCCGGCACGCTGACAAGTGCAGTGAATTCCCTGGTCAGCCTGATTCCTTCTGCGATCTCGCTGACGATCTCTGCCGGCCGACTGATGGATATCGTGGAAATGCCCCAGGAGGATTACAGCCAGGATTCCGCTGTCCGAAGCTTCGAAAAGCAGTATCGGGAGGAGGGAATCGGTCTGAATATGCAGGATCTCAGCTATACTTATCATAACGGAACTTCTGTTTTTGCCAACGCTTCCATGGAGGCTTATCCTCATGAGATCGTTGCCCTGGTTGGGCCTTCCGGCGAAGGTAAGACAACTATGCTGCGTCTGATTTTGTCCCTTCTGACGCCACAGACCGGTTCTTTCCATGTCTGCGCGGGCAAAAATCACTCGAATATGCTGGATATGTCACCGTCTACCAGAAAGCTGTTTTCCTATGTGCCTCAGGGAAACACCATGTTTTCGGGAACGATTGCTGAAAATATGCGAAATGTGAAGCAGGACGCCACAGATGAAGAAATTATCGAGGCACTGAAACTGGCCTGTGCATGGGAATTCGTGGAAAAGCTTCCGGATGGAATCGAAAGCGTCATTAAAGAACGGGGCGGCGGTTTCTCAGAGGGCCAGGCCCAGAGACTTTCCATTGCCAGGGCACTCCTCAGAAAATCTCCGATCCTTCTGCTGGATGAAGCAACTTCCGCGCTGGATGTAGCCACAGAACGTAAAGTTCTCAGAAATATCATGCAGGATACTTACCCCAGAACCTGTATCGTGACAACTCATCGGCCTACGGTCTTAAATATCTGTACGCGGGTTTATGCGATACGGGATAAGAGATGCGAGGTGCTTGGGGATGGGGAGATTCAGAAGATGGTGAAGGAGTTCTGATCTGCGATGTATCAGCCTGATTTTTAATCTTTAACTTGTCAAATGTGTTAAAAAATCCCCCACAGAAATAGTTGCCTGTTTCTGTGGAGGATTTTTTATATTTGAATTAATCTTGATCTAATTAATCTGTAATGTGGATTATGAAGTATATCCTGCATCTGTAACAGAAACTAATGTCGCCTTCGTAACTCTTCATCGCCAATTCGACCTACAAGGCATACACACCCTCAGCCATCCCTGCATCAACAGAAACCACCGGTTTCTCGTATACCTTCACGTTAATCTTCCTCCCACATCTTACACGATCAAATAAAACAGATATTCACCATCCATCTCACTGAATATTCATAAATCCAATCTTTCAGCATTCGTGTCAAGTGAATAAAATCATCTGTATTCGATACATAGCTCTGCACCGAATAACTGATTCACAGATTCAGTTAGTTCACAGAATATGTAAATCCAGTCATCTTCAGATCATCAATATTTGTTCCGTGATTCAGATGAATTCCGATCGTCAGTGGATTCTTTGCTGTACTTGCGAATGTAAATGTCGCTGTCTTTCCTGACCAGGAAGTCTGTACAGATGCATCGTCTGTCTCTGCCTGATCCACAGTATCATTAAATGTAACATTCAGTGTGATCGTTCCGTTAAGATCAGACCAGTTGGCCATCGCAAGGCCTTTACCGCCATTGGTTCCCCAGCGATCCCATACACCATAATATGTTACATTCAGTGTACCCTTTGCACCGCTTGCCGCATATACACCTTCTGCCAGTCCCTCATCAACAGTTACTATCGGTTTTTTATACATTTTCATAGTTTATTTTCCTCTCTTATGCCATCAAAAGCTAGTAATTTATCTGTTTCATCTTTCCTTTTATAATATCTATCAGGCCCTTGAAAGTCAAGTATTATTATAAAAAATATCGTGCTATTTCTGACACGTTTCTGTCAGTTATTGTTGTTCTTTATTTACAGGAATGCTATAATACGCACTAGCCAGGCAGACAAAATTCTCTTCATTGAGCAGATAACTTGCCGGACACTACCAAACACACCAGTATTATACCAAATTTAAGGACGATCACCATGAACAATACATCCCAAACATCACCGAAAATCGATCTGGAACAGCTTCTCCGTGACGGAAATATCATCCGCATCAAACCACAGGGCTACAGCATGTACCCTCTTTTTATTCCCGGCCGGGATGAAGCCCTGATCCAGCAGACATCTTCCACAGACTGCCGCAGAAATGATGTAGTTCTTTACCGCCGTGACCGGAGTATCCTTGTGCTCCACCGCATCGATAAGATCACAGAAGAGGGATTTTTTATGGTTGGTGATAATCAGTGGGAAATTGAAGGCCCGCTTCGTTCTGATCAGATTATCGGAAAACTTGTAGCTTTTGTACGCAATGGACGGGAGATTTCCGCACAGAATCCTTTTTATCGTTTTCTGTCCTCTGTGTGGCTTCTGATGCTGCCGGTTCGTCCTTTCTGTTTTCGTTTAACTGCATTTTTTCGCCGGATCTTCCGAAAGCCAAACTCTTAGGCTCACAGAAGAATTCCTTTTTCCCGGAAAGTTTTTACCGCATTTTTCACATCCTCGTAAACCTCGGATGCTTCTATCCCATATTCGTTTCCAACCATCTGCGCCAGTCCTTCAATATCTTCTGCCTGATCTGCATGGATATAAATAAATCCTGCTGTTTCGCTTAAGGAGATCACCTCATTGACTTCCTCAGTTCTTTTTCCCACCGGAAGCACAATATACTCATCTTCCAGCTCTTTTACAATATATCCTTCTGTCTTTTTCATTTTCCCTTCCCCTTTATTTCCAAATATATTCATAAATAAATCCTTTCGTTTGTCATAGGCAGAAACCCACTGCCTTTAGGCGGTGGGAGGAGCCTTGTAAATCGTTATCTATTATCCCTGATTCTCAATATATTTTTGTATAGTTACTGATGACACTTCTCCAATGCTACAAGCAAAATAACCATCTGACCAAAATGTTTTTTTCTTCCAATACTGTTTTGATAAGACCGAATTATACTTTTACCATAAGCAGTAGGTTGTTTCCTGCTTTACAATTTTAACAATGTCGCATACTCTATCCGTTGCATCATAACTTAACAAAAAATGTATATGGTCTTTGTCTGTTTCCATAGCAATTATTTCGTAGCCACGAGTATTAGCTATATCGAGAATCTTTTGTTTCACATCATCAGCAATAGAGCCTTTTAGTAGTTGTTTGCGGTATTTGGTTACAAGAACTATATGTACTTTCAGACTGTATTTTCGTCTGTTATGACGATTATATCTATGATCCATAAATCACCTCTGATAGTTATTGACATTCACTAATCATTAGTATACACTATTATTAGTGAAGCATCAATGAGAGGAGTACATTTTATGGAACAGATAACTATAACTGCAAAAGTTCAGATAGTTGCAACTGATACAGATAAAGTTTTGCTTAATAAAACAATGTCTGTTTATTGTGATGCCTGTAATTATGTTTCAGATTATGTATTCCGCACACATGACCTAAAGCAGTTCTCACTCAATAAAATTTTGTACTCTGCTCTAAGGGAAAAGTTTAGTCTTAAATCACAAATGGCGCAGTCTGTTTTTAAGACGGTTATCGCAAGATATAAGACCATTCTTGAAAATCAGCATGAATGGATAAAACCATCTTTTAAAAAACCTCAGTACGACCTGGTTTGGAACAGAGATTATTCTTTAACTCAAAACTGCTTTTCCGTCAATACTCTTAATGGTCGTGTGAAACTTCCTTATTTTGCTGAGGGTATGTCTGAGTATTTTAAACATTCTATTTACAAGTTTGGTACTGCCAAACTTGTAAATAAACATGGTAAATATTATCTGCATATACCAGTTACCTATGAGGTTGAAGAAAGTAATATTTCTGATATTTGTAATGTTGTAGGTATTGACAGAGGTATCAACTTTGTTGTTGCAACTTATGACAGCAAACATAAGTCCGGATTTGTTAGTGGTAAAGCTATTAAACAGAAACGGGCTAATTATTCCAAGCTTCGTAAAGAACTTCAAATGCGACATACGCCATCCTCAAGACGAAGACTAAAAGCTATCGGTCAGCGAGAAAACCGTTGGATGCAGGATATTAACCATCAGGTATCGAAGGCACTCACCACCGGTAATCCAAAGCATACTCTCTTTGTATTAGAAGATTTGACTGGTATTCGCAATGCTACAGAGCATGTCAAAACAAAAGACCGCTATGTTTCTGTATCATGGTCTTTTTATGACCTTGAGCAGAAGCTGATTTACAAAGCAAAGCAGAATCAATCTTCTGTAATAAAGGTGGATCCTCGTTATACCAGTCAATGCTGTCCTGCTTGTGGACATACTGAAAAGTCTAATCGTAATAAGAAAATACATTTGTTTACTTGCAAAAACTGCGGTTATACGTCTAATGATGACCGTATTGGAGCTATGAATCTGTATCGTATGGGAATAAACTATCTTGCTGATAGCCAAGTACCTAATACAGTTGTAACAGAGTAAACTCTGCTACAAAGGGTGCTGTCAACCATCCAATGATGTAACGCCACTTTAGGCAGCAATGCCTATTGGGGATAAAAGGTCGGAGGCGTAAGCCGTTACTACGACTGGGCAGTTACAAGCCCATTACCTTTAGGTGATGGGTAGTTGACGATATACTTACTATTATTTTATACCTTTTCAGGAGATCAACATGGAGCAAATATACCAAACTTATCTGAACATAATAAAAAATATCTGCACGGATTCCAACGATCCTGTTTCTGTCACACCGGAGCAGCTTCCGGCTCTGGCGAACCTGGCACAGGAGCACTGTACCGTTCCCTTCGTGCTTCCCTGTCTCAGATCAGCTTCTGTTTATCCTTCCATGAAGCACCAGGTAAAAGAAATGATGCTGAATTACTATCAGATCGAACATTTTACCCGGACTACCGTATCTCTCCTGAGAGAGAACCATATTGACTGCTACCTTCTGAAGGGTTTAAGTCTTGCCGACTGCTATCCTGTCCCGGAGTATCGCAAGCTGGGAGATCTTGACCTTTATCTGGCCGAACCGGAAATGCTTTCTCAGGCACAGACTGTTCTGGAATCCAACGGATACATTCTCCAGGACGAGCTCAGTGATCATCATGTAACTTACTATTATACATTTCCAAAAACCGGACGCCGTTTTATCCTGGAGCTTCATTACAGAGTTGTCGGACAGTACCAGTACAGCCGAACCAATGAGATCGTAGATCTCGTTTATTCACCGACACAGCTGAAGAAATCATCTCAGATGATCCATGGATACAGCTATACAGTCCTGCCGCCAACAGAATACGTTTTTTACATGATCCATCACATGCTGAAACATTATCTGTACAGCGGATTCGGAATCCGGCTTCTCTGCGATTTCACTTTTTATCTGAAACGTCATGAATCCGAAATTGATTTTGACCAGATACATACATGGTGCAGGGAATCGCGGATCAGCCATCTCTATGAGATCATTCTGGAAAGCTGCCGGATATATCTCGACCTCCCGGATTCCATAGATCCCCAGACCCACTACGATACCTCTGACTGTCAGGATTTTATCACACAGATCCTGAAAGACGGTGACATGGGAACCGATGTTTCACAGACTCTGGTGGGAAGCAGCTCCTACCAGAAAGTCAACCTGTTTACCTATTTCCGTGAAGGTCATGTCCAGATGAAAGTCCGCTTCCCAAAAGCCAGCCACTTCCCGATCCTCTGGCCGGTACTCTGGGTGATCACTTTCGTCTGCTTCATCCGCAACACCTACAAAGTACGGAATACAACCTTCCTGCAGACACTTCGTAACTTCAAAAAAAGCAACCAGAAAACAAAACTTGTCAAAATTTTTGAAAACAGTGATTCCTGAGTGGGAGTCACTGTTTTTCACATTCTATAAAAATCACCACAGATAATTTCTTCCATTTTTATAACTGCATTTCATTGCCATGCGTACACTGGCCTTTCCTGTCATGGGATCTTCAATTCCAATACTCAAATCATATTTCTCGCCTGCAAGACCTGCCAGTTTTTTTGTATCAAGCCTGGTTTCTGTTTTTATGATTTCTCCAGGCAAAACTGATGAAAGCTGAATATCAATCTGCTTCTTTTCAACTATATTTCCATCTTCATCTGTCACATAGATCCATACCGGCCAATCTTTATAAAACGGAGCAGCTCCATCATTTTCCCAGATCAGCCTCAGCTTTGTTCCTGTAATCCTCTGTAAAAGAACAGCCCGGGAAACCCACAGGCGGTATCCCATATTTTTTAACACCTTTTCATATCCCTGCTGATATTTTTTATCCGCAATATTAGGACCTATAAATGTAATATGCGATTTTCTGATCAGTTCCACTGTCTGAAATATATCTGTATCCAGCATGTTCTCCATGGACAGTGAGCTGGTAAATTCACCGCCAACGGGAGCTGTTTTCCAAAAATCCGGCATGGAAACTATAGCATTTTTTTCATCTGTCTGACTGAAATTTCCGCCATTCTGAATTTCTTTAAGCCAGGATTCTGTCTCTCCCGAGTCACCAGTCATATCATTATAAAGCCCCATTCCATATTTGGAAGCATGGGAAAAAGGTCTTCTCATCAGCAACATTGCATCTGGAAAAGCCTCAATCCATGGAGCTACATACTTCTCCCGCACATCTTCTTTTGGAAGCCGCTGGATCCCTGCACTATAATTAACATGCCATTCTCCCCAGTGGCCAAGGCTTCCCAGTTCAATATAGCTGATCAGGCCATCTCCTCCCAGATGTTCCCCAAGAGCTTTTACTGCCCTGTCATGATAATAGATCATCTGTTCATTATTATAATCTGGTGCAAATCCCTTCCCAAATTCCACATCATACCAGGTTCCCGCATGGTCTGTTTTTTCATATAACCATTTGGGAATATCCATGTGTTTTTCTTTTCCAGGTACATCACAGACAAATCTCAAGACTATATGTTTGCCTTCTTTTCTCCAACGGCTAAGCTGATTTTCTTTTTCAATGCTTTCCCAGTCATATTCGCCCTCTTCCGGCTCCAGTTCTGCCCAGGTAATATCCATATACAACATAGATACGTCATCACTTACTGTATCATTCCACGCACACGGCACATATCCCATAAGAGGATTGCCAAAAATCTCCTCTGTTTTTTCATATTCTTTTACATTTTCTTTTAAAAACATATACGCGCCAGCTGCTGCCGCAAGTATGACAGCCAGAATGATCACACCTGCTGCCATACCTTTCCAGTATTTTGCCTTACTCATAATCTGCTCCTGTCTTCATCTGACACTGCAATTCGAAATTTTCGTTTCTGATATTTTCCTAATTGCTTAAATCGTACAACCGATCCGAATTCTGTCTTATTGCAAAACATATAAAATTATCATCTTCATAATATGTCTTGATTTCATTTGGAAAACAAGATTTAAAATTCATGCACCAGTCATATATTTCTGACTCCAGGATCTGTCGGTTTTTGATGTTTGAATATGCATCAGAAGCTTTTCCCATGATCGCAAGAGGTTCTCCCACCAATTTTTCTGAGATTTTACCATTCTTTATATCATTTCCCTGACTCAGAACAGCATTTAAAGTCTTATAGTATTTTGGATATTTGGCCTGAGCCAGCCATCTCGGTCCCGAAAAAAAATGATACTGTGCATAATAGATCGGCTTCTTTTCTATATAGAAAAAGAGATATTCTGTAGGAATATAATACTGGTTCTGTTTTGATTTATAATAAAAATCAAGAATTTCCTCATGCCGTCCGGATTCGATTGCCTGATATGTTTCCTCTGTTGTAGATATAATGGTATACGTATACTGCGGATATTCATCAATAATACTGTTTGTAAGTTCCACAACAGAATTGTAGCGTGTCAGCTCGTAATACAAATAGCCATGAAATACTCCAAAATAATTCGTTCCTGTATAAATGAAAGCTACTCCCAAAACACTCAGATACGGTGCCAGCCCTCTTACTCTTGTTTTTTCAAACAGGAAAAACAACTGGTCAACAGGAATCGCCATCATAGACAACAGTAATACCTGCTCTGTCAGACATAGACGGGCACCTGCAATGATCTCCGGCAGTCCTAAGAATGGTGCCGCATACAAAACCATAAAAAGTACAGATGCAAAAGTTATTCCCAGATACATTTCAAACGGAACTTTCCGGAATCGGATAAAATAAACAGCCACATTCAAAATACCAAGTGCCAGTGCGATCAGTGTAAATTTCATAAGCCAGCTGGCACGTGTTCCACCATAAAGCTTCGCATATCCATATTTATATACAAGCTTTACTTCATCGAGGATCTTCTGTACCCGGTCTTTCAGGGAGACCTTTGGCTGTACCTGCACACTGTCGGTACTTTGCTGAACATTTTCTCCGTCAGAAGATGTCTGTGACTGATTCTGCCCAGTTTCACTGCTACTCTCTAACAATTTCCGGGCAGCCTCATCCATACTGCTTTCATCGTTAATACTTTGTGCAACCTGTGTTCTTCCCTCTTTTGTATCTGTACCATTGATAATATTCATTCCCCAGTTCAGCGAGCCCTGAAGCGGGATTCCTGTTGCAAAAGCAAGTACCATCGGTATTGTGGAAATAACAACAGCTGCAATAACAGCAGCAATAAGTTTGCCGAAATTTTTCTTCTGAAAGATCTTCCTGATTCCAAAAACAGCAAAGGAACCGCACAGAAAAAATGCCATGATCGTAACATAAAAATGAATCGCAAGGGAAGCTGCCAGTGCCATCGTAAACAGAAACAGGTCGTCTTTTTTCTCTTTCGAATCCTGTTTTTTTCGCATAAAACGAATCAGATACATGGCGCACAAAAACTCTGTATACAGGCCAAATTCCTGCGGTATGGTATATTGCAGTCTGGATATACCGTAAATCTCATCAACACATATAACATCTACTGTCAGAAATGCAGTAAGAACAAGATAAACTGTATATTGGGATTTCATTACTTCTCTGAGCAGACAGTAAATTGCAATAAGGAAAGCACTTGTATGAATCTCTCCCAAAAATAAAAGACTGCTGTATACTGGTATTCCAAACAGAACATTCATCACATAAATAAAACAATGCATAGCTTCCGGATAAACACCTTCCAGAAAGATCTTTCCTTCTTGCAGCCCATAGATCCATGCATGATGAACATACATATCACCCCATCCATAGGAATGGCACTGAAATGCACCATAAGAGAAATACATAATGCCAAATATGATCAGTACCATTAGAATACTGTACTCTATTTTTCTGCCCTTGGTTTTTTTGTCCAACCATTTCAGGATATTTACTATAATATTTCTTACTGTATCGGCTAATCGGAACAAAAGAGATTTCCAGCCTAATGTTCCCGAAAAGAATGTCCGCACCTGTACCAAAAAGCTGCTACACAGCTCTTTTTTCTTCAGAACAGAGAGCGCAAATATCCCATAAAAAATACAGAAAATGATCCATCCCTTTAGTATATGAATCAATCCCAATCCAAGCACCACTGCATTGATCAGCAGAACGGAAACTATGGAACAGAATGCAAAACGATAAGTCAGGCTTTTCCCGGACAGCTTTTTTCTGAAGACAACAGACGGCCATAAATACATCAGAAAAATATATCCGATAAGAACCTGTATAAACTGACTAATCCAATATCCCATATTCTGCCTCTCCTATTCACGAAGTCCTGTATCAGATAATCTCTCATCTATTTTCAGATCGACCACCAGTTTGATCCCCACTGATAAAAACAAATACCACTGATGCTTCATTCCCAACGCAAATCCCCTGATGATGATCTTCCACAAAGGCTGTTTTAATTCTGACAATTTTCTTTTTTGGGAAAGTTCCAGAAAACTCTCTTTTCCAAGAGGCTCCTGACCATAAACTTTCAATACTTTCCGCACTGCCCACAAAGAATTATTATGCTGTATATATTCCATCTTACCATCAAAGAAAGAAGCAAAAAAAAGTGTATATTGCACCAAGCCTTTATACATATCCATATCTTTTTGCTTTTCTTCAATCCATTCTTTGATTGTATAAGCGATCTTCATCCAGCTTTTAGCTGAATTTGGATGATATTTCCATGAAATCGATTCCAAATTTCTACGGTAAACATAACCCTGTTTCTCAAGAAATACATATTTCGCATCACATACATAACACTGCATATTAAACAGCTTATCTTCTGCATAGGCACTATCTGTAAAAACAATCTGATTCTTTTCCAGAAACTCTCTTTTATATAATTTTCCCCATACATAAGACAAAGTTCCAACAGAAAAAAAGCCCTGAAAACGAAACGCTTCAGATAAAGGACTCGATAGTGCAAAAGTCTGTGTTCCCTGGGCCGGAAGCAGTTTTCCATCCCATAATCTTGCATAATTGCTGACAACAATATCCGCATTTATACTTTCCGTAATGCTGATATACTGATAAAACACATCTTCATCCGGAATATAATCATCGGAATCCACAAACACGATGTACTCTCCCTGTGCAGCTTCAAGTCCAGCATTTCTCGCCGGACCGGGACCTTTTCCAGGACTTTTTATCATATGGATCTCCGTATATTTTTCCTCATATTCCCGGATGATATCGGGGCTTTTATCTTCTGATCCGTTTTCTACAAGTATAATTTCCCAATTCTCATAACTCTGTTTTATAATACTGTCCAGAGTTTCCCTGATGTACTTTTCAGCATTATATACTGGTATGATCACTGAGATTTTTTTCCTGCAAAAACCCTTTTTATTATTCTTATCAGCAAGATCCATAATTCTCTCCATTCAACAGTCTTTCTGTAAACCAGCCATAACAGAATATTCGGTACTATCAGACAGATCATCAGCCTTAATACCAAAACAAAAAATGCCTGTCCTGAAATAAACCTGCAGCAATATTCGGTAATTCCCCATACTGCTGCCATCACTCCAAGATATCCGGCATACTTTATGAAAAATCCAGTCACCGGTCTTTCAAGTCTGTATTTATAGATCACATAAGGTTCCACCCATACAGAGGTAAGTACAGTGCTGCAAAATGTTCCCACAAACACTCCTGCCACTCCTAAATGTGTTACCAGCAAAACAGAAATCACCAGATTTAAGACAGCCTCTGCCACAGCTTTATAACGATCATACCAAAACAAGCCCATAGATTCTTTGAAGATCAGTATAGCACGCCTCATTCCATTGATAAAAAAGTTAATACAAAGAATCAGCACGATTTCTCTCGCAAACAGATATTTTTTTCCAAATGCAATCTCCACAAAAGGATTCAGAAGTTCCATAAGACAGATTCCCGCAAATCCGAATAACCAGTATCCAATAAAAAATAGCCTGTCAAAGATCTGCCCTACCTTTTCCTTATCTTCTGTCACGCCAAGGTTTCCCACACTTGCCGTAACCCCCAGCATAGCCTGATCCAATACCTGACGCACAGATCCTATAATCAGAAAATAATTGGAATAAATACCGGCTGTAACAACCCCAACAAAACTGGATATCAGAAGGTTATCAGTATTATTCACCACTACATTGCCAATCTTGTGCATAAGCATTGCTTTTACATTCTGAAAAATATCCCTTCTTTCATTCTGCGGAAGTTTATCCTTACAAGGCTCCTTCAAGTAAGGAAAAAGTCTGTCCGCTTTTCTGGACATACAAACATTTCCACTTATCGTACACACAACCGCAACAATAAGAAACAGGATAAAGTTCCCGGTCAGAAGCAATACAACGATCTGACAGATATCCTGCAATACAAGAAATCCATTATGATACATCACAGTAATATAATTCATCTGGTGAGCATCCACCAATGTCTTCTTGTAAATCAGCAAATAAGACACAACTGAATTCGTAAGATACAGAATATAGATCATGATCAGATGATCCACATCCGGCCTGTCCTTCATCAGAATATCCAGAAACGGAATCAGGCACAGTCCCGCCACCAGAACAAAACCTGCTGTCATTCTGTAAAAAGTACGGAACATCCGCATCAGGATCTGCTGTTTTTTGATATCATTTCTGGCAATTGGACCGTAAAGAGCATATGTAATTGCAGTTCCTACTCCAAGTTCTGATAATGATAATATGTTTAATATATCTGTAAACAGACCATTGATTCCTACATAACCTTCACTGAGCGTTCTCGTAAAAACGACCCTTGTAAAAAAGCCCATAAGAATTGCTGTTACCTGTGCAATAAAGGCTACCGTTGTATTCATGACAGAATACTCAGTCCTGGATTTCTGTTTCAAGCTTCACTTATCCTTTCTACTTTTGGTTATAATCATTATAATCAATTCATAATTGCATGTATAGATATTTTTAAAGAAGCCCGATGCAAAGACTTTCGTCACTGTTTTTATTTGAAAAATAAATACTTCGCCCGTCTGATCTTCTCCGGGCTTTCAGAAAAACTTTCCCGCGGGCAGGCCCTGTCACTGCTTTTCCACAGAGAACAGTTCCCGGCAATATTTTCCGCAGATCCATAGAAACCGGAACTTCTTTCTGCTGATCCTCATTCTCGATCATCAGAAATAATTCCGCATCCTGAAACAGCTTTCCAAATCCGGTATTTTCAATTTCAATGGTAAATTCTGCTTTTCCACGCCAGGTACGTTTCATCTGAACGCTTTTTACTGTCAGGCGATAACCAAGGTGGCTGCCTATATATTCATAAAGGCTTCGCCCCTGCCAGATCCCGGAGCCTGTATAATTTATTTGTTTCCACCGGTTAAGAACTTCCATATCGTAAGTACGGTCCAGATAAACAAGATGCATGTTCTTCAGTTCACTGATAATGAAATCCGCCTCTCTGACTTTCACGGCATCTTCTCCTGTACAGGAAGTCACCTCACCGCCACAGGGCAGGCTTTCTGTAAGCCGGCTGATAAAATCCAGCTCTTCTTTTCTGGTCCATGCACCGCGCCATCCTGCCGCCTCTTTTGTCATAGTACCGAATGTTCCAAGATGTGTCAGAGATCCCAGGATACCATCGTCAAACAATGACAGCCGTGAGTATTTTTTCTGCAAAAAATCCTCTTCACTTCTCAGGGTTCTCCACTGTGACGGCGTACGCACAGCCAGACAGATATCCTCTCCAAGGTACTCCCTCATACAGCTCCACATCTTATGAAGATGTTCCGGAGATAAATATTCGGAATCGTGCATCTCTCCCCAGCTGCCAACCAGCATTCCCTGAAAAATAAACACAGAATGTTTTACACTTTTCAATATTTCTCCAATCTGTCTCATGTGCTCCAGCACCAGTTCAAAAGCATCCGGCTCGCAGCTTCGTCCATTTCCTTCCCGGTCATATACAGGACGAAAAATCACATCCTTTTTGTATTGCATAAAAAAACTGAGAATGTTCCTGATATTTCCAAGGGCATCTTCATCCAGCAGCTTACTGCGATATGCGTGGATATCAAGCAGTACCAGTGCCATCGACTCCCCCTGTCTCAGACTCCATCTCAGTTCTCCCGGATCTATACTCTGTTCAACCATAAAAGTATAGATCCCGTACCATCCTCTGCCGGGATTTTCCGGTTCATCCAGACTCTCTGCGAGTTCTGCCTGCCGGAAATCCCAGCCATTTCTATTTATCATATTTTTCCAGAGCATGTATCTTACCTTCATCCATCTTGAGGATTTTTTCCCTGATCCATACTGCCAGAACGGAAAAAGTCATGCGGAACATATAGAGTATTGGCTTCAGCCCGGAATGCATGCTGATTCCTTCTGTTCTCATATGCATCACTGCCGGAATTTCCCTGACCCGGAATCCCAGAAGCAGCATCTGCATCAGCATATTTGCGTCTGGATATTTATCATCAAAGTTATCATATTTGGAATAAAAAAGAAAAGTTCTCCAGCTCAGCCCCTGCAGGCCTGTAGTCGGATCAGAAATGCTTCTTCCTGTTCCCAGTCTCAGCATTGTCCGAAACCACGCAAATGCAATTTTTTTCGCCGGAGATACCGGAAAATCTGTGCTTCCTTCCATAAATCTTGAACCCAGGACAATATCCGGTAGCTCACCGTTCTCATCTCTGGTCTGCAATGCCTCATAGATTTTCGGAATATTGCATACATCATGCTGTCCGTCTGCATCCATCTGTATCACATAACGGTAATCCTTTCGCACTGCATACTTATATCCAAGCTGCAGGCCACTTCCATATCCAAGATTAAAAACATGAGTCACAACATCATGTTTTCTCTCTTTTGTTACATGATTGGTTGCATCTGAGGATGCATCGTTCATAACCAGTACATCTGCGATCTGCGCGATTTCCGGCTGTTCCAGCTTTTCAAGCACTGGAACAATCGTTTTTTCTTCATTGTACGCCGGAATAATAATCAAAACTTCTTTTCTGTTTCCCATGGCTTTCTTTCTCTTTTCTTACGCTATATATATCGAACTTTTGTATTCCGCTCTGCTCCATTCCTGTCATTCCTGCTGCAGCAAAACAGTTTCATTTCATCCTCCTGATTATCTGAGATCCGACGAGAGGCATTTTTTCTGTACTGCATACATTTCTCATCATCTTCCAGCAGCTCTTTTATATTTCTGCTGATGTCTTCCGCTGACAGCTGACATAAGGATCCGTCTATTCCATCATTTACCTGTTCCCGGTTTCCGCTGCAGTCCGACACCAGGATCGCACAGCCAAGAACCTGTGCTTCCTGTACTGAAATGCTTTTTCCTTCAAAACGGGTAGCATGCACATACAGATCACACTGCTTATAATAGGGATAGGGATTTTCCTCTGCTCCCAGCAGGATAAAATCTCCGGTAAGCCCAAGACTGTCTATTTTCTGCTGAAGCTGCTCTTTCAGCTCACCTTCTCCCAACACATACCAGCGCACATTTACGCCCTGGTCTTTCAGAAGTTTCATTGCGTCAATAGCTGTTTCATAAGCTTTCTGAACAGTTAATCTTCCTACAGTCAGTATCCTTTTTCCGTTATATGTATCCTCAAAACCGCCTGGAAGTTCTGCTTTTCTTATGATTTCCTTCCTGTCGATCAGATTGTGGAAAATAAAGGTTCTGTCTGCACACTCGGGATATATTTTTTCAAAGCTTTCTTTTACTTCACCGGACACCGTAAAGACCCTGTCAAAATCCAGATAGCAGTTTTTATCCAGTTTTCTGCTGTAGCCTGCATACGAATAGTCCACATGCAAAAATGTGAACTTCTGCTTTGCCTTCACATGGTCATGGACAAAATATGTGGAACCGCCTTCCAGATAAGCGATCGCCATATCATACTCCTTATCCAGACTCATTCCGCTGTCTGACATAACACGCCACAGAAGCTTGTCTGCATGAATTTTCTTTTGTTTCAGCATAACTGAGATATTTTTTATCAGATACGGAATGTTTTTAAACAAAGCTCCTCTGGTAAACAGCCGCCTGAAAACCTTTTTATTCAGTTTCTTTTTTCCCTCTCTTGTAAGAACCGATTCTGCTGTATAATCTCTGTTCAGGATATTTACATACTCCGGCACCTGACTGATCAGTTCGCCCTGTTCAAGCAGTACATAAAGATCAGTCTGATACTGCTCCGGCGAAAATCTTTTCAGCAGCTCCAGAAGTGCTTTTTCTGCTCCGGCACCTCCAAGAGTGTTGATGACAAACAATACTTTTTTCATTTTTCTTTTTTCATTTTCTCCAGCTCTTTAAATATTTTCTCACAGTCGTTATTTAAAAGTGATATCTGCATGGCCATTTCCTGATTCCGTCTTTTCAGAAGGGATACCTGGGTGCTTATAAACCACAGTCCCCATAAAATTCCTGATACAACGATGATGATCAGGATCAGTCCTCTTGTGCTTATGTACCGATCCAGCTGAGACGGATTCAAAAGCACACCGGAAAGAATCATCAGCGCAGATAATAATACCCATGCAAGGCAAAATGGTTCTGTCATTTTTCTTTTTGCAAGTGACAGTACTGCTTTTACAAGCATATATGCTCCTGCCGCAATTACAAATAATCTAAGTATATCTCCTGAAGCCATTTTTTCGTTCCTTTCCTACTGCTCATATCTGTCAAATACTTTTGGCGATGGGCAGTCTCCTTTTTTCTTTTTCAGCAGATGTCCGTTGCAGAATATATGAAAATCCAGATGTTTTTCCATCCACTGAAGCCTCATATAGGCTACTGTCCATCCTGCGAAACTTCCTGCAACAAGTCCTGCACCATACCAGATCTCCGAAAAATGTGTGGAAATCATACTTCCTGCCATCGTGATCAGGCAGAATGCCAGTCCTGTCAGCACACAGCCTTTCATATCATTAAAATAATACATAAAAATAATTTCTGCATACATGAGAAACAGAATAAAATATCCTGCTGCCAGACACGGATAGATCCTCAGTGTCATTCCTCCGAAACCAAGCTGAGGAAGAAAGATCATACAGACCAGAAAGATCACCAGTGTAATAATAAACTGGACTCTTGCAAGGCTCATCAGCTCTTCTGAAAGAGTACGGAACATCCTTTTTTTCGTAATGGCGATATCCGCTCCTCTTCCGCCGATAACTGCCTCTGAATATGCCTTGTATCTGTCGTGAAAATACATTTCCACTCTGCTGATAAAGATAACACTTGCAGAGATATTTGTAAACATCGCAAGGCAGGTTGCCATATCATACGTTGTTACACATACAAAGGATTTTACCACTATCATGTGAAGATTTGTTGTCCAGAAAACAAAATTATGAATATAAAGTCCCAGTGTATACAGAAAATTCGTTACAACCAGCGGCCAGTATTCTCTGAAATATCCCAGAACCTCTCTGTACCTTCCGCTGTTTTCCCTGAAATAGCTTCGCACCACAGACATTTCCATACAGGCGATCAGCCAGAACCCGACAGCCAGTGAAAACAGCATTCCGTAGGTGATACTCCAGTGAAATATTTTTACAAGAAGCAATGACAGAAAGAAAGTAACTGTCATGCCTGCTGCAAAGAAAAACGAGATTTTTTTGTAATCCTTACAGATAGACAGATACAGCATGGAATAAAACACCAGGACAAGTGCTATATATCCGCAGTATCCTGTAAAAACATAAATGATATCTACCTTTCCCACGATCACCTCGCGAACACAGAATATAATTCCCAACACAGAACTGAGAAGAATATTCATGAACATTCCCACATAATAGCAGGGCAGGATATCCTCATATTTCTCTTCATAGATCACATCCGACATATATTTTGACAGTACAGAGTTAAACGGTGATGCTGTCAGCAATGAGAAAATAAAAATATACAGCACTGTACAGGAAAACAGTTCCCTTGTAATATAAGCTACAGAGGAAAAATCCAGAAAGTATTCCATAAGTACAAGTGCACCGATCACAACAAGCATTGGTGCAATGGTAACGACCGTACTGTATCCAACTCCTATGATATCTGTTGTCAGCGTATTCTTTTTGTATATGTTTGTCAGTTTTACACCTATTCCAGCCATGTATTCTCTCCGTCCTGAGATTATTATTCTCCTATACTGAAAGGCTCCTCCGTCCACTCAAGTCCCTGTTTATCAGCAAATCCCTTGTAAATGTCCTGATACACTGCTTTCATCTGTTCGATCCGGTAAAACGCATTTACACGTTTATAACCGGCTTCTCCCATACGCAATCTTTCTTCTTCCTGTGAGGACATCGTCACCATGGCATGGGCGATCTCCTCAATATTCATAATGTGTGTCAGTATCCCTGCTTCCCCGAAATCATCGTTGCTGCCATAGATCAGCTCCCGGCAGTTTCCTACATCTGTAGCTATGACCGGTTTATGAGCTGCATAGCTCTCAAGGATCGTCAGCGGCTGTCCCTCACTGATGCTGGTGAGCAATGTGAAATCCATTTTTCCCAGATAATCTTTTACATTAACTCTTCCTGTAAACTCGATATCTTTTGTTCCCAGGGACTCCACCAGATCATAACATTCCTGAGCGTATTTCACATCCTCGTCTGCAGGCCCCATGATCCAGAGTTTCAGATTTTTGACACTTTTTTTTGCAAAATCAAATGCCTGTATCATGGTCTTTACGTCTTTAATCGGGGTTACACGGAGAACAGCTCCCGCATTGATAAACTGCTGCTCTTCTTCATTCTTTCCCGGAAGATCTGCCAGTGCTTCTGTGTTGATACCATTGGGTGTTACTTTGATTTTTTCTTCCGGGCAGCCAAGCTCGATCTGAAGCTCCCTTGCGTGATCATACAGACAGGTGACAGTGTCCGCTTTCTCATAGGCCAGAAGAGACATCTTCTTAAACTGCTCGATCCAGATATTTTTATATACGCCCCTGACCCAGGCAGCCTTGATCAGCTCCTCCTCACGCTCTCTGGTGTAAATACCATGCTCAGATATCAGAAGAGAGCTTCCATGAAAATGTTTCGCCATACTTCCCAGGATCCCGGAATAACCGGTAGCTACACAGTGATATAGATCCGCTTTCGGCACATCCATCTTTAATGTCCAGAACATTGGCAGATAGATCGATCTCAGCGTCCAGAGAAAATCCGAAAAATTGATGTTTGAATAATTTCTGTTATAACATTCCCTGGCGATCATAAAAAAGTCCTCGTCCATAAGAAGATCATCTACAGAAAGACGTTTCTTATGAAACAGATCAAAGATCACGCCCCAGTCTGTTTTCCGGTTCAGGACCATGTTCAGAAGTTCCTCGTATTCTTTACGGGAAATATGAACTTTTTTTCTTCGTTTTCTCTTTCTGTCTCCGCCTTCCCACTCACTGTCCTCCAGATATACCTCATAAACCTGTGTAAGATTTTCCGGAAGCTCATAGACGAATTTTCCCCGAAAAGAACGGTTGGCTACAATTGCCAGCAATATAAATTCCACATTTGGAAATGACTTTATCAAACTGTTGATCCAGCCGGATACACCTCCGACTACATACGGATAACACCCTTCTGCCACAATACAAACTTTCATCTGTGTCCTCTCTTATTTGCTGTAATGGAGTCCTGCTGTTTTTACCTGGATCTTCACAGTTGTATCCTGTGCCTGGATCAGATAAACATTATCCTCCAGTTTTTTCTGTGTGCCGCCTTCGATTTCTTCGATTTCTTCTCCATGGGTTCTTAAGATAAACCAGCTTCCGCTCTCAGATGTTTTCAGAATGATCTCATCATCTGTCCTGGTCTCTGAAAAATCCAGATTCAGGAAGGTTCTTGTTCTGGTATTGCTCTCGGAAAGTGTAGTGCTGTCAAAACCGGTAAAATTTTTCCAGTAGGTGAGAAGATTGCTGGAAAAACGTTTCTGCATGATCTGCCAGCGGTCTTTTTTCCGTTCCGGCCAGAAAATCTTCTGCATATTCAGCATAACATTGGTATAGCCCAGTGAGCTCTGAATACTTCTCATACGGATATCATCGCTGTAGGTATAATTCATTCCGTCACTTATGACAGACTGCAAGGTTACAGAATCTGTACAGTAGGATATTACAGGCTCATCCTCTGTGTATTCACATACCAGTGTGCTTACATTCTTCATTAATTCAGTATTCATCAGAGCTTTGACGGTGTCCAGATCCTTTTCTTCTGTATAAGCTGCTCCGTATTTATAGCTGCTGTCAGCCTTCCGGAAAAACTCAGCATCCTGATTCAGTTTATCTCTTAATGATTCCGCATTTTTATACTGCAGGGACAAACCGGCTTCCGCATTCTGTTCTTTCATCTGTTTCAGATAAAATACCAGATCCCTGCTGGTCGGCTCTATTCCATCCTCGTAGTTTGTCTGCGGCTGCATAAAACAGGTCATCTTCAAGCCGCCTTTTTCGACAATGGATATAAGTGACGGCCACATGATATCTCTGGCCATTCCTGTTATGGACTGACTGTATAACTCCATCATCTGTTCATTATTCTCATCTGCAAATACAGGAAAATTGATCATGGAAAGATTCTGTGCATTAACTACCGGATAAATGTAATATGAAGATGCCTCTGCCACCATGCCATCCAGAAGACCCAGTGCCGTACTGTCTTTCATGTAATCTCCAACTACACAGAAGATGCTTCCGTTCCGGATTCCGTTTCTCCAGATCAGTGTGGGAAGTTCTTCATTTTCTACCGTTTCCTTCTGTTTGGACTGATCCAGGAGTCCGACCATATAGGTCTTGGTTCCGCTGCCAACCTGATACCAGGGCACATTAAGCTGCAGATCCTGTCGATCTCTTTCATCTTTATCTTCCGGCGTTTCATAAACTACTTCACCACCCAGAAGCAGCCCCTCGAAAAGCTTTACTCCTGTAATTTCTGTTTTTGCGGAAACAACTTTACAGATTCCCATAAAGTCCTGAAGTTCCTGATTCTTTTCAATATTCTCCGCATTTTCCAGACATCCGAAAACAATGATTACTCCTTTTTGTTCCAGTTCTTCTATTTTTTTCAGATTATCATCAAGTGCATACTTTTCGGACTCCAAGATCAGCATTCCCGGAAGATTTTTGTCATTCTCTTTAAATTTCTCCATGGAACTGCATTTTGAAATATCCCATTTTGCATAAGTACACCATCTGCTTACAGCCTCTGCCATATCAGAAGACGAATCACCTACAAAAAGTACATACCTTCTGTCCGTTGTTCCCACAGACGCAGGATCGAGTTCTTCGTTTTTCCAGACATTTTTTCCATCATTCTGTTTTGGTGCAAGATTTGAGTTAACATCATAGGTGTTCTGCCTGTCCCTCAGCACCATGGAAAACTGAAACAGAAACAGTAATACGAACATCATGATAGCTATGCTGAAAAATTTTCTTATGGAAACCATTATGTTAATTATTTTCCGTTACTAAAAACTTATAAAAAGTTATAAACTTCTATGTTTCATTCCTACTTCAACGAGTATGCTTTTGATGATATAAATATCTATCTACTCACAAGTTCTTGTACTCTCCATAGGCGTAAATTCCGGATTAACGTACCCGTACATATTTGCACTAACGTTTTAGTGTTAGCTTGCAAATCTTTCTCCATAAGCCTTGAGATTTATAGATGCCTGAAAATCTCTATCAATGACATTTCCACAATCACATTTATAAATTCTATCAGATAATTTCAAGTCTTTTTTAATGTTTCCACAGCAACGGCAAAGCTTTGATGATGGATAAAACCAATCAGCCACAATAAGCTGAATCCCTTTATCGCCGCACTTGTGTTCAAGCTGCTTTCTAAACTCAAAAAACCCCTGATTCTGAACTGCTTTTGATAAATGTCTATTTTTCATCATTCCACTAACATTCAAATCTTCAATACAAATAAATCTTGGTTTTCGACTTACAATTTCGGATGTAGTCTGATTCAAATAGTTCTTACGGATATTTGTTAATCTGTGATTTCGTTTTAATAAAAGTTTTTCCTTTTTGATTACATTATTTGTTTTGCAGTAACTTTCTCCTTTCTTATTTTTCTCGTAAGAGCGAGAGATACTACGCTGTAATCTGCGTTTCTGTTTTTCTAGTTTCTTTACTTTCTGACTTTTATTGATGTTCTTATACTTAGCTCCATCAGAGCAAATAGCCAGATCTTTGATTCCTAGATCTATACCAATTCCATCATCATTAAGTTTTTCTATGCAATCAGGAAATTCCACACATACGCTGATCCACCAGTTCAACCCATCAAAAGATATTCTCGGATTCATGTATTTAGCATCTGTAGGAATACGACCATGCTCTGCAAGTCTTACCCAATTTAGTTTTTGTTTATTTCTTTTCCTGCTCGAAGAAAATCCTTCAAACTTAACATGAGTATTGCTGAATTGTATCTTAATATTATCCTGATAGAACTTCGGCATTGATCTCTTTTTTGACTTGAATCTTGGGAATTTCTGCAAACCTTTGAAAAAGTTCTTATAAGCAGTGCAGGCATCTTTGATTGCCTGTTTGGTTACATTATTTGAAATACTCAATAACCATGCGTATTCATCAGAATGTCTAAGCTTTGTAAATTCTTTTCTGAGTTCTGCATCTGAAATGAATTTTCCGCCTTTTTCATAGTTTTCTATTTCCCTTGCCAAAGCCCAGTTATAAGCAAATCTTGAAGCACCTGCGTACTGAAACATCTTAGTTTTCTGTACATTGTTTGGTATCAACATTGCTTTTATGACTTTTACCATCTGCTTCCTCCTGTATCAGTTCCCGGATAAGTTTCTTGGCTTTATTCGCTCGTTTTCCTTGTAATTGGCAACTGAATACTGTGATCATCTGAACCAGATCTTCAACAAGTTCCTGCTGTTCGGATTTTTCAGTATTATCAATAATCTCAATCTCACAATTATAAAGCGAAGCGATATATTCTATCAATTCAAAACCAAATCGCAATAGCCGATCTTTATATAAAACAACAACCTTTTCAACCTGATCTTGAGATATTCGCCTGATCAATTCCTGGAGTCCTTTTTTCTTATAATTAATTCCGGAACCGATATCACTTATTATCTCAAATGGCTGTCCTTTTGCCAGAAGATATGTCTTAACATTATCAATCTGTCGTTCCATATCATCTTTCTGTTTATGGCTGGAAACGCGACAATATCCAATTGTAATGCGATTTTTAGGCTTTAATCTTATAAAACTCAACATGTACTTATATGATTTTATAATTTATATTTAACTGTTAATAGCCTCCTGTGTCTGAACCTGATTATATCCGTAATCTATAGCAAAATTATACTGATGATACATATTCTGAGGCATCACATAACATATAAAATCTTCGGATTCATAGTATACTTTCATATCATTTGGATATTTTTCCATAAATGCCTGTGCCCAGTAATACATTCTGGACATAAGGATCCATCTTCCTTCTCCCTGATACATGGAAATTCCACCTACATTTGGCAGACTCTGACTTGCCCCTTTTTTTGAGATGGATTGTCCACTTCCAGAATACACCACAGAATAATCCAACGGAATTTTTTCTATAAAGAAATATACATTCTTCGTAGGAATAATTACCTTGGTGTCCTTATCCATCTTTTCCAGCTTACGTAAAAAAGCAATTGTCTCATAATGCCATCCATGATCCAGGCCCATCTGAGTTTCATCGTTGGCTGATACAATAGTCCATGTCTTATCTTCATTTTCCCTGATAATATTTGTCAGACAGGTCAATGCTCCATTTGATACATAGCCGGACAAAAAATCTGGTGTTTTGATCAGATTCTGATGAATCATTCCTGCTACAGTTATCACTGTTAGTCCTAAAGCTGCTGCATTTCGAATGACTTTCAAAATCCTGGGCATAAATATCAGGTAAAGGATTCCATCTCCCAATAATGTCAGCGTCGCAACCAGAAGATATGCATAGTAAATACTGCATCTGGCCGGATCCATCAAAACCGGAAGGCCCAGATTTCCCGCACAAAGCAGTAAAGTCAAAATTCCCATGCAAAATCCTGCTGACATCAGCATTTCACCATAAGCAGTCCTGCGAAAAATAATAAACACCAATCCTAGCAGAATCAATACTCCAATTCCCGTCAGCACAGCATACGCACACCATTTCTCCGGTAAATTAATAATAAACTCCCGGAGTCGCTGAGCCATCATATTCCATGTATCTTTTATTTTCCCCGGAATTTCTCCGACTTTTTCCCCAAGTGACGGCTTCGGGGTTTCCGTTACAGTCGGTGTATTTTTTCCCGACTGTACAGACGCTGTACCGGTATTTTCTTTACTTTCCGAAGCCCCCTGCAGATTCGCAGCTATTTCCTCAATCGTCATATCCTGCGTAACAGTATTTTCTTCCTCTTCATTATCAGAGTTTCCGCCATTAATAACACTAAGTCCCCAGCCAAGCGAGCCCTGAAGAGGTGTTCCTCCTGCAAAAGCAATCGCCATTGGAAGCACAGCCAGAAATACACTGATAATTCCCGTCACCATAATACGCCGAAAATACTCTTTATTCAAGAAGCGAAACACATATCCAGCAGCAATTCCAATACAACACATTCCCGCGATCATAGTTCCGTAAAAATGAATGGCCAAAGTTAACGAAAACGCACATGCGAAACAACTAAGTGTTAATTTCGTTTCTTTTGTTTTTAAATTTTCTTTTTCTGTCTGAAAAAAACGAATCAAAAAATATATCGACGGGATCACAAAGATCATTCCAAACTCCTGCGGAAGTGAAGATCCAAACCGAAAATATGTGTTTCTTGCCCAGAAGCTTCCAAGAATATACATAAGAATTCCTGCATACGGAAGATACTTTGAACTGCACAACATTTTCAACATTGCAAGAAGTATCATATGAATAAAAAATACCTGCACAAGATAAAAAACACACAGGATTACATAAGTATCTACTCGAAAAACTGTATGCAAATAATATATCATACAATGAAATCCAAACGGATACACACCTCTTGTAAAAAGTTTCCCCCGACTCATCTGATTAATCCAATCAAGATGTACCGGAATATCAGATACACGATATCCATAAGTAAGGATCAGCTGTCTGCCGTAAACCCAGAAAAGCGCCGCAACAATTGCACCTGCCAATATCCATTGCAGGGTATTACATACCACTTCGCGATAAAAGAAACAGATTGCATATTTCAGCATTCGGATGAACTTTTGCCATACTCTGTATAAGGCTCCTTTTATTCCCATACTGCCCTGGAGAAGTTTTCTGCAAGCTTCTGCATTCTTTATGATAAGTTTTCTCAGAGAAATCCGGTTCACTCGGCTCCAGATCAGCACACTCAGAACCACAGTAAGCAGTACAAGTGTCTGAAAATTGGAAATATGAAGCAGCTGAACCGCAAATACAATATTTATAATATAGAAATTTCCAAATGTATAACACATCAGAAACTGCTCTGACAATCGTCTTCCTCTCAGTACTCTGCGAAACATAACTGCCGGAAGCAAAACTGTCAGACCTGTATAGGCAGCAAATATACCCACAAATTGTAATATAACCCAAGTTGTCATTGACATATCTGTTCACCCTTTTATTTCTACATAAACGTTCTGATCATTTCAAGTGTCTCATTATCAATAATAATATCCGAACTTCTTAATTCCTGCATGACCTGGAAAAATTTCTCTTTGTTTCCGCAGGAGAAACAGAGCTTCAACTGGCAGGTGTAACTGGAAAGAACTCTTGGATACTGTTCCATGGCTCTGTCGCACCACAGTGTACATTTTTCGTAGTCTTTGATTTCCAGCAGACGCTGGCAGACTTTTTCGTAGACTGTGCTGCTGATCCTGATCTTGTCCAGATCCCATGCTTTCTGCAGGACTTCCTGCATCTTATCTGTCATGGATTTCTGCTCAATATCTGTGAGTACCTTCTGTTCCAGGATGGGATTCATATACTCCACAAGATTCACGCAATTTTCAACCTGCTGCCCGTTTTCTTCCTGGCACAGAAGATATTTTTCCTGTACCTGGCTTCGGAAATTATTCAGCACGTCCTGGAGAATGGATGCTGCATAATGAGCAGTCTCAGAATCCTCACTGTTCAATGCCAGGTTAATAGAGGACAGGGAATTCTGGTAATCTCCTCTGATCACATTCAGCATCAGAGTACGGAGACTTTTTTTGTCTGTAACTTCCAGTGCTTCTTCAAGAGATACCATATTTCGCTCCATTTCTTCGTCCGGACGCAGGAAATTCTCTGTTCTGTCCTTACTGAACACAACATCCGAAAGATCCATTCCCTGTGATGAAAACAATTTAAACAGGATAAAAGAAAACAGCACAAACACAGGCCCGACTACAGGACACAGAAACATCATGACCGCCTTCATCCAGACACTCCGGAGATTTTCTTTTCTCCGGATATGATTCCAGACCAGATAGATCACGATAACAATTAAGTTTATGATCAGCAGAAAAATAAATAATTTCATTCTTTGTGACATACTGCCATCTTCTCCACACATTCTGTTTTATAACCGTTTTTCTCAAATCGTTCCTGTACGATCACAGCACTTTCTCTTGTTGTGTTTGTAAGCAGGATATAAAGATTTCCATCCGGCATGATTCCCAGATAATCGCTGTCTCGCAACTGTCCTGACATATGCTCATCGATCTCACGGTACTGTTCCTTTGGGATATCCACTTTTACAAGCACACATTCCACCAGGTTCTTACTCTCTGCATTCATATAAGCCTGTACCAGGGATTCAAAAGCATCCGGCTCCAGAATTTCAGAATCCCGGCTGTAACGCTGATCTTCCAGTGCCTGCATATATCTCTGTGCACGGAGCATCGCGTTCTGGATCAGATAGCTGACAACAGTTAAAAAATTTGCCTGGCCAAGAGTCATTTTTTCCCAGCTTAATCCCCAGAGCATGATGATCATCTGAACCCCGCCGCCCTCATAAATTCCTCTGGCCATCAGCGGGTAACGCTCGTCCATATTTTTGTTGATATATACCTTCTGCTCAGTCAGGGCATCGTATATCTCCGTCATTTCCTTATAACGGATAGAGTTTCCAAGACTTCTTGCCTTATCTGAGCTTGCGGAAAAAATACGGGCGTAATCTCTGTTGACTACATTATAAAGAGCTACATCCTTGGTCTGCATCAGCTTCTCCAGCATTTCTACCGCATAGAAAATAACTTCATCGGGCATACGCTGTTCCAGTCCTGCTGTGATGCTGTAGATCTTACCGATACTGTCTTTATGGTCGATCAGCTGCTGTTCCATGATTTCTTTTACACGGACATTACTCTCGTTGATATCGCGGATATCTGTAATCTGCCTGCTCAAATGTTCCTCCAGTTCCTGGCTCTCCAGACGCATGGTACGGATCTGGTCACGCATATATCCTACAACAAGTCCCAGGATAAACAGCTGAGCAATCCACACATAGGTATTGTAATCCACAAGTACCTCAAATCCGCTTCGCGTATACATCTGCCGGAACATATATCCTGCAACCGCCAGTATTGCAGAAAAAGTAGCCTGCTGCTGTCCGTACACAATGGCAAAAAGCAGCACATACAAAAGGAACGGATCAAGATTTGCAAAATACTCGCTTCCTACAGTCCGGTTATTCATCATAAAAAACGGAATAAAGCAGACCATGTTTTCGAAAAACGGGAAAAGCACTTTGATCAGCCATCTCCATTTCTCGATAAGAACCTTCCACCAGGGAAGCTTCAGCTCATCTTCATTCAGAAAAACATTTTTATGCCGCTGCATGTAAGCAGCCATATCCTTGATATTTTTTTCCAGATTTCCAAATGCATGAACACCGTATTCCTGTTCAAAACGTCTTCCTGACAAGACGCACCTTCCATTGCTGTCTGAGAACACTGCAATGTTGGATTCTGTTCCCATGGCTTCCTGGACCTTTGCAGCAAGCTCCACCTCACTGATCACATCATTGGAAGAAAGATTGTACCGACTGCGTTCGTGCTTTGTATTTTTTATAAGCTGATAAATATATTCCACTGCATCTTTCTCATAAAGAAGAGAAAAAACATGATCTGCTTTTGCCTTGATATGCCCGTCACGCAGACAGTCCAGACACATCCGGGCGCAGATGTTATTTATGTCTTTTTTCTCTTTGGGAATGCTGTAGAGATGATCCAGGCGCAGGGTCACGATATCCAGCCCCCGGTTTATCCTGAAATTCTCACAGATTTCCTCAGCCTGGGACAAGGCATCTGCCCGGATCCCAATTCCGGAAAATTTTTCTTCCTCTTCTATATCATCCTTATAATTTCCATTATAAATTTCATCTGAAGAAAGAAAGATCAGCCGCTTCTTATTTGCCATAGAATAAGCTACCAGAATATTTACCAGATGAGAAATAAAATGCACGGTTTCTCTTTCCTCCCCATTCCAGCGGTAATTGGTATCAAATGCCCCCATAAGAACGGTCACGTCTGCATTGACACTTTCCAGAATATCGTTGAGATTTTCGCAGTCATAGGCGAAGTCATATCTTTCAAATACTTTCTGATATTTATTATGTCTGTATTTATCTCCGGTCAGCAAAAAAACCCTGTGTCCCTCTTTCCGGAGCTTCAGGATCATGCTGTCCATCAGGCTGCAGGAGCCGCCCACCAACAGAATATTCATCTTTATGCCGTTACTGAAAACTTATAAAAAGTTATAAACTTCTATGTTTCATTCCTACTTCAACGAGTATGCTTTTGATGATATAAATATCTATCTACTCACAAGTTCTTGTACTCTCCATAGGCGTAAATTCCGGATTAACGTACCCGTACATATTTGCACTAACGTTTTAGTGTTAGCTTGCAAATCTTTCTCCATAAGCCTTGAGATTTATAGATGCCTGTAAATCTCTATCAATGACATTTCCACAATCACATTTATAAATCCTGTCAGATAATTTCAAGTCTTTTTTAATATTTCCACAACAACTGCAAAGCTTTGATGATGAATAAAACCGATCAGCCACAATAAGCTGGATCCCTTTATCGCTGCACTTGTGTTCAAGCTGCTTTCTAAACTCAAAAAAACCCTGGTTTTGAACTGCTTTTGATAAATGTCTATTTTTCATCATTCCACTAACATTCAAATCTTCAATACAAATAAATCTTGGTTTTCGATTTACAATTTCAGATGTAGTCTGATTCAAATAGTTCTTACGGATATTTGTTAATCTGTGATTTCGTTTTAATAAAAGTTTTTCCTTTTTGATTACATTATTTGTTTTGCAGTAACTTTCTCCTTCCTATAATGTCAAGCCCTAAAGTATTGATTTTACGGGCTTTTTCTTTAAATATTACCTCTCAAAACAGAGCTAAAGGTGTACGACAGTCATCGTATCCTGTACTGAACAGCCATAAAAGGGTATAGCTTATAAAGCGTCCTGGTAATGGGGCTTTTTAAGGCTATAATCCTCTGTTAGCTATGAGGGTGAACCTTCCGTGTCTAATGGGATCCTGTCCCAACTTCCTTCGTCCCACCTGTTCATACACCGAGTGCTTGCCAAGCTTTCTAACAGGGTCGTGCCCTATGGAGTGAACTACCGCAAGCTACAGCTCTTGTTTGTCGTTTGATTCTTACTGACCTTATGATTCTGCAAGGTGCGGTTTCCCGCGGACGCTTACCCTGCATCTCTCAACCAGTCGTTTCGTTATGATCCACGTTCCATGGATCTGGGTCAACAGGTTCTTTTCCAGAACCCTGCTCAATTTCAGAAGTTTCTGAACCTCAGCAGGATTCTGGAATACTGCTTTGCTTTATACTTCTTATGCAGCCAGGCTTTCCTGCCTGGATTCCCGCCGGATATCTTTTAACATCTTCCGGGGATCATACTTGATTCCCTTCTTCAAAATCGTAAAAATAATCCTGAGGAGTTTGCAGGCGATTGCTATTAATGACTGCATCTTTTTCAGTGGATTCTGCTCCCTGGTCGTATAATAGACATGCAATTTCTTGAATTCTTCCGCATGTGCTACAGCTGATTTTGCCGCCTGAAACAGCCAATATCTGAGGCGCTTACGCCCTCTGTGACTGATCCTGGTTTCACCCTTATGCTTGCCGGAACTGCTTGCCACAAGCCCAAGTCCGCTTAATTTCTGGATCTCCTTTACATCGTCAAATCTGGAAATATCTCCCATTTCTGCCACCATACCGGATAGGGTATTCTCCCCGATTCCACATATCTCCAAAACTTTATCCGTATGGGGAATTTCCAGACATTTCTGATTAATCTGCGTTTCTATCAATGCAAGCTCCTCATCCAGTTCCAGGATTTTTTGAACAAACCACTGTACAACCAGTTTCCCTGTTTCTTTTCCTTCACGGATGCCAACACTCGCCTTGGCGTACTCCAAGATTTCTCCAGCTCTGCTATACCCGCGTCCTCTAAGTTTCGCATTATGCCAGATCTGCCTGATTCCGTCTTCTTTCAAAGCTGCCAGATCATCCGGAAATGGTGCCTGCTTCAACAGTTCAAGGCTGAATGTGCCTTCTGTTTTTCCAAGTGCTTCTTTGTACTCTGGAAAATATATTTTCAGTTCCCGGTGCAGTCGGTTGATCGACCGGATCCTGTCCTCATTCAGCTGATCACGAAACATGGATAACCGTCGCAGATCTGCATAAAGCTGCTCTGGAAGATAAGGCATTCCAAAGTTTCCATCTTTTACAAGATTTGCAATCAGCTTAGGATCTTTTGTATCATCTTTCAGCTGGCTGTTATCCTCAAGTTCTTTTGTCTGCTTTACTGCATACGGATTTACCTGAACTACACTGATCCCATTTGAGATCATCCAGGTCGCAAGGCAGAACCAGTAATGGCCGGTTGGTTCAAGACCAAGAACAATCTGTTTTTTATCGTATTCGGCTGCTATCTTTACTGCCCATTCCTTTGCCTTGCTAAATCCATCTGCATTATTGCTGAATGAAAAAGCGGACTTACTGAGTTCTCTGCCTCTGGTGTCAATTGCCCTCAGATAGTGTGTTTCACTGCCTACATCGCATCCTAAAATAAGCATGTCATCACAGATAAAACTGAGTTTTGCATTCTTATCGAACTTCCCTTTGGTTTCCAACTCATGCCAGGTTGAAGCTGTTAAATTTTCTCTGACCACCTCGATTTTCTTCAGAAGCTCCTGCTGTTCAAAAATATTTGCATTTGATACTTGATTTTTCTTCTTTGTGCCGTTAAGATTCATGTTAGATACCTCTTGTATTCTCTGGATTTTACCAACCGGCCAAGTCAGTAATAATCCAAATTTACTTGAGGTATTTTTTTGTGTCAATCTCTTGCCCTATTTAAAGTATACAGGAAGCTTTCTTATTTTTCTCGTAAGAGCGAGAGATACTACGCTGTAATCTGCGTTTCTGTTTTTCTAGTTTCTTTACTTTCTGACTTTTATTGATGTTCTTATACTTAGCTCCATCAGAGCAAATAGCCAGATCTTTGATTCCTAGATCTATACCAATTCCATCATCATTAAGTTTTTCTATGCAATCAGGAAATTCCACACATACGCTGATCCACCAGTTCAATCCGTCAAAGGATATTCGCGGATTCATATATTTAGCATCTGTAGGAATACGACCATGCTCTGCAAGTCTTACCCAATTTAGTTTTTGTTTATTTCTTTTCCTGCTCGAAGAAAATCCTTCAAACTTAACATGAGTATTGCTGAATTGTATCTTAATATTATCCTGATAGAACTTCGGTGTTGATTTCTTTTTAGACTTAAACCTCGGATATTTTTGCAAACCTTTGAAAAAGTTCTTATAAGCAATACAGGCATCTTTGATTGCCTGTTTGGTTACATTATTTGAAATACTCAATAACCATGCGTATTCATCAGAATGTCTAAGCTTTGTAAATTCTTTTCTGAGTTCTGCATCTGAAATGAATTTTCCGCCTTTTTCATAGTTTTCTATCTCCCTGGCCAAAGCCCAGTTATAAGCAAATCTTGAAGCACCTGCGTACTGAAACATCTTAGTTTTCTGTATATTGTTTGGTATCAACATTACTTTTATGGCTTTTACCATCTGCTTCCTCCTGTATCAGTTCCCGGATAAGTTTCTTGGCTTTATTCGCTCGTTTTCCTTGTAATTTGCAACTGAATACTGTGATTATCTGAACCAGATCTTCAACAAGTTCCTGCTGTTCGGATTTTTCAGTATTATCAATCTGTCGTTCCAGATCATCTTTCTGTCTATGGCTGGAAACGCGACAATATCCAATTGTAATGCGATTTTTAGGCTTTACATTTATTACCTGGTTGAGTTGCTCGTCAGAATAATATCTATAGCCGCTTATTGTAGTATGATGCGGATGAAGTTTTCCATAGGCATCCCAATTTCGTAATGTCTGGGCGGATACGCCTATAATTTTTGAAAATTCATGTATAGAATAATATTTACTCAAAGCATCAACTCCTTTCAATAATATTCTGCTCTAATATCTTATAAAACTCAACATGTACTTATATGATTTTATAATTTATATTTAACTGTTAATAACCTCTCTTCCTGCTGTTTATAATTTGCGTTCGAATTCTGATTTTTCCGGAAGAATCTGATCCAGCGCGTTATTGATTTCTTCTTTGGCTTTTTCGAAATCAATTTCGTGATTGCTGTCATTGATGCAGATCATTTTTTTCTTATGCCCGGTAATGGTCTGTATCAGTTTTTCGTTGGTTTCTTCTACATCATAGTATCCGCAGAATTTCTGTATATTCTCCGGAAAAAAATCTCCGCTGAGCTTCTGATATTCTCTCAGCACATACTGATTAACATCTTCTTTATGCCGGAACGGATGTCTGCACACGTTTTCCAGCAGTTCCGGTTCCAGCTGCCACAGTTTTTCATAAGTACTCTTCTTAAGCGGTGACGGGCCATGTACTGTATAGAATCCAGTGAACCGGGGAAAAGCGATCTCCAGCATATTGTAAAAGAAATACATCGGCGGATACCCTATATGAAAATATGCCCCGGGCTGCTTCTTCATATTATCCCGTTTATCGAAATATTTCGCCAGGAGCATGGCGTTATTCAGATAAATATATGGCATGACTTCATCATCTGCATTGGCAACATCCGGTTGAAGAGCCATCATATCTACCGGCCTGCCGTTTCTGAAAAAGGCTTCAGCAGTTATCGGTTTTAATAAAAACATATCATCATTAAAATACACAAAATTTTCTGATAAATCTGGAATTCTATGAAAATTCCATTCAATAGTATGGGAGTTAAATGTAGGGCGGAATTCTCCGGGAATAAAATCTTCGTGTCTGACAATATTCAGTTTAGGATTCGCTGTATCCAGCCATGCCGGGATATGCCCCAAGGTAACAAAATGGATTTTCCTTACCCACGGTGCATACTTCTCAACTCCACGGAACCAATAATGCAGATTATCCCAATCCCGATAACGTTCCTTTCTGTCATCCACACTGAAAATTCCTTTTTGTATTCTGGTGTTTTTCTTTTCTTCCTGCCATTCCGGATCATTTCCATCAACCCAGGCAATAACAAAATCTATCCCCTGTTCTTTATCCTTTGCTCGCATAATTATTTCTCCACATGTTCACTTTAGGGTTAAGTATAACACATCTTTTTACTATGTTACAAACAAAAAGGAAAAACGCAGAAATCCCCTCACTACAGACACATTCTGCAATGAGGGGATCTGTTATTTTATTATTTTTTCTTTGCACGTTCATCCCAGTAAGTACAGTCATTTCTGCCGATTATTTCTGAGGTGAAGGGGGTTCCGTCATTCTTTTTGTAATGTCTTGTGGCACGGAAAACATATTTCGCACCAACATACACGATCGGAACATTGAAATATACGATCAGGATATTTCCCAGATCGGAAAACGCCCAGAGGTTTCCAAGTTCCAGTCCTGCAATATTGCACAGGATTCCAAATCCTGCAACAAAAAGTCCGATGCAGCGTACAAAATTAATACATATCTTATCCTTGCGGATACGGTTTGCCGCGATCTCGGAAAAGCTGATCATTCCAAGCAGACAGGTAAATGCAAACAGGCAGAAACATAAGGTTACAAGGAAAGTAACAATTCCGTTCATCGCAGTTCCTGGTGTGAGAACAGCGATGGATTCTGTATATTTAGGAAGTTTATCCAATGCCTGCCAGGCTTCCGCATCTGCTCCTGTCCAGCAATGTGCCATAACTACCACAAATCCGGTAAGCGTACAGATCACAATAGTATCAAGAAAAACTCCCAGAGAAGCGATCACGCCCTGCTCGCATGGATGCTTTGCGTCAGCTGCTGCCGCTGACATGGTAATCGTTCCCTGTCCGGCCTCATTTGACATCAGGCCTCGTTTTACTCCCTGTGCAAGTACAGTTCCAAAAACACCTCCAAAGAATGCCTCCGGTTTAAAGGCACCTGCAAACACACTTCCGAAAAAGTACGGAATCCGGGTAAAATTCAATATAATAAGAAGTAACACTACTACCATATAGAGCACTGCCATTACCGGGACCATCATATCTGTCCATCTGGATACTTTTTTGATTCCGCCAAATGCGATAGCTGCTGTAAGGATTACGATGATAGTTCCTACTATATAATAGAAGGCTGATCCGCTTACAATAGTCTTCCCTGTTATGATCTCTGCCATACGTCCCACAGAGGAAACAACATTGAATCCCTGTGCAGGCAGACAGCAAAGTGCATACAGAATATACAGTACAGAAAGAAAAATCCCGATCCATACTTTGTTTCCGAGAAGTTTCCTTCCATAGAAGGGAAGTCCTCCTACGAATTCATCATCTTTCTTCTCTTTAAAAATCTGGGCAAGCACGCCTTCCATGTATGCAACTGCCATTCCGAAAAATGCGGAGATCCACATCCAGAACAACGCACCCGGACCGCCTGCTGCAATAGCACCTGTTACGCCCAGAATGTTTCCGGGACCTACACGCATGGCCGAACTCAGGAAAAACGATGCCAGCGGGGAAATTCCCGTTTCCACAACACGTTTTTCCGTCATGGTTCTAATTCCTTTTTTAAAGTAAGTCACCTGCATAAAACCAATCCTGAAACTGAAAAAAACGCCGGATCCAAGAAGTAGTATGATCGCAAATGATATATTCCCCAGAATCGGAATACTGCTGTACCAGCCAAAATTCGTGGGAAATTCCCACAAAAAATCAGATAACGGACCGATAAAGCTGAACACACCGTTGATCGCCCCAAACACTCTCTCCATAATCAGTTTCCTCCCTATTTCTCTGAATACAGTCAAATGCCAGCTTGATCATGCTGCCGTTTCCAATTCAGATTTTTTATAATATGATTTATTATACAGGATGGTTATGGAAATGTCCTTATTATTTTTAATATATTTTTTGTACTCCGGGATTTTTCTGGATTTTTGATCGTTTCCTGTTCATTTACAGATCAGTCCAGACAAACATTCCTGAAATTTATAGGATCTTTAGATTTTTCTCACAGATTTTTAAAATGCTTCTCACAGTTCCATCACATTTTGGCGGTATATTATTAAGCAAATAAAGCACAAAGCTTTTTCATCTTATAGATCATTACTTATTTTTCTTTTCATACTCTGCCGGGTCCGTTCCAAGACCCGGCCCTCCTTTTTTTCGTGAGATTTTCTCTAAAATAATTTTCACATAAAAAAAACACCCCAAACTTTATCCGAGTACAGGGGGGGATTTCTATTCTTCTCTTATAAGGTTTAAACAACAAAAAACACCGTCCCCGCAGCTCTACATCTGCAAAAACAGTGCCTTTAGTGCGTCTTCAGGGGTTCGAACCCTGGACACCCTGATTAAGAGTCAGGTGCTCTGCCAACTGAGCTAAAGACGCTTATTAATTGTTTGTCTTTCGTTTCTTCCGTTCCTCAAGACATGTTGTATTATACGTTATGGTTCGAGTAAAGTCAACACCTTTTTTTAATTTTTTTTATTTTTTTCTTTTTTATTTTTTATATCTTCATTTGATGCAATTTTGTTCAGTGTTTTTTCTGTTTCTGCCAGCGAATTTCTGATCCGGACTGCCTGGTTTTTGATACTGCGGTTTACAATATTGAAATTTCGCCGTAATGAGCTGGATTTTCTTTTTTTCAAGCTTTAGCTTCTCCTTTTATTCATGCTGGTCAGGCCCCTGCTCCTGCAGAGTTTTAAATTTTTCCTGACTCAATTTTTTTCTTCTTTTTATTATATGAAAACAGGCCGATCTGTTTACAGATCAGCCCGATATCCTCCTGCATCTTGCTTCCTCTATTTCTGTTTCATTACCATCTTACAGATCGGGTTGCCCATGGAAGAAAACTTCTCTTCATACTCTGTCATCACATTTCCCTTCACCAGTTCCTCATCATGATGGAGATCAAAGGTACAAACCTCCAGGTTCCAGTCAGACTCCCGAACCTCTTCCAGAGAAAATTCGAACAGTCCCCTGTTATCCGTCTTAAATTCCACAACGCCATCTTTTTTCAAAACCTGCTCATATCTGGCCAGAAACTCTCTGGAAGTAAGTCTCCTTTTGGCATGTCTTGCCTTCGGCCACGGATCAGAGAAATTCAGATAGATTCCGTCAACCTCATCCTTTTCAAAAATCTCCGGCAGTAATCTCGCATCCACCCGGATAAACACCAGATTGGAAAAACTCTCTCCCTGCTCCTCAAGCTCCTCCCTCTTCTGCAAAGCGCGAAGAAGCACGCTGTCATACATTTCAATACCTATAAAATTTCTCTCCGGATGCAGCCGCGCCATATCCATCAAAAAGCGGCCTTTCCCCATGCCAACCTCAAGAAAAAGCGGCCTCTTTTCCCCAAAAACGCTCTCCCACTTCCCTTTAAACCTCTCCGGCTCATCAATCACCCAATCACACTCCAAAATCGCATCCTTCGCCCCGGGAATATTACGTAATCTCATAAATAACCTCCAAATTAATCTTCCTATAATATATAAATCAGATAACTACCTTTCGCAGTCCTCAAAAGCATCTGTAGTACCATCCCATGAATTAACAGAACTGCTGCAATGCTTCTCAATACTCAACTATACATGCAATCCCCACCCTGCCGCAAGCAAAAAATAAAAAACATCAACAAGACGACAGCAAACCGCCCTTATGTCCGTTTACCTACATTTCACTCAAAAGTTTGCAGAAAAACTAACATGATTTTAGTTGTTTTTACCATAAAAAAGGTGTATCATATAAAAATCAATTATAGACAATAAACAAAACAAGGAGGGCGCAATGGAACAAATCCTAAACAAGCTTTCGGAAATCGAAGCTACAGCCAATGCTATCATGCAGGACGCTGCGCGACAGAAACAAGCTCTCTCAGAAGAAGCCGAAAAACAGATCAAAGATTTCGATGCATCCCTGGAAACAAAAACCAGTGCCGAAATCCGGAAGATCCGTGAAGATCTGGCCCGCGAGAAAGACGCCCGGATCACCCAGCTTCGTGCAGAGACAGAAGACCAGCTATCCAGGTTGGATGCCTACTACGAAGCCAACCACGAGACTCTTTCCAAAGAGCTGTTTCAGAAAATAACAGGAATTACCGAAACCTGAAGGGAAAGGAAGTGATTCAATGGGCACTGTCCTCTCATACAGCGGACTCTCTACCAAGATCCGTGCCATGCAAAGCAGGCTTGTGACAGATGAGCAGCTGGAAGAAATCGTTCAGCTTCCCAATGTCCCCCAGGTAACAGCCTACCTGAAACGAACCCCGGAATATCAGAATATCTGGTCTGGTCTCGATGAGAATGATCTGCATCGAGGGCAGATAGAGAAACTTCTGAAGAAATCTATCTTCCGGAATTTTTCAAGACTTTACCACTTTGCAAACCAGGAACAGCGGACGTTCCTGACTCTTTACTCGAAACGCTATGAGATCCGTGTCCTGAAAGAGATTATGACGAATCTCTTCGACCACAGAGATACTGACCCCGTAGATATTTCCCCTTACCGCGATTTTTTCAGACTGCATTCCAGACTGGATATTGACAGACTTGCAGCCTGCGCCAATATGGATGAATTTGTCGCCGCACTAAAGGGAAATGATTTCTTCATTCCTCTGTCTCAGGTCAACGAACGGGGAAATGCCACGCTTTTTGACTTCGGCATGGCACTTGATCTTTCATATTTTTCACAGATCTGGAATATGCGGAAGAAACTTTTCAAGGGCAATGATCTGGCTCAGATCACGAAAGCCTACGGCGAAAAATTTGATATGCTGAACCTGCAGTTCATCCAGCGATCCAAACGCTGTTTTCGCATGGAACCAGCCGAAATCTATGCATTGCTGATTCCCATGAACTACAAGCTTCGTAAAGAAGAGATCACCGCACTTGTGGAAGCTCCCACATACGAAGAAGCCCAGCGTATTTTTGCCGGAACCTACTATGGTAAGAAATATGAGCAGCTGACTGCAGCCAACCTGGAGGAATTTTATAACTACATCCTCAGGAATGTGCTGGAACGGGAAGCACGCAAGGACCCTTACTCCGTAGCAGTCATTTATTCCTATTTATATCATAAAGAACATGAAGTCAACCGTCTGACCATTGCCCTTGAGTGCGTGCGCTATGGCGTGGATCCAGAACAATCCCTGCGTTATATACGCAACGGTTAATAACCAGGAGGTAGCAACGTGATTGAAAAAATGAATTTTCTGAGCATCACCGGTCCCAAAGCAGATATTGACCGGGTTGTAAACACCTACCTGTGCAAGTACGAAATCCATCTGGAAAACGCACTCTCTGAACTGACCACAGTAGAAAGCCTGACACCTTTCCTTGAGGTCAATCCGTATAGAGATGCTCTTAATTCCATCAATACCATTTACGAAGAACTGAAAAGTCCTCCTGCTGCTTCCAACCGAAGCACCGGTATTGAAAAAGCACTTTCCACAGTGAAGGAGATCCGTGGACAATCGGAGCAGCTCCAGCAGGAACAAACTGAATTAGAAGAAAAATGTTCCTCCCTGGAAGAATCCCTGCGGATCATACGTCCGTTCCGAAATATTGATTACGATATTTCCTCTATTCTGCACCTGAAATACATTCATTTTCATTTCGGACGTATTGAGAAACAGTATTACGAAAAATTCAAGAAATACATTTACGACAACCTGAACACCATCTTCCTGAAATGTGATGAAGATGACCAGTATGTCTGGGGAGTCTATTTTGTACCGAAGCATGAGGCTCACAAGATTGATGCGGCCTACTCTTCCATGCACTTTGAGAAGATCTTTGTACCGGATAATTACACCGGTACAGCCCAGCAGGCTTTTTCCAGCGTAAGCAAACAGTACGAGGATGCATTGAAGCATCTGGAAGCCCAGAAGCAGAAACGCCAGCGTTTCCTCTCTGACAGAGCCGGAGATATTGTTTCTGCCAGAGATACACTACATCAGTTTTCCAGAAACTTTGATGTCCGCAAGGCTGCTGCCTGCACCGGAAATCATGAGAATTTCTATATTCTCTGTGGCTGGATGACAGAATCTGACACACGGGCTTTTCAGGCTGATATCGCATCAGATGAACGGATCTTCTGCCTGGTAGACGGCGAAGATACCACATCACCGGAACATGATCCAAACCATCAGCCGCCAACGAAGCTGAAGAACCCGAAGCTTTTCAAACCATTTGAAATGTATGTCAAGATGTACGGTCTTCCCGCTTATGGCGAGATGGACCCAACCTGGTTCGTTGCCATCACCTACTCCTTCATTTTCGGAGCCATGTTCGGTGATGCAGGACAGGGACTTCTGCTTTTTATCGGAGGTTTCCTTCTGTACAGGCTGAAACATATCGACCTTGCCGGAATCATCAGCTGTGCCGGTGTTTTCTCAACCTTCTTCGGCCTGATGTTCGGCAGTATCTTTGGATTTGAAGATGTCATACCTGCTCTGTGGCTAAGACCTGTAGACAGTATGACGACCATACCTTTTATCGGAAAACTGAATACCGTATTTATTGTTGCCATCGGCTTTGGCATGGGAATCATCCTCCTGTGCATGGTTTTCAACATCATCAATTCCCTTAAGATGCATGACGTTGAAAAAACCTGGTTCGACACCAACGCTGTGGCAGGACTTGTATTCTACGGATCTGCAGTACTTTGCATCGGACTTTTTGTTTCCGGTCATGCAGTTCCCGGCGGAGCTGTTCTTGCCATCATGTTCGGTGTTCCGCTGCTTCTGATCTTCTTCAAGGAGCCGCTTACCAACCTGGTTGAGAAAAAAGCCGAAGTTATGCCAAAAGAAAAGGGCATGTTTATCGTACAGGGTGTCTTCGAACTGTTCGAGGTTATCCTGAGCTACTTTTCCAATACACTCTCCTTCGTGCGTATCGGTGCTTTTGCAGTCAGCCACGCAGCTATGATGGAGGTTGTGCTTATGCTTGCAGGCGCAGAGAACGGCAGTCCGAACTGGATCGTCATTATCCTCGGAAACCTTTTCGTATGCGCTATGGAGGGCCTGATCGTAGGTATCCAGGTACTCCGTCTGGAATATTACGAAATGTTCAGCCGTTTCTACAAAGGCAGCGGACGTAAATTCGAGCCGTTCTGCTCCAGGAATAAATAATAAAACGATTACTATTTAAGTTTAAGGAGGTCATCATCATGACAGTCATTACACAGATTACAATCGCAGTTGCACTTGTACTCAGTATCATTCTTCCATTCGGTTATTATCTTCTCGGCGAAAAAAGCCGTGGCCGCTACAAAACAGCTCTTGGCGTAAACGCATTTTTCTTCTTCGGAATCATGCTTGTTGCCATCGCCGTAACATTCGCAGGCGGAGCTTCCGTACAGGCTGCAACAGGTGCTGACGCAGGCCTTGCAACAGGTATGGGCTACATCGCAGCAGCACTCGTTACCGGACTTTCCTGTATCGGTGGTGGTATTGCCGTTGCCAGTGCGGCAAGCGCAGCACTTGGAGCAATCAGTGAGGATCAGAGCATCCTTGGTAAATCCCTTATCTTCGTAGGTCTTGCCGAAGGTGTTGCTCTTTATGGACTGATCATCTCCTTCATGATCCTGGGTAAACTTTGATATGAAGATGTACCTGATCAGCGACAATATTGATACTCTGACAGGAATGAGACTGGCCGGTGTAGAAGGTGTTGTTGTCCATGAACACGATGAGCTGAAGGAAGCTCTGGAGCGTACTATCGCGGACAAAGAAATCGGGATCATTCTCCTGACCGAAAAATTCGGCCGGGAATTCCCTGAGATCATCGACGATGTAAAGCTCCATCACAAAACACCTCTCATCATAGAAATTCCTGACAGACACGGTACCGGCCGCAGGCCTGATTTCATCACTTCATACGTGAATGAGGCCATCGGATTAAAATTATAGGCAGGTGATATTATGACAATCGAAGAAAAACTCACCCACTTCTATGATACCTCCGTGGAAGAAGCCCGCCGCCAGGCGGAAAAAGAGGTCCAGGAGCATAAAGAATCACTGGATGCCGCAATGGAGGAACATAAAAAAATGGCTCTGGAAAACGCTGCCAGTTCCCGGAAAGCCGAGATTGCAAACGCCCGGCGTGAGATCAACAAGGCACTTTCAGCCGAACAGCTGAATATCCGCCGTGACTGGACTGCCAGACAGAGCCGTTTAAAAGAGAAACTTTTTTCAGAGGTCAGAGAACAGATCCTGAAATTTATGGAATCCTCCTGTTATGAGGAATATCTTTGCAGCAAGATCGAAGAAGCTGTATGCTTTGCAGAACACGATGAGATCCAGATCTATCTTTCCAGGGAAGATGAACCCCGGCTGAAGTCACTTACAATCAAGACAGGGTTTCCGCTGAGGCTTTCCGGAGATTCCTTTATCGGCGGAATCAAAGCTGTGATCCCGGAGAAAAACATCCTCATCGACAATTCTTTTGAGGAAGGATACGATGCAGCATACAGAAATTTCAAATTCAACGGAGGTCCAGCACATGAGTAAAACAGGTATTATCTACGGTGTCAACGGTCCTGTTATCTACCTCAAGGGCGACACCGGCTTCAAGATCTCCGAGATGGTCTATGTAGGCCCTGAGAAACTTGTAGGAGAGGTCATCGGACTTAAGAAACATATGACGACTGTACAGGTTTTTGAGGAAACTACAGGACTGAAACCCGGAGAAACAGTCACCGGAACAGGAGACGCAATTTCCGTTCTCCTTGGACCGGGAATCATCCACAATATTTTTGATGGTATCCAGAGGCCTCTTGCAGAAATTGCAGAGGCCTCCGGAAAATATATTTCCCGCGGTGTCAGTGTTGATTCCCTTGACACTGAGAAAAAATGGAAAACACACATCACAGTAAAAGAAGGAGACGTGATCGGCGCAGGTACTGTGATCGCCGAAACACAGGAGACCGCCTCCATCCTTCATAAATCCATGGTTCCGCCAAACATCCCGCACGGAACCGTTATCCATGCAGTTCCGGACGGTGCTTACACTGTTCTGGAGCCTATTGCCACCATCCGTCTTGATGACGGCACTGAAAAAGAGCTGGCTCTTGCCCAGAAATGGCCGATCCGTGTTCCGAGACCGACCTACAAGCGTTTCCCGGCCAGCGTTCCGCTCCTTACGGGCCAGCGAATCCTGGATACCCTTTTCCCGATTGCCAAGGGCGGCACTGCTGCTGTTCCCGGCGGATTCGGAACAGGAAAAACCATGACACAGCACCAGATCGCCAAGTGGTCTGACGCAGATATCATCATCTATATCGGCTGCGGCGAGCGTGGAAACGAGATGACACAGGTTCTCGAGGACTTCAGCAAACTGATCGACCCGAAATCCGGAAACCTGATGATGGACCGTACCACACTGATCGCCAACACTTCAAACATGCCGGTTGCAGCCCGTGAAGCTTCTATCTATACAGGTGTCACACTTGCGGAATATTACCGCGATATGGGCTATGACGTAGCCATCATGGCAGATTCCACATCCCGATGGGCTGAGGCTCTCCGTGAGCTTTCCGGACGTCTGGAGGAGATGCCTGCAGAGGAAGGTTTCCCGGCTTACCTGGCTTCCAAGCTTTCCGCATTTTATGAGCGTGCGGGAATGATGCAGAACCTGAACGGAACAGAAGGTTCCGTATCTATTATCGGTGCAGTTTCCCCTCAGGGTGGTGACTTCTCCGAACCGGTTACACAGAATACGAAACGATTTGTCCGCTGCTTCTGGGGACTGGACAAGGTACTTGCCTATGCCCGTCACTTCCCTGCGATCCAGTGGCTTACCAGCTACAGCGAATATCTGGAAGACCTGACTCCATGGTACAGAGAGCATGTTTCCCCGAAATTCGTTTATGACAGAAACAAGATCATGGCTATCCTCAACCAGGAAAGCTCTCTTATGGAGATCGTCAAGCTGATCGGAAGCGATGTTCTTCCGGATGACCAGAAACTGACACTGGAGATTGCCAGAGTGATCCGTCTCGGATTCCTTCAGCAGAACGCTTTTCATCAGGAAGACACCAGTGTTCCTATGGAAAAGCAGTTCCTGATGATGGAAACCATCCTCTATCTCTACGAAAAATGCCGTGCCCTTGTAAACCGTGGCATGCCGGTTTCCGTGCTGAAGGAGGATAAGATCTTTGAACGTATCATCGCCATCAAATACGAGGTTCCAAATAAAGAACTGGAGCGTTTTGATGAATATCACAAAGATATCGACCGCTTCTACGACAATATACTGGAAAGAAACGGTTAAAGGAGGGATCAGTTTATGGCAATCGAATATCTTGGCCTGAGTGAAATAAACGGCCCTCTTGTTGTCCTTGAGGGTGTAAAAAACGCATCTTACGAGGAGATCGTGGAATTCCACATGGAGGACGGC
The DNA here is from genome assembly GCF_051861785.1 of Blautia massiliensis (ex Durand et al. 2017). NCBI lineage: Bacteria > Bacillati > Bacillota > Clostridia > Lachnospirales > Lachnospiraceae > Blautia > Blautia massiliensis (ex Durand et al. 2017). The sequence continues at coordinate 1,644,737 of NZ_CP146725.1, forward strand.
ACTCAAAAGATCGGCCGTATCGTGGAAATCTATGAGGACAAGGCCGTTATCCAGGTTTTTGAGGGAACTGACAATATGTCCCTCGGCAATACACACACACGTCTTACCGGACATCCTATGGAGATCGGGCTTTCTCCTGAGATCCTGGGACGTACCTTTAACGGTATCGGCCAGCCCATTGACGGGCTTGGCGAGATCACACCGGAGGTCAGCCTGAACATTAACGGGCTTCCGCTGAATCCGGTAACCCGTGAATATCCACGAAACTATATCAACACCGGTATCTCCGCTATTGACGGACTGACCACACTGATCCGCGGCCAGAAGCTGCCGATCTTTTCCGGTAACGGTCTTCCACATGATAAGCTGGCTGCACAGATCGTTCAGCAGGCTTCCCTGGGAGCAGACTCCGATGAAAAATTCGCCATTGTTTTTGCGGCAATGGGTGTGAAATACGACGTAGCGGAATTCTTCCGCAGGACCTTCGAAGAAAGCGGTGCGTCCGACCACGTTGTGATGTTTTTGAACCTTGCAAACGATCCGGTTGTAGAGCGTCTTCTGACACCGAAGATCGCCCTCACTGCCGCTGAGTATCTTGCTTTTGAAAAAGGCATGCATATCCTGGTAATCCTGACTGATATCACCTCCTTCTGTGAGGCCATGCGAGAGGTTTCCTCCTCCAAGGGTGAGATCCCTTCCCGAAAGGGTTATCCCGGATATCTGTACAGTGAGCTTGCAACCCTTTACGAGCGTGCGGGAATCGTCCGTGGCGGCACCGGTTCTGTAACCCAGATCCCGATCCTGACCATGCCAAACGACGACATCACACACCCGATCCCCGACCTTACCGGATATATCACAGAAGGCCAGATCGTACTGGACCGCCAGCTTCACGGTCAGGCGATCTATCCGCCAATCAATGTTCTGCCATCCCTGTCCCGTCTGATGAAGGACGGTATCGGTGAAGGCTTCACACGTGCTGATCATCAGGATGTTGCCAACCAGCTCTTCTCCTGCTACGCAAAGGTAGGCGATGCAAGAGCTCTGGCATCCGTTATCGGTGAAGATGAGCTTTCTCCGCTGGATAAACAGTATCTTGTATTTGGTAAAGCATTCGAGGCTGAGTTCGTAGGACAGTCTGAGACTGAGAACCGAAGCATCATTGAGACTCTGGATAAGGGATGGGAGCTTCTTGGCCTTCTTCCAAGAGAAGAGCTCGACCGTATCGATACCAAAGTTCTGGATCAGTATTACAGAGAAACCGTCCGTTAGTGAGGTGATTTTATGGATCCGAATACCTTTCCCACCAAGGGAAATCTCATACTTGCAAAAAACTCTCTGGCTCTTTCCAGACAGGGCTATGAGCTTATGGACAAAAAGCGTAATATCCTGATCCGTGAAATGATGGAGCTGATCGATCAGGCAAAGGATATCCAGTCCCAGATCGATGAGACCTTCCGTACCGCTTACGCGGCTCTTCAGAAGGCAAATATGGAAATTGGAATCGCTTTCGTAGACCAGATCTCTCATACCGTTCCTGTGGAAGATTCCATCCGGATCAAAACCAGGAGTGTCATGGGAACCGAGATCCCTCTTGTGGAATATGACAAAAAAGCAGGCAACACGCCGACCTACGCCTACTACAGCACCAAGCTGTCCCTGGACGAAGCCAAGGCAGCCTTCGAGCGTGTAAAGGAGCTGTCCATCCAGCTCTCCATGATCGAAAACGCCGCCATCCGTCTTGCCACCAACATCAAAAAAACCCAGAAGCGTGCCAATGCGCTGAAAAACATCACCATCCCCAGATATGAAACTCTCACCAGAGATATCACCAATGCTCTGGAAGAAAAAGAGCGTGAAGAATTTACACGTCTGAAGGTGATCAAACGTATGAAACAAAACCGTTAAAAAAATCCTCCGCAGATCTTTCCAGTTCTGCGGAGGATTTTTTAGTTATCCACATTTATCCACACCTGAAAATGACTTTTCAACACCTTGCAGTGATCGTTTTAACTGGGCACTGTTCCTTTTTATCCTCATTTCCATACATCCGATAGTCTCCCTTTTAAATAGATTAGTTTTTCAAGAATTCATTTATTATTATCTGATTATTTGTTTTTATTCTTTTATATTATGTCTTTTTTGCAATAAATTTTATGATATTTAGAATTTAAAAATGTCAATAGTTTTAAAAACTTTTTTCCCATTTTTTACAATTTTATCATTTTACACAAAACATATGTTTAAATTTATTTATGTAAATCAGGTCATCCACATGATTATCCTTGTGGATAATGTGGATAAATTTGTGCATAACTTGATTATTGGCGGATTTGCGGATTTTTGTCATGTGGAAAACTTCTTGGAAAGTTTTTCACTTATCCACCATGGTTCGACAGGTTTTGTGCATATTGCCATAATGGTATTTCGGAGCTGCTGATCCCTTCATCTGCATGTTTCCGGACGTTCTCAAAATACGTCCGGAAAGTATCAAAAAAGCTCCGGTCCTTTCTCACAATGAGAATTGGATCGAAGCTTTTTCTTTTGATCAGGCAGATATTTATCTTACAGCAGTCCCTTCTCACGGATCAGCTTTAAAGCGCCTTCATCGGCCACTATCGTCACATCCGGGTGAAGCTGCAGGATAGATGCCGGCACGTTGGGCGTGATCGGTCCGTAGAGAGATTTGTAAAGAGCATCTGCCTTTGTCTCTCCGGTAGCGACCAGAAGGATTTTCTTTGCAGTCATGATGTTTTTGATACCCATGGTATATGCCTGCTTCGGCACATCATCCATAGTCTCAAAGAATCTTGCATTTGCCTTGATGGTGCTCTCCGTAAGGTCTACGCAGTGAGTCTCCTTCTCAAATGCTGCACCCGGCTCGTTGAAGCCGATGTGGCCATTTCCGCCGATTCCAAGAAGCTGCATATCGATACCACCCACGCTGCGGATGATCTCATTGTAATCCGCGCAGGCTTTCTCACTGTCCTCTTCCAGTCCGTTTGGCACATAGGTTCTTGCCTTATCGATATTTACATGGTCAAACAGATTTGTATTCATAAAATAACGATAGCTCTGATCGTTATCTCCGGAAAGTCCTTTGTATTCATCAAGATTTACGGATGTGATCTGCGAAAAGTCCAGATCTCCTTTTTTGTACCACTCGATCAGCTGCTTGTACATTCCCACCGGTGTGGAGCCTGTAGCAAGTCCGAGAACAGCATTTGGCTTCATAATGATCTGTGCAGACATGATGTTTGCCGCTTTTCTGCTTACGTCATAGTAATCTTTTCCTGTATAAATGATCATAATCTTTTTCCTTCTCCCTATGGTAAAAAAGAACAACCGGATAACTGAGATTCACATATCTCCTGCTTTTCCTGTTGTTCTTTTTTATTATTAATTCGGTTTTTTTACTCAGCCATCTCTACTTCAAGAACATAGTCTACCGGGTCCGGAAGTACCGGGTCAGGTCCCAGATCAACGAATGCGATATCCGGGTAATCGCTGTGCATCCATGCGTTGGAGATCGGCACCTCATGTCCGTCATCCAGCGCACGCACCTTCACGATCTTATCCTTATCAAATCCCAGAAGCGGAAGTGGTCCCAGTGTATTCTCATAAATATGCACATAGTATTTGTTTCCGTTTCTGGTGATACGTCCGTAATCCGGCTTCGGAATGTTTTCAGCCGGTACACAGCCGTAGATACTGTCATGATTTTTATCCATCCAGCGGCCGATCTCAGCCAGGATCGCAGAAGATTCCTTCGGGAATTTGCCCCTGGCATCCGGTCCTACGTTCAGGATCATATTTCCACCCTTGGAAACACACTCTACCAGCTTCTTGATCAGCATGGAAGCCGGTTTGTAATAATGATCGTTTGCACAGTATCCCCAGTTGTTGTTCATGGTGAAGCATGCTTCCCAGACCATCGGGTTGCCTTCCTTATCGCAGATTCCTTCCGGCGGGATGATCTGCTCAGGGCTTACGAAATCGCCATGGTACGGTGTCGGATCACACTCATACAGGGATCCTCTTCCCTCTCCGCTGGCTTCCAGACGGTTATCGATGATAACCTGCGGCTGTAAGCTGCGCACCATGTTGATCAGCTTGGTTGCGCCCCATTTTTCCCCTCTCATATCGTCGTAGGAGAAGTCAAACCAGATGATATCGATCTGTCCGTAGTTTGTACAGATCTCTTCTACCTGATTATACAGATATTCTGTATAACGTGAGAAATCACGATTCTCATTTCCGCACTCTTTGTGGTTTCTCATCGGATGGATACGGTCTCCGTAATGCGGATAATCCGGATGATGCCAGTCAAGCAGTGTGAAATAGATTCCAACCTTAAGGCCTTCCTCACGAAGTGCCTCTACATACTCCTTGATCAGGTCTCTTCCTGCCGGTGTATTTGTTACCTTGTAATCTGTGTATTTACTGTCAAATAAGCAGAAGCCGTCGTGATGCTTCGCTGTCAGGACTACATATTTCATACCTGCAGCCTTGGCCTCTTTTGCCCACTGCTTCGGATTGTAGTCTCTTGCATCAAATTCTTTCATAAACGGAAGATATTCTTCCTCAGGTATTTCCTCTATGCTTCGTACCCACTCGCCTCTTGCAGGGATAGAATATAATCCCCAGTGGATAAACATTCCAAAACGGGCATCCTGGTACCACTCCATACGTTTTTCATATTCTTTTCTGTCAAACTGATACATGATTTTTTCCTCCTGTTTAGATTAAAAGCATCATCCTTTGATAGCTCCGGAAAGCATACCTTTTTCAATCTGTTTATGGAACACGATATAAATGATAAGCATCGGAATTACGGACATTACTACATATGCAAACTGACTTCCGATCTCCTGTGTATGTGCGGAAGAGAAGTTCAGCATCGCACGTGAAACTGTGAAATATTTGGTATCTGTCATCAGGATCATGGAGAATACAAGTTCACTGTATCCATAGATGAATACGAAGATCGCCTCTGTTGCGATGATCGGCTTGCAGACAGGGAAAAGGATCTTCCACAGCAGCTGCCAGTTGTTACATCCGTCAATGATCGCCGCCTCATCCAGGTTCCTGGAAATTCCATCCATGAATCCTGTATAAAGGAAGATCGCCTGGGACATACCAAACGCAACATAGATCAGGATCAGGAAGAACAGGTTGTTCTTTGTATTTAATGCTGTTGCAATGTTGTTGATCGGGATCAGTGTACAGTGAACCGGAACCATTACTCCGATCATAAAGAATACATATATCCATTTCAGGAATTTGTAATCTTTTCTTGATAAGATGTATGCTGCCATCATTCCGACTACCGTATTAAATACAGTTGTCAGAGTCGCTACAACCAGTGAGTTCTTGATGGTATTCAATGCATCCGCTGTTTTGTTTGCGCTGATATAGTTCTGGAACATAAGCTTCTTAGGGAAGCTTAACAGGTTCAGGTAAATCTCTGAGTTTGTTTTGAAGGAAGCCAGTACGGTCACTACTACCGGGAACAGTGTAACAACTGTCCACAGGATTGCGATAACGTACAGTGCTATCCTTCCTCCGCGCATTTTCTGTTTATTAGCTGTTTTTTCCATATCGTCTCTTCTCCTTCCGCCTACATTGCAAGATCTTTATCTTCACGGAACAAATGATTGGTCACAAGACTCAGCACAATACCCAGCACTAACAGAATAACGCCGTATGCGCTGCTTCGTCCGAACAGCTTATAGGAGAATCCCTGTGTATAAAGCATGATTGAAGGTGTGGAGCTGATATCGTTCGGGCCTCCTCTTGTCATTGCCCAGATGATATCGAATACTTTCAGACATCCTGTAATACACAAAATAGAGAATACCTTGAAGGAGTTTTTCATCAGAGGAAGGATGATATAGCGGATCCTCTGCCATCCTGTAGCACCATCCAATGCTGCAGCCTCATTTAACTCATCCGGTATCGCCACCAGACCAGCTGCAAAGATCAGCATGTTATATCCGGCATACATCCATTCGTTTACCAGAACAACGATCCAGACGTTTACAGTCTTTATCGTCAGCACATCCGGGATCGCACCATGAAGGCCGAAAATATTTTCAATGGTATTAAAGATACCAAAGTTGGGATTTAACATAAATGTCCACATCAGGGCTACTGCTGTTGTTCCTAACATATTTGGAAGGAAGTAGCAGGTTCTGAAGAATCCGGTTCTCTTGATCTTTGCAGTTACCAGCATTGCAAGTCCAAATGAAAGCGGCATCAGGATAACGAAACCACCGATCATAAAGTACACACTGTTGAGCATTGCATTCCAGAACAGATTATCTGAAAAAATCTTCTGATAGTTCTCAAATCCTACCCATTGCCTTGCCGCACCAAACATACCGTTCCATTTACGGAATGATAAGCCTACAGTATCAAAAACAGGGTAGATGACAAAAATAACAGTTATTAAAATTGCCGGAAGAAGAAACGCTAAAGAAAGCACAAGATCTTTTTTGTCCAGCTTCTGTTTTACCTTTGGTACAGATTTACCTGCCATATGTATACCTCCGTAATAAACAAGGGGAAGCAGATGAGGCTTCCCCCTGTTTCTCTTATCCACACATCATGCGTTCAGTCAAAATTCTCTTTATTCGTAAGCAGACATTTTGTCAACGATATCGTCTCCAACTTCCTGTGCACTTGCGCCTGTCGCTAATGCCTGAAGAGAATTACGGATTGTATCCATAGCTGCTGTGTTGCTGTCATATGTAGGAATCTCAAGTTTAGACTTTGTATTCTCAGCCATGATCGCATTTACATCGTCAAGCAGATAGTTACCTGTATCGATCGTAACCTTCTCAGCATATGTTGTCGGACTGGATTTGCACATTTCGTTGATGGAATCTACACTTGTAAGATACTTGATAAATTTAACAGTTGCTGCGATTTCCTCATCACTCTTGTTTAATGTGGTGATGTAGTATGTATCAGAACCGCCGCCCATCTCTACAGTCTTGTTTGCTTCGTCGATATAAGGAATTCTTGTAACACCGATCTTCTGAGCATCAAAGAGAGTTGTATCGGAATCATTCTGGAAGTTACCGCAGTTCCATGTTCCGTCAATTGTGAATGCAGCTTTTCCTGCCTCGAACATATTTCTCTCTGTGTTGAAGTCTGTGCTGAGAATTCCGTCTCCCCAGTATCCTGCATCGATCATATCTTTCATCTTCTGATAGATTGCTACCATCTTCTTGCCGTTGTAAGCCTCTTTGTCGCTTGCAAGATCATCTGCGATGCTTGTTCCGTAAGCTTTCAGAGCAAGAGCACTCATCAGATGCTCGAAGTGATAGTTATCTTTGTCAGAGTAGTTAAATGGCTGGATTCCTGCTTCTTTTAATTTCGCGCAGGCATCAACAAGATCATCCCAGGACTCCGGAACATCTACACCAACCTGATCAAGGTAATCTTTGTTGTAGTAGAGGCAGAGCTGATAAGCGGACCACGGAATACCATAGGTTCCTTCAATACCGTCAAACTGTGTTGTCTCCCATGCAAAATCCTGAACTCCCTCTTTCCATTCCGGATACTGCTTGAAGTATGGTGTCAGATCCAGTATATATCCTGCATCTACATACTCTCTTGTACGGCTTCCGCCATACTGAAGGAATGCGTTCGGTACATTACCGGAAGCAAAATCTGTTGTGAGCTTCTCTTCATAATCAGACTCCGTAGAAATACTCTCATCTGTTACATGGATCTTTCCTTTGTTCTCTTTGTTGAACTCATCAAGTGCTTTGTAATACCATTTACCCTGTCCGTCTGTATCAGATCCGTTGTTAAATCTGAATGCTACACGAAGCTCAACGTTTTTAAAATCCATATTGTCTACATCGTAGTTTGTGTCACCCTTTGCAAATACGGCGCTTCCTGTTACGCCTACTGTTGACATTGCTGTTATACCGGCGAGACACAGTGCTGCAACTTTTTTCATTCGTTTTTTCATGAATAAATCCTCCCTTAATATGATTTTTTATTATATAGTTTTCCTATTGATGTTCATAAATTGATCAATCGATGATCGCCTCAAAGATCGGCTCTTCTTCCTCAAGCTCCAGGCATACACAGTAGTTCTTTGCCCCCTGAAGCTTCTCCGGAAGCTCTACCTCTATCATCGAGTTTCCTTCGCAGCACTTTAATGCGCGGCACGGAAGCTTTTCTCCTGTGCTTACCACATATGCACCCTTTAACTGGTTACCGATGTTCAGTAACTCAACACGATATCTCGGTGCAAGTACATGTACATAAAGCTTATGTGGTCTCTTTGTAAATTCGATGCCTGGGATCTCATACGGATAGATACCAACGTTCTTGGTTCCGTAGATCGCTTCTGCATTCTCAGTTACGTATTTACCAACCTCATTCATGACCTCGACACAAGCTTCCGGAACAGTTCCGTCTGCCATTGGTCCTACGTTCAGCAGATAATTTCCGCCTCTGCCGACGATCTTGAGAAGAAGGTTCAGGATATCATCCGGTTTCTTCCAGTTTGTATCGTATTTATTGTAACCCCATGTATCATTTACAGTTGCCGGCACTTCCCAGTCACCGTCGTATGGAAGACGTGGGATAAAGTTATCACCGGTGGTCATGTAATCGCCCTTCTGGTGTCCGATACGTCCGCTGATGATGCAGTCAGGCTTAATACCCTTAACCCAGTCTCTTAATTCCTGCGCTTCGTCTGCGGTCATTCCCATCGGAGTATCAAACCAGATCAGGGAAATGTTATCGTAATTCTCAAGAAGCTCTTTTAACTGCGGCTTGCATTTCTCATCGAAGTATGTACGGAATTCCGGCTTCCATTCGTTCTTGTCTTCGTAATCCTTCTTATAGGCATTGTCATCATCCCAGTCCTGAGCCTGTGAATAATAGATACCCATTGTCATATCGTATTTCTTACAAGCATCGGAAAGCTCTCTTAAGATATCTCTTCCTGCAGCCTTCACTACATTAAAATCACTGACCTTGGAATCGTACATTGCGAATCCCTCGTGATGCTTGGAAGTAAGAACGATGTATTTAACGCCCCACTGCTCTTTCGCTCTTTTCACAAACATGTCCGCGTCAAATTTGTCCGGATGAAACTCATCTTTCAGCTTTCTGTAATCTTCCTTGTCAATGTTGAGATTGTTCTCGATCCACTCTGCGATACGGTCTGTCTTGGTAACCTCGCCGGTCTTCGGATCTTTCCACTCTCCTGCAAGGATGGAATAAAGTCCCCAATGGATGAATAATCCGTATTTGGCATCTTTATACCACTGCTGCTTTGTGTCTGCCATAACCTTCTCCTTGTTTCGTATAGCTGATTTTCTTGTTATGTAAAACGTTTCGTTTTTTGTTAAGACTATCTTACCGCATCCGAAGCAGCTTTTCAAGTAAAATCATAGGTTAAAAATCATTTTTTCATATTTTTTACAATTATTCTATCTTGTTTTTGTGTATTTTTTCATATCAGGTTTTGTTAAACGTTTCATTTTTATCAATTTTCTGTACAATATACTCGTTTTTTCTGATATTTTATGTGTAAAAAATACCTTGTGTGTTGAGGCGTTTTCTTTTTCATGATATAATATGAAAATACTCTATATATCTGTAAATGTATCAGAACCGGAGGTTTTCCATGAACGTTACAATCAATGATATCGCCCGTGCGACAGGCCTGTCCACCGCAACAATCTCCAAATATATAAACCACAAAAAAATACGGGAAGAAAACCGCGTCCTTATAGAAAAGGCAATCCAGGAGCTTGGATATACCCCAAACCGGAATGCCCAGCTTCTCCGTGCCAAAAACACACATACCATCGGTATCCTGATCTCAGATCTTGGTAATTATTTCTGGGGCACGCTTGTCAATTCCATTATCAAGCATTTCACGGATCGTGGTTATACAGTTATTGTCTGTTCTTTCTTTTTTGAACATCAGAAGGAGATCGATACGATACAGGATATCATCTCCCAGCACTTTGACGGAGTTATCATGCTCCCATCCTGCTGGCATGATGACCTGTACCAGCTTTTGCAGAATGCCGGTATACCGGTTGTACTGCTTGATCAGATTCCCGCTTCCATGAGACATTTTCCTGTAGACTGTGTTATTTCTGATAATTACAAGGGTGGTGCACTGCTGGCAGAGCACCTTCTGGAAAAAGGCCACACAAAAGTCCGGATCATGGAACAATATCTGGACTCCTACACGATCGATCAGCGGATCCAGGGCTTTGTAGATGTATATCAGCAGAATGGCATTGACCTTCTGAAACAGCAGAATTCTTTTCCCCCTGTTTCTTTTGGTCCCACTACAGAAACTGTCGCCCAGAGCAACCGGCATTTCCAGAAGCTTATTGATTCTTCTGATCCCCCTACTGCTGTTTTTTTTGACTGCTATCTGTCCGCAATGGGCGGCTTAAGCGCTGCCAACCAGGCACGGATTTCCGTTCCTCAGGATATTTCCTTTGTGTGCTTTGATGATGATACGCTTTTCAGGACCATGAGCGCGACTATGACCTGTGTCTCACAGGATCTGACAAGCATGGGGAAACATGCTGTGGAATTACTTTTAAAAAGGATCCATGGAGACTATACGGATTTTCCAAAAATAGACATGCTGGATGTTGTATTCCACCTGCGACGCTCCGTAAAAGACCTGTCCGGGCACAACAGTACAGCATCCGGAAAGGATTGATTTATGAGTACAACCATCAAGGACATTGCCAGAGAAACCGGTCTGGCATTGGCCACCATTTCAAAATATATCAACGGCGGAACTGTACGGCCGCAAAACAAAAAACAGATCGACGAAGCGATCCGGAAACTGAATTACGTTCCACGAAACACGGCCCGGGGACTTCGTTCCTCCAAGACTTACCGTATCGGTCTGGTATGCGGTCCTCCCAATAATCCGCATAATGCTTTTCTTCTGAGCAAAATAGAAAACATCATGCGCGCCCACGGTTATTCCCTCACATTTATGAGCGGCGACAAATATAAGGAGCATGTCAATAAATTCGTCCCTCACATGCTCCGCTCCGGGATCGACGGCCTTATCATTACCTCTTTCAGTCTGAACCAGGACATCTGTTCTGCTGTGGAACACGCCAAAATCCCTGTTGTGGAGCTGGAAGAGCACAGTAATTTCCACCGTACCGACTATGTACAGACCAGCTGTACCTCCGGAGCCTACGAGATCGTGGAGTATCTGATAAAAATGGGGCATCAGAAGATCGCACTTGTCAACGGTTCCCCTGCATCCTATACCGCATGCGAACGAAAAAAAGGCTATCTCCGGGCACTGGAAGACTACAATATTCCTGTTAACCCCGATTATATCATCGCTGAAAATTACGCAAACGACTTTGGATATCAGGCAATGCAGAAATTATGGAATCTTCCGGAACGTCCGACTGCCGTATTTTCTGCGAACTATACACTATGCCTCGGTATCTATGAAGCGATCTACAGCCTTGGCATCCGGATCCCGGAAGACCTGTCCGTTGTCTCCTTTGATGATTTTGAACTGTCCATGCTGCTTTCTCCTCAGCTGACCGCTGTCCGTCAGCCGCTGGCCGGCCTGGCAGAGCAGGCCTGTGGTCTGCTGCTTCGCAGAATGAACGGAGACTACAGCGATTTTCCAAGGACGATCCGCCTGAAGCCGGAATGTATCTACCGGGATTCCGTGCGTGATCTCTTTTCTGATGCTAAGTAATGCAAAGCAACTTTTATTACGGCAATTTCGAAAAGCACAACGGACATTCTCATTTCGATCTGCCTTCATATTCTGAGTATCTGAACCACTGCAATAATTCACAGCATTTACAGGGGGGGCACAGACCATCACCGACACAGTCGATGATACGGCCTGTGTTCCTTCTGTATATATCCGATATATCTGTCACATCAGTCTCAGCAGCATATCTCCGGTTCCCACATTGTATCCGCTGGTTGCATAGATCCCATTCAGGCTTTTGTTTGTCACAATGATCAGCGGAAGCTTATCCGGATCCACGTACATTCTTCTTCCCAGTGTATTGATGATCTCTGAAAAATCATCATATAAGATCTGAACATTTCCAAGCTTGCCCAGTGCTCTTGAAAGGGTAGGGGTCTCCAGCGCTTTTTTGCTTTTTACTACAAAAATGATCCTCTTCGCATATCGGGAAAAAGCTTCTTCCTGCTCCATCATCTCATTTAAGATATGCTCCGTCGGTTCTTTCTCCTCTTCCAGAAACGCCAGGATATGCTTCCCTTCTGCCGTCAGTTCTGACGCCTTCACGGTGCTTCCATCCTCTTTTCTGAGAGTAAATTCCGGTATGGAGATATTCTCCAGCATGTCTTCCAGGTTTGCATTTCGAAATGCCAGCTCCACCCTCTTCATTTCTCCGATCTGAACCTCAAAATAATACTCCGCTGCAAATATATTTCCATTTGGCAGTCTGTTTGAGGTAAGGATCCTGTAATTTCCCGCTTCCAGCGGCAGCTTCATCACCTGATCCCTGAAATTTTCGGCCTCCAGCTTCCGTGTGATATATTTTCCGGCTTCCAGTTTTGCGATGCTCCAGTTCTGGAAATATTTCCACTGTGTATCCGCACTTGCCTTCAGAAGGATCGATGCCTTTTTCTCCATTTCCGCAGATACCGGGACGAATTTTCCGTTTTTCATATACTCCATGGAACGGTCATGAGGGTTCAGGCGTGCCGGAATCCCCAGTGTTCTCGCCATTGCCACAAAAAGGATCTTCTTCGACAGAAGGCTTCCGGTTCCCGTTTTCAGGCATCCGGACGGCGTGGTGATCACACTGCTGCGTTCTTTCTCCGGGCTGGAAACGATCTTATCCTCAATCCACTTCCAGATCTTCGCCGGTTCCTTTTGCAGCATATTTTTTTCTTCTTCCGACAGCTGCTCAAGAATCGCTTTTCTGTATTTCTGCAAAACTTCATCGTCAACTCTCGGGTTCAGTACATATGGTACAAAAATATCTGCATCCATGTTTTTTTCATACGGCAATGCAAATTTCAGGTGCTCCTCCAGAACCTGGCTGATACAGTCTGTTCTGTCTTTCTCTGTGAGGACTTCAAGGAGTTTTTTTCTCATTGAAGAATCTCCGGTTTCTTTTTCCAGGAATTTCCGACACTCCGGATTGCTCAGATTCCTTACCTTCTGTTCCCTGTAAGCGTTTGCCTCTGCCAGACGTCTGCTGCCTCTTTCCTTCTGCTCCGGTGTTGGCATATCTTTATTTACAGGTGCATCATGAGGTGCGATCATATCGATCTCCGTCCACTCCTCATAAAAAATACCCTTTTCCTTTCCTACGGGCATCAGACAGATCTCACAACAATCCTCTGTTTTTGTATCCATGCTGCTTTCTGCATGCAGCCATTCTCCATCTGCATACATCCTTGCAGAAATATGGATACTTCCAAGCCCTGTTGTCAGGCTGACTTTTCCCAGACTGTCGGTTTTCAGTTCTGCGATCGGGGCATATTCCGAATAATTCAGCACCTCAAAAGAAACTTCTGCACCTTCTGCCGGTTTTCCATGGGCATCCTTTACGGACACAGTGATCTCTTTTGTCAGCGCATATCGTTTCAGCTCGTTGAGCATAGTCACCATACCATCTTTGCCGATCACTTCTCCCTCCGGGATCCTGGTATCAAAAACTCTTGAATGGACCATCATAGCCCTTGAGGAAGCGTTGGTAAACCATCCCTTATTCAGGATTTCCTCCGGCTCACAGGCTCCCAGAAAATACCAGCTTCCATCGCACCAGATTTCCACCCAGGCATGATTGTCATCACAATGAGACCACTTTGGTGCATATACCTGACGGGCAGGTACACCAACACTTCTCAGTGCATTGACGGTAAATACAGATTCCTCTCCGCATCTTCCGTTTCCTCTGCGGTATACGGCAAGTGCAGACAGGGTACGGTCATCTGTACAATGATAGGTAGCCTCCTGTGCACACCAGTAGTTCACATCCAGGGCAGCTTCCCGGAAGCTCATTCCCTCAGTTCTCTCTCCGATCTCCCTGCGGAAAAATGTACGGCAGGGTGCGATCTCCTCCTCATTTACTCTGTGAAACAGCACATAATTCAAAAAGATTTCCTCCGGCAGCTCTGCCACCCCGGAGTTTTCCTTCCATAAATATACGCCATTCTCCGCATAATCCAGAAATACTTCAAACGCGTAATTTCCGATATCACTGTACGGCATGAACGCATATAAATATTTGCACGCCAGAGACACTTCGTCTGTGCATTCCGCAAGCTTTTTATCAATCTCCGCAAAAGCCTGCGGCAACCCCATCGCCTGCTCCCGATATTTTTTTTCGATCCGATCACGGTTTTCTTTCAGAAAAATCTTCCCCTCAGCCATTATAATTCCTCCAGAACTTTCTTTGCAGCACGAACATTTTCAATATCTGTACGCCATATCTCATATTCACTGAATGTCGGAAGTCCCATATTGACACCTTCCTTGCGAAACTGCATCGCACTGTCCGTTACAACCTTGCCGCTCATATGATAAGCCTTGATCCCGGTAAGGGGATAAAGCTGGCGGATCACTTCCGCACCGACGCCACTCCCCGCCTGGATGGTGATACGTCCCTGACTCCTGGTTTCCAGTTTCTTCAGAAGCTCCGCACCCTGAAGGCAGGTATTCTTCTGTCCGGAGGTAAGGATCGTATCGATTCCCAGCGAGATTGCCTGTTCCATAGCCTCGATCGGATCTGCGCACACATCAAAAGCCCTGTGCAGCGTAACAGACATATCTCCCGCCGCACCCATCAGCTCTTGCATCTGTTCCATATTCAAGGTGCCATCCGGTTTCAGGATACCTACCACAACACCCTCCGCTCCCATTTTGCGGAAATCCTTTACGGCATTCCTTATCATGGAAAATTCCGCATCTGTATAACAGAAATCTCCAAACCGCGGACGGATCAGCGCATGGATCCTGATATCCGAACGCTTCCTTATTTCCTCAAAAAGCCATGGGCCGGGAGTTGTTCCCCCGATGATCAGATTGCTGCAAAGCTCCAATCTGTCCGCACCACCCTCGGCTGCTGCCATGGCGGATTCCACAGAATCCACACAGGTTTCCAGAATATAGTCTTTCATGTAAAAATCCCCCTTTATTACTGTCTGCTCAGAGTAATTTCACTCCGGTATTCCTCAGTATGTTCACAATGGTATCATCCGGAAATTCATCGGTAATGATCCCGCTGATATCATCAAAATGTGTATATTTATAAGATTCGTTAAAATAAAACTTCTCTCTCTCCATAACCACATATTTATGTCTGCTGCTCTGCGCTGCCGCCTTCTTGGTCAATCCATCCTCCACTCCGGATGTAGTAACTGCAAAATCTGTCATATCCACGCCACAGCTTCCCAAAAATGCCCGGTCAAAGCTGTACTGCTTGATCACCTCAATGGCCGCAGCTCCCATAAATCCGTTCACCGAACGGTACATAGTTCCCCCTGTGCCTATGGCCGTGATGGACGGATTCGCAGCAAGAATCTGCAGGATATCGATCATATTGCTGACAACCACAATATGCATACCCGACGAAGCGATAAGCCTTGCCAGCTCTATATTTGTAGTGGAAACATCCAGAAAGATCGTTTCGTTATTTTTGATCAGCCTGAAGGCTTTCGCAGCGATCACTTTCTTCTTATCAAGATTGTACATACGCCTGTCTACTACGTTTCTCTCCAGAGGATACTCCTGTGACAGGATCGCTCCGCCGTAAGTCCTCTTTAATCTGCCTGCATTTTCAAGGATCTTGAGATCCTTGCGGATACAGTCCTCCGTAACCTGAAACATCTCGCTTAATTCTTTGACCCTGACTTTTCCTTTTTCGCGGAGACATTTCTCTATTGCATTCTGTCGTTCTTCTGTAAACATGGTCCTATCTCCTCATTCCTGATTTTTCTGTGATAAAAGTTCCAGAAATCAATACTCCGCAAAACAATATCCGGCGCATTGATCCCTGGAAAGCCTGTGATTTCAGTATAACAGTTCGATATCTTACTGTCAATTATTTTGTATTATTTTTTATTGTTTTATCGTGTTTCGATCAAATCAAGTAATTCCGCTGATTCAATTGCGAACCTCCGCTTGCCCCCTGTTACGCGAATCCCTTACAAAGCTGCAAATATCCTCCTGACTTTAAGCCACATGTTCCCTTGCGGAATTATAAAGGTCAATAAACATTGAAAATATTGAATAACTTATGAGGACTTGCCTGTACTCTTCCCGAAACAGACAAGTCCCCAAAGTTCCATAACAAATATCCAGTTATGAGCAGATAAAATCAGATTTTTACTATCTGTACATATATTCGTCCAGCTCTCCGATAAATTTCTCCGGCATCTTTCTCTCAAACGGGAAAACCTCCGCATTCCCCAGTTCATCTGCAATACATCCCAGAAGGATCGCACTTCTCTCCAGCGACCAGGCAGACAGCAGATCAATCGTATCATAACGGGTATGCATGCCAAAACCATCCCGATTCAGAGTCATGGCCGGAATTCCCTTCCATGCAAAAGAATTGGAATCACTTCCCCAGATCTGATTCTTCACAGACGCTCCGATCCCTGCTCCGTCAGCGATCTCAAGAAGCTTATCACAAACAGAAGCCTCTCCCGTCACTCCCAGAACATTTCCTCCGATCAGCTGCCCGGCCAGATCTACATTCATATTAAAACGATGCGCTCCAAGCTCACTCTCATGAACTCTGATATAATCCCGGCTGCCCAGCAAGCCCTTCTCCTCAGCACCAAACCACACAAATTCCATAGTCCTGCGCGGTCTATACTGCTGAAAATATCTGCAAAGCTCCATGATGATCGCCGCCCCAGCCATATTATCATAGGCCCCCGGTCCCTCCGGCACCGAATCATAATGCGCCGTAATTGTCAAGATCTCATCTTTCTTATCCGTACCTTCGATCCTCGCCACTACATTACGGGATCTGCACGCCGTCACATCCTGTTCCACAACCAGGCACACCTCAGACGCACCCTCCGTCACCAGCTCCACTGCATCCTTATAATGAAGATTCGCTCCCGGAATCCTGCCACTATATTTTTCCTGCATCTCGTGAATATCCTCTGCAGACTCCGACAATCCTTCTGTCTCTTCTGCTGCATCCCCCGGAAAGATCATCGGCAGGCTGCGCTGACAGGGAACCCTGTCCACTCCTTCATCCAGCGGAGAACCCTCCACACTGATAAAACCAACAGCTCCGGCGCTCACCAGTCTCTGATACACATCACCACTCACCCGGCCATTCACCATAACGATCTTACCCTTCGCCCGTGAAAGACTGACAGCATCTCCATTCTCCACATACAAAAAATCCGCTTTCAGACCTTCTGCCCCAGTATTTCCACATCTTCCATACCCGGTCACCACATACTCCTTCTGATAAGGCTCCACAACCTTAAGCACCGCTCTGTTGATCCGAAACCCCCAAAAATCAAACTCCTCCATCCGATTCTTCACTCCGAAGCTGTCCAAAGTATCCCGGATCATCTTCGCCGCCTTCACTTCCCCCGCAGTACCCGCTTCTCTGACAAAATCAAACCCGGCCAGAAACTCCATCTGCCGCCTGCCGCTGATTTCCTTCGTATTCATAACCCCACAACCTTTCTGAATTTTTTCCAAGTCCCACCCGCTGCTTATTGCTTTTCGCAACCCGCAGGAGACTTACTTGATTCGGTTAAATTATACACTATTTTTCTGCAAAAAAACTGCCTGCAGCTATTTTTCAGCCTACCCGGCCAAAAAATCTCCGCAGACAGTTTATATTTCACATCTATAAATCAACCGTGTCTTTATCCTACTCCACAAACGAACCAACCGCAGCCGGAGCCCGGTAATCATAGTCAGAAACCTTGATCCCTGTAGCCGCTGTACTGGCGTGAACGATCTTGCCATCACCAATATAAAGAGCCACATGATCAATACCACCATCACCATAAAAAACCAGATCACCAGCCTCAATGTCCGCAACACTCTTCTTCTCAGAAGCCGAACACTGAGCTGCAGCAACACGGGGAAGCTCATACCCAAACTCCGCAAACACAGACATCACAAACCCCGAACAATCCGCCCCGTTAGTCAGACTCGTACCACCATAAACATAAGGATTCCCCACAAACTGCAGCGCAAAATCCACAATCCTCTGCCGCATCTCCAGACGCGCAGCCTCAGCAGCCTTACGCTCCTCTTCCGCCTTACGCGCAGCCTCAGCAGCCGCTTCAGCCTCAAGCCTCTCCTGTGCGATCACCTCAGCCTCAGCCTTCGCCTCCTGATACCCCTGAACCTCAGAAACCGTCTTATCCGCCAGAGCACTGGCAAAAGCAGAAATAGAATCCGCACCATCCGAAAAATCATCCTCAATAGAAAGCTCCTCCACATCCCCATCAGACACAGCACTGACACCATCCACATCCGCAAAAACAACAGAAGGAATCACACCCACAAGAACAGCACTCAGAACAACAGCAGCAAATTTCTTATAAAACATAAACAATAAAACTCCTCTCAGAAAACCACGCAGCAGCACAATCCATCCATTCAGACAGACATTCACAATCCACTTCGCCACGCTCCTCGCTCGCTAATTTGTTACAACTTTATTAAATTTGTTACGTAAGTGTGTATCCTACCATAAAAACCCCCACCTGTCAAACCCTTTCACAAAACCTTCACACACCAATCAGCCATCCAGCCCTCATCAATCCCCACTTCCGCCAGTCGCCTCACACCCCCACCACTACCTCCCGCCCGGAACCGAACACCCGTCTCCCCGGCGTCCGCCATCCACCACAAAAAAGAGCGCCCCGCAGCCCATCCAGCCCGCAAAGAACGCTCTCCTAATTTCCATCAGCTTACAATCATACACAATCACCTACGATCAGCATACAATCCCATACGATCCCATACGATCGCATCAAATATAACTCATAAACCCCTTCCCAACAACCTCACTACTCTTAGTAACCATCAAAAACGCCTGCGGATCCACCTCATCAATAAACCTCTGCAGAAGCACCGCCTGTCTCACATCAACAACCGTCAGAATAATCTTCTTATCCTTATGCGAATAAACACCCTCCCCATGATAAACCGTAGCACTCCGATCCAGCCCATTCATAATAAACTCACAGATCTCATCCGGCTTACTGGAAATGATCGTAAAATACTTATTCAGCTTCATCCTCTCAATAGACTTATCGATCAGCAACGTCTTAGCCATAAGCCCCAGTACAGAACAAAGCCCCGTAGTAAGATCAAACACCATAAACGAAACAACAACGATCACACAATCCACCGCAAACAATGCACCCGAAATATTCATCGTAGAATACTTCTTAATGATCATCGCCACAATATCCGTGCCACCACCCGAAGCATTCTCAAAAAACAGCAGCGCCGCAGCCAGCGCCGGCAAAATGATCGCAAAGCAAAGCTCCAGCATAATATTCCCCGTCAGCGCCCTGTCCATAGGAAAAAACTTCTCAAACACATTCAGAAGCAAAGAAGAAACAACCGTAACATAAGCCGTCTTCACTCCAAAATCCCGGCCAAGAACAATAAACCCGATCACCAGCAAAATCAGATTGATCACCAGGTTGATCTGCGCAGACGTCATCGGAATAAAATGCGAAAACACAACCGCCATACCCGAAACACCACCAAAGGAAAAATTATTCGGAAACTTAAATACATAAATCCCCACATCCATCAGAACAACAGCAAACGTGATAATAATATACTCCATCACACGCTTTGGCATCAGATTTTTCATTAAAAAATATCCTCCTAATCTCCTCAAATAATTTTCACCGGTAACTACCGGTCAAAACCAGCAATCCCCGCATCCTCTTTGTTTATCATACCTTATATCACCAAAAATGCAAATAAAAAAAGACAGAGAAAAATACATTTCCCTGTCCCTTATATCAACGATCACGATCAACCACCGCTTACAGCCCGAAAAACCTCTCCAGAAATTCCGCCACACCATCATGATCGTTATCTCCGGTCACCTCATTCGCTGCATCCTTTACATACTGTTTGGAATTGCCCATAGCAACACCGATGCCTGCACCCTCCAGCATTTCCAGATCATTCTCATTATCTCCGAAAGCGATCACATGCATCCGGTCAATACCAAGCTTTGTGCGAAGCATGGCAAGACCCACACCCTTGTCCACGCCTGCTGCATTAAACTCCGCATTGCCGCTGATGGAAGTAGTCACTGCCACATCATCCAGATCCTTCCATTTCTCGCGAAGTGCCCTGCTGGTCTCCATATCCTCAAAATAAATATTGATCTTCTCTGCCTGATCCAGAATATCTTTCTGATGATAAAAATCCTTAACATATACATGTCTGCTGAGGAAATAATCTACAAAAGTTTTTTCCAGCAGATCTTTATCCGCTACAGATGCCACATAGTCTCTGGCATCCGCATCAGAATAGGCAATTCCGTTTGCATAAACCTCTGCGATCCAGCCTTTTGCGTCGCTGTTTTCCACATCCTTCAGGATTTTGCTTACCATTCCTTTGGGCATGGTTTTTCGCCAGATCATCTCATTTTTATCGTAATCCCAGACAACACAGCCGTTTTCCACGATTCCCCATTTCACACCCCGGAGCACAGAAAACTCCCGGGGGATCAGCTCTCTGGTCCTTCCGGTTGCAGGCACCACATAATGTCCGTCATCGATCAGACGCTGCAGAACATTTCTGTTCCTTTCAGAAATCTTATCCTCACTGTTCAGAAGAGTTCCATCCATATCCACTGCAATGATATATTTTTCCATAATTTCCTCCTGTTTGTCTTTTCCCCACAGGCAAAAAGCGCATCTGCACTGCACCCGGATATCCTTTGGCAGTACAGATACGCACAAATACTCATACCTGCTCTCTGTAAAGCGGAGACTTTTCTTCCACTTTACTACTACATATACAACAGCTCAGGAATCACCGGATCCTCATCATAAACGCCTCGTACGGTCTTAAGTCCGCTTTGATTCCTGTTCTGTCCTTATAGTTTGCAATCTTAATATCCTCTTTATCGGACACATATTTCACAAGACCTTCTGTACTTACCATATCCTCAGAAAGGTTTGCCACCACGATCCACTGCTCTTTGTCGGAAGTTCTTAAATATGCAAAGATCTTCTCGTCTTCCGGAAGAAGGAGCTGATAGTCACCTTCTGTGAGAAGCTCTTCCTCATGACGAAGACAGATCAGATCCTTATAATAATAAAACATGGAATCATTTTTTTCCAGAGCTTTTTTTACATTGATCTCCTGGTAACGATCAGAAAGGCGGAACCATGGCTTACCGGTCGTAAATCCTGCATTTTCGCTGTCATCCCACTGCATAGGAACCCTGGCATTGTCACGACTCTTATTCCATACTGCCTTGCGGAAATCATCCTCAGAAATGGTTTTGTTCTTAACGACAAGATCCTGATATGCATTACGAACCTCGATATCCTCGTACTCCTCCAGCGGAAACTGCACGTTTGTCATACCGATCTCCTCTCCCTGATATACATAAGGAGTTCCCTGCATACCATCTTGTTATCCCAGAGCATCTTCATCAACATTGCCATACCTACTGCCGGAAGAAGTCCGCCGCAAACTGTCAGACCATTCATAACAACATCCGGGATGGCATCCAGAAGTGCACTGACTGCATCAGATCCGAACAGGATCCCGAAAAATGCGAACAGGGAATATAAAAACCAGTTTACAGCCCAGAGCCCATAGTGAAGGGCAACGATCTGTTTTTCTTTTCCTTCTGCCGCCAGACGGTCGAAGGTTTTTGCAAACATACCTACAATAAAAATGTAGAGAACGGTCTTGATCTGAAGACCAAGGATACCGATTGGAAGTGCAAGTGTCAGGGCAACCTGTCCGTGGATCAGACGGTCATCTACACGAAGTGCGGTGATCTTTGCTGTGGAATTGTCATAGGACTGGGGAGCCAGAGCTTTTTTCGGTGCGGACTTTTTTGCATACGATGCAGCACCTTCTGAAATCTGCGCAGTATTTTCGATACCCTGTGCAGTATCTTCTTCAGCATTTTTTTCAAATGTGGATTTCTTTCCACCGCCAAAGTCCACTACCTGAAGCTCTTCTCTGGCATCATCGATAAACTCCTGGATCTCATCCTCTGTCACATCGTCATCTGCCATCAGGACCTGCATCAGGACCGGAAGGTTGGTTCCTGTGATCAGCGTAACATTTTCTTTCTGGCTGTATCCCAGAAGCTTCTGATTTACGCTTCCTTCCATCAGATCTGTGAAAGCGAAAATCCTGTCGTTTTCATGCTGTGCGAAATATTCTTCAAACTTTTTCTCCACATTGTCTTCCGGTGTCACATAAGCGTCGATGGTTGTGATCTCATCCATTTTTCCAACGATCAGCTCTGCTGTATAACGAATGCCGGAGGCCATTTTTCCATGTGTGGCGATCAGAATCTGTTTCATCTGGTATTCACTCCTTCTGTACTCTTTCCCTTTGGTTATGTACATAACTTATCATTGTAACAAGTTCAAAATCATGGTTTTGTGCAGGTTTCACATAGAACAGCAAATGCTTATTATCCACATCTTCAGCACGAACCTACACAGGATAACTCTTCTACGATTTCAGGTAAATTTACAAAAAGCCGAAAATACTCTGACTGTCAGACACTGACAGTCAGAGTATTTTCGGCTTTTGATATTTTTATATCTCAGATTCTCTGTACTCTTACTATATTGAAAGTCCCGATTTTCTATTTTTCACAGTTCTGCAGTGACTTCTCGTATCTACCCCCTGATCAGATCAGGTACATTCTCTGCAGACTTACTTTTCCTCATGCTGCGGCTGTACAGATCTCCTGAGGATCAGCGTGACCGGAAGCATGATCTCATTTTCACGCTCTTTTTCCACTCCATTGATCCGTTCCATCAGAATTTCCACTGCAAGAGACGACTTCTGCTCCACATTCTGACTGATAGTAGTCAGACGAGGCACGGAAAATTCCGCATAGCTGATGTTATCGTATCCTGCAATTCCGATCTCCTCCGGAATCTTTACTCCACGACTGCTGAAAAAGCTGATAGCCTCCAATGCATAGAGGTCCGACAGGAAAAACAGTGCGGCCTTTGGTTTTTTCCGCTGGAGCAGCCACGCATAGCTTTCTTTTCGTTTGGCGTAGTTCATTCCAAGAGCGGTAAACTGCACCTTCTGCTTTTTCTTTGCAAAATCCTTCGCCGCCCGCTGAGCGCCCATGTAACGAAGATGATCCACACCATTATCACGGCCTGCACAAACCTGGATATGCTCATAGCCGCATTCCAGAAGATATTTTGTCATAAGATAGCCGCCACTTTCGTCGTCCAGTCCGATATTCAGGACATGGTTTTCCTGTCCTGCATCAAGCTCACCATATGCATCAATAGAAACGATCGGTTTGTTGATCAGCTGATAGATTTTTTCGCAGTTGCTTTTGCTGAAGGAAATGGCAATAACCCCATCTACATCCCAGCCCATGACCATCTGGAATATCTTATCTGTATCCTTTGCGGAATACAGCATCAGATAATATCCCAGTTCCTGCACGTATTTCTCGATAAAACCGATGATCTTTCCATAAAAAGGATCTCCGATGACAGAATCCTTGAAGTCTTTATGATAATTGATCACAACTGCGATCAGCTGGGATTTTTCTTTATTCAGAACTCTCAGTCCCATTTTCTGGACATACCCCATCTCCCGGATAAGATTCTCGATCTTCTGAATATTGGCAGGAGATACTTTTTTTGTTTTTCCATGTATGACGTTGGAAACAGTTGTTGTACTCACGCCTGCTCTTTGTGCGATTTCCTTAATCGTTGCCATTATCTTTCCTCCAGAGATATTTCTGTGCGGAAGACACTGCATTGGCTCCGTCTGAAACAGCAGTTACTATCTGGCGAAGTGCCTTGGTACGAATATCCCCCGCTGCAAAAACCCCAGGTGCGCTGGTAACACCCTCTTCTCCTGCACAGATATATCCATTTTCATCCAGCTTGAGCTGGTCCTTTACAAGTGTCGTATTAGGAACGATCCCCACAGCAATGAAAACACCTTCTGCGGTCAATTCCCTCTCTTCATTTGTTTTTATATTACGGATCTTAAGACCGGTCACTTCATCCTGTCCCAGGATCTCAAGGGGAACACTGTCCCACACCATTTCTATATTCTCACAGGCAAAGACTTTCTCCTGAAGTGCCTGATCTGCTCGAAGCGCATCACGGCGATGAACAAGATATACCCTTTCACAGAGGCCGGAAAGAAAAACTGCATCCTCTGCTGCCACGTTTCCTCCCCCCACTACCACTGCGGTCCGATCCTTATAAAAAGCTCCGTCACAGGTAGCGCAGTAGGAAACACCAAGGCCGCTCAGATCATCCTCTCCCGGGATATCCAGCTTCCGGTGCTCTGCCCCAAATGCAAGAATCAGGGCTTTCGCCTGATATTCATGCTTTTTTGTACGAATCGTCTTGATCTCTCCGGAAATATTTTCCAGGGAAAGAATCTTCTCTCGCTGCGGTTCCAATCCCAGCTTCCGGGCATGCGCCCCAAAGGCTTCTCCGAGATCCATGCCCGATATCCCCGGCATTCCCGGATAATTATCCACCGCATAGGTAGCTATGACCTGACCGCCCGGTGCAAAGTTTTTATCGATCCATATGGTATTTAACCTGGCCCTGGACGCATAGATCGCTGCCGTGATCCCAGCCGGACCTCCGCCTAAAATTGCAAGATCATAAATATCACTCATGTTATTTCTCCATTTTTGTATATTTCCGCTCACATAATATCATAGATTCCGTAATTTTCCAATATGATAGAACAAAGCGCCACTCTGAAAGGACGTTACTGTTTGCTTCGAGACCATCAGCACTCTCCACATGGTATATGTCTGTAAACAGTAATGAAAGACTGTCTTATGTCTCTTAAAATCAGAAAAAATAAATCTCCTATTTTCATCACTCTGCTTCTTATCCTGGCACTTCTCACCGGCCTTACTGCCGGTTATTTTTCCACTCACGGGATCACAGAAAACGGAAAATTCGAAGCCTTTTCCGGAAAAGTTTTTCAAAATGAAGTTTCCGGCAGCACCCTTACCCTCCATTATACCCTGGCACATCCGGAAAAACAGGGTATCCGGAGAAAAAAAGCTTCTCTTGGCACTGTCCCCACAGATATGAAAAATACATACCAGATCTGCAGCCAGTACGAAAAAAAGCTGAAATCCTTCCGCTACAGCCGCCTTTCCACGGAAAATCAGCTGACGCTGGACTCCATGCTCCTCTATTACCACACGGAAAAATCACTGGGCGACAATTATCTGCTTCAGGAGCCTCTTGGCCCAAGTCTTGGTATTCAGGCTCAGCTTCCGGTTCTTCTGGCGGAATATGCCTTTTATGAAGATCGTGATATCACCGACTATCTCACTCTTCTCACCACCATCCGCCCATACTTTCGGAGCATCCTGGAATTTGAGAAAAAGAAATCCGAAGCTGGTTTTTTTATGAGTGACACCACACTGGACCGGATCCTGGCACAATGCAGTTCTTTTATCCGGAATCCCGACAACAGCTATATGCTGAATATCTTTCAGAAAAAACTCTCTGAATACGGAAAGCTTTCCGTGCCAGAGCAGAACGCTCTGCTCCTGTCCCACCAAAATCTTATGAAAACAGAAGTCATCCCAGCCTATCAGGAACTTATGACCGGTCTGGAAGCTTTGCGTGGCACAGGAAAAAACACTCGTGGCCTGACTTATTTCAAGGGAGGAAAAGCCTACTATCTCTATCTTCTTCAGAGTCAGACCGGCTCTTACGTTCCTGTAAAGCAAATGGAAAAACGACTCTCCAGACAGCTTTCCGACGAGATCGGCATCGCAGGAACCATACTTCGACAAAATCCGGAGCTTCTGACTACTCTCAGCCGGGGAATCACTTTCAGAAAAATAAAGCCTGCCCAGATGCTGAATGCCTTGCAGCAGAAGATCCAAACAGACTTCCCACCTCTCACAGATGTCACCTTTGAGCTCCGCACAGTCCACGATTCCATGAAAGAATATCTAAGCCCCGCCTTTTATCTCACCCCACCTATGGATACCGGAACCCCCAATGTAATCTACATAAATCCGGCTGCCAGCTACCAGGGCCTGGAACTTTTTACCACACTGGCACATGAAGGATTCCCGGGGCATCTTTACCAGACTGTCACCTTCCAACGCCAAAAATCCTCCAACATCCGAAATCTTCTCTGCACCTCCGGCTTTGCAGAAGGATGGGCCACCTACATCGAACCCTATGCCTACCAGTACGCCGCCGATTATATTCAGGATCCTTCTGCCACAGAGCTTGCCAGGATCTCCTGGCTGAACCGAAGCATCAATTTATGCATGTACTCCCTTCTGGACATTGAGATCCATTACAACGGCTGGACTCAGGCCGAAGCCGCCAGCTTTCTGAGAGCCTTTGGTATCGAAGACAGCGCCGTTGTCTCCGAGATCTACCAGTATATCCTGGAAACCCCGGGAAATTATCTGAAATACTACTGGGGCTACTTAAGCCTTCTGGACTTACGCACCTCCGAACAGAACCGCCTTGGCCAGGACTTTGATCTGAAAGCCTTCCACAGCCAGATACTGAAGATCGGCGGCGTACAGTTCCCGGTGCTGGAGAAGTATATTGATGCGGAATTTTGAAACTGTTTTTTCACTCCAACCCAGCAAAAAACAGTTCATAAAAATCATCCTCACCCTCAAGCATCGGAGAATTCTCTCCACCGCCATTGGTACTCCTCTTCATCGCTGCATAAAATTCCTCACCAGCTGCGATCAGATCCATCTCATAAACCGGAACCCCAAGCTCCCGGCACTTCTTACAGAAAGCAGCCAGCGGCTCTTTCTCCCTGCGGGTAGCAAGCAACATCTCCCGAAGCGCCGGGTCCCTGTGGGCCTTTTCCTTCAGATTATCAAGCATCTCCACAACTTCCATCAGACTCAATCCCCCTTCACACAGCTTCTGAACAGCACATCCAGTTCCGGAATCTCTTTTTTCAGAGAAACCAGCTCCCCATTCCTGGTAAAACAATGCTTCGAGGAAGCCTCTGTACAAACCTCACCTCTGGTCACATTAAAAAACTCATAAGCCAGCTCCAGAACCACACCACTGTACTTCTTCACCGAAACCGAAATCCCAACTACATCATCAAAAAGCACCGGCTTCTTATAAGAAACTGAAACCCCTGCAACCGGAGAAACAATCCCCCGCTTCTCCACCTCACCATAACCAAAGCCCAACTCCTTCATGAAATCGATCCGGGCCTCTTCCATCCATTTCACATAATTGGAATGATGGATGATCCCCATCTGATCCGTCTCATGATACTGTGCCTTACGCCTGTAAACACCCATGTTTATATCCTCTCTTCTGTAAAAATCTGACATTTGTCGCCAGTAACAAAATATCCTCTTTATTTCTCACAAACCATACTCTTTATACAACTCCCTGCAAGCCTCCGCACTGTCTATGATTTTCCCAATCTCATCCATTCGACCATCCGCGATCAAACGATTGATCAACATCCTCATCCTCGTTTCTCCAATAGCCTCGCCCTCTGCTTTTCCTTCTGCTTTTCCAATAATTTTCCCACGTGCTTCTCCCAGCTCAAACAAGCGTTCCGATTCCAACTGTAAAACCTTTCCACCCATAACTTCATCTACTCCTTTCTACTACAATATATTTATGGTTAATATCCCTTACAGCCAGTAAGGAATTATCCATCTTGTTGCTTAAGCTGTATAATGATGGAGCAATTGGTATATCGTCCCTTTTCTTGGACATCGCGTCCGCAATTAAGACTGATAACCAGCTCCTCATTCGCAGCGTTCGTTTTATGCAGGTTGAATCGCCATAGGTGCATTCGCGTCACACCACAGTAGATTGAATAGGCAATGAGTAAAACTGGTATTTATCCATTGCAATAATCTTAAGGAGTGACAATTTATGAACGCAGTAGGTATCGATGTTTCAAAAGGTAAAAGTATGGTTGCTATCATGCGACCATTCGGTGAAATTGTTTCCACACCTTTTGAAATCAAACACACGGCCAGTGACATCCGTTCACTTGTAGAACTAATCAATTCTGTTGAAGGTGAGTCCCGAATCGTGATGGAGCACACAGGACGTTATTATGAAGTCCTCGCTCATCAGCTTTCAGAGGCAAATCTTTTCGTCAGTGCCATTAACCCAAAACTTATCAAAGACTTTGATAATGATTCTCTTCGTAAAGTGAAATCTGATAAAGCGGATGCTGTTAAGATTGCCCGATATGCTCTTGACAAATGGCAAAATCTTAAACAGTATAATGTTATGGATGAATTACGTAATCAGCTCAAAACCATGAACCGTCAGTTCGGCTTTTACATGAAACACAAGACGGCTATGAAAAATAATCTTATCGGCATCCTTGACCAAACCTATCCTGGTGTTAATACTTACTTTGACAGTCCTGCACGCAGTGACGGCAGCCAGAAATGGGTTGATTTTGCATCTACATACTGGCATGTGGACTGTGTCCGTAAAATGTCCCTGAATGCCTTTATCGACCATTATCAAAACTGGTGCAAACGCAAGAAGTACAACTTCAGTCAGTCAAAAGCTGAAGAAATCTATGGAAAAGCAAAGGAACTTGTTCCTGTACTTCCAAAGGATGCCATTACAAAGCTTATTATCAAGCAGGCTGTAGACCAGCTTAATAGTGCCTCTACAACTGTTGAATCACTACGCACTCTCATGAATGAAACTGCATCCAAACTCCCGGAATATCCTGTCGTTATGGCTATGAAAGGGGTTGGAACTTCACTTGGTCCTCAGTTGATGGCTGAGATCGGAGATGTTTCCCGTTTCACTCACAAAAGTGCTATTACTGCATTTGCCGGTGTAGATCCTGGTGTTAATGAATCCGGAACCTATGAACAAAAAAGTGTTCCTACCTCAAAACGAGGTTCCGCTGATCTTAGAAAGACTTTATTTCAGGTAATGGATGTCCTGATTAAAACGCATCCTCAAGATGATCCTGTTTATCAGTTCTTAGATAAGAAACGTGCTCAAGGCAAGCCTTACTATGTCTATATGACTGCAGGTGCTAACAAGTTTCTAAGAATCTACTACGGACGAGTGAAAGAATATCTTTCATCTCTTCCAGAATCTTAATTATCCACTAATATTTTCAGACCAGCACTGGTGTGGTGGTCTTATTTTGATACCCAATTTTCAACCTGTATAAAATTTTCAATGTTCTTTCAATTTAGCCTTGACTTTTTATTTGCAGGCTTGATTTTTTCTTCTTTTCGGAAAATGTAATCTGATATCCTTACAATCAATCTATTCAAATCTGTATATAGATCAGACCTTCCAGACATCGAAAGCTCTTTCTCCAGATTCATCCGTATAGTTTCATATTCATTCAATAATCTTCGTAGTTTCTCAGAATCCTCCCCTATTATATGCGCCGACTCCTCGTATCTCATTACATAAAACGGAAGTAACATCAGTAAATTCTTCTCAAAAATGCTATCCTTTGTATAACGCTCCACCTTCACCGTCGGAACACGATATACACACACCTGCCCATCCGGAAGCAGCAGTTCCACTTCCTCAACATCCGGCGTATTCTTCGTAGATCTTAAATAGATTACACATGATCTCGGAAACTCCACATAAAACTTCCGTCCTACTCTCCGCCTACTCTCCAAAGCAATCGCAAAATCATACTCAAACATTCGGATTGCCATCGTAGTATCATCCGTACTCTGACACTCAATATGATACACCTTATCCCCGATCAAAAGCTGGGCATCCGTGATCAGTTCCCCGTCCTCCAGCTGATGCTCATTCCGAAGATGCACGATCTTCACATCCTTCGGATATGAGGTATGAAACACCTCGTTGATAAGCGGAACGAGCAGGTAAGTCATCTTCTCCACCATTGTCCGGAAAACATCGTCAAATATAGTATTGTTATTCATTAACACTCCTACTGATATATAAATTATACCACACAAAGAAAACATAAAAACCCCATAAAACGGATTTTCATAACCTTCACAGTAACAAAAAATGGAAAACGCTTCAGAACCCGAAGCTCCAAGAATGTCCATACAGACAAAAGATCTTATAAGATATACCAACCATACCATACACCAGAAAAAAAATCACGCAAAACCCATCCAAAAATTCCACCACAATTCGACACACTCCCAGACGACAGCGAAGCGCCTCGACACACTCCCAGCCGACAGCGAAGCACCTCGACACACTCCCAGCCGACAGCGAAGCGCCTCGGCCCACCCCCTTCCTATCAAACCACAAGGAAACTCAGCCTTTCCTCCACGCCGTCCAGCGCAGCGCTGACGGCTCATCCAACTCCCGCCCAGCCACCCTAGCCCTACCGCCTTGAACCTCACAGCCCGAGCCGGGGATGCTGTCTGGTCTGCCTCTGCAGGAGGGGAGCTGATTCTTGGCTGCCCCCGACGAAGCCGCAGACCAGACAGCATCCCCGGCTCGGGCGTACGTTCACCCCCACCACCCTCTTCCCACCAAAATAAAAATCTGCTATAATACAACCACACAAGAAAAATCAAAAATAACAGAGCGAACAATCACCAATCAATCGCATTCAAAATCCAAAGAAAGACAAGGTAAAACATAAATGAAATTTCCACCCAACATCAAAATCCCCGACTCCCTCAAAGGAGTCTTCAAAAAAAGCTCCACCCCGGAGCCCCTCAGAGAAACCCGGCGCAACCCCAAGGACAACATCCCCCTGAACTTCCGCGAACGCAGCAATGCCCGCGTAAGTCTTATGGCATCCGTCATCGTCCTTGCGATCCTGGTCCTCTTCTTCAATCAACTGGACTACCGCCTCATCCGCAAACCAGCCATAGACGCCCAGAAAAAAGCCGCGGCAGTCAAAGCCAAGGCTGATCAGGAAGCAGCCGACACCACTGCCGAAACTACCACTGCCGAAACTACCACTGCCTCCGTCATCGCAGTAGGCGACAACCTCTATCACCAGAGTCTCATCGACGCAGGCGCATCCTCTGACGGCAACTGGAACTACGACAAGATCTACACCCACATCCAGGACGCCATCAAGGACGCAGACATCAAAATGATCGATCAGGAAACCGTCTTCACAACCGACCATGACAGCGTAAGCTCCTACCCATCCTTTGCAACACCCACAGAAGTAGGAGACGCCATTATAAAAGCAGGATTCAACGTAGTAGAATCCGCCAACAACCACATCGATGACTTCGGAGAAGGCTTCCTCACAGACACACTGAACTTCTGGAAAACCAAATATCCGGATGTCACACTTCTGGGGATCCACGCCTCCCAGGAAGATGCCGACACCGTCAAGATCCGTGAAGTAAACGGTATCAAGATCGCATTTCTGGATTACACCTACGGCACAAACGTAGGCGGCATTGAAGGAAAAGACTACATGATCGACATGATCCGCAAAGACAAGATCACAGCCATGATCCAGAAAGCAAAACAGCAGGCCGACTGCATCATCTTTGTAGCACACTGGGGTACCGAAGACGAAACCATGCCAAACGAATACGAAAAACAGTGGGCAGCCTACCTTATGGAGCAGGGCGTAAATGTCATCATCGGAGGACATCCACATGTACTCCAGCCATATGGCCGCCTTACTGATGACAAAGGCAATGAAACTGTAGTCTTCTACTCTCTGGGAAATTTCGTATCCACCCAGCAGAAGCTGGAAGAACTTCTCGGCGGAATGGCAAAATTCACCATTCAGAAAACCGTACAGGACGGCAAGACCTCAATTGAGATCCTGA
The DNA here is from genome assembly GCF_051861785.1 of Blautia massiliensis (ex Durand et al. 2017). NCBI lineage: Bacteria > Bacillati > Bacillota > Clostridia > Lachnospirales > Lachnospiraceae > Blautia > Blautia massiliensis (ex Durand et al. 2017). The sequence continues at coordinate 1,676,740 of NZ_CP146725.1, forward strand.
CCCCTACAGTGGAACCTCTGGTCATGCATTACAACAGCGATGCCGGTGAATTCGGACCATATATGCTTTCCGATTACACAGAAGAACTTGCATCTCAGAACGGTGTACAGTCATACATTGGCTCCGGTGTATTCACTCTTGACAACCTGAAAAAGAAGTTCAACGAGATCATGTCCATGAATGTCACTCCATCCACAGGAACCAACCTCCTGGATGTGACCATTGACACAGACCTGAACATGATCGATGCATCCGGAAATGTCGTAGAAGATACCGACTCCATCACAGCAGAAAAATATTACGCAGATAAAGGCATTGACATCACTTCCGAAGACTTTAACTCTGCTGATAATAACTCAGGCAGCACAGACGACTCCTCAGATGACGACTCCTCGGATGACGACTCCTCGGATGACGACTCCTCAGATGACGACTCCTCGGATGACGGTTCCTCGGATGACGGTTCCTACGACGACAGTTATTCTGACGACGGTTCCTACGATGATGGTTCCTACGATGATAGTTCCTACGATGATAGCGAAGAATAGCGATAACTTTTCGTAACCAGTTTACACCCAGATCCATAAAATACCGGAGATCCGGCACCTCTGAAGCCAACACTTCAAAGGTACACAGATCTCCGGTATTTTTATTTTATCTTTTATATTTTCTTTCAAAGATTTCACTATACAGAATATCAGTATGTAAATACACCAACTCCATAAGCTTCCAACGGATATGCAAAAGAAAATTCCCGGTTATCACAATTTTTCTTTTCGGCTTTAAATACCTTGCCCTTTGGAAGAAGCCCCTGCTCATCCATGATCAGTTTGTACTGTTTTTTCTTCGGAACACCTACACGGTAATCCGGACGTGCTACCGGTGTAAAGTTGCATACTATCAGGATATTATTACGTCCTGTAGGAGATTTTCTCACAAAGCTGAAGATACTTCTGTCGCCATCGTTGGCATTGATCCACTCAAATGCAGATGGATCATTATCTGCACCGTAAAGTGCCGGATATTTGCGGTAGATATGCAGAAGATCACTGACATACTGCTGCAGCTTCTGATGATTTTCCTCGCCAAGAAGATACCAGTCAAGCTCTCTGGCCTCACTCCACTCACGCAGCTGTCCGAAATCCTGTCCCATAAACAGAAGCTTCTTACCCGGATGCCCGAACATAAAAGTATATCCGGCCTTCAGGTTCTTGAATTTATCATCCAGCTCTCCTGGCATCTTCTCCAGCATAGAACACTTCAGATGTACTACCTCATCATGAGACAGAACCAGAACATATTTCTCACTGTATGCATAAGTCATAGAAAATGTCATCTTATTATGATTAAATTTACGGAAATATGGATCCAGCTTCATGTATTCCAGGAAGTCGTTCATCCAGCCCATATTCCACTTCAGAGAGAATCCAAGCCCGTCGTCTTCTGCCTTACCTGTTACCATCGGCCATGCGGTAGATTCCTCTGCGATCATGACAGTTCCATGATTTCTTCCGAGAACAACGGTATTCAGATGCTTAAAAAATTCAATAGCCTCCAGATTCTTGTTTCCGCCGTATTTATTGGCGATCCACTCACCGTCTTTCTTACCGTAATCCAGGTAGAGCATGGATGCAACCGCATCTACACGAAGACCATCGACATGGCATTCCTCTACCCAGTAAAGAGCGTTTGCGATCAGGAAATTCTTCACCTCCGGACGTCCGTAATTGTAGATCTTGGTTCCCCAATCCGGATGCTCACCCTGTCTCGGATCTGCATGCTCATATACAGCAGTTCCGTCAAAGTTAGCCAGTCCGTGTGCATCCTTCGGAAAATGTGCCGGTACCCAGTCAAGAATGATACCGATTTTCTGACGGTGAAGATAATCCACCAGATATTTGAAATCCTGCGGTGTTCCGTAGCGGGAAGTCGGTGCGTAATAGCCGGTTACCTGATAGCCCCAGGAACCGTCAAAAGGATGCTCTGCGATACCCATAAGCTCCACATGGGTGTATCCCATTTTTTTGACATACTGTGCAAGCTTCGGTGCCAGTTCTCTATAGGAATAGAAACCATCCTCATCCTCTGCTGTCTGCGGATGCTTCATCCAGGAACCCGGATGCACCTCATAGATAGACATGGCACTTGTGTCCGGATCAAAGTTCTCACGATTTTTCATCCAGGTATCATCTTTCCATTTGTAGTTGGTGATATCTGTAATACGAGAGGCTGTTCCGGGACGCATTTCAGCGGCATTGGCATATGGATCTGCCTTGTAAAGTTCCTCACCATGTGCACCTGTAATGTAAAATTTATACAGCTGTCCGATCTTTGCTCCCGGTACAAATGTCTCATAAACGCCAATGGGTCCAACTTTTTTCATGGGATTCTTCTCCGTATCCCATTCGTTGAATTCACCTACAACAGAAACCGCCTGTGCATTAGGTGCCCACACTGCAAAATAAACCCCTTTTTTCCGGTTCTGCGTGTCTGGATGTGCTCCCAGCTTCCTGTAAATATCATAATTCGTGCCCTGACCGAAAAGATACTGGTCAAGCTCCGTAAATTGTAATTTCTTTCCCATTTTCAGGTACCTCCCTTTATAGTTCTGCCACCGTCCATTCCCCAATTTTAAGTGGAGCTTTTTATTCTATAATTATACCAATCCCCATATTTTCAGTCAAGGAAAAACCCGCTCCGGCTAATATGTGTCTATTATCCGACAGTGTCAGATAAAGTCAAAAAAGAGACCTGAATGACGCACATTTTGTCATTCAGGTCTCTCCTGTTATTTTTTAATATTCTTCGCTTCCATCGTCATAAGAGTCATCGTTGGAACCGTCATCATAGCTTCCATCATTGAAAGATCCATCAGAAGAATCACTTTCGTCAGAGCCATCGGAATCACCTTCATCGGAAGATCCGTCACTGACATCAGATCCGTCGGAAGAATCGCTTCCATCGGAGCCATCCTCAGAGGAATCCTTTGAATCGCTGGAATTTCCTGCATATCCTGCAACACGACCAGCCTGAAGAGAGCTGTCCCAGAAGTCAGAATAGGAAGCACTCTGTAACGTAACATCCTTCGCTTCTGCAAGCTCGCTGACTGTTACAAGCTTATATCCCTGGTCGATCAGTGCCGGGATCAGCTTCTCTGTGGCACACTTCACAGATGGTTCATGAATATCATGCATCAGGATGATAGAACCGTCTCCCAGTGAGGAATCATTCATGATCTGGTTATAATCTGCATCCGCATCCATCAGCTTCCAGTCCAGAGAATCCGTAGACCACATGAAGAAAGGCTTGCCAACTGCACTTATCTGCTCATCTGTGATCGCGCCATACGGTGCACGACATACCGTTGGTGCCTGCCCACAGGCTTTTACCAGTGCATCATCCGTCTTCTGGAACTCCTGCATAACAGAATCCAGATCCATATTCGGCAGCGTCTGTTCCGGATGATCCCAAGTATGGTTACCGATCTCGCAGCCAAGCTTTAACATTCGCTGTATGGTAGATTCATGGCCCTCCACATTCTGTCCCAGCATAAAGAACGTAACATGGATATTGTATTTCTCAACAGTATCAAGAAGTGTCTCTGTATACTCTCCAGGACCATCATCAAAGGTCAGAGCGATCATCGGGCGCTTCTTGGAAGGATCATAAGAGCCATCCTCATTAAAATAATAGTCCTTCACACCTTTCTCCACCCATCCGGTCTGCATGTATCCCTTTTTATCAAAGCTGTATGTTGTTCCGTCAATATCCGCAAAACCATTTACATAATATGTACCATCTGGATTCTGATACCACTTTCCTGTAGAATCCTCATGCCATCCCGGAGTCATAACAGAAAGCCTTTCGCCTGCTGCACTGCCCTTTACCGGCATCACCGTTGCATCCGTACCGGAATCCGCGCTGTCTGTATCCGAAGCAGCCGTATCCGTCGATGCCGTACCGTCCTTCGTACTGCTGCCTGTGGAAGCTCCGGCGGTATTTGCCTGGACATTTACTGTCTCCGCATCCTTATTGCTTCCGCCGCCTGCATGGTTGACGATGGGAAGAATTACCCCTCGAACAACAAAAACCAGCAGAAGAATCGCCGCAACTACACAGGTTATCCGCTTCATCATCCGCCGCCGTCTTAACTGCTGCTGTTTTCTGCGCATCCTCTCACGCAAAACTCTTTTGTCCATTTTTTACATCCCCGTTTATATACTCATATCTTTCTTTGATATTTAATGTCTGTCTTTAATCATACCGCATTTAACGCTTAAATACAATGGAAATTCCCGAAAGAATCTCTTAATTTGTTACTGTTCACTCCGTTCTCAGTAACACGCTTCGCGATGCACATGTAAAAAAGTGGTACCCGAAACACATTCCGGGCACCACACTTTTTTAGCCACTGATACTGTCAGATCACTTCTGACCCGCTGCATCCTGATCCACCTCGCCGTCTTCCGGCACCATATCTGTAGCCTCTGCCGCCTCCAGCTCTTCATCCACGGTACCTTCCGCACTGCTTCCGTCCGAGGAAGGATCATCTCCGTTTACTCCCTGGGTATCACCGGCAGAAACCTTCTCCTCAACCGTTGCATTGTCCAGGATAAAATCTTCCACTCTGAGAAGTCCGATGGATTCATCCACGGCTGCCTGTCCGTATTTATCTACCAGCGCAGCCAGATCCTTCACACTGTATGCTTTGATCAGTTCATCCTGGATACGGAGAGATTTTTTGTCTTCAAGTGTCATATTCTCCGCATCCATGATCCCCTGTACGATCAGGTTCTGCTTTACTTTAAACTCCGCATACTGACCGCTCTGCTCCTCAAAATCATCCATGGAGATTCCCTGAGCTTTTACAAAATCCTCCAGCGTCATATCACCCTGTTTTGCATAATTCTCATACAGACTGCGAAACTCTGTCTTGGCTGTATCCAGATCCTCCTGTGGATATTCCTTCACTTCAGATGCTGAGAGCACTGTGTTCCATGCAGTTTCACGCAATGTGTTCTGTGCACTTGTCTTCGCTTCATCCTCCAGTGTAGTACGGATTTCCTTCTTGTACTCATCCACACTCTTGCAGTCTGTATTCTTGGCTACCCAAGTATCGGTAAGCTCAGGTGCACGCTTAAAGCTCTGCAGAGTGACCTTAAATACCACTTCCTGTCCGGCCAGCTCTTCCGAAGAGTATTCCTTCGGGAAAGTCAGATCGAGATTCTTAGTCTCACCTTTTTTCATTCCGATGATCCCGTCCTCAAATCCGTCGATAAACGTTCCGGAGCCTATGGTCAGCTCATAATTATTTGCAGTACCGCCGTCAAAAGCCACTCCGTCCTTGGTTCCCACATAATTAATGGTAACCACATCTCCGTTCTGAACACTGCCTTCCGTTACTTCCTCAGCCTTGTTCTGAAGCTCTTCCTTGATCCTTCCGTCAACCATATCATCGGTTACGGCTTCTACGGTGTTATCAAGAGTCAGCCCCTTATATTCTCCGATGGTCACATATTTGCTCACATCATCCACGGAAACAAGTCTTGTGTCTCCGGAGGCTGCCTCTTCGCTGTCTTTATTGGAATCCGTTTCTTCTGACTCTTTGGAATCTGCAGATCCGGAATCTTCTTTATCTGTTGTATCCTGCGCTTCTGCTGCAGGTTTTTTGTCATCTTTCTGGTCTGTTGATGTGCCACATGCAGTGATCGCCAGTGCCGCACACAGTGCAAGAACCATGAGATATGCTTTTTTCTTCATAACCTACTCCCTTCATCAAGTACTGTCGGTTCGATTATAATCTTTTTTTATACAGATTTGTAAAGTGTGTTTGCTGTCTTACATTTCCGGTACCGGTGTCGGTCTGGAAGAATCCCACACCTCCGATACATCAAACAGGTCACTGAGCATATCCGGATTGTAATACATTCTGTATCCATCCAGATTCCGTCTTCCCTGACGGAAATATTCACTTGTGATCTGCACAAAATACTGACTGGAATCTACATTGCAGAAATAGCGGTAGCCACGGCTCTTGTAATACTCATACTTCTCATTATCCGAGGTGTATCCTTCCCAGTCGCCGATATCCGCACCAAAGGCAAAAATGATCATATCGGTTTTTCCGAGGATGGGTGCCACATATTTTTCCCATTTTTTATTATCGGTCTTCAACTCCGCTGCTGTGGAGCTTGTAGCGTTTCTGTGACCCCAGGTATGGCTTGCAAATTCCCACCCGTCCTTTTTCATGGCCTTCGCCACTTTTTTGGCTGCTTTTACTTCTTTATCATAGTCAAAATCCGGATTGGCCTTGAGAAAAGCCTTCTGGTCATCCTGAAGATTCTTCTTGGTCTTATATGCCCCATCTGTACGGTAGCCCAGAACACCATTATAACCGGTCATTGCCAGAATACCCTTTCTTCCATGATAGGAAAAATCCGGATGTTCTTTGACAAAGGAATCCAGGATCGGCACCACATCGTAATCTCCGGTCACAACTGTACCGTCTGCCTTCTTATACTCGCATTTGATATCTCCGTTGTCGTCGATCACCAGCTTTGTGGCAAATCCGTCTCCGTCCATATAATGATAGTAGCTGACGTCATCCTCTGAAAGAACAAAAGGAATCTTGCCTTCCGGCAGCATGATCTTTCCCCTGCTCATGGTTCCGTCATCATTGATCACAGCCATATCATGAGGACTCACCAGTACGTAACCCTTATCATACATAATCTGGAGCATTTTTTTGAACTCGCTGACTGTGGTCATCATCTGATTATATCCGGCCTCATCGGAATCTCCGTCAAAGGCCAGTGAAGTATTCACGATCAGGGAATGAAAAAATACATGGGTGATATTCTCAAGTGGATATTCCACACAGGCATCTCTTTTTTTCATGTAGGCTGCTGCTGCTTCCTGCATCTTGTCACTGGTGGCAAATTTCCAGTTGTTTTTCAGCACGGAGATCGCGCCGGTGTAATCATACTGCTGTGCCAGTTTTTTGGCTTTTTTGAGAAGTGTTTTTTCGTCTGAGGAAGTACTGTCGGAGCTGTTCTCGACAGCTTCCCTTTTCTGTGCTTCTTTTTCTGCCTTTTTTTCTTCCTTCGGTGTCTCGGTAGCTGCCGGCTGATCCTCCGGGTCCGCTGCTACTTTGGCTTCTTCGGACTGTTCTTCTTCGGCTTCCGCAGCATCTGCTTCCGCTTCATCAGACTGTGTATCCTCGTCATCCTGTGTCCCGGAGATCATATTGTCCACCTGAACAGTGACCGGATGGTTTCCGCCCACAAGAAGTGACGCCGCAAGTACTGTTGTCAGTACACCTACAATTTTTTTCTTCATAATAATATATATGCCCCTTTCTAAAAGTCCCCTCGTATCTCCGGATATGACCGTTACATCGGCGGTACCGGTGTCGGTCTTGCCGGATCAAAAACATCTTTTACGTCAAAAAGATCGGATAACAGTTTCGGATTATAATACATACGGTATCCATCCAGATTTCGTCTTCCCTGACGGAAGTACCGATCCCGGATCTGTACATAATACTGGCTGGAATCCACGTTGCAGTAATAATTATATCCCTGCCCCTTCAGATATTCGAATTTATCCCCGGAATACTCCTGGTCATTGGTAATGTCGGTTCCAAAAGCAAAAATGATAACATCCGTTCCCCCGATCAGCGGATCTACATTTTTCTTGAAACGTTCGGTATCTGCCTGAAGCTTCTCCAGTGTGACCTGTCCCACATTCTGATGTCCCCAGGTATGGCTCGCAAATTCCCAGCCTTCTGCCTTCATGGCATCGGCAACCTTTTTTGCGGCTGCCCGTTCTTTTTCCAGGCTGAAATCCGGATGTGCATCCAGCCACTGTACTTTATTTTTATCCAGATCTGCCGGACGGGTCTCATAGCTTTCGTCAGTCCGGTATCCCAGGATCCCGTTGTATCCGGTAAGTGCCAGGATTCCTTTTGCACCGCGGTATGAGAAATCCGGATGCTTTTCCACAAAACGGTCGATCAGCGGAACCATGTCGTAATCTCCCACGGAGACACTTCCGTCATCTTCCACATATTCATTGCGGATCTTTCCTTTATCATCCACGATCAGCTTCGTGGCATAGCCGTCACCGTCCATGTAATGATAATAGCATACATCATCCTGTGAGAGGACAAACGGCGTTTTCCCAGGCGGAAGAAGGATCTCTCCCTCTGTGATATTCCCGTTGTCGTCTGCCTTTGCCATGTCCTTGATGCTTACCATCACATAGCCCTTGTCATACATGATCTGCGTGATCTTGTTAAACTCATCAATGGTTGTCATAACCTGATTATAATCTGCTTCTTTGTAGTCTCCGTCAAACGCTTTGGATGGATCCTTGATCAGAATATGATAAAAGACATGTGTCACCTTTTCAAGGGGCCATGCCGTACAGGTTGCTTTTATGTCTTCGTATTTTTTTGCAGCTGTCTGCATCTTCTTATCAGAATCATAGGACGGAGCCTTTTTCAGAAGATCGATAGCTTTGTCATAGTTATACTGACTGGCCAGAAGCTCTGCCTCTGCGAGAGTATCTTTGGAAGCGGTCTCTGTATTTTTAGTACCTGCTTCTGAAGCTTTTTCTCCGGAAACAGTCTGTTCTTTCTGTTTGTCAGAAGAAACCATCTTCTCTTTTGAAGCCCTCTCACTTCTGCCCTTCAGTACACCGCCCCCTACGGATGCCCCGACTGCGACGATCATTGCCACTGTTATGATGGCCAGACGTTTTCTGCGTTCCTTCAGCTGGCGCTTTCTGCGGCGTTTCAATACCTCTTTCCGCCATTCTTCGTACTCCGGAGTCCCCATTTCCGGTCGGGTACCCCCGGGCTTTTTCTCTTTCATATAATATTTCCTCCATCTCTGGTTTATCCATTACATATGTTAACTCAAAGATAGTTATATCCTGTATTCTCTGCAGCATACACAGATGAACTGCATCGTAATCATTATAACTGGTAACTGCTGAAATTTCCACCGTTCCACCTGTCTTTTTCACTTTTTTTTAATTGCCTTTTTGACGAAACAATGCTAAAATGTTGTTTGCGTAATGTAACCGATTGCGAAACAAATATATATATACAGGGGGATTCTCAAATGAGTACAGTTACCATCGTTCTTCTGGTCATCCTCGTTATTCTGATCGCAGCAGTGATCGCACTCTATTTCTTCGGAAAAAAAGCTCAGAAAAAACAGGACGAACAGCAGGCTCAGATCCAGGCTAACAAGCAGACAGTTTCCATGCTGGTCATCGATAAAAAACGGATGCCGCTGAAAGATTCCGGACTTCCACAGATGGTCATCGACCAGACACCTAAGCTTATGCGTCGGTCCAAGCTTCCGATCGTAAAAGCCAAAGTCGGTCCGAAGATCAACATCCTTATTGCAGATGAAAAAGTTTTTGATCTGATCCCGGTCAAAAAAGAGATCAAAGCTGAAGTCAGCGGCCTTTACATCGTTGGCGTAAAAGGAATCCGTGGTTCTCTCGAAGCACCACAGAAGAAGAAAAAAGGCTTCCTCGCAAGATTCCGTAAATGATCAGAATCCAAAACAGCCGCCATGCTTTCAGAAATTCCCCTGATGCATGGCGGCTGTTCTTATGTAGTGTAATTACATATCTTTTATTTTCTGCAGGATCTATAAAACAAAATCCTTGCAGTCTCGTGGCTGTACCTGGATCGCCAGATAGCAGTCTGCCACATGTTCTTCATTCATATCCAGCGCATAATCTGCTTTGATCTGAAGGTTCTCTTCGCTTTCCGTCAGCTCCAGATTCGTAGCTGAGATTCCCATCTGAAGTGTTCCGTAAGGGGTAGTATAATAGGTCATGTTTTTTTTGCCCTGTTCAAATACCATGTGTACATTGACCAGTCCCTTCTTGCTGACCTCCAGACCCGTTCCGGATACTTTTATGTAATTGATGGTGGGTTCTGCTGTTTCATCCAGCAGTTCCTCATATCTGAGATAATGAGAACCGTTGCGGAAATAATACTGTCCCGGAACAATGATCTCTATAGGTTCCTGATCCCCCTGTGCATCCATCATCTGAAGCCCTCTTACATGGATCAAAACTTCTTTCTGCATTCTTTTCTCCTATCATTTATGTACAGATCTGTTTAATATTTTTCGATATCGATCTTCTGTGTTTTTTCTACGTTATACGGCAGGATGGAATTGGCAAAATCCTTAAACTTCTCTGCAAGATCACTTACATAAAAGCGATACGGGAATTCCTCCTGTGCTGCCTCATTGCTGGCAAGATCCAGTCTGGAGAGTAACTTTTTAAGCTCCAGCGCCGTCTCATATGCAGGATTCACAAGGCAGACCTCCTCACCCATGATCTTGCGGATGGTAGATCTTAAAAGAGGATAGTGCGTACATCCGAGGATCAGTGTATCGATTTCCTGCTCCTGCAGCTCCTTCAGATATCTTCTGGCAACTTCCTCGGTGACCGGATCATGATACCAGCCCTCTTCTACCAGCGGAACAAACAGCGGGCACGCTTTTCCGATCACGGTGATCTCCGGATCCAGTTCCCTCAGATAAGAGGCATGGATACCGCTTCCTACCGTGCCCACCGTTCCGATAATGCCTACCCGTTTATTTCTGGTTTCCTGGGCAGCAACTCTGGCACCGGCCTCGATCACTCCAAGGATCGGGATATCCAGTTCATCCTTCACCGCATCCAGAGCAAATGCACTGGCTGTATTACAGGCCACCACAATGGCCTTCACCTTCTGTTCCTGCAGAAAATGAATGATCTGGCGGGAATAACGGATCACCGTTTCTCTGGATTTGCTTCCATAGGGAACTCTGGCTGTGTCTCCGAAATATACGATTTTTTCCGATGGGAGATTGCGCATGATCTCCCGGGCTACTGTCAGTCCTCCGATACCGGAATCAAACACACCCACCGGTGCGTTTCTGTCTATATTCATTGATCTTATCTCCTGAAATAATTAATCGAACGTGATTGGTCCGTTGAAATATTGTATCACCAATCCAGGGCTTGCGCAAGCCAGAAGGATATCTTCACCGGCTTATTTTCCCCGTTGTCCTCTGCTTTTTCAAAGCAGAATTCCGGGTAGATCGTTCCCCACCAGGCATAAAACTGTGGCTGCCGATCACCGGCAGTTCTTCTCTCCCAGGTACTCCCTGCAAGGATCACTGCCGTGAGCAAAAGGAACCCTCCTGCTTTTTTTAATACATGCTTCTTCATTTTTATATGCTCCATGAGCAAGCCCTCCTGTCAAAAATCTTCTGATGATCTTATCCAGAGATATACTGTACGATTTATCGTACTGATCATCATCTGTATTATTAACAGTCCGGCTCCCATTTATTCATTACTGCCGTAATCCACTTCCAGAAGCTCACCTTCCACCCATATCTCCGGAAGCCAGGGCAGCGTTCCATCCTGACAGAACTGATGATATACCTCCCGCAGAGTCACACCCTTCTTCTGCTGCCCGGATGTGCGGTTCTCCTGGATTCCCTGAAGGTATTCCCCTATGGAGCTTTCCCGGGCTCCTTTCCAGTGAAAAACATCTCCCAGCATATCCGTCCGGAACACGTAGACATCCTCTCCGATATGCTCTTCCTGCTTCAGATATCCGATCAGTGCTTCCCGGGATCCCTCTTCCAGGATCTGTTCATCCAGGATCAGCACTTCAAGATGACCCAGATCCAGAAATTTTTCCTGAGACCGGTTGTAGACTGCCTCGATCTCCTGGAAGTCCCGGCCGGAAAGAGTCAGCACAGAAATCGGATCTTCGTCCGGTTTTTCCTGTCCGGTAGCTGTACTCATATCCGGCATTGCATATTTCAGCACAAAGCCATTCTCTGAAACACCGGCCCCCAGTGCCAGCGGATAAACTCTTTTTTCCGGTTCTACTGCCGCACAGCCTGATCCCGTCAAAGTGATGATCAGGACAAATCCTGCCACAGTTACTTTTTTCTTCCGTCTTCCCCGGTTTTCCGTACTGAGAAAAAGCTGTATCACAAGCAGAAACGGCACATAGATGTACCCCAGATACCAGCCATAATACTCTCGGATTCCCATCCCGTTTCTCTCATACAGGGAAAGCAGCCAGCCTGCTGCCGGGATCCAGTACCGACCGGTCCCGAATCCGGTTTTTTCTGCGATCTGATTTCCGTAATGAAACAAACTTCCCAGAGAAAACAAAAGTCCGAATACCAGAAACCCCATCCATATCACATCAAATCTCGCCAGTACGTTTCCCGGAAGATCTGCACCCTCCAGAAGAGGCAGTACCGGACAGATCTCATTTTTAAGGCGTGCACCTCCAAAAACTGCCGGAAGAAGGAGCTGCATTCCAAAAATGATCCCGCAGACTGTAAGAAAAGCCAGGATCACAGGTTTTCTGGCACTTCCCTGTTTTTTTGCATACTCCAGCCCGAAGGGAAGAAGTCCTGCTCCTGAAAAAGCACACAAAAGTGTATACAGATCACGGAGCCATCGCTCTCCTGTAAATCCTGTTTCCGGATCTTTCATCACTTCCATAAAGTACTCTGTTTTTGCCTGCCCTGCACATAAAAGCATCAGAAGAAGGATCCCTGCCAGAAAAATCCTTCCGGACACCTCAGCGATCCGCCCTCTTCTCTGCATTCCGCGATGCGTTCCCAGACTACAGGCTGCAACTGCAAGAAGAGACAGCCATTTTCCGGAAATCCCGCTGATCAGACTTTCCGGGATCACCTCCTCCAGAAGGCCCGAAAGAAATGCCGAACTTGCGATCACATATGTCAAAAAGAACAGGCCAATAAATCGTACAGTAAAACTTTCTGTCCTTTTGGAAAGCTCTCCATATGCAGGTGTCAGACGTATCAGCCAGATTACATAAAAAGAGAGCACTACGGCCGCAGCAGCTGTCCCTGCCATGGCACTGATGCCCAACATCGCTCCATTCTTAAACAGGCACAGCAGAAACGGCGCCGGAAACACCAGTATGATCTGCCGAAAAAGCTGTCTGTGGGAAATCCTGTTATTCTCCGCAAATCTCATAACCTTTATCCTTTCCGGCTCCATGGCCTTGTCCGAAGCCTGCGTTTCTGGGCATTTCTGGCATACAGCGGCCGGAATTTACGCTTCCGGAAGGGCTGTCGCAAAATCCTTCCACCGGTTTCCGCCTCACTGTTCTTCTCTACAAAAGGTACCAGATATGGGACACCGAAGCTTAAAAGTCCTGCCAGATGCGCCATGGTGAGATACAGTCCCAATACGATTCCGAATATACCTAGAAATCCTCCCAGAAACAGAAAAGCGTACTTCAGAAGCCGGAATGCAGAAGCAAATTCCTCATTAGGTATAGCCAGTGATCCCAGTGCTGTCAGTGCCACGATGATCACTACCACCGGGCTGACAAGATTGGCCTCCACCGCAGCCTGTCCGATGATCAGTCCTCCTACGATCCCAATGGCATTTCCAAGAGCTCCCGGGATCCGCACACCAGCCTCCCGTATCAACTCAAAAGACAGTTCCAGGAACACCAGCTCCACTACACTGGAAAATGGAACGCCCTCTCTTGCCTGTGCAAAGGAAAGGATCAGATTCGCCGGAAGGATCTGTGTATGAAACCGGATCACAGCCAGATAAAGTCCGGGGAGCAGCGTTGCCACAGCCATGGCCAGATACCGGAGCACCCGCAGGAAGGATGCCATCTCAAAACGGTTGTACCAGTCTTCACTGCTTTCCATAAAACTGTTGAATGCTCCGGGAACCACCAGTGCCACCGGCGAATTGTCACAGAGCAGAACTGCTTTTCCATTCAGCAGCTCCTGGGCAGCCCGGTCCGGCCGCTCCGTTGTCTGAAACTGAGGAAAGGGAGAATACCATGCTTCTTCTGTCAGCTGTTCCAGCATCCCGCTGTCCAGGATCCCGTCCACTGCAAAAGATTCCAGGCGCTCTTTCACAGCAGTCAGAAGCTCCTCATGGACCAGATCCTCCACATAAAGAAGCTGTACCACCGTATTGGAGCGTACACCGATGCTGCTCTGCTCCACCTTCAGCCTGGTATCCCGGATCCGCTTTCTCACAAGGGCCGCATTGGTTTTTACACTGTCACAGAACCCCTCCTTGGAGCCTCTGAGGACCTTTTCCGTTTTCACCTCTGATACAGCCAGCCCCGGATATCCTTTACTGGAAATTTTCATTGCTTTGTCGTATCCATCCAGAAAGAAAACTGCATTTCCCGAAAGAATGGCACCAAATACCTCCTCCATGGAAGACAGCTCCTTCACATCTGCAATTCCAAGGCTGTTTCGGCGGATAAATTCCCGGATCTTTTCCTCCGGGATCTCCCAGAAATGATTGATCATTTTTCCGATAGCAGAATCATCCAGCATCATGTTTGAAACCGCAACCTCAATATAGACCATCAGACAGTCCGCCTTATGTCCCTCACCAAGGCGCATGGGCCTGATCAGGATATCATCGCAGTTTTCACACCGTTTCCGGATATACGATTCATTTTCATGAAGAGATATCGATATCTTCCTTGTTTCCATAAAGCCACCATCCTTTACAGCAAGTTCCCCCACTGCTTATTGCTTTTCGCAATTGAAACAGGGGACTTACTTGATTCGGTTAAAAAAAGAGATGCCACAATGACATCTCTCTTAATATTCCCGCATATCCGGTTCTTATTCTTTTTTCTCGGCCTCTTTGGTCTCATTCTCCGCACGGATAGTACGGATGATCGCTTTTCGTTGATTCTCCAGATGATGGAAAGAAATATCCTGCGCCTTTTGCACATCTCCTTCACGGATGGCCTTTACCAGCTCTTCATGCTCACTGACCAGAAGATTTCTTGTCTGCTCCTCCTTCAGATACTCTACACGATAGCGATACATCTGCTCACGGAGATTATTCAGGACCTGATTCAGACGCTTATTATCAGAAGCCTGATATATGATCTCGTGGAAAGCCACATCGGTTTCCGCCAGACGGACCAGATTTCCCTCTGCTTTTGTTTTTTCAAATTCCTTGGCTGCCACCCAGAGCCTTCCCAGCTCATCCTCTGTGATCAGCTTGCACGCTTTTTCTATGGCAACATTTTCGAGGGCGATACGCACCTCCAGAACATCGTTCAGATCCTTCTCTGTGATGCTGGCTACCTGCGCACCTCTGCGTGGGATCATCGCTACAAGACCTTCCTGCTCCAGCTTGCGCATAGCCTCACGCACCGGTGTTCTGCTCACGCCAAGACGCTCTGCAAGGGCGATCTCCAGAAGTCTTTCGCCCGGCTTCAGCTCTCCCTTCAGGATTGCCTGCCGCAAGGTGTTAAAAACAACATCCCGAAGCGGCAGATATTCATTCATATCCACAGAAAAATCACTTGTCATTTGTAACTCCTCCATCTCTATTGTAAATATCCGTGGCAAATACAGTCTTTGCAAGCCCGCTCTTTCTGAGGCTTCTGGCTGCCGCGGCCATCTTATCTCTGTTATCAAAGATTCCAAACACAGTAGGACCGCTTCCGCTCATCACGGCTTTCAGCGCACCTTTTTCTTCCATGAGGTTCTTGATATTGCCAATCACGGGATACTGTCGGATGATCCCCGGTTCAAATACATTCTCCATTCTGGATGCCATGGCATACAGATCATTATTTCTGATAGCTCCGATGAGTCCATCAATGTCCGGATGTTTTCCGATCCCTTCCAGATTCAGATTCTCATAGGCTGTTTTTGTGGAAACATTGATCCCCGGTTTTCCTATCAGAACATAACATTTCGGAACTTCCGGAAGTCTGGTCAGCTTCTCTCCGATTCCCTCCGCAAGAGCTGTTCCCCGCATGATACAATACGGAACATCTGCTCCGACCTTTACTGCACGTTCCATCAGCTGTTCTTCGGTAAGCCCTAAATGGAACATCCGGTTCACACCCACAAATGCGGCCGCTGCATCGGAGCTGCCTCCTGCCATGCCTGCTGCCACCGGGATAATTTTACGAAGCTTGATGGAAAGTCCCTCTTCAACATCGAACTCCTCCATCAGCATCTGTGCTGCCTTATATACAAGATTTCTCTGATCTGTAGGAATAAACGGAAGATTGGTCGTCAGTACGATCCCCGGCCGTCTGGTCTTTCTGATATCCAGGATATCATACATACGGATGGTCTGCATGATCATGCGTACCTCATGATAACCGTCCTCTCTCTTTCCCAGAACATCAAGTCCGAGATTGATCTTTGCCATTGCTTTTAAACGCATAAGCCCCTCCATTTGTACTTTGTATACAGTATTTATACATGTATTTTATATGATTTTTACATTCTTTTCAACAGCAAAATATTCCACTTTTTATTTGATCTGACCTTCCACTTTTTTCACAACAAGAAGCGGAGTTCCCGGAGAGGGTTCCTGATTTTCCTTGAGAGCATTGATCGTCCGGATCTCCTGGATAGATGTGTGATATTTCCTTGCGATATCCCACAATTCATCTCCCGGTTTTACCATATAAACCAGGATTCCCGGCATAGCCTGGAGTTTTTTCATATCCAGTGGTTTTTCCTCTACTTTCTCAATGATAAATACCGGTTCTCTGGCAACTGCCAGAAGCTCCAGTCCTACAGTTGCCCGGATCTCGATCTCGTTTCCATCTGCCATGGCTGCGGAAAGCTGCTCCAGCTTTGCTTTTAACTGATAACAGCTGTCCTGCCGGATCCCTCTTGCTTCCACCATATGGGAAAACGGTATCATTGCCTCCATGGAATAAAACGGCATATCATCATTTCCAATAATGTACAGGATTTTCAGCATGACCACGCCATCTGCCTGCACACCGTTCTCTACGATCCTGGTCTTATCGATCTTCACTTTTCCCTGACTGTGACACAGCTGGAGGACTTTTCCCTGAG
The DNA here is from genome assembly GCF_051861785.1 of Blautia massiliensis (ex Durand et al. 2017). Classification (NCBI taxonomy): domain Bacteria; kingdom Bacillati; phylum Bacillota; class Clostridia; order Lachnospirales; family Lachnospiraceae; genus Blautia; species Blautia massiliensis (ex Durand et al. 2017). The sequence continues at coordinate 1,693,653 of NZ_CP146725.1, forward strand.
TCTCCTTTACCTGGATCCTGTCACTGATCCTGCATCTGGAAAAATTACGTACCAGAAGCCGTTCCAGTACCTCATTCTTTCCTTCCGGAACACATTCACGGATCGGTGTATACACATCGGTAATGAGATCATATTCCTCTTCCCTGAAAAATTTCATATCCAGCTCCAGCACAACATCCGAAACAAGGATCCGTTCTTCCCCATCGACATCCGGTTTGGCCTCCAGACTCTGATGCATCACCGAAGCTTCGATCAGCGGGATCAGTTCCTCCGTGCAGTCCGGACATTCCACTTCTCCGGAAAAAGGCAGCGAATATTCCAGCCACTGCACCGGGGCTTCTGTATCTTCTGCTCCGTACAGCACAAAAACGGACAGCTCTCCCCTTGCCTTTACCACATTTTCCTCCGGCTTCAGATCCAGTCCCCGTACATCCATAGTATACCAGATCAGGCTGGCGATATCCGGACGATTGGAGGCAATGGTATACTCATCCTTGATCCGGAGTGTATCTTTTTTATGTACGGTAAGTCCCAGAAAACGGACTGTTTTTTTTCTGACGGATACCTCTTCTGCATCCAGCGCCACCGGCAGGCGGATCTGTTCCGTTTCATCCACAGTCGCACAAAAAGTTACCAAAGCTTTAATATTAAGCTTTCTGGAATGGATCAGGCGGATCGTAAGATCTTCAATTTCCCACTTCAGACACATTTTATCCCCGTTTATGATATCCTTCAGGTTCAAGGTTTCCTCAAATGGAAGTTTTGCAGTAAGACTGCTGACGATCCCTCTTTCTTCCCCCACGTAAAGGATATCTACCTGCAGATTTCCCGTAAGAATACCTTTCCCGTCAGTAAGACGGACATCATCCATAATGATCCTGCCCTTATTCTGGATCAGTCTTCCTGCATCCGGTTTTGCATCCGGTACATTAAAATCCTCATCAAAAGTGACCTGACTTTTTGCCCTGCTTTTTTCCTTTAATATCTGCATGCTTTCTTTTTTTAATTCCACAGTCTATTCCCCTTTCTCCGACTCTTTTTTCACCGGACTGCTGCTTTCCCGGAACGTTACCGGCTTTTCCTGTTTCCGGGTTTTTATCACAATGCAGGGATAGGACGGAACTCCTGCCTCCTTAAGATCCTCCGGTCCAAGAAGTTTTGTAACAAAAAATATCCCATTCGAGGATTCTCCAAGCTCCTCTACCTGGATGCTGTATCCGCCACTCATCTGCCGCCCGTACCCTTTGGCCAGGTAAAGATCCTCTCCGGTTTCATAACTTAGCTGAAATTCCTTTTCCTTTTTTTCTTCCATAAGCCTGGAAAGCTCCTCCGGGATATCCCGGCGTTCCACAACGGTGTAATCTACCGGTTTTCGTTCTTCTTCCTCCACCCGGACAAATCGACACCCGGAAAGCAGCAGTGCCAGCACGGCAGCTGTCAGCACGATCCGCAGAAATACTGCTTTTTTCATAATATAAGCCACCTGCATTATTCAGTATTTATTCTATGTGAGCAGGGAAAGATTTATTGCAACTATCGGATTTTCTTCGTATAATATAAAAATACCATCTTACTGCGGAACTCTCCGCAAGTATCTATAACAGAAAGGACAAAAGACATGATTCGATTCATACTTGTCTGTATCGTGGTGATCGCCTATCTGGTGCTGACCATTCCGGTTCTCCTTGTAGAATGGATCATCGGGAAATTTTCTCCCATGACTAAGGATATCAGCTCTCTGCGCATGGTACAGGCCATATTCAAATTCATCCTGTGGATCACAGGCGCCAAAGTCACCGTCATCGGCGAAGAAAACGTTCCAAAGGATCAGGCTGTTCTCTATGTAGCAAACCACCGGAGCTATTTCGACATCCTGCTCACCTACAGCCGCTGTCCGATCCGCACCGGCTATGTTGCCAAGAAGGAAATGGAGCATTATCCGCTGCTCTCCAACTGGATGCGCAATCTCTACTGTCTCTTTCTCGACAGAGAGGATATCAAGCAGGGTCTGAAAACGATCCTCCAGGCCGCAGACTATGTGAAATCCGGCATTTCCGTATGTATCTTCCCGGAAGGAACCAGAAATAAGAATGCTGATGAAACAGAAATGCTGCCTTTCCATGACGGCAGCTTCAAGATCGCAGCCAGAGCCAAAAGCCCGATCATTCCTATTGCGATCAGCAACTCTGCCAATATCTGGGAGGCCAATTTCCCGAAGATGACACCTACACACGTAGTGATCGAATATGGCAAGCCTATCATTCCTTCAGAGCTTGACCGGGATACTCAGCGCCGCTTAGGTTCCTATACACAGGATATCATCAAAGAAATGCTGATCAAAAACAAAGAACTGGTGTGAACATCAAAAAAACCATATCTATGTCTGTTTTTCGACATAAGATATGGTTTTTTTATTACTGTGTACCTGCTCCCAGGATTTTTTCCGCATTTTCGATCCGTTCTTTCGTTGGCGGATTGATTCCCTTCAGCGGATAATCAATATGCAGATTTTCCCATTTAAAGATTCCGAGTGTGTGATATGGAAGAACCTCCACTCTCTCAACTGTCTTCAGTGTTGCGATAAAGTCAGCCAGCCGGTGGAGATAGTCATCCCGGTCATTGCGTTCCGGAACCAGTACGTGACGGATCCACATGGATACGCCCATATCGGAAAGCTTCCGGGCCATGGCAAGAATATTTTTATTGGTACATCCTGTGAGGATCTTATGCTGTTCCTCATCAATGTGCTTGATATCCAGCATGACAAGATCTGTGTACTTCATCAGCTCTTCCCATTTTTCATACCACGGACCCTCTTCTGTGTAAGGGTTGCCGCTGGTATCAAGTGTTGTGTGGATCCCAAGTTTTTTTGCTTTTCTGAACAGCTCAGTGAGGAAATCGATCTGTAACAGTGGCTCGCCTCCACTCACAGTAATACCGCCCTTACTTCCCCAGTAAGAGCGGTATCGACAGGCTTTTTCAAGCAGCTCATCTGCTGTGTACTCCATCCCTGTTTTCATTTGCCAGGTGTCCGGATTGTGGCAGAACTGACAGCGCATGGCGCAGCCGCTCAAAAAGATCACATACCGGACTCCTGGTCCGTCAACAGAGCCGAAGCTCTCCAGTGAGTGGACGTAGCCAGTGATTTTTTTCTGGTCGTCCATATTTTTTACTACATCCTTTCGTGGCAGGTTCTTGCGATAACGTCAAGCTGCTGCTCTCTTGTAAGGTCGATGAACTTAACAGCGTATCCGGAAACACGGATTGTGAAGTTTGCATACTCCTCTTTTTCCGGATGCTCCATAGCATCGATAAGTTTCTCTTTACCGAATACGTTTACATTGAGGTGATGTGCACCACGGTCAAAGTATCCGTCAAGTACATTTACAAGATTCTCTGTACGCTCTTCCTCAGAATGGCCAAGTGCATCCGGGTTGATCGTCTGAGTATTGGAGATTCCGTCAAGGGCATCCTCATAGTCAAGCTTTGCAACAGAGTTCAGGGAAGCAAGAAGTCCGTTCTGCTCTGCGCCGTAAGACGGGTTTGCTCCCGGTGCCAGAGGCTCGCCGGCTTTTCTTCCGTCCGGAAGAGATCCTGTAGCTTTACCATAAACAACGTTGGATGTGATGGTAAGGATGGATGTGGTTGGCTTGGAATCACGATAGGTATGGATGTGTTTCAGCTTCTCAAGGAATGTGGAAAGCAGAGTTGTTGCGATCTCGTCTGCTCTGTCATCATCGTTACCATAACGTGGGAAGTCACCCTCAACCTGGAAGTCTGTTGTGATTCCGTCCTCGTCACGGATTGCTTTTACTTTTGCATATTTGATAGCGGAAAGGGAATCTACTACGTGTGAGAATCCGGCGATACCTGTTGCGAAGGAACGGTCAACCTTTGTATCGATAAGTGCCATCTCAGCTGCCTCATAGTAGTATTTATCATGCATGTAGTGGATCATGTTCAGTGTTCCAACATACAGATGTGCAAGCCAGTCCATCATCTGATCATATTTTGCGATTACTTCGTCATAGTCAAGGTACTCGGAAGTGATCGGCTGATACTGCGGTCCTACCTGCTGTTTTGTCTTCTCATCAACACCGCCGTTGATCGCGTAAAGAAGGCATTTTGCAAGGTTAGCACGAGCGCCGAAGAACTGCATCTCTTTACCGGTCTCTGTAGCAGATACACAGCAGCAGATGCTGTAGTCATCGCCCCATACCGGACGCATAACATCATCGTTCTCATACTGGATGGAACTTGTTGTAACAGAGATGTCTGCTGCATATTTCTTGAAGTTCTCAGGCAGTCTTGAAGAATAGAGAACTGTAAGGTTCGGCTCCGGAGCCGGTCCCATATCCTCAAGTGTATGAAGGAAACGATAGTCGTTCTTTGTTACCATGGAACGTCCGTCCTGTCCCATACCTGCTACTTCCAGAGTTGCCCATACCGGGTCACCGGAGAAGAGCTGGTTGTAAGACGGGATACGAGCGAATTTAACCATACGGAATTTCATTACGATATGGTCAACAAGCTCCTGTGCCTCTTTCTCTGTAAGAGTTCCGTTCTCAAGGTCTCTCTCAATATAGATATCAAGGAATGTGGAGATACGTCCAACACTCATTGCAGCTCCGTTCTGAGTTTTGATCGCTGCAAGATATCCGAAGTACAGCCACTGGAATGCTTCCTTTGCGTTCTTAGCCGGCTGGGAAATATCAAAGCCATAGATCTGAGCCATTTCTTTCATCTTCTTCAGAGCACGGATCTGATCTGCGATCTCCTCACGAAGCTGGAAGTCATAACGTCTCATACCCTGACGGTCGCATGCTGCGAAATCTTTCTCTTTACCTGCGATCAGATGATTGATTCCGTAAAGAGCTACTCGTCTGTAATCACCTACGATACGTCCACGTCCGTAAGTATCCGGAAGTCCTGTAAGGATCTTGTTGTGACGTGCTCTCTTCATCTCCGGTGTGTAGATATCGAATACACCCTGGTTGTGTGTTTTGAACTCATAGTTGTTAAAAACATCTTTGATCTTGTCGCTTACATGGTATCCGTAAGTCTCACATGCCTGCTCTGCCATTTTGATTCCGCCGTATGGCATGAAAGCACGTTTCAGAGGTTTGTCTGTCTGAAGACCTACAACCTGCTCAAGATCTTTGAGCTCCTCATCGATGTATCCAGGACCATATGCTGTGATACCTGTAACTACCTCTGTCTCCATATCAAGAACGCCGCCTTTTGCACGCTCCTCTTTCTGAAGTTCCTGAAGCTTGCCCCAGAGTTTGTCTGTTGCCTCTGTTGGTGCTTCCAGGAAGGAAGCATCTCCATCATATGGTGTATAGTTCATACTGATGAAATTACGAACATCGATCTTCTCTTTCCAACGATTACCCTTAAAACCATTCCACTGTTCAAAATCAACTTTTGCCAATTTGTTACACATCCTTTCCTGTTGTCTCAATATTTCGTTCACTGCCCGCGCAGTTAGTAATATATAACATTTCTCATGACGACCATAAGATAACAGATTCCGGATTTAAAGTCAACAGATTGGAAGTATGTTCTTTATAATATACAAGTAATTGTATTATTGATAAAAATAATGAGAAAATTGTACCAGATATTGTACAATGTCGGGCGTCTGACGGACGCTCCTGGCGGAGGGCTTTTCCTTTCCAGGGGGGACACTTTGGCAGTGGGCAGGTTTCCCTTTCTGGGGGACACTTTGGCGTGGGGAGGGGAAACGGGCCAATGCCATTTAGATAGAACATTTTGTAGATGATTCTTTATGTTACATTCTGTAATGTTTTGATATTTGGAGTGCTTTGAGAGGAAAAAATACGCAAACTTCCCCTTTGGGGTAGAAATCGTACTTTTATCCTTTAAATAACTTGTGTTTTTATCCAAAAAAAGTTATAGTATTCTTATATTAGGACACTCGGTATGCAAAGCTTACAAAGCCTTTCCTCTTTTTGGTACGGGGAAATTTCCGGCCGGGCTTGACCGGGACCAGGTAGCGTAACAGGAGTGTCTCGATATGAGGCGAGATCGTAGGACTGCTTTTTTGAAGGAAAGCTTTACAGATATGTACAGCCATGGTGAAGTTCACCTGGTAAGCGTATTTTGTTTTTTTCTGATGAGTACTTACATGTGGGGTAACGGATTCACAGAAATTATACAGAATGACGCGCGCGTATATCTCCTGTTCTACGTATCCCGCCTTTTTTGAATGAAGCTGGGAAAGCCCCAGGCTATACTTTAATTTTCGGAATGATGTTTCGATTCCCCATCTCAAATGGTATAATTCCTTGATCCTCCACGGAGGGAATGCTTCTCTTTCAAGATTCGTAACGATACATTCGTATCCACCGGTATCCAGTAAAAACCGTACCATTCTTAATCTCATAGGATAGACTGCCTGTTTTCCGTCTTTTTCCAGATCCAGGAAATCAAACACGGAGCTTGAGGAAAGTTTTTTATAGTGGACAGGATCTTTTTTTGAATGTACCGTGCTCCGTGTGATAAAAAAATCCAGGTCTTCGTCCAGTTCCCTGTCAGGCAGCCGGAAACCATACGAGATCCCTCCCCTGCGGGAGATATCCTTTGTACGGATAACAAAAGACAGGCCTTTTGCCATGATATGGGCAAAAACGTGATAAGTTTCATATCCCCGGTCAGCCAGTATGATCGTTCTGGCAGGGGTGCTGATATTTCCCAGCATCTGTACCAGGGCACGGGATTCATTGCTGACCATTGTCTTTTCGATCCGTATATCTGTGTATCTTTTATTACAAAGATCATACAGCGCATGGAGATGGAGCTGGTTGGAGCCTCTTTTTCCATTGCCGGAAGGTTTACAGCTTTCTTTGTCCGCAGGGTCATAACAGATGTTCAGATCAGATCCGTCACAAGCCAGGAGCTGAAATCCATCATAAGTATGTCCTGCCGGAAGTTTCTGTGTAAAATGATAAAACAGGTAATTCATGGCATCTGGAAGAAGCTTGGCCCTTTGCTGGTGGATAGCGGAAAGAGAAGGGATATCAGCAGGAAGCCTGTGCTGGAAAAAGTCATGGGATGTAGTAGAAAGAGAGCCACCCTGCATGGTTAAAAGAGAGAGGATCGTATCCCGAAAAGAAATCTTACGTTTTCTCGAAAAATCAACGCCAGGGTGAAGGACAAAAGAATCCTTCTGAAGTTCTAATTCAGAAATAGCAGACAGGAGCAATTCATAACTGGAAGCAAAAGTAGAGTTCATAAGCGAGCCTCCTTTTGTATAAAAAAAGATTGCAATGTATAATTCTTTTTTACCATACATTGCAATCTTTTGGAATACTATGTTCTAACTAAATGGCATTGGAAACGGGCTTCGCGACTCCGAGTGCCTCCCCTCCCCACGAATTTCCCCGCTTTTTCAAAGCAGAACTTTTCCACGAAAAACCCTACAACACTTTGGAAAGAAACTCCTTCGTCCTTTCCTCTCGAGGATCCCCAAACAGTTCTTTCGGATTTCTATCCTCAAGAATCACCCCATCATCCATAAAGAGCACTCTGTCACTGACTTCTCTTGCAAAGCCCATCTCATGGGTAACCACCAGCATGGTCATGCCTTCTTTTGCAAGCTCCTTCATAACCTCAAGAACCTCTCCGACCATCTCCGGATCAAGAGCTGATGTCGGCTCGTCGAACAGAAGCACCTGGGGATTCATTGCAAGGGCTCTGGCAATGGCAACCCTCTGCTTCTGTCCGCCTGAAAGCTTTCCGGGATAGACATCGGCTTTTTCTTCAAGGCCGACTCTTTTCAAAAGAGCCCTCGCCTTCTGATCAGCTTCCGCTGCATTCCATTTGCCAAGGCGCACCGGCGCAAGGGTGATATTTTTCAATACTGTCATATTGGGAAACAGATTAAAATGCTGAAAAACCATTCCCACATTTTCCCTGAATTTATCTACATCCAGATTCGGATCCAGAAGCTGCTGTCCGTTTACGGTGATCTCGCCTTCCTCCGGTTTTTCCAGAAGGTTCAGGCAGCGCAGAAATGTAGATTTTCCGGAGCCGGACGGACCGATGATGCAGATACACTCACCCTTGTTTACGTGAGTTGTGATTCCCTTTAATACGTGTACGTCCCCGAAGGACTTTTTCAGATTTTTAACATCAATCACTTTCTCTCAGTCTCCTTTCAAATCTCTTCAGCAGAAGGCTCAGGCACTTCACGATCAGATAGTACATGATACCTGCAACGATCAGCGGTATGAACATCTGATAAGTACGGGAAGAAACATAGCTTGCCGCCTTTGTCAGATCCATGATACCCACATAGCCCAAAATAGAAGTCTCCTTGATCAGCTGGATAAACTCATTACCCATTGCCGGAAGGATGGTTTTTACAGCCTGCGGAATGATAATGAAACGCATGGTATCCTTATACCCAAGGCCCAGAGAACGACCAGCCTCGCTCTGGCCCTTGTCTACAGATAAAATACCTCCGCGGATAACCTCGGAAACATATGCACCGCTGTTGATACCGAAGCTGATCACTGCTGCCACATATCCCAGCCTGCTGTGGAACACTGCAAAATAGATGATCATCAGCTGAAGGACTGACGGTGTTCCACGGATCACATCAACATAAATATCCGCGATCGTGGAAAGAATGGTTCTTCTGCCTTTTTTCGCAGCTCCAAGCCGTACCAAAGCCACTACAAGACCGATCAGGATACCTACGATCACTGACAAAAGGGAAACGATCAGCGTAATCCCAAGACCGTTAATATAAAACTTCCAACGATTATCCTGAAGGAAAATAAAGCTTAAAAGTCCCAGAAAACCATCGGTTGCTGTTACATCTGTCACATCCTCGCTGTTTTCAAGTGTATCCACAAAATACTTCTGATAAAGATCATCATATTCCCCGGATTTTTTTACTTTTGCAAGCCCGTCATTGATGATCTGGACAAGCTCTGTGTTTCCTTTTTCAATACAGAAAACCGTATCCTCTGCTGTACTTGGCACGGACTCATACTGCAGGTCTGAGTTCTGTTTGCAGTAGATCTCAGCCATGATATTGTCGATCAGAACTGCATCTGCTCCACCGTTTTTCAGCTCCATGACTGCACTGGAAGCGTTTTTAAATCTTTTTACTTTGGCATCCTTAACTTCACCGTAATCGGTAGTCTCGCCGGATGCGATCATATCACTCTGTGCACCCTCCAGAACTGCAACGGTTTTTCCGGACATCTCCTCAAAATCCTTGATCGGATTATCCTTACGACTGATGATGCACTGTGTACCGGTATAATAAACATCGGAAAAATCAACGCTTTTTTTACGGTCCTCCGTAGGTCCGATCCCGGCTGCGATCACCTGTACATCACCAGCCTCCATGGAACCCATCAGGGAATCGAAGGGCATATCCTTCCATACCAGCTTTACGTTTTCTTCCTTGGCGATCGCCTCCAGAAGATCGTAATCAAAACCTGTAATATTTCCATTATCATCCAGGTATTCAAATGGTGAATACTCTGCGTTCGTTCCTATGATAATGGTCTGCTGTTCTGCCGCTTTTACTGCCACTGCACTGCTGAAATATACCGGCAGAGCCATGATCATACACAGTACAAAACAGATAAGAGCTCTGCTTTTTCCATTGCGTCCCATTATTTTCCCCTCCTGCTATTCATATTTTTTTCCGTAGCCAAAAGCACCTTCCATGCCACAGATGCCCGCTGCAAAAGCAGCTGCCTCTTCAAGACTTTCACAGATCGCGGTTTCCTCCGCCATGCCGTTTTTCATTCTTCCGATATACCCGGTAAGGAAAGATGCGATCAGTGAATCCCCGGCGCCAAGAGTATCTTTTACTTCCGTAAGCGGCGCTGCCGGCTGCCGGTAAAAATTCCTTCCGTCATAAAGAATGCAGCCCCTGGCTCCTCTGGAGGCCATGGCAAGCTTCGGCCCCATGGAGATGATCTTTTTCAGATGCTCTTCTGCCTCCTGGTCGGTTCCGTCAAAGGAGCAAAATGCGTAAGTAACCTCCGGTGCTGTTTTTTCATAATATTCCTCTGTGGAATCATCAGAAAAGTCAAAAGAAACCGGAATTCCCGCCTCTTTGATCTTATGCAGCTCTTCCTCCGTAAAAGAGTAATTTCCGCTATGTACCACATCAAAGCCTTCCATATATTCCAGATCAAAACGATCAAGGATATACGGTGTTTTTCCACGGATACCACCATCATTAAAATCCAGGAACTCACGGTCTCCGTCTTTTAATGTGATCCTGGAATAACCGTTCTCGCCGTGCAGCTGTCTGCACTTTACGGTTTCCACGCCGATTTTTTCCAGTGTATCCATGATCAGCTCTGCTCTGTCGTCATCTCCGAAATATCCCATATACGCTGTTTTTTCACATCCGGCCATCTTTCCGTAAACACTGACGTTTACGCAGTTTCCGCCTGGATACATGGTTTTCAGATGATCATAGATATCCACTACATTGTCTCCGAAGCCAAGAAGCCTTGTACTGTATTTACTCATATTTTCCCTTTCTTTGTGCACAGGCACAGCAACACCTTTAGTACTCTACAACGCCCATATATCTTCTCATATCCAGCGGATGGCGGCGTTTGTCCTGGAGAGCGGTACGGTAAACGGTTGTCATGGTATAGAACAGCATCGGGGTAAAATATTCCACACAGCTGTCATCAATCGCTTCCATACCAAGCTTATCCGCATCGATCACTTCGTATTTCTTTCCGTATTTTTCAAGGAAAGTCAGCACACGCGCATCCATCATACGGTTTCTGCCCCGGCTCATCATAAGGATATAAAGATGATCCTCATCCGTTACCTCAAACGGTCCGTGGAAATATTCCGCACTGTTCAGATAACCGCAATCCATCCACTGCATTTCCTGAAGTGAGCAGATCGCAAAGCCATATGCCTGAGAATAGGAAGCTCCCGATGCCATGATATAAAGGTTCGGTTCCTCTGAATATTTTTCTGCAAAAAGCCATGCTGCATTCTGCTGATCCTTCACTGCAGCTGCAATAACATCATCGATCTTTTCAAAGCCTTCCACGATCTTATCGTAAAGCTTATATCCCGGCTCCTGTACCTTCATCAGCTCATTAAGAATACGAAGTACGATTCCCTGAGGCTTCTCTGCTTCCTTTACCCCCGGTGCCCAGTCGTATACAACGGAGATCCATTTATCGGTATCACATGGGGAACCTGGCGCATGTGTCATTGTAACAACAGCCGCACCTGCATCCATTCCCGTTTTTGCTGCCTCCAGACACTCCTTTGTCTTGCCACTGTGGGAGCAGATGATCAGAAGACTGTCTTTTCCCAGCTTCTTCGGCGGTGTCAGTGCAAACTCTCTTGCAGGGATCCACTGTGCATCTATCACTGCGGATTCCGCACGGACAAAATAATATCCCGGATACAGATCCACAAGAGATCCTCCGCATGCAAGAAAATACACATTTTTGATTGTTCCATGCTCTTTGTTGATCTTATTTACAATTTTTACTGCGTCCATTTTCATCCTCCGGTTTTCGTGGAAATTCGTCTGGTAATCCTCTGAATCCATTGAAAATACAGGATTTTTCGGATTTTCAGATGAATTTTTCCTTCTTGTACTTTTGCATTTTACCTTTTTGAAGAATATAACATATTATAACGTTATAGTAAAGAGTATATTCATGATTTATGATTAATTATTCATCCAATGTCCCTTCTGACGCACTGCAGAGGTTTGTCCCTTACTGGACAAATACATCCGCACTATAGTAAAATATCTTTTATGAACAACCTCAGAAAGGATATTTTCATGTTAAATAAAAATTCGATCCAGCCGCTTTACAAGCAGCTTATGGATATCATCACCCAGCAGATCAAAAACGGTACTTATAAGCCCGGAGAAAAAATCCCTCCTGAGCCGGAGCTTGCCGATCTTTACCATGTCAGCCGGATCACTGTCCGACGTACCGTGGAGGAGCTTTGCACACAGGGCTATCTTATCAAGCATCAGGGAAAAGGAACCTTTGTAAAATCCCCCATGATCTTCCGGAAATTTGAATCCCAGAAAAATATGAGCTTTTCCGAATCCTGCCGTCAGAATGACCGGATTCCGGAATCTCACGTACTGTCCTTCTGCAAAAAACCTGCGAACAGCGTAACCTCTGATTTTCTGCAGCTTACTTCGGATGAGGAAGTTTTTTTCCTGGAACGTCTTCTTCTGGCTGACAGTATTCCGGTTATTGATGTTCACACCTGGCTCCCCACACGGCTTTTCCCGGATTTTGATCCGAACGCTGTAGAAAACGGTTCTTTTTTTGAATATCTCAAAAACACCTACCGCTGTACGATCGCAGAATCCAGCCGCAGCACTATTTCTGTTACTGCAGCTTCCCCGGATATGGCAAAAACTTTGCGTCTGTCTTCCGGCGATCCCGTGCTGATCCTGGATTCCTATATGGAAGCTCCTGATGGAAATCCGCTTTACATCAGCCGTGAATACATTGCAGGTTCCCGCTATACGATTTCATTTTGAAGAATCAAAAAAACGGCACAGAAGTGTTATGCTGCCAATACAGCAGCATACACCTCTGTGCCAGTGTTTATTTATCCAAAGATATTACTGTTCACTCCGTTCTCTGCAACACGCTTCGCAATACACAAAATTTATCCTTTATCTTTTCAAGACTCCGATCCATCACTGCCTGTCATCTGTGCCTCAATGGCCTTTCCAAGGCGGTTATAGATCGTCACCGCATCCTTCACATGGAGTGGGCTTCCGGTATTTCCCGATGCGCCTGCCGTTACCAGTATGTATTCCCTGTCGTAGATCTCTGCAAAGCTTGCAAGACACAGCCCCGCCTCGCTGGTATATCCTGTCTTGCCGCCCAGGATCTTGCCGCCGGTAACGGAAGGGTCAGAAAGATTTTTGAACATGGTACTGTAATATGTGATCCCGCTGGGATGGAGATTCGTCACTCCTGTGGAATGCCGCGGGCTCTCAATGATCTTTCTGAACGTATCGTTCCGAAGCGCATACCTGAGCAGCACCGCAATATCTCTCACTGTACTGTAATGATCCGGATCATGAAGCCCTGTCGTATCACAGAAATGTGTACCATTCATTCCAATCCTCTGTGCCTTCTTATTCATCAGCTCCACAAATCCATCCCTGGAACCGCCTACGGTATCCGCCAGTGCGATACAACACTCCGCACCGGATGGCAGCATAGCACCATAAAGAAGGTCGATAGCCCGCACGGTCTCACCGGGCTGAAAGCCTGCCTGGGTGGCATCCTGCTCATAAAGCCCCTGGAACATTTCCTGGGTCAGAGTGATCTCCTGATCCAGATCATCCAGGTTCTCAATAGCCACGATCACCGTCATGATCTTCGTCATGGAAGCCGGATAGATCTTCTCATCGCCCTTCATATTTCCGATGATCTTTCCGCCTTTTACCTGCATCAGCACTGCATAGGGACTGTTGATACCGCTCATCTCAAGCTTACGGACAACCGGTCTCTGCAGAGACTCCATCCAGTCACCTATCCCTTTATTCCAGCCGATGATCACTACAAGTGTCAGGATCACGATAGCCTCTACCACCAGGCAGAGTATCATTTTTATTTTGTTTACCTGTTTTTTTATTTTCTTCGCTTTACGCTTTTTTGATCTCAATTTATACTCCCTGTTCCGACAAATTCATCTGTAAGTTTTACTTACAGAAACGTTTTCCCCATCTTTTTTATATTAACATGATTATTATTTTCTTCTGTAAAATCTATATGAAAAAGCTCTGATGAGCTTTCGGTCTGTTACAACTCTGTTTGTGCCTTATTGTAGGATTTTTGCCCCAAAAAATCAAGGTGTATAAATGTATAAAAAAATACCCCATACAAAGTTTCCTCTGTACAGGGTATTTAAAATTTATTACTGAGCTAATTTAATCGGGTTAAGCTTAACACCAGGTCCCATTGTCGGAGCGATTGTAACGCTCTTCAGATACTGACCCTTCAGTGTGCTAGGTCTAGCCTTTGTGATAGCTCCCATAAGCGTCTGGAAGTTGTCGCTTAACTGCTCCTCGGTAAAGGAAGCCTTTCCGATCGGAACATGGATGATGTTGGATTTGTCAAGACGATACTCGATCTTACCTGCTTTAATGTCGTTAACAGCTTTTGTTACGTCCATTGTTACAGTACCAGCTTTCGGGTTTGGCATTAAACCTTTCGGTCCAAGTACACGACCAAGACGACCTACAACGCCCATCATGTCCGGTGTTGCAACTACAACGTCAAAGTCAAGCCATCCCTCGTTCTGGATCTTCGGAATGAGGTCCTCAGCTCCTACGAAGTCTGCTCCTGCTGCCTTTGCCTCTTCTGCCTTAGCATCTTTAGCAAATACAAGTACACGAACTTTTTTACCTGTTCCGTGTGGCAGAACAACTGCTCCACGGATCTGCTGATCTGCGTGACGTCCATCGCAGCCTGTACGGATGTGAACTTCGATGGTCTCGTCGAACTTAGCTACAGCTGCTTTTTTAACAAGGCTGATAGCCTCTGGTGCATCATATAATGTTGCGCGGTCTACTGCTTTCGCAGCTTCCACATATTTCTTTCCTCGTTTCATTTCTATAACCTCCTGTGGTATTTGCGGGGAAAAGCCCTCCCACTTGAAAATTTCACTTTTTCTACGGGAACCCCGAACTTAAGCTTCGGTATTTATTAGTCTACGACTTCGATTCCCATACTTCTTGCTGTACCGGCGATCATGCTCATAGCAGCCTCGATGGATGCTGCGTTGAGGTCTTTCATCTTCAGCTCAGCGATCTCCTGAACCTGTGCCTTAGTAACTTTAGCTACTTTGGTCTTGTTCGGTGTACCGGAACCAGATTTGATGTTTGCAGCTTTCTTAAGAAGAACTGCTGCCGGCGGAGTCTTGGTTATGAAGCTGAAACTTCTGTCAGCGTAAACAGTGATGACAACCGGGATGATAAGATCTCCCTGATCAGCTGTTCTTGCGTTGAACTCCTTAGTAAACTGTACGATGTTTACACCATGCTGTCCAAGAGCCGGACCTACAGGTGGTGCTGGAGTTGCTTTACCAGCCGGAATCTGTAATTTGATATATCCTGTTACTTTCTTTGCCATTTTCGGCACCTCCTATGTGGTATTGGCGGGGGTGTGTCCCTCCCACTTGCTGTTACCTTGTTTTTGAATTACTCAGCTTTTTTGATTTCTGTGAAACTTATTTCTACCGGTGTTTCACGACCGAAAAGCTCAACATTGATCGTTACCGTCTGTTTCTGCATGTTGATACCTGTGATCACACCTGCGGTATCTTTCCATGCACCACCGGTAACGACTACCATGTCGCCCTCTGCGAAGTCCACTTCGATATCCGGTTTCTGGATACCAAGCGGCATCATTTCCTCTTCTGTAAGAGGCACAGGCTTTGATCCCGGTCCTACGAATCCTGTAACACCGCGGGTGTTACGGACAACATACCAGGTATCGTCATTCATCACCATATTGAGAAGCACATAGCCTGGAAACATCTTTTTCTGAACCTGTCTTGAGGTTCCGTTCTTCATCTCCACTACATCCTGCAGCGGAACACGTACCTCCAGGATCTGGTCTTCCAGGTGTCTGTTCTCGATCGTCTTTTCAATGTTGGCTTTTACCTTGTTCTCATACCCGGAATAGGTATGGACAACGTACCATTTTGCTGCTTCTGACATATAATCACCTTGTCCTTACTTCATTAAGAAATTAATGCATTCCAGAATTCCGGAATCCATTACACTGATAACCACTGCCAGGATGATCGTGATGATCACGACCACAACAGTCTGCTTTGCCAGTGTGGGACGGTCTGTCCAGACAATCTTCTCAAATTCTGACTGAAGTCCCTGAAACCAACTTTTCTTCTGCGGCTTATCCGCAGATTTCTGTTTTTCCATAGCATAACCTCACAAATCTCTGTGATTACTTTGTTTCCTTGTGCAGAGTGTGTGTATGACAGAACTTACAATATTTCTTGGTCTCCATTCTCTCAGGATGGTTCTTTTTCTCCTTCGTCATATTGTAGTTACGCTGCTTGCACTCGGTGCATGCTAATGTAATCTTAACGCGCACAACTTCCACCTCCAGTGTTTTCATTTGCATGGTCTTCTATGCCGCCCGGAACGTATATCCGTCGTCATTTTCGGGCATAAAAAAAAGACCTAACTTCCATGTCGCTCGTCAATTTTATCACAGAGCATAGGTACAAGTCAAGCCTTTTTCGCTTAAATATAAAGAAAGATAAAGAAAGTCATAAGAAGCCCCTTATGTGCAGGCACAACGTATCTTCTTCTGTCTTCCTGTGCACTTTCAACTGATAGTCAAGCGGTTAAAAGTAGTCATAACCACCGTGAATATCCACCACACTGCCGTTCATATATCCGTTAGACAGCACTGCATAAGCCATATCCGCCACTTCCTCCACAGTTCCAAACCTGTGGAGTGCGATCTTCCGGTTGATACGGTCATAGCTCTCCTGGGTGCGGGCGCTGTGCCACGGAGTTTCGATAAAGCCAGGTGCAATAGCGTTGACTGTGATGCCCTTTGGCTCAAATTCCTTTACCAGGGATCTTGTCAGGAAATGGATGGCTGCCTTGGTGACTCCATATACAAGGGAGGAAGAATACGCCTGCTGTCCTGCATAGGAACCGGTAAAGAGCACACTGCCGCCCTCTACCATCATAGATCTCAGCTCTTTGACCATAAATACAGGTACGGAAAGATTGGTGTTTACGATCCGCGTCCACTCCTCAAAGCTGTAGTCTTCATATTTTGCGTAGGTACTGATGCCGGCATTGCTTACAAGCCAGTCAATATGGTCTGTCTGCTTTTTCAGCTCCTCCACAAAAACCATCATCTCTTCATAGGAAGACATATCTGCCTTTATCAAAGTCACCTGAAATCTTTTTTCCTCAGGAAGGCTCTCCTGAAACGACAGTGCCTTCTTCTCATCATGTCCATATGTTACGAAGATCCTGTCAGCTTTTGCTGACTCTGCCAGGATCTTTTCGGCGATTCCTCTTCCGATTCCGGAGGTACCGCCTGTGATCACAGTTATTTTTCCCATTTTACAGCTCCATCAGTTCATCAAATATCGGTTTCGGTATATAAGGCTGCTGATTGTGGATCGGCTCACCCAGACAGGTCTTCGGGTATGCGTAGGTTCCATGCTCCAGCATGATCTCCAGAAGCTCCGGTCCGTTCTGCTCCAGGAATCCACCGGCATATTTTTCCACGTCTTCTCCCTGGATGCGCTTTGCAGGAATTCCGTAGGCCTGCGCCACATCTGTAAAATCGCAGGATGAAAATCCGCTGCCATCGGAGGTATCCGCATATACACAGTCAAAATAATCTCTCTGAAGATGACGGATCATTCCCAGCGCCTCATTATTCATTACGATCATCTTCACCGGAATATTCTCGCGCTTCACCCACTGCAGCTCCTGGATATTCATCTGGAAGGCTCCGTCTCCACAGATACATGCCACCGGCTTGCCGGTAGCATAATAAGCTCCGATAGCCGCCGGAAGTGCATATCCCATAGCACCATGTCCGCCGGAAAAAAGTGTCTTCTGCCCCTGCTGATTGTGGAAGGACTGATAGCTCCAGACCATATGCTGTCCCACATCCACAGCAACCGCTCCGGTATCGGAAAGCTGATCACTCAAATATGCGATCATGCGGTTCGGATAACGCTGCGGTGTCTCATCGTCCACTTTCCAGAGTTCCTTACGGATCTTCTGGCAGACAGCAAGCCATTCCTCATAGGAACCGATCTGTGCCTGCTGCTCTGTCAGCTTACGCACCACAGTCTCTGCGCTGACGCAAAAGCATTTCTCACCTTCTCTTCCCTCATGGATCTCTCTTTGAAGATTATAAGGATCAATATCCACACGGATGATTTCGGCATTCTTCGCAAACTCATGAACCTTAGTACCAATCTGACGGGTACACAGGGAAATTCCAAAGCAGAGCAGAAGGTCGCTTTTTACATTGGCGATCATATTTGCATACCGGTGTCCGTAGGCACCGCCGATGCACCCGAAGTTCAGAGGATCATCAAAGCTCAGTGCGGACCGGGCAAGTACGCTTGTGATCACCGGAATGTGATGGGCACGCGCCAGATCTGTGAGCATTTTTTCTGCTTCTCCGGAAGCTCCGTGACCAATCATAAATACCGGCCGTTTTGCAGTCCTGATCTTATCCAGAATATATTCTGCCGCCTCTGCTCCATCAGAAGAATCCGCCTTTGCAACTGCATCCCTGTAAAAGGCTGCCCCGTTTTCCGGATCATTTTTTCCATATACAGCTGTCTCGATCTCTTCCTCGGAAAATTCCATATCATAAGCCGGATCTTCCACCTCGCCTCTCTGCACATTCATAGGAAGATCGATAAGAACCGGCCCCTTCCGTCCTGTATTGGCGATCTGCCATGCAAGATTCAGTTCACGAACAATATTTTTCGGATCACGGACCTGCACCGCGTACTTGGTTACCGGCTTTGCCATGGAAACCATATTGATCTCCTGAAAGCCCTGCTGACGAAGGCCTGTAATACCGGAATATTCATAGGTATTCAGCTGTCCGGTGATAAAGATCACCGGAAGAGAATCGAAATACGCATCTGCCACACCGGAAAGCAGATTGGCAGCTCCCGGACCACTGGTGGCATAGGCACAGCCGCAGGCATTCTTTGCCTGAGCATAACCGCAGGCGGCAAAAGCAGCTCCCTGCTCATGATAGCTGGAATGACTTCTTGCATGGGGATTCTTCTCAATGGAATCTACCAGATGTGCGATCATGGTTCCCTGATATCCGAAGAAATCATGGATCCCTTTTTTCTGCAAAAATTCCACAACATAATCTGTAAGCTTGACCTTAGACATATTTTTTTACCTTCTCCATATACGAGACCCTTCCTGTTTTTTCCAGATACTTAAGATACAGGTCAAAAACCTCCGGATCTGTTTCAAATGCTTCTTCATATTTCAGACAGCGCTCATTCATCCTGGTATATCCTGCAAATGCTTTTTCCAGTTCCACATAATCTTCATTTTTGAAGAGATTCCGGATATAGCTGAGCTTTTTGCGATAAGCCAGTGCACAGGTATATTTTTCCCCGCAGAATTTTGCATAATCCCAGCACTGTGCAAGATATTCCCGGTAATTCATTCCAAACTGCCTGCACTTTTCCCTTTTCTTCCTGACAGAAGCAAATTTCTTCAGTTCCTTTGACTGCTGCAGAAATTCCTCGCATGGAATCAGTGTGCTGCACACCACCAGCGAGCCAGGAACATAGTTTTCCATTGACTTATTTCGATAATTTTTGCCGTAGGCCCGGGTGAGATAGCTGTCTGTGTTTCCCGGGACCATAAAGGATTCTCCTCCAAGCATTGCCTCCCCGGGATTTTCAAAAATATGCACAGGGAAATAAAGATTATGGTCAAAATACCGGAGTACATATGTTTTTGCGCCATCCTGCGGCTGCCGGAGCAGATCCCGGAATATGCTCTTTGCCAGCCAGCCTCGTCCGCAAAGGGAAAGGACTCGCACCATCCAGATACATCCCAGCTCACGCCGGTTTCGCCACTCGCCTTTTTTTCCGTAGATTCTCTTCCATCCATCTTCGCGCATACGGTTCCAGAGATATTTTCCCTTTGGGCCATATTCACACTGCAGCGGAAGGATATTGATCCCCAGTCCCGGATGTTTGTATTTTCCATACTCGTCCAGCTTATAAAACAACGTATCTTTATCTGTATAACGCAGAAAAAATCCGGGGAAACGGCTGTTATTTTCCATTGATTCCAGAGCTCTGCGCAGCTCCGGTTCTTCCTCAAAGATATTTTTAAACCGGGCCATATCACCGGTCTTCATATAAATATCATTGCTTGCCGGATTCATGGGAAAAGGGCGCTCCGTTACCGCACAGAGGGTAAGATACGGAGAAAGATAATATGTGATCTTATTTTTTCTGCATATGGTATCTATTTCTTTTAGAAGCTCCAGTACTTTCTGCTGTTCTCTGTTCAATACACTCTGCCTCGTTTCTGTTGATCTGTCATTACAGGATCCGCTTCAGAAGCTCCTGAAGCTCCTCCTGACTTTTATACTTATCCAGCCAGCTGTTCAGAAATTCTGTCACGTCTGCCTTCTTTGCGAAAAATCCGGTACACCGGCTTCCATCGTAAAGATCCTCCAGGAAGATCCTGGAAAGCTCATTTTTTATATAGGGATGCGGCTCATGATCCAATGCCAGGAAATAATTTTCGAAGGCTTCCCGGGTACGCCCCTGTTTCTTCCGGATATCTCCCAGAAGCTTGTATACCTCTCCCTGCCATTCCTTATGGACCAGAAAGCTGCGGATCTCCTCTGCCAGATATTCCATCTCGCCCTCTTCCTCACTGCACAGGATCCTGGTACGGCCCTCTGCCAGTGCTTTGGGATAGCCGAATCTCTGCCATGCACAGGTAAGTGCCTCTTTGTACACCGGCTCCTCAAGGGTTCCCTCCCTTGGAGAATTACCGATGATCCCCAGTTCTTTGCAAAGCTCTCTCACCAGCTCTTCCAGCCCCCCTTTTGTACGGACGGAAGATACCTTCGCAAGATAAAGAGCGCCTCTGATCTCCTCATCCTCCGGCATCAGTCTGCTCCAGAATTCCATCAGAGAGAGCGCTTCTGATCTTCTCTGGCTTCCGAGCAGATCCCGACAATCCCGGATTGCCTGAGACTTCTGTTTTTTCAGGAATTTATCCAGTTCCAGCTGCACAATGCCGTTACTGGTGCATTCTCTGGCTTTCAGATACTCTGCCATTGCTTCGTTCCGGAGGCCCTTTTTCCAGAGAAGATCCCCCTTATATTTCATAAAATATCCATCCTGGGGAAATATTTTCAGGCAGTAAGACAGAAATTTCTCCGCTTCCAAAGCATTCTGCGGTCCTTCCAGGCGCTCCATCACAAACCGGCATTTAAATTTCAGGAATCCCGGAGCATCCGGATATTTTCTGAGAAGATCATCCACGATCACCTCTGCTTCCTGCATTTCTTTAAATTCATAGTGGCTGGCTGCTTTTCGGAAACGTCGGATATCCTCCACTGTCTGCTCCATTTCCGGAGTAAGATGATCCATTTTTTTACGTACCTCGTACATACGGTATGCCTTGGAAACACGCTCCTGATAGATCAGTGTCAGCATGGCCACCTGAAAAGCCTCATCCTCCAGCGGGATCAGGATCGGATGATAGAACGGACGGATCCCGTTAAAATCCTCACGCCCGATAAACTCCATGCTGAGCTGTACACGGTAATACTCCTCAAAGATCTCACCAAGCACATCATATCTTCTCTCTTTCAGCAGGGTCTCCGCTGTTTTTTCGGATCTCATCAGTCGGGCAGACACATCCCGGGCTACAACACCGGCTTTGATCCTTCTTCGTCTGTCATCCTGTTTATGGTCTCCCTTTGCCATAAGAAGGCAGTAGAATTTGCGGAAAAGCATCTGTCTGCGGATACGTTTTTTGTCGATCCTTGGCGTATATTCATCCCGCACCTCCTGATAGCTGGCGCCCGGAACATCAACAGACTCATGAGATTCTCTTTCCCCATGAGGCGGTATATAGGACCATTCGTCCCCGTAATGCCAGATCAGATAATCACTGGTCCTGTGAGGGATCATAACCTTTTCGCCCTCGAAGTCCATATATTTTACAGGGAACATCATATCCTTGTCAAAAAGAAACGGGCAGCCTCCCCATCGCATGGCATAGCGGCTGCACTCCTCTTCTTTATAGGAAAACATGATCTTCTCCAGTTTCTTTAAGGTTCTGTCCTTTCCGCAGAAGGTATAACGGAAAAGCCAGTACAGATATCGCCAGGGGGAAATTTCCCATCTGGTTCCTACGACCATGCTGATATTCAGAAGTTCCGTATAGATCATCATATGATCCCGGTATTTCTCATACTCACGGTCATCATCCGGAATGGGATCCAGAGTCAGTACGTCAATGATCTCACCAGCCTTGTCGTCTCCTATGATCTGATGCTTGTGGATCGCACAGGTATCCGTACTTCCGTAGCGCGGAAAACCGTTGGTATAATTACGGTCCACTTCTGTACAATAAACCGCCCGGTTCGGCGGCATCTCGTTCTGACATATTTCTACAAATTTATCCCAGTCACTTTTGGGCATGTAAATGTCCACATCATCGTCCCATGGGATAAAGCCTTCATTTCGAAGAACACCGATCAGAGTACCTCCGGCCATTACATATCTAAGATCATGCTTTTTGCAGATCGCGTCAACCTCCCGGAAGAGCTGCAAAAGAAGCTTCTGTTTTTCTGTCATCTGTCAACCTCTTTGATTAATTATTTTCAAAAGCTCAGCCAGAGTTTCTGATTCTTCATAAAAAAATCTCGTACATTCTGTCCGTCTGTCACGGATCATGATGACCAGCTCCTGAAGCAGATAGCGAAGACCATTTCCCTCAAAATTAAAGCTGTAGCGTTTCAGGAATTCCTGACCTTCTATTTTGGCTTCAAAATATCCGGTATTCCACCAGTCACCGGGTACGGTGATACGGCCCCTGGTTCCGATGATCGAAAGCTCATTTTCCACATCCACCGTTGTTCCGATCTCAATGGTCGCCAGTGCCCGGAGATACTTCATCGTGATTATATCATAAATAAAGCAGCCGTCACTGCTCTTCACCGCATTGGTCTTCACCTCCAGGTAATCTTTACCGAGAAGCTTGATGCATGCACAAAGCGCCTGGCTGACTGTTTCGCTGAAATTTTTTCCGCCCTCAAAATCATCCTGGGAAATCGCGCATTTTACAGCTACCACATCTCCCACAAGCGCTCCATGTGTCAGCCAGACGAGCTGTGTAAACGCGCGCAGATAGACCATGGTAAGCTTCTCTACCAGAACAACCTGATGTGCCTTTGCCAGTGCAAACAGCTCTCTTATCTCTTCCGGCTCCAGAGCCATAGGCGTGTCACTGATCACATATTTATCTCGTTCCAGTGCCTTTCTGATATAATCTGCCCTGTTTTTCAGACCGGATCGGATATAAATGATATCCAGTCCTTCCAGAAACTGTTCATAATCTGTACCATAAGAGTCAAGTTCATATCTGTCACAGAATTCTCTCGCAACAAAAACGTCCTCAGAATACACACTTTCTACATGCAGTCCGCTGACATACTTGGACTCCAGCACCATTTCGTTGTCCTCTGCATCATCCGTAACAATGCCCACTCTGTAGATCATACCCTCACTTCTGAGCTTGGTACTGGAAATATTTTTGGTACGTTCCAGATAAACAACCTCACAGTAATTCTTCAGATAATCAAATTTGCCACGCCAGTCCGAACCGACTACCAGAAGGTCGATATTGTATTTTGTAATGTCATTTAGCTTCTGCCCCTGATATTCCTCTACAATGATCTCATCCGCAAAACCGGTCTTGCGGACATTTTCGATACGCTTCAGAAGGCTGTCCTGTACATTCAGCTTGCCGCGTTCGATATCATAGCTTTCACTGGTGACACCCACAACAAGATAATCCCCCAGCTCTCTGGCTCTTTTCAGAATATTGTAATGTCCCTGGTGGAACAGATCAAAGGTACCGTAAGTAATGACTTTTTTCATTATTAATTTAATCCTGCGCTTTCTCTTCTTTATTTTTCAAAAGCACTTCCATTTCCCCCTGCGGTTCTGTGATCTCTAATATGTCATCCAGGTCCTGGAGCTGCTCAAATTTCTGTGGAGCTCCGGCATCATCCATGCCGTCCTCCATCTCAAGATTCTCATCTACAAAGAAATCCTCGTCACGGATCTCTTCCTGCTCTTCTGTCTCATGTTCCAGTACAGCCGCCACATCGTCCTTCACCTTACGTGCATCCTCCTCGTCCAGAGTTGCCGCAAGCTCCTCAATGGCTTTCTTTCTTTTCAGTATGATCTCATAACGGTCATCTTCATCATATTCATCCTCAAGTCCTTCATCCTGCACCTGCTTCTCACGTTTGAACAGAATAAATGTAAGCAGGTTCAGTACCCCTCCGTAGAGGAAAGATACCGGCTTGCTTCCAAGGATCAGCACAAGCACCCAGGATACTCCGAAAAGCACCCAGACATTCAGCATCTGCGGGATGCTGAGAAGAAGCAGGCCGTTGAGTACGATCATGATCGGATAATGGAAAAAATAAATCCCCATGGTATTTCTTCCAACAAAGGTAACCGGCAGCTTCACATCCGGGATCAGTGCCAGAAGCGTCAGCACCAGCATAAAAGATACCAGATACATCAGAAGGCGGATCAGCATTCCTGTGATATCATCCATTCCCGATAACTGATACGTATGATTCCCACGGAAAATATCTATCGGGATCTCATTGGCGATCATAAAATTCGGAACTGCATACAAAAGCAGGGCTGAAACCAGGAGCAGGATCCATTTACCCTTGAATTTACGGACCACGTCTGTGTAATCACTCTTCCACAGATAGCCTGCCACAAAAAACGGAAAAAATACAACGATCCTGGAGCTTGAAAGATAGGTCGTAAATTCCGGTCTTGTTCCTGCCCACAATGCAAAAATAATGCTCAGAGGCACGATAAAACGTATCTTGCCAAGTGCTTCGATAGTCAGCCTGTAGATAAACAGTGCCAGCACATACCACATAACTGTTCCGGACGGACGGAGCAGCTCATAATCCATGCTTCTGCCGGTCCAGATATACGCATACCAGGTCAGACTGTATCCAAGAATATAAGGGATCAGCAGATTCTTCACATTCTTCAGTACATCCTGTGGCTTCTTGGAAAGATATCCGGATATAAAAATAAAAGCAGGCATGTGAAAAATGGTGATCCCATACCATACATAACGCACCACTATGTCCACCTTGACCAGCTGAAATGCAATCAGATGATTAAATACGACAAGAAAGATCAGTACTACTTTAATGTTATCGACCAGGTAAGAATACGGCACTCCCTGGTTATCCGTTCTCTGTTTCATTTGTTTCCACCTTGTAATATTTGATAAAAGTATGAATAAATAATAACATATATTTATGAATTTGGAAATAAAGAATTAATATATGTCAGAATTATTCTCCTCTTCCAGAATTTTTCAACGGTATTTCCATATCCCGTGGAGCGCATAGGAAACAAAGAAAAACAGACTCTTCAGCGGACCATATCCCACATACCGATACACCTGATAAGTCATTGCCGCAGACTTCAGCTTATTTCTGGATTTTCCCCCTTCACTGAGCCGGTATTTCAGGTAAGGTCTGTTGATCCCTGCTGCAAATCCTCCCTTTCTCAGGATCCGGAGCCAGGTAATGTAATCTTCATGGCTGTCATCATGCCCCATCGGAAACGCAAGTGCATCTTCTCTGCGCAGCAATACGGAAGAACAGTTGATGCTGTTATGCTTCAGAAGCTCCCTGTATGTGATCCGTTCCTTTACCGGAATATATTTGCCGGTAGTGCGCCCATCCGGCGTCATCAGTTCTCTTCCGGTGGAGCAGATCGCACAGCCGGTCTGTTCCATAACCTCTGTCTGGGCTTTCAGCTTGCCCTTTTCCCACCAGTCATCCGCATCCAGAAATGCGATATATTTTCCCCGGGCTTCCTTTACGCCCCGGTTTCTGGAACGGGCAGCACCCATATTCTGTTCATTTCGGATATAACGGATCTTTCCGCTGTCCATATATTTCATTACAGCAAGCTCTGTGCCGTCTGCAGAACAGTCATCAATGACCAGCACTTCTACCGGAACCTCCTGTCCCAGTACTGATTCGATCGCTTTTCCAATATATCTTTCCCCGTTATATACGGGCATCACTACGGAAACCAACGGCTTTTCCATAAAAACAACCTCCGTCCTCTCTATCCACAAAATGCGCATCAGGATGATCTGCCGCAGCCTGACACGCATTTCGTTTCGTTACTTATTTTTTGTCTTCGGAATCCTTAAGAGCGTTCTTCTGATTATCATCCACGCCCTCGGAAACTTCTTTCTGGAAAAAGATCTTTACAGTCATAAACAGAAGCTTGATATCCAGAAGGAATGAATAATTTTCAATATAAAACAGATCCAGCTTCAGCTTATCATATGGTGTGGTGTTATATTTGCCATATACCTGAGCATAACCGGTCAGTCCGGCTTTTACCTTAAGGCGATAGTGGAATTCCGGGATTTCCTGCTCATATTCCTGCATGATTACATCTCGTTCCGGACGTGGACCTACAAGAGACATATCACCCATAAACACGTTAAACAGCTGGGGAAGCTCATCCAGATGCAGGTTACGCAGAACATGTCCTACCGGTGTGATACGGGAATCGTGCTTGGACGCAAGACGTGCCCCGTTCTTCTCGGAATCCACACACATGCTTCGGAATTTCCGGATGCGGAATTCCTTTCCCTGATAGGTAAGACGATCCTGGAGATAAAATACCGGACCGCCGTCATAAGCTTTCACCGCAAGGGCAATGATCAGCATGATGGGTGAGGATACGATGATCCCAAGTCCGGAAACAATGATATCCAGAACTCTCTTGGCTGCACGCTGCTCCATGGAAAGCCCCTGATTCCTGCACATCAGAAGCGGCGTATCAAACAGATGGATCCTGCCTGTTCCAAGCAGGATGATATCGGAAATCTTCGGGCTCATATAGCAGCGGATGGAATGAGAAAAACAGTATTTCAGATACCTGTTTCGGATCTGTGACGGAAGATCCCAGATGATCACGCCTTCATAATCTTCCATCATGGCATGGATCTTCTCTTCGCCCTCACGGATATGAACCTTACCGCTGATATCGTATTTATCCTTTCGGGTGTTCATTTTGTGGATCACATCACCGGGATCACGGTCTCCGTAGATCACCAGCAGCCTTCTGGCTCCGTACAGTCCGGAGTAAATATACCTGGAGCCCCAGATCCACAGTACCGTCACAACAAGCTGGACTCCGGTCATTTCGATCACCGGTCTGGCCGACATAAACCATCTGTTGATCAGTGTGATCTGAAAATACGTCACAACATTGGTACAGAGCGTTGCCAGCGTCAGTGAATAAAATACATCAATACGCTTCAGATAGCCTACCTTCAGACCTCCGTAAAGCTTGGCAAACATCAGATAGATCAGCGCATAGATCAGGATCATTACCCAGTTACCTTTTCTCCAGAATGGCTTCAGGATCAGGTCACTGTAAAAATCATACCATACATAAGCAAAGATCGCTGCCTGTGCGATCACGATCAGACTTGCCAGACAAAATACCACAAATCTCTTATAATCTTCTCTTTTACTTCTATTCACAGATTTTTCTTCCTTCCTGAGGAGTAGATATTAACTTCATCATTATAGCCAATATATACTCTTACGTCCAGAGATTCCTCTGATTTTTCTCCTGATATTTTCCTGTCAGGATGTTTTTTTCCGTGACTATAGCAAAAATCCCCAGGAGCTTACCCGGGGATTTTGGCTGTATATATTTATTTTTCTTTTTCAGTTTCCACACCTTTTCGAATTATTCATTCACCAGGTTATACTCTTCGATGGATTTGTTGATGGAATCTGCCATGTTTTTCACAGCTGTATCCACATCCTCTTTTCCGTTGAGCATGCTCTCAATCTCGGATTCCACGGTAGCTCTTGCCTCCGGGAATACACTTAACAGAGCGCCTACATAGTCGGCGGAAGAATCATGGAGCTGGTCGATCGCTGTCTGGAACTGCGGATATTTTGCAACATTATCCTTAAATACCTGCTCGTCCTGAGCCTTTACAGTTACAGGGAAATATCCGGTCTGTGCATTCCAGTAAGCCTGAGACTCCGGAGAGATCAGGAATTTTACGAACTCCCATGTTGCACGAAGCTTTTTCGGATCATTGTTGTTCAGTGCCCAGAGAGATGCACCACCGATGGAAACACCGCCCTTGTCACTGGATTTGATCTTCGGGAAGTATGCAGTACCAACCTCAAATTTTCCGTTTACATCCTGAAGGATCTGTTTCAGGGAAGCTGTGGAGCCAAGTGTGATCGCAGATTTTCCTGCAGAGAAATCTGCAAGACCAGCATCGCCGCCTTTTCCTACGACCGGTGCGAAGCCCTTGTCGTTAAGATCCTTCCATGCTGTAAGGATATTCTTTGCAGCACCATTCTCGTCAAAAGCAACAGCTGTAGCAGCCTCTTTACGTCCGTTTCCGTTGTTTGCATACTCAAGGCCCTGCTTTCCGATAAACTGCTCGAAGAACCATCCGTAGATTCCAAGAGACATTACCTCGCCTGCGCCACCTTTGTCCAGAAGATCCTGTCCGATCTCACCGATGCCCTCCAGGCTGTCCGGAATTTCTGTGATGCCTGCTTTGTCAAACATGTCCTTGTTGTAATACATGATCGGTGTGGAAGAGTTGAACGGCATGGAGTACAGCTCATTGTCGATGGTGTAGTATGCAGCCAGGTTCGGCTCGATCTCAGATACATCGTAGCTGTCTGCGTCAATCATCTGCTGCATAGGCACGATCCATCCGGAATCGAT
This sequence comes from Blautia massiliensis (ex Durand et al. 2017), assembly GCF_051861785.1. Lineage (NCBI taxonomy): Bacteria > Bacillati > Bacillota > Clostridia > Lachnospirales > Lachnospiraceae > Blautia > Blautia massiliensis (ex Durand et al. 2017). Next base: position 1,722,291 of record NZ_CP146725.1, read on the forward strand.
CATGAATCTTGTTCCGATCTCATATACCTGTACAAGATCCGCACCCATGTTTCCGATCTGTGCACTTTTCAGCTTGTTCAGGGAATCATCATATTCACCCTGATACTGAGCATCTACAGTAATTCCGTATTCATTCTCATCGTTGAATTTTTTTACCAGTGTATCGATCGCCTCACCATTGACACCACCCATGGAATGCCAGAAGGTAATGGTAGTTCCGTCTACATCGGAAGCATCTGCCATTTCCACTTTTTCATCTGTGCCGGCATCTGCGGCGAATACAGTTACTCCGGAAAGAGAACCGATAGTCATTGCTGTGGTAAGGAAAGCTGCGATGATTTTTTTCTTCATAACTTTTTTCTCCTCTTGAAAAATTTTCTCTTTTTTCATTTTTTTATATAAGATGAACTGCTTGTCTTACGACTTTGCAGTATCTTTTTGCATTATTTTTTCCCTTACAGCAGGATGCTGCAGGGTTGCTGCCTGCTCCGATATCAGCCTTTGACTGCACCCGAGAACATTCCTCTGATCAGCTGTTTCTGTCCAACGATAAAAATGGAAATGGACGGAATAATGATCATAACAACGCCTGCGATCATCAGGGTGATGGACTGTGAATCCACACTGTCCAGCATACTGATACCGATCTGAACGGTTCGCATATTGTTGGAGCCTGTTACAAGCAGCGGCCACATGTACATATTCCATGCGTTGATAAAGGTATACACTGCCATAGCGCCAATAGCGGATTTTGTCAGCGGAAGCAGGATCCTTACGATAAATTTCAGATTGCTGCAGCCGTCAAGCTTTGCCGATTCATACAGTGAGATCGGGAAAGTCATGTAAAACTGGCGGAACAGGAAAATTCCCATTGCGGATGTAAGGTAAGGCACGATCAGTACCTGATAAGTATCCAGCATTCCCCAGCCTGATACCGTCAGGTAGTTGGAAATGATCGTTGCCTCTCCCGGAACCATCATGGTTGCCATCACAACCATGAAGAGAATACCTTTTCCTTTGAATTCCAGGAAAGAAAACGCAAAAGCAGCAAGAGAACAGGTAATGATCTGTCCGATGGTAATGCATCCCGCCATGATAAAGGAATTCAATATGAATCGGAGAAGTGGAACGGTGCGGAATGCATTGATAAAGTTGGAAAAGGTCGGATTCTTGGGAAAGAGATTCAACTCTGTAGTAAACAGTTCACTGGAAGGCATCAGTGCAATACTGATGGCATAAAGCAATGGAAGCAGGATCAGAACTGCAAACACCACATTTGCCGTAATACGGAGTGCTGTTCTTGTCCTTCTCTTTGCAAGAGCTTTTGCATTCATGGCTTTTTTCAGCTCCAGAAGCTCCTCTTTTGACATATTTCCCACTGCCGGGACTGCCATATTTTCCATCTGGCTCATCAGTAATTCACTCCCTTCTTCTCAATACGGAACATGATCAGTGTGATGATCATGATGATCACAAACAGGATAACCGACTGGGCTGCCGCACTTCCGAAGCGGTAGTTAAAAAACGCATCCCTGTAAATGGAATAAACAATAACATTGGTAGACTCATCAGGACCACCCTCTGTCAGGATCTTGATCTGTCCAAAGGACTGAAAGGCCTGGATGATATTTACCACCAGTGTGTAAAACATGATCGGGGAAAGTCCCGGAAGCGTCAGGCTGAAAAACTGCTGCACACTGCTGGCTCCATCCACAGAAGCTCTCTCATAAATGGTCTCATCAATATTTCCGAGTCCTGCGGAAAAATACAGAAAATTGATCCCGCTGTTCAGCCACGCAGTAAGAATGGCTACGCAGATCAGAGCCGTGTTCGGATCGTTCAGCCAGTTGATATCCAGGCCGGTAAGCTTATTCACAATACCTACTGCCGGGTGGAGCATGATCTGGAAGATCATTGCTGCAGAGCTGGATGCGATAGCCATTGGCAGCGCATAGGAAGTACTGAACACCCGGATTCCCGGAAATGCCTTGTTACAAAGCACTGCTGCGATCAGACCAAGAAGCATGCCGCCGACCACAACGATCAGCACAAAGATCAGCGTTACCTTCAGACTGTTGATAAAGGATGCTGACTGAAACAGTTCTTTATAGTTTCCCAGACCAACGTACAACTTTGCCTGTCCCATCTTGTTGGTCTTGTAAAGACTTAAATAAATTGTTTTCACAAACGGATAAAACAGAAAAATTCCAAAAATAAGCATACAAGGCACCAGATATAAGTACGGTGTGATCTTGCTTTTGCTGTTATTTTCCATAACTATTTCTCCTCCTTGCATAATCAGATTCTATCTACAGGCTGATCTGCCTGTACTCAAGCTCTTCCGTGACATAAATTCATGACACAAAAATATTTTCTTCTGTCTCCGGATCAAACACATGGGCCTTCTCCATATCAAAATACAGAGAAACCTTCTCCCCTACCTGTGTCTGATTTTCCGGACTTAAGCGGACTGCCAGGGTTTTGCCCTGCTCATCAAAATAGAGGATCACTTCCGCTCCCAGCATCTCCCGGTTTACTACAGGCTCATCTACATCTGCGCTTTCATTTTCAATACCAAGCTTTTTCGCCTCATCAAGCTCGTAGATATCCTCCGGACGGATTCCAAGGATCACGTGTCTGCCGTTATATCTGTCTGCGATCTGTTTTCCTCTGGTTCCGTCCAGATAAACCTTTTTCACAGTTTTGGCATCATCCAGAAGAAGGGCCGTGCGATTATTTTCTTCTGCTTTTACCGTACACCGGAAAAAGTTCATGGACGGAGAACCAAGGAAGCCTGCCACGAAAAGATTTACCGGATTGTCATAAATACTCTGCGGTGCTCCCACCTGCTGGATCAGACCATCCTTCATGACCACGATCTTAGTCCCAAGAGTCATGGCCTCTGTCTGGTCGTGCGTTACATAAATAATGGTGGTGTCCAGCTGTTTATGTAATTTCACAAGTTCCACACGCATCTGAGCACGGAGCTTTGCATCCAGATTGGAAAGGGGCTCATCCATGAGAAAGGCTTTCGGTTTCCGGATAATTGCACTTCCGATGGCAACTCGCTGTTTCTGACCGCCGGAAAGAGCTGCCGGCCTCCGGTCAAGAAGCTGCTCGATCTCCAGGATCTTTGCCACCTCATGGACCTTTCTGTCGATCTCATCCTTCGGAAGCTTACGGATCTTCAGGGCATATGCCATATTTCCGTAGACCGTCATGTTCGGATATAAGGCATAGTTCTGGAACACCATGGACATTCCCCTCTCCTTCGGTTCCAGATAATTGGAAAGCTCACCGTCGATCCACAGCTCACCGTCTGTGATCTCCTCCAAGCCTGCGATGATACGCAAAGTGGTGGATTTTCCACATCCGGACGGACCTACAAAGATCACAAACTCTTTATCATGTATATCAAGATTAAAATCCTTCACACCGTAATGCTCCGAATCAAATTGCTTACATACATTTCTAAGTGCAATTTCTGACATTACTTATCTCCTTTCTCTTCTCTCGCTCACATAGTTTGTAGTATAGGATTTTTCCGGCTGTTCAGATATCGTGATTGAGATAAAGCTTTGTGAATTGTATGTAAAGTTATTTCAGAAATTATATGCAATTCCGTTAAATTCTTTCTCCAGAGTAAAATTCCGGCTGCGTTATGTTGCCACCTTATTTCGCCGTCATCTCTGTCCTGCATCATATCTTCCAATTTTTATTACATTGATCACAACAGCTCTCTCCAATATGTCAGCAATATGGATATTTCCCGTCTCCTCTCATATCTGAATCAAATAAAAATAGAATATTCATATTTAATACTTGCCTCTCTTCCAGATAAATGCCAACTTTCAGGCTTTTATGATCACTTGATTTGTGCAATTTTTTATGTTGTTTTAATTTTTTCTGTAAAATCTCAAATATATGTTTTGTTTTTGTCTAATTTTACCCTTGAAGTTTTGTACATAAGTTAAACAATACAAAATATTGTTCTTAAATTTTCTAACTTTTTGTTAGCCACCTCGTCCGAGAAGTGCTATAATAATCCCAGTCAGAAAAGAAATGCAGAATTCGTGTTACTGCGAACAGCGCGAACAGCAACATTACCGGAATCCATGCATCAGGAGGAGGAATTTGACATGATCACATTGAAAGCAGAGAAAAGAAACCCGAATGTAAAAGCTAAAAAATTAAGACGTAAGGGTTACGTCACAGGAATTCTTAGTGGAAAAGAAATGAAAGAGCCTGTAGCACTTCAGTTTGACGGTGCCGAGGCAGCCAAATTCATTAAAGCAAATAAAGAAGGTACACAGGTTTACCTGGACATCGAAGGCGAGAAAGTTGATGCCCTGGTAAAGAACATTGACTATAATCCAATTGAAAAACAGCTGATGGCTCTGGATTTCCAGGCACTGGTAGCCGGTGAGAAGGTTTCCACAACAGTCGCTGTCAAACTGGAGCACACTGACATGGTTCAAGGTATCGTTGAGCAGGAAATGGAAGAGATCCACTACAAAGCAGATCCGGCCAACCTTCTTGATACCATCGTCATCGACTTCAACGGCTATCCTGCAGACGTCCGTGATATCCATGTAAAAGACCTCCCGATCCCGGAAGGCAAACAGGTTCACTTTATCACACCTGAGGATGCAGTTGTTGTTCACATTGGTGAGTATGAGGCAGCTTCGGAAGAGGATGAGGACGCTGAAGGCGCTGAAGCTGAGGCGAAGTAATTTTATAATTTTTCATATGAAATATTTCAGGGGATTGCCTGGTGGCAATCCCCTGGTTTTATTTACATAATTCTAAGAATGTTATTTCATTTGTAATTTCTTTATCTCATCCAGCGGCAACCCGGAAAAATTAGAGATATCTTCCAGTGTAAATCTGCTGTCTTTGAGCATTTTCTATGCTGTAAGCAGCGCCTGTTTCTGAAGCCCAATACTTTCACCCTCTGTAAACCCCTGTGTTCTGCCTTCTGCTCTTGCATCATCACACATTTCCTGTACAGCCTGACACATATCAACACTCCATTCTGTTTCTGGAAATCGTAGGTTTAATCCGGTTATGGAGTTGATAACTCGAGCTGCTTTGAGTTCGAGTGACTGAAAACCTGGATTTTCCAACGTAAGCTGTTGTAGCTTCCTTAGCCATTCTGTGAGATTTAGCAGATTTTTCTACCTGCCCTGCATGTTCTAATGAGTCATAGACCATATTCTTAACCGGCATTGCAAAGTTCTGTTCTGACTGATTCTCAATCCCGAGAAGAAGATAAACATTAGATTCATCTTGCATCTATGTAATCAGATATTTTATTTTCTGATTCATGTTAAGAGTAGCATGATTTTTGTGGTTTGAAAAAAATTTTATAAAAATATTAAAATATCCTCTTGCTGTTTTGATACCCTCAATGATATCTTTAGAAATTTACAAACAAAAAACGCCAAAAAGTCTTGATTTATAAGACCTTTCAGCGTTCCTAATAGCAGGGGATGAGAGAATCGAACTCCCACCAAAGGTTTTGGAGACCCCTATCATACCATTTGACCAATCCCCTATATACAAGAAAAAGTGGCTGTTGGCCACAAATTCTTTTACATTGTACTCTCAAAACTACATACATGCTTGTTGATGGTTAATCGTTTTTTGAATCAATTTTAACCTGCGTACCGATACTCCAGCGGTGGTCACTTCGCAACTATGTTGCTCAGTGTCATTTGCTTCGCAAATGTTCAGGAATCATCATGAATGCCTCTCCACAAGCAAGCTTGTTCCGATCCATTCCTGCTGTTTCCTGCTCGCTTCCTCGGCTTTTTGGTCAAGCCCTCACCCGATTAGTAACAGTCAGCTCCATGTGTTACCACACTTCCACCCCTGCCCTATCTACCTCGTCGTCTTCAAGGGGGTTTACTTCATAAGAATGGGATATCTCATCTTGAGGGGGGCTTCACGCTTAGATGCCTTCAGCGTTTATCCCTTCCGGACTTGGCTACCCGGCCATGGCTTTGGCAAGCCAACCGGTCCACCAGCGGTCCGTCCATCCCGGTCCTCTCGTACTAAGGACAGCTCCTCTCAGATATCCTGCGCCCACGCCGGATAGGGACCGAACTGTCTCACGACGTTCTGAACCCAGCTCGCGTACCGCTTTAATGGGCGAACAGCCCAACCCTTGGGACCTACTACAGCCCCAGGATGCGATGAGCCGACATCGAGGTGCCAAACCACTCCGTCGATGTGAACTCTTGGGAGTGATAAGCCTGTTATCCCCAGGGTAGCTTTTATCCGTTGAGCGATGGCATTCCCACTTAATACCACCGGATCACTAAGCCCTACTTTCGTACCTGCTCCACCCGTCGGTGTCGCAGTCAAGCTCCCTTCTGCCTTTGCACTCTTCGAATGGTTTCCGTCCATTCTGAGGGAACCTTTGGGCGCCTCCGATACCCTTTCGGAGGCGACCGCCCCAGTCAAACTCCCCGCCTGGCATTGTCCCACCGCCGGGTCACGGCGGCTGGTTAGAAGCCCAATATCACAAGGGTGGTATCCCAACAGCGGCTCCGCGGCAACTGACGTTACCGTTTCTCAGCCTCCCACCTATCCTGTACATGCAACACCGGACCCCAGTGCCAAACTGGAGTAAAGCTCCATGGGGTCTTTCCGTCCTGGCGCGGGTAGCCAGCATCTTCACTGGCACTTCAATTTCACCGGATGTATTGCCGAGACAGCGCTCAAATCATTACGCCTTTCGTGCGGGTCGGAACTTACCCGACAAGGAATTTCGCTACCTTAGGACCGTTATAGTTACGGCCGCCGTTTACTGGGGCTTAAATTCAAAGCTTCGCGTTACCGCTAACCTCTCCTCTTAACCTTCCAGCACCGGGCAGGCGTCAGCCCATATACCTCACCTTTCGGTTTCGCATAGACCTGTGTTTTTGCTAAACAGTTGCTTGAGCCTATTCTCTGCGGCCTGCTCTCGCAGGCACCCCTTCTCCCTAAGTTACGGGGCCATTTTGCCGAGTTCCTTGGCAATACTTCTTCCGCCGGCCTTAGGATTCTCTCCTCATCCACCTGTGTCGGTTTACGGTACGGGTACAATATGAACGATAGCGGCTTTTCTTGACGCATGGCTCACGGGCTTCGTTACTAAAATTCACTCCACATCACGTCTTCCCATTGCATGGCGGATTTTCCTACCATACTGGTACCTCGCTTGTACCGGGCTTTCCATTCCCGGCTCCCGCTCTCCTTACGTGTCCCCACAGTTCTGTCATACTGCAGTACAGGAATATCAACCTGTTGTCCATCGGCTACGGCTCCCGCCCTCACCTTAGGTCCCGACTCACCCAGGGCAGATCAGCTTTACCCTGGAAACCTTGGATATTCGGCCTAGAGGATTCCCACCTCTATCTCGCTACTCATTCCGGCATTCTCTCTTCCATGCAGTCCACAGCTCCTTCCGGTACTGCTTCTTCCCGCATGCAATGCTCCTCTACCAATCTTTTCAGATTCCTTAGTTTCGGTGGCGCGTTTCAGCCCCGGACATTTTCGGCGCAGGACCTCTCGACCAGTGAGCTATTACGCACTCTTTGAATGTATGGCTGCTTCTGAGCCAACATCCTGGTTGTCTTCGAAATCCCACATCCTTTTCCACTTAACGCGCACTTTGGGACCTTAACTGTAGGTCTGGGCTCTTTCCCTTTTGACCGCCCAACTTATCTCGTGCAGTCTGACTCCCGGTGATATCTACACGGCATTCGGAGTTTGATATTCTTCGGTAGGCTTTGACGCCCCCTAGGAAATTCAGTGCTCTACCTCCGCAAGACTCACACCGAGGCTAGCCCTAAAGCTATTTCGAGGAGAACCAGCTATCTCCGGGTTCGATTGGAATTTCTCCCCTATCCACACCTCATCCCCACCCTTTTCAACGGATGTGGGTTCGGTCCTCCACTACCTCTTACGGCAGCTTCAACCTGGACATGGATAGATCACCCGGTTTCGGGTCTACTCCTACTGACTCTGGCCCTCTTAAGACTTGGTTTCCCTACGGCTCCACACCTGAAGTGCTTAACCTTGCCAGTAAGCGTAACTCGCCGGACCGTTCTACAAAAAGTACGCGGTCGTGCTCATATGGCACTCCCACAGCTTGTAGACACAGGGTTTCAGGTTCTCTTTCACTCCCCTCCCGGGGTCCTTTTCACCTTTCCTTCACAGTACTATGCGCTATCGGTCACTAAGTAGTATTTAGCCTTAGGGGGTGGTCCCCCTTACTTCCCACAAGGTTCCTCGTGTCTCGTGGTACTCCGGATCCTGCTCAGTCAGCTCTGCTTTCACGTACGGGGCTTTCACCCTCTCCGGCCGGCTTTCCCAAAACCGTTCTGTTAACTTCGCTGAATCTTAAATGCAGTCCATGACCCCGGCATGCACGCACACCGGTTTAGGCTCCTCCGCGTTCGCTCGCCGCTACTTACGGAATCGATGTTTCTTTCTTTTCCTCCGGGTACTTAGATGTTTCAGTTCCCCGGGTTCCCTTCCATACGTTATGGATTGGCGTATGGATGCATGAGGTCTGCTCATGCGGGTTTCCCCATTCAGACATCTCCGGATCACGGGATATTTGCTCCTCCCCGAAGCTTTTCGCAGCTTATCACGTCTTTCATCGGCTCTTAGTGCCAAGGCATCCGCCCTGTGCCCTTATTGCTTGACCTTTTGCCTTAGCATGCAAGTGGATCTTCCTGTGGATGATCTGCTTGCCGCTTAACATCACCCTAGCGTAGGTGATGCGGTCTCTTGATTCTCGTGTCTTCCGATACTCTCGTATCTTCCGACATGTGTTTGATTACTCTGTTCAATAACAGATAAATCGATGTCTTCCTATCTTTGCGTTTGCATTAATTTCTTAATACTTTGCGTTTAAGGATATTTGATTAACTTAATCAAATTTCATGTATGCAGTTTTCAAGGTACAATGCTGACTGATGTTTTATCAGCCATTTAAAAAGAAAATATCTTTTCTTCTTAAATCACTGGTAAAACCAGCATCTATTCTCATCAGGTTTCCCTGTTCTTCTTTTTTTGATCTGGCGCCCACCTGCTCTCCCACACCGTCTCCAGTGCAGTACCATCGGCCGATTGGGTCTTAACCGTCGTGTTCGGGATGGGAACGGGTGTGTCCCCCAACCGCATCGGCACCAGAAATCTTTCAGCTTGATAGCTAAACAGTAAAACACATTTCAATTACTCTACTTTTTCCTTAGAAAGGAGGTGATCCAGCCGCACCTTCCGATACGGCTACCTTGTTACGACTTCACCCCAGTCATCGGTCCCGCCTTCGGCAGCTCCTCCCTTGCGGTTAGGTCACTGACTTCGGGCGTTACTGACTCCCATGGTGTGACGGGCGGTGTGTACAAGACCCGGGAACGTATTCACCGCGGCATTCTGATCCGCGATTACTAGCGATTCCAGCTTCGTGTAGTCGGGTTGCAGACTACAGTCCGAACTGGGACGTTATTTTTGGGATTTGCCCACCCTCGCGGGTTCGCTTCCCTTTGTTTACGCCATTGTAGCACGTGTGTAGCCCAAATCATAAGGGGCATGATGATTTGACGTCATCCCCGCCTTCCTCCAGGTTATCCCTGGCAGTCTCCCCAGAGTGCCCACCTTATATGCTGGCTACTGAGGATAGGGGTTGCGCTCGTTGCGGGACTTAACCCAACATCTCACGACACGAGCTGACGACAACCATGCACCACCTGTCTCCCCTGTCCCGAAGGAAAGGAACGGTTAAGTTCCGGTCAGGGGGATGTCAAGACTTGGTAAGGTTCTTCGCGTTGCTTCGAATTAAACCACATGCTCCACCGCTTGTGCGGGTCCCCGTCAATTCCTTTGAGTTTCATTCTTGCGAACGTACTCCCCAGGTGGAATGCTTAATGCGTTTGCGGCGGCACCGAATGACTTCGTCACCCGACACCTAGCATTCATCGTTTACCGCGTGGACTACCAGGGTATCTAATCCTGTTTGCTCCCCACGCTTTCGAGCCTCAACGTCAGTTACCGTCCAGTAAGCCGCCTTCGCCACTGGTGTTCCTCCTAATATCTACGCATTTCACCGCTACACTAGGAATTCCGCTTACCTCTCCGGCACTCAAGACGGGCAGTTTCCAATGCAGTCCCGGGGTTGAGCCCCAGCCTTTCACATCAGACTTGTCCATCCGTCTACGCTCCCTTTACACCCAGTAAATCCGGATAACGCTTGCCCCCTACGTATTACCGCGGCTGCTGGCACGTAGTTAGCCGGGGCTTCTTAGTCAGGTACCGTCAATCTCTTCCCTGCTGATAGAAGTTTACATACCGAGATACTTCTTCCTTCACGCGGCGTCGCTGCATCAGGGTTTCCCCCATTGTGCAATATTCCCCACTGCTGCCTCCCGTAGGAGTCTGGGCCGTGTCTCAGTCCCAATGTGGCCGTTCACCCTCTCAGGCCGGCTATGGATCGTCGCCTTGGTAGGCCGTTACCCTGCCAACAAGCTAATCCAACGCGGGTCCATCTTATACCACCGGAGTTTTTCACACCGAGCCATGCAGCTCTGTGCGCTTATGCGGTATTAGCAGTCATTTCTGACTGTTATCCCCCTGTATAAGGCAGGTTACCCACGCGTTACTCACCCGTCCGCCACTAGAAACCAGCTAGATCTGCCGAAGCTTCAATAAAAGGTTTCCCGTTCGACTTGCATGTGTTAAGCACGCCGCCAGCGTTCATCCTGAGCCAGGATCAAACTCTCTGATAAAATGTGTTAGCAATTCAGTGATGCTCGCATCAACTTAATTGCGACTCACACTGATTAAGCCAAAGGCTTAAGAAGTGTTTGATTCATTTACCCAAGACAACCGTTTGGCTATCTCTCGTTTTTACTGCTTTTGGTTTGTTTAAACCGTTCTTTAAATGTAAAGAAATTTTCGAGAATCGTATGTGTTTCACTGTTTAGTTATCAAGGTTTGTTGTATCTGTCTCTCAGACAGCTCGTTTATTTTATCTCATCTCTTTTTGTTTGTCAAGCACTTTTTTGAGTTTTTTCAAACATTTTTGAGTTAAGATTTTGTTGCCGCTTTGCTGACGACTTGGATACTTTATCATATCTTCTGTCTTTTGTCAACTATAATTTTTATTTTTCTGAAATCCTTTTTAATTGTTTGTTTTTTGTAAACAATTATTTGCGACAGCTCAGTTATAATACCACTGGGAGTTATGCTTGTCAACCATAAAATTCAAATTTTTTAAAATATTTCGTTTATCCCGTTTATTAAGAAAGACGCTGCCAATAAAAGCAGCGTCCTTCCACCACACTATCTCCAAATCCCCTTTCTCTTCCGAATCGTATAAAACAACTCATTCTCCATCGCCATAACCTTCTGGATCGGCACACTCTTAAACACCGGCATCTTCATCCTAGTCCTGATCCACCAGAAAGAATAAACCGCCAGAACCACAAAAGTGATCACCACAACCAGCCAGATCATATTCCGCTCCACCGGATCAGAAGAAATATTCAGGATCATATAACACGTCCCCGCAATACCAACAAGCGGAAACACCGGCCCACCAGGAACCCTGAAACTCCTCGGCACTTTCGGCATCCGCTTTCTCAGAATCAGCACATCCACATGCGCCAGCACATAAGAAATCATCCAGAACACTGAACCCACCAGGATCAGGAACGAAATAATAGAAGAAGAATCATTACTGATCAGTGCAAAAATAAAAATCGTCACACTGACAAATACAACACCAAACCAGGGAACCCCCTGCTTATTCGTCTTCGCAAAAATCCTCGGCATCATATTCATCTTCGCCATACCCTGGCAGATACTCGCCAGACCATTCACCGTAGAATTCTGCGTACTCACAACTGCAAGCGCAGCCACCAAAGTCATCCAGATCTTACCTGCACTGCCAAGAAGATTTTCTCCGTAAAGCAGATGCGGAGCCGGGGAATCCATAAGCTCCTGCCATGGCGTATAATTATGAAAACCAAACACCATGATCGACTGCACACCACAGATCAGAGCAAGACCTATGATCATACCAAGAGGAACATTCCTCTTCGCATTCTTAACACTCTTGGAAACCGGGATCACATACTCCGCCCCGATAAACAGCCAGAACGCCGTAGCTGTAGCAGAAAACAGCTTCGAAGGCTTTGTGGCCATTGTATACGGCTGCGAAACCACCTGTCCTGTCCCCAGCTTAAGCATACCGATCAGTCCCATGATGATCATGGAACCAACCAGAAGAAACGCGACCAGATCCTGGATCTTTGCAAACATATCCACACCACGAAGATTTGCGATCATGATCACAATGGTCATGATCAACGTATACGCAATACTGAGAACCGGCAACTTGATCGTCTGCGCCATCGCATAGGAAAAAATCGAAGCCTCCACACCAGAGGACAGAATATTACAGAGCAGATAACCGCCCACCATGGAGATCAACGTGGGAAAAGGCCCCAGACATGCCAGTGTATACTGCGCCAGGCCACCCGTCGTATTCGGCATAATGGCATTCAGCTCCGAAAGCGAAGCCACCGTAGTCATATTCAAAAGACACGCAATAATCATGGAAAAAATAAACACAACACCAACCGTACCTGCACCCTGCCCCAGTGAGACCAGACAGCTGGTGGCAATGACCAGCCCTACTGATATAGATACAACACTTCCCAGCCCTAATTTCTTATCTTCACTCATAATCCTAGTCACCTCCCAATAAGTCAGATGGATATTCGCGATCCGCATTCGTTTAAACGGACATCTGTATTATGTAAACTGTGAGTTATTTCAGAACAGCCATTTCAAAACAGGCAACACAGAAACAGGCGAGGTTCCGCTTTATCTGCGGACACCTCGCCTGCCATCACGATCCTCTGCTTACCCTTTACAGAGCATCTACACCTTCATCACCCGTTCTTACACGGATCACATTATCAATATCGTAGATAAAAATTTTGCCATCGCCAATATGCCCGGTATAAAGCTCATGCTTGATCACATCCACGATCTTATCAACCTGATCTTTTTTTACCACAACACTGATCTGCTGCTTCGGAAGGAGCTCCATCTCATAATTTTCATCCACCTCATACTCACGGGTACCTTTTTCAACACCACATCCAAGCACCTGCATAACAGTCATACCTCTGACACCGGCTTTACTAAGTGCAGATTTCAGGCTGGAAAATTTTGCAAGGCTTGTGATGACTTCTATTCTGCATAAACTCATCTTATAATATCATCCCTTTCGGAAAAACTCTGTTATCTTTTATACATTAAGTTCTTTCTTTGTATCAGCAAGAGCCTCGTCCATTCTGGAGATAACATCCTTGATATCCTGTTCGGAGATAACAGCTGTAGGCTCGAAACGGATGGTTTTCGCATTAACAAGAGTACCGGCTGTCATGACGCGTCTTGCAAACAGACCCTTTGCAGTCTCATAACCAAGCTCACATGTATGGAACTCAACTGCAAGCATAAGACCTGTACCACGAACCTCCTGGATAATCTCAGGATATTTTTCCGCAAGACTCTGAAGTCCGGCTTTCAGGATCTCACCTTTACTTTTGCAGACACCCGGGATATCATTTTCAAGCATATATTTGATAGTTGCGATAGCTGCTGCACAGCATACCGGGTTTCCGCCAAATGTAGGAGAGCCAAGAAGCCATGGGTTGTCGATCAGATCCTGAACCCACATCTTCGGTTTACAGATGATACCTGTGATCGGCATGATACCGCCGCCGAAAGCTTTACCATATGTCATGATATCCGGTGTAACGCCCTCTGCCTCACATCTCCACATTGTGCCGGTACGTCCCATACCTGTCTGGATTTCATCAAAGATCAGTGCCACACCTGTCTCATCACAGATTTCACGAACCTCCTGAAGATATCCTGCCGGAGGAACGATAACACCAGCCTCACCCTGGATCGGCTCAAGGATCACACCGGCAACCTTCTCTCCAACTGCCTGAAGGTTCTTGATCGCTTTTCTTACATCATCTGCAATACCATACTGCACATGCTGTACCTGCTGTACCATCGGAATATAAGGAGTACGGTATGTACTCTTACCACCCATGGAGATTGCACCCATGCTCTTGCCATGGAAAGCACCTACTGTGGAAATGAACCATCTTCCGCCGGTTGCGATACGTGCAAGCTTCAGAGCCATCTCAACGGCCTCTGCACCGCCGTTTGTGAAAAAGCAGTACTGCAGGTCGCCAGGTGTGATATCTGCAAGTGCTTTTGCAAGATATCCACGAAGCGGATCAAGAAGCTCCTGAGAATGAAGTGCCTGATGATCAAGCTGTGCTTTTACGGTTTTCAGAATCTCTGGATTTCTGTGGCCACAGGTGTAAATACCGAAGCCGCCAAGACAGTCGATAAATTTTTCTCCGTTCAGTCCATAGCAGTAAGCTCCTTCATCCTGCCACTCAAGAACTGCACCCTGCTCAGAGTCAGAAGAAACAGATTTACGGTATTTCAGCCAACCCGGGCTTACATAGTTGTCAAAATGATCGATGGTATCTGCCACCATCTGTTTTTTCTCCTCTGCCGGAATATCTTTCATATCTGTGTTGATCAGTTCGATCACTCTGTCAAGATCTTTGATTACCTGTTCGCTCTTTGCCATAATACATTCCCTCTCTTTCTGAAAATCATCCCACGATCTGCCTCTGCATCCTGCGTTCATTCTGGTAAAAAAAGGCGCATTCGCTGTCTTCCTACAACAAATGCGCCTTTGCATTTCGTTTAATTGTTTTTTGAATTGCCTATATTGTACCCTGGTCAGCCAATGTGTACAATTCTTAATTTCTGGCTGTTTATGATTAGTTTCTGGTAGACATACTTGTTTTTAAGTATATCTCTTCTCAGTTTCTCTCGAAATTATCTGCAATATACTCTACGATCGGTGCAGGATCTTCCAGACTGTGCGGATGATGGTCACAGTCCGGTTTTACGATCACTTTGATCTGGCCGCCGTTTTCCTCATAATATCTGGCCAGATTGGCACCGTTTTCCTGATAAGGCACAACACTGTCAACCGCACCCGCTACCAGCATGATTCTGATCCCCGCTTTAAGAAGCTGAGGCATTTTGTCCAGAGGATTCCCCCTGAATTCCAGGGCATTCTCATCTGTGAGATGATAAACTGCCTTACACTCTTCCCATTCTTTCGAATAACGCTCACTTGCTCCATATCCTCCCGGCCAGCTCGTCACATTCATAACCGGCGCATCCAGATACAGTGTGGAGATCGTTTCAGGATTTTTCACCGTATAATTGACAGAATAAAGACCGCCCCGGCTGAAGCCGAAAAGATCTGCTTTTTTATTAAGGCCTTCTTCCTCTGTGATATACTGATAAAACATTTCCATAAGGCTTATGGATTCCGGGCATCCGTACATGTCACTGATCATCATATATGCAATATGCCAGCCTTTCTCAAGAAGTGCTCTGTCTGCATAATCAAAAGCTCCGAAAAACTCTGCGCGCCATACCCATGGTTTTCCCGGATGCACTTCTTTCGGCATGACCAGGATACACTCATGGCCATCCAGTTTAAAATCCTTTCTCTGATATCCTTCCCATTCGGAGATCCTAACTTCTTCTGCTTTCATCCCATTACCTCCATTATTCATGCCCACACAATCCACTGCTGCATAAGCTCTTCACAATCCACAGTTTGAAAATGCCGCCTCCCACAAAGGAGACGGCATCCAGACATCCGCATCAGCAGACATGTTTATTCTTTTTTATTACCACTGGCACGGCTCAAAGTCTGCTGTGTTCTCAGAAGTAACAACGTCTGTTCTCAGATAATTTACACGGTTTACATCAATGCCGCAGAACCACTCGGAGATTGTACGAACTGCAAGACCGGCATCACCCTGGCAGGTCTGATAGGACATACCATAAAGTTTTCCGTCTTTTACAAGGTCAAGACCCTGTTTGGAGATACCAGCGGCAACGATTACGATATCGTCACGTCCTGCTGCCTCGCAAGCCTCAGCTGCACCGATAGCCTGATCAGAATCATCTGCAAGAACGATCGCATTTAATTTATCGCCATATTTTGTGATCCAGTCGGATACGACCTGTTTAACTTTGGAAGCCTCGAATCCAGGAGACTGGATATCAAGTGTCTCGATGTCCGGATATTTCTCAGCAAGCTCTGTCATAGGTCCATAGCAGCGTGCATAGTAAGGAGATCC
The DNA here is from genome assembly GCF_051861785.1 of Blautia massiliensis (ex Durand et al. 2017). Taxonomy (NCBI): domain Bacteria; kingdom Bacillati; phylum Bacillota; class Clostridia; order Lachnospirales; family Lachnospiraceae; genus Blautia; species Blautia massiliensis (ex Durand et al. 2017). The sequence goes on from NZ_CP146725.1 coordinate 1,738,559, forward strand.
ACCTACGTTATGTGTAATATAAGCAACTCCTCCTTTGCCTTCCATCTTCTCGCCAAGCATATCGGCAAGTGTTCTCATCTGGTACCAGTCATTCGGGCCAGTGTAGGAAATGATGTAGTTCATAGCTTCTGCTTCCGGTGTTGTATTTACACAGAATGCCGGGATTCCAGCGTCTGTGATCTTCTTGAACTGCTGTGTTGCATGGTCAGCGGAAAGCGGAATCAATGCGATTGCATCCGGATGCTCGTTGATCGCCTGGTCAATGTAGCTGTCCTGATTTCCCTGATCCCAGTTTGGATCATAAACAGTTACTTCCATTCCGACTGCATCACATGCTTTCTGGAAAGCCTCTGTGTAGCAGGTTGTCCAGGCATGTGCACCATGAACGATCAGGATAATTTTTTTGCCTTCCTGTCCATCTGCCGGTGACTCCGGGAATTTTGCATCATTTGCCTCGTCCCAGTCAAGATACTCTTTGTAATGCCAGTGATTGGCATCTGTCTCTTCGTAATTGTCTTCACAGTATGCAGCATCTCCGTCTACTTCCGGAACATCGAAGCTAAGCGGCGCTTCCATCATGAGATGGTCATCTGTTGTTTTTAATGTTTTCTCTGCTTCCTGCAGTTTGTCGTAAGAATCTTTTGCAGCGTCCGGAACTTCTACTGCTTCCTCTTCTGCACTCTCATCACTTGCCTCTGCCTCAGTTGCCTGAGCGTCTGTGTTCTCCTCTGCAAATGCTACAGACCCCGTACCTAACAACATAGCACCACATAACAGAACCGCCAGTCTCTTTTTCATCATGTTTTCTTCCTCCTATACCTTATATAGTTTTTATTTTATTAAAAGCTCCCTCCGCTTTTAATTTCCCCTGTTAGTTTCGTTACTTATTTTGCACCTTTCATCTCTTTGAGATGTTCCAGATGAAGATTCGGACGACGTCCAAGGATCTTATCTTTATTGTATTTTGCAACTGTCTCATAGATCAGGCAAAGCACAAGTGCTGCACCGATAACCAGTACCTGAAGCTCTGTGGATTTACAGAGAGATTTCAGGAACGCGATCATCAGAAGAGAAATGTAGGTCCAGCCTACGCTTCCTTTACCGCCGTAGATATCTGTTCCGCCGATAACAGTTGCTGTAAATGCCATATAGAAAGGTGAGATTCCTTTTTCACCCATGGTTACATTGGCTGCGCCGGAATAGATTCCGTTCAATGCTCCGCCAAGTCCTGCTGCAAGTCCGGAAATGATAAATGCTGCTATTACAACACGGTCACTGTGGATACCTGCAAGCCATGCTGTCTCTGCATTGCCACCTACCATATGGATATTTCTTCCAAGTCTTGTGTAACGAAGAATTACAATTACCAGGATTACAAAAAGTGTTGTGATAATAAAATACGTTGAGAATGGAAGAAATGGGAGCAGCTGATTATTCAGCTTCTCATTCAGATCATAATCTCTTCCGATACTCAGCTCACTTCCGTTACAGTACACATACATGATTCCCTTGAGAACCAGCTGCATACCGATACTTGCGATAAATGCGTGGATCTTCAGCTTTGTAACAAGCAGTCCCATGATCAGGCCGTTTACAACACCCATCAGAGCACCGATGAGAATGCAGATTGCCCACGGAAGCTTCTGGTTGCTGTGAAGCCCAAGTGTAAGAAGTGCTGCAAAGGTTGACATGTACATAACTGTCATATCCATATGCCCTGCAATGAGGACGATAGTAAATCCAAGTCCCAGCCAGATAACAAGACTTCCGTTACCTGTTACTGCCCGGATATTGTAGGCTGTATAGAAATTGTCCACAAACAGTCCACAGAAAAGTACGATCGCAAGTAATAAAAATGCGCGGTTTTTGTTGATCATTGCTGCATTCAGCTTAAATTTCTTCTCCATCATGCTTTACCCAACTTTCTGTTTGAATGTGTGTTTAACCATACGATGAACAGGAATACGATACCCTGGACAAGATACTTGGTGTATGTTCCAAGACCGATCCAGGAAAGAATATTGTTAAGGATACCGTAAGCAAGAACACCACCGAAGGTTCCAACAATACTTCCTTTTCCACCGTTCAGGGAAACGCCACCCAGAAGGATCGCAGTCAGAGCATCAAAATCATAACCGGTTCCGTTTTCGTAGGAAGCACATTTTCTGAGAGCTGCATAAAAGATACCAGCTGTTGCGCTGCAGAGACCATTGATCACATATGCGATAATGATCTGTTTTGTACAGTTGATTCCTGAAAATTTCGCTACTTCATAATTGGTACCGATAATCTTCAGTTTCTGTCCGAATGCTGTTTTTGTGTGAATCACCCATGAGATCACAAACATAACCAGCATAACGATTGCCATCAGGGAGATTGCTCCGCCGATATAGGTTCTGGAAATCGCGTAAAACTTCTCAGCAGATGACTGCATGCCCTCTTTCGCGATATCCTCTGCGTAGAGCATTTTCCCCTGCCATACTACTCGTATGACACCGGATATCAAAAGATTTACCGCCAGTGTCCAGATGATGGCGTTGGCTCTCATCTTACCGATCATGAAACCATTGATCAGACCGATCAGGGCACCTGCAAGAAGTCCTGCAATAATAGATCCCACAAAGCCGAAGTTAATGCACTGTACTGCCATAACTCCGCCGAATGCCATTGTGATCGGCACAGACATATCTGTCATGTTTCCTGAATATGTAACGTAGAACAGTCCTGCACAGACCATACCGGTCAGGGCTACTGCTTCCAGAATAGACTGGATATTACTTTTTCCGAAGAACTGTCCTTTCGAAATGATCATTCCCAGAATGATAAGTCCTGCAACAATGATCCAGATGCCAAGCTGATTGAAGATCAGGCTGGCTTTGTTGATCTCTGTTTTTCTTGTATCTACCTTTGGAGCGGCAGTATTTCCATTTTTATTTACTTCTGACATGATACGAACTCTCCCTCCCCATTAGCTGCAATCAGTATTGAATTTTCCGTCATATCTTTTTTCCGGATCATTCCGATCGTATGTCCTTCACGTAAGATCACTGCTCTGTCTGCAAGTCCCACAACTTCCGGAAGGTCAGAAGAAAGAAGAATTACGGAATTGCCTTTTGATACATAATCCTTAACTACATTATGGATAACCTGCTTGGCATTAACATCAACACCTCGTGTAGGTTCATCCAGGATCAGGATATCAACACCAGCTGCCAGCCATTTGGCCATCAGCACCTTCTGCTGATTTCCACCGGAGAAGCTGTTTACCAGACGGTCTCTGTCTGCCGGATAAACGCTCATCTCATTGATCTTCTCATCAATCAGTCCGTTCAGTTTCTTCTGATTGTAGAAAATACCGTTGGAATTCCGATCAATAATACAGGAGGTCACATTATCACCAACTGTCTGGTTCAGTGCCAGACCTACAACTTTTCGATCCTCTGTCAGATATCCAAGTCCTCCGGCGATAGCTTCTCCGAAGTTCCTGAAATGTGTCTCTTTTCCATGTATATAGACTTTTCCACCATCGGCCTTATCCACACCGATCAGTGCTCTTGCGATTTCTGTTCTTCCTGCCCCGGCCAGTCCGCAGATAGCAAGTACTTCACCCTTATGAAGCTCGAAGTTTACATGATGGAAAAATCCCCAGTGTGTATAATCTTCAACCTTCAGTACAACTTCATCCTGTACCATGGATTTATGGTTCTCATAGAAATTCTTTACAGGAGTTCCTACCATCATCTCAACCAGCTTATCCGGATTCGTATCAGCTACTGCACAGGAGCCTACCAGCTTACCATCTCGCATAACTGTAACATTGTCTGCGATCTCAAAGATCTCTGCCAGGTGATGGGAAATATAAACCACTGCAAGCCCCTCTGCCTTCAGCTGACGGATGATCTTGTAAAGGCGTTCAACCTCGTCGCTGGAAAGAGCGGATGTGGGCTCATCCATAACAATAATGGATGGATTAAAGCCAAGAGTTTTCGCAATCTCGACAAGCTGTGCTTCGCACTGGCTGATCTCAGAAACATCCATAGTCGGATCAATATAATCCAGTCCTACTCTTGCAAGAAGTTTCTTTGACTCCTCAATTGCTTTCTTCTTATCTACAAAAATACCTTTCTTCGGAAGTCTTCCCACCAGAAGATTCTCATAAATGGAAATTCTTCTTGCAAGAGAAAGCTCCTGATATACCATTCCGATCCCTGCTTCCTTGGCCATTGTCGGGGAATAGAGAAGTTTCTTCTCTCCGTTAATGTAGATATCTCCTGTATAGTCATTAAACAAACCGTTCAGCATTTTCATCAGAGTTGATTTTCCCGCACCATTCTCTCCCATCAGAGCATGCACTTCACCTTTTTTCACACGGAAATCTACCTTATCAACAGCCAGTGTACCTGGAAAACGTTTTGAAACCTTCTGCATATCCAGAGCGTATGTCTGTCCCGTGCTGTTTACTCCACTGCTCATATTTATCTCCTTTCCCATGAATGACACCTCCGCCAATGTCAGTTCATCTTTCTGAGTAACAAATCCGATCATTACGAAGTATTTATTAGTATAATAAGAAAAACCGATGAAAATTGAAATTCAATTTTTTCATCGGTTTAGTCTTATTTTTCACATCAGTGACAGTCCTTTTTTTAATCCAGTGACGGTCTAAAATAAGTGTCTATATTATCTTTTGTAAGGCTTACTACCAGGTTCTTATACCACAGTCTCAGGATTTCTCCCGAAGCGGCTCTTTTTGCACAGCTCCATGCATATTCCGCTTCATATTCCGGCGGCTGGGTTACAATACCATAAAGCTTTCCACGCTTTACCGCTTCCATATGCTCTGTTTCATTTCCAATTCCTATCACCTGGATATTGTCCTGTATTCCTCTGGCCTTCAGCATATCATAAACTCCCAGTGCCATATTGCTGTCATGGCAGTAAAATACATTGATATCCGGATTCTGGGAAAGAAGTCTGGATGCTGCCAGACCTGCTTTTGCCCGGGACCAGTTGGCTTCTTCAATCCCCACAACTTCAACGTCCGGATAACTGGACAGATATTCCAGAAATGTCTGTGTTCTGTAAATCTGGGGATCTGTTCCCTGAGAACCTTCGATGATTCCCACTTTTCCTTTTTTTCCATTAAGACATTCCACCACCAGCTGACCTGCCAGATCAGCCTCTTCCGACATACTTGCCCCTACATAAGTTGTAATATATTCCGCAGATACAGTATCCACTTTCATATTCAGATTGATCACAGGGATTCCGGCGTTCTTTGCCTCGCGAAGTACATTCAGATAAGATTTCGCATTAACCGGACAAAAAATGATGGCATCAACTTTTCTCCGGATAAAATCCCTCATCTGCTCTTCCTGTTTTTTTACATTCCATTCTGCATACTGGATTTCCAGCTTATAATCCGGATCTTTCTCTGCTTCTGCAACAAGAAGATTTCCAATAGCATACTGATAACTGGCCTGACTGGATGCAAGGGTGACACCGATTATTTTTTTCTTTGTTTCCTGCTGCGTTTTTACACCGGCTGCCTCAGATCTGACTTCTGTTTTACAATGAACAGTTACTGTCGTTATTATCATCAAAATTGCCGCCGCAAAAATCAGGAGCCTTTTTTTCATATGTTTCTTATTCATATACTGCCTCCCTCATTATATGGAAGAACATAAGTCACTGTCGTTCCAACGCCTTCTTCTGATGAATAGCTCAGACCGTATTTCTTTCCAAAACGGAGCTGGATGCGTTCATTTACATTTTTGACTCCGATTCCGGAACCGCTGATATTCTCAGATTCGATCTCATCAGACAGGATTTTCCTGCATATTTCTTCCGGCATTCCGCATCCGTCATCGCTGACTTCTATGATCAGATTCTGTTCCCGCCTGTACGCCCGGATAGTGATCTTTCCTGTTCCTCGTTTCTTTTTGATGCCATGATAAATACAGTTTTCCACTATCGGCTGCAGGATCAGCTTTATCGTCCTGCACCGTTCCACACCAGGCTCTGCTGAAATTTCATATGTAAATTTATCTGCATAACGCATACTCTGAATGATCAGATAATTTTTCACATGCTCCAGCTCCCTTTCCAGAGAGATTTCTTCATTTCCCTTGTTCAGGGATATCCGGAACAGTTTTGCCAGTGCTTCTGTCATTGCCACGATATTTGAGTCATTTGTCTCTGCCATCCATATAATGGAATCCAGCGTATTGTACAGAAAATGCGGATTGATCTGTGCCTGCAGAGCCTGAAGCTCGTACTTTCGCTTATCTTCCTGTTCTTCGATCACCTGCTCTTTCAGATTCCGGATACGATCCATCATCTGATTAAATTTCATTGACAAATGTCCGATCTCATCGTCTGTAAGAATTTCCATACGCTGATCCATATTATCCGGATTAACCTGAACCATATATTTTTCCAGTTTTTTCAGAGGCTTTACCACTCCTGTAAGAATCCGGTTAAGCAGAAGCAAAGTTACTATAAGAGTAATGACCACAGCCAGGATCATTACCCCACTGATTGCCATTGTTTCTGCCATCACAGACTTGTACGGAACCATACTTACCAGAATCCATCCTGTTGTTTTCATACCGGTTCTGGTTACCAGATATTTCTCTCCTCTGTAGTTCAGCCTGAAACAGCTCTCCTTCGTTTTCCCAAGTTCTGTATTCAGCTTCTGACGGTTTTCCTTCTCATCAAAAGCGAAGCGTTCTCTTCCATTTTGCTGCTCATAAACCAGCTCGCCCTTATCATTTATAATACATATAAAATTCTCCTGTTTTTCCTGAAAAGAATTACAGATCTCCGTGATCTTATTCATATTCAGATTGATCAGGATCACACCTCGGAAGGTTCCGTTTTCATAGCTCTGGACTTCCCTGCTCAGTGAGATCACCTCATCATCTGTGTCAAAAAATGAATGTCTGTTAGGTCCTGTGATAATTGCATCCTGCGGCTTTGCCACTGCCTTCGCATACCAGTCCAGCTTGGAATAATCCAATGCGACCTTCTGATAGGTATACATAGATCTGTTCAGGAGCATTTTTTTCTTTCCAAAAATCATAATGGAGGAAATATCTGCCCTGGAAAGTAAGGTGTCACTGAATGCCTGTGAGCTCATCTCATAAGAACGCATATTTTTTCCGATTCCGCTATCCACATAATCATCTTCTTCTTTGATCACAGTTTCCAGATAATCCTGAAGATAATAATTATAATTTACATTTTTTGCAATGGAATCCACTTCCTCCAAGTAGCTGTTCAGATAGGCTTCCATATTTACCAGATTTTCTTCTTCGTACTTTCCCCGTTCATTAAATGCCCTTGAGTGAAAGACCATATAAAAAACAGTAACCATAATACACATGGTAACAATAATCAGCACCGCGGTCTGACTCAGGGCCCGGTTTTTCAGACTGCTTTTCTGTTTTTTCTTCATGGCTTACTCCTTTGCCCTGAACTCGGAAGGAGACATTCCTGTATATTTTTTGAAAGAAACACTGAAATAATGAGGATTGGAAAATCCTGTTTCATAAGCAATCTCATAGGTTTTCATATCTGTTGATCGAAGCAGCTGCATGGATTTTTCCATGCGGACATCTGTAAGATATTTTACAAAATTCGTTCCCGCTTCTTTCTTGAAGAGTCCGCTTAAATATCCTGTGCTGACAGATGCAAATTCCGCTGCTGATGTAAGGGAAATCTCCGGATTTTTATAATTTCTCATTACATAATCCTTCACCTTGTCAATAACCTGCATTCCACTGTTTGTCTGAGCAGAATTCATTTCGTCACGGATACTGCATGCAAACCGGATCAGCTCATCCTCCATCTCTCTCAGGGAACTGTATGTTTCAAATTTCTGGTATAATACAAATCCTCTGTTCCACATTTCATCCGGGATATCCTTAAGCCCGGCAAGTTCTCTCAAAAGTGCATTCATTGCCTCCATATAAATAACCTTGACATTTTTTCCGGAAAGGGAACCGTCCTTTTCATTGTCATGAAATACAGAACGTACTGCTCGTTCGATTTCTTTCGTATTGCCGATCATGATACTCTTAGTAAGATGGTGAAGTTCCTGCTGCGGATAATAGAAGGAACGCTCCAGATAATTCAGGTCTTCAATATCATAAACATTATTGCTTCCCAGTGAATATTTACACTCCAGTGCTTTCTTTGCATTGCGGTAGGCCTGGTTCAGTTCATCCAGGGTGGCTGCTGTTGTCCCCAGTGCACAGGTGGTTCTCAGCCGGATCGTGTTATAGATAGACTTCTGGATAATACAGAGGACATCATAAATAAGATCATGCGATTCTGCTTCAAGCGTACCGCAGCGAAACAAAATTACCACTCTGTCTTTTCCATCTTCAAAAACATAATGCTCTTTTCCCAGACATTCTTTCACAATATTCCGGGATGCAAAAAGATAAAGATCATAATCTGCCCCTGAAATATTTTCCATATCAAGATCCATGACTCCAATCTCATATGGTGCCTGGCTCATATCCAGCTGAAGGCTTTTTGCCCTCTCCAGATACAGCCTGAGATTACGGTCTGCAGAACAGACGATCTTGTTCAGTGTCTGTTCCTGAAGTACAGGCAGGCTCTGGCGAAGCTGATTCTTCATTGACTGGATATACTGTCTCTGGCTATTCTCTATATGAAGCTTCTCGCAGATTTCCTTCATTTCCTTATAAAGGCTTTCGGCACCGATAGGCTTCAGGATATAGTTCTTCACTCCAAGTCCAACCGATTTCTGTGCATACTGAAAATCCTCATGTCCAGTGAGGATCACAACATGGATCTGCGGAAATTCCCTTGAAAGGATCTCCGTCAGCTCCAGACCATCCATAAACGGCATCACAATATCTGTCAGCACAAGATCCACATGATTTTTCCGTATGATATCCAGTGCCTCCTGTCCATCCTCCGCAAGAAAAATCTCCGAAAATCCCAGAGATTCCCAGTCTATGATCTTTTTCACCCCATTGCGGATAAGAGGTTCATCATCAGCAATCAGAAGTGTATACATTTTCTTCCCCTCCCATCTGTACATCGATCCGTGATTATGTATAATTTCTGTCTGTTTTCGCGCTCTTTTTTTTGTTGATTATACTATATTTTCACAATAATTACAAATTTTCCCGCAATTATTCTTGTGTATATTGCATATTACAAAAAATTATTAAACGTGGTTTTTTGTCATCTTCTGAATATTTCGTGGATCGTTGGATATCCATACATGCTGAACAGGTGATCCGCCTCTTCCTGTGCTGCTTTCAGCGCCTCTTCAACAGAGGTATCTCCCTGATATGTTTTTCGCAGAGCCTGACACATGATCTTCTCAATCTGCTCTACAGGAATAATCAGGCGATTCTTTCGATACGGACTGTTTCGTCTTTTTGCATACTGAAGGCTCTCCTCAGTGCTGACCAGCCAGGGATGCAGCTTCAGAAGCTCACTGTTGCGGTACGGTGTCACAACTGTTGACGCACCATTCAGTATAGTCAGATACAGACTCGTATCACTGTTGCACAGCCAGGAAAAAAATCGGCAGACAGCTTCTCTGTGTGAGGAAAAAGGATTCAGTCCCAGATTCCATCCTACACTGGCAGGTGCTTTTCCCGGAACCATACCGGAAGCGATCCGACCGGATACATTCTCTTTCACCCGCCGGTTTATTCCATGAGCAAACTCTGAATATGTGATCAGCATAGCTGTCCTGCCTGTACAGAAATCATCTACTGTCTGAGTGATAGATCTGTTCATATCTTTCTCCGGTATGTAATCCAGCGTATGGAGAATACTCTCAAAAGCCATTCTGTTCTCCTTCGTATGAAAGGTTGGCCTATGATAATTATCCCATAGCTTTCCGCCGCAGGCCCAGAGCCTGATCAGGATCTCCGGTGCCAGTTCTTCATCGATCGCTCCCGCAAAAGAAGCTCCGTATTCTGTAGGTGACGCAGGATTCTCCTTCCTTGTAAAAAAGGCAGCCACATCATTAAATTCCTTCCATGTTCTCGGTGTCCGAAGTGATATCAGACTTCTTTTCTGGTATTCAGCCTGAAGCTCCCTGTTTTCAAACAGGTCTTTTCTGTAGAAAAGAAGCTGTGTTCCTCCGCTCACCGGGATTCCGAAATACCGTCCGTTCAACTGGCAGTTCCGGAAGCCTGACTGAAAAAACTGATCCTTTCTGAAGCTGTCACTTTCAATAAAGGAAGAAATATCTGCAAGACACATATTCTGAACCATATATTCCAGCCACGGAACATCATAGGTATAAAAGTCATAGGTCTGCGTCAGCGTAGCACAGGACTCTGAAATCATGGAAAGCAGCTGGTTCTGAGGTACACAGTGAAACTCTACCTGAATCCCGGTTTCCGCTTCAAAATGTCCGGTAAGCAGCTGTAGTGCCTGGATAGTCGGATTGTCCACTGCCAGAAAGCGGATTTTCTCTTTGCAGGATATCCGGAAACTCTGTTTCTGCTGCTTTTCTTTTTCCGGCAGACTCACAAGCCGGATATCCTTTTCCGAAAAATCAATCTCCTGTATAGTCTGCTCATACAGCCTTGGGTTATGGATATTCTGCAAAAGTATCCTGGCTGCCTGCTCCCCCAGAACAGTACTGTTTCTGGAGATTTTGATCACACCATCATTCTGATTGATGTTGATCCAGGATTCCTCAGAACAGCTGATCAGAACAATATCCTCCGGGGTTCGCAATCCGCAGTATTCCATGGCAGTCTGAATTCCATATGTGATCTCACGATTTGTTGACAGCAAAACCTCCGGCGGCTTCCTGGAAAAAATTTTCATAAAACTGCTGAATGCATCTTCTCTGGTAAAATTCGTCGCACATATCTTCTCCGGCGCCAAATCTTCTCCCTGTGTTTCCATGGCATCTCTGAATGCCCGGACATAATTCCGCTCAGAAGAAAACTCAAGAGGACCACAGACAATACTGATATCCCGGTATCCCTGTTTCAGAACCTGTTTTGTTATACTGTAAAAGGTATCGTAATGACGAAACCCTACATAATTACAGAACACGGAATCCGGTTCACGCTCAACAAAAACCGCCGGAATCTGATAATCCATAATATGGTTCTGAAAAAAAGCTGTATTACCTGGCTGTGTCGTCACGATAATAAGCCCTGCTGAATTCTGGGTAATAAATTCATCGATCTTCGTACATTCCACATCTACGGAATCATTGGAAAACGCAATATTAATGGAATATCCATGGGACTGAAGATAAGAAGATATTCCGTCAAAGAGCCCTGAGTAAAACTGGCTTCTCATTCCCGGAAGCAGCACGCTTACCATATTGCTGGCTTTTTTTTTCAGATTTCTGGCAGAATAATTCGGAATATATTTCAGCTTCTCCACAGCGTCCATTATCTTTGTATAGGTTTCCGGACGGACTGCTTTCTTTCCGCTCAGTGCGCAGGAAACGGTTGCTATGGATACACCTGCTTCCCTTGCAACGTCTTTTAATGTTATCATTTTTATGTCCCTTCAAATGCTTCTGTTTCGTCGTTTTTCTCTCTGTTTTTATCTGTTTTTCATTATATGTCCTATGAGATCCGCTTCATTCAACATAGTAAAATTCGTAGTAAAACGTTTAGATTTTTATTCCGGCAATCGTATTGAAACACACACTTTTTTTTCACATAATGTAGTTATAAGTTGAAGCAGATGAAAAACTACAGGAGGTAAATATATATGAAAATGACACCCAGAGAACGTGTAATGGCGTCTGTCAATCATCAGAATCCCGATTCCCTTCCAATGGATCTGGGAAGCAACGTAAGTGCCGGAATCAGTGGTATGGCTTACGGAAAATTAAAAGAATATCTTGGAATCACAACAGGCCACAACCGTATTTACGATGTGGTACAGCAGGTAGCTCAGCCTGAGATCCAGGTTCTTGATATCATCGGAGCTGACGTCCTTGATGTTGGCCGTGTATTTAACACAGAAGACTCCGACTGGTACGATGTAGCCTTATCAAACGGCGTTGCCGCACAGTGGCCAGACTGGTTCAGGCCGAGACATAACAAAGATGGCTCTTATGAATATTTTGACTGCGAGGGCACACTCATTGCCAAGATGCCAAACGGCGGAATGTGTTTTGACCAGCAGTACTTCCCATATAAAGAAGATTATCCGGAAAACTACAATGATCTGGATAAAGAGATGGGAAAGGTTATCTGGAGTGCTATGGTTCACAGTCCATGGGATCATTCCAACGAAAAATATTTCTGGGAAACACTTCGTGAGAGATGTCTTGTACTGAAGAACAGCACAGACCGTGCCCTGATGATCACCTGCGGATGTAACTTCTTCGAATGGGGAACTTTCCTTCGCAGAATGGAAAATTATCTCATGGATATTTATGAGGAACCGGAGCAGGTTCTTGCACTTAATGACCAGCTTCTGGAACGCCACCTGAAAAACCTGGAAAACACATGTAAGTACCTTGACGGAATCGTAGATATCGTCCGTTTCGGTGATGACCTCGGAATGAACAACAACATGTTCATGTCCCTGGAAAAATACCATACCTTATTCAAACCGTATCATACAAATATTAATGAGTATGTACATAAACACAGCAGCATGAAGACATTCCTCCACTCCTGCGGTTCCATCTTCCCGGTCATCGGAGATCTGGCAGAAGCAGGCTTCGATATCCTTAATCCGGTTCAGACATCAGCAGCCAATATGGATCCTGCCAAACTGAAACAGGAATACGGCAAAGATATCACCTTCTGGGGCGGCGGATGCAACACCAGGAAAATTCTGAACATGGGAACTGAAAAAGAGGTTTACGATTATTGCAGACGCATGATCGATATCTTCTTCCAGGATGGCGGATTCGTATTCAACCAGGAGCACAACATCCTCGGTGATGTTCCTCCTCAGAATATCATGGCTATGTATAAAGCTGTTGAGGATGCCAGAAGATAAAGTACAGACAATATGTTTCTGAAACCCCAAAAGGGATGCCGCATGAACAGAATCTCTGAATTCTGTTCCATACGGTATCCCTGATGGCATAGGTTTATCATAAGCGGTTGGATTATTCAGTTATGCTCCGATCAGCTGATTTGCCAGTGTTGCAGCACTTGCAGCATCCTCGGAATATCCGTCTGCGCCAATCTCGTCTGCGAATTCCTGAGTGATCGGTGCTCCGCCGACCATAACCTTGATATTGCTTCTGAAATCAGATTTGTTCAGTGCATCTACAGCATCACGAAGTGCAGGCATTGTTGTTGTAAGAAGAGCGGAAAGAGCGATGATCTTTGTATCCGGGTTCTCTCTGTAGCACTCGATGATCTTGTCATTGGAAACGTCAACACCAAGGTCGATAACCTCGAAGCCTGCACTCTCGATCATCATGGCAACAAGGTTTTTACCGATATCATGAAGGTCTCCTGCTACTGTTGCAATGATAAGTTTACCCTTTACGCCTGTAGCTCCGGATGCAAGATGCGGTTTCAGAACCTCAACACCTTTTTTCATGGCTCTTGCTGCTACCAGCATCTCAGGTACGAAGATCTCATTATTTTTGAACTTCTCACCTACAACAGCCATGGCATCGATCATACCTTTATTTAAGATCTCCTGTGGATCGCAGCCTTCATCAAGAGCTTCCTGCACTGCTTTTCCTACCAGTTTCGCTTTACCGATTTCTACTAATTTTGCAACTTCTTCGATTTTTGACATTGTTCTACCTCCAAATATTATGTATGTTCATTATTTGCTACGGACAGGCTGATAATTTTTCGCACTCATCTCAGCTTTTGTCGTATTTTTTATGGGATTCGTTTGCAGAGTCCTCCGCAGGCTCTGCAAACCTAAAGGGATCCTGATTATTTTTTTACAGGTCCGATAAGACCCTCTCTGTATGCCCCGATGTACTCCATACAGTAGTCATCTTCTCCAAGAAGAGCTTCTGTTGCATAGATAAGACCAAGCATGTCTCTGTTTGTCGGGTCAAGGATTCCACTGTCCAGACCGGCATTCATAGCCAGTACCATAAATCCAAGGTTGATCAGCTTACGAACCGGCAGATTGAAAGAAATATTGCTGATCGCTGCTGTAATATGAATGGACGGATACTGCTCACGAACAGAAGTGATAACTTCGATATTTGTCTCAATTCCATTCTCAGATGTACAAAGCATCTCTACCAGCGGATCAATGTGAATTCTGGATGGAGCGATTCCGTATTCTTTGGCTTTTGCCATGATCTTATCAAATACGCGAAGTCTGTCTGCTGCATTTTTCGGGATTCCGGTATCATCACTGAGAAGAGCGATAACTTCCCAGCCTTTATTTTCTTCCTGTGCCATAACAGGGAAAATCTTGTCGATCTTGTCGCCCTCGCTGGATACAGAATTGAAAAGTCCCGGACGTTTACAGAATTTATAAGCCTGGATCAGTACATCAGCACTTGGACTGTCCACAGAAATCGGAAGGTCTGTTACTTCCTGAATACAGTCGATCATCCATTTCAGTGTTTCAACTTCCTCTTCCTCCGGAACAGATGCACAGCAATCGATAAATGTTGCTCCGGCTTCTGCCTGTTTTCTTGCACGGTCCTTGATAAACTCCGCATCTCTTTTTGCAATAGCCTCTGCAACAGAAGGAATGGAACCGTTGATTTTTTCTCCGATAATGATCATATTTTTCTTCCTCCCTATTCGTAGATCTTGGTTGCTTCGTCAAACAGCGCCTTGATATTGCTTGGCGGAACGTCCGGCTGTAATCCCTCATGGCTTGGTGATACGATAAGTCCTGTCGGGAAGTAGGTACGAAGCTCTTTAACCTTTGCAGCTACCTGCTCCGGTGTTCCGTTCGGAAGAAGATCCTGTGTATCAACACCGCCGCAGAAAGAAATCTTTCCGTCGAATTTATCTTTCAGGTTTGCAGGATCCATACCTGCTGCAAGTGCCTGGATCGGATGGATAACATCAACGCCAGCCTCAATGAGAAGCGGGATAGCTTCAACAATAGATCCGCAGGAATGATATACAACCTTTACGCCATAGCTGTGTGCCAGATCAATAAGTTTCTTTGCTCCGGGAATAACGAACTCGCTGATAAGAGCCGGGCTGATCATCAGGCCTCTCTGACTTCCTACATCATCACCGATGAGGATTGCCTGTACTTTACCTTTTGTTGCCTCAAGGAAAATCTTAAGGGCTTTCAGATAAAAATCTACAATATGATCATCTACATAATGTACCATCTCAGGCTCTGCAACCATGTTCATAAGGCATGTCTGCATTCCGAATGCAGCACAGGTATCCTGGAAGTGGCAGGCCCAGAGCATACCCATAACTACTTTATCATCCGGTGCCTCATCAACAAGACGGCGGCACTCTTCCGGATCGATATAAAGCTCCGGATCCGGCCATGGGAAATTCACTGCCTCCACATCTTCAAGATCCTCACACTGTGCAAAGCATCCGTCTGCTGTCAGTGTTCTGTGCTCTGTATCTACATTGCTTCCGTTCATATACCAGTCAAATGCCGCGAAAATTGCGGAGCATGTCGGGGATTTGTACGGGATCTCTACTGCGTAGAAGTCATCTCCGCATACTTTTTTCAGTTCTTTGATATTGTCTACATGGTAGTAATCACAAAGTGCAGGAACTGCCTCCGGTGTCGGATCACCAAGCCAGCAGGCCGGTCTGTCTACCGGTTTTCTTTCTACAGTTGCGATAAATCTTTCTCTACTGTTCATGTTTCTTTTCCTCCATATCTATTGCTTTTGCTTATTAGTCAAGGTGATAAATTTCTTCCATATCTGACCAGAATTCGCCTTCTGCTCTGTCAGGAAGGGGTGACATCAGCGGTTTTACAACATCCCACCATCTTTGTGTTGCCGGATCTGCTGCCATCTTTGCCATATCTGCATCGAAATCTTCGCCTTCGTACTCAAAATATGTAAAAAGATATTCTCCTCTGCTGTAGATAGAATAATTTTTCAGACCGCATTCTTTGATCATTTCATTTACGCCCGGCATTGGATTTGCATGCCATTTTTTATATTCGGCAAGCTTTTCCGGTTTTACCTTGATCATCTGACCAAATCTTTTTTTCATACTTTCACCCTTTCCCTGCTGCTTCCAGTTTACAGTTCTTACATTCCGTTCTTTATGAAAATCATTATAAAAAAAGCCGGTAAAAATATAAATTCAATATTTTCATCGGTTTAGTCCTTTTTTTCATGTAAAAAATCTGAACATGTAAAAAATACACCTATAGCAATTCCAGAAATTAATACATTAAAAAGAAGTTGGACAGAGCATGATGCAGTAATTTCCGGAAGTGCTGTAATCTGATTAATGTAACTATTGAATAAAAACAGGAATGTATTATACTGGAATCATGTTCAGACAATGGAAAAATCAAAAAATTTACAGGGAGGTTTTTATCATGGAATACAGACGTTTTGGAAACACGATTTATCTTCGACTTGATCCGAAGGAAGAGATCCTGGAGGAGATCGGCAAGGTTGCAGAGAAAGAAAACATCCGCCTTGCACAGGTCACAGGTCTTGGCGCCATCCATGATTTCACTGCAGGCGTATACAACACAGTGACAAAGGAATACCACTCTATTCAGTTCCATGGAGCGTTTGAGATCGTATCACTTACCGGTACCGTTACCCGCAAAGACGGTGACGTTTATCTTCATCTCCATATCGCAGCCGGTGACGAGGAAGGCCATGTACACGGCGGTCATCTGAACCGTGCCATCATCAGTGCTACTGCCGAGATCCAGATTCAGGTGATCGACGGAGAAATCGGTCGTGAGTTCAGCGAAGAGATCGGACTGAATCTGTTTAAATTCTGATTTTGCCAAACGGAGTTCAGCTACAGTTTACTGCTTTACAGTTTAAGATTTCATCACACATAAAAAGGGTGAGACTACACAGCGTAATGCTGTCAGCTCACCCTTTTCTTATTCCGAAAAGCTATACTGACAACTCACCACATCTCCCTGAGCCAACCTTCCTACATATACATTGACAAATTTCTCCGTTATGATATACTTTGATAATAAAACTATTTTATACTAAAATTATTTAATGAAAGCAAATGAATGTGAGGATCTGATCGTTATGAAGAATTTTAAAATCGGTGATAAACTTACGAAATTTCCCCTGATCCAGGGTGGAATGGGCGTTGGCATCAGCCTTGGCCGTCTGGCAGGCACCGTTGCAAAGGAAGGTGGGATCGGAATCATTTCCACCGCTCAGATCGGCTACCGGGAAAAGGATTTCGACCGGAATACCGAAGAAGCCAACCAGCGGGCCATCCTGTCCGAGATGAAAAAAGCACGCAGGATTTCTCCTGACGGTATCATCGGCTACAACATCATGGTTGCGCTGAAGGAGTACGCATCTCATGTAAAAGCCGCTGTCCATGCCGGCGCTGACCTGATCATCTCCGGTGCAGGACTTCCTACAGAGCTCCCTGCTCTTGTCAGCGGAAGCAAAACAAAGATCGCCCCCATTGTCTCAACGGACAAATCTGCAAAGGTTATCCTGAAATACTGGGAAAGAAAGTACAAGCGCACTGCAGACCTTGTGGTGATCGAGGGTCCCCAGGCAGGCGGTCATCTGGGCTTCCACAGGGAAGAGCTGGAATCCTATACACCGGAAGCCTACGACAATGAGATCCGAAAGATTGTCCAGACTGTAAAAAGCTATGCCGCAAAATTCAGCACGGAAATCCCTGTAGTAGCTGCCGGCGGCATCGCCACGCACGAGGATGTAAAGCATGTCCTTGATCTTGGTGTGGACGGCGTTCAGGTCGCCACCCGTTTTATCCCAACGGAAGAATGTGACGCAGACATCCGGCTGAAAGAATCCCTGATCCACGCCGCAAAGGACGACATTGCCATTGTAAAAAGTCCGGTAGGTATGCCGGGACGTGCCATTATGAACTCCTTCATGCAGCACGTCATGGCCGGTAAAAAAATCCCGCACAGTCCCTGCCACCGCTGCCTTGCCAAATGTTCCCCCGGCGAGATCCCTTACTGCATTACAGACAAGCTGATCGCCGCCGTAAAGGGCGACGTGGAAAACGGCCTGCTGTTCTGCGGAGCAAAGGCCTATATGGCAGATAAGATCGAAACCGTGCACGATGTGATTGCTGATCTGTTTGGCACAGAATCGGAGTGCATCCGGCTGGCATAAAGATAAACCTGCGCCGCCAGGCGCACCTGAACAAAAAGCCCCTGCTTTCATTGCTTTTCGCAGTGAAAACAGGGACTTTTAGTTTTTCTACCGGTTATCGATCTTTTCCGGGTACATGTCATGCTCTGTCAGACGTTTCCAGGCAATCTCCTCCCATCTGGTTCCGGCCTTTCCGTAATTGCAGTATGGATCAATGGAAATGCCGCCTCTCGGCGTAAATTTTCCCCAGACCTCAATGTATTTCGGATCCATAAGACGGATCAGATCCTTCATAATGATGTTCACGCAATCCTCATGAAAATCTCCGTGATTGCGGAAGCTGAAAAGATACAGCTTCAGAGATTTGCTCTCCACCATTTTTTCACCGGGTACGTAGGATATCGTGATCGTCGCGAAATCCGGCTGTCCGGTAATGGGACAAAGGCTTGTAAATTCCGGGCAGTTAAATTTTACAAAGTAATCGTTGTCCGGGTGCTTGTTCAAAAATGTTTCCAGTACTTCCGGAGCATAATTGTCCGGATATTTTACTTTCTGATTTCCGAGAAGGGTGATCCCTTCTTTTTCCAGGTTTTCTCTGCTCATATTTTTTTCCTTTCTACGGTCAGACGGATATTTATGATCCGATCTATCTGTCAAGTGCCGGGTCCTTCACTCCATTGAGACGGAATGCCTCTGCTCTGTCAATACAGGTTCCGCACACACCGCAGGGCTTTTCGCCGCCTTCGTAACAGCTCCAGGTCAGTTCATAAGGAACTTTCAGCTCCAGGCCGGTTTTTACGACCTCTGCCTTTGTGCAGCTGACAAAAGGCGCCTCAACCTTCAGCTGGCCGCCGCTTCCCTGATAGATCGCCTCGTTGATCGCATTGTGAAACGCACTGCTGCAGTCCGGATATGCATTTCCGGCTGCATCATCCGCATGTGCTCCGTAATAGATCACACTGCAGTTTTTTGACAGCGCAATACTTGCTGCCGAGGAAAGAAACAATCCGTTCCGGAACGGCACATAGGTTGAAACCGGTGAGCCATCGGTTTCCTTCAGCTGCTCTGCATAGCTTTCGTGCGGGATCTCTCTGTCTGAATGCTTCAGAAGCGAACAGTCACTGTACCGGAAGATCGGCTCAAGATCCAGATAAAGATGCTCCACTCCGTAATATTCTGCTGTTTTTCTGGCAGCCTCAATTTCTTTTGTGTGCTTCTGTCCGTAAGCTACTGTTAATGCAATTACATTCTCTTTTCCATATTTGTTTACGGCAAGCCCCAGGCAGGTGGTGGAATCCACACCGCCGCTTGCAAGTACAAGTGCTTTCATAGCGTTCTCCTTTTCTGCGGTATTTCTTGTTATATTGTGATATGTTTTCCTATCATACTCCCCGTTTCTGCGGGTCCCAGATCACCTTATGAAGCTGGATCTGAAGCTTTACATCGTTGAGTTTTTTTTCCATAAGGAAATCCACGATCTCCACCGGCTGGATCCTGCCGAAAACAGGGCTGAAATAAACTGCCGTTTTTCCGACCAGCCTGTACTTTTCCAGGATTTCCAGGGCTTTTTCCATATCTCTGCGGCTGCTGACCACGAATTTCAGCGTATCCTCACTGCCCAGAAGCTCCAGATTGGAAAGGAGCATCTCTTTTTCCATGCCGCTGTCCGGTGCTTTATAATCCATGGTAAAGAACGGACGTTTTTTTAATATATGATAAGGCTTCAGATCCACACTTCCATTGGTCTCAATCTCCACCCGCCGGGATGGATCCTCCAGGATTGCCTCGATCAGCTCCTCCATGCCTTTCCGCAAAAGTGGTTCCCCTCCTGTAAGTGTCACATTTTTTACGCCTGTTTCACGGATCCAGGAAAGGATCTCTTCTTCTGTCAGCCTTTCACTCTCACACCCCGGCTCATTTGCCCAGCTGGTATCACAATAGCTGCACTGAAGATTGCAGCCCTTAAACCGGATAAAAGCGGCAAGCTCTCCTGCCCGTCTGCCCTCTCCGTTGATGCTGACAAATTTCTCTACAACCTGATAGGTACTCATAGCCATACCACCTCCGTTTCTTCTTCCGTTTCCCGGTAAGCTGCACAGTTATTTGGTGTTTCGTAAACAACAGCTCTTTTTACAGGATAGCCCTTTTCTTCCATTTTTCTGAAAAAATACTCTGAAAAATTCTCTGCTGTAGGGCGAAAGGGAACCTTCACCAGATGAAAGCCTTCTTCATCCAGTGCTTCCAGGGTTTTCGGACGTAATGTATTTTCTTCATAGATCAGCGTGTGATCCATGGAATCTGCCAGCTCCCGAAGATCCTTTTTCAGATCTCCGAAATCTACCAGCATCCCTCGCTCCTGGCCGTTTTTCTCCAGCTTCCGGCTTTCGATCTCAATCTCCACATGCCAGCGATGGCCATGGATGTTGGAACATTTGCCGGTGTAACCGGACAGAAAGTGTGCAGAATCGAAATCTGCTTCTGTTTTTAACTGATACATAAATTTTTCCTCCTTCTGGATCTGTCACACCACCCGGATATTTCCATAAATAAAAAAAGCCGGGATTCCCGGCCTTGATCCAGTTAAAGTAAAAAAGGGCAGACCCGCCACGAGTCTGCCCGGATTCTCACATCTTCTTCAGCCCTGGTTTTATTTATAGACAGGATGGTACAAACGAACTGTCTTAATATTAATTTGTATGGTATTTCCGGAGATACTGCATCAAACGATAAATCGGACCAGATCATCCGCGTTCGCTGCTCACTCATGAGCGCAGTCGCTCCGCAACGATCTATGGGAACTTTCAGCTCCGGAATTACGGTAAATTTTCTGCAGAATTATCTTCTTCCGCAGCACTTCTTATATTTCTTACCGCTTCCGCACGGACACGGATCGTTCGGGTAGATTTTTCTTGCAGATGCCGGCTGCATCGGCATTGCTGTCGGCACAAAGCTGTTCGGCATTGCAGTGTGCGGCTTGCCTGTGGCAAACGGCCATACTGCTCCTGAGATCTCATTCGGTGTGTAACCGCGGAATTCCAGCATTCTTGTGTTATTGTTTGCCTCCATGATCAGCTTTGTAAATTTCTCAAGCTGCTCATCGTTAAACTGGATCCCCTTCTGGTTCAGGTTTTCCATGATCGCTGACATTCTGCCATCCATGGAGCATTCTTTGTAAATAAAGAACAGTACCTGATCCTTCACCGCCTCGGAAACATTCATCTCATCCATCAGGAATCTGCCCAGTTTCTGATAAGAAGTAGATTTTGTCGGATACCCGTTTTCGGAATAATCCAGGATCTCATCTACAGACGGAATATAGAATTTCCGTCCGCCCTGACGTCTCTCGATATCCTTGTAGATGTTATTGACCAGTGCGGATTTCAGGATCAGCTGATCCTCCGCAAGCTCACAGATGCAGGCCTTCTCCGGAATGGTATGATACAGCTCGATGAAGCTGTCATATCCGATGTCAAAGCCTTTTCTCTGCTTAAACATCTCATATACGGTCTTTGCCGGTGCAGATACATACAGATAGCTTACCATAATAAGACAATCCTTCAGCCAGTTTACCTGGCTGCGAAGTGTCCGGAACTCCGGTGTATTGATCTGATCGTAAACAGCTGCAACCTCTGCCGGAACTTCTGCGTAATCATCACTGTAGGAAACAATGTAGCCCATATCGTTCAGCCATTCTAACGTATTCCACTCGTCATCTGCAACATGGAAGCATTTTCTCTGAACAGCTGCCTCAAAAGCCAGTACCTCCTGATCGTCTGCTACGAGGAAGCTTGCTTTCATAACCTCCGGTTTAAGAACCTCTGCGGCAACCTTTGCGGCGATCTCTTCCTGATTCATTCCCTTGCAGTGAAGTCCAAGCTCACCTGCAATGCTGAGAAGGTCTTCTTTACGATAGGACATGAGGAAATCTTTTACTGTAGGATTTCTTCTGCTGCCTGTGGCTGCCTCAGATGCTTTTGCAGCTCTGGCTGCTGCCTCTACTGCCGCTACTGTTGCAGCAATGTCTTCCGATGCTTTGGCTGTTTCCGCCTCTGTCTCAACTGCTGCAGTGCATCCCAGCTCCGGTGCCTCTGTCCAGTACGGATCATCCTCACCCTTTACTTCTTTTACAATAGAAGGAGCTTCTGCTGTTCCCTCGTCTTTCTTCTCAATGTCAACTCTGTATTCCGGAGCTTCCTTATCCGCACCATACTGACGGAAGGTAAACCATTTCTCGGAATCCATAAGCTCTGCAGTCTCTGTCTTGCCTGCATTTAATAATGTGAAATTATTCTTCGCTTCTCCGTCACCGTTCTCACGGATCTGTACTTTTTTCTGAAAAAATTCAATCTCATATAGGCTGCCTGACGGATACTGAACCAGTTTTTCAAGCATGGCTGCCATATTTGCAAATGTAACGTCAGCCGCAACAGTACAACGTCTCCATACCGGCGGTTTCGTTCCTTTTCTTGTGATTTTTAACTGATAAAACATTCCTGTGTTCCTCTCCTGTAAATATATGCCGGATCAGGAGATACGAATAACTCCTGATCCGGCGTAAGCAACTTCCCCTATGTTATACAAAAATAGAGAAATTGTCAATATTTGAGAGACTTCTACAACACAATATCATATTTCTCAACCTGGATCACAGCATTTCCGTCACTGTGAAACAGGATCTCATCTGCGTCCACTGGTGTTGGGATCACGGTAGTCGCAGTTTTACTTCCATCATTGATAAAAAGCTCTATGGAGCTTCGATCCAGGATAAAACGCAGCTTCAGATTTTGTCTGCCATCTGTGACCTGGAGCTTTCTTGTACATACAACATCACGCTGCACCCCGCTCCAGGTTCTGTCGATCTCCAGTATCTGTCCTTTTCGATCATAGGTAAAGACCGTTGTATATTCTTCATTGCGTGCAAGCTCGATCTGGAACTCATTGTACACATCCAAAACTTCCTGATTTGGATTTCCGGAGTTCCTGCTTCCATCCATGATGCCATCTGCGTTCTGCAGTTCCACAGTCAGATCGATCATTCGGCCACGGACGCCTTCAAGGCTTAAGCTCTCACCCACTTTTACATTCTCATAACAGCAACGGTTTTTCCGATAATTCTCAATTTCCCGGACCGGCTTCTGCCAGATCTTTCCGTCACGATATTCCAGTTCTCTCGGAAGAGTCATCATTCCCTGCCATCTCTGCTTTTCCTTGATCACACAGCTATCCCAGGATTTCATCCAGGCGATCATCACTCTTCTTCCATCCGGAAGAAGGGTTGTCTGCGGCGCATAAAAATCAAGTCCATAGTCCAGGCTAACCGGTGCGTCTTTTTCAAATGTATGTTTTTCGCTGTCATAATCTCCCGTAAAATACAGGGAATTATGTCCATTATGAAACTCATACCCTTTTGCCCGCATATGCTGCGGAGAACAGATCAGCACATGTTTATCCCCGAGCGGAAAGAAATCGGGGCATTCCCACATAACACCGATTTCTCCTGTGGAGTTCTCCGCAAGAATTGTTTCAAATTTCCATTCTTTCAGATCTTTACTGGAAAACAGAACTACCTGTCCAGGAATTTCTTCGCTGCGGCATCCTACGAGCATATGGTATGTTCCGTTATCTTCCCATATTTTCGGATCACGGAAATCAACTCTGCTGCATTTCTCCGGAAGCATATCCCCGGTGACTACCGGATTTTTCTCTGCCTTTACATAATCTTTTCCGTCACCCCAGGCAATGCACTGATTCTGCCGGACTTCTTCTTTTCCATCCGGCAGCTTTACTGTTGTAACTCCTGTGTAGATCAAAGCCTGTTTTCCATCCGCTTCAATAGCACTTCCGGAAAAGCATCCCTCTCGATCATATTCCTGATCCGGTGCAAGCGCTGCAGGAAGCTGCTCCCATCTGATCATATCCTCCGTCACACTATGGCCCCAGTGCATAGGACCCCAGTCACGGCTGTAAGGATGATACTGATAAAAAAGATGTACCTTTCCTTTAAAAACTGAAAATCCATTGGGATCATTGATCCAGCCCACCGGTGCAGATACATGAAAGGCCGGTTTCTCTTCCTGCGGGATATTTTTTGCTTCCTCTATTTCATAAAGACGTGCTTTTTCAAGTTTTTCACTCATACTCTGCTCTCTCTTTCTTTCGTCTTTATTTAGCAACCGGTAAAGTAACCGGTTACTTTATAATTTGATACTACTATATGACATATCTTCTGTCAACCTTTTTTGTTAATTTATTCAAGAAAAGTTACCGGTAACTTAACTGGTTATTTTTTTTATTGCTATTTAACGTCTGTATTGTTATACTTAATTACATCAATCCAATTATCCTGTACGGTCTGCAGATTTCTCTTATATGATCACATCTGCATTCCGTATCATAACTTTCTGCTGTTAAAAGGAGAATATTTTTTTATGGCTAAAAAACAGGTAACATTTGCCGATATTGCAGAATACACGGGGTTTTCCAAGACCACGATCTCCAGATATTTCAATCATCCGGATTCTCTGACTCTGGAAAATCAGGAAAAGATCGCAAAAGCCCTTGATGAGCTCGGCTACAGAAAAAACAAGCTTGCCAGAGTTCTTGCCAATGGAAAAAGCGAATTTGTAGGGATCATTGTCCCGAACCTTTATCTTCATTATTATTCCGAAATGCTGACACAGCTTCTTCGAAGTTACTCCGACTATCATTACAAATTTCTGGTTTTTGTCAGTGATGGCGGCCCGGAGAAAGAAATGCAGTATCTGGACGAGCTGATGGCTTATAAGATTGAAGGACTTATTGTTCTCAGCCATACTCTTTCCTCTGAAAAACTGGCTTCCTATAATATTCCTGTGATCGCCATTGAACGTGAAGCGGAACATATATGCAGCGTTACAACAGACAATTACATGGGCGGTATGCAGGCTACTTCTCTGCTGATACGTAATCAGTGTGATGTACTGATCCACATCAATGTCCATGTACCTGAGAATATTCCGGCTTATGACCGTATCCGTGCCTTTGAGGAAACATGCCGGGAATATCATGTTCCTTATGAACTGAACCTTAATGTTTCCGGTGATTCCTATCAGGAGCTTTTTGAACAGATGCGTGTGATCTTTCAGGATATTGACAGTAAATATTCCGGTCAGAAAAAAGGCATATTTTTATCCAATGATACTTACGCGAATATGTTTCTCAATCTGATCTTCCAGAAATATAACTGTCTGCCGGATGAATATCAGATCATCGGATTCGATGATTCACCCATTGCTGCGGAGTCCATCATTCCGATCACTACTGTTGGACAGCAGATTGATGTGATCGCACAGACTACCATGGAACTGCTTGTGGAACAGATGAACGAAATGAAGAAAAGAAAACCGGCACCGCTTCAAAAACCGATCCACAAAAAGATCACTCCGGTTCTGATACGGCGACAGACAACAGGAGACTGAAAATACTTACAACATTTTTCCATATTCCATAACAACCCGTATATTCATGTACCGGAAACTTCATGCTATAATTCTGTGGAAAAATGTCAGACAAACATTACCGCCGGGAAATATTTTACAGGTTTCCCGACATCTATAAATATCTATTCAGGGAGGAAATCATGAAAAAAGATCAGGAAATTTTTCAGGAACGTTTAAACCATCATCACGACGAGCTTCGATGGCTGTACACAGAGCTTTATCACAATGACGATATGTTTGCAGAGCTCTGCGACCAGATGTACCAGTATTTTACAGCACGCCGCCGCGCGCTCAAAAACCGCGACCTGGAAAGAGAAAAAAATCCGGACTGGTTCCGCCAGAAGGATATGCTTGGCATGATGCTCTATATTGACAATTTTGCCGGCAACATCAAGGGAGTTTCTGCCAAGCTTCCATATCTTAAGGAGTGTAATGTAAACTGTCTGCATCTGATGCCGTTCCTGGATACCCCGAAGGGCCGTTCCGACGGTGGTTACGCAGTAGCCGACTTCCGCAAAGTCCGCCCGGACCTTGGTTCCATGAAGGACCTGGCTGCCCTTGCAGATAAATGCCACAAAAACGGAATGAACCTGTGTATGGATTTTGTTATGAACCACACTTCCGAGGATCATGAGTGGGCCAAAAAAGCACGCCAGGGTGACGGCGAATATATGAGCCGTTACTTCTTCTACAACAACCGTGAGATCCCGGACGAGTACGAAAAGACCGTACCACAGGTATTCCCGACCACTGCTCCGGGGAACTTTACCTGGCTTCCGGATATCGGTCACTATGTCATGACTACCTTTTATCCGTACCAGTGGGATCTGAACTACGGCAATCCCCGTGTTTTCAATGAGATGATGTACAACTTCCTCTTCCTTGCAAACCAGGGAATGGACGTGATCCGTATCGATGCGGTTCCGTATATCTGGAAGGAACTGGGAACTCCCTGCCGTAACCTGAAGCAGGTGCATACGATCGTTCGTATGATGCGTATGATCGCCGAGATCGTCTGCCCAAGTGTTGTACTTCTGGGTGAGGTCGTTATGGAGCCGGAGAAGGTTGTTCCCTATTTCGGAACCGTAGAGAAGCCGGAATGCCATATGCTTTACAATGTAACAACCATGGCTACAACCTGGAACAGCATTGCTACTCGCGATATCCGTCTTCTGAAAAAACAGATGGACATTGTAAACAGCCTTCCGAAGCAGTACACCTTTCTGAATTATCTCCGCTGCCATGACGATATCGGCTGGGGACTTGATTTTGCCACCCTGAAAGAATGGGGCATGGATGAGCCATCTCATAAGCGTTACCTGAATGATTTCTTTACAGGAAAGCATCCGGGAAGCGACAGCCGCGGAGAGCTCTATAATGATGACCCGGTAACTCAGGATGCCCGCTTCTGCGGAACCACTGCTTCCATGTGCGGAATCGAGGCTGCTCTTTTTGAAAAAGATGACGAGAAGCTGAAAAGGGGTATCCGCGAGGATCTGATGCTTCACGCATATATGCTTACCCAGTCCGGAATCCCGATGCTTTACAGCTCCGATGAAATCGGACGTCTCAATGATTATTCCTATAAAGAGGATCCGGATAAGGCTGCAGATTCCCGCTATATCCACCGTGGTGCTTTCCAGTGGGAGCTTGCCGGAAAAAGGAACTCCAAATCCTCCGTTGAGGGACAGATCTTCCAGACTCTTAGCCGCATGGAGCAGATCCGCAGCCAGGAATCTGTTTTTGATAAGGACTGTGATGTATATACATACGATGTTCATGATGACAGCATTCTCTGCATCCTCCGCCAGAAAGGAAACGAACGTTTCATCGGAATCTTCAATTTCAGTGACAGCGAAAAAACTGCCTGGATGCAGGAGGAAGGAACCTTCCGCGATCTGATCACAGACCAGACTCTGGAGCTTAAGGACGTGGAGCTTCCGGCTTATGGATTTATGTGGTGTAAGAGGATGTAACTGTTGCTCGGTAAATAAAAAAGACGTGGACTTACGGATCAATATATTTCTTTCATTAACAACTCAGTAAATGAACGAACCTGTCGATCCGGATCCACGTCTTTTTATTATGTTATATCTTTATTTTTATAAGCTGTTCTGACATTCAGAAATTACTTGCAGAGCTCCTCTGCCATTGCATCGATCTCTGCCACATTCTCATCGCTGAGGGAGGACATGATCTTTACATTGTTCTCAAGCCATGTGATATTTTTACTCTTCTCGAACATTCCTTTCATGACTTTAGCTGCAGTCGGTGCCCAGCTTCCGTTCTCAATGAGGCCGATGGTGCGGTTCTGGTAATTACGCTCTGTCAGGTTCTCGATGAATGTACGCATAAACGGGAATGCTTCTCCGTTGTATGTAATGCTGGCCAGTACCAGCTTGCCGTAGCGGAAAGCATCCCCCACTGCCTCTGCCATGTCTTCTCTTGCAAGATCGCAGACAACAACCTTCGGGCAGCCCTTTTCCTCCAGCTTCTGTGCAAGAAGCTCTGCTGCTTTCTTTGTATGTCCGTATACAGATGTGTAGGCGATCATTACTCCTTCACTCTCTACTTTATAAGAAGACCAGATATCATATTTCTCCAGATAATGTCCAAGATTCTCGGTAAGGACCGGTCCGTGGAGCGGGCAGATAGTCTGGATATCCAGAGTTGCTGCTGCCTTGAGAAGCTTCTGTACCTGCGGGCCATATTTTCCGACGATTCCGATGTAATAACGGCGTGCTTCGCAGTCCCAGTCCTCTTCTACATCAAGAGCTCCGAATTTGCCGAAGCCGTCTGCGGAAAACAGAACCTTGTCTGTGCTGTCATATGTAACCATAACCTCCGGCCAGTGAACCATCGGTGCAAATACGAAGGTAAGGACGTGTTTTCCAAGTGTCAGGGTGTCACCGTTAGCTACAATATGTTTCTTTCCTTCCAGATCCATTCCACGGAAGAAATTCTCCATCATGGTAAAGGTCTTTGTGTTGGCAACAACAGTTGTATCCGGGTATGCTTTCATGAAATTCTCAATGTTTGCTGCATGGTCCGGCTCCATATGCTGGACTACAAGATAATCCGGTTTCGCACCATCCAGAACCTCTGCAACTTTTCCCAGCCACTCTTCTGTGAAGCCGGCATCTACAGTGTCCATAACTGCGATCTTCTCATCTTTGATCACATAGGAGTTGTAGGACATTCCGTTTGGCACTACATACTGTCCCTCAAACAGGTCTACCTGATGATCGTTTACTCCTACATAATAAATATCATTTCCGATTTTCATTGTATTGAGCTCCTCCTTAGTCTGCTGTATTTTATATTTCCAATATTTCTGAAAATACTTTCTTATTGCTCTCATTTATTATATCATTGTTCGTACTAAAATCAATGTAGAATCTATAAATAAAAACAAACCTCTGCGCCTGGTAAAAGAGCTATTTTCCCCTCTTTACAAACCTATTCCAACATAGTATTGTATACCTTGGATGAAGGAATTTTTATAATTTTTATGAGGTAAACTATGTGTGAAAATGAAAAAAAGAAAACGTCTTCCATTGAGATGACCTCCGGCTCTCTCTGGAAAAATATCCTCCTCTTCAGCCTTCCCCTGATGGGGTCCCAGGTGTTGGAGGTTTTTTTTAATTTAAGTGATGTTGCGGTTGTGGGGCGATTTGCAGATTACATGGCACTTGGAGCTGTGGGTTCCACAACTCTGCTGGTCACTTTATTTACCGGAATCCTGATCGGCATGGGCGCCGGAGTCAATGTTCGTGTAGCACACGAGCTTGGTGCCGAAAACAGAAAAGGTACCGAAGAAACGATCCATACATCTCTTCTTCTCTGTGCCATCGCAGGACTTCTGGTCTGTGTCGTCTGTCTTCTGTTTTCCGGACAGATGCTGTCCATGATGAATACGAAACCGGAGCTGATGGACCAGGCTGTTTTATATATGAAGATTTATGCTCTGGGTATGCCGGCCATGGCTGTATACAATTTCGGTAACGGCGTATTAAGTGCCCGCGGCGATACGAAGCGACCGCTGATCTATCTTTCCATTGCCGGAGTGATCAACATTCTTCTGAACCTGTTTTTCGTTATCGTCTGTCATATGGCCGCCGCAGGTGTGGCAACTGCCAGCGCGATCGCACTGTATATCTCCGCAGTGCTGGTAATGATCCACCTCCTTCGGAGAAAAGACGAATGCAGGGTATCCCTGCGTAAGCTCCGTCTTCACCCGAAGGCCTGTAAAGCAGTACTGCTTCTTGGTATTCCCACAGGTCTGCAGAACGGGATTTTTGCCATTGCAAATCTGTTCGTACAGGCCGGTGTCAACTCCTTCGATGCAGTCACGGTTTCCGGAAATGCCGCTGCCGCAAATGCAGACTCTCTGATCTACAACATCATGTTTGCTTTCTATACTGCATGCGCGAGCTTCATCGGTCAGAACTGGGGTGCCGGAAATAAAAAACGTATGCTGAAGACTTATGGGATCAGCCTTACCTATGCCTTCATCGCAGGCGCGATCCTTGGTGGACTGCTTCTTGTTTTCGGTCCGCAGTTTCTGTCACTGTTTGCCACAGAACCGGCAGTCATCGATGCCGGCATGGAGAGGATCCGGATCATGGGCTTCAGCTATGCCTTCAGCTGTTTTATGGATTGCAGTATCGCCGCTTCCCGTGGCATCGGAAAAAGTATACCACCGACCATCATCATCATTCTGGGATCCTGTGTATTCCGTGTCATCTGGTTCTATACGGTGTTCGCACACTTCCAGACCATTTCCTCACTTTATCTCCTGTATATTTTCTCATGGGGAATTACAGGCTTTGCGGAGGTTCTGTTCTTTGCTGTAAGCTTCCGGAAAATACGAGTCTGAGTTTTCTCACGTTTTATGTACATTTGTCTTTACAAGGCGGACATAATTGTATATAATTGTCCTGTTGTGCTTTTACGCGATGCAGTAATACCGGCTTAGAACGATCCGCCCTTTACACTGGATTGTTGCTTTGCGGCTCAGCATTTTTTTAGCACACTCACACAATAGGAAAGAGGAAACTAGTTATGAAAAACCTGATTCAAAAATGGAACAGCATCAACCTGATCAAGCGTATCATCTGTGGTCTGATCGTTGGTATCATTCTCGGACTTGCGATCCCTCAGGCATCTGTGATCTCCATTCTCGGTGATCTGTTCGTCGGTGCTCTTCGTGGAATTGCTCCGCTTCTGGTGTTCTTCCTGGTAATGAGCTCTCTGTGCCACATGGGAAAAGGCCAGAAAACAAACATGAAATTCGTTGTTGTACTTTATCTTCTGGGAAATATACTCTCAGCACTGGCAGCTGTGATCTCCAGCCGCCTGTTCCCGATCATGCTGACTTTTTCCGAAAATACAAATACTTCCGACGTCACTCCGCCAAGCGGTGTTGCAGAGGTCCTCAAAAACCTTCTGATGAACATTGTTTCCAACCCGGTTGACGCACTTGTCAACGCCAACTATATCGGTGTCCTTGCATGGGCCATCATCTTCGGTATCGCACTGAAGGCCGCAAGTGAAACTACCAAGACTGTCATCGAAAACATTTCCGATGCAACCTCCACAGCCGTAAGATGGATCATCAGCCTTGCTCCATTTGGTATCATGGGCCTGATCTTCACAACCATCTCCGAGCAGGGACTTGGTGTACTGTTAAGCTATGGCCGTCTGATCTGTGTACTGGTGGGAACCATGCTCTTTGTCGCACTGGTGATCAACCCGATCATTACTTTCATCTGCACACGCCAGAATCCATATCCGCTGGTTCTGCGCTGCCTGAAGGACAGTGGTATCACAGCATTCTTCACAAGAAGCTCTGCCGCCAACATTCCGGTAAACATGGAGCTGTGCAAGGATCTCGGACTTGATGAGGATACCTACTCCATCTCCATCCCTCTTGGTGCGACCATCAACATGGGTGGTGCAGCGATCACCATTTCCATCATGGCTCTGGCAGCTGCACACACACTTGGTATCAGCGTAGACTTCCCGACCGCTCTGATCCTCTGCATCCTGGCTGCTGCAAGTGCAGCTGGTGCTTCCGGAGTTGCCGGCGGTTCTCTTCTTCTGATCCCGATGGCCTGCAGCCTTTTCGGAATCCCCAATGATGTTGCCATGCAGGTAGTTGGTGTCGGTTTCATCGTAGGCGTGATCCAGGATTCCTGTGAGACAGCACTGAACTCTTCCACAGACGTACTTTACACAGCATGCGCCTGCAGGATCAGAAAGAATAAATGATCACACTTATAAACCGTCAGGCGGATATTCGTAATTGAAACAGGGGACTCCCTTGATTCGGTTAAAAGGGCGTGTGAAAAAACGAGAGTTTTTTCATGCGTCCTTTTGCTTATGGTTATGATAATAGTTATATTGCATAAAAAAGGGTATAGTTCCCCTTACCCCATAAGAATGCTATTATGAACTCCTATGCGGCAGCTGCAACTTTTTTCTGTTTGTTGTGATATTTATAAAGATTGTGTCCGATAGAAACGAGAAATACTTCAAGCAATACAGATTTTATTCCTCTTCGGACAATTCTTTTGTACCACCGGTCGTTTTTCATGATACCAAAGGTACCTTCTGCCTGAATGGATCTGTTCATCCTTAGAAGCGCTCCCTGGATACTTTCGAGATTTTCTATCACTTCCTGATGCATCGCTGTAAGTTCGCGGTTGATCCGAACAGTACGGTTTTTGTCTGTCTTTTTACATTGTTCTGCGTATGGACAGCCGAAGCAGTCTTCACACTGATACACTTCTTCCTGTCGCCCATACTTGTTCCCTTTTACGTTTTTTCGATACTGAAGATTAAAGTTTTTCCCGTTTGGGCAACGCATGATTCCGTCTTCCCCGATTGGAAAATTTACTGCACGAAATGGATCTTCATGGTATTTCTTGTCAGTAGTCTCTTTCTTGAACATGGGAAACTTCATATATTTTTCCATTCCTTGCTGCTCACAGAAGATGTAATTGTTGTAAGAACCATATCCGGCATCTGCTACTGGGTACTTTGGATAGAAGCCATATGTAGTATAAAACTTGTTCATTAATGGAATAAAACAATCCATATCTGAGCGATACTGATTTACATCAACAACAGCAATATATTCATCTGCAACACCGACCTGTACATTATAAGCTGGAAGCAACTGGTCATTTCCCATGTAGTCTGTCTTGATTCGCATAAAAGTGGCTGAATGATCTGTTTTCGAGTAGCTGTTGCGATCTTCTCCACAGATTTTGATTTTTTCCACGTATTCTTCCAACTTAGCAGCATACTCTTTGAGTTTCTCATAATGACGTTGTTGTGTAGTTTTACGATGTCCCCTGCCATGAACAAACATTGCTTCATTAATCTGCCAGACTTCTGCATACTGTTCAGCAGCTTCCTTCAGATACTCTGGTGCGTACTCACTATTGATACAAAGTTTCATACCTGTACATGAAAGTTCCTCATTGATTTCTTCAAAGAGTGTAGTGATCTTACCAAAGAGACGGTATCTGGATTTTTCGGTTGCTTTTTTCCATACCCAGGAGTATTTATTCGCATTTGCTTCAAACTTGGATCCATCAATGTATAGATGTTGAAGATCCACATGCTCTGTCTCGAAGATTTTTTTGTTTATATCTTGAAATATTTCTTCAATGGAATCAGCAAGTACTTCGTTGATGAAGTAGCCGAAAGTACGGTAAGAAGGTGCTTGATGATCCATAAGATACATGAAACGGAGATTGATTTTACACTGATCCTCCAGTTCACGCAATGATATATAGCCATTCGCCATAAATCCAAACAAAACTGTTTTCAGCATGCTGACCGGGTCATACCTGAGTCTTCCTGTATCATGTTGAGGAATATTTTTCAGATATTTCTCCAGTTCGATTTCTCCCATAAATCTATCAAAAGTCAGCACTGGATCACAGATGTCCAAATAATCTTGAATTAGCATTGGCAAAACTGCCTGTTTTGGGTTAGAATAGATTATGTTATTAATTTTCATTGCAAGTTAATTATAACAGAAAGAAAGACCTTGAGTTCATTATAAACTCTTGGTCTTTCTTTTTTGGGGGACTATTCTTTTTTCACAGCTCCTTTTTTGGCTTAATTCCTGCAATATCTGCCCCATATAAAATTATCCGTAATCGGTAAATAAAACATCCTCTACATTCGAAAAAGCTTCCAGTTCTCTCCCATCTGCACAGCCAGATATACGATCTCAAAGATCACAGCTACAGATCCAAGCTTAAAAAGCAGGGAATCCACAAAGCCTCCTGCCTTACAGAAATCCAGCGCAATGCCTCCCGGCAGCGGATACAGGATCCGTACCCGTTTCCGGTTAAAGCAGTCCAGCACCAGATGTGATACGAATCCAACCACAAAATAAAGAACCAGCTTCACGGACACCATGGATATGGCTGCACTTAAAATGGCCATAGCCATGATCGAATGCATAAATGACCGGTGCGGCTGATTTTTTCCAAAGGCGCAGACTGCAATAAAAATAATAACTCCCATGGCAACCGGCGCCATAGACTGGTTATTGCGGATCTTTTCCCAGATGGAAAAATCATAAAAATAATTCAATGCGATCTCTGCTGCCACAAGCAGTACCGCGATCAGTGTGATCCGGTCCGCATCCTTATGGGATTTGGAGGTTCCCACATCAATGTCGCTGATCAATGCTCCAAGCATTCCTGTTCCTGCCGCAAGTACCAGACCGGAAACCGTAGAGGGCTGTGTAACTGCCAGCACTGTTCCGAGTCCAACTGCCGCGTGTGTTTTTCCTGTCATAATTCTCCCCTTATTGTAAAAAATCTTCCGTTATTCAGGATTATCCACTGCTACAGATCAGACACTCTCTTCTGATCTTCTGCATATATAAATGTATCACTTTATCATTTACCGCAGATCTGAAAATACAATAAGGCAGCTGTCAGCCTTACCTTTTACTGACAGCTGCCTCCACGAAACAGCATTATATCACATAAAAAATCACGATTCTATCTAAAATCTTTCTACTTTCTTTCACGTCCCGTTTAAATGGAATATGTCTCTTGGATCTCTCTTTTAATCAGACCAGTTCATACGTCCGTAGCGAAGTGCAATACCATGGATCTCTTTCTGAAGCTTCACAGTCAGCTCCCTTTTGCGGATCCTCCACTTCCAGTTCTTTCCTACTGTGGATGGCTGGTTCATTCTGCCGCTGTTATCCAGGCCCATATAATCCTGCATAGGGATCACACAGAGCTTTGCACTGCTTCTCATAACCAGGCTGATAAAGCATTTATGCAGTTCTTTATCCGGTGTACAGTTATCACAGAGATAATCCCTGGCAAGCTTACGCTCTTTTGCCATAATGCTCTTCCACCATCCGGCGATGGTCTCATTATCATGGGTTCCTGTGTATGCCACACTGTTCTCCGGATAGTTGTGTGGAAGATAATCGTTGGCACAGCCGGAATCTCTGGAATCAAACGCAAACTCCAGGACCTTCATTCCCGGGAATCCACTGTCATGGACAAGCTGACGCACAGAATCTGTCACATAGCCAAGATCCTCCGCAATGACCTGCTTCCAGCCAAGGGCCTGCTCCACTTTGCGGAACAGATCGATCCCGGGACCTTTTTCCCAGTGACCGCCAATGGCATTTTCTGCACCGTACGGAATGGAAAAATACTCGTCAAAGCCACGGAAATGGTCGATCCTTACCACGTCATAAAGGCGGAATACGTAGCTCAGTCTGGAGATCCACCACTGATATCCTGTATTTCTGTGGTAATCCCAGCGGTACAGTGGATTTCCCCAAAGCTGTCCTGTTGCGGAAAAACCGTCCGGCGGGCATCCGGCTACCGCCACCGGCACATTCTCCTCATCCAGCTGGAAAAGTTCCGGATGAGCCCAGGTATCTGCACTGTCCATAGCTACATAGATCGGGATATCTCCGATGATCTGAATGCCTTTTTCGTTGGCATATTTTTTCAGTTTCATCCACTGCTCATAGAATTTGAACTGCATATACTGCTGGAATTCAATATCAAAATATAATTCTCTGCGATAGTAGTCCATGGCATTTGCCCAGCGAAGGCGGATATCCTCTGCCCATTTTGTCCACTCAACACCGCCGAACTGATCCTTTACTGCCATAAAAAGTGCATAGTCGGAAAGCCACCAGCTGTTTTCTGCAACAAATTTCTGATAATCCGGATTCTCGCTGATGTTGCTGTTTTCGTAAGCTTTGCGGAGAAGCTTGTAACGGCCTTTGTAGATTTTTTCATAGTCTACGCTGTCTGCTCTTCTTCCCCAGCTGACCTTATCACAGTCCTCCTTTGTAAGGACGCCTTCCTCCACCAGTGCCTTCAGGCTGATAAAATACGGATTTCCCGCAAAAGTGGAGAAGGACTGGTACGGAGAATCTCCGTAACTGGTAGGTCCCAGCGGGAGGATCTGCCAGTAGCTCTGTCCCGCTTCCTTCAGCCAGTCCACAAAATCATAGGCACTCTTTGAAAAACATCCGATGCCGTACTCTGACGGCAGGCTTGTGATCGGCATCAGAATGCCGGCTGCTCTTTTATCCATATCTTTTCTCTCCTTATGTTGAGCCCTGCATCTCAGAGCATCTTATCTATTATCCTCTCACGGATGCATATTCATATAATTTACGCAACCGTTTGCGTAAATTATACGTCCATTTTGCATGAAGTGCAATGCATTTTTGTCTTTTCTACCCTTCTTACAATTTTTACATCCTGATTTTGTGCAGTTTTTCATCATGCCAAGCAGAAATCTGTCTGCATCTCACTACCGGATTCTCTGTGCATCTGTTTTTACGCAATTTCATGCAATTTTACGTGCAATATGTTTGACAGTATCCTTGTTATGAACTACAATATCTCTATCAGACTGAGATAAAAAAGCCGGATCAGAGGCATACTTCCGCTTTGATCCGGCATATCCGTGAGGAGGCAAATTTATGGCAGTAACCATCAAAGATGTGGCAGCTCTGGCCGGGGTGTCCCCGTCCACCGTTTCCAGAACCTGCAAAAATAATCCATCTATCAGTGAAGAAACCAAGGAACGTGTACGCAGAGCCATGGCGGAGCTTGGCTATGAGCCGAATTTCCAGGCCAGCAACCTGGCAGCACAGATTTCCCGCTCCATCGGTATCATCCTGCCTCCATCCCCAAAGGAGACATACGAGAATTCCTTTTACCTTGAGACGATCCGGGGGATCAGCCACTACTGTAACGCACATCAGTATATCAGCACCATTGTTACCGGTCAGAATGAAGAAGAGATCCTTAACGCAGTACGTTCCATGTCCAGAAGCGGTAAGGTTGACGGATTTATTGTTCTTTATTCCCGTGTGAATGATCCTGTTATTGATTTTCTTTTCAGTGAAGGACTTCTCTATATCCTGATCGGAAAACCGGCACAACACACCAATCATACGATCTATATCGATAATGACAACCTTCTGGCCGGACAGGAGGCAACGGAGTATCTTTATGCTCTGGGCCACCGGAAGATCGCTTATCTGGGTGTAGATAATTCCCTGGTCTTTTCCGCAGACCGCAAAACCGGCTACATGACTGCGCTGATCAGCCACGGATTAACCGTACAGTCCGAATACTGTATAGAGGTTCCTGCCGCTTCCCAGAATGAGTTTCAGGAGCTTCGAAAGCTGCTTTTAAGTGAAGAGCGCCCTACAGCTGTGCTTGTCAGTGATGATATTCTGGCACTTTCCCTGGAGCGGATCTGTATAGAAGCAGATATCTCCATACCGGAGGATCTGTCCATTCTTTCCTTTAACAACTCACTTTTTGCCAGACTGACTTCACCACAGCTGACCTCCATTGATATTAACTCCGGGCAGCTTGGAATGGAAGCAGCCACGCAGATGATCAGTCATATCGAAAATCCGAGCCTTCCGGCCACAAAGATCATTGTACCTCATCAGCTGATCGAGAGGGACAGCTGCCGGAGGATCTGATCTGCTTTCAAACAAAAAACAGGTATCTTCTCCGCTGACTGTGTATTGACCACCACTTATCGATCTGACATTGGTGGTCGATCTACCGCCCGGCAAAAAGATACCTGTTTTTCATTTTTTATAATGCTTTCTCATAACACCAGTACATATGTCCCCAGAGTTCACACTCTCCCACGTTCTCAAAATTCAGCTTATCATAAGAACGGAGTGCTTTTACATTGTCCTTCGCAACAAGAAGATGTACAGCTTTATAGCCCCGCTTCTTCAGTTCTTCCATCACACCCTTAAGAAGTTTCCCGGCAATCCCCTGATTCTGGAATTCCTGACATACTCCCACCCGGGAGACCTCCGCTGACGGCACCATGGTTTCTGACCAGCATGTGAGACATTCCACATTTGGATCATCATCAATGGAGATCACACCTGCGATATTTCCCGCATCGTCCCGCATACAGAACAGCGCATCTCTGGAAAGATCAAATTCCACTTCTTTTTCTGAAGGATACTCCTCTGTCCACACACAATAGGGCGTCCCCAGCAATGAACGGTACAGCTTCAGAACTGTATCTGCTTCTTCTCTTTTTACACGCTCGAAATTCATTTTATATCCTTTCTCCTGAAAATATATTCTTTTTCCGCCCGGATCCCGCCAGTATCAGGATCACAGCAAATGTAATGATCTCTGAACTCAGAAAGGAACTCCACACGCCATTGATCCCAAATAATCCGGACAAGATCACCGCACTTGCAGCAATAGCGATCACACCACGCATAAGCGATCCCACGATCGCCGGAACTGCACGATCCACTGCCGAAAAATACGCCACCAGCATAATATTGATCCCCGCAAACAGGAATCCCAGGAAGTAGATCCGCAGGCCCACATGTGCATAATCCAGAAGCTGCTGGTTATTTTCACTGTTAAAAACAGCGACCAGATTGTCTGTAAAGCCCCACACCACCAGGATCGTCACCGCTTCCAGCACTGCGCAGGAAACCAGACTCCAGCGAAGCAGGCTTTTTACATGGTCACGCTGTCCTTCTCCGTAGCTTTTGCTGATAAGTGGCTGTGCACCCTGCGCCAGTCCGTTAAAAATAGACATTGCCACAAGGGAAAGATTAGCCACTACTCCGTAGGCCGCCACGCTTACATTTCCTGCGATCCCAAGAAGAAGCATGTTAAAAATGATCGTAATGATCGCTGAGGAAAGCTCTCCGACAAAGGCCGAAATCCCAAGCTGACAGCATGAGATCAGATGGCGGATGGAAGGCCGTACCCACCGGAAACCTACGTGGTTCTTTTTTCCAAGATAATGGGTTGTGCAGATCGCCATTGTGATGGCAGGGCTGATGGCTGTTGCCAGCGCCGCTCCGGCAAGCCCAAGCTTCATTGGGAACATAAAAATATAGTCAAACACAATATTGAAAAGACTTGCGGAAATCGCCCCTGCCATGGCAGTGGAGGTTCCCTGGTCATTTCTTGCAAAAGCAGTAAACGTATAATTAGCCATAAACAGCGGCGTAGTGATCAGCATGATCCTGAGATAGCTTTTTCCAAGGGCAGTCAGACCTGCATCTGCGCCAAGAAAGTGAAGAAATTTCTCCGGTGCAAGAATACCTGTGATAATAAAAGGCACACTGCACAGAACACTCCAGAAAACAGACTGCAGAAAATAGTGATCCGTATTCTCACCCTTGGCTCTGTTAATCCCGAATCGGGTGGCAGAACCGATACCGATCATTGCCCCGATAGCATATACCAATCCATACACCGGAAGGATCAGATTCAGAACTGCCAGGCCATCTGAGCCTGAATAAACTGATATAAAAAATGTATCCGCCAGAATATAAACCGATATTCCGATCATACCTGCAATGCTTTGAAAAATATATTTAAAAAACTGCCTCAGCATATATGCACCATATCCTTTCCTGATTCTGGTTTTCATCCCATTTATCATTTGATCTAACTCAAAAAAGCTTCCCTTTTTGTTACTGATAATAACATCTTCCGCTACACCCCGCCGGAAACACTGTCCGTTTTAACGTATATTTAAATTCCCTCTCATTTTCTGCAGCGTCCAGAATTTCCAACGCTTTTCGCAAATTCCGGATATCTTTTTCCATGTGATCCACATAGTTTCCCCGGCCAACCAGCTTCAGATGCGTGATCCCTGCCTGCTTCAGCTGATACAGTGCACACAGTCCACAGCCTGTCTCACCACAAAGATATCCGGATTCATCATATGCTTTCAGATCCGGTTCCTGATCCCACGCCTGCTCCTGAAGAGCCATTATTTTTTCCGGAACAGCATCACCATTCCGTACAGTTCCAAGCCAATAGGACACCCTGCAAAGATATCCCATCTCATCACAGTGAAGAGAATTACAGAATGCTCCCGTAAACTGGCACATCTCATTCAGCACAAAGGCCTCCAACTCCATTCCCGCCTCCGGTCGGATCCCGGCCTGTTTTTCCACTTCTCTCTGAGATGCAATAACAGACTGCATATCCCGGAATGTGTTTTTCCGATGAAAGATCAATCTCTTCAGAGGAAAGCGCCGGAACATCTTCAGCATTTCGCTGTTCACTTCCCCTGTCTCTCCGCTGAGATGGATCTCACAGGAAATCCCCCTGTTTTTCAGATAAACAAGAAGCGCCGGATCTGCAATGATATAGCTTCGAAATCCAATTCCCATGCACTTTTCTATGATATCTCCGATCTCCGGATACTGTTCCGGAAGATAATACAGGGAATTGAAGGTGAGATGCACCGGCTTTTTATATTTTTTCACCATCCGGGAAAGAATTTCCAGCTCACTGTATGCTCCAAGCTGAACATTACAGCAGAGAACCTCCCTGCGATTTAACGGCATTACTGTGCCGTATTTTTCCGCCCAGGAAAATGGTACATAGCCACAGAAAAATTCATCTGCTCCTGCCTGCACAAAACGTTCATATTCATCTATGGAGCCTAACCCGGCGGTTATTTTCATACCGTTATCCATGTCCTGTTCCTTTTTTCCGCAATGTATTCTTGTCAAACGGATATTCGCGATTCACCTTCGAAGCCTGCTCATCACCTGTCATATATTAACAACAATGCGATCCGGCTTTGTGCCTTTTATATTTTTCCACATTTCCGTTGACTCCGGAAGTGTTTTATCCACACCAAACAGGGAGTTATACCGCCCTGCCATGTGTAAATGTTCCGGATAAAGCAGTGCGTATTTTTCACAGAATTTCGGACAGTGCTCCACAAGCTGCTGTGTACCGCGATCTCCGGTGGTGCACAAAGCATACAATGGACAGTACTGCGAAGTGTTTGTCTGATAAAAAGGCAAATGCAGACTGTTTTTTCCCGGCGGAAGCTCCTGTGGATATCCGCAGGACTCCCATTCGTATCTGTGGATATGAAATTCTTCAGCCAGAAAATCCCGATAAAACCCCGCATTCAGGCTGTTTTGCTGAAATAATAAGGTATCACCGGATTTATATTTCATTCGCGGATCCTTTTTTCGTTTATTGAGCAATGTGCCCAGAACAGGACGCAGGCGAGATGTTTTTCCACAGAGCATTTCCACCATGGCCCAGTCATTGACTACGATTTCCACATTCACCCCATGAATACAGCACCAGTTATCCACATTTTCCAGAAGCTTTCCCACAGACGAAAGCATAAATTCCCGGATATAAGAAAATACCAGTGTGATCTCCGATCCCTCCGAATACATTTTATCCATGATAGAAAAAAGCTGCTCTTCTGTCGGAAACAGATTATGGCAGAACTGATTTCCAATATAAAATCTGTCCGGTATCCGGCCTGCAAAATAACTGTGAGTGAGATAATTCTTCTGCCAGTAAGACGCCAGAAAAGCCTGCAGCGGCTGGCACAGATATTCTTCATACAGGGAAGTGCAGTTTAATTCCAGGGCAAACTCTGCATTATCCAAAAGCCTTAATTCTTCTGCACCCATTGTATCCTGTGGATTTCCGGAAACCTTTTCATTTTCTCTGAAAAACCACCGCTTCTTCTGTTCCTCCAGACTCCTGCAGTGCATCTCATCCAGCTCCGCAGGATAACCGGTCAGTGATTTCGCCAGCTCTCCATCGTCTCCATCCAGCTTCAGACGGATATATCGGTTGTACTCTCCGGCCAGACGCCGAACCTCCTGTACATAATCCTTCTGTTCCACTCTCACAGAATATTCCCTGTAAAAATATTTTCCGGTTTTCTTTTCAACTGGCTGTTGCTCCTGCAGGCATTGCTCCTCTGCTGCACTCATCCCAAACCTCCGGATCTCCACTCTCCTGTACCCGGCTT
The DNA here is from genome assembly GCF_051861785.1 of Blautia massiliensis (ex Durand et al. 2017). NCBI lineage: Bacteria > Bacillati > Bacillota > Clostridia > Lachnospirales > Lachnospiraceae > Blautia > Blautia massiliensis (ex Durand et al. 2017). Next base: position 1,780,610 of record NZ_CP146725.1, read on the forward strand.
TTTTCATATCATAAAAACAGATCAGAAACTGCTCCGGTTCCGGGCATTCCTCTGCCAGCCGAAATCGAAATCCATCTTCACCCAGCTCTGTGATCCGGATTTCTTTACTGTCCATAAAGCCGGACAGTAATCCAAATGGTATCATAGAGATTCTCATCAGGAAAGTTTCCTCCCTTCCGACAAAAAAGGAGATGCCATATGCTCCCATACAGCACCTCCCACTGCTCCTGCTTATTTCACTTCTACTAATTCAATTCTGAAATTCAGCTCTTTACCTGCCATCTCATGATTAGCATCGAAAGTAATGGTTTTTTCATCTTTTGCGTTAACTTTAACCGGGAACGGCTGACCATACTGATTGGAGAGGTATACCTGCTGTCCTACAGTAAGATCCTCTGCACCCGGAAGCTGTTCGATCTCAAGTGTAAAAATCGCATCCGGATTCGGCATACCGTAAGCTTCCTCAGGCATCAGATGAACATCTACCACCTGACCAACCTCCATGTTTGCAACTGCAGCATCAAAGCCTTTGATCATCTGGCCTGCTCCGCAGATGAATTCCAGTGGCTCGCCACGGTCATAGGAAGAATCGAACTGTGTTCCGTCGTTAAAGGTTCCTCTGTAATGTGTACGGCAGGTTTTTCCGACATTAGGACCTGTGATAGATGGCTGGGAACCGCATCCGCCGCCACAGCCTCCGCAGGAATGTCCGTCTTCATGACCGCCGCAGGAGTGTCCATCCTCATGGCTTCCGCAGGAATGTCCATCCTCATGATGGTGATGATCACAGTTCACACCTGTGGATACCAGCTCGCCCTTCAGATAAGCATCCACAGCCGCATCTACGTCACCCTGTGCTCCGGAACATAACTCAACACCAGCCTCAGCAAGTGCTGCCTGAGCGCCGCCACCGATTCCGCCACAGATCAGAACGCTGATTCCCTGATCTGCAAGAAGTCCGGCAAGTGCACCATGTCCGGTGCCATTGGAGCTGATCACTTCACTGGAAACAACCTTGTTATCTTCCACCTCGTACACCTTGAAAAACTCCGTTTTTCCAAAATGCTGGAAAATATTTCCGTTGTCGTATGTTGCTGCAATTTTCATTTGTAAAACCCTCCATTAATCAGATATATGTCTCATTAGTATAGCCCGATACCAGTATAAAAGCAAGGATAATCACCAGATCTTTTTTCCCGTTTCCATATCTACAAGATCCAGATAGATCACCCGGAACTTTTCGCCAAATTCCTGATCTCTGTGCCAGTGCCCAAAGTACCAACGGGTCAGTGAATCATATACCGTCTCATTTACATACTGCAGATAATTCTGCAATTGCCGTTCTTCCATCGCCGAGTGATATCCGCCAAGTGAAGGTATAAGATTTAACGGACAGGTATGTGTAATTACATAATCTACCTTATAGTCACAGGCCTTAAGATTTTTATTTCCGTTCTCATAATCTTCCTCAGAAGGAACCTCTTCCTTCCAGTAACTTTTGTTCAGGGTACGATATGCCCTGTCTATGGAAAAAGCTCCTCCAAAACAAAATCTCCGGCAACAAATAATGCATCTCCCTCTCGAAGCTGTCTGCTAATCATCGTTAATGCCGCAGTGTTACCATGTAGATCTCCGGTAATAAGCAATCTTCCTGACATTTCTGTTTCCATACCGTTTCACCTCCTTCCTGATGCGTCTTACATCATTCTCTCACAGGTAAGATAATCTGCGCCCCAGTTTTTATAGCAGTCTGCAATACTGGAATCCGTAAACAGCCACAACGCAACTTTAATATTTTTCGAATGTGCTTTGGCTATTATATTTCTGTAGGTACATCCATACTGGGCACTTATGTCAAATTTATATCTGGCACATTCATTCAGCGCTGCACTGGTAATCTGATCCCGGAGTATCCACTGTATGCTTACAGTTCCTGTTGTTTTTGGTGTTACAACACCACTGGATGAAACGGTTGCGATTTTCGTATTCGAAGATTTATAAAATACTGTACTTCCATGTTTTTCCGGCTTCAGCTGTGCTGTTCTTCCCTTTTTTGTTTTTATCGGGGTTGTTTTATATCCGGTAAAATCTGTGTATATGAGCTGATTATATGTATACACTTTACAGGAAATTTTTTTTTCCACCATAAACAGCAGAAATCTGAACATTCCATAAATTTATTATGCCGTAAAGATCGGTCATTTACAAGTTTCATATCTCTGTTTTATATGCAAAAAACACCTTCCGGGTCTAAGCCGGAAAGTGTTTCTGACCTGTTATTTTTCTGTTTATAATTCTACGTTACTGCTGTTTGTAAAAACCGGATAAACCGCCGGGATGTGTCTCATTCCAACTCTTACGCACAATTCCGCATATGCAACAGCCAGAAATGCCGGATCGATGATCTTCACCGGAAGTTCTTTTTCCAGTTTTTCTCCGTATCCTGCCATTCCAAGACAGCCCAGGATGATCCCGTCGGAATGATCTTCCTCCACCGCTTTTTTGCAGACCGCTTTCAGATATTTTTCCGTTACTTCCGGATTGGAGCGCAGCTCTCCGATTGGAATGTCCAGCGCCCGGACCGCTGCCATTTTTTCCCTGGCAATGCCGTTTCGCATCAGACGGCGGTAGGTTCTCGGAATATTGATACTCTCCGAAGTCAGCACCGTAAAACGGTTACAGATCATACTTGCCGCAGCCAGGCTGGTTTCTCCGGGGCCGATCACCGGAATTCTTACATTTTCACGGATGGCGTCAATCCCCACATCACTGAAACAGTAGATCACAATAGCGTCGTATCCTTCTTTTTCCGCACGGATACTCTCCTTCACCATTTCCGCTGCCGCAAAAGCTTCGTCTGTATTACAGTCCAGTTCGTCCGGACCTTTTTTGATACAGTCCACAGAAACCTCCGCATCGGAAGAAAGTGCCGCTTTCAGCATACGCTCCCTTGCATCCATGGTTTCCCGGCTCATGGCCTTGTCCGACATGATCACTTTTATTTTCATTTTTTACCTGCTTTCTTTTGCTGCTTCAACAGTCCATACATCCGATTCTACACCAATCTCGAACGCAATAAAACGCTTGCCTGGATTTTTCTTGTAATTTTCGTATGCTTTGGTAACCAGTTTTCTTCCAACCAGAAGTGTAGGGATGTTCACGAAGATCAAAATTACATTGATCAGGTCAGATACATACCACAGGTTATCCAGCTGAAGTCCGGACAGTACAGTCAGAGTTCCAAGAGGAACAAAGATCAGCGCGCCAAGGCATCTTGTAAAGTAGATAAATTTCTTATTCTTGGAAATCTTGTTTGCCGCAATCTCTGTGTAAGTCAGGTCACAGAGAAGTGTTGTAAACGCAAACAATCCAAATGCAACAACCACGATGATAAATACGATCACATCCAGGATTCCGTCACCTGGTGCCAGTTCCTTGACAGATGTCAGGAAAGTTCCGATCTTGTTGGCTTTCATCACATCCCAGTCAATGGACGGATTGTTCCAGATCGCACCTGCAGTTACCACAAAACCAGCCAGGGAACAGATCACGATCGTATCTACAAATACACCGATGGACTGAATAAATCCCTGCTCGCATGGATGATTGGCATCCGCAATAGAGGAAGCCTGTGTCGCGGTACCCATACCAGCCTCATTGGATAAAAGTCCTCGTTTCAGTCCCTGCGCCATAGCTACACCAAATGCTCCGCCGAAAATAGCGCTTGGTTTAAATGCTCCCACAAATACAGCTGCAAAAAATCCCGGTACTTTTCCAATATTCAGAACAATCAGTACCAGCACGATTAAAACATATAAACCTGCCATAACCGGTACAACCGCATCGGAAAATTTTGTTACGCTTTTAATTCCACCAAATGTGATAACTGCGATGACCACGATGATGGCAGCTGCGATCACATAATACAGCGGATCTGTTACCTGCGTTGTTTTTCCCGTTACTTCATCTGCAATGGAACTTACTGCTGTAAATACATGGAACGTATGTACCGGAATACTCAGCATGTTGTAGATCAGATACATGATACACATTGTTGCTCCGATCCATGCTTTGTTTTTCCAGATCTTCTGGATATAGAAGGTAAAACCTCCTACGTATTCGTTGCCTTTTCTCTCTTTGAAAATCTGTGCCAGTGTTGCCTCACAGAAAGAGGTTGCCATTCCCAGAAATGCGGAAACCCACATCCAGAAGATTGCTCCCGGTCCTCCAATGGTTACCGCTCCGGTTACACCGACAATATTTCCGGCTCCCACACGGCCGCCCATACTGACCAGAAAGGCCGCCAGCTGGGAAGTTCCAACTTTTGCCTGCTGTTTGGAAGTCAGAAGACGGATTCCTGTTTTAAATTCTTTTACCTGTACAAATCCAAACCGTAAAGTAAAATACAAACTTCCGCCAAGAAGAAGCAGAAATGCAATGGACAGCTGCCCTAAGATCGGAATGTTTGCGTACGCATCAATGTTTGTCGGAAAGTCCCAGAGAAAATCCGCCACCGGAACTACCTGTGCAAAAAGCTGATTTACCAGTTCAAATATATGAGCCATGAATGCTCTCCCTTCTTTTCCCGTTATATGTATGCCCTCTTACCGATCCTGACTGCTTTTCAGACAGTATTCATACATTTCCTCACCGGTTGTCCACCATACACCATCAAAAGTTTCAATATAATCCAGAAGTTCTTCCAGAAGTCCGATCCTGCCCGGTGCACCGATGGCTGCCGGATCCAGCTGCAGAACATAGCAGAGGCCATATTCATGACATCCGAAAAATTCATCTTTCCAGTTATTCAGAACTCCTGTATAATTCGCGATCCTGCCCTGTCCTGCCGGAAATGCCGGATGATAGTTGAATGCAAAATACGGAAGATCATAATTAACCCAGTGAATAGGAATCTCCAGGATCTTATCCTCTCCCAGGTCTTTCCAGTATGGTCTGTCGTCATCGCAGAGATTGCTGGAATACACCAGCCCGTTTTTCTTTGCGATCCGTAAAGTATCCAGTGTCAGCTCGCCTTCCGGGGAACGGAATCCCTTCGGTGTAACGCCACATACTTTTTCGATGGCCTGGATTCCTTTTTTGATGGCGCTTTCCTGCTCTTCTTCGGATAACAGTGCCATATGTTCATGGTGATATCCCAGCGCCGCAATTTCGTGGCCTTTTTCAACAATGGCTTTCAGCTTATCCGGATACTGCTCCGCTACCCATCCCGGAGTAAAAAATGTTGCGCGGATTCCACGTTCTTCCAGAATTTTTAAGATACGGTCCACACCTCTTGTCATTCCATACTGGCCAAGAGAAAGAGTCTTTGGCATATCTTTGCAGGTCGGATCTAACTGCAGCCAGAACAGTTCCGCATTCAGGTTGATGGTGATCATGGCGCTGCATTTTTTGTTTTCCGGCCACTTTGGTCTTTCCAGTTTCATCCTTATTTTTCCTCCTGTTCTTCTGAATGGCTTCGATACCAGTCTGAAACTTCTGTTCCGGTTGCTACCCAGACATCCTCTTTGGATGTGATCTGCTCCAGCATATGTTTCAGGATCTGGATCCTTCCAGGAGATCCGATCACCTGCGGATGGCTCATGTAGGAAATACAAAGTCCTTCTTTGTAGTGCCCGCGGAATTCTCTCATGAAATTATCTTCTACCAGACGATAACTGGAAATTCGATCCTGGCCTGCCGGCTCTGCCGGATACATATTATAGGCCATGGCCACGTAATCATCTACTTCCCATTTCGTCGGGATTTCGATAAAATCAGTTTTTTCACCGTTTATCACAGTCCGGTATGGTCTGTCATCCCCACGCATGGAGCTTGAATAGCGAAAACCTCTCTCGTACAGAAGCTGTGGTGTGATCTTTGCCCAGTCACCGGATGGTGTCCGGAATCCTGTTACTTCATGGCCAATGAGATCTTTAAAAATCCTCTGTGTTTTCTCAATGATCTCAATCTGTTCTTCTGTTGTTTTTCCCGCAAATCTCTCATGTGCGTATCCATGATGTCCGATCTCATGTCCTGCCTCTGCGATCCTCATGATCACTTCCGGATAACGCTCTGCTGTTAATCCCGGTACAAAAAATGTAGCTTTTACACCGTAACTCTCCAGCATATCCAGGATACGGTCCACGCAGCGCTTCGGTCCGTACTGGCCTACGGATAAGGATTTGATGTATTTCTCACCATTTGGAAGTCCACGGTTTCCGTTTTCCCAGGTGGTATCTCCGTCTACGTCGAAGGTAAACATTACCGCACATTTTTTACCTTCCGGCCATTTCAAATTTCCCATTGTGTATTCCTTTCTGTTCTTTCTGGATTGTGAATTATCGTCTGAATACATATTCATTCTTTTTGAATTAATATTTGTTCACTTGGTCACCCACTTGTTTATAAAGAATAGCACCCGAAGGTGCTTTTCGTCAATATTTTTTTAATTTTTGATGTTTTTTATATCTGGTTAAATGCATATTTAATCAATTATTTTTCAAAACAGATCGTATCTTCCTTCAGCATATCCATCGTAACCTGAAGATGCTCATGCATCAGCCTCTGTGCTGCCTCGGTATCCCGCCTACGGATCGCGTCGATGATCTGTCGGTGAGATTCCAGCTCCTGCTTCTCCGATGTGGCTTCCAGCACATCATAAAACTGACCGTACATCATATCCAGAATGGCATTCAGTACCAGCTCCAGGGTCTGGGTCATAAACATGCTGCCTGTTTTTTCTGCATAGAGTTTGTGCAGTTCAAATTCTCCGGTTGTAGTTCCGGTTGTTTCGTAGGTATGTTCCACTTTTTTGTAGGCTTTTTCCAGGTCATCAATATCCTCCTCAGAGGCGTTGCGGATGATAAGCTCTACGCCTTTTACTTCCAGAACCTGACGTACTTCATAAGCTTCCAGCATGGAATAGCGTTCCAGATTTTTGCTGAGACTTTCTGTGCGTTTCTCTGAACCATGGCCTGGCTGTTCTCTTAAGAATCTTCCTTTTCCCTGATAGGAAACGATCACGCCTCTGGTTTCCAGAACATGAAAAGCTTCTCGCAGAACATTCCGGCTGACTTTCAGCTGTTCGATCAGTTCTCTCTCCGGCGGAAGCTTTCCTCCTGGCTGGATATGCTTCTCGTCGATCAGCCTGTAAAGTTCTTCTACTACTTCTTCGTATAATAAAGTCCGTGCGGATTGACTTCTTAATTTCATATATTTCTCCAATCTGTTGATCTTTATGGTTTGGGAAACCTGCGGTATATTTTGCTGCCCTATAAGATTTTATTATAATTGTATTTCTTATGGTTGTGCAACAGGATTTTTGTCCCAAAAGCATCCATTTTTTCATAAAAAAACAGCTAACCCGTTTTTACAGGTTAACTGCTTTTACGCCGAAGCAAAATAATTTTCCAAAAACTCCAAACATACATATCATAAATATCAACGTCAACGTAATTTCTCTTTTTCTCCAGTCATACTTACTGGTATAAACTCTGATCTGTTTTCTATTCCAAGCTTTTCACTGAATTTCGGATCGTTTTCCATTTTTTCCAGGATCCGTATCAGCTGCAATCTTCTTGTCACATCCACACCGCCACCTCTTTCTCTCTGCCGGCCCTTGCTGTCACTCGATGAATCCAGTATAATAGAGCCATCTGTAAAAATAAACGATTTATATGTTGAAAAAACTTCATATAAGGAGAAAAATAAAATGAAATCATACGAAGAATTACTTTCCGATATTGAAGAAGATATGGAACTCATGGGTTCCTCACATATGGTTTATGCCATGGAAGAAGACAGTATTATCACCGATTACGATTACCTTCCATCTGACTCCTGCACAATCTCTATTACTTTAAGAGAACTTCAGGAAAAAATCCATCTGCAGATGCTCTATGCAAAAACCTCCGCACATATACCTGAAGCAGATAAAAATGCCCCGAAATTAGCTGTTGTTTTTCCGGGCATCGGATATACTGCCGACAAGCCGCTTCTGTACTATACCAGCCGCCTTGCCGGCAAACACGGCTACAAAATCCGCACGGTATCCTATGGCATCCTCCCGGAAAATGTCAAAGGAGATCCTGAAAAAATGAAACAGGCCTTTGACCTTGCCCTGGAACAGACAGAACGCTCCTTAGGCAGCATCGACTGGAATTCCTATGGCAGCATTCTGTTTATTTCCAAAAGCATTGGTACAGTCATCTCCTCTGCCTATGCTTCCCGACACGATCTGACTGTAAAAAGCATCCTGTTCACTCCTCTTGCAGAAACCTTTTCCTTCCCACTTGCCGGAAGCATCGCCTTCCACGGCACCGCAGATCCCTGGGCCGAAACCAATTCCATCCGGGAACTGGCAGCGCAGAAAGATGTCCCTCTCTTTCTCACCCAAAACGCCAACCATTCTCTGGAAACCGGTGATGTACTGACGGATATCTTTATTCTAAAAACCACAATGGAGCGGGTCCAGCGTTTTATTTAACGCCGGCCCGCTTATTTTTCTCCACCCACTAAAAACTGAGGTGTCAGCTTATTCAGCTCACGTTCCATGGAAGTTCTGGAAATATCACTGATGTCCTTCAGGGCAAACACTTTGGAAAAGCCGATCTCCATCATGTAATCCAGATCCCATGCCGGACGCTTTTTATCACTCATAAACAGCTTACTGCTGAGTTCTTTCCCTGTTTCCGCATCTTCATGAGCATGGATACCTCTTCCATATTTTTCCCACATGGCAGCATCATGTGCCTCGTAAATCTTTTTCTTTTCTTCATCATAAAGATGCAGATACCAGCAGGCGTCCGATACCAAAAGACGTCCGCCTTTTTTCAGTACACGCAGCCACTCCTTGTAAGCCTTCTGTGGATCGTCCAGCGTCCAGGTGATATTTCTGCAGATAACCATATCAAATGTCTCATCCGGGAAATTCAGATTGTGGCAGTCCATAGTCATCAGATCTGCGGATAAACCTGCTGCCTTTACATTTTCCTTTGCTTCATGGATCATATTTTCAGTAATATCGATCCCGGTCACATGATGTCCCTCTTTTCCCAGCATAATTTCAAAAAATCCCGGCCCGCAGCCTACGTCCAGTACTTCCAGATGTTCTTTTTCCGGCGCATACTCCAGAATCAGATTCTTCCAGTTTTCTGCTGTTTCACTTTTCAATTCTGCCTTGATCCCTTCGCTGTAAATGCCAGCTTCTCCTTCCCAGTACTCTTTGATCTTATCGTTTTGCATGTCACTTCTCCTTCTTTGTGGCTACTACAATAAATTTTTTTCCCTGATATCCGTATTTCCAGAAATCCATCGTCCATGGTCTGTTCAGCCAGCGGTTCTCTCTGATCTGGATCCTGGCAAAGCGTACCTTCTTTAATATCTGAAAGTCCGCTTCCGGACGCTTCTGCGATGTAAATGGCAGCTTTTCATAAATTCCGCTGTTTTCCTTCACGTCAGATCGATATATTTTTCTTTCTGTAACATAAATAAGAAAATCAGCAATTTTCATATAGATCTTATTTTTTAATGTGGGTTCGATGGTCCGATAGTCCCCATCAAAATAAATGATCCTTCCACCTGGTTTTAATACAGCCTTCCAGCGTCTGAAAGCTTTTTCCGGATCATATAATGTCCACACCGCATCTCTGGAAAGTATCACATCATAGCTTTGTTCCTGTTCCAATGGCAAAGTTACACCATCTTCCTCACAGATTTCCACCTGCTGATGATACTGCCGCATATTCCTTCTGGCTTTTTCTACCATTCCTGATGAACCATCAATCGCTTTTACATCATGTCCCAGACGCGCTGCTATGATGCTCATAAAACCCGGGCCGCAGCCCACTTCTAAAATACGAAGGGGCTCAGGTCCAAGAAGTCTTTTCAATTCTTTTGTCCAGTAAGATACCGTTCTTTTGTTACTCAATTGTTTTTGGATCATATCATCATAATCACCGGAATCTTCTGTCCATTTATTCTCGATCTTTTCAAACATTTTTTTACTCCACTACATCCAGTGTTGCCCAGTTAATGCCTTCATAGGCAGTCGGTGCAAGCTCTACATTGGTCAGTCTGGTATTGTTATAGATATAATCACGGTTCGGATAATACAGCGGTACTGTTACTGCCTGATCATTGATACGTGTGAGGATCTTATCGTATAATTCCGTCCGCTTTTCTTCATCCTGTGTCTTTAATACTTCTCCGAGATCTTTGTTCAGCTCCTCATCGTACCAGTTTACTGCCTTTGCTCCATCTTCCGCATAGAACATTGATTTCAGGAATCCATGAGGCATCCAGGAATCTTCATAGCTGCGGTAAATACACAGATCGTAATCTCTGGTGTTCCAGATCTCATCATAGTAAGCTGCGGATTCTTTTTCTACCAGTTCAATACCTACACCAACCTTCTCATATTCAGATTTCAGGAATTCACAAAGAGATTTCCATGAAGCATATTCTTCAGTCTGGAATACCAGTCTGAGGCTCAGTGGTTCTCCGTCTTTTTCTACAATACCATCTCCATCTGTATCCTCATATCCTGCTTCCTTTAACAGTTCCTTTGCTTTATCCGGATCATATGGATAGCCCTTGCTGTTTTCTTCTGTTACATAAGGAACTGTCGGAGACATAAGTCCGGTTGCAGGATTGCCGTAACCATCCAGCAGATCATTTACAATGCTTTCTTTATTTGTTGCATAATTCAGTGCCTGACGTACGTTTACATCCTGAAGCGCCGGTGTATCATAATTTTCGATCAGATAGTAAGAAAGTGTGGAAACCTGCTGTTCTGTCGATAAATTTTTATCTGCCTGGATAATACTGAAGCTTTCGGGTGGAATATCCTGAAGATTCAGATCTGCCTCTCCACTCTGAAGTGCCATCACTCTGGCATCACCGTCTACCACCTGTTTCAGAACTACTTTATCAATATTTGGTTTCTCACCGTAATAATTAGGATTTGGTACCAGGACAACCTCCTGACCGCTTTCATAACTGTCGATCATCCACATTCCGGTACCCACTTCCTGACAAAATTCTCCGTCTTCATCCAGTGCACTTTCACAGGTGAAACGGAATGGTCTTGGATAGCTGAATTCGATCAGCAGTGTATAGCATGGTTCTGCGAACTTAAATTCTACAGTATAATCATCTACCTTTGTAACATTTTCCAGTTTGGCTGAAAAGTTACCGGTCACATCCTGTTTCACCCATCTGTTATAATTCCACATCACATTGTCTGCATTAAACACTGTACCGTCTGAGAATTTCACATCTTTTCTTAAATGAAACGTATAGGTTGTGCCATCTTTGCTGATATCCCAGGATTCTGCCAATGCCGGTTTAATTTCTCCATTTTCTCCATAACGCACCAGTGGATCATAGATCATTTCATAAAGACGAAAGTCCGGACCACTTTTTATAGGGTCACAAAGTTCAGGAGTCAGATCAATGGATGTCATTGCCGTAACTACTTTTTCCTCTTTTGCCTGTACATTGACACCTGTCAGTAAAGTTGCCGCCACCATGCTCAATGCTATCAATTTTGCTACACGTCTTTTCTTCATTTCTTCCTCTCCTTTGTTTGTTTTATATTTTACAGCATATGACATGCCGCAAAATGTCCTGTTTCAATTTCTGTCAATTCCGGTATATGCTCTCTGCATATATTTGTACATCTTCTGCACCGGTTCTGATATGGGCAGCCCTGTTCCGGAATGGTATCTGAAAATATTTTCTTTTCCTGCGATCCGATTCTTCGCATTTTCGGTTCTTTTACCGGAATAGAATCAAACAGATCTTTTGTATAAGGATGTACGGCAGTCTCCTTTAAGCTGTCCGTATGATCGATAAACTCGACCACGCGTCCCTGATACATAATAGCCACCTCTTTGCAGAGATATGGAACGTTGGACAGATCGTGAGTGATCAGTAAATAGGTCATCTCATATTTTTCCTGCAGCTCATTTAACAGATGCAGGATCTGCTTTCGTATGGAATAATCCAGACTGGATACCGGTTCATCACAGATCACAAGCTCCGGTCTTAATACCAATGCTCTCGCAATATTAGCTCTCTGACACTGACCTCCTGAAATCTGTCCAACATAACGGTTGCGGATATCCGGATCAAGCCCCGTCTGGATCAAAGCCTCCTTTACTCGCTCTTCATACTCACCCTCTTGCAGTTTTTCATGTAATTTCAAAATTTCCAAAATATTTTCTCCAATGGTATAACCGGGATCAAATACCCCGCTGCTGCTTTGAAAGACCATCTGAAGATTCTTGCGATATGGACGAAACTGCTTTTCAGACAAATCCTGCATTTCCTGTCCCTGAAACCAGAATTTTCCATCTGTAGGTTTCTCCAGGCCGGCGATCAGCTTTCCGAATGTAGTTTTACCACTTCCACTTTCACCGATCAGAGCCATGGATGATCCTGCATGGATTTCCAGACTTACATCATCCACTGCCTTCACAATTTTTTTCTTACCATAATATTTTTTTAAATGTTCTGTCTTTAACAACGTACTCATACTTTTCCCCTATAAAACTGCATCCAGCAGTTTTTTTGTATATGAATGCTGCGGATGATAAAAGATCTCTTCGACGGTTCCGTTTTCCACTATTTCGCCGTCTTTCATGATTGAAACATCATCTGCGATCTCTGCCACCACACCCAGATCATGCGTAATAAATAACACGCCCAGATTTTCTTTCCTGGATAGCTGATAGATTTCTTCCAGGATCTGCTTCTGTACGGTTACATCCAAGGCTGTCGTCGGCTCATCTGCGATCAGATAATCCGGTTTCATGGACATGGCAATGGCGATCATAACACGTTGGCACATACCACCAGACAGTTCGTAAGGTTTTTTCTTCATCAGTTCTTCCGGATCACGCAGATTCATCATCCGCAGACTTTCCAACGCTGCTTCCCTTGCCTGTTTTTTGCTCATTCTGCGATGTTTTCTCAGTCCTTCCAGAAGCAGTTGTTCAACTGTAAAGAGCGGATCAAGAGCAGCGGTCGGATCCTGAAAGATCATTCCGATCCTGTCTCCGTATAACTGTCGCTTTTCTTTTTCTGATAACTTCAGAAGACTCTTTTCGTTCAGTGTCACATCTCCGGATATCACCTTTCCATTTCCTGCAAGCAGATTCATGATCGTCAGAGAGGTAACTGACTTGCCGCTTCCGCTTTCTCCCACCAGAGCATGGATCCTTCCGCGCTTTACTTCCAGGCTGACATCTTTTACTGCATGAACCATTCCGTGAGAGGTCTGAAACTCCACATGTAATCTTTTTACCTTTAGAACATCATTTTTGGGCTGTTCCATTCTGTATTCCCTCCCCCAGATAATTAAATGCCAGAACAATGATCATGATCAGTATGCCAGGATAAAACATCAGTCTTGGATAAGTCTGGATATAACTTTTACTGTCACTGAGCATGATCCCCCATTCCGGTGTCGGTGCCTGCACTCCAAGGCCGATAAAGGAAAAACCGGCAATTGACAGAATGATCGAACCGATTTCCATTGTTGCCAGTGCGATCACAGATGGCAGGATATTTCTCAATACATGCCGGAATATGATCCTTGCGTGGCCGCAGCCGCCGGCTTTTAGTGCGGTCATATAATTTTTATTTTTTTCCTGAAGTGTCAATGCCCGGGCAAGCCTTGCATATTCTGCCCAGGATACGACCGATAAGGACAGAATCAGATGAGCGCCGCTGGCTCCTACGGTTCCTGCAATGGCAAGTGCCACAATAAAGACCGGCATAGCCATAAATACATCAATGATCCTCATAATTATGGAATCGATTTTTCCACCTACATATCCGGCAAACAGTCCGATCGGCACCCCGACACATACGGTGATCAGAAGCACCGCAAAGCTATAGCTCAGTGAATACCGGCTGCCCCAGAGAAGTCTTGATAAAATACATCGTCCCAGCTGATCAGTACCTAAAGGATATGCCGCCGACGGATTCTTTAATTTTATCGAAACATTCACAAGCAGTGGATCATGCGGCGCCAGTACAGGTGCAAAAATAGCTGCCAATGCAAAAATTATGACCACCATCAATCCTATTTTTGTTTTCGGTGACTGGAATACCTGTTTCCAGTACAGATTCTGGATCATGCTTTTTTCTGTTTTCTGCTTTCTTCTGCTTCCCATTCTATGACTTCTCCTTTACTTTAACTGAATTCGCCGGTCAATCGCAGAATAGGCGATATCCACAAGAAAATTTAATACTACAATGCCCACAGCCAGAATAAAGATAAAGCATTGCAGCACCGGAGTGTCTTTTGAGATCACGGATTTCAATGCCAGATTTCCGATTCCCTGAATTGAAAAAATACTTTCTATCACAGCTGAGCCACAGAAAAAACCGATCACAATTGATACCAGACGTGTAAGCACAGGAATCAGAATATTTTTCAGACCATGACGCAAAATTACATTTACAGATGACAATCCCTTAGCTCTGCTGGCACGTATGTAATCCTGCTTCAGCACCTGTATCATATTGGTACGGATCAATCTCGTCATAATTCCAAAGAAACTGATATCCATGGCAAATGCCGCAAGAATCGGGATGCCTCCGGCATCTCCTCCGATCACGGAAATCACTTTTAGCTTTACTCCAAATATATAGAGCAGCATCAGACCGATCCAGAAAGACGGCATAGATACACTGAGGGACGACAAAATGCGAATGACTTTATCCAGAACTCTGTTTTCATAAATTGCCGACAAAATCCCGAGAGGGACTGATACGATCATCAACAATAAAAACGAAGTAACTGCCAGTTTAAATGTCTGTGGAAAATATCTTTTTAATTCTTCAAAAGCCGGTTTTCTTGTAGAATATGATTTTCCAAAATCGCCATGAAGTGCTTGCTCCAGCCATTTCCCGTATTGTACCAGCACCGGCTGATCCAGTCCTTCCTCATGCCGTACTTCTTCTATCTGCTCCGGTGACGGATGCTCGTATTTTTTCTCCGCCAGAGCTCTAGCCGCATCACCTGCCGATATAAAACTCAGCATGAAAATAATAAATGTAACCGCCAGCACTACCGGAATCATAAATATAAAACGCTTTGCAATTACTTTTCCCATTTTCATTTCTCCTCATTTTTCATCTGTTTATTCGGTTAAAATAAAAAAAGCTGATATGATCCAGCATCATATCAGCACAAAAAACAAACCTCTACCTCAGGCAGAGCTTATTCCTTCTGTATCCCATCCGAATCAGAATTCTTCTGTCAAAAAGGCAAGTCTCCTGACTCCAGTTCTTCCTACTTACCATCTTCCCGGATCTCTCCAGTGATATTTTGGTTTTCGTCCCTGTCACAGTAGCGGTGGCTGTTCTGGCATTTCACCAGATTCCTTATTAAGTACTTTGTACACCATTCTGACTATTCAATTTTCATAGTTGCAATGAATAAGTATCATAATATCATACTTTTCTTTTTATATAAATAGTTTTTTGTCAAATATAAAATATCTGAACATTTCATAGTGAAACCCGGATATTTTCTGCCTGTATTATTATAGATCCCTTAAGTAAATAACATTATGTATGAACGGTGACTTCTTTATATTTCCGTATAATGATCATATAACTTACGAATAATAAAACAGCTGCGCTGCTCCATGCACAGATCTCTGCATAGTATATCCCATCTTCGCCGATCAGTTTTGGCAGCAGCAGCGCAACACTGACACGCATTATAAATTCTGCAATGCCGCTGGCAAGCGGAATCAAAGTATTACCCAGGCCCTGGATAGCGGAACGATACACATACAGCAGATACAGCACCCACAAAAAGACAGCCATAATAAACAAATACTTATATGCTATATCCAATACCTGTCGGGTCTGATCCGGTTCACCGGATACAAACAGGGACAGTACATTACGTCCAAACAGTACCATCATGCCGGAAATGAAAGCCGAAGTGAGCACTGCCATATAAGTGCCGCTGCGCACGCCTTTTCGAATCCTCTGGTATTTCTTTGCACCAAGATTCTGGCCTACATAGGTTGTAATAGCATATCCATATGAAACGGCAGCCATCTCCAAAACCCCATACAGCTTGTTCGATGCCGTAAATCCCGCCACAAACAGAAAACCAAATCCATTGATCACATACTGTACCACAAGTCCTCCCACGGAGATGATCACATTCTGTACCGCAAGAGGAACCGCCAGTTCCAAAAGCCGCAAACTCATAGAGGGCTGCCTGTAAAAGTCCTTCTTTTCCAGGCGGATATCCGGGATTTTACGTAATACGATCAAACAGTACAAGGCTGAAAATCCCTGTGCGATAACGGTTGCCACTGCTGCTCCGGCTATACCCCAGCCAAAAACCGCCACAAATAACAGATCCAGTCCCACATTGATCACTGCTGCCACTGTCATTGCGATCAACGGAGATCTGCTGTTTCCAAGTGCCCGAAGGATCGCTGCAAATATATTATAAGCAGCTATGATCGGGATTCCTGCAAAGATCAGCCGCAAATATAGCATTGTCAGATCAATGACATTATCAGGTGTCTGTAAAAATAAAAGAACATAATAAACTGTACCTTCACTTACTGCGAGTACGACCACAGACAGTAATGCTGTCATGATATAGCTTTTCGCTACTGCACATTTCAGATTTTCCTTTTCCCTTGCTCCATAATACTGAGATACAAGAATAGAAAAACCCTGTGTGATACCTGTCATGATCCCCAACACCAGCCATACCAGCCAATCTCCGGCGCCTACTGCCGCCAGTGCTTCAACTCCTACCACTTGTCCGACAATCATGGTGTCTGCCATTGTATAAAACTGCTGAAAAATATTTCCAAGCATCATTGGTATGGCAAAAGTTATGATCAGTTTTCCGGGAGATCCGGCAGTCATATCTTTTTCATTGGTTCCCATAAGTGTCTCCTTTTCTTTTCATCCTTGTCCGCTATTTTACAGGGGACTCTTACGAAACACAATCCTATTTTTTCACAAAGTTTTATAATATTTTTGGTAGCTATTACATCTTTATAATCATTATTTTTAATGGATCATTTTTGCCACGCCTATCTTAAAACTCTTTCTTCTTCATAGCGCTCATACTATACTTATACGAAGCAAACCATATAAGCAGACTTAGCACAATAAGGGCAATCGCAATTTCAAAATCCCCTATTCCCCATATCATATGCAGAATAATTTCTTTTAATCCCAAGTTAGTCTTCACAAAAGATCTAATTGTATAACAAATCGCAAAAATAATTAAAATTGCGATTGGCAGCACAATTCGCCCTTTCTCTCCTTCGAACCTTATCCTGATCGCGATCATAATTCCTGCAATTGCCTGAAACACAAAAAATGTGATCAACTCCATTGCCAACATTTCCAGATCAAACACCTCTTCAGGATTTATGAGTACCATAATTCCTGCACAGATCATTCCAATGCACCATCCACATGCTGTCATGATAAAGGAAAAAATATATTTTTCTCTGACATATATTTTTTTATTTACGGGTAAAGAAAATAAATATGTGTAGCCATGGCCATTTTCATCATAACTGATCGTATTACCTGAATATATCGCCAGAACAGATGGGATATACACTGCAATGAAAGTAGCTCCCGTTTTTCCCGTAAGTATAAAAAACAATGCTACAAACACTAACACAAAAAAAAGATTACCACCTTGCCGAAAAAACAATCGAAAATCCTTTTCCAAAAGCCCTCTGATTCCTTTCATCATCTTTCGCCCCCTGTCAACATCAGGATCACCTGATCGAGTGATCCGCTCTCTACTACGATTTCCGGATAATTTTCTATATAATACTGCTTCTCGTTCGTCAGACAGGCAACTCCAAAAAACTCTTTTTTCTCTTTCAAAAGATACCTTTTATCCACTGCCTGATATTGTTCCTCACTGACCTTCAACACTGCATATTTTTCAAGAATCGTATCCATCTCTTCATGAAGTATGATCTTTCCTTTATGTATCACATAAATGTCATCACACAGATGTTCTAGGTCCGAAGAAATATGTGAGCTGATCAGGATACTTCTCTCCGGCTCTTCTTCCATATACTCTCTTAAAATATCCAGCATCCTTTCCCTCGCTCCGACATCAAGCCCTGCTGTCGGCTCATCCAGCATCAGAAATTCTGCCTGATGTGTCAATGCAATGATCAGATTCAGTTTTGCTTTCATTCCTGTTGAGTACTCTTTTATAAATTTATCCAACGGAATCTGATATTCTTCACACATCTGATGAAATTTTTCTGCTTCAAACTTTGGATATAATTTGGCAAGGACTGCCTCAACATCTTTCCCTTTCAAGTATCCACTGAATCCGGCTTCTGCCAGGACAACTCCCAGCTCTTCTTTCTCTTTTTCACTTAACTCTTCCGGTATTTTTCCCAGGATCTTTATCTCACCGGCATCATAAGAAATGAGTCCGAGCACTGCCTTGAACAAAGTACTCTTACCGGCTCCGTTCTCTCCAACCAGACCGATGATCCTTCCTTTTTCTACATTTAACGAACAGTCTAACTGAAATTCACCGTAGCTTTTCTTTACTCCTTTGATCTCCAACATAATCATTCATCCTCCATGATAAGTTCAAACAACGAACGGATCTCTTCCTCCTTCATTCCGCAGCGCCTTCCCTTCTGAATTGCTGCTTCCAGATCCGCCTCAACCTCTTTCCTGCGCTCTTCTTCCATCAGCTGTGTATTCGAAGCCGCTACATACGTTCCTTTCCCATGAACTGTGACTGTCATGCCCTCTGCTTCCAGATTGTCATATGCTTTCTTCACAGTAAGTGCACTGATCTTCAGTTCCTTTGCCATTGTTCTCACGGACGGCAATATATCATTTTCTTTTAACTCTCCGGAAATGATCTGCGCCTTGATCTGCTCCATGATCTGTTCATAAATTGGTACCATCGATGTATTATTGATTATAATCTTCATATGTTTCCTCCTGTTGTAAACAGTATATAACAGTGTAGTACTGTTGTCAACTGTTATATACTGTTTTGCAGTAGTTGACTGCCGGGATTCTGTCATCTGCCATCAGAAGGTATGGGAAGTCTTAGTCATTTACTTTTCATGATCATTAATTTTTATTTGTTACGCAAAATGTATTGACTTTATAGACCACTAGTCTATTTTGTAAATAACTACAACAAAAATATTCTTGGAGAAATATATGACGAAAGCTATCAATAATTATGATAAAACAAAAATTTCAATGGCACATGTTTTCCTGCAATATGATCAGGCTACAATGATACATAAATATTCATTAGATTACAATTCTGACTGGTTATATATTACTTTTATTAACCGTACCTATCGTATTGACCGAAAAACGGGAAGTGTTCAGTGGTCAGATAATGATTTTGAAATAGTTCATGAAGCCAATCATAATGAAGCAATGACTATTTATGATGTTTTATGTTATTCAAAGGATAGATGCCATCTGTCACATGAATTTGTAAATATAAACAGCCTTTCCTCTGTCCGAACAGGAAATCTCTCGCCGAACAGAGGATTTTTTCAGAATACCGCTGACTTTTTTAACGGAAAAACCGTTGCATTGCGTAATGCCTGTATATCACTTTCCGGAAAGGAACTGGAAAAAGGAGATGTTTCTTTTAAATTAAATCTTTTTCCTTTTTTGCCGATTATCATCCGTTTCTGGGAAGCTGATGACGAGTTCCCGGCAAGTCTTCAAATTCTTGCAGATAGGAGTACTTTAGATTACATGCATTATGAAACGCTTATGTTTGCACTTACACATCTGTTTTCCAGACTGAAGGAGGAAATGCGAATTGAAAAAGGGTGAAGAATCCAGACAACGCCTGATCGAGTGTGCTGCTGAATTATTTTGGAAAAATGGGTATTCTGCTACGGGAATCAGCGAAATTCTCAAACAAACAGACCTTCCAAAAGGATCTTTTTATTTTTATTTCAAAAGCAAGGATGACCTGGCAACAGCGGTAACGGAATACTATCAAAAAATCTTACTGGAACAATTTCAAAATAGTTCTCAGGGAAATGACTGGGAAAGTTTTATTGAAGAAATCTTTGATTTTTTATCTGAAAGGACAAATGGACAAACATTTGCAGGCTGCCCGTATGCGGTGATGGGCATGGAAACAGCACTTAGCAAGCCTGCAGTTGCATCTGTATTTATGGAAGGACTGAAAAAATTTGAGCAGATTTTTCAGGAAGTATTGTTATGCTCCGGATTGTCTCCAGATCATGCAAAAATTCTTTCTCAGCGCATGCTTTCTATCTATCAGGGATATTTTCTTCTTGGACGAATCAGCGATGATACTTCTTATTTGAAAAATGCAAAAAAAAATATGATTGAAATGTACCGGGAATACCGGGCATTTCATGGAATCTGAGAGGAACTTACATGAGTACGGTAATCCGGGCTTGTAACTGCCCAGTCGTAGTAACGGCTTTCACTCCGTATTATTCAATTTCGTCAGTCCAATGCTATAAAGCTCTGCACCCTCTTGATAACGCACAAATTTCTTTGCTATTTTCTTTGTTTTCTCTACATCTTTACGTGCATATCCCATACACCGCACCTCCCTTTTTGCATAAAAAAAGCAGCTAACCTATTTTTCATAGACTAACTGCTCGTGTTTTTGTTCCATATTCTGTTTTAATTTACTGAAACGTCTTCTGTTTGGCTTAACTGTTTATGAATATCACGTCCACCATACATAATTCGCACTACATATACTATTTCAGTTTCATCATCTGTTTTGTAAAATACCAGATAATTATCCACCGGAAAGAATCGAAGTCCTCTGCTGTACCACGGTTCTTCCTCATAGAGCCGGTTTCTGTTCGGCATAGTATCCAGCTTCCGAATTGCGGTCATAATCCGCTCTGCCTGTCCTGCAGCATTCTCCGGAGCTAACAGTTCCTCTGAAATATATCTGAAAATATTTCGCAGATCTTTCTTTGCTCCTGCTGTATACATCACTTTATATTTCATATACCAAATTCCTGTTTCATTTCTGCTTCAACTTCATCTGCTGAATACACTCTGCCAGCCTTAATATCTTCCATGCCTTTTTCTATTTCTGCATTGAACTGTTTCTTTGTCAGAGAGCCATATGCCACAGGCTCCTCATAAGCTGGAAGTTTCATCTCAAAAGGAATTCCTCTCTGGAGTACAATCTGTCTCAGAAACATTCCTACTGCATTGGACATTGGAATTCCAAGTCGATCAAGCACCTGCTCTGCCTGTTCTTTCACTTCAGGCTCAACACGTGCAAATACATTTGCTGTTCTTGCCATAGATATCGCCTCCTTTTTTTCTTCATTATATTTCATTTGATTGCAAATTGCAAGCAGTTCGCAATCTTATTTATCATTCATACGCTGGCAGGTGGCAGACGGCAGATAGGTTATCTATAAAATCTGTATTTGCTTCAATGACTCTGCCACCCATTATTCTTTTAATCGAATACTTTTTTCATGCTTTTCATTTATTTGATATCCCTGCATTATCTCAAACAAGCAACTCGCAGTTGCTGTCCTTATTATTCGCCTTTTTCGTTCACGGCTAAATGAAAAAATCATTTGATATCATAACAAAAGTTATATTATTCTCTTCTTATATGTGCATATAATCCCAACTATAATGATAGTTATGTAATAAAGAATAGTACGAGCATTTTTAATTTTATCAGCTATCATAATTCTGTATGCCTCCTTCTTCCATGAGATTACAGCAAACGTAGTAGTAATGTCTATCAAAAGGCTTTTACATATTAGATAAAAGCATGTAAAATTTCTTTTACATAGCTTAATTGCGGTCTATTTAGCTTGTTTCTTGACTACTCAGGAAAAATGTTTCTACCCTCGCCCCACCTGTATTTTCAGAATTTGAAAGTTTAATACCTCCACCATATTTTTCAGCCACAGTTTTTGCAAAAAATAGTCCCATCCCATAATGGGCTTCGCCATTTCTACTTGTGTCATCCATAAAAAACTGCTCTGTGCCATGCAATAATGCTTCTTTTGTAAATCCTGATCCGCTATCCTCCACAATGAATGTCAGCCGGCCATCCTGCTCCTTTGCGTCAATATAAATGATTCCATTTTCTTTTGTATGCTCCACTGCATTCTGAATCATATTCATTACGGCCCGGAACATTGGATCATAAGCAATCGTTACCTTTTTATCACTTTGCTGTGCCTTCCAGTTTATTTTCTGATGGCAGATTTCTGCCAGCCCAAGTGCCTGTTCCTTTATATCTGCGAAAAAATCTTCTAACCTCACCGTTGTATAGGTAACATCACTGCAATTCCATGATTTTGTGACATCTATCAACTGTTTTACATAACTTTGTATCTGAGTTGTTCCGTTTAAGACATAAGTAACATTATTTTTCTGTTCCGGTGTCAGCTCCGTTTCTGAAAGCAGCTCCGCATTTCCCCGTACAATGGTAAGGGGTGTTTTAATATCATGTGCCAAAGCGGACATCTGCCGGTTCTTTTCCTGTTCTGTTTTCCACTGCTTTTCTAAAGATTCTCGCAATGCATCTCGCATATCATCGATTGCCGATAAACAGTCATCAAACTCTTTGATACCGGAACAGGATGTCTCATATTCCAGATTTTGATCCTTTATTTGTCTGATTGCGTCTAATACAGGCTGCATCTGCTTTTTGATTCTTTTTCCAAAACGTATGGACGGAATGATGATAATCGCTACCGCTCCAATCACTGACATAATACTCATCACATTCTGTGGTCCTATAAAATGCTCCCTCAAAAAAGCTGAATGATATTGAGGCGTCAGGCGATATTGCAATACAACATATTCATTTTCCCTTACAATTACTTTATAAAAATATTTCCCGGATGCGTTTCCGTACTTTGCAACATTCCATGCTATCTGTTCGTATTGTTCTGACAGATCTCCACCTATTTTCTCTCCATTCTCTGAAAAGATTACATAATCACAAAGTGCAGGAATCATCTCAGCAGTTACTTTATCCGCACGTAAAATCGTATCATATGCTTCATTAATCTTTTGCTCTGCATAATTCGCCGGATAGATACAGCCCACACTAATCAAAAGGTACAGCAGCAGCCAAGCAACAATCACCAAACCTACTAATGATCCAAGCATGACCAGTACATATCTCATAAAAATCCAGCTGAGTGCATTGCTTCTCTTTACTCTTCCCATTTATATCCAATCCCCCAGACTGTTTTTATCGGTGTATAATCATAATCCGCAAATTTTGCTCTTATATTTTTGATATGCGTGATAATGGTACTGTCATTACTCTCACTGTCAAAACCAAAGACCTCTTCTAAAATCTGTTCTTTCGAGAAAACCTGTCCCCTGTTTTTAGCCAGGAATTCACAAATTTCGTACTCCGCTTTCGTAAGAGGAAGTTCCTTATCATCAACCAATAGTTTCTTTTGAGATATTTGAATACAGACCCTCCCCAAAACCATCCGGACAGAATGTTCCCTGTGCTCTCTTCTAAGATGTGCATGAATCCTTGCCCGAAGTTCCATCACTCCAAATGGCTTTGAAATATAATCATCTGCTCCCAACGAAAGTCCGTTCACCAGACTTTTTTCCTCCGTTTTTGCGGTAAGAAACAAAATCGGACAATCCACAAGTGCCCTGATTCTTTTGCATAATTCAAAGCCGTCAATTCCAGGCATCATAATGTCCAGTAAAATCAGGTCATAACGATGTAATTCTTCCATATTAATTTTTAGTGGATCACTTACTTTGGTAACCAGATGTCCATCCTTATTCAAAATGCTTTCTATCATTTCCAAAATTGCCGGTTCATCATCAACTGCCAGTATTTTTGCCATAGTTTCCCTCGATTCTATTCCGATATTCTGTTTCCTTCCCAGTGGTTTACCCACCAAAAATAGTATACCATACTAATCCCTGTAAATATTAAGCAACCTGGTATGAATGACAACCATTCACCTACACTAGTTTCTCCCAATACAGATTGCAGATAAGTATATGGTACTCTACCCGTCCAGCAGACAAATACATATTTCCACACATAATCTCCAAGTCCGGTAAGCATCAATGCACTAATTAGTCCTGATATAATCCCTGCTCCAATGGATACCCCTTTTCCAAACTGAAAAGCCAGAATCAGCTGCCACAGATAAAGTGGAACACTGCTTCCCCACAGCAGCAATGCTGCAAATATACATCCTTTCATGATTTCGATATCGCTTGATGCGATTCTTCCAAATCCAATTCCGAATATGATTGCTGTCAATAGGATAGAGCACAGACACAAAACCAGTAGCATCAACAGTTTCGATAAAAATGCTGCAGGTTTATCCGGTAAAGACAACAGATTTTGAAAATCACCTGCATTTTGTTCCTGTTCCATCACACTTGCTGTAAAAATTCCAATAAGTACCGGAAGTCCTGCTCCTATTGCCTGATAAAATGCAATCACTTTCATATTTTCATTCCATGGTGAAAAAAAGTAATATATTAAAAATATAACGCTGGTTATAATCGGAATCAGTAAGTGTGCCAGAATCACAGATGTTCCTTTCATCTTTCGCAAGTCTGCATTAAGAGATCTTCCAATCATCTTATTTCACCTCTCTTCTCTCAAACCATTTCAAAAACAGAACCGTTACAAAAACAAACCAGATGATTGAGAGACACATTCCCGGAACAATGACTCCCGTATCCAAAAGAGGATTCCCTGCTTCTGCGGCAAGTCCATTTGGTAAAACATGAAGCAACGGGCACATCATTCGCATAGGGATTGCAGAAACAAGTACATACCAGATTCTGGTTTGTGATATTACCACACCGCTGACGGTAATAAATAGGCAGACGAACAGGTTTACAATCATTCCAAATCGTTCACTTAAAAATAAAGCTACCGGAATCTCCCATAACTCAGAAACCGTCAGAAACAATACTGCAATCAACGCTCCTCCAACTGGAACATGTGTCGTTAGAAGAAAGCCTCCAAGCGTTGCTCCTGCAAACACAATCACATTAGAAAACAAAATCATGTACCCAATATAAATAATTTTCCCCAGCAACAATTTTCTTCTGCCTGTGGGAATAGTCATTAAATGATAGTATTTTATCTTTTTCTCCTGCGCCACAGAAAGATAACAAAATAGAGCAATCATCCCCGGCAGCAAAAGTGTATACCACCAGTTCCAAACACTTTCTGCATAAGCATTTGTCATCCCAAGAGTAAATATAAATGCCATGACAAATGTAAGAAGAGGAAATCCCCAGATAAACTTTTTTCGCATGGTTCTTTTGGCTTTTTGATGTTCTGCTTTTATAATATTAACCATGGATTTCACCTGCTTTCTGGTTTTTTCTTACCACATTCATAAACAAATCTTCAAGATTATCTCCCTGCTTTAATGCTCCTTCGTATCCTAAGATTCCACCCGAAATAATCCCGACTTTATCTGCAAGTAACTGTACCTCTGAGAGAATATGACTGGAGAGAATTACAGTGATTCCCTGTTCCGGAAAAGACCGGATCAGCTCTCGTAATTCCTCGATGCCTATTGGATCTAATCCATTCGTAGGTTCATCCAATATCAAAAGTTCCGGTTCTCCAAGCAATGCCATTGCAATGCCTAGTCTTTGCTTCATCCCCAAAGAAAACTGTCCTGCTTTCTTCTTTCCGGTGTTTGTAAGTGATACAATCTGCAAGACCTCATCAATTCTGTTTTCATCTGTACCAAGCAATAATTGTCTTACCTTCAAATTCTCTCTGGCGGAAAGATTTTCATAAATAGGCGGATTTTCAATTAACGCTCCTATTTTTGATAAATCTTTCCTATCCAAAAGTTTTCCATCAAAGTAAATCTTTCCTGCAGTTGGTTTCATCATACCGGTCAGCATTTTCAATGTGGTAGATTTACCAGCGCCATTCGGTCCAAGCAGTCCATAAATCTGTCCCTTTTCGATATTAAGTGAAACATTATTTACCGCTTTCTGTTTTCTAAAATATTTACATAGATTTTGTGTCTGTAACATCATTTCCATCTTTACTATCCTTCCTTCTATATTTCATTTCTTACTGAAATATAACCTAACAGAAAAAAATAAAGATTTGATGAAGATTTATTCCCGTATGGAATAAACCATCAATTGAATATCATTATCAGAACTCGGCTTTCCACTGAAATCAGCAAAGCTGTTACAAATACGAAGTCCTAATTTACAGAATATCTCCGTGATTTCATCCAAACTATATAACCTTATAGGATTTCCTTCTTTCATTTCAGGCTTATAAAGTGCTTCTCCATACATATAGTCTACCTGCCCATATATCAGCGTTTTTCTATCCTTCTCCCATTCAAAAGCAGATAATGTAAGTCCCTTTTCTCCTGCATCCCATAACTTGCAAGGCTGTGATTGCAGCCGATGATGGCAGAAGTATTCCGATTATGACCATGGGACCGATCTGTATTGCACCGGAGCTTAAAAGGAAGGGGTATGGAAAGATTTTACTGGATTATTCTCTGGAAAAAGCGGATTTAAACAGGCAAGCGAGTTTGGCATCCGCTATCATGGATTGCCGGAAGGCGAGGATACATCTTTCTTTCTGTGCAAAGAACTGATACCGGGATATCTTAATGGAATTACAGGAGAGTATGCACCTCCGGCAGGGTATCTGGTAAATGAAAAGGAAGCAGAGGTATTTGATAGAGAGTTCCCGTATATGGAGAAGAAAAAACTTCTGGGACAGATTTTTGAATGATGAAAAGCAGGAGGTAAATCTAGATGAAAGCAATGGAAAAAGACTAGTATCAGAAAAATTGGACGCTGGATATTCAGAATATGTCATGGGTAGAAGACACCAACAGACAAGTAGATTTTCTAATCAAGCAGTTACATTTAAAAGGAACGGAAAAAATACTTGATCTTGCATGTGGATTTGGTCGGCACTCACTGGAGTTTGCCAGACGTGGGTATGATGTTACCGGTATTGATATTACACCGGCGTACATAGATTATGCAAACGAGCAGGCAAAAAAAGAAAATTTGAATGCAAAGTTCATTTGTCAGGACATTCGCACGATCACATTTGATAAGGAATTTGATGTTGTGCTGAATATGGCGGATGGAGCAATAGGATATCTTGAAGACGATGGGGAAAATCATAAGATTTTTTCTGTCATTGCGAAAGCATTAAAAAATGGTGGAAAGCACTTTATGGATATCATGAATGGAAGCTATGCCCAAACACATTTCCCTTCCAGTGTGGCAAACTGTGCCTTTGCCTCCTCGAAATTCTTTCTCTCGATTGTGATTGTCAGGTATCTCTCCTGTTCAATCCCCTGTCTGCCCTCAATAATCTTCTCCTCGATGATGTCATTGTAGATTCTGCGGTAATTATTGAAGCCATCCTCTCTTTCTGTGATAAGAACCTTGTCACGGAGATCATCCAGGTTTTTGTTCTTATTATTAATCGTAATCTTATAGTTACAGTCCAGCGAATTTAAGAACTTGCAGTATCGCTCAAATATGCCAATCTGCTCATCCTCCGTTGCTGTCGTGTAATTGATATCCTGAAAGCGGTAGCACTTGGAATACTTATTCCTGCTTACTTCAAAAATACCGTTTTCAGCCACCGCCATAATCTCTATGGTTTCCTGAATGGATTTAGGTGTCTTATACAAAGGCTCACTCGCCTTCTTTAATAACTTAAATCCGTCTGTAAATAAGCCCATTGTCTCTAACCTCGCTTTCTTATAATGAAAGCCCGCCGGGAACTTCACCCTGCGGGCTGTGTTCCCGACCTTTCGGTCAGATTCTCTTTATCTAGTGCATTGCCTTACTTGTTGTTGACTTCTTAAATTAGCATAATGCTGATCTACTTGCTCTGGAATGATCTGTATACTGTCATTAGTTTACAGAAAGAAAAAGGTCCCAGAGCACCCTACCTGGAAAGTTGTGTACTCTGAGACCATGGTCAAAAACCATGATTATTATATCAGATTACACACTGGTCCTCAAGGAGGATATTGGTGTTTTTTGTTGAGAGCAGTGAGAACTCCCATTTATGCCCTGTCTGTCAGGGAATGCTCCGTTACAGGGATTCCCGTCCCCGCATCCGCAAAAAGGAGGGCGGAACGAAGGAACGTCTGATGATCCGCAGGTTTCGATGTCAGGACTGTCATAGCTACCACAATGAACTTCCTGACTGTCTTGTTCCCTATAAACACTACGAAGCAGAGGTGATTGCCGGTGTTCTGGATGAAGTTATCCGTCCGGATGACTTGGATTCTGAGGATTATCCGTCCTTCAACACCATGCTCCGCTGGCTTCAATGGTTTCATGAAAACCTGCAACGCATAGAGGGATACCTACGGACAGTCGGATATCAGATATTGAATCTGGGAGAGGAACTCCTGTTTACTTCCGACTTGCTGCTCAACAAGATCAGAAACAGATATCAAAACTGGCTGGAACTTATCCTCCGGCTCATTTATAACAGCGGTGGATTTTTAACGTCAATCCTCTGGTAGATCTATGCACCTGCTTTGGTTCGTTTGTCATGCGTGCAGATAGTATAGTGATCTCAAAAGGAGGTATCTATACTATGAGTACAAGTGATACATTTACAAAACAACAGTGGCAGGATCAGGAAGCACTTCACCGTTTCCAGCTGATCTCACCGCTTCTTCAGACAGGTTTGGATGATGCCAAACGCTTACAGCTGCGCAGAACGATTGCTGATGAGAATCACATTTCTGTCCGTACTCTTTACCGGTATGAAAAAGCATTCGCAGAAAAACAGTTCTCAGGTCTTAAACCAGCTGATCGTGAAAAACACCGTTCACAGAATCTTCCGAAAAATTTTGCGTTTCTTCTGGAACAGGCGATTCAGCTCCGTAAGGAAGTCCCGGAACGGTCAGTTGCTAAGATCATTTACATTCTGGAAGCGGAAGGTCTTGTAGCACCGGGTATTCTGAAAAGATCGACCCTTGAGCGGCACATATACAGGGCTGGTTATGGTCAGAAACAGATGCAGATGTACAAGGAGGCCAGAAACAGTTCTTCCAAACGTTTCTGCAAGCCCCACCGCATGATGCTGATCCAGGGTGATATTAAGTATGGTCCAAAACTTCCCATTGGGAAACATGGTGCAAAGGTACAGACCTATCTGTCCTCTGCTATTGATGACCATTCCAGATATCTGCTTTCTTCACGGTTTTACGATAATCAGGAAGAATCCATCATTGAGGATACCTTCCACCAGGCCATTTCCCGCTATGGCGCCTTTGATGCCTGTTACTTTGATAATGGAAGTCAGTACATCGCAAAACAGATCCGGTTCTCACTTGCCAGACTGGGAATCCATGTCATGCATGCCAAACCACGTTCAGGGAAAAGCAAGGGCAAGATTGAAAAGTTCCATCAGGTGGTAGATGACTTCATCCGTGAATCAAAGTTCAAAAATATCAGGACACTGGAAGAACTGAACCGTCTCTGGACAGTCTATCTGGATGAATACTATCATAAGCAAAAGCATACTGGTATCGCAGAATACTACGAAAGCCTTGGAGCTACTGTTCCGGAAGAAGGGATATCACCGCTTCAGGAATGGAACCGGGACAGCCGCCCACTGACATTCCTTGATGCAGCCGTGGTATCTGAAGCCTTTCTCCATCATGAACAGAGGAAAGTCGACAAGGGAGCCTGCATCAGTTTCCGTGGGAAGCGTTACGAAACAAAACCATCTTTGATTGGTCACACTGTAGAGATTTCTTATGATCCTGCAGCACCGGAACAGATCACCATTTCTTATCAGGGAACGGAGCCTTTTACCGCAGCTCCGCTAAAAATCGGTTCGTATTGTGACAAAAGACCGACTCTTCCTGCTTCCATGCAGGAACAGACCCCTACGACCTCCCGCTTTCTTGATGCACTGGAGGTACGTTATAAACAGAACCAACAGCAGATGGCAGATGCCATTTCCTTTGCTTCCTACCGGAAGGAGGCGGATGACTGATGTATGAAACCTTCTTTGGTATGGAACATACTCCGTTTGTACGTGATGTTCCGCCAGAAAAACTGTATGAATCCAATGCATTTCGCGAGACCCTTGGACGGTTGTCCTATGTGGCAGACCGTCAGATGTTTGCTGTCGTAACGGCTGACCCTGGATGTGGTAAATCAACATTGATCCGCAGATTCTACTCGGAACTTCCGAAAGAGGATTACATCGTTCTTTATCTGTCGGATTCAAAGCTGACACCACGATGGTTTTATAAGGGTCTGCTGGATCAGTTGGGACTTGAAGCCCGGTTTTACCGCGGTGATTCCAAACGTCAGCTTCAACAGGAGATCGAGATCATCCGGGGAGTGCAGCATAAGAAAGTCGTCTGTATCCTTGATGAAGCACATCTGATTGAGAAGGAGACTCTGGAAGAATTCCGCTTCCTGCTTAACTACAGATTTGATTCCATGAGTCCCATGGCTGTTGTGCTGGTCGGGCAGACAGAACTCTGGGAAAACAAACTAAAACTACAGCGGTATGCTGCTATCCGCCAGCGTATCGATATGTACTGTATCCTGCCACATCTGGACAGGTCTGAAACAGAACAGTATATCGCAAGCCATATGGATTACTCTGGGTGTGCCCAGGAAGTATTTACAACCAAGGCATTGGATGAAATCCATAAAGCATCGGCCGGAATTCCGCGCATGATCAATCGGATCTGTGAAAAGGCTCTTATGTATGCATTTCAAAACCAGAAACGTCTGATTGATGATTATATGATTAAGTATGTCGTGGAACATGAAATGCTCGGAACCATGACTACATAAACCTTATCGCCGCCTGTATTCAGGCGGCAGCCCTATAAGGGCTGGTGACAGAAAGTTAAGCAATCTGATGACAATTCATGTGGGCAAGTCGGTGACATCTCATGAGGTCAGTAACATTTATTTAAAAATTCTTCTCTCCATTATCTCCTATAAATATTATGAAAATAATTTAAAAGTTTCTGTTCATCTATTTCTGCAGTTAAACATCCCATTTTTGTTACCGCATACCCGCCGGTAATATTTCCAAACCGTATACAATCATCCAAACTATAACCATAATATAATCCATACATAAATCCAGCTGCAAATGCATCACCTGCACCCGTTGAATCTACATGTTTTACTGGAAGCGGTTCAACAGTATGAATCTCTCCATCCTCTTTATAAAGACATCCTTTATTTCCATTTTTTACAATTGGATATTTTAAATACTGACCCAATTTTTCCAATGCCTTTTCCGGATTTTCTTCGTCTGTTATTTTTATCGCCTCCATGGAATTCGGAATAAAATAATCCACATACGGAAAAACATCATAATACCATTCCAAACTTAACATATCATTCCATGCAGAATCCAACACGATAATACATCCTGCTTCTTTCAAAGATTTACAAAACTCTTTCTGTTCAAGAGAAAGAAAAGCAATTTTACAATCCTTATAAAATTCATAAATTTTTTTACTGTCCACCCTAAACGCTTCTTCTTTAGGTTTATAGGAAACAATACCTCTGTCCTGTTCACAGGAAACAATACAACTGAGAGTAACTGGATCTTCTTCATCCGTTGATAACATGTTAATGTACTCTATTTTTTCCTTTTCCAATTTTTTTACAAGATATTTACTAAGAGAACCATTTCCTATATAAGTTGCAAGTTTCACCGGAACACCCAACCTTGAAAGCTGAATCAGTGTTGCAACTACGCCTCCGCCAAGTTGCTTAAAGCAGCTTGGCGTATAAATCTCTTCTCCAAGCTTTGGAATTCTGTCAGCATTTCCAAAAATGATATCCACATTGGCAATTCCAAATCCACCTACGCTATTCATAATGTCCATCCTCCTGTATACTCCTTATAGACCTCCAGATATTCCCCTAACAGTTTTACTGCCAAAGAATATGAGTTTACCAGTGGATTTATCATCAATGCGTCAATAGCCTTTTCTGTATTCCGTTCCACAATCGCCTCTGCGGCCAGTCTCTCATAACATTTCACAGTACGAATCAGCTGTTTTGCACATTCTGGTAATTCATATAGACCTTTCTTTGGTGTGGCCCCATTCTTTGAAATATTACAGGATACCTCTATTATATCTGAATCTTCTAACCAATCCACAGTTCCATGATTGGGGACGCACAAAATCATCTCTCCTTTTGTACCAGTAATCTTTGCTTTCATAAATGCCAGTGCAACCCCTGCATATCCACCTTCATCTTTTGTATAAAGTTCAAATCGTGGAATGCAAGCCTCATCTCTTGCCACAGAAGTTTCCCCCTGCATATAATTACTTTCTCTCATATAAATATGTTCACTGTAGATTTCTAACATTTTATCAAAATCTCTTGCTGCATCATACTGTCCAAGTTCCTTCAACATATGATCATTGATTTTCTTAATTCTTTCTCCTCGTGTTTCCCCTATTTTCTGAATATTCCGAAGAGCTTTCTCTCTATAATAAAAATAATACAGATATTCATTCAGCATACAACCAATATGTTGTGCAAGCTTTGGTTCAAAATAACGCATATCTGTATGTTCATAAAGCCGTGAATCTTTCAAAATTTCCGAAAGTATTTCCCGTCCATCCTTCTTTACACTGGTAAAATAAGATAAATGGTTCAATCCTATAAGCTGCACCTTTAAATCAAAATATTCCAAGTCATACAAAGCTGCTACCTGTCTTAAAAATCCAGACGGTGCATCACAAATACCATACACAAACGAATATCCCTGATTTCTTAATGCCTGCGTTACAAGACCAGCTGGATT
Organism: Blautia massiliensis (ex Durand et al. 2017); assembly: GCF_051861785.1. Lineage (NCBI taxonomy): Bacteria > Bacillati > Bacillota > Clostridia > Lachnospirales > Lachnospiraceae > Blautia > Blautia massiliensis (ex Durand et al. 2017). The sequence goes on from NZ_CP146725.1 coordinate 1,813,488, forward strand.
TGTAAAATTAAATACCATAACGTTTGGATTAGAATACTCACCAATCAACCTACAATAATAAATTAATGTTGGAATAGAACGAAGTGCCATAGCAAAGCCACCAACGCCTGTCGTTTCCTGCCCTATTACCCCATTCTTTAATGCTACCCGTTCATCAATAATACGGCTTTCTTCTTTTCCCGCACGAATAGTTGTAATAACAAAATCTGCCTCCATTACAGCCTCTTTCTCATTTGTTGTACAGAGATACTGAACATAAGGTGCAATTCTGGAAAATACCTCTCTCACCATAGAGCCAAACACCCGGACTCTTTCTTTATCTATATCCATAAATACAACATCTGTAATGTCAAGGTCTTCCGCATGCTGTGCCAAACATTTTGCCAACATCAAGCTTCGTGAACCACATCCACCAATAACTGTTAATTTCATAACATCATCTCCTTTAATTTCCCATCATAATTTCCAGAATTTTACTATCCATCTCTTTCATGCCATCTTTCCCAATTATGCCAACAGATTCAATAGTTTTATCCGCATTTTTTCCAACAATTCCTTCCCCACTTATAAAACGGCATTGATTTTTTGCCATTTCATAGGATAAAAGACCTGTCTCAATTGACATAGCTATTTTTGCAGCACAAGATGGCTTTGCTCCGTCACATAACATTCCTGATATCGTTGCCAATGTATTTGTGATAATGTCTTCAATTACTGATAATGGCTGTTGATCCAAATATGCAATTCCACAAACCGCAGCACATCCCGCATTAACTGCACCACAATATGCCGACAACTTTCCTATACCTCTTTTAATATAAATTGAAACCAAATTTGCAAATATCAATGCTCTATACAGCATCTCGTTACTTTTATTTTCTTTCTGGGCATAAATAGCTATAGGCACCGCAATAGTAATTCCCTGATTTCCACTGCCGCTGTTAGCAACTACCGGAAGAATACTTCCTCCCATTCTGGCATCACTTCCTGCTGCTGCGTATGCCGCTAATACGGCTGTTTTTTCTTTCTCATGCAATTTCAGGTAATTCTTCCCTACCTTCGCTCCATAATCATTTTTCATTCCTTCTTCTGCTATTCTCCCATTGTGGGTGATCTGCAATTTCATGAGATTCTCCAAATCGCCAATTTCTGTTTCATATGCAAAATTGTAAATATCTTTCAATTTCAGCTTATATTCACTGCCATTAACCTCTCCAACACATTCTCTGTATTGATATTGCCTTGTAATATCTTTCCCATCTTTTTGTACCTTTGTTATATTAAGATGATTTTTCTGAATTTCCACCAGAGAGGTATGCTCTCCTCTAATCAATTCAACTCGTACATATAGGGGCTCTTGTACTCTCGAAAGATGCACATCGTACATATTTTCTTCCGCTACAAGCTTTCGTACCATTTCAACGTCTGCCATAGTCAAAGTATTCAAAACTTCCAACTTTCGTTTCGGATTGCCTCCTACAATTCCGCAAAAAGCAGCTTCCGCTATCCCTTTAAGATTTTGAGTGTTTGGAATAACTACACTTTTCACATTTTTCAAAATATTACCACTCACATAAATCTCCATATGATTCGGAATCGCACCTAAAATCTCCTTCGCACACGCCGCTGCATAAGCAATCGTTCCCGGTTCTGTACATCCAAGGGCTACGATAATTTCATTTTTTAACAACTCTCGACAGATTTTTTCTATTCTCTCTCTACCATCCTTTAAATCTTCAAACGTTTTTTGACAATTTTTGCTGCTACCCCTATACATCCTTTCAGTATTTTTCATTTATCCTCTCAAACCCCTTTTCCGAAAATGCAGATGCCAGAATACAAAAGGCTGCAATTCCATCCAACAATATTGATTCTTCAATCTCAAAACAACTACTATGTAGTGGAAAATGCCGTTTTTCATCCTCTTTCCAACAGCCTAGTCTCAGAAACAGAGATGGACATACTGTTCCATAACATGAAAAATCTTCTCCTAGCATAGATGGTTCTCCTTCTGTTAAAATCTCCACTTCCGGAATCTCCTTTTTCAAAATCTCAGCTGCCCAGCAAGCTGCCGTTTTATTATTGATCGTTGCCGGATATCCTGAATCCATATAATAGGATCCCTCTATTTCCCAGGCATCTGCAATAGATGTGGTCAGTTTTTTCAGACGTCGAATAATCTCTTCCCGCACTTTTGTATCATAAGTTCGAATTGTTCCTTCCAGATATCCTTTTTCTGCAATAATATTATATTTTTCGCCACATCGAATCCGGCAAATGTTTACAACTGCTGTTTCCTGCGCTGATATATCATTTGCTGTAATATTTCCGATTGCATTGATCAACGCCGCCATTGCTGGAATCGGATTCCTACAAATGTGAGGGGTTGCTCCATGTCCACCTTTCCCTATTAGTTCAATAGAAAACGCATCCGGTTGTGCCATTACAGGTCCTGACATGCAGGTAATAGTACCTGCTCTTTGTGGCCATACATGAAAAGCAACTATCAAATCCGGCTTCGGAGTTTTCATTGCTCCATCTACAATCATACGGGCAGCACCACCCTGATGTTCCTCAGACGGCTGGAATAAAAATACTATATTTCCATATAGCTGCTCCCGATTTTCATGTAAAATCCGAATACAGCCAAGCAGCACTGTCATATGCGCATCATGTCCACACGCATGCATAACACCATTTTCTTCCGAGCTCCATGAAAGTCCTGTCTGTTCTTGAATTGGAAGTGCGTCCATATCTGCACGAAAAGCAATCGTATAACCAGGTTTTCCGCTTCGAATTATTGCATATACACCCGTATCAGCACATGTCCTGCATTCCACTCCCCATTGTTTCAATTGACTAAGAATCCATTCCTGTGTCTGATATTCCTGCCCGGACAACTCCGGGTGCTTATGGAGATGGGTATAATATCTTTTAATTTCTTCCTCCGCCTCTTTGGCTTTTTGGTAAAAATCAACTTTCACTCTTAATCCCTCCCCCAAAATCTTATTTACATCTTTTTGCAGTCTCTCAAAAGATCTGCAATACTATCAATGGTGATGCTATGTCCTAAATAAATTCCCTCAGCAAACTCTGTTTTTGCATCTCTTCCATATTCCTCTGATAAACTCATTGCATATGGAAGAATATTCTGAGATGTATGTGCCAGGCAAGCATTTTTCTTTATTTCTATTACGTCTGAAATGTCTACGTAGATATCTGGTCTGCGACGATTGCTTCTATTATCTGCGCCAAAATAGATCAGCGCATCATAATGCCAGTCAGTATCATCATCTGAATACTTTTTCAATCCAGCCGTAAAACAAGCCGCCCTTGTAATTCTTGATACAGCTGTATGATCCGGATGATAATCATCCTCCAAAAGTGTTAAAACAAATTTTGGAGAACACTTTCGCAAATGTGGAATCAAAGCATCCACTGCTTCCTTACAGAAATAGACGCCTGCATCCGGAAAATTTAGCATTTCAAAATAATCTAGCTTTAAAATTTCTGCAGCTTTTTTTGCCTCTGCTTCTCTTTCCCTCTGCTCCGCATAACCTCCCGCTTCCCCTCTGGTAAAAATTACAAGCCCTGTTTTTAATCCTTCTTTTTTTGCTTTTGCAAACATTCCTGCAGCACAGACTTCCAAATCATCTGGATGTGCACAAACTGCTAAAATATCAACCATAATCTATTCCCCTTACTACTGTTTTACTCCTGTGGTTGCAATTCCTTCTACGAACTGTTTCTGGAAAAAGAAAAATAGTACTATCATCGGAAGAATCGCAATAATGCCTCCCGCCATGACCTGCGGATAATAGGTTGTATGCTCTCCGATAAGCATTGCAAGACCAGCAGATAATGTCATTTTCTCCATAGAATTATTTACAATTAACGGCCACATCAAATCTTTAAATGTAGATATTGCTGTCAAAATTGCTAAAGAAGACAATGCAGGTTTTAATAACGGCAATAAAATCTTATAATAAATCTGAAAAAATCCACATCCATCTAACATAGCTGCTTCATCTAAACTTTTCGGAAGTCCTTTAAAAAATTCACATAACATAAATGTACCAAAAGCACTGAATATTTTAGGAATCCATAATGCTGTTACCGTATCTGCCAAATGTAGCTTTACCATGATCTCATAATTGGGAACTAGGAAAATCTGTCCTGGAACCATCAGTAATGCCAAAAGGACGATAAAAATTACATCCCTTCCCGGAAAATTCAATCTGGCAAACGCATATGCAGCCATAGAACATATCAGTAACTCAATCACAATTGTAAAAATCAAGACCAAAAATGTATTGATGTAAAAACTAAGAAACGGAAACTTGGCTACAATCTCCTGGTAGCTTTCCACTGTAAAAATTTTCGGAAAAATTGTTGGTGGTATCTGAATACTTTCTTCATAGGATTTGAAAGATGTCAAAATCATCCATATAAATGGACATACTGTCACAGCAGCACATAGAACAAGTAACAGATATACCTGCCACTTTCTTTTTTTCATTATATAATCTCCTTTCTACGTCCTGATCCTCATTAATCATCATAAAATACCAATTTCTTCTGACAGATCATCTGAATTGCTGTAATCACTAAAATCAGAAAAAACAGCACCAGACTGATTGCTGCACCATATCCCTTATGAAATTTTACAAAAGATTGTTCAAAAAAATATGTAACCAGCGATCTGGATGCTGCAGTTCCACTGCTTCCCTGTGGAATCATCAGATAAATAAAATCAAAAATCTGGAATACATTAATAACAGTTGTTACACATACAAAAAATATAGATGGCGATAACAGCGGTAATGTAATCTTAAAAAAACGCTGAATCCCATTCGCTCCATCAATTTCAGCAGCCTCCTTGTAACACACCGGAATCCCCTGTAATCCGGCTAACAATACAATTACTTGATATGCAACACTTGCCCAGATAAATACAATAGAAATAGAAAACAACACTATTCTAGGATCAGAAAGCCATGCAATTGGATTCACTCCAAACTTTCCAAGAATTTCATTGAAAATACCAAATTTATAATTCATCAACCATTTCCACAAAAGTCCAATTGCGGCCGGTAAAGTAACTGCCGGAAGAAAGATGCATACTCTGAAAAAACCAATTCCCTTTACCTTAGAATTCAATAATACAGCCAGCAAAATCGCCAGAATCACAACTGCCGGTACACAAATAACTACATATAATATCGTATTAATAAATGCCTGATAAAACGCTTCATCATGAAAAAGCTTTACATAGTTCTCAAGTCCAACAAATTTGGGAATACCAAAGCTTGACTTATTTGTAAAACTATAATAAACATTCTGAAAAAATGCCCAGATAAAAAATACGATGACTCCTGACATCAATGGCGCAATCATTAGATAACCTGTCCTTATTTCCCGATGCCTTAGTGAATCCACTTTATTTTTTTTCATCAAATATTCTCTCCTGTCAATTAAGCATAGATTCGAAATCTGCCTTCGCTATTTTATTCATAATTGAACAGCTTTTTTGCAGCTTATTCGTTGGAAAAAAGGAAGTGTTGCTCATTTCATTATTAGCAACACTTCCAATCCATCTTATGATTCGCTGTCCAAAGCACTCTGTGTTACTTCCTGCATCTGTGAACATCCCTCTTCCGGAGTTAATTCTTTTGCAAATATCTTTGCTGAAATCTCAGTTACAGCAGGAAGCCATTCTGCAACGCTTGTAGATGTTGGAAATGGAAATCCAGTTTCTGCTGCTTCGAAAATTACACTTACATCTATGTGATCTGCTTTATAATACTGCTGGGCACTAATCAGTGCCGGAACATCTACCTTCGCTTCTGCCTGCATTTTATTAGCCTCTTCCCCTGAAAGATATTTTACAAGTTTCCACGACGCATCCTTGTTTTCACTGTTAGCATTGATTGCATAGCCCAATCCGCCAATAACGCTCTGATTTCCTGCTTCTTTTGCGGGCATAGCAATAGTTCCTATCTGATCAGCGAAACTCGCTTCATCAATAACAGATGTTTTCCAGGATCCCATGAAAAGAATGGCTCCCTTCTGAGACAGAAACAAATCTGTTCCCTTTGTATCCGAAAGCACTTCGCTTCCTGGCATCAGACCTTCATCCATAAGTGATACCATATCACTAAACGCTTTCACCGTTCCTTTCTGATCAAAACCTGCTGTTTTCATATCTTCACTGAGCACAAAGCCTCCTGATTGATTGATAAAGTTGAAAAAAGAAGGCTGGGCATCCAGTTCCATTAGTATCGGATATTCATCAGATCCTGCTTCTGTAATTTTAGTCTTTAACTGTTTTGCAATATCTGTCATATCCTCCCATGTCCATCCGGTCTGAGGCTCTTCTACCCCATATTTTTCAAAAATAGCTTTATTGAAAAATACCTGTACCGTGTCCATTCCCTTTGGTATACAGTATTGAACATCCTTATAATTATAAGAGTCTTTCAAAACACTTACGTAATCATCCATATTAATTTCATCTTTTTCAATATATTCATCAAGCGGTTCCAAAACACCAGCCTCTGCATATTTAGGAAGATATGTATTCATCCAAAATACATCTGCCGCACTATTTGATCCCATTGCAGCATCCAACTTTGTCCAATACTGTGACCAAGGAGTTAACTGTAAATCTACATCAATATCAGGATTCTCTGTTTCAAATTTCTCAATAATCTCATCAAATACCGGCTTCTGAACCTCATCCCAAATTGCAAAAGAAATTTTAGTAACATCATCTTTTTTCTCTGCATACACCGGTGAAGTTACTCCTAAGACCATTGAACCAGTCATTACAAGTGTCAGCATTTTACAAATTCTTTTTTTCATGTTTTCCCTCCAAATTTGTACTTTTTTATCATTATTAACTGTTTCTATTCTTTTAATATTTTCTGATTGAGAATGCAGGTTTCTCCTTCTTCCAGTTTGTAGGGTAATGTAATTTCTATGTTTTCTTCCCTTTTCTGGTTCTGAAAAGTATCCAATGTCTGCTCTATCATTTTTTTGATAGGCTGACGGATAGTTGTTAGCTTGGGAGTTACCTGCCTAGATAAACTAATCCCGTCAAATCCCATAATGGAAACATCCTCCGGAACTCTTAACCCTCTCTCAGCCAGAGCACTGATAACCCCCAATGCGGCTTCATCACTGAATGCAAATACTGCTGTAAAAGAAATTCCCTGTTGAAGTGCCTGCGTGGTTATACGATACCCACTATTATATGTCAACTCACCATATTTCACTCGATCTGCATCGAATTCCAATCCATATTCCTCGAAAGCTCTTTTGCATCCTGCAATACGCTGAAATCCGGAGCTGATACTCTTAGGATAATCCGATATAATCAAGATTCTCTCATGCTTAAGTTCAAGAAGATATCTTGCGCCTTCATGTGCTGCTGCCAAATCATTGATATGAATCATTTTGCATCGCTGATCCTCACTGATTGCACCAAACATCACCATTTTAATATTCTTAGCCGCTATATAATTGAGCATATCCTGATTTGTATTTTCCTCCAGATAAATTACGCCCGTGATATCCAGTTCTTTAAAATATTGTTTATAAGACTCATCTTGACCCACAACAGGAATAAATATCATTCTGCAACCATATTTCGGAACCGCATCTAGGAAATTCTTTAGAACCTCACTGAAATATGCCAGCTTAAGATTTGGAATTAAAACAGCAATTACACCGGGATTCTTTTGTTTATATACAGGTTTATATGAAAGTTCTCGGACTGCTTTTTCAATTCTCTTGGAGGTTTCCGTTGTTACAACATTTTTCCCATGAAAATATCTTGAAACCGTAGCTGGTGATACTCCTGCCCTTTTTGCAACATCTCTTATTGTTGCCCCATATCATCACCTCCTTTTTTCAACGTATTTCACATTCTTTTTTGCTGTTCTCGCATTGTTTGTTGTATCTTTTTACCAATTTTATATTTGAAATTATAAGAATCAATGTATAAAATGTCAACCCCGTTTCATTTGTTTCATTTTTATTTCATGTATTTCACCGAAACATCATTTTTCACCACGTGTTTTCTTTTCTCTCCATTTATTTAGATCCAGAAACTTATAAATAAGATCCTCATGATGTAACACGTTTTATCAAATGTACTTCTTACACAAAGTCAGCACGCCCTGTTTTCCAGAAGAAACGTGAACGTATCATTGCTCATTTTATGATCCACTACACTGCATTGCTTGATCAATACGGTTCCATCTATTCTGTAAATCGCACCTGCATCACTGGCGAGTTTAAAAAGTTTTTTATGAGAAATACTGTAAATAATCTCTGCCTGTTGATAACGTAGATACTGTCGGCGTAATTTTCTAAGCTGCTCTGGTACTTCCTTCATACTTGTGATTGGTTTATAATTTTTATCCATGATGCTTTCCTCCAAAATTAGATTCACTGTTTTACAGAAGTTGACTGCCGGGATATATTTTTGAGTACGAAAAAAAGCACCTCTCAGATTAAACTCTAAGAAGTGCTCTTGTTGTCATGCATATCAATCATTGATCCAGTGAATCAATTTTGATTTCATTCTCAAACCTGTGTCCTTTCACCTGAAATTCGTCATGCTTCATAACGATTCATTATTATCCCAAATTTTGTTGTCAAATTGTTGTCAACTATGGTCTGACATCATGGTTTTAGAGATTTTATATTTAATTTTAGTACAGCTTTGCGCCAGCCGGAATATGGTCATCAACCATCAGAAGATGAAGTTTTTCTTCGCCCTCTTCCTCATGGATTGCACTAAGTAACATTCCACAAGAATCAATTCCCATCATGGCTCTTGGTGGCAGATTTGTGATTGCAATCAGTGTCTTTCCAACTAACTCTTCTGGCTCATAATAAGCGTGAATACCGCTTAAAATGGTTTTGTCTGTGCCTGTTCCGTCATCAAGAGTAAACTGTAACAGCTTCTTTGACTTCTTAACAGCTTCACACGCTTTAACCTTTACAGCTCTGAAATCTGACTTGCTGAAAGTATCGAAATCAACAAATTCCTCAAATAAAGGCTCTACCTTTACCTTGGAGAAGTCGATAACTTCTTCTTTCTCCGGTGCTGCTGTGGAAGTGCTGTTTTCTGACTTCGCAGATTTCTTATCAGCGTCCAGGGACTTCATTGTCGGGACGAAATCGTCCACTCACGACTTAATTCCATTTTGTAAGTTTTATCGCCTATAAATGGGCTTTTATTCAACCTCTTTACACCATTCCCACTTGTTTCGTGAAGGTAAAAATGAGGTTTGGTGTAAAAATTGGTGTAAATGGTGTATATCCTTATTTAGTTTTGGGGTTTATAGCATTGCTATCAGTCCTGTGTTTCATTCTACCACTTTCTCGTCATAAAGTAAAGAAAGCACACCCCGCATCTCTACGGCATATGCTCTCTTTCTGATTCTCTGACTATTTACTGATTAAATTGTAATTCCAATCCCTCAAACTCTGACTTTCTTAATTCCTTTGTTACATCTGTATAGATGTTCAATGTAGTAGATACATCTTTGTGTCCGAGTGCGTCCTGAATGACTTTCACATTCACTCCGGCTTCACACATTCTTGTGGTAAATGTATGTCTGAGAGAATGACAGCTAAAGTGTGGAAGTAAAACCTCTGGATTTTCACTTTCCAGAAACTGCTTATCATTACAGTTTCGTATAATGCGACGAATTGCTTTATTGAGCGTTGCTTGGTGCTGTGGCTGACCAAAACGGTTTACAAAAATGAAATCCGTATATCCATCAACCGTAGCTTCACAATGCAGTCCAAGAAGTTCCTGCCTTTCTTTTTCCATTAAAAATGCTTCTTTCACAAATTCAAGCATTGTATTATCAGCCACACTATAACAAACCGATTTTTTACTTTTCATGCAAAATAAAAGAGATCCTGGCATAAAGGAATCTGACGTATTTTCCATCAGATTATTTTATCCTGAGACCTCTTGTGTTATCATATGGTTTTGTAACCACGAAATAAAAAGCAGAAACCTCCCCGACCAAAGTTCGATTTCTGCTTTCACCCAAACATAGCTTACGCTACATTCATGCATACCTATGATAACAGTTAATACAGAAAACTACAACCTTATTTCTCAGGATTTTTACAATAAAACAATGGATTCTCTCGATCTGAACCTTATTTCATGTACCTGCGGTCACTCCGGCTGTCTCATCCGCCATGGCTCTTATAAACGCAGTGTCCAGCTTGCTGACAGAATCATCTCCCTTTCTGTTGTTCGTGTGTACTGCAAAGCATGTGGGCATACCCATGCGCTGTTACTTTCATCCATGATCCCGTATTCCCAGATCCCTCTGGTTCTGCACGTCCGTCTGATCCATGCTTATGAGCATGAGACCGGATTCCAAAACATACTGGCAGAACAGTACCTCGTGGATGAAAACAACCTGAAATCCATCATCCGGAACTACCGTTTACATTGGAAGCAACGGTTGCTCTCCATGAGGCTTCACCTCCCCGATATCCCCAGCCTGATTTCAGGATGTTTTTCCCTCTTTTCCAGACAGTTCATGCAGATTAAATCAACCTCCAATAAACTTTTTATCCTGCCAACATAACCTTACACGACAGGTCTGGTTTTATCCCTTATCCTTTAGAAAAAGGAGGCAGATGAAATCTATGAAACAAGAAAAACAACAGGAAATCGCACTGATGCGCTATGGCACCATCGCACCGATTATTGCAGGACTTGATGAACGTTATCCAAGCAAGACCGCTTTTTACACGGAAATTTCTGCAAAAGGACTCATGGGACCCGACGGGAAGCTCCATCATTATGCTCCCGCCACCATTGAAAAATGGTATCTGGACTATCAGAACCATGGTTTTGAAGGTCTCGTCCCGAAAGGGCGCTCAGATGCCGGCATGAGCCGCAAGCTTGACGAAGAACTTCAGGAGAGAATCCGGTATTTCAAGACCAACTATCCACGCATGTCTGCGGCCGCTATTTACAGGCAGCTGAAATCCGATGGCTCTGTAATAAACGGACAGGTATCCGAATCCACCGTCAGCCGCTTTGTGAAACGGCTTCAGTCGGAACTGCGGCAGACACCGAACAAGGATATGCGCCGATATGAACGCCCCCATATCAACGAAGTCTGGTGCGGGGACAGCAGTGTCGGTCCCCGCCTTACAGATTCGGACGGAAAAAAACACCGGGTCTATATCATTGCCCTGATCGATGATGCCAGCCGGTTCATTACCGGGATCGATGTGTTCTACAATGATAACTTTATCAATCTGATGTCCGTTATGAGATCAGCCATAGCAAAGTACGGGCGCCCCAAAGTTTTCAACTTTGACAATGGGAAATCTTATAAGAACAAACAAATGGAACTCCTGGCTGCAAGGATCGGTACAACACTCAGTTACTGCCAGCCATACACTCCTACCGGAAAAGCCAAGATCGAGCGATGGTTCCGGACCATGAAGGATCAGTGGATGGCAGCCCTTGATATGCGGGATTTCCATTCACTGGAAGAACTGAGGGGAAGCCTGCATGCTTTTGTCCAGAGATACAACCAATCCCCCCATTCTTCCCTCCACGGGCTGTCCCCACAGGACCGCTTCTTTTCGGAACCGGAACAGATCCGCAGGCTTTCTGAGGAAGACATCACCCAAAACTTCCTTCTGGAGATTGAACGCCGGGTATCTGCTGACAGTGTGATCGTCATCGACCAGATTGAATACGAAGTTGATTACCGTTTTGCACGGCAGCGCATCCGTCTGCGCTATTCTCCGGATATGAAAGAGATCTTCATCGTGGAATCGGATGGAACACTAACCCCGATCCGACTTCTGAACAAAACGGAAAACGCATTGATAAAAAGAGAAAAAGTACACTTATGTAAAGGAGACGAATGAGCATGGATTATACTGCAAGATACGGATTGGAATTCAATCCTTTCCTGAAAAACTCAAAGGAAGTCCTCGTAGAAACACAGGAGTACAAGGAGGTTCTGTTCCGGCTGGACTACCTGCTTACCACAAAAGGTTTCGGGCTCCTCACCGGAAGCGCCGGAAGGGGAAAGACCACCGCAGTCAGGAACTGGGCTTCGGGACTGAACACTTCCCTTTATAAAGTGATGTATTCCAGTCTTTCCACCCTGACCGTAAATGATTTTTACCGGAACCTTGCCACTGAGCTCGGAGCCCAGCCTGCATTCCGCAAGACCGATAACTTCAAGATCATCCAGGATGAGATCAACCGTCTCGTACTTGAAAAACGACAGACGCCTGTCATTATCATAGATGAAGCGAACTATATCGGAAACGCAGTGCTCAATGACTTAAAAATGCTGTTCAACTTTGAAATGGATTCCAAAGACCGGGCAGTTGTTCTTCTTTCTGGTCTGCCACAGCTCAACAGCACCCTGCGCCTGAGCATCCACGAACCTTTCCGCCAAAGGATTGTCATGAATTATAACCTGGAAGGTATGACAAAAGCAGAAGGACATTCCTATGTTACTGCCAAGCTGAATGGCGCAGGATGCACACAAACGGTATTCGAAGACAATGCACTGGAAGCAATCCTCAATGCAGCGAATGGGACCCCACGTATGATCAACAAACTGTGTAATGCAAGTCTGTTGGTTGGAAACAGCTCAAATTTAAATATCATAACCGCCGATGCCGTCATGCAGGCAATCAATGACTGTGAACTCGGATAGCTTTAGAAACCATCATGTAAGATAATCTGCATGATGGTTTTTTCTCATAAAATAACGTGCCTGAAGCGTCCAAAAATATATGCTTCATCCCATCGTTAGGTGCTCTGAAAGACCCGTTTTAATCTGATGGAAACGGCAGCGTTTAATTTGCCGAATAACACATTGGAACTTGTCGCATACCTGCCGGTGTCTTGGTTGTATTCACATTGAAATAGCAACCTTTCTTGCTTCCTTCGGTTCTGTGGTCATAATAAACAAGCGTATGATTCACATCTATAATGCTTTCCTCTAAATCTATGTCACACCACCTGAGTCCGGTCAATTCGCCCACACGCAATCCAGTTCCGACCATAACCGCAAATATTGGATACCAATACTGTGTTTCCGGTGTGTTCTTCAGATAGTTAAGAAAAAGTTCCTGCTCTGGTTTGGTTAATGCCCTGCGTTTTTCAGTCTTAAAACAATGTGATTTTTTCAATTCACGCAAAACATTGTCCGTTGGATTGCTTCTGATATAATCATCATCTACTGCCATTTCAAAGACCTGATGTAAAACGGTATGTATGCTGTCAATCGTTGCGGGTTTCAGATGTCTATCATCAACAAGACTGTTGTAATATCTTTTTATATCAGTCTTTTTTATAGACATTATGAATTGAGAACCAATCTGATTACGCACGAATGTCTCGTACATATATTTGTAATTCTCAAAAGTATTATTCTTTATTCCACGTTTCAAATCTCTCCAAAGTTCATACATATCGTTAAGTGATGTATAGCGTGCTTCTGCCTTGATACCGTCTTTCTTGTCCTTGTCGATTTCATCTTCCTTATATCTTAAATCATCCAAGTTCCTTGCATAAATACAATGTCTTTTACGGTTCTCATCTGTCCATCGGAATTGATAAGTACCGTCCGGACGTTGCGATTCCCCTTTGCGGAGAACCTTTCTTGATTTATCTTTTCTTTTTGTATTTGCCATTGTGTTACCTCCTACAATTCTGTGCTTGAGTCAATAAACTCCTCTAACTTCTCTCGTATAATTAAAAGCCTGTCGCTTCTTGCAATTCTGAAACTGCAATCCTTATCCATCAATAGTGCCTTTAATCTTCGCTCTCCAATACCTGAATAAGCAGCCGCTTCCTCGACCGTAAGACATTTCTTTTCCCAAATCGGTATATCCTCCGGTGGTTGCAATAGCTGTTGCTGATATTCATAAAGTTCAGAACCATCTATTTTGTACATCTACATTCCTCCCCTCAAATAGAACACATCTGGTCTAAATATTCTTCAAATTGTTTGCGTTTAATTAGAGTTCTTTTCCCAATTTTCAATGTAAATTGTTTTGCTTCCGGTTGCTTTGTAAGTTCTCGTATTGTTTCTCTACCAATGCCCGTATATACATACATTTCATCAATAGAAAGTGCTATCTTATGCCACAACGGAACGCTCTCGCTTTTACTGAAAAACCACTCATCATTCAATCTGTTCATCATCTGCACCTCCCTTAAATTCCGATGTCTGAATAAATTTCTCGAATGCTTTTCTCTTGATAAATCTGCGATTACCCATCCATAATACAAATGGGCAGGCATATAGATTTGTTATTTCAATCAGTTTTTTCTCACTGATTCCTGTATAAAAAGACGCTTCTCTTATGGTTAATATAGGCTTATGCTCTAATGGCATTTCTTTTTTGCTTTTCATTTCGTCCTCCTTGTATTGATGGCATCAGTATATTCATTTTTCTGCGATAAGCCCATTATGCAATCGGACTCATCGCAGATTTGACTTTTTACTATATTGAATACTGCCTTTCGAGATATTCCTCAAAGGATTTTCTCTTGATTACCCTGCGACTTCCTATCCATATCACAAAAGGGCAGTCCTCCGATTCTGACATCTCATATATCTTATTGGCACTTATCCCTGTGTAAATTGAAGTCTCCGTTACCGATAAAACAGGTTTTAACCAAAGCGGAATGTCATAACTTACACTTTCATATCTTTTCTTAGACATTCTGACACCCCTTTCCTCTTGCGTTGTGCTGTCTTTCAGCAATCACATAATCCCAACCGGATTGATTGCATTTATCACAATGGTCTTTGACCTTAGCAAACGGGTCAAGCCGACGCACGATATAATCGGGATTGTGAATATAATCTTTCAGGCACTTTGAGCAAAGGCAACGGATATTTTCTTTCTTTTCTTCCTTATAAATCCAAAGTCCGAAAGTCTTTTTAAGCGTTATATTTATTCGCCTTAAAAGCTGCTCATCTTCAATCGTTCCGATGTAATCTCTGAGTTCATCTTTGTTTACTGTCTGAAGTTGCTCCAGTAGAACCATTGACGGCTTCTTGAGTCCAAACTCCTGACCGAGCAGGATATGTGACGGCAGGTATCTTTTCTTGATAACGCCTGTTACCGCAGCCACAATAATTGTTGGTGCGTTTCTGTTATAATCATCTGCCTGAATTACAAGTACCGGTCGTGTTCCGCTTTGTACCGAACCTGTTCGTGTTCCGAAGTCGTAGTAGAATAAATCCCCACGGCAAATTGTTTTTTCTTTCATATGTAAAACCTCACATTTCTAAATATTTTGAAGTGTCATTCGTATCTGGAATGAAATACCCCCTTCACTCATTGCACAAAAGGGTTCATTTTGGACACCCAAAATCAGAGGTTCTTATAAATTTTCTTAAAACTTTTCTTTGCCGCTTCAATAGACTTGCTGACAGAACTGTGATAAGTTCCTTCTTCTGCTGCTATTTCACGGCAGCTCTTTCCCTCAATGACAAACTTATACAATCTTCGTTCCTGAGCTGGTTTCATCATTGAAAGCACTATTCTAACTTTCTCAATTTCACGCAGACGCTGTAATTCTTTTCTCTCTGCAATTTCTTCTGCTTCTCTGAGTTCAAACGGGTCAACAAAATCTAAGAATGCTTCATTATGGAATTGCTCAAATAAATCATCCTCATAACAAAAAGCATCTAAATGTCTTGCATCTCGCATTTCACATCTATGAGTTTCTCTGTTATCGTCAATAATCACTTTTCCCTGTGCCATAGACAGCAGGACAAATGGAGTGTATCTGCTGATAATATCCGGGTATTTATCCCACAGTTCTTCTTCGGTAAGTTCGGTAATAACTGCCCATTTCTCTCTGCCAGTATATCCGTCATACTCATATTTGAGGTTCATAAGTTTACAATCTCTTGCAAAAAGTTCTTCCTGATTATTTAATTTGTTATTCTTTGTCATTTCCGTAATCTCCTTGAACTTGAATTTTTGAATTGGTTTGAAATCAAAAATTCGGAGATTACGGGTATTTAGCTATCTGGCACTGCCAAACGGTATAAAACATAAAAGTCCTTTCCCAAGTAAGGGAAAAGACCTAATACTGCACGAAGCATAATCGAATAAAACAGCAACAAAAAAAGCACCGTCGAATCTGGACAGCAAAGAATACTTCTATTCTTCACTTATCCGGCTTCGTACGGTGCTTGGTAGTTTAGCAAATAAATTGCTTATCTCCGCTTACTCGATTAGAAATCGTTTCGATATTTACTTGTAATCTTCATCGCCTGCAATTCCTGCCATATCCGTTCCTGCGGATTCTGCGGAAGTAAGCGAGATTTAATATGTGAACATTCTTGCATTTCTGACATTTCACACTCAAATGTCCGGTTGCGTCTGAAAAAACTCTCTGTATCCTGAACCCTCAAGTCGGGCAGAGAATATCACGCTCTTTCAGACTTTCTGCTTCTACTCTTGATAGAAGCAATCTCTTTTGTATTTCAGGTGCTACCTGAGTCTGTAACCTCATTGAGAAACACCTCCCAGATTTAACTCATTGGAAATGTACTCAAGGATATTGTGATACTCAAATAGCCCCATATCTCTCAATCTGATAACCAAGGCTGTATAAGATACTCCGATATAAGCTGCCATTCTGCGGATAACTGCTTTATCCTTTGAAGTAATGGTATTATCGCCATAAACTCTTATCGGATTTGACTGATTATATTTCGCCAAGGCATTTTCAATAATTCTTCTCGGCATAAGAAGCGAAGCTCCCATTGTATCTGCCTGCCACTCGACAGACGCAAACATCTGAGCCAGTTCCTCTTTGGAATAACTACGCTCACTGTCATACTCTGCATGAAAGCGTCCTTCACTCGGCATTGCATACATCTTACTCAAGATATGATGTGACGCTTCGTGTGCCATTGTAAATCTGCGACGTCCCTGCTCCTTTTCGGCAAGAAGAAATTTATCAAGTACGATGGTATCTTTCGGGAAAACAAAGGGAATAATTTTTCCGTCCTGATGTACCAGCAGTGGTGTTGCTCCATCTGCCAGAAAACCAATCCTGCCTGCATCATCTTCTGCGAAAGAAGCGTATTCAATTCGTAACATAAGAAATTCTGTAATGAAATGTTCTATGTCGATGGATTGAATCACTCGATTGCTAAACTTATTAGCATAAGCTGTTATCAAGCCTTCGCTGATTTCTTCCAACTCGGCTCTTGACATATAAATACTCAAGTTGTGTCCACCTCCGACTCCACCTTGTCCGGCGGTGCAACTCCTCCGGCAAAGTTCTGTTGTATTTCCGCACTATCCAAATTGATTAGATAGCGAATTCCTTCAAGTGTTCTCATTCGTCTGTCCTCTGTTATAGTTCTTTGATGATGTGACAAGCCACACCCTGAATGCAGCACTCATCTACAATAATGTCTTTCATCTTCTTATTTTCCGGATGGAGAATGATTTTCTTATTCTCATCATCACGGAAGTAGCGTTTCAATGTATTCTGATTATCCACAAGGGCAACTACTATATCGCCCTCATTGGCTTCTACCTGCTTTTTGACAACCACAAGGTCGCCGTCATCAATCCCTGCTTCAATCATAGACTGGCCGCTTGCTCTTAATATAAAGAAATCTCCTTTGCCGAAAATAGCAGTAGGAAGTGATACATATTCTTCAATATTTTCTTCCTCATACTGAGGACTGCCACAAGGAATAGAACATACAATCGGTGTCTGTGTCTGTTCGCCACTGTACTTACGGGTCACATTGGTGCGAATCTCCTGCCCGTCGTACTCAATCATATTCTTCTCAGCCATCTCTACCAAGTATTTATATGCTGTACCTCTGGCAATTCCAACTGCTTCAGCAATCTTTGTAGTCGATGGGGATTGTCTGTTTTGCAGGTAATAATCCTCGATATACTTTTTTATCTCACTCATAAGTTCAGGACTCTTGCTTCTCATACCTGCACCTCGCTTTCTTTTCTATTGGAAGCAGTTTGCTTTCGATAGTTTCATTATACCTGATGCGAAAAATTTTTCAAGTAGGTTTTTCGCAAAAGAAAAGAGGTGTCGCAATTTGCTAACACCTCCGTACCTTTTAACTCATTTTATTTCTTTTTAACTCAACAATGTTAAAAGCAAAGTTTTTGAGTTGTTTTGGCTTTTATTAAAAATTTCTGCCTATATAGGCTTTTTTGTTCAATGAACCTTTATTCTTTAATTTGTGCAGACCGTCTGCACAATTAGATTGTTTTCTCAGTGTGGCAACAATCTAAGCAATATATAAATCTCCGATAATAGCCGCATTGATTGTGGATTCACTGAGTCCAAAATCTTTAAGAACTCTTTTACTATATATTATCCTTCACTCCATAACACTGATACAACATATCTGTCATATTTATTTCATTGAAAATTGTAGCCCATAAAGGCTTTTTTATTCACTACGATTGTTTTCAAATGTTCTATACACGATGAGTTTGATACACAATATGCCAAGTTCTCTGATAAACTCTGGTGTAATTTCCCAAAACGGAGATTGATGCAGCTTTTCAAAAACAAGCTTCAATATCTCCCGCAAAATACTATTGCTGATATTGATTTTACTCTCTATTGCTTTTTCAGCGACATTCCAATCTTCTGTACCTGCCACTTCTTCTGAAGTCATCACATATACGATGATAAGCGAGATATATTTTTTCGCTTCTGAATCCTGACGACTTATATGATTGTAGCAATTTAGAATTTCATCAGCAGCCATTTCGAGTTTAAGAGTAGCATATTCAGACATAATGGAATCTGCCATTATATCTGCAATCGCTTCTCTCCATACAGCATATCCGGCATTATAATATCCATCTTCTTCGCCACTTCCCATACAATATCTGTCGAAAAAATCTCCGCTTTCAATTTCATTTCTTGTACAAAACAGATGGGATATTTCGTGTAAAAATGTCATCAATACTTCGCTAAGAGAAAACTCTATATCTGATCTAATAAGTACACCATAAAGTTTTTTCCCAACAAATGCTTCCGCTGCAATAAACTCAAAGTAATTCTCAGTTTCGTGCTGCTTTTCATATTTGTCAGAAAAATATTTCTCGCAAAACCGCTTATATACAGCAAGTCCGTTGGCAGGTGTAAAAAAGTCCAATACAACATTTTCAGATATAATATCTGACTCCAGAACATCGTTAAACATAGCTAAGGCTTCAAAGAAGTACTCTTCCAATTCTTCTTTCGTATATCTTGTACTCACTTATCTTCCTCCAACAATCGCTATATGCTCTTTTTTATATAAGCTCCTTATCCAAAAGGAAATCAATCACATTGATATTCAAAATACCGTTATCATCATACCAACGCTTTCCAATATCTTTCCTTACCACAATTTTAGGAAAAGAATCTCCTGTAAGTGTAAATGGTCTGAGTTCTACTTCAGCTTTTTCATCAGTCGGCATCGCATACGCTGACTGGATATAGGTACGTTTTCCTCCTGAATTTACAACAAAATCTATTTCCCTTGGAGTACGAATTGAATTGCCTTTTTCACTGAGTGTCCTTGCATAAACAACACCAACATCAACGGAAAACTGCCTGATATTCAACTCATTATATATGATGTTCTCCATTATATGTGTCATTTCCTGTTGACGGAAGCCTATTCTTGCATTTCTGAGTCCAATGTCCTCGCAGTAATATTTATTTGGCGAATCAAAATAAGATTTGCCTTTTACATCATATCGCTTACTTTCTGAAAAAAGGAACGCATCTTCCAAATGTCCGATATATGCCCGAATCGTGTTGGCAGACACACCGCCCCCTTGTTTAGATTTCAGAGTGTTCGCAATTTTAGTCGGATTTGTTAATGAGCCAACCGATGAACAGAGCAAATCTAATATCTGCTCCAGAACATCTTGTCTTTCAATTCTCTTACGTTCAACAATGTCCTTAATATACACTTCTGAGAAAAGCGATTTCAGATAATTCATCTTAGCTGTATCATTAGGTCTCGACAAGATAAGCGGCATACCTCCATAGAACGCATATTCATCAAATGCTTCGTTTTTATCTCCACCAACAGCAGAGTAATATTCTGCAAAACTAAGTGGGTGTATTCTTATTTCATCGCTTCGTCCTCTAAATTCAGTAAGAATGTCACTGGAAAGCATTTTTGAATTACTTCCGGTTACATAAACATCTAAATTCGATAAACCTCTCAAATCATTAAGAGCGTCGTAAAAAGTAATTTTCTTACCGTCCGGATTATATGGATTAGCCACTTCATCAGACATTTGAATTTCATCAACGAAAAGATAATACTCGTCTTTGCTTTTTTCCACTTTCTCTCTTACATACGATGAAAGAATAAGCGGATTACGATATTTAATATCTTTCGCAAGGTCAAGCTCAATCGTAATAATCTGCTCCTCTTTTACACCGTTATCAATCAGATAATTTCGATATATATTTTTAAGAAGATAGGACTTGCCACATCTCCTGATACCGGTAATTACTTTCACTAAGCCGTCAAAACGATATGAAAGCAACTGTTCAAGGTAACTATCACGCTTAACTTCCATAAAGCCCACTCCATTTCATTGAAAATTTCTGCCTATTTAGGCTTTTTCAATCAATATTATATATGTTTTCTATCAGAATTTCAAGTTATCATTGAAAATTATAGCCCAAAAAGGCTAAAATATTCAACGAATTTTTTTTCTTTCTCCCTATAAATCAAAAAGGTGCTGCACACTTGCTAACACCTCTTTAGTCATACGATATATCCATTGAAAATTCCCGCCCATAAAGGCTTTTTTGTTCAATGAACTTTAATCTTGTAATTTGTGCAGACCGTCTACACAATTTCTATTCTGCTTCCTTATCTTCGCTATCCTGCTACTGAAGATTAAATATGGAATAGTCTACACGCTGTGTCGATAATTTCAAGAAAAAACTTATAAAACTTCAAACAAGATATACATTACTTCTTGAATTTATATTTCCCTTTTCCGTGACCGGATACTGGTTCAATAATATCTGCCTGAACCAAGTTGGAAAGAAGTTTTGAAGCACCTGAACCTTTCAGCTCAAAAAGTTCCATAACCGCACTTCTTCCAAACACCTCATCAAAGCCAAACTTCTCAAAAAGTCTATGGATATGAATCCTCATTTTTACCGAGAAATCACTACCTTTTTCGGAAAGTACACTTTCAATATCCACTTTTTTGTCTTGAATGTCCACTTTTTCATTCTCAATATCCACTTTTGTATCCCCAATGTCCACTTTCTCTTCGTCCAAAAGTCCACTTATATGAAGATTTCGATTATGAAGCTCATTTTTCTCGTTCAAAAGCAGATTTCTGAGAAACACTTCCAAATACTCTGTTGTTTCGTGAAAGCCTTTTTGCAGGTTCGTATAGTTTGCACGGACAAGTTCAAATCTGCACTATTCGCTTTCCTGCATATTCTCATCAGCTTTTGAAATCATCTGTCTGTACTGTTCTTTCACACTTTCCGGTGCAAGTATCTGTACCTTGCCATTGAAGCCAAATACCCAACCGAAAAAGGTAGGACTGGCTGATACTTCGGTCTGTACCCTGAAAGACGTCATATCATACGCAAGGGTTGTCACATCTTCTCCGAAACGGTCTACCATTGTTTTCATCAGGCTGTTATCACACCGTAAATCCACAAGGACTTTTTCGCCTGAGAACATAAAGAATACTTCCTTTGTGTAATTCTCAATATCAAAATCATCGGGCATAGGAACAATATCTTTATCCAATATCTCCGGCTTGGAAGCAATACGGTCTACCCTGAAATTGATAACCTTGCTTTTCTTCTCTGAATATCCGAGAACATAATAATAGTCCCCACACCAGAGAAGTTTATACGGACTGAGCTTATACACTTCGCCCTTATTCTTCATAACCTTTTTCTTTAATCCGGTATAATCGTAATACTGGAAAGAAATCTGTTTACCTGCGTTGATGGCATCGTTTATAGCGTCAATAATGTAATATATCTGCTCATTATCCGGCTTAATGCGATTGACCACATAGTTATTACGCTTCAGCTTTGCCACCTGCCCCGGGCTGGTCATCGTATGTATCTTCTCAATCAAAGTTTCGCTTTTCTTCTTGGTAATGAACTTCGATGACTCCACTGCGTCTATCAGCAGTTTCAGTTCCGGCAATTCAAACTTTCGACTGGCTACAAAGTATTTGCTCTGAGTAGAATGGATAGTAACAATGTCCATTCCAAACTCCTGAAGTGCAGCAATATCTTTCGTGACCGTCGTTCTGTGTGCAGATATTCCGTATTCATCATTCAACATATTGATTAACTGTGTTGTGGAAAGAGGATTTTCTTCATCGGTTCTTTCCAGTAAAATCTTTTGTAAATATAAAATCCTTGGCTTTGTTTCCATAATTTTTATATACCTATCGCTCCATCAATAGTATCTGTCTACTTTTTCTTTTTAGGCTTAGGTGCTGGTAATTCATCGTACATTGCATTAAATAGTCCTGTTAAAAATTTCTTATTATCCACATCTTCTACAAGCAGCATTTCCTTTGCCCCATCATACGGCAATTCATAAGTAGCTGTCGGCATATATGAAATTGCTGATTTTATCGGTTTTACAAGTAATCTGTCATCATAAATTCCGCCGACAATTTTGCCTTTACTCTTTTTTAAATAGAGTAATATGAAACTTATTGTGTAAGATAATATGATTCATCAATCGTTTTCAAAATGAAATCCACATCGTCATATCGGGAAGTATCAGACTGAGAACCTAAACTGCATATCAAAAATTCTTTGTTGTGTTGCCGGTAAAGTACAATTAGATTGTAATCATCTGATAAAGAGCCAGTCTTGATACCACATACATTTTCATTATAATATTCTGACGCAGGATCAAGGAAAGTGTTTGTATTCTGCCAAGTTTGCGTACTGCCATCAGGCAAGGTTGCCGTATAAGTGTTTTGAGATACAATTTCCCTAAACCACGAATATTCCAATAACCGATATACCACGGTTTTCAAATCTAAAGTAGTTGTAAGTGCTTCTGTATCAAAACCACTGGGATCATATAGAACTGTGTCCGAACACCCTTCTTGCTGTAAATACCGATTTAAATTTTCCATAAAAATTTGGACACGCTCTCGACTGCTTCCTGCCTGTGGAGAAAGAATACCACCGCAATAGTCTGCCACAACATACGCAGCGTCATTTCCTGACGGTACTAACATTGCTGCAAATAGATTGTGTAAAAAATATTCTTTTTCCTCAATATGGGCAACAGACGAGCCGGGTTTAGTGAGTGAAATAGCCTCATAGCTCACATCAACAATGCTGTCAAGTTCTGCCAGCGTTGCTGCATATTCTACAACAAATAGTTTTGCCAAACTTGCAGGCACTTGTGGTGCTTTTTCATCCTTTGAAATAAATATCTCATCATCAGAACAGTCCACTGCAATCAGTGATTTCGCATTATAGGAGTCCGGAAAATTTTCTTTGTATAAAAAGCTATTGATTTTATTCTTGACATCCCTAAAATTTTCCGGCTGCATTACCCACGGTACAAACAGCATACCGCCTCCTATACAAAGTATACAAAAAATTAAAAGTATTCCCACCCGTTTCTTTTTACGGCGTTTTCTTTGCATATCAAGTCCACCTCCTTAAGCAAAATTATACGATAGTTTAATCGGCATAGTTTGCCCGAATACACTCTGTAAATCCTGACGGATCGCCCAATTTGGCTTTATCAATATTCTGGCGAAGATAATTGCGAGTGGCGTCATCACACCGATCTTCTCCCATATAAGGCATATCAAACGCTTTTTCCAGTTCTT
Source organism: Blautia massiliensis (ex Durand et al. 2017) (assembly GCF_051861785.1). Lineage (NCBI taxonomy): Bacteria > Bacillati > Bacillota > Clostridia > Lachnospirales > Lachnospiraceae > Blautia > Blautia massiliensis (ex Durand et al. 2017). The sequence continues at coordinate 1,837,416 of NZ_CP146725.1, forward strand.
CCAAAGCTTTTGCCGCCCTCTGTGAATCCGTATTGTAGGTGTCAAGCCATTCTTTCATCCAAGTATATTCCCAAAGATTAGATGCTCTTGTATCACCATATCCTACCTGAAAAGACGCTCCCGTATCTTCTCCCTCTAAAGTGTCCGGCGGCGTAAAGCCCTCCGGCCAATCCAAATTCTCAATCGTCGTCAGATATTCTTTCTCAATCGTTTCAAAGTCTGTGAAACCTCTTGTACCCGTATCAGAGTTCGGAGAAGCAGAACACCCTGCCAATATAACCACCAACGAAGAAATCATAATGCAAAGCAGAAGTTTAGAAAACTTTTCAAATTTAGAGATTGTTTGTTTCACTTTTATTTCCTCCCTATATAGTCAAGTCTTTTTTCCTTGAAAATCAAGGATTTTTTAGTGTTTCATCAATAAATATCTCAGAAGAAGGAGCCATAGGAATGGACATTTCTCTGTATCTGGTACGAAAATAGTGGATTTTGGGTGCACGAAGTAAAACGTCTTCTTATTTCGTTTTACATGGCCTTGTGTGTACCCATCCATCTACGGCAGCGAACCTCCCATGTCTACCAGGATCATCAGTCTATGCCGAGTCCTAACTTCTCTCGTCCCGCCTGTCCATAACCAGGGTGTCAGCTCAGCTCCTTTACAGGGTCATGCCCTCTGGAATATATTCCTGCCGACTACTGGCTCATTCTTTGTTTGTTGTATTACTGACTTCTTTCCTGTAACAGCACCTTCCGGTGGACGTTTTCCTGTTACATTCCATTTACTTCTTAATTACAGCTATCATGGCTGGTCTCAGCCTTCCACTTCCCTCTCTGAAGGGCTCAGACCGGCCATGATACACTGTTTCTTTCTCTTTATGCCGCTGGCTGTATTTCTGGTCTTACGATGTCATTCAGCATCTTCTGACCATCATAATCCACACCTTTGGTTAGTATCGTATAAAATATCCGGATCAGCTTACATGCCACCGTTATCACTGACTGCATCTTTTTCAGTGGATTTTTCTCCCTTGTCCGGTAATAACTATGGATCTCTTTAAACTCCTTGTTTTTTCCGATCACGGATATCGCAGCTTCATATAATGCATATCTCAAACGCTTTCTTCCTCTGTGACTGATCCGGCTTTCTCCGTTGTGTTTCCCAGAGCTGTCCGCAACAATCGCATAACCGGCAAGCTTCTGCACCTGTTTCGGATTATCAAAACGTCCAATGTCTCCTACTTCTGCAATAAAGCAGCTCACCGTCTTTATCCCTATCCCATTGATCTCCATCAGCTTATCTATATAGGGAATTTCAGAAAGCGTTTTCTCTATCTCTTCCATAAGTTCATCCATCCGTTTCTTATATCCTTCGTAATCTTCCAGCAGGTTTCGGATCTCTTTTCTGGCACTTCTTGGTGCTTCCGTATTTCCAATGCTGTGCTCCGCTGCTGTTACCAGGGTCGTTGCCCTCTTAATCCCAGCGCCTTTCAGCCTTGCATCTCTCCATATTTTGTTTACACCTTCCACTCCAAGTTCCCTGATATCACAGGGCAGCGGTGCCTGTTTGATTACCATCAGTCCGCTTACTGCATCCGGATTCCTGTAAACGTTTTTGATCTCCGGAAAATAAATGCTGAACCAGCGGGCCATCCTGTTTTTGATCCTTGTGATTTCTTCCTGTGTCTGAATTCGAAGGTTAGACAGATTTCTGATCTCTGCATAGATCCCGGTTGGAATATATGGATATGAGAATCTTCCTTCATTTACCAGACTTGCAATTGTTTTTGGATCTTTACGGTCATTTTTACTTGGATTATTGTCATCCAGCTCTTTGGATTTCTTGACATGATGCGGATTCACATGTACCGGCTTCATTCCCTGTTCCTGCAGGTACGCTCCAAGGTTCAGCCAGTAGTGACCTGTTGGCTCCATTCCTGGAATAATAACTTCCATTCCATGTTTCTCTGCTATATCGTTCATCCATTTTTTGAATGCTGCAAATCCAGTTTCATCGTTACTGAAAGCAAACGGTTTCTTTGAGTACTCATAATTGCGCCAGTTAAAAGCCCTTGCATAATGGGTTTCACTTCCCACATCAATACCAATGATTAAAGTTTTTTCCGTAATAGATGCAATTTTTGCATTCTGTGTGTTATAATTCATTTCAAGTACCTCACTGTTTAATAAGATTTTTACTAACCGTGCAAAGTCAGTAATCTTATTTTACTCTGAGGTATTTTTTTCTCAACCTTCTTTCTCGGAATTCCCTATATTTGAATTATACAAGAAGCTCCTTTTATTCATTTCTTTCATCTAAGAGCCAATGCTGGTTCTAATTTTGCTGCTTTCAGCGCTGGCAATAAGCCGCCGCACAACGCTGTAAGCATAGACACAGTTACAGCAATAATAGCAACACTGATTGGATAACTTGGTATTCCCACTGGTGAATCCACGGGAAGTAATATTCCAATGCAATGCACCAAAATCAGTGAAATCAAAATAGCCGCAAAGCAAACAAATATTGACAAAATTAACTGTGATCCTAAAACAAGTGTCACAATGTTTGTTCGTGAAGCACCTATCGCTCTGCGGATTAACAATTCATGCGTTCGCTGTTCCAATGAAGATAATCCTATATTAATCTGTCCTAATACAGAAACAAACAGTAATAGCAGCGAAGTAACTAAAAGTCCTAATTGCAATATGGATAATACCGAATCATAGGTATTGCCCACATCACTTCGTCCGGCATTTTCCACATGACCGCCAATACTATCAGCTAAAATATCATTGACGGCGGAATGTATCTGTTCTGTTGTCAGACCTGTCGTAGAATGCCAGTATATATTTGCGCTTTGTACTTGCCACATTGCTGGTGTAAAGTATAACATTGCCATCGAATCTACATAGACAGTAGGTAAATCTCTGCCATCATTTACGACTCCGACAATATTGAAAGGTGTAAGCGCAAGTGTATTTTTTACATTTCCAGCAGCATAGGATGACTCCGCAAAATATTTTTGCGCTTTTTTATTTACAACTATCTCAAGCCTACTACCACTTTTGCTCGAAGATTCTAACCACCTGCCTGATGTCATTGGAAGATTATAGACTTGATTATAAGATTCCGTTGTGCATACGACTTCAACAGCCATCAGGTTTTGGTAAAGATTGTTCAAAGATGTCGGTGTTAATGTGTTCATTGGTGCAAACTTAATATCTTCTTTCATAGAGAAAGTAATAGCAGCTATATCATCAATGGATTCAAAAGTCTGGAAAAATCGTTCCATCTTATCTCTATCGTGAAAATCGGACTCTGTTATGACAAAAGCATATGTAGGCGTCCACCCATACACCTGTGCGTTTACAGAAATCAAATACTCCTTTCCCAGTGTACCGACTAATACTGAGGCGATCATTGCTATAATGCCTACAAGCATTGAAATACTTGTCAGAATACTTCTAAGCGGAGAAAGGCGAAGATCTTTAAGTATCATTTTTAGCACAAGCTATCCTCCCTCCATCCATTTCAAAAATCGTGTCACAAGTTTCTGCAATATCAGGATCGTGTGTCACCAATAGCAGCATAATGCCCTTTTCTTGTACGATATTATGCAGCAACTCCATAATCTGCTTTCCTGTTTTTGTATCTAACGCTCCCGTCGGCTCGTCACATAAAATGGCTTCCGGCGATACTGCAAGTGCCCTTGCGATTGCAACTCTTTGTTGTTCACCGCCTGACAAATTCACCGGATAATCATTTTCTTTACTTTCCAATCCTACACTTTTCAGCAACTCTAAAATAATCTCCTGTCGCTGCTTTTTACTAAAGGCTTTTTTAGCATAAAGCAAAGGTAATTCAATATTTTCCCAAACTCTTAAATACTTAATCAGAGAATAGTTCTGGAATACAAATCCGATATTATTGGCTCGCAGCATAGATAGTTCACGGTCTTTCAATTTGGAAATGGAAATCCCGTCGTAAATATAATCGCCTTCATAGTCTCGATTCAATAAACCGATAATGGAAATAAGACTGGTTTTTCCCGAACCTGACTTTCCAACAATGGCATAACTACGACATCGCTGCAATTCCATATTGGCGTCATTTACTGTTGTCAGCATATCGCCATTATTTAATTTAACACTTGCTTTCAAGTGATGTATTTGAATTAAGGTGTTTTTAAAAATTTCTTTCATTTTATCAGTTTCTCCTCTTATCAGTTTCTCCTCGGATCGAGGTTTGGCGGAGTAGCAGATACTATATCGCCTTCCTCTAAGCCGGATAATATCTCTATATTCGCTCCATCTGTCGCCCCCAATGTTACTTTCGTTTGTACGCCTTTTCCGTCCGGAGTTACTACTGTGACGGTTCCGGTGTCTTGTCTGCCTGCAATTACTGACAGTGGCAACATAAGAACGTCTTTTCTTGTTTCAGCCGTTATAACCACTGTAGCACTTTGCCCTGACTTCACATTGACATTTTGAGCAATCAAGCATTGCACCCCCTCCTGCTGCACGATACCTGTAAATGCATCTCCCTCGGCGGCAGGCGATACCACTGCGATTACTTCAGTTGGACCTACACCATCATAAACCTGAAATTTTGCTTTCAAATCTGCATATTCCGGCAAGGTACTTAAAAAATTCTCTGCTTCTATATTGAGAGCAAATCCTGTATACTGTATCGTTACTACAGGATAATCCGCCGGTACACTTTCACCGGATGGCGCAATAGATGTAATCGTACCATCAACCGGGGATTTCAATTCTTTTCCATTCACCATTCCAATGACCTGTCCAGCAGTAATTTTTTCTTCTGTTTCTATCTTGGTATGAAACTCTCCATTTTCGGGTGAAGCAATAATAAATGGTACTGCCGGAGCAATCGTTGTTTGCGCTGAAACGGTTGGCGTGATTGTTCCTCGAACAACTGACACGGTTTTGTCTGTTGATACTGCGCTATCTGTCAAGTTATTTTCTTCTGTTTGCTTAGTTGTCGAACAGGCAGATAGTGTAAATACAAGAAGCAAAATAAAAAATATCAGTATTTGTTTTCTTGTCAATTTCATTGTTCCTCCTTATAGCATATCACAAAAATATGAGCCTCTATCTTGATGCCTTTATTGTATCAAAACAGAAGCTCGCATTTTTTTAATTGTTCGTAAGATATTCCTCTTTTTTTCTGTGTAAATTCCTACAATTTTCCTACGACAGCGGTAATGTGATTGAAAACTCGATTTGTTCCTCCTGACTTTTAGCAGTGATTGTACCGTTGTGCAACTCCACAATTTGCCTTGCTATAGCTAAGCCTAACCCTGCGCCGCCTCTGCTTGTACTCCTTGCTGTATCAAGCCGGTAAAACTGCTCGAAAATCCTGTTTAATTTTTCTTCCGGTATAGTATCGCCATAATTATGAAAAACAATACGGACTGTTTTATCCTGACACTGAGCGTTAATCGTGATTTCTGTATTTTCAAAACTGTAAATAACGGCATTTCTCAAAAGGTTATCAAAAACGCGCTGGATTTTATCTGCGTCACACCGAAGCATTATATCAGCAGCAGCACAAAGATTGCATTGCAGATTTTTTTCTTTGAGCATAGGTTTAAACTCATATATGAGTTGTTCAAGCATCCGAGTCAAATTGATTTTCGTGTATTGTAATGTAATATTGGACATATTAAACCGTGTAATTTCAAAAAATTCGTTAATCAAATCCTCTAACCTTTCTGCTTTATCAAGAGAAATTGAAAGATACTTTTCTCGGAGTTCCTTTGACATCTGTGATTCGTCTTTTAGTAAAGTCAAATACCCAATCACAGAAGAAAGCGGAGTTTTCAGATCGTGTGCAAGATACATTATCAAATCATTTTTCCGCTGTTCATTTTCTTTGGCAAGCCTTGCATTGCTTTCGGCTTCTTGTTTCAACCGATTTATGTTAGCGGCAATTTCACTTAACTCCGGGGACAACTCAATATAACTGATATTTGGATCGAACATTTTTCCTGTTGCAGCCTGTAATTCGTACACATAGTCAACTACTTTTTTCAGAAGTCGATAGGTCAAATATATAATACAGCACCCCCATACGATTACTGCCACTATATCAAGGTACAATGCCCTGTAATATAGGTAGTAATTTAAAACATACTTGCTGAGGATTTTCTGTACTATAATCTTTAAAAGAAATGTACTGGCTAAAATAATCGCAGAACAAACTGCACATTGAATGATATATCTTTTGAACAAGGCGGAGAGCAAATAATTTTTGCCTCTTTTATTCAATTTCATAACCTACCCCCCAAACAGTTTTAATAAACTTTGGATTCTTTGATGGCTCATTTAATTTTTCCCGAAGCCGACCAATATGCGACATTACCGTATTGTTGCTGTTGCGAAAATATTTTTCTTTCCATACGGATTCAAACAACTCCTCAGAAGCGACAACTTTACCCTGATGTTCGCATAGATACCACAAAATCGAAAACTCTAACGGAGTCAGTGCTATTTCTTTACCAAACAAATAACACTTGTGGCTAACTCTGTTAATCAGTAGCCCTCTGATGTCATATTCTTCTTTTTCTTCGGGCTGAATCAAATTAGGATTGTTATAATTCTGATAACGCCTTAATTGTGTTTTCACTCTTGCCACAACCTCTAAAGGATTAAACGGTTTTGTTATATAATCGTCTGCGCCAATGGTAAGCCCCATAATCTTATCGCTATCTTCAATCTTTGCTGTAAGCATAATAATTGGAAAATAGAACTTTTCACGGATTTTTTGGCAGAGCCGAAAGCCATCTATGTCTGGCATCATAATATCAAGTATCGCTAAATCAATTTCTGAATTTTCAATACATTTCATAGCGTTTGCACCGTTGTAACATTTATATACTTCATATCCGTCATTTTTCAAATACACTTCCAAAAGATCAACAATTTCCTTTTCATCATCGACAATTAAGATTTTCTTATTCATTGATATTATGCCTCCTTTTCAGGTACAGCTTCCATTATGTCACCAAAATCACATTCTAGGTATTCACATATATTCAGCAATACAGGAAGTGTAACATTTTCGTTCTTTCCAAGTTTTGCGAATGTACCTTTACTGGCACCAATTGCTTCTCGTAATTGGCTCTTTTTCATTTCCTTATCAATTAAAAGTTTCCAAAGTTTATTGTATCTAACCTTCATTTTTGCACCTCAAACAAACTGCATTTTATAATTTTCCAATTCACCTGTATTTTATAATATAGCACATTTTGAGCAAATTTACAGTTATAAAATCCATATATAAAGACTTTTAGTCCTTAAATAAGCACAAGTACTTCACAAATAATTATGTAATCAAGCCGCCTTGTTTTTGGCAAGCGGCTTGTAATTTTAATAAGCCGGTACACCGTATCCGTAGATTACGCTGTCTCCGACAGTATAGCTCCTCTATCTACATTCATCGCCAGAGTTACCCTCTACGGTATAAACAGTACCGTTCTCGCATTTCTCTGTAATGCCCACATGGTCGATTGTTCCGTCTCCGTCCCAGTCAAAAAAGATGATGTCGCCTGCCTGCGGCTCATAATTCCTGTCCTGCCATTGCCCGTTGCCCTGAAACCAGTTCACACCGTCCGAACAGAAAGATAATTTCGGGATAATGCCGTTCTCAAGATAACCGCATTGATCGGCGCACCACGACACGAAGCAGGCGCACCACTCCACACGAAGCCGTACCACGACCAATATGGCTCGCCGTCCTGATTGCCTAGCTGCGTCAAAGCGACCTCCACAATCACCTGATTGCCGTCGCTTGTAAATGCTCGTCCGTAGGGATAGTATCGAAGCACATGAGAGACATACTGGGTATCGCTATAGCCGTCCCAGCCCAAGTGTTCCGCCTGCATTGCAGAAAATTCAACGGCGTTTGCGTAGGAATAACCGTCGTAGTTGGTTTTCGCCCAAGAGATATAGCCGTTTCCGTAGTTATAGCCTTGCAAGGAAAGTTTGATATGCTCCATATCTATGGGATTTTCCGCTCCCGCCGCATTTAAGCAGTCCGCAAGGTTTTGGCTTCTCACATTAATGGAATACTCCGGGTTGGTTATCCCGTTGGGAGAATTAGGATACCTTGTGTTGTACCCACATTCCGAAGCCTGCATTTGGTCATTGCCCCGTCCGCCCGATTCCTGCATCATCACCGTCTTGATAAACTCCACATATTCAGGAATCCCGTACTGACGGGCATACTGCTGTATCAAGGGGTCATAGGCTTCCACCTCGGCGCTCACGGGGGTATAAGCGTTGCTGTTTCCTCCGCCGCCGAAGATAGATACGGCGCACCCAAGCAGGACGACGATTACAATAATCAAAACCGCTATCCAGCCGCCTGCGGCGATTGCGGCAATCAATGCTTTCGTTCCGTCTATGATTGCCTTGATCGCAAGCGCCGTTGCCTTTACCATTGCTTTCGCCGTAACAACAGCAGCACGAGTCGCCGCCCTTGCTGCCCCTGAACTGTACCCTGAGAAGTCTTGACCGCAGCTTGTGCCGTTTTCTGTGCCGCCCGTGCGGTATGCTACGTTGTCTTGACCTTCGTTTTAGCAGTACGCTCGGCGGTTTTTATCGTTTTCTGCGTTGTTTTCGCCGAGCTTTTTCCGACGGTCTTGATCATCTTTTTCCCGGCAGAACGGGTAGACTCTTTGACGGTCTTTTTCGCCTGTTCTGCCGCCTTAATACTTTGATTAACGCTCTAACATTGTATTCAAGCCGTTTCATCCAAGTATATGAAGTTTTGGCTTTATCTTGTAGTTTGCGAATATCCGTACAAATAGAAAAAGCCCTTTGAGAAAAGGATTTTTCCTCTCCCAAAGGGTAGTTTAACTTTTACTTAGAATTATCTTTTTTAATAACTAAGTTATAATTGCTATCATAATACAGTCCAAGTTCTCTACACATTCTATCGTTCACATTATCTAACGCTTTCTTATATTCTGCATACGTTGGAGACAGAACCATTAAATTAGGAATGAATATATCGTTATATCCTTTATTTTGTAACTCTTTCTGCATTTTCTCTGTGCAATAAATGCTGGATGGTATTTCATTATACCGTTTTTCATTTTAGCACCTTTCCATACTTTTTCTTTTAGTCTTTCATATTCACTTTCACTCATATCACGATAATAGGCTATCATCTCATCTGCGGTTCTGGTTTCTTGTGCAATTCCACCTATCATCTTCGCACCTATTCCCATAATGAAAGGAACTTTCAATATCGTTTCATCGCAATATTCTAATATGTTTTGTAGTGCTCGCTTCTGTTCCAGAGTCTTCAACCTTACATTAAGAAATGGTTTGAAATGACTTTTAAAATAATCTCCCCATTCTTTTCCCGGTAGCAAAGACTCAATTGCATTTTCAACGGTTTGATAATCAAGTGCCTCATTTGCTTTGTCTGCGTCACCATCATCTATAAATTGCTTCAAAGCTTCAAGTTCTGAGTCTTTTAAAACTTTTTCCTGCACTTTTTCTTGATAAATACGAAGAAGAATACTTTTGTCGCCAGTTTCCAAAAGACTCTGTATGTCTTTAATACTAATACCGAGTTTTCTATATACTGAAATCTTTTTTAAAGTTTCAACATCTTGTGCAGTATAGTTACGATAACCATTGTTATCTTTATCCACTGACAGCAATCCTTTTTCTTCATAATACTTAACTGCACGCTTTGTCATTCCAACCTCATTTATAATTTCATTTAATAACATCAGATGCACCTCCTTATGATTTATGTTGATAGTATAAGCGTATACGCTGCGTGCAGGTCAAGAGTTTTTCGTCTTTCTTCTAAAAATGGGCAATCCCGATTTCAGGACTGCCCATTCATTCTGCCAATTATGCGATTTTTTCTTGCTTGCACCGATTTCTGCATCAATTGATGTAAGTTTGATGTAAATCGCTGTTTTTTTAGTTTTTTATCAAATGAAGTACGTCCCGTCTATTCGGTAAAACGGTACATCTTTACATCATCTTAATAGAGCTTTGCACCTGCTGGAATATGGTCATCAACCATCAGAAGATGGAGCTTTTCTTCGCCTTCTTCTTCGTGGATAGCACTGAGGAGCATACCGCAAGAGTCAATGCCCATCATAGCTCTCGGTGGAAGATTTGTGATAGCGATAAGCGTCTTTCCAACCAGTTCTTCCGGCTCATAAAAGCTATGAATACCGCTTAAAATGGTTCTGTCTGTGCCTGTTCCGTCATCAAGCGTAAACTGTAACAGTTTCTTTGACTTCGGTACTGCAACACACTCTTTAACCTTTACTGCACGGAAATCTGACTTACTGAATGTATCAAAATCAACAAATTCCTCAAATAAAGGCTCTACCTTTACCTTAGAAAAATCAATCTTTTCAGACTCAGTTTTTACATTTTTTTCAGGTGCTTCAGAAGCTGTATTATTTACATCATTTTTCTTATTTACACCATCTAAGGACTTCATTGTCGGGAAAGTTGCACGAGATAACGTGCTATTCCGTATTATCCTGTATTCAAGGTTTTTCCCTCTAATATGATACCTTATTATGCTGTATTATTCAGTATCTAAAAATCAGGATTTATTGTAGTTTTGTTGTATACCACACTTCTTTGTTGTACATGAAAAGTTCCTAAAGAACTTTTCCTAAAATACATCAAGCTTGTGTGATAGTTTTTCTATTGCCTCTGTTTTTTTCATATCTGTGACTTCAGCATATATGTCCATAGTTGTTTCAATGTTTGCATGGCCCATAACTGCCTGAATCACTTTAATGTTCGTTTCATTTTCGCAGAATCTTGTACAAAAAGTATGTCTAAGATGATGACACGAAAAGTGTGGAATTATAACTGGCTGGCGCCTTTCCTTTTTAGCCTTTAACACTTCCTCTGCATTATAACTTTCCGATATACGTCGAATAGTTCTATTGATTGACTGTGGATTATGAAGATTTCCAAACCGGTTACTAAAGATGAATCCGGTCATACCATCAAGTTCTATCACGTTAAAACCATTCTCCTGCTGGTATTCATATTCCTCTCGAAAAGCTTCATATACAGCATCCATCATAGGAATCACTCGAATACCTGCCTCCGTTTTTGGCAAAGAAACAGCAAATTCACATTTTCTTGTATCTGTTTTTCTGGCATAATAGGTTACGCTATGATTAACGTCAATCAGACGTTTTTCCATATCAATATCTTCCCATCGGAGACCTATTACTTCTCCTATCCGACATCCAGTTCCAAGTAATACTGTAAATAAGGGTGTCCATTTGCAAAACACAGGATTATTTGCCATATAATTCATAAATGCCCTTTGCTGCTCTACCGTTAATGCATGCCGAACGCCGTGATTTTTCCCTGGCTTCTTCTTTATTTCTGCCATTACACCAGCAGATGGATTATTGCGGATAATTTCATCCCGGACAGCAAGCTGAAACGTTGGATGAAGCACCGTATGAATTATTTCCAGTGTATTGATCTGTAAATGTTTTTCATTTATCAAATGAAGATAAAAATACAATACATCAGAATATTTAATCGTACCTATTTTCTTCTTTCCAAATTCTGGTCTGACAAAACGATCATACATATAAGTATAATTGGTATATGTAGTTCGCCTTAAATCAGTTTTCGTTGAAATATACCTGTCAAACACAAAATTTAGATCCGCTTTTCCTGCTGCATATACATCCAGTCCATCCAGTTGATCTTTAATCAGGCTCTTTTCTATTTCTCTCAGCTTTATCAAATCCATTGAATACTTATATCTTCGTTTTCCAAAAGGATCAACATACACATATATATACATATTATCGGATTTCCGCTGACTTTCGCCTTTTCGCAACGCTCTGCCTTTGTTATCTTTTCTTGCTTTAGCCACTTTCTACCTCTTTCCTATTTTTACATAGTAAAGAGATTCTGTATGCTAACTTACGGTATTGTATAATGATTCAATACCTCTTTTAACAGCTTGTGTTAATGTCAGATTACGCTGTTGTGCATATTCTGATAATTTTTCGTGTTCTTCTTTTGTCAGCCTAACGCTCACAAGTTTTTGTTTTGGGGATTCTGCCTTGGGCCGCCCCATTTTTGCCACTCATATGCACCTCCTTCATAACCTATACTTATTATACTTTTTGTTTTACAATAAGTCAAGCTTTTTCTGTCATACAAAAACTCTTTAATCTTCTAAACGAAAAGTTTCCAAATATGCTTCAAATATTTCACAGTTTACAAGAACTAATTTATCCAGCTTATAAACTGCATGGGCATCTTTCGCCATCTTTTCAAATTTAGTTTGGCACATACTGTACATCTCTGCACCCTCTTTATAACGAACAAATTTCTTTCTGTTAACCTTTTGCTGCAATTTAAATAACCTCCTCTATCACTTACCTGATATGTCTACCAATAAAAAAACACTTCCTATTAAAAATGTCCTTTTATTGGCAGACATTTAAAATAATCCTGCAAGTGGCCATCAGGTGTGGCCCCATTGGAATTGCACCATCTTCTTCAGACCGGACTATTGCCGGAAGTATCATTATCAAAAACAGCATCATGGCCGCAAAGTTCCTATCCTCTGCTTATAACAGCATAATTCTCGCTCGTACCTTTGCTTCAATACCCGAATCAGTATTTCTTCGCTTTTCATTCCCCGACTTCCCGACAAGTTGTCGGGAAGTTCAGAAACAGGCAGTCATGGCGTATCTGCTATCTGGCTCAACTGTTCCATACGTCCTTGCAGGATTGACCATATTCAATTTTCAAGGTGCGATGCACTTATCTATCCGGCTCCTGAAAGGGATAAAGGAGCTGCCTTATAAGTGCTGTCGTGCTGTTCTCAAACTTTAATTACTGCTTTCTTCACTTTGATCTGTTCCATAGGGAACCGGTTTAAACTTCAAAATCTTTGTAATCAGTTTTGTTTCCAAACGCCGACGTAAAGTTTCATCTACACAATAATGAAGCTGTCCAAATTCATCATACAGCTTTCTGGTAGATAATCTTTTTATGTAGCTTTCATAATGCTTCAGAACCACATTGATGGCCTCCACATCGCCCATTGTTGCTGCCTCAATAATATGGAAAGGCAGCAATTTTTTCTCAAACTCATTTTTCATCTGTACTTTCCTCCATAACTTTTTTCAGCAGCTCCAACGAACGTTTTCGATGTTCATTGATTGTACTTCTCACAAGATTCATTTCTCTTGCTATTTCCGCATCACTCATCCCCATAAAATATGCAAGCAGAATCACATCCCGCTTCTTTTCTGTAAGTGTCTGCAATGCTTCCGCAATCAACGTACTTTTCACTTCAATGTCATAACCAAGCACTTGAAAGCAATGACTTTCTGCATTGTATTCATCCATAGTAAAAAGCTGATCCAACTCCTTTTTTGACATTTCAGAAAACAATATCTCATACCTCTGGCGATACACCAGATGTCTGATATAATCCGTTACCTCTGACTTCAATGCCATTTTACAGATCCGGTCAAATTGATTTCTGACCGTCAGTTCGTCACTGGAAGTAGATTTCTCCATGAGATTCACCTCCTTCCCGTACCAACTGTCCAAGAGCGAAACCTTTTTCCCTTTCGTTCTTGTCCCGTAGGCTTATTCCCGATGTACGGGTGGAAGTGAAAATTTTTTAAAGAATTTTCAAATATATAAAAAACGCCTGCATGAGCAACTACCCACCAGACGTTATTTATATCCCTTATGCTATTTTCCCCCCACAATTCAGGGGCGTATAATGCACTTTTGAAATCATAGTTTTCTTTTTGTAAAAATATAATTCCTATGCATTTTCCTTCCTGCACGGAAGAAAAGTTTTCCTGATCACCTTCTTAAAATATCCTGACAAATAATTTCTCCCAAATGTACGTTCATTAAGCAGCCATTTCTTTTGAATGCCATTTTGCAAGTCTGCCCTCCAAGTTCAAAAGTGCAATATACCCCTCTAATTTAGGGAACTTATAATGCATTTTCTTTCCGGATTGTGAACTATACACTATAAGTGGAGGTTATTATATGGCAAAGACAAAACGAATTGATAAAGCAATAGGGTTACGCCTAAAGAAAGCACGAATGGAGCAAAAACTGACGTATGATGAACTGGCAGAAAAATCCGGTGTTTCCACAAGATACATAAAAGAGATTGAAAATCGCGGCAATATTCCAAGCCTTGAAATATTTACAAAGCTAATCCGTGCCTTGAATATTTCTGCCGATCCTTTTTTCTTTCCGAATATGCTTGTAGAAAATCTGGATTATAAAAGACTCCAGCTCTATTTAACACAATGTACGGAAGACCAAATTACTACCATTTTAGCGATTGTCGAAGCTTATCTAAGGACGTATCAAAAACCCATCCAAGAAAGTAGCAAAAATATCTGAATTTTCATTTGAGTTTTTCTTTACTTTTCTGAACTGGAAAAGGTGGCATGTTATCACACACACCACCTTTTCCATCACTTCAATTTTTTAATAAGCTCATCCACATTTTTCCCTTTTGGTACAAGACCGAGACTGCTTAACAGTAATACTCCATCCATAATCCCCTGATAATATGCTCGCTGCTCCTCTTTGAAATGAACATGCTCAACAGCGCTCATATAGCTTTCCAAAATCTCCTTTTTCTTCCCCTGCAGATTTTCAAGCAGTGCTTCAAACTTTTTACGTTCTGTTTTCAGCTCTGCTTCTGCCTCTTTTAAATCCTCCGGAAGAATCACATACTCTCTTTCCATACCCTCACTACGAATTTCTTCCAATACCCCGGATAAAGTTTCATAAAATACGTTCATTTGTGTTACCGCCTTTCTTTTTCAGTATTTTCTTTTACAGTCCGTATTATCAATTTATCCATAATTTTCAACAAGAATATTTTCTATAACTTCATCTTTAGAAGTATATGAATCATTTTATTCCGTAATATAAAACTATGCAACTTCATCTTTAGAAAGTTTTGAGGAATAGAATGATCATCTACTGGGATAAGGAAACAAATTCAAAAAACCGGATTGGAAAACGGGTGAAAGAATTAAGAATACAGAAAAAGCTCTCACAAAAAGGACTGGCCGAACAGCTTCAGCTTGCCGGACATGATTTTAACGATCTGACAATTTTGCGGATTGAACAAGGCACACGGTTTGTACCTGACTATGAGGTAGTGGCTATTGCAGAGTTTTTTCGTGTGTCATGTGAATATTTATTAGGCGTAAGTGACCAGAAATAGGCAGTATTTTCCAAGGCTCTCAACATGTTGAGAGTTTTTTTCTTTATGGGAACAGATTGCCCGGATCGGGCAGGGATGTGCAAATTTTGATCGTGAGAATCTTCATTTTATGATAAGCTATGAGTAGAAACACTGGAACCGCATACACTAATTAATACAGTATGATTGGAGTGATATTATGGAATTTACAGCAATGGATCGACTGAATCAAAAACAAGAAAATGACACTCATCTTCTGCGGATGCTAGATAGAGGCATTGATGACATGGAAGCCAAAAGAGAATTGCCACTTGAGGATGCCTTTAGAAAAATCACGGAATTGCGGGATATAAGAAGAAATGCACGAGTATAAAGTTATTTTGACCTGGGAAGCCATCTATGACGTGACCGATCTTACAGATTATATTGAAGCTGACTTTGGACGGGAACGAGCTGACCGTTTCCAAAATGATATAAAAAATGAAATGACAAAGTTGGGATATATGGGCAGTATGTTCCCCAAAACATAGTTCTGGTATCGAAGTTATGTTATTTATAAAAAACCGTTCCCGCCTTCCATCATTTTCTATATTGTGAAAGAATCTGAGAAAGAAATTCATGTGCTGCGGGTACTCCGGGAAGAACACAACTGGGGAAGAACTCTGACAGCCAACTCAACCTATACATATCCTGATTAAAAAACAAGCAGCGTTCTAAATTATAGTTCGCTGCTTGCATTTTTATTGAACCGATAACCAACGCCCCATACAGTCTGAATGTAAAAAGGATGGGTCGGATCATCTTCGAGTTTTGTCCGGATATGATGAATGTGCGTCATCACAATGTTGTAATCGCCAGAGTACGGTTCGTTCCAGACAATATCATAAATCTGTTCTTTGCTGAATACCTGACCTGGATGCGCTGCCAGAAGATGGAGAATTTCAAATTCTTTATATGTTAACTCTGTTTCCTGATTACATTTTTTTACAATCCTTTGACCAATATCTATCAAAAGATTTATATACCGGATTTCGTTTTTGTTCCTGCATTTATGTTGAAATTGAATCATCTCATTTTCCTGCAAGACTTTTAGAACTGTATCGAAAATTTCTTCTTCATCTTCTTCAAAAGAAACAATTAGCATTTTTCCACCCAAACCACCTGCCCCCTTATCAAAACTTTATTTTTCGTTTATACTCGCTTTCTATCAACCTTCTTTATAATCCTTTGTAAATGTATTATTCTCATCTGATAAATAAAATCAATATAACAACAAAAGAAAATCATAATTCCACGATGCGGTAATGTATTCCATAATATCTTATCAAAACTAAATAAATATAGCATGAGTAAATCACGCAAAAAAGTTTGCGTGATTTACTCATGCTATATTAAAAAGTGTTCGTTATACTGTTTAAGTACCACGAAAGGAGCGAACAATTATGAGTACATTATTGCAAGTAAATGACATAACCAAAATCTATCAAACCCAACCAAAACCTGGACTGGATCACGTTTCCTTTGATGTGATGCAAGGAGAATTTCTCGGTATCATGGGTGCCTCTGGCTCTGGAAAAACAACTCTTTTGAATGTGCTTTCCACCATTGATGTGCCAACAAGCGGTAATATTAACATGGGAAAAGTTAAAATTCAGGAGCTAAATCAAAGACAGGCAGCCGATTTTCGTAAGGACAATCTGGGCTTCATTTTTCAGGAGTATTTCCTGTTGGACAGTTTGACCGTACAAGAAAATATTGCAGTACCTCTGACCTTGCTGCACAAAAGTGCCAAAGAGATTGACAAAAAAGTAATGGAGCTTGCAGAGCTATTCGGAATTGCTTCACAACTGAAAAAATACCCCAGTGAGTTATCCGGTGGTCAGCGCCAGCGTGTTGCCGCTGCTCGTGCAATGGTAAAGCGTCCACCACTGATTTTTGCAGACGAACCAACGGGGGCATTGGACAGCAGTTCGGCAACAGAATTGCTTTTTGCTCTCTCGGAAGTCAATCAGACTTTGGGCACAACCATTTTGATGGTAACCCATGACCCGTATGCAGCAAGTTATACTGACCGCATCCTGTACTTTAAGGACGGACATATTATTTCTGAATTGAAGCGGTGCAACAGGGCTCGCCAGGACTTCTATGAGGAAATCATGCTGGAAGCTGCCAGACAGGATAAACAGCGGTAAGGGGGCGATTCCATGAAATTATCTGCCATTGCCTTAAAAAATCTGAAACGGAACTTTTCCTTCTATTCCCTGTACCTGTTTTCCGTTTCCTTTGTCCTGATGATTTACTTCTGCTTTACCTCTTTTTCCATGAACCAAGTGATTATGGAAAAAATATCTTCGGATGGTCGGGTAGAAACCATGTGCCAAACAGTAGCGGTATTCATTATGGCTTTTGTTATTTTCTATATGTTCTACTCCAACAATTTTTTCATGCGCAGACGGATGAGAGAATTAGGAATTTATTCTCTGCTGGGGTATCGAAAATCTGCAATGTTGGGGCTATTGACCTTTGAGAATATCTTTATTTGTTTTGGCGGTATGGTTCTCGGTATTCTGGCAGGCAGTGTCCTCCACAAAGGAGTTATCGCCGGAATCGTCGCACTTTTAGGAATTACCATAGATCAGGCTGCAATCCCTTTGATTTATCCAGCAGCGGTAAAGTCAATCCTATCTTTTGTTGTTGTGGTTTTGATTACATTGACATTATCCAATGCAAGATTGCTTCAAAAGTCCACCCTGCTTGATTTAGTACGGCTGGAAAAGAAAACGGAAAAACCCATTCGAGTTCATTTTATCACTGCATTTATAGGCTTATCCTGTCTGCTCTGCGGATATGGGCTTGCCCTTGATATGATGCGGGGAAGGAAATCTGTTTGGTACACCATCGGATTTTCCCCTATTGCGTTGCTGACAATGCTTCTGGTGGTTGCCGGAACTATATTCTTTATTTACTCTTTTTTGCCATACGCCTGCCAGAAAATCCGGCAGAAGAAAAGTTCTCTGTATCGGGCAAATACCATTATCGTGGTTCCTAAATTTATGCACCGCATCCGTTCCAATGCAAAGTCTTTAATTCTACTGATTTTATTATCAGCAGGAACATTGGCAATTTTGGGAGCAACGGTATTATCCGTGTGGTATCCGCTGGAAGCCTTGGAGCGGATTATTCCATCTGCTATGGAGTTCCGAATTACAGATGATGAGGAAAAGCAACGCTCCTTAGATGCACTGGATCAGGCAATCGGCAATGAAGCATACCAAAGCCATGAAACCACATTGCTGAAAGTAACTGCAACATCAGAAAATCTTCCGGTAGAATATGACATCAGTGCAGAAAAAGGACGCATTCCGGGATTTGAATGTATGAGTCAGTCGGACTACTTTTCAGTTATGCAATTACAGGGAAAAGAGCTGCCCTTCCAGGAGCTTGCCGACGATGAGTGTATTCTGATAAAATACCGCCCGGATACGGAGCAAGCCGATATTGGAGCCAAATACACATTGACAGTAGCAGGAAACGATGTTTCAACGGTTACTGTCCGGGAAACCAGCCTGCAAAATGCTCTGAGCTTTGGAAACAGCGTTGGAACTTTAGTTGTTTCCGATACGGCGTATCATGCTCTGAACCAGAGGAGCCCAGAGAAAATCCGGGTAGTCAGCATTGATGGCGAAAATATGCGTTCTAATGAACAAGCATATCTGGCACTAAAAGAAGCTATACCGGAAAATCCATATCTTGTGTCTGCATGGCAGCGGCAGGATGAATTGATTCGGGAAAACAGCTCTACCTTTTTACTGATTTGTTTTGCAACGGTTATCTTCTTGATTGCAACAGGAAGCATATTATATTTTCAAAATATATCCTCTGTTTCCTATGACAAATCCGACTATGAAATTATGCAGCGGATGGGGTACAATGAAAGCATGATAAAGAAATCCGTAAGGCGGCAAGTCCAGACATACTATATCATTCCGTATGTGATAGGATTGCTGCATAGCATTTTTGCCATTACCTGCTACAAATCAGCTTTAATGGATGACTTGCTTGGGAAAAGCAGTGCTGTATTGGTTCCGGTTCTGTTTTCAATTGCAGTATTTTCTGCTATCTATGCAATTTATTATCAGTTGACCAAACATTCTTGTTATAAGATTGCCTTGAATTAAGGATAGCGGCTGGTATCCAAATGGGTGCCAGCCGTTTAGCTGTTCACAAAGATTTAAGATCACCAAACTTGAACTTATAGAGAAACAACAGTACAATGAAAAAGAACGGAGGTGGACACATGAAAAACGCATACCTTTCCCGGCAGGTATTCTTCGCTTTCAATCAGTTTGCGATCATCTGCTATCTTGGATTTATGGCGGCACAGAATGATTTTATACAGCAAAATTCCTTTGTTCATTTCCTGCTGCTTTCATTCCTGATTTTTGATGCGGAATATATTTCATATAAAAACGTAAAAGGTAACAAAACCTTAAATCACTTTTCCTTGCTATTATTATTGCTGGGCTGGCAATTCCTACTGTATCTTTTTGATTTCCGTCCCATATCAGATATAGTATCAACGGTGTTGCTCCCTATTTGCTTCTATCAGTCGATTTATTTTGTACAGGCATTCTTATTTCAAGAATCTGCTTACCGAGGGCAAAAACCGCTTCTTGCCTTTTTGAAAACTTCCTGTATCATAGCTGTATTCTGCTTCTTTGTTTCGGATCGTGCTTTTTTTGCAGCCTATCAGCTGCAAGTCCTTCTTTCAACCGTGACCCTTATCATCGTGGGCATCATGCAGAGAAAGCGGATCATGTTTGTAGCAAAAAGCCAATGGAAGCGAATACTTTTTTCAAGTGTGCTGGTATTCCTCCCGTTTATCTGCTATATCATTGCGTTTCTCAAAAACGCTGCATATTTGGAAAACCTGGGGAGCTATATTCCTGTGATGCTTACCTTTGTCAGTATCCATAGTATTGTATTTCAATATCGTCCTAAACAGGCACAATTCTGGGCGCTATCTGGAGGCAACCTTGTATTTCTCGCTTCTGTTGGGCTGACGGGATTGATTGGTATCGCATACCTTTTCAAAATCCCTCTTATGGCAGTTTTTATGAGTATCCATATGGCAATGTTACTGATGCTTATTTACAATGTGCTTCTATATGTGCGCATTTGCAGCCATCCAACAGATTATAATAACGCCGCAGATCGTCAGCACTTCTATGCCTACTCATTGGAACAAATTAAGAGAGAAGAAAAACTCAAAAAAGACTTTTCAAACTATCTGCATGACGATATTTTACAAGACCTGCTTTCTATCAAAAATATGATACGCAAAGCAGAACAGCCGGAAGTGAAACAGTTGCTGCTTGATACTTTAACGGAATTAAATTCCTCCATCCGATTTCAGATGCAGAGCTACCATCCAACTCTGATAAAAAGTTTAACTTTGAAAGAAAACATTCAAAGCCTGCTTGATTCGTTGAGTGAAAATAATTCCGTTACAATTCGGTTGGATTGTGATGCTGACTTTTTTCTCGTAGAACCGTACAATATGTTGATCTACCGCATGATAAAAGAACTCACAACAAATGCACTGAAACACTCTTCCGCAACAACCATTTCTGTTTTGTTGATACAGGAAAACGGGCGTATTACCCTAAAGGTAACGGATAATGGCAAGGGCTTCCAACCATTTATCCATCAGACCGGAACACACCAAGGACTTGCTTCTATCGGAGAACAGGTCAACTTATTAAACGGCACTATGAATATCAAGCCAGCCGCTGGTGGAGGAACAACGATTGCCATTTCCATGCCCATGAACGGAGGTGATTCCTATGAAAGTTTTATTAGTCGATGACCATGCCCTTTTTGCAAAGAGCCTTTCCATTGCCTTATGTGACTTCCCGGAAATTGAACAGTTTTCCAGTACAAAAGACATTCAACATCTGGAAGAACTGATTGCCGGAGAACTGCCGGATATTCTGTTGATTGACATTAACTTAGGCGGGCTGACAAACGAGGACGGGCTAATGCTCACAAAGCATTTATTGGAACATTTCCCAGAACAAAAAATTGTCATATTATCTGGCTATAATCTTCCTGTCTACCGCAAAGAGGCAAAGCGGGTTGGCGCAAAGGGGTTTATTAGTAAGGATGTAGAACCCGACGAGCTTCTTCATATTTTGCTTATGGTTAACGATGGGGCAACACACTTCCCACGAGAGGAGGTTTTTATCGAGGATCTGACCGAGGGAGAAAAGAAAGTCCTCGAATTGGTTGCCACAGGTGCCAAACGTAAAGATATTGCTGAACAGCTTTTTATCAGCGAAAGAACCGTATCAAACCACTTACAACATATTTTTGAAAAGTTACAGGTGGGGTCTACGATAGAAGCAGTAACAAAAGCAATACAGTTAGGGTATATTGCGCCCATATAAATGAAAATATATGTTTTTGCAAACCATCACTCTCTCATTTCCTCTATCCTTTATGTGTTCCACCCAGATTGCCTAAGCAATCGGAACACGCACACCCTGCTTCGCAGGCTGCACATCAAAAGAAGCAAGCACTGCCGTTGTCATGACAAACGGCTCATTTTCCACTACTGCCCTTCCAGACACAATGTGGAAAAATGACACAGGGAAGTATCCCTGACCCTCTTGATTTTTTCATCTTACTCTTGACCCTCTTTTTTCATTTTGCTACAATAAGCAGTGGACAGGTATATCCAAACAACCAAATAAAAATGATACGAACTGTTGTAAACCGAACAAGTTACAGCAGTTTTTTTGTACCCATTTTTAGAGAATCGCAAACAATCATAAGAAATGAGGAATGGAAAATGACAGAACGTACACGAAAACACCCCGTACAATTTTACCTGAGTGATGATGAACAATACATCCTGGATGAAAAGTTCCGGCTCTCCAAAATGAGAAGCAAATCTGCTTTTCTCCGGAAGTTGGTGCTATATGGATTTGTCTATGATGTGGATTACTCCCACATCCGTGAAATGAACGCCTTGCTGGGAAATATCAGTGGTAATCTCAACCAGATTGCCAAGCGGGTAAACACAACAAATACCATTTACAAAAAAGATATGGAAGATATAAAGGAGCTGATGGATCAGATATGGCAGTCACAAAAATCCATAGTATTAAAACAACCGTTGATAAAGCAATAGAATACATCTGTAATCCAGATAAGACTGATGAAAAGATTTATATTTCATCTTTTGCCTGCGCCCCGGAAACCGCTGCACTTGATTTCAAATATACTTTAGACCACACCACAGAACAAAATTTTTCTGACGGTCAGGATAAAGAAAACAAGGCATTTCATCTGATACAGGCATTCCTGCCGGGAGAAGTTTCTTACGAAGAAGCTCATGCCATTGGAAAAGAATTAGCAGATAACTTATTACAGGGAAAGTATTCTTATGTACTGACCACACATATAGATAAAGGTCATGTACATAATCATTTAATCTTCTGTGCTGTAGATAATATCGAACACAAGCATTATCACGATTGCAAACAAAGCTATTGGGAAATCCGAAAGCTCAGTGACCAATTATGCCAGGAACATGGTCTGTCTGTTATTGAGCCGGATGGAAAACGTGGCATGAAATATAATGAATGGACTGCAAATAAAAATGATGCCGGGTGGAAATCACAGATACGAAAAGATATTAACCAAGCTATCAAAGTCGTTTCCTCTTATGAAGAATTTCTTGCTTTAATGAAAGCCAAAGGCTATGAAATGAAGGGCACAGAAATTTCTGAAAACGGAGGAAAATATATTACTTTCCGCCCTGTTGGAAAAGACCGTCCTGTCCGTGGAAGTGCTAAGTCACTGGGCAAAAACTTTACGAAACAACGGATCAAAGAACGGATAGAAAATAAACGTCAGCACACTCCGATGCCCTACACACGGAAACGTATTATTGATACCGCTTCTGATCCCAAATTTGCAGAAAATATTGGTTTGAAAAAGTGGGCCGCAAAGGAAAATTTGCAGATTGCTTCTGAAACATACAATCAAATGCTTGCTCGGAACATCCACAATTTTGCTGAATTGGATAACAAGATTTTATCCCTGCAGGAACAGAAAAAATCTGCTAATACTACTGTCGTTTCACTGGAACACAAAATGCAGGAACTTGCAGAAATTATTAAATATGTGGAACAATATCGTGAAAATAAATCCTATAATGACCGCTATGAAAAATCCAAAGATCCTGATAGATTTTTGAGAAAATATGAATCGCATATTATCCTTTTCTCCGGTGCGGAACGTATGCTACAGCGGAAAGGTATCGACCCTGCACATATGAACTTGAACCACTTAAAATCACGATATAATGAAATGCTGTCGAAGAAAAAAGAACTTGTCAGTCATTATAAAACCACAAATACAGAAATAAAAGAACTTGAATTAATCCGTCAGAACATGGAAAAATATCTGGATATTACACCACCGAAAACAAACAAAACACTTGATTCTACAACACCGGAAATTTAAAAAACGGCAGCGAAATCACTCGCTGCCTGCCCTTCCATTGAACTTATAGCCTACACCCCATACCGTTTGAATATAAACCGGACGGCTCGGATCATCTTCTATTTTTTCTCGGATATGACTGATATGGCTCATTACGATATTGTAATCACCGGCATATGGTTCATTCCAGACCATATCATAAATCTGTTCCTTAGAAAACACTCTCCCAGGATTTTTTGCAAGAAGCTGAAGAATTTCAAACTCTGTGTAGGTTAATTCAATTTTTTTATTATCACGGATTATCTCTCTGTGGTTCAAATCAATGATTATATCCTTGTACCGAATTTCTGACTGTAATTGCACTTCTTGAAAAGTAAATTTTTCTCTTCCAGAATCCAGTACAGATACAACTGAATCAATTAGTTTTTCTTCATCTCCCGAAAAGGACACCAACAGTATTTTCCCGATATTTTCACCTTCTTATCAAATTTTCGTTATTTTTTGAATCTCTTTTCAGTCTCATCTCTATCATTCTGATTTTCCACCCTATGTTTTTCTCGACTATTCTCGTATGGCCTCCATAATATCTGTATTCTTTAGTTCGCCTGACGTGTATAAAGAAAACACGAAGTAAATAGCCATAAGCAGAATAACAAAGGCCAGAAGGAACAACCAAGGGAAGGAGAAACTGATACAATGATTTGCCGCATCCAGTCTTTTGCAGGTAATGAAACTTGCAATGGAACTTACAACAAGTGCAATCAGAAGTGAACCTGCAAGATAAATCATGAGTTCTCTGTTCAGCATTTTTCTCAGTTGGTTTTGTGTTGTCCCGACAGCCCTTAACAAGCCAAACTCACGCTTTCTGTTCTGCAAGTCTACCATGAGCATATTCATAAGACTGATTCCGCCAAAGACAAATAAAATTGCGGAAATCATATAAAATGTTTTG
Organism: Blautia massiliensis (ex Durand et al. 2017); assembly: GCF_051861785.1. Lineage (NCBI taxonomy): Bacteria > Bacillati > Bacillota > Clostridia > Lachnospirales > Lachnospiraceae > Blautia > Blautia massiliensis (ex Durand et al. 2017). Next base: position 1,862,141 of record NZ_CP146725.1, read on the forward strand.
ATAGTTGGACTATAGTATTTCTGAATACTTGCTATTGTTTGCTCAATCGTGTTCACTTCGATTTTCCCATTTCTCTCAGCAATTTCAGATACTGCTGATAAAACAGTTTCAAAGTTATCATCAGATACTTCAAGGGCTAAAACACCTGTCTGCTCCGTTATTCCAGTCAGCTTCTTAGCAGTATCATAAGTCATAATGAAGTAAGGACTACCAGGGATAACTGGGCTATGCTCCATTAAAGCTGCTCTATTGTATGTGCCAACAACAGTTGCCTCAATATCAAATGTACTGCCGCTAATCTTTAGTTCATCTCCAACTTTAGCGGTATCTTCGGCAACCAGTATCCCATTTTGGGCAACCATATCATCATAATTTGCCGTCCCGGCAGATAATATCGTCTGTACCCTTGCAATCTCTTCCTGATTTAGCGTTGGGAAGAAATTGGTAATACTTGTGATCGAACCACCTCCTCCCGGAAAAGTAATCGTCATATAGATACAATTTGATGGAGTAATTTTTTCTATCCCATCCATCATTTCCAACTCCTGCAGCAGCGCATTATCTTCCAACGGGTTTTCTTCGAGCTGGAGCTTTGAGCTTCCGTATGGATCGGCCTCCTTATCAAAAGAACTTCCTATTGTGTTTTTTATTTGTATAAGGATATTGCCGGCAGGATAATATTTGAAGCTTGCCTGTTTTTCGGGATCAATAGAGCCAGCAACTGTAGAAGTAACCAGCAGAAACGCCCCGCTCAATCCAAGCATCAAAAGAGTCAGAATTGCTTTCTGTTTATTCCTCTGTAAATTTATTTTAGCCAGACTAAGTGGCGTGAGCTTTCTGTGAAGCTTTTGGCTGTTCTTTGCTTTTCCTGCATACGCAATATACTTAGAACTTTCCACTGGGGAAGTATTCATTGCCACCCGAACAGGTTTGAAAATCGCAATGTTCACTACTATAAAAGCTATTGCAGCAGTTATGACAGCGTAGATAACCGTTGTTTTCAAATGAAAGCCATCTGGACAACCTGAAAATCCAATCAATGCACCAACGATAAGACCACAGGGAATGCCGGCTAAAGCATAACTCCGTCCCTCTTTTCTTGCCATTTTTTTAATCTGCTTTTTGGTCATACCAATCGTTCGCAGTTGACCAAACATCTGAACATTCTTTACGATCTTTGTATAAAAAACACCATAAATTATTGTTGCAGCCAAAGTGGCAGTTATAGCAGCCAGCAGCGGAACCGAGATAGGAATTCCCGATTTAATTGCGCCTGACATCACCGCAAAATATTCTGTCAGATTTATCTGACCCTCTTCGATACCCGTATCTTTTATTGCCTTAGCTGCAAAATCAAGAATAGCTGCCGGGCTGATAACATCCGTATTCAGCCGGGTATAGGCAGTTACTTGAAAATTGCTTCCAGACAGGCTGTGTGCAAGTTCTTTATTCACATAAATATAATAGCCGTTACTTTCTTTTGTATCAGCCAGAATACCCGAAAGCGTATATTCTTCCTCCTGCCCGGTTCCGGTCAGATCAAGCGTGATGGTATCGCCAACCTGATAGGCTTTTCCGAGAAAATCAATATAGTTTTGAGGAAGCATAATTTCCGTTTTCTTTTGCGGTATGTTTCCCTGAAAGGTCTTTTCTTCCTGGTTCAAAAAATAAGCTTCATTTCCATAGGCAACCGTAATCGTTTTATTGTCTTGATAAAACAAGCCAATCGCAGAATATTCGCCAATCCATGAAACATCTGTATTCTGATGTAATAATCCTGCCTGTTCGTCTGTAATACCCAAAATACCAATTTGTGCTTTGTTCCTCTGCGTATTTTTGTATTCTTCCTGCGTTCCGATTGAAATGAGAAGAATTGAAAAAACCATACAAACGGCGAGAGCAATTGTAAGAAACAGAAATGCCTTGCTTCTTTTATCGGCTTTTATACTTCTATTTGCCAGTTTTTTCACAACAGCGCTTGTGTCATTTTCAAAAGGCCAAGTCATAAATTTCCACCTCCTTTAGCCTGCAATCCTGCCGTCCTCAATCCGTACAATGCGGTCGGCAAGCTGGGCGATCTCGTTGTTATGGGTAATCATGACGATGGTCTGATTAAATTCTCCGCTGGTACGCTTCAAAAGCCCCAGCACATCGGCACTGGTCTTGCTGTCCAAATTTCCAGTCGGTTCGTCTGCAAGGATAATGGCTGGCTTCGTAATCAGCGCACGGGCGATAGCCACACGCTGCTGTTGGCCGCCAGAAAGGTTGTTCGGCATATTCTTCAGCTTATCGCCCAAAGCCAGCATACGCACAACCTCGTCCATGAATTTCTGATCTACCGTGTCGCCGTCCAGTTCCACAGGCAGGACGATATTTTCATACACATTCAAAATCGGCACCAGATTATAGTTCTGGAAGATAAAGCCGATATTGCGGCGGCGGAAAATTGTCAATTCTTCATCATTCTTTTTCGCCAGTTCTTCACCCCGGACAATCACACTGCCGGAAGTAGGGTTATCAAGTCCGCCCATCATGTGAAGCAGTGTAGACTTTCCGCTGCCGGAAGTTCCAACCACAGCAACAAATTCTCCCTGTTCTACAGTAAAATTCACTCCATCAAGGGCACGGGTAATATTAGGTTTTGTGCCGTAATATTTTTTGAGGTTAATCGTCTGTAAAATGCTCATATTCAAAACTCCTTTCAAGGCTCTCTGCCTGTTGATGAAGCCATTGTAAAACATAAATGTCACAGAAATGTCCGAGTTAAAATATTTTTTGAAATAATTATCGGCTGGGAAGAAAAACAGAAAAGGTTGAACCTTTCTCAACTTCGGATGTTACTTTGATATATCCACCCTGTCTGGTGATGATCTCACGGGCAAGGTACAATCCGATACCAACGCCCGGTGCATCGTGAACTTCTTCCTCCCGGTAGAAACGCCGGAAGATGGTAGCTTGATTAGGCTCGGAGATACCCTTGCCTGTGTCTCTTATATCCACCTTGATATACATTTCCCATTGCTCCACGGTCACGCTGATGTTGCCCCCGGCGGGTGTGTATTTTACCGCATTGTCCAGTAAATTAAAGAGGGCTTCGGATGTCCACTTACTGTCATGGGAGAGGGTGAGATCTTCTGGACAGTTCACGGACACAGCAATTTCCTTTTTCTCCGCAGCATAGACAATCCCGCTCATGGCCTGCGCCAAAGTACGGAACAAACTATCATCTTTCTTTTCCAGCCGGATAGCCCCGGTTTCTAATCTGGAAGCCTTAACAAGTGCTTGAAAAAGGAAATCCAGCTTGTCGGTCTGACTGCGTATGCCCTGCAAAAAGTCCGTCTGTTCCTGCTCGGTAACAGGCTTTGTCAAAAGCGTGTCCGTTACCATTTTAAGATTGCTGACAGGCGTTTTTACCTGATGGGATATATCGGACACCAGCATTTGAAGTTCCTTGCGTTCCTCATCCACCTTTCGGCGGTTCTCCTGCATAATTCCATACAGCCGTGTTAAGCGGTGGCTGATACGGGCAAAGAGCGTTTCGCTGTCACTGACTCTCTGGGATTCTTCGCTGCCGTCAATCATGTTATCTAATGTCCGGCACAAGTCAGAGGTAAAGAGGGACAGCCGCTTTCCAAAGCACAGTACCAGCACCCACAGCCAGATAAGGGCGCAGAGCGTCAATACTCCGCCTGCTATGAAAATCCGTACATCTTTCATTACGACACCGAGGATAACGGTAATTGCCAGCATGGAGAAAATCATCCCGGCAACAACCAGCATACACAGTTTTTTGACAGAAAGGTTATTCTGCTTCATTTCTTTTCGCCTCCCGTCCATTGATAGCCCATGCCGTAAACGGTCTTGATATATGCACCGCCGTCCGCTTCAATCTTGCTGCGAATACGGCTGATAGAAGTGGTAAGGGTGTGTTCGTCCACATACTTTTCATCCACATCCCACAGCTTTTCCAAAAGCTGCTGACGTGTAAGTACCTGCTTCGGATTTTTGCGGAACAGGTTCAACATTTTATATTCCATTGCGGAAAGGGTAAGCGGCTTGCCGTTCAAGCTGGCAGTCAGCTCCGAGAAATCAAGAAACAGGCTGCCGTCATCGTAAATGTCCTTTGCTGGCTTGTGGTGTTCCAGCATGGCAAACATAGCCTTGACTTTCCGTTGTAATGCTCCAATGGAAAAAGGCTTTGTGATGTAGTCCATGGCTCCGACTTCATAGCCCCATATCTGGTCGCACTCCTGATCGTTGGCGGTCAGAAATATAACCACCGTGTCCGGGTGTTCCGGTTTGATAAGGCGGCACAGATCATAACCGTTTCCATCCGGCAAATTTATATCCAGCAACACCAAATCGAAAGATTTTGCTTTCAGAGCTTCGGCTGCTGCCCTTGCATTTAAGACATTGGTAATGGCGTAATCATCCGACGCCAGATTGTAGGCAAGGGTCTTATTCAAAAGGTTGTCGTCCTCGACAATCAAAATCTGCTTCATGTAATCACTTCCTTTAAGGGTTTACAGATAGTATAACGGGTAAATGTCCGAGAAATGTTACAAGGGAACAAGAAATTCTTTATTTCTTAATTTTAGCATACTCCGACAAATGTATTTGGAACAATATTTAGACTTTTTGATTGAATAATCTAGTGTTGTGTACCGGATCGTCCTCTATCTTTTCCCTGATATGGCTGATATGGCTCATCACGATATTGTAATCACCAGAATACGATTCTTTCCAGACTACATCGTAAATTTGTTCCTTAGAGAGCACCCTGCCAGGATTTTTTGCAAGAAGCTGGAGAATTTCAAACTCTGTGTAGGTCATTCCAACTTTTTTACCATTCCGAATCACTTCCCGGCGTTCTAAATTAATTATTATCCCCTTATGCTGCAGTTCTGATATTATATTCATTTCTTGAAATGTGAATTTTTCTCTGCCCGCATCCAAAACGGAAATAACAGAATCTATCAGCTTTTCTTCATCGCCTTTAAACGATACCAACAATATTTTTCCGATATTATCATCTCTTTTCTACTACAATATATTTATGGTTAATATCCCTTACAGCCAGTAAGGAATTATCCATCTTGTTGCTTAAGCTGTATAATGATGGAGCAATTGGTATATCGTCCCTTTTCTTGGACATCGCGTCCGCAATTAAGACTGATAACCAGCTCCTCATTCGCAGCGTTCGTTTTATGCAGGTTGAATCGCCATAGGTGCATTCGCGTCACACCACAGTAGATTGAATAGGCAATGAGTAAAACTGGTATTTATCCATTGCAATAATCTTAAGGAGTGACAATTTATGAACGCAGTAGGTATCGATGTTTCAAAAGGTAAAAGTATGGTTGCTATCATGCGACCATTCGGTGAAATTGTTTCCACACCTTTTGAAATCAAACACACGGCCAGTGACATCCGTTCACTTGTAGAACTAATCAATTCTGTTGAAGGTGAGTCCCGAATCGTGATGGAGCACACAGGACGTTATTATGAAGTCCTCGCTCATCAGCTTTCAGAGGCAAATCTTTTCGTCAGTGCCATTAACCCAAAACTTATCAAAGACTTTGATAATGATTCTCTTCGTAAAGTGAAATCTGATAAAGCGGATGCTGTTAAGATTGCCCGATATGCTCTTGACAAATGGCAAAATCTTAAACAGTATAATGTTATGGATGAATTACGTAATCAGCTCAAAACCATGAACCGTCAGTTCGGCTTTTACATGAAACACAAGACGGCTATGAAAAATAATCTTATCGGCATCCTTGACCAAACCTATCCTGGTGTTAATACTTACTTTGACAGTCCTGCACGCAGTGACGGCAGCCAGAAATGGGTTGATTTTGCATCTACATACTGGCATGTGGACTGTGTCCGTAAAATGTCCCTGAATGCCTTTATCGACCATTATCAAAACTGGTGCAAACGCAAGAAGTACAACTTCAGTCAGTCAAAAGCTGAAGAAATCTATGGAAAAGCAAAGGAACTTGTTCCTGTACTTCCAAAGGATGCCATTACAAAGCTTATTATCAAGCAGGCTGTAGACCAGCTTAATAGTGCCTCTACAACTGTTGAATCACTACGCACTCTCATGAATGAAACTGCATCCAAACTCCCGGAATATCCTGTCGTTATGGCTATGAAAGGGGTTGGAACTTCACTTGGTCCTCAGTTGATGGCTGAGATCGGAGATGTTTCCCGTTTCACTCACAAAAGTGCTATTACTGCATTTGCCGGTGTAGATCCTGGTGTTAATGAATCCGGAACCTATGAACAAAAAAGTGTTCCTACCTCAAAACGAGGTTCCGCTGATCTTAGAAAGACTTTATTTCAGGTAATGGATGTCCTGATTAAAACGCATCCTCAAGATGATCCTGTTTATCAGTTCTTAGATAAGAAACGTGCTCAAGGCAAGCCTTACTATGTCTATATGACTGCAGGTGCTAACAAGTTTCTAAGAATCTACTACGGACGAGTGAAAGAATATCTTTCATCTCTTCCAGAATCTTAATTATCCACTAATATTTTCAGACCAGCACTGGTGTGGTGGTCTTATTTTGATACCCAATTTTCAACCTGTATAAAATTTTCAATGTTCTTTCAATTTAGCCTTGACTTTTTATTTGCAGGCTTAATAAAGGAACGACGGCCTTGCTTTGTTCAAAGCCGCAATCTAGTCAAAATATGGGGATAGGCTGCTGAACGACATTTTTCTTTTGCCGTCGTCCGTCAGATAACCTCTATTTTAATTCAGACACATTTCTGAAAAAACACATCTTCCAGCTGTTTAAAATCTTTCGGATTTTCAGTTTGAAAAACTTTCCTTTGTTTGTCGATAAAAACTATATCATCGCAGAAATTCGCAACCAAATCGAGGTTGTGGATAGAAAACAGGACAAGATTACCCCTATCCCGATATTCGCTCAGCAGATTCTTTAGCATAGCTACACTTTCCGGATCAAGTCCATTGAAAGGCTCATCCAAAATCAAATTACCCGCACCAGAAAGAAAGGCTGCCATCAAATACACTTTTTGTTTCATTCCCAATGAGTAATTCGCAATATATTCATTCAGTGATCGATCCAATTTGAATGCGATTGACAGCTTTTTGAGTGTTTCATCAGATTTCACAACGTCTTGACGATATAACTGTATAATGCACTTCAAGTATTCATTTCCAGTCAAATTCAAAAACATCTCTTTGCTGTCTGGCACATAGAAAAAGTGAAATTTAGACTCATATTTCTGGCTGTTAATACCATCAACCTCCACTTTTCCGCTGTCTAAATTGGCAGGTTGTGTAACCGCATTTAATAATGTGGATTTTCCTATTCCATTAACACCGACCAGTGCATAAATCCGTTGATTTTCTAAAGAGCAGGAAACATTTTCAAGGATTGCATTGTTTCCATATTTTTTTGAAAGATCAATTATTTCAATCACGAAAGGCCCTCCTGTAAAATATCAAATATCCAAGCTCTATCATAACAATGCAGACACTTATACAGACTGCAAACAAAAGCAGAGAGATGGAACCAGATATTTGTGTTGAAAAATATATTTCCCAAACAGTCAGAGCTATTGAAACAAAGAGAACCAACACTTTACTGATATTCCCATGGAGCAACTCATTTGTACTATTTGGTGTGCGCGGCATTTTATAATCTAAAAATACCCCAATCCATACGCAACTGTAATTCGTAGCTGTACCATAACCGAGAAGCAAACAGGCGTCCAATATGGGGATATTGCGAAAAAGAATTACTCCCACCCCAAACAGCAATACTGTAAGTTCTCCCCATAGAAACCCCTGTATTGTTTTCCAGAAAAACAGCCGATGTGCGGATATAGGAAGAAAAGAAAAATAGGATTTATTTGGGTCGCTGGAATACGCTGTACTTGAAATCGTATTAACTGCACAGCAGGATACCAACAGGAATAATTCTAGCGCATATTTTTCAGACAAACCTATCCATTCAAAATTTTGTACCAGCAAGCTAAAGAGAACAAATACTGTTAGAATATTCTTGATGTTTGAAAAGAAAATGAGTTCCTTATTTCTTGACACTCTTTTCCATTCCAACAAAAAATATGGATTTTGAATTTTAGTAGGTGCGATGGCCTTATCAGTTCTCCTGTACTGGAAATTCTGTGTATTCAGATACCCTCTGATATATTTAGCTTTCACGAAAAAGCTGGTGCAAACCGCCAGCAATATCATGGGCAGTATTACAATCAAAAGCCACTGGACAGGATTAAATATCCCATTCAGATTTTCTAAATATCCAGACCAAAAGAAAATTTTAGTTACAAGATTGCCCACAGACAAAGCCAGCAATAAAAAGGCTCCATATTGAAAGAGAATAAATCCATATCCCACAATGGACGCCGGAAGCAAATTCCCAATAGCCGTAGATAGCACCAGGACAAGCAAATCAATCAGACAACTACAAATCCAGCAACCTAGCAGAATGGTAATGGTTAAAAGCCAATCATCACTTGCGTATAAAAAATAAGCCCAAAATCCACAAACAACCATACCAAATTGGAAACAGGCAAGACGGCCAATAACTAACGAAACCAACTTGTCAACCGACACCGGAAAGCATAGTACATCTTTTATTCTTCGATTTGTAAAAAGCTGATCTGGTATTTTATATATCGCAACAAAAGCACATATCCAAAATGTCAGAATTGCAACTAACACACGGTAAGATGATATTGGTTCAGGGAGATAGCGGTTTACGATATACCATGTCAAGTACCCCACATAAATTCCTACCATTGCAATGGAAAGAGTGATGACAGGAGTGTTTCTACTTTTTAGGATTGCTTTATATAATGTGCACTTAATCATGGCTCTAACTTATACCTGTGAGATGTACGATACCATCATTACAACCAAAAGCACAACAAACATAACGCTATTCACCTTAGTCAAACGCTTTTGCTTGATAAAGCCAATATTCACAACCAAAGCAATAACCGGAAACAGCCAAACGGCTAAAACACTGGGGAGTGGATAATAAGTATCACCTGTATGCAAAATAGAAATCTGTTCGGGCAGGAAAAACAGCATAATACCAGACAGCACGAACATGAAAAGGATAATTGCAAAATTGACAGTTGCCAGCTTCGCGTTGTTTTCGGTAAAGTTTTCACCCAGGATATTTTTCAGAAATTTGCGTATCATTTTATAATCCTCCATTTCTCAACCAGTTTCTTCGATACTGGTTCACTGATTTTCTTCAAGAGTTTTTAACCGTTTTATCATGTTCTGAAATTGAACATTATCTTTTAACGGTTCAAAGACTTTACAATTTATAATAGACTCCGACACACTTTTTTGCATCATCATTTGGTTTCGGGGCATATCGCTTCCCAGCGTAAGCGTGTTTTCCAACCACCCATCTAATAGATCAAAATATTCGTCACCATGAAAATTCAGGGGATAAATATTACTGGTTGCTAGCTGCGTATATTTTTCCAATGTTTTCAATGCTTTTTCCGAGTTTCCCAACTTCATATACCCTTGTGCAATTGTAAAATACAACGGGAGTATAATTCCCGGATGTAATTTGTTCAAATTGAAAGCTCCGGCAATAGCAAGGGCCCTCCGACCTGTTTCCTCAAAGGTTTCCGCATTGTCCAGACACAACCCTAAATATATGGATAACAGGTTCATAAGAATAACCGTATGCTGAAAAATACCTACCTGCAAAATACTTCTGGCTTCTTTTTTATTACCCAGAAAATGATAAGCCGAGGCAAGCAAAGGTTCCGTGGATGTCATAGAAAAATCAGGCTCCCCCAGAAGATTTAGCACTTCTTTCGGATTGCCGAGAGATAATTGACATAGAGCCTCCATGTTAAGGGCCTGTTTTGCCAAATCCACGTCGTCTGTTTCGGATTTCACTCGTTCAAAAAGCCTGCTGGCTTCCTCCAATATTTCTTTTGCTATGGCCTTATCTTCAATCAGTGTGTTATGATTTACATACAAGCTACCGATTTGATATAAGAGAGGAAAACAGGAGAAATATTTTTTTGTAATCTCCTGGCATTGTTCTCTTACTTGCTCTATCGGCTGCGTGGAGAAGTCTGAGGCCAACTTTCGGTATATGTCACGAATTTGTTCTTTTGTCATTTGTGGTTCATAGCCGACCAGTTCGTCAATACTGATATTGAAATAAGTGGCAAGCTGCGGTAACAAAGTAATATCAGGATATGTCGTTCCTGTTTCCCATTTTGAAACAGCAGCTTTAGAAACACCTATATATGAGGCCAATTCGTCCTGTGTAATTCCTCGCTTATGGCGGTTTTCAATCAGAATGTGTCCGAGATTGATTTCTTTCATGTTCTTTACCTCCTAACAGCAGTATAAAAAAATGAGGCATGAAAAGCAATAGAGCTACTTTTAACTTCTTGTGAAAAAGTAAACCAGCAGGAAACCTCCTACTCATGTCCCCCCTTCGCTGCAGAAAGTTTCCTATAAGTGGCTGATTCAGCCTGCCCCTAACATTGCCTACATGGTATACGTGATACTATGTCAAGATTGGCTATTCTATTTTCTTTGCTACCACCACCATTCTTCCATTCCTGGCAGAATATTCGCAAGTTACTAATGTCAGCAGATCATCCCCATACTCCGGAATAACATTGGTTTCATACAGGGACAATCTTTTACACTTCCTCACATATTCGTCAAACTTTTCATTCTTATCCGCATTCACAAATTCATAAAATGCAAATCCCTTTGTATCGTATACTGTAGTTTTAAACACTGCCTGCAGAGTACATCCAGACAGCAAGACACTCTATCATTCCCAAAGCACGAAATCCATGTCTTATTTTCTTCATATGTCAGTTCCTCCTTATGTCCATTTTCAGTATCATTTTCACGGAAAAAGGCGGCAGAAAATGCCCTCACGCACTTTCTGCCGCCTGTACCCCTATTCTTCACTTAAATCACTTTTTCTCACTTATCCATGCTTCTTTCCGGTTTCTTCTCCGGTTCCTTTGCTGGTTTGTCAGCCTGTGCCACACGTTCCTTATTCAATGCCAGCTTTTCCATGATAGACATTCCCTTTGTATCCGATTTTTCCTGCTTCTCCGGTTTTATATTATTGAGAACACCGTCAATCTGGTTATAATTTGCCTCTTCCAGTTCTTCCACTTTTGTCAAAGGATTTTTCTCTCTCCGTTCCGCCAGATCATCTATACGATTTACAAACGCTTTCGCTGCTTTTACATCTTCTACAGGTTCCCATTCATCAATGACCCCCTGCAGCCATTCTCTGATATATCCTGCATCTCCGCTTTGTAAATCACAATAAATCCGGCTCACATTTTCTTCTCTATCATCTACCGCATCCCAATATTCATAAGTATCATACTCTTCTGAAAATTTATCGATGTCCGCAGCCAGCTCCCTGCAGTCTTTGTCATAATTTTCTGCTATTTTCTGGCTTTCCAAAGCTTTTGTTTCCCTATCCCATACTTTCATTTCCGGGAAACGGGCAATAGCATCCTTGATTGCCTGTTGCACCAGCGTACTATCCCGAAATTCCGGCACATGGTTGATCATATCCACATCAATCGCCTTACCACTTACCAGATCAAACTCACTGTCCATATAACGCTCAGTTCCTTCCGTATGCAGCGTAAATCCAATGCCTTTTACAGCACTCATTCTTTCTGACGGAATCGCTTCATACAAATGCACTGCTTCCTCAAAGGTAAGATTTTCATGGTATTCCCCAAGACTCGGAAATTCCATACACTCCGCCACATAAAATGTCAATGTCTGCACCGGATGTTCCGTAACCACCTCTGCTTTCTGCTGATCGGACGTTGTTTCTCTAAAACTTTTCACTTTTTCCTCCAGATATTGATTTGCTCTGGCTAAGTATTCCTCAATGCTTCCGGACTTCTCTGCTGTGATAGGATTGATGTCTACCATCATACCTCCAACGGATAAGCCATTCTCATGAAGCATATCAAAAAATACATCTTCCCGTATTTCTCCCTGATATTCAATCACCACATCCACATCAGAATCTTCCCTTTGAATATCTGCAGTCCGGCTTCCATATACTCTTGCTGCAGTCACTTTCACATCATACCCGGCATCATCCACCATGCTTTGTGCATAAGCCAACACAGTTTCCTCGATGTCTACCCGGCTCATCTGGTTCAATGCTTTCTCTGGTTCCGTTTTATCAGAAACAGGCGGTACCTTTAATACTTCTTTCTTTGCTTCCCTCTGTGCCTGTTCCTGACGCACCAGATGGACGAATCCATCCAACACCGCCGGATGGCTGTCTACCAGAAAATCTATATTTCTATTTCTCTCCCAACTGTCCATATCCTCCGCTACCGGGATTGTCTTTGCCCATTCCTTGTTTTCCCGTGAAAAGCGTCCGTCCTGCTCTTTCAGACGGATGCTGCTGGAAAGAACGTAAACAACTCGCTCCATACCATATCCGTCAAGCACTTCCTCTGCCGCATCCGGCTGCAGATGCATCCCGTCAAAATTATCACGGATAGCAGCTTCTATGGCATTTTTACAGGCAATGTTCTCGTTTCTGGATATTCGGTACTGTTCCAGTTCCCCGTGTTCTCTGGCATACGCCGCTGAGTGGGCATACACCGAAAAATATTCCTCAGATAATTTCTGCGGCTCTATGCGGTTTGCTTCTTCCACATGCTCCATGAATGACTCGTAATTCAGCACCTCGCCATCCTCATAGTCCAAGTTCTCATCTTCCAGAATTTCACTCATAGCCTCTTCTATATTTAAATCCGTATTGTCATAAACTCCTCCGTCCAACTCCCGGTAATTTCGGCTGTAAAAGGTATAATCAAATCCTTCATCCGTATGCTGGATGGTAAAATACCGTCCGCCAATCGCATAAGCAATCTGTGTCTCATGCAGATCAATCGCAACATCCATCTGCTCTACTACGGATTGTATCTCCGGATTATCCCACCCTTCTATCTCTCGGTAATCGAAAGTCATGCGGTCTATGCCGTTATAACACTGGATAAAGTCAAGACTTCCCGGAAGCGGATTGCTGTTCTGGATACCAAAGGCTTTTCTCTTATCATTTGGCAGTGAAAAGTACGCCTGCAGTGCTTCTTTTATGTCTGCATACTTCTTTATGTCCAGTGGCCCGGCTTTCTGCAAATCCTCTACCACATAATAATAGTCAATATAAGAATGCTCTGCTTTCTGCTCTTCTCTATCCTGTTGCTGTTCTAAAAACTGCGCTACTTCCTGAAATCCAAAACGATCTACATACTGAGCATGGTTCTCCCCATTCTGATGAAGCAGTACAATATCACTAACTGACAGGGAATGTCCGGTAAAATCTTCCGGACGAAACAGGTTAAACTGCTCAAAAATATCATCCAGGGTCTGTCCTTTTTGAAGCGGCGCTGTATAAATCAGCTCGTAGTTTCCCTTTTCCACCTGCAGACCGGACTTTTCCAGTAAATCCAGACTGGCGAAACGATGGTAATGCAGCTCTTCACCATCTTTTAACTGATAAATACCGAAACGGTCTGTCTCTCCTGTAAACAATTCTTTTTCTTTCTCATTTAAGAAAACAGGTGCCTCCAGTTCCTTCCTTGCATTTTCAATCACCTGTTCATGAACACGAAAATCTGGATGATGAAGCGTATCCCGAAGCTCCTGTGCCAGCTTATAGGTATCTGCCATATTTCCAGTTTTCTCCGCATAAGTGTGGAGTAATTTCCATTCCGAATCATTTAATACAGGTTCCCCAAAGTCTATACGATTGATCAGATTTTCCACCTGTTTTTCTATAGAAAGTTCTGTGCTTTCTACTACCTCTGCTTCATCTACATCAAACCAGAAATCATAAAAGACCGGGTAATCATCACCTTTTCCATTTGATGCCAATATTGACATCACCTCTGCACCCTGATCTCTGAAATACTCTTCCACATCAAGATTTGCCAACGCATCCTCATCCATTCCGGCAATATTGTTCATCTGTTCTTTTACCCATTCCCGGCTCTGATCTGTTATTTTACATACCACATAATCCGTTTCAAACTGAGAGGAAAACATAACCACCACATCACTGTCTTTGATTGGTTCCTGTTCCATTGCTTCCATTTCCTGATCAATTTTAAGGAAGGCATCCTCATTTTTCTCCATTTCTTCCTTAAGTCTGCGAAATTCCTCTCTGTTTTCATCCCATGCTTTCTGTAATTCTGCATATCTTCCCATATCTGCTCCTTTCCGGGTTATCCCTACAATGCCGCTTCCTGTTTCTTTGCCGTTTCTGCCATCGGTGCTGTTTTCTGCTGTCCGGCCTGCTTTTCTTTCATAGACTGCAGTTTCTCCATGATGGAGGACTTCTCCTGCTTATCTGGCAGTTTTTCTACACTTGCTGCTTTTTTCCCATCCGCAATCTTCTCTACTCTCTGCTCCAGATTTTCTATTTTATGGATGTCCTTTTCAATCTTCCCCGCATTTTTCAGACAGAAATCCTTCATGGCCTGATAAGGACGTTTCATCTGATAGAAAAATCCGCCCTCTTTTGGCTGTGCTACTTCCTGTGCTTCTTTTCCGACCATAACTCTTCCTACATTTTTAGCATGGGTTGTAGTTGCCCGCAATTCTCCGGCTACCTGATCGATCTTATCCATCGAACTCTGCATTTCTTTCGCACTCTGCAGCAATGACTCCCGTATCTGGGTAAGACTTTCCTTTACCCCTAAGAACTCACACACATGATTTAAGGCAGTCACACCCTGATCTTTAAAATTTTGAACAAGCTGTGCTGCCTTTTCATTCAATCTGGTTTTCATACCATGTATCTGTTCCTGCAGGTGATTGGCCTGCCCCTGCAGATTCTGTATCAGATCGGACAGGGTATGACGTACTTCTTTTGTCTGTGGGATCTGCTGTACCTGTGCAAGCTGTGCCTTGACCGTATCCAGTTCCTCCAGAACGGAAAAGAAATTTTCCTCAATATCATTCATGTAATTCATCAGTAGGTGAACCGTCTGCCGGTTCTGCTCCAAATTCACATCCAGCAGGATTTTTAACAATTCCTCTACGTTTGGCATCTCTGTTTCTTTTTCTTCCGCCACTTCAATTTTTTCATTTTCCAAGGGCATTTTTTAGTCCTCCTATAAACTCGCTGCTTTTTCTCTGTTTTTGTTATTTCCTATTCCCATCTGGCTGCTCTGTTCTTTAAACTGTGCCAGTTTTTCCATAATAGAGGTACGAGCATCCTCTTTTCCGGATAAAGATGTATCTGCTTCCTCCTGCTCTTCCAGACAATCCTCTGCTCCTTTTTCATCCATGTTTAAAAGAGCATTTAATTCTGATAATCGATCCAGCTTTTCATTCAGTTCTAACTCCTGTGCAAAAGGTTTCTTTACTTCTTCTTTTGCATTTTCAAGCTGCTTTTGGGTATTGTTCAATGCTTCTTTTTCCTTTTGCAGCTCCTTTTCCATCGCATCCAGTGCATTGCCGATACGGGTCAGATTACCAAAGACATCGGTACCGATTTCCACGTTATGGCTCAATGCGCCTTTTAAATTGACCGTAAACTTCTGATAAAAGCTGTCAAACGTAACATTCATTTTAAATCCCAGATACTCTCCGATTGGTGTTGCCACATTGGGTGTTTTTACCTGTCTGCAGAAAGAAATGAGGGCAGTTCCGGCTTCCTTTTTATCCGTGTAGATACGATCTCCAAGTTTCATCGCAAAACTTTCCTTATCCGCAGGCTTCACCTCTTTGTAATGCGCCAGATCAATCTCATATGCGGCAATCATTTCTTTTGCCGCACTGATTTTCTTCGGGTAATTCTTTGCGATATTATCCTCCAGACGGTAAATCTGGCTGGTATGGTTGGCTTTTAAGAGTTTGAGCTTTGATACCTGAATGTCCAGATCCATCTTTTCTTTTATGTAGGGATTACCCGTAGCCAGTGCCTTAACTTCCGCATAGGATAATGCCGCTTCATCTACATCCTCACAGGAACGTACCGGGGATTTACTGGTCATAATCTGCCCGATGAATTTCTGTTTATTCTCAATGAGCTGCCAGGAGTATGCATCAAATGTTCCCTCTGTGATATAGCGGAAAATGCGGACTTTCGGATTTTCATTTCCCTGACGTAAAATACGTCCTTCCTGCTGTTCAATATCAGACGGACGCCACGGCACATCCAGGTGATGCAGGGCAATCAGTTTGTCCTGCACATTGGTACCTGCGCCCATTTTTGCAGTGGAACCAAGCAAAAAGCGAACCTGCCCGCTCCTTACCTTTGCGAACAGCTCCGCTTTTCTTATTTCTGTATTTGCCTCATGTATAAATGCGATTTCTTCTTCCGGTACCCCTTTCGCCATCAATTTTCTTTTGATGTCATGATATACGTCATCAAAAACTTCTGCATCTTCTTCCTTTCCATTTATTTCAGCTTTTGCTTTACCGACAGCCTTCGGTGTACTAAGGTCGCAGAAAATCAACTGAGTAGATTTCTGCTCTGCTGTCTCTTTCCAGATGTCCAGTGCCTTTTCCACACAGGCATTGACTTTGGAATCTTCATTATCCGGCAGCATCGGATTGACAAGTCTCTGATCCAGTGCCAGTTTTCTTCCATCGTTGGTTATCCGCAGCATATTATCCTGTGACGGGTCAACCAGCCTGTCCCTGACGGCCTGCGCCCGGTCTGCAAGACTTTCCACCATTTCCTGTTGATATTCGCTGGGTTTTAACACCACATCTTCATAGACCGCCTCCGGAACCGGAAGTTTCAGCATATCCGGTGTCTGAATGTCTGCCGACTCTTTAAAGACAGAAATCAGCTCCGGCAGGTTGAAGAATTTCGCAAACCTTGTTTTCGCCCGGTATCCGGTTCCCTCCGGTGCCAGCTCAATGGCAGTGATGGTTTCCCCAAAGGATGCCGCCCAACTGTCAAAATGTCCAAGCCCCATCCTCTGCAGCGTGCCATACTGGAGGTAACGCATGTTCGTGTAGAGTTCCGTCATACTATTCGAGATGGGGGTTCCGGTTGCAAACGTAACGCCCTTTCCTCCGGTCAGTTCGTCCATGTACTGGCATTTTGCAAACATATCCGAGGACTTCTGTGCTTCGGTCTGTGCGATACCTGCCACATTCCTCATTTTGGTATAAAGGAACAAATTTTTATAGTTGTGGCTCTCATCCACAAAGAGCCTGTCCACTCCCAACTGCTCAAAGGTAACGACATCATCTTTTCTGGATGTATCATTCAGGCGTTCCAGTCTTGTCTGCAGGGATTTCTTTGTTTTTTCCATCTGTTTGATGGTGTAACGCTCCCCATTCTCCGCTTTTGCCGTTTCAATCGCCATCTCGATCTCATCAATCTGTCCTTCGATGATGCGCTCCTGACGTTCCCTGGACAATGGAATTTTCTCGAACTGACTATGCCCGATGATGACTGCATCATAATCACCTGTAGCGATCCTGGAACAGAATTTTTTACGGTTTGCAGGTTCAAAATCTTTTTTCGTAGCGGCAAGGATATTTGCTCCCGGATAAAGCTGCAGAAATTCACTTGCCCACTGCCCGGTCAAATGATTCGGTACTACAAACAAAGATTTCTGGGCAAGTCCAAGCCGTTTGCTCTCCATTGCAGCCGCCGCCATTTCATAAGTTTTTCCAGCCCCCACACAATGTGCAAGCAGAGTATTATCCCCGTAAAGCTGATGGGCAACCGCATTTTTCTGATGCGGACGCAGGGTAATGTCGGGGGACATTCCCGGAAAGGTCAAATGGCTTCCGTCAAATTCTCTGGGGCGGTTAGAATTGAAAATTTCATTGTACTTTTCGCAAAGTGCCTCCCTGCGGTCTGCATCCTGAAAGATCCAATCCTTATAGGCTTCCCGGACAGCTTCCTGCTTCTGACTTGCCAAAGTAGTCTCTTTTTTATTTAATACACGCTTTTCCTTGCCATCCTCTATAACGGTATCAAAAATACGGCAGTCTCGTAAGTTTAAGGAATCTTCCAGTATTTTATAGGCATTCGCCCTGCCTGTTCCGTAAGTAGCTTCCACAAGAGGATTGCCGCTGTCTGCATTCTTTCCCTTGATGTTCCACTGTCCGGTCACCGGGGAATACTGCACTCCGATAACCTCTTTGTCCATCTTCCACTCCGGTGTTTCAAACACCTGCCGCATAAAATCATTGATGTATTTAGGGTCTACCCAGGTTGCACCAAGCCGTACCTCTATTTCGGAAGCATCCAGAAGTTTCGGCTGTACCCGTTCCAGTGCCGCTACATTTACGGCATATTCCGGGTTCGTTTCTGCAGATAAGCGGGCAATAGACAGCTTTTCCCGCACTTTTCCGGATAAATACTCATCACTGTTTTCCCATCCGGCATATGGGTCATCTGGGTCACTTAACGGATTCTTAAAGATCACACCCGACAGCTCTGACACAATCCGCTCATAATGTTCGGAACCGCCTAAAAGCGATTCCATGTACCGAATATCCACACAGGCTTTTTCACTCATGGAAACTGCCAGCGCTTCGAAAGGGGTATCTACGGAAGTCACCGTTTCCTGCCGTTTGATGGTACGCTTTGTAAACATATCTGCTTTGCACTTCAAGGTACCATCCTCATTTAAGACTTCCAACGAACATAGCAGACAGTAACTGGAATCCTGATTAAACGCCCGCTTATTGGTCTGGGAATTGATAAGTCCGAATTTCTTTGTAAACTCATCATACAACGCAGATAATTCTGCCTGCTTTTCCCGGATAACGGTATCTCCGTATTCTTCCAACTGATAGGCAATGAGATCATTGACGGTATCACGAAGCGAAACCATTCCTTTGATACGCTCCTGCATGGTTCCTGTCATCTCCACAGGCTTCATCACGGAATTTTCCCGGTAATACACTTCCCCATCTACTACCGCATAACTGAAATTTTTCACCGATGGGTCAGCCAGAATCGTCGCTTTTTCTATATCATCTTCCAGCTCATCCAGACCGGAGTTTTCAATTTCTCCCTGTATATGGCTCATTGCTTCCTTTAGTTGTTCTTCCAGAGATTTTCCCTCTATTGGGCTGCACGTGGCTTCCATGCCATAGGGTCCGGATACCAGTTCCATCTTTCCTGCCACCATTTCCGGATGTT
Organism: Blautia massiliensis (ex Durand et al. 2017); assembly: GCF_051861785.1. Lineage (NCBI taxonomy): Bacteria > Bacillati > Bacillota > Clostridia > Lachnospirales > Lachnospiraceae > Blautia > Blautia massiliensis (ex Durand et al. 2017). The sequence goes on from NZ_CP146725.1 coordinate 1,881,331, forward strand.
CAATGAAATACTGGTTCATGGCAATTCCATCTTCATTTTCTCCAAGATGTACCCAATCCGGTTCCAGATCCACCACACGGTCACGCTTCTTAAAGAACAGAATGTCAGAAGTGACTTCCGTTCCGGCATTCGCCTTAAATGCTGTGTTTGGCAGACGCACCGCTCCCAGAAGCTCCGCCCTCTGTGCCAAGTATTTTCGGACGGCAGGACTTTTCTTATCCATGGTTCCCTTAGAAGTAACTACCGCTACAATTCCGCCTGGCCGTACTTTATCCAGAGATTTTGCCAAGAAATAGTCATGGATTAAAAAGTTATGTTTATCGTATGGCTTATCCGCCACCTTATACTGTCCAAAAGGTACATTTCCCACCACAACATCAAAAAAATCCTTAGGATGGTTTGTTTTTTCAAAACCAGAAATCTGAATCTCTGCCTTTGGATAAAGCTGCTTTGCGATCCGTCCGGTCAGGCTGTCCAGCTCCACCCCGTACAGGCGGCTGTCCTGCATCCGCTCCGGCAGCATCCCGAAGAAATTCCCGATACCTATAGACGGTTCCAGAATATTTCCTTTTTCAAACCCCATCCTGCCAAGTGTATCGTAGATAGAACGGATAATTATCGGAGATGTGTAATGGGCATTTAAGGTAGACTCTCTGGCAGACGCATATTCTTCCGGGCTTAACAGGGATTTCAGCTTCTGATACTCGTTATACCATGCACCGTTTTTCTCATCGAAGGCTTCGGAAAGTCCTCCCCAACCCACATATCCGGATAAAATTTGCTGTTCTTCCTGTGTTGCAATCCGATGTTCGTTCTCAATCTGCTGTAATGTCTCAATCGCTGCGATGTTCCGTTCAAACTTCTGTTTTGCGGTTCCTGCCCCTAATGCATCATCTGTTATATGAAAATTGACAGCTCCCGTTCGATCAATCCTATCCCCCGGCTCCGTCTTTTGCACTGTAACTTCTGGTTTTACTTCAAAGTCCGGCATCAATGGCTCGACCTCGGAAGTATCCACTTCCTCTGTTTCTACCATCTCCTCATTTATTTCCGCAGTTTCTTCCTGTTCCGGTACGTCTGCTTTCCCATTCTCCGACTCTTCTTTTTCCGGCTCTGACTTCTGTGCCTGCAGATTTTTTCCAGCTTCATGCACCAGCTCATCATAAGGAATTTCCCGAATTTCCTCTGCATGATCAGAAAGATATTCCCTTGCTGCAGCCTCATTGATAAAAAAACTGCTTTGCTTCGAATACGGTTCTAAATGTCCATCTTCTTCAATGGTTACAAGACGATATCGGATTCCTTGCCGTCCATCCTGATAGTGATAAGTAAAAAAGCCGATACTGTAATCGGTATAATCTTCTGTACTTTCCAGTGCCACCACCTTACGATGATCGTTCTGTCCCTGTTCTATCTCTGGTTCTTGAACTGTTTCTTCCGGTATTTCCGCTTCAGCCTGCAGTTTTTCTTTTGCTTTTTCCAAAGCTTTCTGTTCTTTTTCTGCCTTCCACGCTGCAAAGGCTTCTTTTGCTTTTGGAGTAAGGAAACGATCTATATCAATCAGTTTCCGGATACGTTCTGCAACTTTTGTCCATGTAAGCAAAAGCTTTGCTGTCGGCTCCATAATACTTCCTTTACTCAGTCGCAGACCCTTTCCATCATAATCTGCATAACTGTGCCACGCACCCACAAGTGCAGGACTGGAGCCTCCGATTCCATACTCATTCTTTAAAAAATCTGCCTGCTCTTTCTTGTTATGGTTGTTTAAAAAGAACTCATAAATACGGAATAACCCGCCGGACATACTGCTTCCACGACTTAACTTATAGTCAATTTCATCCTGCGTGATAAATGTTTCTACTGGCACTTCCACTTTTTTTGCTGACGGAAAAGATAGCTCTTCCCTTTTCAGTTCCTCCACGGAGGTACGGATGTCTTTCGGCTTATAAATCAGGCGGAACCTTGCTTTTACTTCTCCTCTGTCCAGTTCTCCGATTGCCTTATCCATATGATAAAGTATTTTATCAATACCCTCTGGGTTGGAAAGCATTTCCGCCAATGCCTGTTGACTGTCCGGGAAGCTACTCATACGCAGTTCCGGTTCCTCCGGCATGGTTCCGTATTCATCCCGGAAAAAGAAATAGATTTTTGACGCCAGTTCCATCCGTTCCTGTGCCGGCACATGCCAGACTTCTGCTTCCTCCATATATCTACCTGACACGATCAGTTCATGCGTATAATCTTCCACTCTCTTCCAGGATAACTTCAGCGGTGCACGAAATCTCGCCGCATTTCCCCTTGAGAAATTCATCCCTTCTTCATCGTACCAGACGCAAAGAGGCTCTCCTTCAAACGTAAAGCCTTTACCGCCCATACCATATTCCTGCTTCAAGAACTCTGCCATGGTATCCGCATCCAGACCTTTCTGGTATTTGGCATAAATACGGGAACGGCTGTTTTGCTGACCGCCGCCGCTTAACAGAACATAGTCAATCATTTCATCGGTAATCGGATTGGATGCAGCCAATGAAAATACCTCATCTGCCCGGTCAATAGAAATATTTCCCACCTGTTCTGCCATACTCGGAAAGAGGTTCATCTGCTCATAAACAGGCTCCCCTCTTTCTTCTGTTTCTTTCACTTCTTCCGGTATAAGATAGACATTTTCACGGATATAATCGTCCAGAAGCTCCCTGACCGCATCCCATGACAGCTTTGTCTCTGAAGTACGGGTAAGATAATTTCCCGCCCAGACAACAAGTCCATCTTCCTCTGCTTTATACCCCACACGCTGTCCATCTACATCAAAAAGGGAATAATCCTGGTTATAACTTTCTTTAATATATGCTGTCCGCTTTGCCTCGTCCGGTTCGGAAACAAACTTCATGGCAATGTCTGGACGCTTATTTTTCATATATTCATCAAAGCAAAGGACACCACGAAGCGTATTTTCATCCTCAGAAGACAAAAAATCGGGCAGCTCATCACTGTCCGATTTTTCTGGTTCTATATGAAATTGTGGTTCTTCCGGATATTCCGGAGTAATCTCCGGTTCTTCCTTTTCTTCTAACGGTAAATCAGTTCTGTCAGAATCATCTCCTCCGCTGACTGTCGGACGCTGTTCTTCATCTGCACCCACTTCGTCGGTTCTTTCTCTTTCAGTTCCTCGTTCACGCCCTGGCTCTGGCTCATCTGCTCTGTCAGCAGTTCCATCCTCTGCTCTGCTGTCTCCTGAATCTCCAGCAGGTGGTTCATCAATTTGCCGCTCAGAAGAAGCCCGGAATAAACTCCTTTCTTGTTCTCCTTCAGATAATCCCTCCGCAGGATACCGTACTTCGTCAGCATTCCCTCCGGCTGTTCGTCCATCTTGATATTCGGGATGTAATAATCGCCGTTCTTCTGATATGTCAGTTCCATAAACACTGCCCCTTTCTTCTCTATCATTCTCTTTTTTGTTTTCTTCGATGTTCTGTTTCCGCGTTTCGCTTTTACGCTTTAAAGCATTGTAGCGTAAGTTTTGAGTATTGTCAACTTCTTTTTTAGAGATTTCCTGTTCATACACACGGATTGCTTTCCCGATTTCCATGAGAATTGGTTTACAAAGTTCCGTTGTATTGCTTCCTAACTGTGAAAGTACCGGAACCGTATTAAATTCATGGATAAAATCAAAATTCATGGAATCCTGATAATCTTCTGCATCCAATCCACACCGGGTAAGCAGCGTATAGGATATACTGGCCCGCAATGTCTCCCGCAAATGGACTTTCAGGGAATACTCATCCAGTCCATCCAGAAAACTTCCGTCTGTCAGATACAAAAGATCCTCTGCCACTTCTTCATAACAGTCATTGGTCACACTCTCTGCAATCTCCAGGAGCCTGTCACCAAAGGACTTCTCTGCATCCGTTTCCCCGTAGATATGTTCCAAACGTTTCATGACGGATTGTTCCTGTTCCTGCTTTAATTCCCACAGGTACGGATCACGCCCGATTCTGCGGGCTTTATGGACATCTGATACGTCAAATACATATTTTAACCGTGTATAGGAATTTTCCTCATCAATCAGGGCAATACCCTTTGCCCCTTTATTTACCCAGCAGTTTAATTTCCGGCTGTTCCAGACTTCGATGCTGGCACAGGCCGTCGCATCCGGACGCTGGGCATAAATCAATAACTGTTCCTGGAATGGATATTTATATATCCTTGCGGCAGTGGTAAGATACCGCTTCCATGCAGTCTCATTTTTTACAACCTCTTTCGCAGTTTCTTCTGCCAATTTTGAGATTATTTCATATTTTCTTGCCAAATAAAATCCCTCCTTTATTTGTTGTACTCTGCTACATAATCTGCTAAAATAAAACCATCATTCCGAAAGGAGAACATCATGAAACATACAGCCACATTAGAAGATGCAAACCATTCTTTGGACGAAGCGGTTTCTACATTGCAGAATCATCTCTCCAAAGTGGATCAAAATGAACCTGAACAGCTTAAATTAGCGAATGAATATTATAAATGGACAACCTTAAAGACCAACTTGATATTGAATGAAAAATCATTCCAGATACCACCTACTGCACTCCCGAACATCATCAAGCCATCCAGTTTCAAATGGCTTCGCCCGGAAAAGCAGGCTGTTGTATCAAAATACTACCGTTATGATAAGGAAACAGATACATATGTTATTTCTGTCAAAAAACAGAGTGTTCCCTGCGAAGATATTGAAATGATTGCTCGTTCTCTTGTCCTGATCCGTAAGGCTGTCGTATGGGTAGATTTTGGCTACAACATCGGCACTGAGTTTGGTGGAAGGCATCCTGCAATCATCTTAAAAAATTTAAAGGATTCCCTGATTGTAATACCGCTTTCTTCTCAGGAACCAAAATCAATGGATTATAACGTAAAAGTTGATAAGGTTTATGGTTACCCGCTAATGCCACGTTGGGTCAATGTAACACGCATCACACAAGTCAGCTTATCCAGAGTACATTTTGAAAAGATTGGTGATGTCAAACCTTGTATTCTCAACCAAATCAGTGAAAAACTGAAAAACTGCGGTATAATTATTTAGCTATTTACATACCCTATAATGATTACAAAATCGTTTGACAAACCATACGCTTTATGCTAGTATGATGATGTAAACGCAGGAGCAATCCTGGTAATTTTGTAACCGAGAGGCTGTCATTTATGGCAGCTTCTTTTTGTTATATATGCCAGTTCCATTTCCAGTCCAAATACTCCTGTTCTGTTATCTGACCATTCGCCAAACATTCCCGCCAGACCATCCACTCATTCAAATATGCCTCCATCTGACCATAAGAAAATCTAATGCCAATAAAAGGTGACTGCGCATCGTTACTGCCCAGTGACAGAGCATATTGCTTAGGTTCATTCTCATCTCTCCGTCCTGTTTCTATTTTGAACACATGAATGGCAGCTTTGTTTTCTTCTTCCAGCCAGAAAAACATCTGCATCAAATCTTCCGGACTTCCCTGTTTTGGTCTTATAAACTGAATCGGACTTACAGAAAGAATTTCTGCCATTTTATACAGCGTATCCTTCTTTGGTTTGCGATGCCCCATTTCATACTGTGCAATCCGAATATCCGCCCCGGATTCCTTATATCCGAGCCTGATTCCCAGTTCTCTCTGTGTCATCCCACGGTATGTACGGATTCTTTTTATGCGTTTTCCCAGTGTCATTTTTTATCTCCCATCTACTAAAATTTTCCGTGGTACCGGACAACCTTTTTCCATCCATCTTCGATACGGTTCATACTTTTCAAAATCCGGACAGCTTTTTATTATATTGATCCTGCCACACCACCTCTGCATATGCTGGCAAATCTTAAAATCCCGAAGCTGCTTTTCACTGTACCGCAAATCCACATCCAGAAGCCATCTTCCTTTACTGTCCACAAATTTCTGTTTATCATAAATCATGACGAAAGGCATAAACCCCAGATTACGCAGCGTATAAATACGGAACAAATCTTCCTTCATGGTACTCCAGTAATTGGTCAGGACATACACTTTGCATTGCCCCGCCGCCGTCAGTCCTGCATCTCGGAATAATCGAAACTGTTCCTCTAAATTTTCCCGTGGGTCATCCCAGGCGAAATGATAATCTTTCACTTTTATCTTCTCAAGTGCCGAAAGAATTTCCTCATCCAAAAGCCGGACATCCATGCCACCGTTAAACTCTACCTGTGCATGGGAATCTACAAGCTGTTCCAGAAGTTCCATTTTCTCACTACAGGCAAGGAGATTCTGATCCAACAGGATAATCCTCTTCTGCCCCCGCCAGAACTCTTGCAAATCTGCCACTTTCCTGCTCACACACCCGTCCTTTTGGGGAGTAATGCAAAACCCATGATTTTTCCGTGGACATCCTCTCGTCAAAAATCCAAATGCCGTATCTTTCGTAAGCGCAGGATACAGGCTGTAATCCGGATAACTGTGTTCCATTTCATAGGGCAGAGTATTTTCCAGATCATAACCACTGCCGCCCCGGAAAATTTCATCATATCCCGGCAGCTCCGGCTCCTGTGACTCTGTAAAAATCTTACTGGCGTACAGCCTTTCATAATGACTGCCTAAAGAAGCAAATTCCACCATGTCTCCTCTGCTTTTATGGTAGGAAGAAATTTTCATAAGGGGAAGATTAGGAAAATTATGGCTGTCACAGTCCACCAATCCTATTTTCATTTGCACCTCTTTTCTGCAAGTTCAAGGGCCGCATGGAAAATCCATGCAGCCCCATCACAATGCTCTTCTATTCTTTTATCTGTCGTTTATTTACGTTTTCTTTTCACAAGCAGAACTATCATTCCACCTGCAGACACCACCATTGCTGCAACAAACAGCCAGATATTGGTATCATCGCCTGTCTTTGGTGAATTGACAGAAGTTGTATTGTTCGGTGTATCCGGTGTTCCCGGCTGGTTTTCTTCCGGAAGTTTTTCATTGGTAAGATCTAAGGTATATTCCACTACCGGAGTATGGTCATCCACGTATTCAAAAACCACCTTATGCTCTGTTTCATCCAGTTTATAACCATCCAGTGTTTTTGTTTCTTTCAGGATATATACAATGGCCTCTTTATATTTTCCATCTTTAAAAGAAGCAATCGGATATTCCCCGGACTCTGCATGACCAGCACTGTCTGTTACCAGTGTTTCCAGTACCTTACCTTTGCTGTCACAAAGAGCAAACTCTACACCTTTCATCGGCTTTTTAGTATCTTTATCCGTTTTATTTAAGATGATTTTTCCCATTGCCTGGGCATCTTCCATCTTCACAGACTGGATTTCACCTGTATCTTTGACTTCAAACGGCACTTTACTGGAAATGATATATCCCTTTGGTGCAGTTTCTTCCAGAAGTGTGTATTTTCCAACAGGCAGTTTTTCCAGATAGTGCGGTTTCTTACCGGATGTCCAGCTTTCCATCACCTCATTATTTTCATTCAGGATATAAAGTTTTGCTCCCTCAACCTCGGAACTTCCGTCTGTCATATCCACTTTGCTGATTTCTACCTTTGTAACATCATCTTTCATTTCTACTTTCTGGACTTCTGCAGTATTTTCCACGGTAAAAGTAATGCTTTCTGCTGTCACATAACCGTCTGCAGGAAGTGTTTCTGTCAGGGTATATTCTTTTCCGACTTCCAGTTCTTTGATAATGTGCGGTTCTGTACCGGATGTCCAAGCATCTACCACATTTCCATCCTGATCTGTCACTTCCAGTTTTGTACCCGGCAGCTCTTCTCCTGTAGTAAGGTCAGATTTTGTGATTTCAAAGATAGTTGCCTCATTTTCAAAGGTATACTCAAAAGTAACTTCCGGCACATCCTCTCCGGCATACTCGAAAGTAAATTCTTTGATTTCTTCTGTAGTAACAAAACCTGCAGGTGCTTTTACTTCTTTCACATAGAAGCTGCCACCCACTGGAAGATCTGCAGTAAAGAAGATTTTTCCATCCTTGTCCGTCGCTTTCTGCTCAATAATCGTATGTGCTTTTACAAGCACATCACCGTCAGCATTCTTAATATCTTCTTTTGCACAAAGGGCAAATACACCGCCCTCCAGCACACGGTCAGAATCTTTTTCTTTTTTGGTTACGATTACTTTTGCTTTCTGGCGGCTGTTCTGCCATTCAGAATCGTAAGTTACCACCGGAGTATCCTGGTCACGGTAAGTCAGATCAATGTCCCTCGGTTCTCCATCCAAAACAAATCCGTTGGCTGTTTCTTTTTCTACCACATAATATTTTCCAAGCGGCAGATCATCGCTTCTTGCAAAGCCAAGTTCATCGGTTGTGATCGTTGCTACCAGTTCATCTTTTTTGTAATAATCATCACTTTCTCCGTAAGCGGCTTTAACGTCTTCTCTGGCATAAATTTCAAAGGTAACGTCTTTCAAAGAGCCTGTTACATAATCCCAGATAGAATCCATTGCTCCTGCAACCATTTCATTCCAGGTCACTTCACTTAAGAATTCACCTTTTTTATTGATGATGATACGTCCAATCGGAACGTCATCCTTCATTTCCACTTTCTGAATTTCTGCAGTATCCGTGATCGTAAATTCCACTTCTTCGGCTTTTAAGTAGCCATATGGTGCAAATTCTTCACGCAGCGTATAGGTTTCCCCAACGTGCAGACGTTTGATGATATGTGGCTCTCCCTTCACGGAAGTCCATTTATCAATTTCATCTCCATCTTTATCCAAAACCGTAAGTGTTGCTCCATCCAGTTCCACTCCTGTAGTAAGGTCGGATTTTGTAAATTCAACCGTTGTCGGCTGGTTCTTAAAGATTTCTTTCAGGCGGACAACTTCTACATCCTGGCCCTGATAAGAAACTGTCACTTCGATGATTTCATCAGAAGAAACAAATCCGTCCGGTGCCTGTAATTCTTTGATATAATAGCTTCCAAATGGTAAATCCTGTTCAAAAACGGCGGTTCCATCATCACCTGTAACGGCTGTGCAAAGCTGCTCATCTGCTTTCACAATCACTTTTTCCCCGGCTTTGATGTCTTCTTTTGCATATAAACCAAATTCTGCTCCGGCGATGGTGCTGCCGTTTTCCGCATCCTGTTTTTCCACGGAAATCTCTACTTTCTGGCGCTCATTGATAAATTCTACGCTTTCCACCACAACAGGAGTATTCTGATCCACATAGACATACTGCACATTCTGCTCTGTTCCATTATGTACAAAACCATCCGGCGCTGTTTTTTCTACCACCTTATAATTTCCAAGTGGAAGATTTTTGATTGTGGCACTTCCTGTTTCATCTGTTGTAAGCTCTGTCACCAATGCATCTTTGGCATACTCTAAAATTCGATTTCCGGCATCGTCTTTCTGGAAATCAGCAGTATAAATATCTTCTGCAGCGTAGATTGCAAAGACTGCTCCGGCAAGGTTCTCGATCTCATATTTGAAATCTTTTCCGTAGTCTTTCAGAACCTCACCCTTTTTCACTACGGTAAACTCTCCTTTTACCGGATGGTTTTCATAAACCACTTCGATAATGGCATCTCCGGAAATCGGGTCAATCTGATACAGTGTATCACTGTCCACTTTAATTTCTACATAATTCTTGTTGATGGTATATCCATCCGGCGCTGTCACTTCTTCGATACGGTAATGTCCGATTTCTAAGTTCTGTGGAAGGATTAAATAACCGTCCGCATCGGTAAAATAAGATTTATGTACGATAGTAATTGGATAGGTAGTTACCTGCTCCACATATTTCTCATTGTCCATATCGAAAATCTTAAATTCTGTTCCAGCAGCTAGTACCGTTTTCTTTGTTTCATCGTCCTGTTTGGTGATTTTCAGTTTTGCCGAAAACTCATCATCCAGAAGCACACGCCATACCTGCGGCTCTGTCGGTTTATGTTCTGTGATTCTTACGATAAAGTCATCCACTGGTTTATAATTGTGAGGTGTAGTTGTCTCTCTAACCACATAAGTTCCATATGGAAGCGGAATGGATACCGCATATCCTTTTTTGTCGGTAAAGATTTCAGTTGCCCCATTTTCTCCGAGTACCACTGGAGTAGCGGAATCAAAATCATAAGTTCCATCTTCTTTCACGGTTAAAGAAGATACCAGATAAGCAGTAAATCCTGCGCCTTCAAGAAGTGCTGCATCGGTATTCCCGTTATTTGCTGCTTTGATAATCTGGAATGGCTGTTTTTTCACCTGTTCCGGTGAAGTACAGTCTCTTTCTACAGTGGCAACCAGATCACCCTCATAACTGCATACCAGATCATACTCGTTCTCGTCTGCAAGGTATCCTACTGGTGGAGTGATCTCTTTTACAAAATATTCGCCCAGATACAGGTTTTCAATTCTGGCTTTTCCTTCTTTATCTGTTGTCAGGGTTCCCACCTGTTCCCCGGCTTTATAAATCACACCCGTCTTTCCATCCGGATGCACAATATCTTTTCTTGCGTATACACCATATACTGCCTGTTCCAGAGAAGCATCGCCCTGTGGAACGTTTGTATTCGTTTCCGCATCTTTTTTCTGCAGAACAATCGCAGCATTTACTCGTTCATTGGAAAAAGTATGAGCAAACTGTACTTTCGCTTCCTCATCATTGGTGTAGGAGAAACGGAATGAATATTTGTCCTCCAGGTTTCTTAAATAATTTTCCGGTGCCTGCACTTCTTTCACATAATATCCAAAACCGATTGGCAGGTCAGATGTAAAAGCAGCTTTTCCTTCTCCATTGGTTGTTACTTTCTCAATCAGAGTGTCTTTCTTTACTACAACAGCTCCATCGGCATTTAAAATATCTTCGTCCGCATATAATCCGAAAATTCCTCCCGGAAGTGGATTGGTAGTCTCCTTATCCTGTTTTACCACACTGACCTCTGCCTTCTGACGGTCATTCTGGAAAGTAGTTTCCGCAAATGCCGCTTCTGCAGTCTGGCCTGCATAGGAAATGGTGACCGTTTTGGATTCACCTGCATTATAAAAGTTCTCCGGTGCTTGAATTTCCGTTACACGGTAAGTACCAAGATGCAGGTTTGTAACAGTTACAGAACCATCGTCACCTGTCACCAGATTTTCCTTTACCAAAGCTCCTGCCTGATATACAACGGCTCCATCCGGTGTTTTAATATCTTCTGCCGCATAAAGGTTATAAATTGCTCCCTTCTGGCGGCGTTTCTCATACTGGAAAGTAGTTCCGTTTTCATTAGAAGATGCCCCGACTAGCACTTCACCTTCTTTGTAAATGGTCAGATTCCCAAGTTGCTCCTTATCCGTTACTTCAACAGATACCACTTTTCCCACTTTCAAAGTGACATTATAAGCAATGGCATTATAATTATACCCGGTAGGTGCTGTGATTTCTTTTAAATACACTTTGTTCTGTGTTTTCAGAAAAGTAACTTTAGATGCTCCATTTTTATCGGTTGCAGGCATTTCTACAATCAGATTTGTGCAGGCTTCATCGCTGTAAATACCATATACCGCACCTGCAAGATTTTTTCCGCTATCCGCATCCTTTTTTACGATTTCCACGGATGCCTGCTCCACCCATTTCACGGAAAAGTCCACATATTTTTCATCTGCAACGCCTTCCCCGAATACAAGAGCTAAGTCCTGTGTTGATCCGCCTGTTGTAATCTTATAAGCGGAATAATCTTTTGTGATGCTTCCTTTCATCGTTACAGACCAGGAACTGGAAACATCTTCTGTCTGTGTAAGCGGCGCTGACAGATAAAAGACTGTTCCACCTGTCACTTCCACATCTGCCCCTGCAGCACTTGTTTTTCCAGTTGTTACATTATGAAATTTCACACCATCCGGTAACTTCATCGTAATCGTCTGCAATTTGTCTGCTTTAAATGTAATTTCCTTTGTTCTCTGAATGTTTCCGTCTACATAGGCAGTCACATCTGCATCAGAAAATGACATATCTACTTCCGGGATGTCCGGCTGTGCCATACAGTAGTTGTAAAGTTCCATCGCAAGGCTCTGTGCGGTTGCATTTGCACCGGAAAAGGCATCACCGCTTCCATTTGCATAGCTGGCAGCCATATGGACAATGATAAATTTCTTTCCTTCCGGAAAATCCGGGTGTTTCTCTGCAAAAAATCCATTTTTACCGCTGGCTTTTGTTCCGTAATAACATACTTTGGCAAGTGCTTTTCCATCTTTCAGACGAATAATGGTATAAGTTCCGCTTCCCGGTGATGGTGCAGACGGCTGAATACAATATGCCGTAGCGGAAACATTCCCAAACTGTACGGTATATCTGAAGGTAATGTAAGTTCCCAGCCCATAGTCTGCATAGCTATAACCAGCTCCTTTTGTCACTGTTACCTGCTGACTTGCTCTTTCCTTAGATTCAGCATAAAAGGTTACACTCTCACCGATTTCGAGAGCAGCAAGGTCAATCCCCTGTTTTTCTGCTTCTTCAAGAGCATCTTCCGGTGTCATGGTTTCTTCTGTCTCCGGATCGGCTTCTGTGTCCTTTTCTTCCTCTGTTTCTGCATTACCGATTTCTTCCTCAGTTTCCTCTGCTGGTGTCTCTGTTTCAACAGGAGGCTCTGTTTCCGGTAATTCTATATCCGGCAGTTCTGTGTCTGGAATTTCAGGGATTACAGGAAGTTCTGTATCTGGTTCCTGCGACTCTGACTCTCCCTCTTCTTCACCAGATTCTTCCGTTTCCGTGTCATTGCTTCCTTCCGTACCTGCTTCACTTCCGGATGCACCCTCAGTCTGTGTTTCCACCGCTTTTACAATGATGTTCCTGTGGATCTGGTAGATTGGATTTCCACTTACCGGCTCTACATAATATACCGTTTTATAGGTATCTTCATGATCTGTAGAAAAATCGTCTCCCGCTTCATTTTTTGCTTCATGAAATGTTATTTTTACTTTCTTTTCATCTGAAATTTCCAGTCCGGTAAAGTCTTTCTCTACCTCAAACTCGGAACCAATTTCCACTTCATGGTCTTTTGCCTTCACAACTTCATCTTCGGCAATCTGCTCTTTTACTTCCTCATATGTCGGATATTCGATTTCCTTTTTCTCCGGCTCTGCCGCATAAGCACTAAGCGGTGATAAGGTTGTAGATAAAATCGTCATAACCGCCATCACGCCGGAAAGGAATTGCCTGAATCTTACTTTTTTCTTCATGTTGATTACCTCATTCTTTCTATTTTTGATTGGATTTCTGTTTTTTATTGTCAAAGGTCATGGAAAACTGCGGATATTTCCCGGAAGCATCCATATGGATGACTGCGGAAAAGGTACTGTCCTTTTTCTGGGAATACAGACCGGATACCTTTGCCTCACCCTTATTTAAAAGTGCCTGGGCAATAGATTTGTTCAGTTCTTTCCGCATGGAAGCAAAATATTTATTGTTCTTGAACAGGGCAAAATCACATGCCCGGTTCTCACAGTAAAAGTTACTCTTGCTTTCATAGACGTTCCCGCCGCACTTCGGACATTTCCCGATCACTTCCCGGTCACTGCCAAACATATGCTTTCCGTTTTCCTCCACCTCATGGTAGGTATGTACCAGATCGGAAACCAGTTCCTCAATGCCTGCTAAAAAAGTGTCTGCTGACTTTTCCCCTTTTGCTATCAAGGTCAGGTCATTTTCCCATTCTGCTGTCAGCTTCGGAGATTTCACGACTTCCGGCAGTACCGTAATCAGCTTGATACCATCATCCGTAGGGAACATCTGCTTATTTTTTCGTTCCACAAAGCCTTTCTCCACCAGTTTTTCAATGATTGCCGCTCTGGTGGCAGGTGTACCCAAGCCTTTTCGCTCCACCTCATCATTCATCTGTTCGCTCCCGGCGTGTTCCATAGCAGAAAGCAGCGTATCTTCTGTAAAGTGTTTCGGTGGTGCTGTGAAATGTTCACTGACTTTTGTTTCTACCTGCTCAAAGGTCATTCCCTCAGATAACTGCGGCAGTGGTGTCTCTTCTTTTTCAGCTTTACTATTCCCGGATTTTAAAGACTTTTTAAATTGTTCCTCATAGGTTTTCCAACCATTTTGAAGGATACTCTTCCCAGTCGCAGTAAACATGATGCCATTACAGGAAAGCTCTGCTTTTACTGTTTCATAAATGTGTTTTTCTCCAGTAGCACAGATCAGGCGCTGGGCAATCAGTGATAAAATCTGCATCTCCCCACCCGGAATCTTATCTAAATCTGCTTTGGCAAGTTCCATCGTAGGAATAATGGCATGGTGGTCAGATACTTTTTTGCTGTTTAAGACTTTCTCCACCTTCGGCTCATGGGAAATTCCCTGCATGAAAGAAATGTTTTTTTTAATTACCCCGGCAATGTTCCCGGCTGTCTGCCCCATATCCTCTGTTAAAAACTGGCTGTCCGTTCTCGGATAAGTCACCAGCTTCTTTTCATACAAAGACTGGGTGTAATCAAGTGTCTGCTGTGCGGTAAAGCCAAACAGACGGTTTGCTTCTCTCTGCAGCGTAGTCAAATCATATAATTTCGGCGGATTGACTGCTTTTTCCTCTCTGCTTACGTACATGACAAGAGCCTGCCCATTACGGCAAGCTCCTGCTATCTGTTCTGCCTTATTTTTGTCATTGATACGCTCTGTAACTGCATCCATCCCACCACACAGAAGATGCGCCAGAAAATACTGCTCCTTTTTAAAATCTGTAATGCTCTGTTCCCGATCCACCAGCATGGCAAGGGTCGGGGTCTGTACTCTGCCAACGGTCAGCTTATGGCGATAAAGCACCGTAAACAGCCTTGTGGCATTGATACCTACCAGCCAATCTGCCACACTTCTGCAGACTGCGGACTGATACAGATCATCGTATTCCCTGCTTTCTCGCAGATTCCGAAATCCATCCTCAATCGCTTTTTCTTCCATAGAAGAAATCCACAGTCTTTTAAACGGCTTTCTACATCCAGCCTGCTCGTAAACCAGACGAAAAATCAATTCTCCTTCCCGTCCTGCATCCGTTGCACAGATAACTTCTGTAACCTCCGGATTATGAAACAGCCCCTTTAATATTTCATACTGTTTTCTGGTGTTTTCCTTCACCTGATACTGCCATACATCCGGGATGATTGGCAGCGTTTCATACGCCCATTTCCTCCATTCCTCCCGGTAGATATCCGCACTAGCCAGTTCTACCAGATGCCCCACACACCAGGACACCAGATAACCATTTCCCTGCAGATACCCGTTTTTGTGTTCCGTGGCATGAAGCACTTCCGCAATGCTCTTTGCTACACTCGGTTTTTCTGTGATAACTAATTGCAATCTTTTTACCTCCGATTTTTATTTTACTGAAAGGAAAACTTCTTTTCTTCCTTTGCGGTTTTCATAAACCCGCTTTTTACTTCCGCAAGCTCCTGTTCCAAAACAGAGAACATCTGCTCTACCTGCTGTGGCGTATACTCATAATTCCCGGTATTTGACAGATAGGAAAGCCTTGAAATTGCCATTCTTGCTTTTGTCACTCGCCCCTCCGCCAAACGGATGAAACGCTCACTTTTGCTCTCGTTCTCTTTTCCGGTTTCCGGTTCTTCATTCTGTACTTCATTTCTTACTTCTTCCATGGTAAAAACCTCTTTTCTTTTTATATTTGTGGCGGGAAGGCGGCTGGTTTTTACCGCTCCCCATCCATTTTTACATATACTCTTCGTCCTCTGGGTATTCCCCATCGGCTTCTTCCGGTTCCTCGTTCCCTGGTTCCTCATCAGTTTCTTCCTCGTCCTCGAAAGTTTCCTCGTCCTCCATATCATCTTCGTCCTCATCGTCATAATCCGCATCAAAGCTGCCATTCTTTCCTTTGACAAATTTCAGATAATAATAACCGCCGCCGACTGCCCCAAGAACCAGAAGCATGATAAGCATTGTGCCGGAATTATTTTCTGATTTCTTTTCCGGCTCTTTCTCTGGTTTCGGTTTCTCTGTCGGCTCCGGTTCTGTTTCTTCCGTATTCTCTTCTTTCTCAAGTGGAAGTGCTGTTTCCTGTATCGCATTATTCTGCGGCAGAGTCACCATATTGCTGTCTGTGAAATTCAACAAGTCATTCTCACTCACCTCGGTAAGCAGATAGACATTTTCATCTGTTTTTTCATTATCAATGATCAGGTAAAATACCTTATCGCTTTTCGTCTGGATGGTGTAAAATTCTTTTCCGCTTTTTTCTGTACCGGACGGAACTTCCTGCACTCTCCCTATATCAGTATCCACATTTTCCGGCTCTGTAGGCTCTGCGGATGTATTCCCTGTTGTCTGATGTTCTGTAACATCCGCTTTTGCACTGGTAGGCGGTGTTGCATTTGCATCTGCGGGAAGAGAATTGTTTTTCTGCTCCTCCCCCGTTCCGGACGGTGTTTCTTTTACTGCCTCCGGATCTTCATAATATGGATTTGCAACTTTATAATTTTCGGAAATATTTCCTGCATTATCCCTTACCTGCAGCGTAAAATACTGATACGTGGTATCTGCTTTCTGCAGACGTACCTGTAATGCGCCATTGGTAAGCTCGGTAAATTCATTGCCATTGACATAAATGGCAGCTACACCGGAGCCTTCGTCTGCCCCCTGTATCAAAAGCGCTCCGTTTTTTGCCGCCGCACTCAGTGTCGGCTTTGTCTTATCAAAACATTCAATATAACGGTTCTGCTCGTATGTCTCCCCGTTCTGATCGGTCACACGCACATATACACTGCTGTTTGCTGTGACTTCCACACTCATGCTCTGGGTCACATCTGTCCAGCCGCCGTTTTCAGAAATTCTGGCTTCCACTTTTGCAATGGAAAAACCGCCTGTATTTTTTGTATCTTCTACCTGGATACCCACAGTCGCTTTCTCTGCCTGCCATCCTTCCGGTGTGGTAAAAGTAATCTGTACTTCCGGCTGTTCTGCAGTAGTTTCCGCAACTGTTTCCTCTTGTGTTTCTGTCTGCATTTCTTCTTGTGTTTCGGAAGGTGCTTTGGCACCCTCCGCTTCTTCCGCCCACACGGTCATCGTTCCCAGTGAGCCGAGAGCCGTTCCCATTGGAAGCCCTGCCATCGCAGCGGCAAACACCAAAGCGGCTGCTTTTTTATGTATCTTCTTCATTTCCTGTCTGCTCCTTTTCTCTGGTTGCTAAAATCTGTTTTTGTTCCTCATTACTAATATCAATCATCAACTGCAGCTCCTCGGCAGAAATACCGTTCTTACGGATAATCTTTAAGTATTCCATATTTTCTGCCTGTAATATCCGTTCCTCCATGTCCTTTGCTTTTCGCTGTAACTGTCCGATTTTATCGTTAAGTTTGGAAAGATCTGCTTTCATTTTCTCAATGCTCACTGTGTCACCTCCCCTCAATTTGGTCTTCCAAATCCGTAGAAATGCGACTGCCAGTAAGGCGAATTGATGGAAGTATATTGGATGGGATCTCCGCAGTGGATCATTTGGCCATCTCCGGCATAAATGCCCACATGGGTTACAGGTTCTCCTGCCGCATAGGTTCCGGTAAAGAAAATAATATCTCCTGCCTTTGCTTCTTCCGGTGCAACAGGAGTACAGATATTATAAATTCCCTGTGCGGTCAGTCTGCCCATGTTGCAGACTCCGGAATTGGTAAACACATAACTGACAAAACCGGAACAGTCAAAGGAAGTTTCCGGGCTGGAACCACCCCAGACATAAGGCATTCCCAGATATTTTTCCGCTTCCGTAAATAAACGCTGAACCGTTTCATCATCATAGGAACTGCCTCCGCCGTATAAGCCACCTTCCCCGGTTGCGATATAAAAGACCGGATTGTAATAGGTTCCGTCCTTTACCAGTTCCAGATAAAGCTGACTTCCGGTTGCACTGCCTGTACTTCCGGTTGTTCCGATTATAGTATCCGTTGTCACCGCAACACCCTCGGACACGGCAATATTTTGAAGATGAGCATACTTAATCTGGACGCCATCCTCATCCTGTGTCACCACATAATTTCCAAAAGTACCGGAATACCCTGTAGCTGTCACAGTTCCATTCATTGCGGACTGTACTTCGGTTCCTTCTTTTACGTTAATTTCCACACCCCGGTGAAGCTCCGTCTGTCCGGTTGCATTATTTACGAAATAGCCATAATAAGTGCTGATATAGGAATACCAGTTGAGTTCAATCGGAGTGGCATAGGTCTGCAAGTTTCCTCTGCAGGAGTAGACCAGCTTCTGGATTTCTTTCTGCTCCTCATCCATCCGGTTTGTAATCACTCCAAATAATGGCTTCGCCTGCACAGATACATTCAACACATCCACGGTCACTGTACGGGTGACTTCCACTGCATTTTCATTTCCTTCTGCCAGATAACACTCCCAAGTCTTATGACCGTGTGCCGATGCAGCGCTATGACTGTCGTAATACACATCAAACTGGACTCCATACTGTGCAAAGTTTCCG
The DNA here is from genome assembly GCF_051861785.1 of Blautia massiliensis (ex Durand et al. 2017). Classification (NCBI taxonomy): domain Bacteria; kingdom Bacillati; phylum Bacillota; class Clostridia; order Lachnospirales; family Lachnospiraceae; genus Blautia; species Blautia massiliensis (ex Durand et al. 2017). The sequence continues at coordinate 1,899,751 of NZ_CP146725.1, forward strand.
GTATCTTCTACCGTATATTCCACACCGTTCATGACTACTTTCGTTCCCATTGGCAGGAATGGATTTGATGCATCTACAGCAATGGTATGATTTGCCTGCGGCATTGCACCGCTGGCTGTTGGCCCGCCGCTCCAGATACCACAACAAATGGAACAGTTACAATAACCGCTGGTCACCACATTTCCAAGAGATTCTCCTACCTGTATGGTAGTAGTTTCTTCCCTTGTCTCTGTCTTTTCCTCTACGGTTATGCCGTATTGGAGAGCAAACAGTTCTTCCAGTTCCTCTTTTACTTCGTTAAAGGTAAAATCTCCATACTTTGCTGTGAGATAGCTGATGAGAGTATGCGGATCATGCCCGATTGCCCCTACGTTATAGCGGTATTCATCCTTTCCCGGATATTGGGCTTCCATCCGGTTAATCTTCTGCTGTAACTCAGCCTCCATCTGCGTGTAATACATCTCTGCCTGTTCAATCGCATCCGGATCTGCCAGATAACTGGCAGCAATCACATTGGAAGAAACATTCGCAAACATAGCAGAACAGGACGATAAACCTGCCATGATAAATAGAAGAAGTGCCATCAAAAGACCAACTGCCAGAATGACGGTTGTGTTTCTAGCAAAAATCTCCTGTAACTTTCGTGCCACTTTTGTTGCCACATTGACACTTTTAATCGCCGTATCTTTGCTTTCCTTTGCCAGTTTCCCGGCACGATACGCTTTCTGGTATTCCCGCTTGATCCGCTGTTTTTGAAATGCCTTCTGCAAAAGTTTTCTCTGCATTTCCGGATGTTCTTCCAGATACTTTTTGTATTGATAACTGGTAGTATTTTTATAAACCTTCCGTTCCAGACGGTTCAGATTTCTCTGTTCTTTCCTCTGCTTTCGGTAACTGCGGTTGCTGTGCTGGCGAAGAACTATCTCCCCGGCAAGCTCACTTTTATGGGCAGCTTCAACTGCACTGTTGTCAGGTTCTTCCTGATGGATTTTCCCATGTGCCAGACCACCTGCGGCATCTGATAAACGGACACCCGTTTTTTTCACTGCCGCATGATTTTTTCCAGACTTTGGACTTTCATTAAAATACAGCTTATGTTTAACGGTCTGTGTTTCCTCATCTTTTACCCTCTGCATCTGAATTGATTTTTTACGGGTCTGATGTTTCTTTGCGTGCTGCAGCTTCTCGGCTGATTTTTTTGCCTTTTCTTCTGCCTGCTGTAACCTGTGACTTCCTGTTCCCGGTTCTGCATCAGCATTCACCTGTTGATTTCCATTTTTCTTATTCAGACTTCCATCTGTTTCCATCTTGTCAAACTGCAGTTTTCCCGGCTTTACCTGTCTCTGGTTATGATAGCGGCTCCGGTGCTTTGCTTTCCTCTCCCGTACCGCCATCGCTGATTCATGGGAATATCCACTGCTCCTGCCGCCCTGATGGTAATTGCTATGCTCCGTATTCCCATCTTCCTGGCTTTTGCCCTCCTCTTCTTTCGGAGGACTTCTGTTTTCCTGTTTCTTCTGTTTTTTCCCGGAAGCATCGTTCCCAGACACAAAAGACTGTTCTGCATCCGACTTTTTGAAAGACACCTCGGATTCCCGGTCAGTCAGTTTCCGTCTTTCCTTTGTTGCAAGATTTTCTTCCATCAATCCATCCCGACTCATGCGGCTGACTTTCTTCTCTTTTGCATTAAATATCTGTTCCTGCAAAATGCCTCACCTCTTTTCCGCAAAAGAAAAGGTTACTTCGTCTGCATCTCCTCCGGTTTGGAACTCATGATTGCATAGGTTTTCGTATCCGTCGGGTACTTATCGGAAAATGGGATAATCACATTTCCATAAAAAATCAGCCCTTCTCCGGCATTACTGTTATTGACGAAAGAGAGCTGATGCGGTGAAATATTCAGTTTTTCCGCAAGAATCTTCTGATCCCCGCTGTGCTGGTTCAGCATATAGATAAAATCACTGTTACCTACGATATTCTCCACGGCCAGAGAACCCAAGAAATCGCTGACGTTCTGGGTCAGTCCGGTAGGAATGCCGCCCCATTTGCGGAAACGCTTCCAGATTTCCACAGAGTAATTGGCTGTCTGTGGTTGCTTCAACAGAAGATGGAACTCATCCACATAATAACGGGTGGCTTTCTTCAACGCCCTATTGGTGGAAACCCTTGTCCATACCATGTTCTGGACAATCAGCATCCCGGCTTTACGGAGTGTTGTTCCCAAATCCTTAATATCAAAACACACCACACGGTTGTTCATATCCACGTTGGTTCTATGATTGAACACATTCTGGGAACCTGTAACATAAAGCTGCAGGCAGTTGGCAATGCGCCTTGCCGCATCATTCTGATCAGCATACACATTTAATCTGTTCAGGAAATCTTCCAGTATCGGCATATTTTCCGGCTTCGGATCATTGAACAGGTATTCCTCATAAATATCCTTGATACAATGGTCGATAATAGAAACTTCATCGCCGTCCAGTTCTGCATTCTGTGGCTTTTTCATAATCAGCTCACAAAAAGAAGCAATAAACTCCGACTTATCCGCAATGATGGTATCTATATCCTCCACATCCCCGTTAATCCGGTATTTTTCCGGATGGTAAATAACATCCAGGTTCACATCCATAGGATTGATATAATCCGTACTCTTTGCACTGATTTTTACCACCTGTCCGTTTAACGCATGAACAAGCGGGAAATATTCTCCTTCCGGGTCGCACACAATAATGTCATCATTAGTAATCAAAAATACATTCAGGATTTCCCTTTTCGCACTGAACGATTTACCACTACCCGGTGTTCCAAGTATCAAGCCATTCGGGTTTTTCAGCCGCTTCCTGTCTACCATGATCATGTTGTTGGAAAGAGCATTCAAGCCATAATACAGTGCTTCCCCGTCCTGGAATAATTCCTGTGTGGTAAACGGAACAAAAATGGCTGTCGATGTGGTAGTCAGCATCCTGTGAACTTCCGCCTGATTGATACCAAGAGGCAGAGATGCCGTCATTCCCTGTTCCTGCAGATACTGCAAACGGCGGATATTGCAGTTATATTTCTGTGCAATACCCGCCGTCTGATAAACGATATTATCCAGTTTTCGTTTGCTGTCTGCCGTATTCATCAACAGAAATGTAATCTTGAACATCTTTTCATTTCTGGACTGCAGCTCCGTCACAAGATTCTGCACATCATCCCCGTAAGTGACCAGATCCGTGGGAATGATGTCCATATCATAACCGCTTCTCACCGCTTTTTTCTGTTCCTCAATCTTCATTTTCTGAATGTTTGACAGCAGGTTTTTCAGGCTTTTAATTGCCTCTTTCGGATCAATGGGCTGTACATGGATGTTGACAATCAGATTTTCTTCCATATCAAGAAAATCCGCCAGCATTCGGTCTGTCAGCTCCGGAGAAGTAATCTGCAGATAGGATACACAGCCAAAGGTCTGCCCCATGCGGAACATACTGTCATTTCGGAAATCGAATCCCGTAGGAGCAATAAAATCTTTTGTACCAAGTCCTGTCTCTGCCACCATGCCATAGTGAAAACGAAATGGCTCTTTCGTATCCATGTTCATCACATCATGCAGGATTTTCAGACGTTCCACACCGTTTAGGGACTTCGCCGCAGCTCCCAGTACCTTGAAGTTACTTAAAATACCTGCCTCGACCTTCTCAAGTCTTGCCTTTGCCATTTTCAGATTTTCTGCTTTAATGCCAAAGGTAATATATTTTGTCTTGACCAGTCCATTATTTCCCTTTGCAAGCTGCATTTTCAACATATCCGCATATTCTTTGCGGATGTCATCGAAATTATCCCCTTTAAGCGGAATATCAATCGTCTTTACATACTCCTCAAAATTGACCTGCTGATTCAAGAATGTAATCTGAAACTGAATGGAGCTGTCAAAGTAATTCAGGAACTCGCAGTAATTTTCAAATATGGTAGTCTTATCGTCGTTCTGTGCAAGCTGATAATTGATGTCAAAAAACTGAATCGTCTTTGAAAAATAATTGTCCGCGGTCTGGCAGATACCATCCCTGTAAATTTCTTTATAGGGAATCGTATCCTGTGCTGTATAAGGTTTTTTCTTCTTCTGTTCCTGTGCTTTCAATGCCCGCAGTTCTTTTAACCGCTTTTTTTCTTCCTTTGTCAGTCCTTCCCCGAATTTTGGCTGTGCTTTATTTTTTACGCTTCTGCTTTTTGAAGAAACGGAACGGATTTCTCGCTTCCCTGGCTTCTTTTGCCTTCTTCTCAAGTTTTGCACCTTCTTTCTCTAATCTTTCCAATTCCACCATACGGTCATACATATTTTCTGAGCGATACACCCGGATGCCAGGACGCAAGAATTTCTGCCGTATCATATGGTACAATATCTTTTCTGCCGGGAATCCGTCTTTCTCATACATTGCCAGAAAGAAAAATGGCAGCATCGCAATGACCATAAGCGTAGCTGCCACATCTGTTCCCAGACTGTTTTTTGTTAAAAAGTAAACTGGTACTCCGCACACTCCCGCAAGAGAGAAGCAGATGATCTGTCTTTTTGTTAAATTCAGTGCCACCTTTGTCTTGACTTTCGATAAGTCTTTCGGCACTGGTACATATGCCATAGCCTTTCCCTCCTAATGTGCATTGAATATTGATTTCGACAGGGAACCTGTCTTAAATAAACTGAAACATAAAATCACTGTATAAGCTGCCACTGACCAGATAGCCGTGTGCAGGTTGTCCGCAACGGTAATGGTATTTACCAGCACCGCATAGATTGCCACGCAGACCATCATGAAAAATCCCTGGAAGCCCAAGCCTAACAGTGCTTTCACATAATTATTTCCGATACTGCCCCATTCCCGGTTGGTGAAAGTTGCAAACGGGATCGGGGAAACAGATACATAAAGGTAAATTTCAATCATACGTCCGTATAAAATGACGGTAATGAGGACAGATATGATTTTCATGCAAAGACTCACAATCATTGTTTCCAGGCCAAGCCCTAAAAGTTCTCCGATGCCCATATCCTCAATACTGCTCTCCAGCAGTGTTTGTAATGCTTCCGCCACATCTATGGAGGTACTGCCGTTTATAATACCTCCGGCACTGGTCACCACATGATTTGCCACATCGAAAATTGCAAGGGCAATATCAAAGGTATGTGTCACCAGATAAACGGCTACCCACATCTTGAAAATGTATTTAAAGAACATGAACGTATCTGTGTCATGCATGTTGTTTTTTTCCATAATCATGGAGATCAATTCATAACACAGGACAAACGTAATGATCATCCCCGCAATGGGGACAATGACATTATCCGATAACGTTTTAATCATCGAAAAAATGCCACTGTTCCAATCCTGGGGTGTCTTGCCAACTTCTGTTGCAATGGTACCTACTTTCGTATTTACATCCGTGAACATGGTTTCCAAATTCGATGTAACCCATCCCGTCAGAAGTTCCTTTATGAAATCCGTTATCTTTTCAATAATCCCGCCCATAAATTATCCGAACAGGGTTGCAAGCTGTGGAATCAGGTTCATTCCGATCAGCACAATGCCACCGCCTGCCATCAATTGCTTAATTCCTTGCGATTTTGCTCCGGGATTGTCATTTCCATACCCTTCCAACAGGTTGATAACACCCCATGCCGCAAGTCCGGCTCCGATTGCACAGACCAGTGTTTTTAAAGTAGTAATCGCTGTAGTAAAAAATGCCATATGTGTACCTTTAATCCTTTCTTTTTTAGAGAAAGGGAGCAAAAAACACTGTTAAAACCCTGCCTTTTGTGATAGTATAGGTACAGGATTTTTCTTATGGAAAATCCGACATAGCTGCAGCCGTTACTTTCATTTTGACCGATGGGGTATCGGCTGCTTTTTTCTTCCATAAACATCCATTGTTTCCTCCCTTAACTTTGCGACAACTTGTCGGGAAGTTGTCCGTTTACTGGTTACATCCTGTAGACTTCCACCTCTTCATCCGGCTTCATTACAAGATTGGTGCTTAAATATTTTTCAATATCAAAGCGGTTCTTTTTGTCATAGTCCGACAGGTATTTATAGTTCTTATGCTTGCAGATGTCGAATTTATCAGAGAAAAACGGTCTGACTCCACGAAGCTGCATGATACATTTCCCGCCGTCCATGACTGCAATCTCATCCTGGCTCATCAACTCCTTCCCTGTTTTCTGGTAATTCAGTCCATAAGAACGCTGCGAACCTCTGGTATCCGAGGTGTTGTAAAGATCAATGGTCTCTTTACCCAAAATTTCAGCCATCTCTTTTAAGGTTGTTTTCTCCTTTCCACCGAGGAACAGTGTCGTGTCACAATTTCCTTCAATCGTGTCCGCATTATCCTTATAAATCGCCTTTAACTGGCTCTTTGACTGCAAAATAATAGAAGCTGAAATCTCACGGCTTCGGATCGTCGCAATCAGCTTCTCAAATTTGGGGATCTGCCCGATATTCGCAAATTCGTCTAACAGGCAGCGTACATGAATCGGAAGTCTTCCGTCATACACATCATCCGCCCGGTCACATAACAGGTTAAATAGCTGTGTATACATGATGGACACAACAAAATTGAATGTGTCATCCGTATCGGAAATAATAACAAACAAAGCTGTTTTTCTGTCTCCCAATAAATCCAGTTCCAGCTCGTCATAGCTCATCAGTTCCCGCAGTTCCGCAATATCAAATGGAGAAAGTCTGGCACCACAACTGATTAAAATACTCTTTGCTGTCTTACCTGCCGCAAGTTTGTATTTCTTATACTGCCGTACTGCAAAGTGATCCGGGGTCTTTGCTTCCAGTTCCTCAAACATCAGGTCAACCGGATTTTTAAAGTTCTCATCATCCTCTCTGGCTTCTGATGCGTTGATGAGCGCCAGAAGCGTGTTAAAATTCTTTTCTTCTTCCCGGCCCTCATACCAAATGTAGCCGATCAACGCACAATAATACAGTTTTTCGGCTTTCACCCAGAAATCTTCACCGGATTGCTGCCCCTCGCCCTTTGTGTTGGCAATGATCGTAGTTACCAGCTTCAGAATATCCTTTTCACTGCGGATGTACACGAAGGGGTTATAATGCATGGATTTTTTGAAATTGATCGTATTCAGCACTTTGATTTTATAAGGCTCGTAAACCACTTTTCCCTCCTTGTCCCGAATTATCTTTCCGTTTTCGTCTGTCATAGGCGAACCTCTCGCCAGCAAATGCCCCACTTCCACGAGTACAGTCCCTTTGGGGTCTGTCACAACATAAGAACTGTGCATCTGCATAAGGTTGGGTTTTACAAAGAAACGTGTCTTGCCGGAACCGGAACCGCCGATTACCAGAATATTTTTGTTTCTGGCATACTTTGGCTCTTTCGGTCTGCCGGACATCATCAGCCGTTCTGTTTCCGTCAGGATGATATTTTCCTCAAACACAGGGTCAACATAAGGCTGAATGTCCTTTTCCGTTCCCCATCTGGCGGAACCATACTCCACACCCTGCCGGTATTTCTTTGCATTTTTTGCCCGGTAACAGACAATCAGCTTCACAGCAATACCGCCCAGAATACCGTAAAATACATCCATGTAATAGAAACTCGGAATCGGATTTTCAAACGCCCGCTCAAAATAATTGAGTGTTTCCATGCACTTATCCCACGCCGTTCCACCGGAACTGACACGGTACAGCCAGCATATTTTGTTACAGACATAAGCAAATAGAAGATATGGGAAATTCAGCAGGAACAGCTTTTTTCGGTCTGCTCTCTGCAATCTTTCCATCTTATCATGGATAAATCCATATAAATCCGCCTGCATCTTGCCGGGTATGCTGTTCGGGGGAAGGGAAAATCTCTTTCTTTTTCCAGGTTCCGCACGTTTCTGGCGGGGTTTCTTTTTATCCTGCTTCTTTTTTGGGGTTGTTACCTGTTTTCCCATCATAAGCTCTGCCCCCTGTCTTTCTGGTGTTCCTTTGCCCGTTCCCGGTTCATGCCTTTCGATACTGTATCTTTAAAATGAGCCAGTTTTTCCATGATGGACGGCTTATCCTTTTTTAACATCTGATTTCCTAAGTATTTTTTGAAAGCCAGATCCATCGTTGCCTCATCCGGCGCTTTGAAAAACACATAATAAGTCGGGGGCTTTCCGTTATCTTCTCTTTTCAAAGCAAAATCAATCTTAAATTCCCTTGCCACACGTTCAAAGGATTTAATATTGCCATCCGTAATCTGGATATTGGACAAACCCACGCCTTGTTCCCTCAGTTGGTCGTATGTCTGCTTTCCCTGTTTATACGGATTCGGCCCTTTCTGCTTCTGTGCTTCCAGATACTTCCTAAGCATCATCCGCAGCACATCTGCCGTTACCTTTGTAGTCTTAATTGACAAAGCAATCGTTTTTTGGGTAACTTCTTCTTCCAATCTGCATGACCTCCTTTCTTCCTGCTGTTCTGATTTACGGTGGTATCAGCAGATGATGTAAATACATTTCCATAGGCGGCTCCTTTCCACTTACCGACAACTTGTCGGTAAGTTATCCTGAAAACAAAACAGCCGGCAGATCCAATTTTTCTAAACGGAACCTGCCGGCTGTTATAACATTATGTAAGTGTAAACTATATTTTATTTATTCCGGATAACCGGAACCTGCTTGATTTTCTTACCTGCGTTTTTCCGCTGCAGGGCAAAAACCATGTCATCGGTACGGGTAAAAAAACCTATATCCTTTTTCCAGCTCATACCACATTTGCAGTGCTGTAACCCTATAAACTGCTGTTTCATTTTTCTACCGCAATTTGGGCAGATTTTATTACTTTTTCCCATGCTGTTCCTTTTTCAAAAGACTAATTTTCTTTTTATCCACAAAATGTGTTGCATACCATCTTTCAATTTCCGCTTCCCCGCTTTTACTAAATCGGAGTGGGATCACAGGTTTATGCCCTTGCCCGTCTTTTTTCTTTATTCCCCACTGTTTATAATAACAGAACGACGGTGTCCATTGGTTCTTCTTTGCAAACACTCGCATCTGGTGCATGATAAATGACAGCTTATGTAGATTAACGATACACACTTTTTCCAAATACGGAACTTTCCCAAACCGCCATTCCTCATATGCTTTTTTCGGAAGTACACCACATTCTATCAATGTATCTACGGGTGCTGCGTAACCACGCCTTTCCCACTGTTGATACATAGAGTGATGTACCAGACCAATCAACTCTTTTTCTGTTATGGCTTTCACCTCCCAATGTTTATATTTTATCCCATGCGGTTCTGTTTGTCATCCTCATTCTCGATTCTTTAACAAATACACGGTACTAAAATGCCCGTACACCTTCCCATCCTCCCACTCCATCTGGTCAAACAGCATACACTGAAACAGTACATCCACGTCTTCCAATCGGTAGATCCGATTGCATACTTCCGACAGCCCTTCCAACTGCTCCATATGCTGCATTGCTTCCTTCCGGTAAATAAGGCACTGCAAGTATAATCCCGACAAATGTTTCCTGCTGAAAATCAGTGCTGTGGTTTTCTCTCCGTTTACGGTACATTCATATTTTTCCCTTTCTTCCTCCGGAAATTCCAGGAAGCACCGGACGTTCTCCACATACACATCCCCGTCAAAGGAAGGATGTTTCTTTTTCATCCACCGCTTTGCTGCAGCTTCCATATTTCTTCTGTCCAATTCAGAAATGGCGCTTCGGAAATTAACCTTTTTGAATCCGGCATCCATATACACATTGCTTCTTACCTGCTTATCTGCCAGTGCTGCAAATTCTCCGATGCGGAAAAAGTAATCTAAAAGCTGGTTCATCTTCGCCTTGCTTTCCACCAGATGATAGGTGTCCTCTGTAAATCCCATCCCGGCAAACCGTACCGGAACACTTCCCTTACTGATCTCTTTTTCAATCATCCGCAATACATCTCTCTGTGATTCCATCTTATCCTCCAATTCTTTCCGGCCTTCTGCCGCACGTTTTTCCTCAAATAACCGCTGCATCTGCTCATCTTCCCATTTTCCCGCAACCAACAGGGGATACAGGAAGAAAAACATAATGATCTGTACCGCAATAAAACAAATGACAATTGTCATCCTTACTCCCTCCCAAACAATCCGGCGAATGCCTCCCACTTAAAAAACGGACTGATTTTTTTCAATACTGCTATCAGATCCGCTTCATTTTCTATTTCAATATCCAGAAATTCTATGACACTGATTTCCAGGCCGCCCGCTATTTTCTTTAACTGCGCTATCTTTGGTTTCCGATATCCCAATTCATATTTCCGTATGGTATTAACATGAATCCCCGCCCGCTCCGCAAGCTGTTCCTGTGACAATCCCCTCTGGCTGCGAAAATACCGGAGTTTCTCTGCGATCTCCACCAATCCTGCCTCCTTCCTCAAAAAATATGCTTCTTTCTTTTTCCGCTTCCCGCCAACTTGTCGGGAAGTTTTTTCTTATGCTTCTTTTCTTTTTCGTATTCATAGCATTTCATTTCTTCATCCAAAGCCCTGCCTGCCATCATGCAGCTCCAGAATACGAACAGTTCCAAAAGAAATGCCAGTATGGAAATAATTAAAATCAACAGCTCCATTTTACCCGTTCCTTTCTTGAAAAATGGACAGAGAAAAAGCAACCTGTTATTCCACGGCTGCTTTCTCATTTTCACTATTTTGTTTTACTGTCTCCCAAGGTAAACGCTTCTGCAGTTAACCGGATGCCTAATGCCATCCCCTGCATAAAACTCTCTGCATTTTCCATCGTGGTAAGACTGGACGCATATTCTTTATAATCCTGAAACATCTTTGCTTCGTCTTTGGAGAGCAATGCTGCAAATTCCTGTTCCACCGTGTCACACAGCTTCATGGTATCTTGATAATCCTTTTTCTCAGGACAGCATTTTTCTCTCGGCATGATACCGTCATAAAATAAACGCTCCAATAGCTTTCTGTCCATTCCATCCTCCATTTTCTACTCCTTATCTGCCGATTCCGGTAATCCGGCAGATTCCCACAGCCACTCCTTTTATCATCGTGAAAACAGCCACCAGCAACCGCCATACCATAATCACACTGCCGATTACTCCGCCGGCCATCAGGTTGAAAGCTGCCACCCCGACAGTTCCGCCGATTCCCATTCCACTGGGAACCACCCAGAGAAACATTTTCCGGATTCCAAAAGGTATCCCCACAAGCAGCATCAAAAGCCGCCAGTCAAGTTCCCCCTGCACCATGCACAGCGGACGGAACAAAAATGCAAGAAACAGAACCGTTCCCACCGGCATGACTGTTTTGTTTAAAAATTCTCTCCTGCTCATAAATTTCCTCCTCCGTACATATCGTGGTTGACCTCTGCCCGGTAATAATTGTTGATCGTTGAGGGTGCATTAAAAATACAGGCAAGAAGGTAGGCCCTCACATTGTGTATCTTTGTCGTATTGTCATGCAGGCACTCCAAAAGATACTGGATGTGTGAGCTTTCCACTTTCAACAGTTTATTTTTCACAAACTGGTAAGGGTACTCTGCACCTCCAATGCTCAGAGTATCACGCTTCGCACTGATGGTTTCTACCAGAAGTTCCACAATCTCGTCTATGTATTCCTTTTCGCCAAGCCTTGCAGACTGGATCAGGGTGTCATACTCAATGTTCTCTTTCACAATGGCTGTGTATGCGTGTATGACATCCATCTCATCCATCCTCCCAGACCGCTTTGCGGGCTGTCTTTCTGATGGATTGATAAGATTGGTATTACTCCTATCAGTATCACTTAAATCAGTATTATTATAATAAGTATAATTAGGGTCGATTTTTCCGACCTCTGGACTTCGGCTTTCCCGACCACGATAAGTCGGTTTTTCCGACCTCGATAAGTCGGTTTTATCGACCTCGTCAGGTCGGTTTTTCCGACCACGGCAGGTCGGTTTTTCCGACCTCGACAAGTCGGCATTTCCGACCTCGTCAGAAGACAGACCTTCTCCCTCTGTTTCAAACGCTTCCGGTTCCGGTTCCGGTACAGGCTCCGGCTTCTCCTTCATCACAAAGCTTTTCACATAAATAACATCCGGCTTTCCAAATCCCTGCTTCACCCGTTCAATCAGACCGATTCCCTTTTTTGTATCCAACTCTGCAAGGGTTTTCATGCCTTTATCCCTGCCACAGTTCATGTACATCATGACCTGTTCCAGTGAAAAAATGATATATACCCTGTTTTCTTCATCAATCCATCTGTTTTTCATAGACAATGCCATCCGGTCCAGCATCAGACCGTAAAGCACCTTTGCATCACTGGACAGGTTACGAAAATAATCATCCGTAAACAGCACTTTAGGGATACGGTAAAAAGCAAACTGCTCCGATTCATAGCCGTGAAAATAATCAAATGTAACATCATATTTTGCCATTTTGCTTTTCCTCCTTCCCGTTTAATGGCTGTTCTTCCAGTTATCCAGCAATTCAAAAATAACCTGCTCAATCTGCTGTCTGCTGTATTCTTTTGGAAAATAACGGCTGATCTTATTTCCCGGAAGCGTCACCTTGCCTGTATCTTTCTTTTCCTCAGACAAAATCAACTGCACTGCCAGTTCCGTCAGCTTTCCATCCTCACTGTGTTTTTTTAAGGCGTCTGCCATCACTCCGCTGACGGAAACACTCTTTTCCTTAATACAGGCTTGTACCCATGCCTGTTCTTCTTTTGACAGGTACGAAAGGCTGACTGCCGGAATAAATTTTATCTTTCCATTGTCTACCATATCCAAAAGCTCCGGTAAAAGTTCTGTCAGCCGGATATATCTCTGCACCTTTCTTCCGCTGTCTCCAGCTTCTTTTCCAACCAGATCGGCAGTATCTCCGGTACCTTTTGCTCCCTGATGTTTCATGGCTTCCAATTTCATCTTATAAGCAAATGCCTTTTCACTGGGCAGAATATTCTCCCTTTGGATGTTGGAATCTACCATGATGATGACCGCTTCATCATCTGAATAATTACGGATAAGAACAGGCATTGTATCCTTTCCCGCCAGTTCACAGCCACGTTTCCTCCTGTGTCCTGCAACCACTTCATAGCCACCTTCTGCTCTCGGCCTGACAAGCCCCGGATTTAACACACCATAATTGCGGATACTCTCTGCCGTTTCCGTCATTTTTTCATCATCCAGAACTTTAAAGGGATGGCCTTTAAACGGATGCAGGTCTGATATAGGAATCTCCACGATCCTGTCTGTGCCGGGATTGACGGAATCATCAATCCCAAGCAGTTCATTGTAGGAAGTAAGCTGAATCTCTTTCTGAGGTTTACGCATGGTTCAGCACCTCCTCTGCCAGCTCCGCATAGCTTTTTGCCCCTTTACTCCTGCTGTCATAAGCAAAGATGCTCACCCCCTCAGAAGCAGTCTCTGCGATTGCCTCTGATCTGGGAATGGACTTCTCAAAAATACGCATTTCTTTACCATAAGCCATTTTCACTGCCTGCTTATTCCGTTTGGAATTATTATAGCGGCTGCTGTCCATCGTAAACAGAATACCCTCAATCTCCAATCCTGGATTGAAACGCTGTTTAATTCCTTTCACTACGCTCAAAAGCTCAACTAAACCATCCGCTGCATAATATTGAGGCTGTACCGGAATCAAAACACTGTCCGCTGCACTTAACGCATTAATCGTCAGCATTCCCAGAGAGGGCATACAGTCAATGATAATATAATCATAGTTATCTTCCAGAAGTTCCAGATATTCTTTCAAAACTTTTTCCCGGTTTTCTACTGTAATCAGTGACAGATCCGTACCTGTCAGCATCTTATTCGATGGAATGACATCAATTCCCTCTTTATGCCTTAAAACAGCTTCCATCGGGTCAAACTCCATACCCATGATGATATTTTCCATCATATTCTTCAAGGATACCCGGATCTTTTTTGGGAATCCTAATCCCAAAGTTAAATGCCCCTGCGGATCTGCGTCCACAAGCGCCACTCTTTTTCCTAATCGAACCAGAGCTACTCCTAAATTGATACTGGTTGTTGTTTTTGAAACGCCGCCTTTCTGGTTTGCGACTGCAATCACTCTACACATAACTTTCTCCTCCGTTTACTGTTCCGGCCTGACAGCCTTATCAATTTCTGCATACACACGAAAATATTTTTTTGTTCCTTTATTTGCGTACTTTTCTGACATTTCCAGTACATTGATTCTTTTATCCCTCTGCAGGATTTTCTGGAACCACTTAATATCATTGGTGGTTCCCTGCAATCTGATTTTTAACATAAGAAATCCTCCCAGTCCTGGTAAAAGCAATATTCCGGATACCGGATTTTAATTGCCTCCCAAAAATATCTGGCATAACCACAGCAAAATAAGTCTTCTACTGTATAGCATCCACATTCCTGCAACTGTCCATCCGCATCATCAATGTCAAAAACACTTGGAGTTCCATTGCAATAAAGGTTAAATGCCATACGGATAATTTTTAAACTACCACTAGTTTGCCATCCTTCCTTCAGACATTCTGTCTTAATATTTCCTGTTTTGAAATCATAAATGTTATCCACATGATTTCTCGTGTCCTCACTAATTCCGAGACAATATACCAATGCTTTGTAATATACATCTTGATATCTGTCTTTTGATAAATATTCCTGATAAAAATTTTCGTGTTGTTTGCTTTTGAAAGTTATTGTGTGAGTTGTTTTTTCTTTTGCTCCTAACGCTGTACTGTTTTTCATTTTCGTTTTCCTCCAATAATAATATTTTGACATTAACTCAAACACTGTTAGCCGCTTATTGCAGCACGCAAAAAAGGACATCTTTCCAAAATCTCTTTTAGAAAAATGTCCTTTATACAAAATCTCTTATTTACTTTCCATAATACAACAAACGTAATACCAAGTGTTATCACGTATTATACAACAAAAATTTGTTGTACCTCTGTTGTAGTACACAACATCTAACCTACAATTTTATAACTTTCAATCCATTCTTAGTACAGCTTCGCACCTGCCGGGATCCGGTCATTAACCATGAGAAGATTTAATCCCTCATGCCCGTCTTCCTCGTGTACTGCTGAAATCAGCATACCCTCGGAATCAATGCCCATCATCTTTCTCGGCGGCAGATTTACGATTGCAATCGCTGTCTTGCCAATCAGATCTTCTGGCTCGTAAAACTCGTGAATACCGCTTAAAATCGTGCGTTTCCGGTCTGTTCCGTCATCCAGAGTGAACTTTAAAAGCTTCTTACTCTTCGGTACTGCTTCACATTCCAGAATCTTTACTGCACGGTAATCAGCCTTTGCAAAGGTATCGAAATCAATCATTTCTTCAAAGATTGGCTCGATCTTTACGTTGGAGAAATCAACCTTCTCAGCAACTTTTTCTGCCGCTGCAGGAGCTGCTTCAGAAGTCTTGGAAGCTTTCTTGTCAGCGTCCAGGGACTTCATTGTCGGGAACAGAAGTACGTCACGAATAGCCTGGCTGTCTGTCAGGAGCATAACGAGACGGTCGATTCCGTATCCGATACCACCTGTTGGCGGCATACCGATCTCCAGTGCATTCAGGAAGTCTTCATCTGTGTGGTTGGCTTCCTCATCACCTGCGTCTGCAAGAGCATCCTGTGCTTTGAAACGCTCTCTCTGATCGATCGGGTCGTTGAGCTCGGAATATGCGTTACACATTTCCCATGTATTGATAAAGAGCTCGAAACGCTCTACCTTGTTCGGATCGGAAGGTTTCTTCTTGGTCAGCGGAGAGATCTCGATCGGATGATCCATGATAAATGTCGGCTGGATCAGCTCTTTCTCACAGTACTCCTCGAAGAAGAGGTTGATGATATCACCCTTCTTATGGCGATCCTCATACTCGATATGATGCTCGTCAGCAAGCTTCTTGGCTGCCTCATCATCTGCTACTTCGTCAAAGTCGATTCCTGCATATTTCTTGATGGCATCGTTCATGGTCAGACGTGCGAAAGGCTTTCCAAGATCGATCTCGATACCATTGTAGGAAATCTTTGTGGAACCGCAGACCTTCTCTGCAAGGTAACGGAACATGGACTCTGTCAGCTCCATCATTCCCTCATAATCAGTATATGCCTGATAAAGCTCCATCAGAGTGAACTCCGGATTGTGACGGGTATCAACACCCTCGTTACGGAATACACGGCCAATCTCGTAAACTCTCTCAAGTCCGCCTACGATCAGTCTCTTAAGATAAAGCTCCAGGGAAATACGAAGCTTAACGTCTTCGTTCAGTGCGTTGTAATGTGTCTCAAATGGTCTTGCAGCTGCACCGCCTGCGTTGGAAACCAGCATTGGTGTCTCAACTTCCATGAAGTCACGTCCTGCAAGGAAGTTACGGATCTCCTTAAGGATCTGGGAACGTTTGATGAATACATTCTTGCTGTCCTGGTTCATGATAAGATCCACATATCTCTGACGATAACGGGTATCTGTATCTGTCAGTCCGTGGAATTTCTCAGGAAGGATCTGTAAGCTCTTGGAAAGAAGAGTCATCTTCTCTGCATGAATGGAGATCTCACCTGTTCTTGTTCTGAAAGCAAATCCCTCCAGACCAAAAATATCACCGATATCAGATTTCTTGAAATCTGCATAGGAATCGGTTCCAATGGCATCTCTTGCCACATAAACCTGAATGTTACCCTGTAAATCCTGGATATTGCAGAAAGAAGCTTTTCCCATTACACGCTTGAACATCATACGTCCTGCGATCGATACATGGATCGGGCTTGCGTCCATGATGCTTCTTCTTTCTTCATAATCCTTCTTCTGAGCCTCTTTTGCCTGCTCTTCATCAAGACCTGTTACATCAAGCTCCTTGCGATCTTTGAGAAGCTCTGCCTCATGTGCTTCATAGAGATTCTTTACCTCAAGGGAATGATGTGTCTGATCAAATTTTGTGATCTGAAACGGGTCCCTGCCATTTGCCTGAAGGTCTGCCAGTTTGTCACGACGTACCTTAAGCAGCTGGTTTACATCCTGCTTCTTCTGCTCTGCCACTTGTTGGCCTCCTTAATCTATCTGTCGTTCAAGCGGATCTGTGCGATCCGCTCCGTTGTCTGCTTTATACGTTTCTCTGGATCTCAAGAACCTTGTATTTCATGATTCCGGACGGCATCTCAACCTCAACGATATCGTTGGTGTGTGCACCGATCAGTGCTTTACCTACCGGAGACTCATTGGAGATCTTTCCCTCAAGGCTGTTAGCCTCTGTGGAACCTACGATCTTCAGCTCCATATCTTCCTCAAATTCATAATCATGAACCTTAACCTTGCAGCCTACGCTGATTCTGTCAAGATCGACTTCGTCCTCTACTACAACCTCAGCGTTCTTGAGGATCTTCTCGATCTCCTCGATACGTGCCTCGATATCTCTCTGCTCATCCTTTGCTGCATCGTACTCTGCGTTCTCAGAAAGGTCTCCCTGCTCTCTGGCCTCTTTGATCTTTCCTGCTACTTCTTTTCTCTTAACAACTTTCAGATCGTGCAGCTCATCTTCCAGTTTTCTAAGTCCTGCGTATGTGAGTAAGTTCTTCTTTGCTTCTTCCATTTTGCCTTACTTCCTTTCAAAACCGTGCTGTTTTTTCTGAAAAAAATACAGCTTCGGATATTTCTGTTGCTACCATTCCCAAGAGCTCTTTTTTCTAAAAAAGGGCGTAAAAATCTCAGGATATTCACAATTCCTGTATTATACCGAAAAGCCCCAGTATTGTCAAGCATTCCACGTCGAAAAAGGGTCCCTGAAATATGCAAAAAAAGCCGCGCGAAATCTCAGATTTCAACACGGCTTTTCTGTATTATCCTGCCCGGTCTGATTCCTTATTTCTTCTCCGGAAAAAGATCTTTATAACGATTAGTCACCATCTGTGTCTGATACTCAAAATCCTGTTTATGCTGATTGACCAGTGTAGAAAGGATGATCCCTGAAAACCAGCAGATGATAGCTGTCAGGATCACAAACCCGCTGACGATCAGTGTCGGGATCTTTTCCACTGTCCCAACCTCCAGAAAATGTACCAGCACCGGAATAAAGAATACCATTCCCACCACAAACAACACTGCTGCGATAAGGGAAAAGAACTCCAGCGGCTTGTAATTCTTGAACATTTTCACAATAGTCTTCAGGACCTTAAATCCATCTGCATAAGTATTCAGCTTGGACTCACTTCCCTCCGGCCTGTCACGATATTCAATGACTACATTCTCAACCTGCATGTTCTTATCGATGGCGTGGATCGTCATCTCTGTCTCGATCTCAAAATTCCTGGAAAGTACCGGGAATGTTTTTACAAAGCGGTAACTCATGGCACGGTAACCTGTCATGATATCCTTGATGTTGCTTTTGAAAAGACGGTTAATGGAACCTCTTACGATGCTGTTTCCAAAGTTGTGGAAAGGTCTCTTGTTCTCTGTAAAATATGTAGAAGAAAGGCGGTCACCAACTACCATGTCTGTGCCTTTCTCCAGAACCTTGCTGCACATTTCAGCTGCAAACTCTGCCGGATAAGTATCGTCGCCATCTACCATAAGATAACACTGCGCATCGATATCCCGAAACATACTGCGGATCACGTTTCCTTTTCCCTGCTGATACTCATAACGGACAACTGCCCCTTCTTTTCTGGCGATCTCGTCAGTTCCATCTGTAGAGTTATTATCATATACGTAGATCACAGCTTCCGGAAGTGCTTTTTTCATATCGCGGATAACCTTTGCTACCGTCTTGCTTTCGTTGTAGCAAGGAATTAAAACTGCTATTTTATCTGCCATTATTTTTCTCCTGTAAAACAAAAAAACTTTCTGCGGATTCCCACTAACTGACTGTAGCACGCGCCCCGTTCCTTGTCAATAGAACGTTTCGTTTTCTCCGGCATACTTTTCTCTTTTATCGCTCCAGTACCATGTCTGTAAGCTTTTTCAGTTCTTCATAGCTTGAAATATTATTAGATTCTCTCCGGATTCCCGCACTGTGCCGCATACCGGCTGTATACCAGGCTACATGCTTCCGCATTTCGCGGATCCCGATATACTCACCCTTTATCGCGATCTGATCTTCGGCATGGCGCAGGATCATCTCGCAGACTTCCTCTGTGGTTGGTCTGGGAAGCTTTTCCCCGGTGTGGAAATAGTGGTTCAGCTCCCGGAAGATCCACGGATTCCCACGTACTGCACGACCGATCATCACCGCATCGCAGCCAGTCTCTTTAAACATGGCTTCTGCAGTTTCCGGTGAAACGATGTCTCCGTTTCCTATCACCGGAATGGTCACCGCTTCCTTCACCCTGCGGATAGCATCCCAGTCCGCCTGGCCGGAATAATACTGCTGTCTGGTCCTTCCATGAACTGCGATGGCTGCTGCACCGGCATCCTCCACCCGTTTTGCGATCTCCACCACATCCACCGGCGTATTTTCATCAAAGCCAATGCGGACCTTCACCGTTACCGGCTTGGAAACTGCTCCGGAAACACTGCGGACGATCTCTTCGATCAGCTGAGGATCCTTCAGAAGAGCTGAGCCCTCGCCATTATTTACCACCTTGGGAACCGGACATCCCATATTGATATCGAGAATGTCAAAGGGACGCTCCTCAATGCTTTTTGCCACCTCTGCCATAAGGTCCGGCTCGCTGCCAAAAAGCTGCATGGATACCGGATGCTCCCCGGGATCGATCTCCATCAGCGCCTCTGTATTCTTATTATGAAAAGAGATCGCCTTGGCACTGACCATCTCCATACAGATCAGACCAGCCCCCTGCTCCTTGCAAAGTCTTCGAAATGCCAGATCCGTAACCCCTGCCATCGGTGCAAGCACAAAGGGGTTCGGTATCTCCACATTTCCGATCTTCCACTGCATCTTCATGGATCATTCCTCAACGGCATCTGCTTTTTTCTGCAGTTCCTCATCCGGGATATCTCCCAGGAAAAATACCTTGTAATACATTTCCAGAGATTCCAGAAGCTCTCTTTTGTCCCGCTGGAGTTCCTTGATCTTCAGTGCACTTCCGATCTCGTCAAAACGGGCATCTGCCTCCAGGGCCTCAGTCTTAAACTGCAGACTGCCGTCCTCATCAAATTCCAGTGTCAGGATCCCGCCTACATCCTCTGTGAAAAGCACACACATGATCTGCAGCTCCTGCTTTACCGTCTCAGGAAGAGAAGCAAAATCCTGGTTAAAATAATATTTCTGCTCATAAGAGCTTGCTCCGCAGAGCACAATGTTATCCTGATACATAAAATCTCCTTTATTTATAACTTGACACTCCCCACAGCTAAAGCAGGGAGATTCTTGTTTTTTCCACTACTGCAATAAAACATCAACGGAAAATCGCTGACGGAAATTTTATCCGATCTGTGCTGCATGTTTTACACATAGCTGTATAAACCACGTACAGAAACCTCTCCGGAATTTACTTCCTCGACTGTACCGTCTGCACGCTCTACCAGAAGCTCTCCGCCGGCATTGATCCCTCTTGCGATCCCCTCATATGGATCATTCTGATCCAGTACACGTACCGGCTGGTTCAGATTGGCCAGCATTTTCTCATAATCCGGTTTCAGGCCGCTGAGATCCTCTGTCTGTACAAATTTCTCATAATTTTCCTCAAAATGCTTCATCACAAGTCCGACTACCTGTGCCCGGTCAAAGGGATGTCCGCTTTCCAGATACAGAGAGGTAGCCTTATCTGCCATTTCTTCCGGGAAGCTTTCCATATTTACGTTAATCCCGACTCCGATAACTGCACAGCCGATCTTATCCTGCTTCATGGTCATTTCGGTTAAGATACCGCAGATCTTTTTGCGGGAAACAACTACATCGTTAGGCCATTTGATCCCTACCTCAAGACCGAGCTCTGCTACTGCCTGTGCAACTGAAAGTCCCATAACAAGTGTCAGCATCGGTGCCTTCTGCGGAGAAAATTCCGGGCAGATAAGGATACTCATAGTAATGGCACTGTCCGGCGGCGCACTCCATCGTCTTGTAAAACGTCCGCGTCCTGCGGACTGATATTCTGCCACAAACAGCTCTCCGTGTCCTGCGCCTTCTTCCCTCCAGGCACGTTTTCCCCAGAGGTTTGTGGAATCTGTTTCTCTTGCAAAATGGACGGTTTTGCCCGCCCATTTTGTATGTGTTGCCTGTGAAATTATTTCTTCATTAAATAAATCTGACATTATTTCTCCGGCTCTCCTAATGTTGCAACGATCACAGCCTTAATGGTGTGCATACGGTTCTCAGCTTCGTCGAATACCTTGGACTGCGGAGACTCGAATACTTCGTCTGTAACCTCCATATCTGTAAGGTTGAAACGCTCGCCCATCTCTTTTCCGATCTTTGTCTTAAGATCATGGAAGGCCGGCAGACAGTGAAGGAAGATTGCCTTTTCACCGGCGTTCTCCATTACATGTCTGGTAACCTTGTATGGTGTCAGGTCGTGGATACGCTCTGTCCATACTTCGTCAGGCTCGCCCATGGATACCCATACATCTGTGTAGATGATGTCCGCATCTTTTGTTCCTGCCTCCACATCCTCTGTGAGAGTGATGGTGGAACCTGCCTCTTCTGCCCACTGCTGACACTGTGCTACAAGCTCATCATTCGGGAAATATTTCTTGTTGGTGCAGGCTACGAAATCAAGACCAAGCTTGGAGCATACAACCATCAGGGAGTTACCCATGTTGTAACGGGCATCGCCCATGTATACAAGCTTCAGGCCTTTCAGTTTGCCGAAATGCTCACGTACTGTCAGCATATCTGCAAGCATCTGGGTCGGATGATACTCGTTTGTCAGGCCATTCCATACCGGTACACCTGCATGCTTCGCAAGCTCCTCAACAATATCCTGACCGAAGCCACGGTACTCGATTCCCTCATACATTCTTCCGAGAACTCTTGCAGTATCTGCGATGCTCTCCTTCTTTCCGATCTGGGAGCCTGTGGGATCCAGATAGGTAGAACCCATTCCCAGATCATGAGCTGCCACTTCGAAGGAACAGCGTGTTCTTGTGCTTGTTTTTTCAAAGATCAGGGCAATATTCTTACCTCTGTAATACTCATGAAGCTCTCCTGCTTTTTTCTTTGCCTTCAGATCTGCTGCAAGGTCAATCATGTAAGTGATCTCTTCCGGTGTAAAGTCTTTCAGTGTCAGGAAATTTCTTCCTTTAAGATTCATAATATGTCCTCCTCACGGCTGCAGATTTATTTCTGCTCTGCCGGTTTATCTGTCATGATTTCCTTCAGGGATGTTGCCAGACCTGCGATGCCCTGTATCTCAGACGGAATGATGATCTTCGTTGCCTTGCCGTCAGCAACTTTTGTAAGAGCCTCCAGGCTCTTCAGAGTAAGAACAGATTCATCTGCTCCTGCTTCCTTGATCATACGAAGTCCTTCTGCAGTTGCCTGCTGTACTTTAAGGACTGCCTGTGCCTGTCCTTCAGCCTCTTTGATCATACGCTCCTTCTGAGCCTCCGCATGAAGGATCGCCGCCTGCTTCTCAGCCTCAGCATCCAGGATAGCGGACTGTTTTTTACCCTCTGCAACAAGGATGGTGGAACGTTTCTCTCCTTCTGCTTTCAGAATGGCTTCTCGTCTCTCACGCTCAGCCTTCATCTGTTTCTCCATGGCATCCTGGATGGCTGCCGGAGGAATGATGTTCTTAAGCTCCACACGGTTAACCTTGATTCCCCATGGATCTGTAGCCACATCAAGGGAAGCACGCATCTTGGTATTGATAACCTCTCGGGATGTCAGTGTCTCATCCAGCTCCATATCACCGATGATGTTACGAAGTGTTGTAGCAGAAAGATTCTCGATCGCCATGATCGGATTCTCAACGCCATATGCGTAAAGCTTCGGATCTGTGATCTGGAAAAATACAACCGTATCGATCTGCATGGTTACATTATCTTTGGTAATTACCGGCTGCGGTGGAAAATCCACAACCTGTTCTTTCAGGTTTACTCTCCTTGCAACACGCTCAATGAACGGAACCTTGAAATGGATTCCTGTACCCCAGGTAGCCTTGTAAGCACCAAGACGTTCCAGTACCACTGCATAAGCCTGCGGTACAATGCGGATACAAGATGCAAATACCCACAGCACAAGAACGATGACTACAAGCAAAACAACAACTCCACCCATAATTTAGCCCTCCTTGCTAATTTCTTTTACGATCAGCTTCACTCCGCGGATCTCTTCGATCTCAACCACTGCACCTGTTGGAATTTCTTCCCCGTCATCTGCGGTCCGTGCAGTCCACTCGATGTCATTGATCCTCACCTGCCCGGTCTGGGCCAGGTTGTTGACCGTCTGTATCACTACGGCTCTTTTTCCCAGAAGGCTCTCTGCATTGGTCTTTTCCACGCCCTTGTTCATGTAGCGGACCGCCAGAGGTCTGGTAAAGATCAGAAGCACCACGGAAACTCCGAAAAATAAAAGGAGCTGTACAACAATTCCCCCTCCAAGCCACGAGGCAATGCACGCCACAAGAGCACCGCCTGCAAACCAGACAGTGGTAAGTCCTACCGTGATTGCTTCAATTACCAGTAAAATTGCCAGTATTCCAAGCCAGGCCAAAGGTGTCATAAAACCCCTCCTCTCTTATTCTCTTCTCTGTCTTGCAGCTTCGTACATCAGAATTCCCGATGCCATGGCAGCATTCAGCGATTCTACCTTTCCGCACATGGGAATGCGGATCAGGCAGTCTGCTGCCTCCGCCGCCTGATCAGTCAGGCCCTTCCCCTCGTTTCCGATGAAAAATGCGGTACCGCCCTTATAGGATTCCTGATCATAGGAATTCTCACCCTTCAGATGAGCTGCAAAACTGCGGATTCCCTTTTCTTTCAGCTTCTTTTCTAATGATACCACATCTTCCACGTATAGAAAAGGCATTCTGTAAATGGAGCCCATGGTAGAACGGATCACCTTGGGATTTGTGATATCCACGCAGGTTTTTGTGAGGAAAACTCCGCTTACGCCGGCGCCCTCACCGGTCCTGAGAATGGTTCCCGCATTTCCCGGATCCTGAAGATCCTCCAGAACCATGACCAGAGGATTTTTTCCCGCCAGTACCTCTTCCTCGCTCCAGGACGGCAGCTTCAGAACTGTCAGGATCCCCTGGGGAGTCTTGGTATCACACATCTGACGGAATACGGAATCCTTCACGATCTCACAGGGATATTTTTCTGCCCGGGACATCAGCTCTCCATCCCGGGAAACGGTCTCGGAGACAAACACCTGGGAAACCCAGCTTTCCGGTGCTTCCAGAAACATTTTCCGACCCTCTGCCACAAAAAGTCCCTGCTCTCTTCTGGCTTTTGCCTTCTGGTTCAGCTGCATGACATTTTTTATTTTTGCATTTGATACACTGGTTATCATACTTTTATTTCTCTCCTTCCGGCAATCCGTATTCGGTTAACGTAATTCCTCACGACTTGCATTCAGATCTTTGTTTTTTCCGATGGCGATTATGGAACAGTTGTCCGGAAGCGGTTCGGAAGGATCCAGATCTACCGTGACATTTTCACCCTGCTTGATGCCAATGATATTAATATGAAAACGCTCCCGTACATTCAGATCTACCAGATTTTTTCCGATCCAGGATACCGGCATGGAAAACTCCGCCATACTGAACTCCGCTGAAAGCTCAAACACATCCAGATACCCGCCGGACATAAGATTTCTGGCAACCCTCAGTCCCATGGACTGTTCCGGATAAATGATTTTATCTGCACCAATTTTATCAAGTATACGTCCATGAAGAGAATTCATACTTTTTGCAACTACAAAGGGCACTCCCAGATCCTTGGCCTGCATGGTTGCGGAAATACTGGCTTCCAGATTTTCGGCAACTGCGATAATGGCTACATCCACATTCTGGACTCCCAGAGCCTTCAGGATTCCCGGTTCACGGACATCTGCTTTTACCGCATAGGTTACTTTTTCGGAAATCTCTTCGATATTTTCTTCTTTGTCATCAATGGCAAGGACATCACAATCTGACTCTGCCAGCGTCACCGCCAGAGTCATTCCAAACTGTCCAAGCCCGATCACGGCAAAAGATTTATTTTTCATTCTGTTCTCCTGTTTAACCGATCATGATATCTTCTTCACCGAGATGCGTGGTGCTTCCCGGCCTGTTGCGTACACGCATCACAACTGCTGTTCCAAGTGTCAGCGGTCCGATACGTCCCAGATACATGGTAAGGATCACGATCCACTTGCCTGCCACATTCAGCTGAGGTGTCAGTCCTCTGGAAAGTCCTACTGTAGCCACCGCAGAAGTGATCTCATATAAAACATCTGCCAGATCCACTCCCGGCATTACTGCGGACAAAAGCACCGTCATGGTAAAAAGGATCAGCACACTGGTTCCTGCAACAACCATGGCAGAACGGAGATAGCTCTCACGGATCCTGCGGCCGTATACCTCTACATCCTTTTTTCCCTGAAGATATGCTGCAATGGAAAGGATCAGAACCGCAATGGTAGTAGTCTTCACACCACCGGCAGTGCCCATGGGTGATCCTCCGATAAACATCCACAGCAGAGAAATGATCACGGTAGGTGTGGACAAAAGCGACTGATCCATGGTATAAAATCCCGCCGTACGTGTTGTCACTGACTGGAAAAAGGATGCCATGAGCTTTGTTCCCAGTGGTGCCCCCTTCAGCGTGGAAGGGTTTCCGGATTCAAAGATAAATACCAGAAATGCTCCTGAAAATACCAGGATCCCGGTCATCGTAAGGACCAGCTTGCTCTGAAGCCGCAGTACACGAAAAACTCTGGATGGGGAGAGCTCTTTTCTCAGAACCTTGCGGAATTTATCCCACAGATCCCACCAGACGATAAATCCAAGACCTGACACAATGATCAGGCCAATCGTAGTGATATTGACCAGCGGATTGCTCACATATACCGAAAGGCTTGTTTCCCCGAAAAGATCGATCCCTGCGTTGCAGAATGCAGATACCGCCAGAAATATGGCATTCACCAGACCTTTTTTTATTCCAAATTCCGGTACAAAGCAAAACGCATACAGGACCGCACCGATTCCTTCTGCAAGAAACACGCATTTCACCACATTGCAGACTACAGCCACGACTCCACCCATTTCATCCAGGTTATAGGATTCCTTGATGATCCGCCGGTTTTTCAGGGAAATTTTCCGCCGGAGGCTGATGAATATCATATTTGCCAGTGCGATCAGTCCGATCCCGCCGATCTGTATCAGGCACAGGATAACCGCTTTTCCAATGGGGCTCCACTGGACTGCCATAACAACTGTGGAAAGTCCTGTCACACATACGCTGGTCGCCGCTGTAAAAACAGCATCCGGGAAGGTAACAGCCTGCCCGGGTGCACTGCAGAACGGCATCCGCAAAATAAGTCCACCTACAAAAATCACCCCCGCAAAGCCGAGGGCAATTATTTGTGACGTATTCAGTTTATGCAATCCGTCTGAAACTTTTTTTAAGTTCATAAATATCTTTATTTTCTGTAATTATGAGAAAGAGAATTGCAGACCTCCCACATGTAGGAATCTACATTCTTCTGCATTGCAAGAGCCTCATTGATGTCGAAATCAACAAACTCACCATGACGGTATCCAACCACACGGCTGCGTTTTCCGGCAACAAGAAGATCTACTGCAAGAGCACCCATCATGGACGCATATACACGGTCCTTACATGTAGGGCTTCCACCACGCTGCATGTGACCAAGGATCGTTGCACGTGTCTCGATACCTGTTGCAGCCTCGATACGCTTCGCCATAGCCTCTGAATGGCCGATACCCTCAGCATTTACAATGATATGGTGTTTCTTTCCTTTCTTACGGCTCTCTACGATATTGTCAATAAGCTTCTGCTCGTCGTAATCATATTTCTCCGGGATCAGGATATCCTCAGCACCGTTTGCGATACCGCACCATACTGCAAGGTATCCGGCGTTACGTCCCATAACCTCGATGATACTGCATCTTTCATGGGATGTGGATGTATCACGTACCTTGTCAATAGCTTCCATAGCTGTATTTACAGCAGTATCGAAACCGATGGTGTACTCGGTACATGCGATATCAAGGTCAATAGTTCCCGGCAGGCCAATGGTATTGATTCCAAGGTTCGCAAGCTTCTGAGCACCTGCGAAGGATCCGTCTCCACCGATAACAACAAGGCCGTCGATCTCATGCTTTCTGCAGATCTCTGCAGCCTGCTGCTGTCCTTCCTCTGTTCTCATCTCTGCACATCTGGCAGTATAAAGAATTGTTCCGCCTCGCTCAATCGTATCGGAAACGTCCTTTGCCGTCATATCTCTGATCTCTTCATTTAAGAGACCGCTGTATCCTTTATAGATTCCCTTTACGTTCAGTCCGCTGCTTAATCCTCTTCTGACAACAGCACGGATTGCAGCATTCATTCCAGGTGCGTCACCGCCGCTGGTCAAAACGCCGATCGTTTTGATTTTGTTCTCTGCCATATTGTTATCCTCCATCTTATGAAACAACCTATTGTAATACACATATTCGGGTATAGTTTATAGCATTTTTATAAGTTTTTCAATACTCTCTCCACAAGAAAATACCATTTTTACCCCCTGTTTTTCCTGATTTTACGTTTTCTTTTTGGAAAAATAACTTTCTTTTTGCACTGTATGTTCTGTGTTGCAATTTTTTTCGTATCATTCGCGTATCAAAGCACCTGCAATGCTACTCTTTCTGTAGAGCTTGTCCAGGTACGGTTAAAGCTTGTAGCTCCGTTCCCGTGAAGAGCTTTGCTATAAATATACCCATCCTCAAGAAATGGTCTGAGATACCTTGCTCTTCTGGGCCGTTTCAACTGCTTTAAAGCCTCGTTCTGCTGCTGTCGCACTCTTTCTATGGTGATTCCGTTTCTGGCAGCAGTTTCCTGTAAAGAAAGGTTTTCCTGGAACCTTGCTCTGAGCACAGCCGGCATTCTTCCCGGCAATTCATCAACCATAGGCCAGATGATCGCCTTCAGCTCCTGCTGCTTCACTTCATCCAGCATATTCTCGTATTTATCTTCCGGATCAATTACAGTATCCCCGATTGTAGCAAGATTATCCTCCAGGCCTCTCACAGGAACGTCTATACTCCCTATATCTGCTTTTCTTTCATCGGCCTGTATCTTTCTCAGAGTGGTGTCCTTAATGCCCAGATAATAGCAATACTCCCGTTCATTGGGATATCTTCCCACATGAATCCGGAAAGCGTTCTGAAAAGCCTTATACTTTCTCACTCTCTCCGAAGCGTGTACCGGTATCCTCACAGTGCCATTGTTCTGGCAATATCTCAGCAACTGCTGCCGGATCCAGTACACAGCCCAGGATAAAAAGCTCACACCTTTATCGGGATCATAGGAATCCACAGCTTTACAGATAGCAAAGTACGCTTCCTGCTGCAGATCTTCCTCTTCTGCCATGGATCTGTATTTCCTGGCATAGTCTTTTATAATTCCCATATTCTGCTGGTAAAGCTGCAGCATATTATCAGCCACATCCTCACCGGCCTTGATTCTCAGAGCAAGCTGTTCATTGGTCATTTTGGTTACTCCCCTCTACGAAAAAAGCGCAGGAACAATCCTCTGGTAAAAAGATTATTCCCACGCCGATCTTTAAGGCTTCCCCTGGCAGCAGGCCAGGAGGGTACTGTGATATTTATCTGTGAGTGAATTATAACAGGTTGGGGATAATTCTGCAATTTATTTGTTCCGAACCTTAACATTTCTTAACATCCTGCTGCCGCTTTATTTTCTTCTAAACCTCTAGCATTTCATAGCATGTTGCCGTTCGCAACGTTGCAATAAAACTGAGCGCAACGTTGCATTTCACCTTAGTATTTCTTAGCCTTTTACGTACACACTTTTCGGTATTTCGTGTACATACAAAATCAAAGATTTTTCGCCTATTCGTTTCGTTTTTTATTTATCCGAACGTTCGGATAAAAATAGCGAACGTTCGCTTTATTCGTGTTTGTTTTTACACCATAGTTTTCCAGTGTTGCACCAGCGCAATTTTTATTTTTTTTCACGCGCGACCTCTTTCGGGATTGTCGGGAGCACCCACCGGTCTCTAAACTGGTTCCAAAAATCACACTTTTTCTGACCGGGGGTATTCAATCAAGTACTATATATACTTTGTTTATAATTTTGTAGGATATAAACAGTTTTTGTTGCCTTCTTTGCAAACTGATGTTCTTTTCTTGGTTTGGCAGCAGTCTTTTAAAGTGTCAGATATGTCCGTATACTTGCCCTTTTACTTGCATTTTATCTCCCATTATCGTAAAATGAACACGGAATATTTTAACAAAGGGAAATGATACCTG
This sequence comes from Blautia massiliensis (ex Durand et al. 2017), assembly GCF_051861785.1. Lineage (NCBI taxonomy): Bacteria > Bacillati > Bacillota > Clostridia > Lachnospirales > Lachnospiraceae > Blautia > Blautia massiliensis (ex Durand et al. 2017). The sequence goes on from NZ_CP146725.1 coordinate 1,929,093, forward strand.
ACCCCCATATTTTGGGTTGGGCCATCATTTCCCTTTAGTTTTATTTTCCCTCTCTGCTTACCCATGTAGTGAACTGGTGTTCTCTTCTTGATTCGACCATCATTTTTAAGTGTCCGATTTGGACACGCTTATATGCTGATATTGATTAAACAGCCATAATTCTCTTTATAGCTATATCCACCAATAATCTGCAGTAACTCTGCTTTAACCTTGAGCCCGGCATCCATAACCACGGTCAGACCGGAAGTAAATCCTCTTGGTACATACCCAATAACGGTTTTGCGATTGATGGAAAGCAAATGGATTACGATCTTAACAGCGTTCTGATTGAACAGGTTACCCGGTTCTCTTATCAGTTCCACCTGCATGGAATCCACCGATGGGCCACGAATTACTCCAGAAAACCCAAGTTCTTATCAGTTCCACCTGCATGGAATCCACCGGGAAACTTTTCAGGAACTCAAGTCTCTCCTGACGGTTCTCCGCGCAGGTACCTGCTGCCGGAGAACCGTAAACAGCTATACCAAGAAAGCTGTTGAAGAACGAATGAAACGTGATAACGCATAAGCGCGATTACCCTATCAGTACTCTAACATGAAAGTTAGCAAATGTTAGCATTTCACTGCTGCCATGCTCCGCATATTCTTTAAAAAACTCCCCTCATCTTCAAGACATAACCTTAACATTTCTTAACATAAAAAAGCCAGAGCTCCAATAGTGCTTTTCTTGCATCTATCAAACCTCTGGCTCTATCGCTTATTTTTTATCGCTCGTTTCTATCGCGTGCTTTATCTCTATGTAGGCCCGTTTATATACACCCTGCTGCCGATCAGCAGCTTTATATGACTTAATTACTGGTCTCAATAACTGCAGGATTGCCTGAAGCTCCTGCTCTTTCTGGTATGATACCTTTATCTTTACACTCATGGGCTATTCCTCCAGGAATCCAAGTAAGAGATAATAAACCTCCCTGGCTTTTCCCTTATTTCGAAATATCAGATTTACGCTCATTGTGATATAATTCTTCATTTTGTGCCTTCCTTGTCTATTGCATTTATGTAAATATTGCTGTAAACTTTATTATAAGAGTTATTCACAGTACCCTTAATCTTTCTGAGATTGTACAGCCGAATAGCTCTTATTTTTTATAATTCATGTTGCGCCGGCGCAATTCCGCACATTTCAAGCAATAACGGCCGTCTTTCTTCTGCCAGTGCAAACACTCTCCGCAGAAACTCTTTTATCTTCTCATTCCTGGAATATGCAAGCATCATCAATTTGAACTTCAAATAATCCTCCGGTGTGCTTTTGGAAAGTTCCAAGACAAGTTCCGCACCTAAGCAATTTATTATTCTATTCATACTTCCGTCCTCACAACTGAACTGTTACGAATTGCCTTTTTACTTCTTTCCAAGCGTTTTCCCTGCATTACGCCATACTGAAAAACCCTAAACATTGCAAAGTCATGATCTTTTGTACTGTTTGTAATTTCTCTCATCAATGAAAGCCTAAACACCTTTTCAATTTCCGTTGTTGGTTGATGTTTTAATAAAAAGAGATCTTTCTTATTTTTTCGACGCTCAATAACTTTATCCAAAACTTCTATTACTTCTCTCGCATCGTTCAGAAATTCAGATTTAACTTTTTCTCTTTCATCTTCTCCGCAACTCAAGTATTTTTCCGCCAGTTCACGATATGTATTATAATTTTTACTATCACGAATAAGAGTTATTGTATCTCGCTTCGGTAAGTAAAATAACTTTAATTCCGAAAGGCTAACGTCATCACCCCATTGTTTTAATATGCAATTTACTGTATATCCTGTCAGATCACCAATGTTGCAAGATTCCACTCTCAGCTTTTCGTTAATTAATTCATACATGATTAATACCTCCTGTAAAAACTCCCTGTCTCTTTGTATTCTTTTTCTTGATAACTCTCTTAATCGGTTCCGGATATTCCCGTTCCCCGTATTCTTCTACAGCTTCCACAGTAACCCATCTAAGCCCTCTGGTGTTTCGGATCAGAACTTTATCACCTGCTGCCACCTGGTCAATCAGTCTTTCCGGAAGCTCCCACTCATACCGCTTTCCGTGTTCTTTGTGGCGTGCCTTTATAACCTGCCTCCTGCCGTATTTCACTGGTACATCCCCCAAACCATACTTAACGGCCAGTAAATAACTGATATAACCATCTAAAAGTCTGTTCTGATCATCCAGAATGATTTCTGTCGGCAGCAGGCCTGTTTCCTTAAATTCCTCTTCTTTTTCACACATCTTCTCTGTAGATGGTTTCGTGATTTCAAACCACGGAAAAATTTTAATCTCCTGTAACTGCATTCCGGTTTCCTCCTCTGTTCTCATTGCCTGCTGCCAGCATCCCCTCAGCGATCAGCCAAACCCGGCGAAGCATCACCAGATCCATTTTATCCAGCTGCTTCCCTATCTGATCTTTATACTCCTGTTTTGTCATTTCTCCTCGTCCTCTCTCAGGTGTCTCAGAATTTCCCAGATGAACTGCAGCATCTCCAGATCATCAATCTTCTTTACCTCTTCACAAATACGCTCTTTATAGCTCTGTTCTGACATGTCTGTATCTCCATTCCGAATTATGTAAATCAATATCCAACAATCAGCCAGTGAATGATCATCCCTAAAGGCAAACCAACCATAAGCATCATAAAGCCGCACCACTGCAAAGCATTACTCAACATTCTCTGCACTTTTTTCTTTATTCGTCTTTTATGTACCTGTTCCCACTGGCTGTAGGTCATAAGCTTCTGTTTCATATGTTCCCACGTTTTCCTCTCCCAATCGGAGATATTAACGATTCTTTTCTCTTTCAAATGCTCCCAGCTTTCTGGCAATCACGCTGATCTGCAGCAGATGCTTTACATCCTGAATATCCTCCAACTCCCGGGAGATCTTCCCACGTAAAAGCTCTACATTTTCGTTTGTTCTTGTAATACTCATATATCAAAAACCTCTCTGTTTTCTTTTTTAAGGTGTCGCAAATGTCGCATTATCTTGTCAGTTTCCTTTTTATGGTGTTAGAAATGTTAGGATTATAACTTTCCCGGCACTTTATCCAATTCTCTCAGGTTGTTTCCCAGCAATGCCTTTGTGTGTATATAAATCAAGCTTAACTTTCTTTCGTCTGCACATTCCAGCATCCGGGCAATGCTCTTTTTCAGTTCTTCTTTGCGATTTTCCATGAAAATACTTGTCCTTTCTGCCGGTTCCGTGCTACTATGTACTTGCTCTAGTGGCCGGAAACGGCTTATTTGCTCCTGTGTGAGGTGGTGCTCATGCAGGAGCCTTTTTCATGTTATGGGGAGCCTTTTCTTTCTGCCCTGCTGCACGCTGTTTCTGTATTTAACCAGGTATACTCTGGCCCCGGTTTTGCGTGCGATCTGGGCAACCTCTTCCCGGGTAAACACTGCAATGCTATATAATTCGTGATCCCCATCACTGTATGAGACACAGTAATAATACCCGTTCAATTTCTTCATCTTCTCACCTGCCTCTCCAGCTCATCCAATTTCTGCATTGCTCCCAGAATCAAATACTCAGCCATCTTACACCGGCCATATTGGTCAAAGAGCTTTTCGCTCTCTTCTGCTGCCTGAGACCACTGTTCATCCGTCATGGGAAACTCCATCACCGCCCACTTGCGGAAAAACTTCCACACTCCGGTAAATATCATGTAATATTCTTTCAGCTCCTGCTCTGTCATTCGAACGGTATCTCCATTTGTTTAATCTGTTCCTCTGTCACTGACATGAAACCATCTTTATCCGCTTCCCAACCGTAACACCTGGTAAAGTCTCCTGTGTTGTCGCTGATCCGCTTGGAAGCTTCGTCATAATACAAAGTCAATGCCTTTTCTCCTGCTGCCAGTTTCCCGGTCAACCGGTTCTTTGATACGGCCAGAATCCTCTCGTTCTCTGGAAGTTCCTTGCCCCTTTTGTAGGTCATGACCACGTCCACCTTGTTTGTAATGTCTGCGCTGCCACTGACAGAATCGTTATCATCTGCTCCAAAGCTGTTCTTTCTGGGATGTACAACCAGGATCACAGCCACCTGCTGCCGCTTCGCAATCTTTACCAGTTTGTCCACGAATTTACTCTGAGCCCGGTACAGATCCACACTCATCCCTACATCAAGGGCCGTCATGAGATTATCTAACAGCAGCAGCTGTACACCATATTGCTGTACTGCTTTCTCCATGATTTCCAAAAGATCTCCCAACTCATCGTCCTCTGTGGATTGATTATCAAACAGGTATGCCCGATCCCGGTACCATTCAGAGATTTTATTAACCTTCTCTTTTGGGATAAAATAGTTCACGGTTCCGGCCGGCCCTGCCCGGTCAATCACATTGTGCTTTCCTGCGATCTGGAAGTCTATCCAACGTTTGAAGAAATAATCCGGTAACTCTCCAGAGTATGCAAAGACTGTTCCCCCTTCGTTCAGCGCATTGGCCAGGATCTGAGATCCCAGGGTGCTTTTTCCCTCTCCCCTCTTACCGGTCAAGATAACTGTCTGCCCCAGATAAATACCGCCAGACAAAACCCGGTCAAGGCTTTCTATCCCTGTTGGGATTTTGGGAAGAGAAAACAGATCCACGGCTTTCACATCCGACAGCTGTTTAACCTGCTGTATAGGAATCGCTTCTGCCTGTTCTACAGCCTTTCGGACTGCTTCCCGGCCGTACTTCTTCAGGATCTCATTTGCATCCTTACAGCCTTTATAATCCTGCTGCCGAACAACCTTTACTGTTCCCCGGAAACGTCTCTGCATATCATCCAGTAGGGTGATCACTCCGTTTTCACAGTCACCGAACACAATTAAGGTGTCAAAATTCTGTAGCCAGTCCCAGCAGTACGGAACCCAGGTAAAGCCATTCTTTCCGTTTGGAACAGATACAGCATTTTCAATTCCTGCCTCCGTAACGGATAAGCTATCCAACTGCCCCTCCGTCAAGACCAAGGTCTTATTCTCCAGATTACACTGATACATCCCGAACAGGATCGGCTTGCAGTTCGCCTCACACCATTCTTTCCCCTTATCCACTGCCGGGTTAAAATCTGTTTTCCGGTACTTTACAAACTGCAATGTGCCTTTTTCATCCAGGAACGGGAATACCAGCACATTCTCGTGTTTTGTCTGTACCGTGATCTGATATTTTTCAGCAGTGGCAGCAGTGATCTTTCTGCTTTCCAGGTATGTAATGGCAGCAGGTTTCGGTTTTACCGGCTGCATCTTCTTGAAATGCCGGAATTTCTTCTGTCTTCCGGTCTTGTAATATGCTTCTACATCGCTCCCAAGGTTGAACCATGGAAACTCTGCTGCCAGTGTAAGCATATTTCCAGAAACAGAGCAGGAAGATCTCAAGCACTTAAACTGTCCATTGGTCAGATTGATGGAGAACGTCCCTTTATCTCCATTCCGTCCACCATTGCAATAAGGACACCGTATAAACTGGAGTTCATCCCCTCTCTTCTTGGTCTGGATCCCGGATGCTCTGGCAAACTCTAAAGCGTCTGCTTCTTTAAATTCGTAATAGCCCATTATTCCTCGCTCCATAGATCAATACGTTTCTCTTCTGATTCTTCCGGTTGCGGTTTTGGCCTGTTCTTTGCGGCTCCCTGATCTTTATTTGCCCAAGTCCTAACCGCGGCTTTCCAGTTCTTCATTTTATTTTTTCCAACCATCCAGCCTTTGCACTCATAGAAATCAACAAAGCGTTGAGCATCCAGTGTATAATCTTTTTCTAAGCAATACTGCCTTACTTCCTCTTCCGTAGGTGCAACAAACCTTGTTCTTTTTTCTTTTGGGGTTGATTTGGGTGTGGTGTCAACCTCTGGTTGCACACACATATATTTTTTATTACTGTTATTTTTTATATTGTTATTGTTTATATTGTTAATGTTAGTTGTCGGATTCTTGGCAGTCGGTTCTTTGGCAGTCGATTCCTCCGCAGTCGGAGAAATAGTATTCGGTAAATCAGACACATTGATTTCGTGTGTAAGCTTATATACTGTTTTTCCAAATCTGCCGTTTTTATTAATCTGCTGCTTCTTAACTGCTCCCGCTTTTACCAGGACATTGATATATTTATAAAATGTTTCCCTGGAAACTCCTGTTTCTCTGAGAATAGTATCTACACTCGGATAACACTCATCAGATGTCCCGCAGAACGCTGCCAAATATGCGTACAATCCTTTTGCAGCAAGAGGCAGGGAGTTATTTCTGGTAATGTCCTGATAAACCATCCCGTAAGCCCCTTTCTTCTCCTGCTTTGCCATGCTTTCGCTCCTGTCCTCTATCATTGCTGTTTATCATGGATAAGCAATCTTTATCCGTATTGACCAGCATTCCATATTCTGAGGATGATATATAAGACACATATCCACTTGAAACCAGAAGATCTAAAGCTTCATCCTCACATTCCAAAATTTTCACCATACTCTTTGGGTTCGAAACAAGCCCGTCCTTATCTGCTCTTATCGCCAAGTGGAAATACAGTAACTGTGCTTTTACTGGCATACCAAGAAATTCATCTGTATTGACTGTCGCGCGAATATCTCTTTTTCTGTTTCCCATTATGTTCTCCTCTCTTATCCGACTTCCTCAAAGCCAAAATACTTTTTCTTGAAAAACGCCACCGGGACTTTACCGGATACGGTCAGATATCCCTCTGTTCTCAGTTCTTTATTCAGCTCCCGGATGATGCCGTAGGCCTTACTTTCGGATACGCCCATAGCCTCCGAGATCTCTTTGGCGGTCAAATACTGTTTTTTCAAGGTTCTCTCACCTCCCTGTCATTAACCTGATACAAACATTGTTTGGAGCAGCTTGCAACGTTCGGAAGATTGTTCCGAAGCTTTCTGCTGTGCTCCTGATCCACCAAGGGCCGAAGTAAAGCAAGTTCCTGGTTGATCTGCTGCAGCTCTGCCTCATATTCTGGTTTCCAGTCAACGCCACTGTGCAGCAGGATAAAGGTTCTTCTGTGCAGCAGGTCTATGTATTTGCTTACATCGTGTTTATTCATGCGTTTTTGCCCCTTTATGCTTTAGGCTATAAATTGTACCTTGAAGCAGTTTAAATTGATTTTAGGTCTGTTTGACAATGTAATTACAATTACTTGTCAATATTCTGACGTCCAGATAACAGACGTTTACCAATCTCTTCACGCTGTTCATCTGTCAGCACGCTAACCTTTGGCGGTGCAACTCTGATCCATGCTGTAGGAACATGGGCGCAAATGGTTTCGCCTTCTCCGGTGCTTTTATTAAGCACTACAATCTCACATTCTTCCGGGTACTTCTCTGCAAGTTTTTTGATTCTGGTTATATATCTCGGTTGTGAGAATGTGACCGTTGCCCGTTTCTGATCTTTAATAAATTCGATTGCATTTTCTACAGTTCCGGAGATATCCGGCAGCAGCAGTTCTCTAACCTGTGTACCTGCTGCCTCAGCCAATCTCTCCATTGCGTCCTCAGACGCAAAACCATTCGTCATGATCCACTGAAAAGATCGTGTACCCAAACCGGTGCTCTTGCAGATATCTTCTGCTGTCAGTTTCTGAGCTGTCATTATCTCCTGGAATCTTTTCCCGTTAAATCTCATACAGATCTCCTTTCGTCCTTAAGCCACCGCCCCCGGTGATTTAATCAATAATTTCTGTTACATCCACGCCAAGAGCTCTTGCAATCTTTTTTCCGACTTCATCGGAGCAACTTCTCCCGGATTTAATGCCGTTAACTGTTACTCTGGAAACACCTGCTTTTTCAGCAAGCTGTTTTTGAGTCATATCCTGACGCATAAGTTCCATTGTTAATTTGAATCTGTTAATTCTCATCGTCTTGTCACCTCTCTTAATCTTTTGATTATATTTTTGTTTTATCATAGTCTTTTGATTAAGTCAAGCGTTTTTTATAATCTTTTGATTGAATTTTTAAAATATTTATGCTATTCTGAGTTAATAAGAGAGGTATTTGACTATGACATTTTCGAAAAATTTAAAACAAATCAGAATAAAAAAAGGGTTTTCGCAAAAAGAAATAGCCGAACGTTTAGGCGTTTCACAGCCAAGCTACGCTCAATACGAGAATGGAAAGCGTAATCCAAAATTAGAAACGATACAAAAAATTGCACACGCTCTTGATGTTAACCCATTAGTTTTAATTGGACAAATTTCCGAAACCTTGTCCGATGATCTAAGGGCAGAGCCTAATATTGAAAAAGCTTATTTTGATATTTTCAAATATATTTACGGAAAAATTGATATCGTACAAAAAAAAGATCACAATGGATTCGGATATAATTATATTTTAGGCGACGAGCCGAATTCTATAAAAATATCCGACTTAACGTTTGACAACATAACAGAATGTATTGAAGATTTTATACAATTATATGTTAAAACAGCTACTGAGAACGATGAATCACAAAAATGTTTTTTATTACTTTACACAATAAAAGATATGGAATTGTCAGATATAGAAAAAATTACTGAATTCGCGCAATTTATAAAAAATAAAAGAAAAGACCCGGAAATTCTTGCCGCCCACGCCCGAACAGACGTAGAACAGACTCCGGAAGGGCTCCAACATGATCTTGATATTATGAATGATGACAAAAATTGGGAATAGAGTTTTTCCAAAAATGACGAAAAGGTGTCCGACTTGGACACCAATAGAACTGATCGGCAACGCCCCGAGCTCAATAACGAACCGTTATCGAGTTTGCATGCCAGATTTGAGTACTGATAGAACTGATCGGCAGCAGGATCTTGTTGCACTGCTGCCATGATAATATATTCCTGAGCTTTGACAATATAATATACTTACCCAGGGAACCGTTGGGGTGTTATGCCAGCCGCCGGACACTTCTGTGAAAGGAGGCTGGTGCTTATGGTTACATATGGCGACTTATTTATTTTTGTAATTATGCTTTGTGCAGTCATAACTCTTGTTATTACTTTTATGCAGAAAAAATAGCACCCTCGTCCTGGTAAGATAAGGTGCTATTTTCTGCAAACTTATTTCTTTCCGGCGGTCAGATGTACACTGACCAACGGCACTCTTGTTAAGTATATTATACCTTTATATTTGCTTTTTTACAACCGTTTGCAACAGTTTAAATAGCAGGAAGGAGAATACCACTTTATGAACAATGAAGAATTTTCAAGAAAGTTAAATGAAATCAAAGAACGAGCTTTAGCTAAATCTACACCCGAAGAAGAAACCCAATATACTGAATCACTTTTTGAATCAATTAAGCATATTGATGAAAACGGTGATGAATTCTGGTATGCAAGAGAGCTTTCCAAAGTTCTTGAATACAGAGATTTTAGAAATTTTGAATTAACTATATATAAAGCCATGGATGCCTGCGAAAACAGCAGTAATATTGTGTCAGACCATTTCGGTGAAGTCACCGAGATGGTCCCCATTGGTTCAGGAGCCAAACGAGGATTTAAAAGCTATAAACTATCAAGATATGCTTGCTATTTGATTGTTATGAACGGTGATCCTTCAAAAAAAATAATCGCTCTTGGCCAAACATATTTTGCAGTTAAAACCCGGCAGCAGGAATTGATTGAAAACTTTGACGATCTCACTGAAGATAAGAAGCGTTTAGCAATCCGAAATGAAATGATCGCTCATAACAAATCCCTGGCTGAAGCGGCAAAAATGGCAGGCGTAGAAACCCCACAAGAATATGCCATCTTCCAAAATAAAGGTTATCAAGGATTATATGGTGGACTTGGTGCAAAAGAAATACATACTCGAAAGGGTTTAAAGAAAAGTCAGAAAATTTTGGATTATATGGGCAGCACTGAACTGGCCGCCAATCTTTTCCGTGCAACCCAAACAGACGAAAAACTTCGCCGTGATCACATCACTGGAAAATCTGCTGCCAATACTACCCACTATGAAGTAGGCAAAAAAGTTCGTCAAACAATTAAAGAACTGGGAGGAACTATGCCTGAAGATCTTCCCACCCCACCAAAAAGCATTAAACAAATCGAGCAAGAACAGAATAAACTGGAAAAAAAATAGTGATCTACCCCTTTCATCCTTAAGCCACCGCCCCCGGCCAGAGAATGAAAGGATGATCTTATGCCAGCATATTATGACGAGAAAACAAAATCCTGGTATTGCAAATTTAACTACATCGACTGGAACGGTAAACGCCGCCAGAAGATGAAACGAGGATTTTCCAAAAAGATAGACGCAAAAGACTGGGAACACCGGTTTATTGTTGCCCTGAAATACGATTCCAAGACAACGATCGGAACTATTACAGAAACATTCCTGCAGGAGATTGCTCCCAGGCGGCGTTGTACTACAATCCGTAATTACAACAATGCAATAAAGAACTATATCAACCCTTACTTCCGGGATCTTCCGCTTGGAGAATTGTCAGAAAAGCATATCATAGAATGGCAGAACCGGCTGCTCTCCTCTAATATGGCCGACACCTATATGCACGAAATTGATACTATCTTCCGGACTGTGTTTAAATTCGGTGCACGCCGCTGTAAGCTTTCAGCCAATCCTTTTGACGGTATCGAGAAGATCGGCCGGACCCGTGCCCAGACAATGCAGTTCTGGACGTTGGATCAGTACCGCCAGTTTATTGCTCTGATTGATGATCCGGTAAAGCACATGGCTTTCCAGCTTCTGTATTACACCGGGATCCGCCTGGGTGAGTTGATGCCGCTGACTGCTGCCGATGCAGATACCACAACAGGGATGCTGCATATCACCAAGTCCCTGCAGCGTATAAACCGCCAGGACGTTATAACGCCGCCTAAAACGGGAAAAGGAACCAGAGACATAATAATGCCCCGGTTCCTCTGCAACGAGCTTATAGAGTACAAGAAACGGCTTTACGGCTGTGATGATGATACAAGGCTGTTTACCATGTCCAAGTGTGCCCTGTATTATCCCATGAAGAAATACTCACAGCTGGCCGGGGTTCCCCGGATCCGGCTCCACGATCTCAGGCACTCTCATGTTGCTCTGCTGATCGAATACAACGTTTCCCCTCTGGTTATTGCGGATCGCCTGGGCCATGAGAGTATTGAGGTCACTCTTGGCACTTACGGCCACCTTTATCCAAACAAGCAGCAGGAGATCGCTGATATTCTTGATAATTTATAACATACTCCAAGCCCTGGAAATTGACCGTTTCCGGGGCTTTTCGTATCAAATTCGTATCACGGGATTGATAAACACAGTGTTTTTCCTGCTTTTAAAGGTTTTTCAATACTCTCTCCACAATTTTAACATTGGAACTTCCATATTTTTTACACATGCGCTCCAGCCAGGGATCCTCGATATGGACCTGATAAGCAGGGGGAAGTTTCTTCATTGCCTTGACATCTTTGAGATAAATAACCACCGTGCTGTTTCCTCTGGATTCCATCAGATCATCTACCAGACCGGTCTCGGCTTTTGCGTACTCTTCCCGGCTTTCAAACTGGAGCCACAGTTCTCTTGGCATATCATCAAAAAGACGGACCTTTTCCAGGATCAGCTTGCTGGCTTTGTCGTCTTCTGCGGATACTCTTCCCTGAATAAAGAGCCGGGCATCTTCATTCAGGAACATCTGGCATTTTTCGTAATCACGTGGAAATACCACAACCTCCACGGTGCCTACCAGATCTTCCACTGTAAGGAACGCCATTACCTTATTATTCTTTGTATATTTTATGGTTTTATCCGTGATCATTCCACCCACGATCACTTTCTGGTTATCGTAAACCTCCGGTATCCCTGTTTCATCATCCGGCTGAAAATCAGAAGTTTTTGCAGAGATCATTTTTTCCATCATATTCCGGTAACGCTCCAGCGGATGACCGCTGAGATAGATGCCGAGAACTTCCTTCTCAAAGGTCAGTATCGTCTCCTTCGGATATTCTGCTGCCTGCGGCATACGGATCTCAAATTCCTTTTTATCTTCTTCAGGCGCAATATCAAAAAGACTCAGCTGTCCCGCCATGGTATGCTTCTTATCCTGGTTGATACTGTCTATGATCTGCGTATAAACCGTCATTTTCTGATTCCGGTTTCCCTCCAGGCAATCCAGCGCTCCGGCCTTGATCAGATTTTCCACAACTCTCTTGTTAACCTGGTCGATATTTCGCTCAATAAATGTTTTCAGGGAGGTATATTCTCCGTGCTCCTCACGCTCCCGCACAATCCCCTCGATTACCGGACGGCCGATACTCTTGATGGCAGAAAGTGCATAACGAATGGAACCATTGTCAACAGAAAAGCCATAAACACCATGATTGATATCCGGCGGAAGGATCCGGATCCCCATCTGGCGGCATACAGAAATATACTCGGCAACCTTGTTCGGCATTTCCACAACGGATGTCATCAGTGCAGCCATAAATTCTACCGGATAGTAATATTTGAGATATGCCGTCTGGTAGGAAACCACTGCATAAGCGGCAGCGTGAGACTTATTGAAGGCATATTTTGCAAAATCTGTCATCTCATCGTAGATCTTGTTTGCGATCTCCTCGGAAATACCGTTGGCGATACATCCCGGTACTCCCTCTTCCACGTTTCCGTAAACGAAATTCTGGCGTTCTTTTGCCATAACAGAAGCTTTTTTCTTGGACATGGCACGGCGCACCAGGTCACTTCGTCCAAGGGTGTAGCCTGCAAGCTCACGGACGATCTGCATAACCTGCTCCTGGTATACGATACAGCCATAGGTCGGCTTCAGGATCGGCTCCATCTGCGGACAGTCATAACGGATGGTATCCGGACGGTTTTTTCCGCGGATGTACTGCGGAATGAAATCCATGGGACCCGGACGGTAAAGCGAAATTCCCGCGATCACGTCCTCAAGGCTCTGAGGCTTCAGCTCCTTCATGAAGCTTTTCATTCCGGCACTCTCCAGCTGGAACACGCCGTCAGTACGTCCTGTTCCGAGAGAATCCAGTACCTTTTTGTCGTTGTAGTCGATCTTTTGCATATCCAGAAGCATACCGGTACTTTTTTCCACCATTTTTACAGCATTCTGGATAACCGTCAGGGTACGGAGGCCCAGGAAATCCATTTTCAGAAGTCCCAGCTCTTCCAGTGTTGTCATGGTAAACTGCGTGACAATGGAACCATCCTGTGCTCTGGAAAGGGGTACGTATTCCGATACATCCTTCTGGCTGATCACAACACCTGCCGCATGCATGGAGGTATGCCTCGGAAGCCCCTCCAGACGTTTTGCCAGATCGATCAGACGATGGATATCGTCCTGTTCCTCGTAAGCCTTGCGAAACTCCGGATTCATTCCCAGTGCCTTGTCAATGGTGATATTCAGCTCCTGTGGGATCATCTTGGCGATGGTGTCCACCTGGGCATAAGGCATATCCAGAACACGGCCTACATCACGAATGACACCGCGGGCTGCCAGTGTACCGAAGGTAACGATCTGAACCACGCAGTCATCACCATATTTTCTTCTTACATAATCAATAACCTCCTGTCTCCGTTCGAAGCAGAAATCCACATCGATATCCGGCATGGATACTCGCTCCGGATTCAGGAAACGTTCAAAGAGCAGATCATACCGGATCGGGTCCAGCTGGGTGATCCCAAGTGTATAGGCAACCAGGCTTCCTGCGGCAGAACCCCGTCCCGGACCGACCATGATATCGTTGTCCCTGGCATATTTGATAAAATCCCATACAATGAGAAAGTAATCTACATATCCCATGTTTTTGATCGTAGACAGCTCATAATCCAGGCGCTTTTTCAGCTCCTCTGTTACCGGATGATAACGCTGCTCAAGTCCCTCATGGCAAAGCTTGTTCAGATATTCCCAGGAGGTAAATCCGTCCGGCACATCATATTTCGGCAGCTTGGTCACACCAAATTCAATCTCCACATGACATCTCTCCGCGATCCTGTGCGTGTTTTCCAGCGCTTCCAGCGCATATGGGAAAAGCCTCGCCATCTCCTCCGGCGATTTCACATAATACTGGCCGCCCTCATAGCGCATTCTGTTCTCATCGCTGAGCTTTTTCTGAGTCTGCAGACAAAGAAGAACATCATGTGGTTCCGCATCCTCTGCCATAGTGTAATGCACATCATTGGTGGCAACCAGATCGATCCCCGTCTCTCTGTGCATACGGAGAAGCTGCTGGTTTACAGTCTGCTGCTCCGGGATCCCATGATCCTGAAGCTCCAGAAAGAAATTTCCTTTTCCGAAAATATCCTGGTAACGTAATGCCGCGATCTTGGCATCCTCATACATTCCACGTGCAAGATATCTGGCGACCTCTCCCGCCAGGCAGGCACTTAAGGCAATGATACCCTCGTGATATTTTTCCAGAAGCTCCAGATCCACACGTGGTTTGTAATAAAACCCTTCCACAAATGCCTTGGATACAATTTTCATCAGGTTGCTGTATCCCTGATTATTCTCAGCCAGCAGGACCAGATGATAATAACGGTCATCCCCACTTCCCACTTCTCTGTCAAAACGGGAGCCCGGAGCCACATAAACCTCACATCCGAGGATCGGATTGATCCCGGCTTCTCTTGCAGCCCTGTAAAAATCGATCACACCATACATAACGCCATGATCGGTGATCGCCGCACTGTCCATACCCAGCTCTTTTACTCTGGCTACATATTCTTTGATCTTATTGGAGCCATCCAGAAGGCTGTATTCTGTATGGACATGTAAATGTGTAAACTCCAAATTTATTCTCCTTATCGTAAAAAACAGGGCTCCGGATCCTCCCCGCTCTGCACTTTTCTCTGAACGTGCCGGAGCGTGTCTGATCCGGAGCCGGTCAACACCTTGTTATTTTTTAATGTAGATCCTCTTGTCACGGATCTCTACTTTTCCTTCCTTCATCAGATGACCGACTGCACGCTTGAATGCGTTCTTACTGAGGCCAAACTCTCTCTTGATGACTTCCGGTGAAGCATGATCATCAAATGGCAGCACCCCTGCAAATTCCTCGATCACGCTGAATACGCTCTCTGCATCCTCATTGATCTGGATGTAAGCCTTCTGGCGGTCACTGACGTTCATCTTGCCATCCTCTTTCACCTCTGTGACACGAAGATCAAGAATAGCTCCCGGTCTGTACTTGCCTGTTGCCTCCCGTGCCGGGATCAGAGCGGAATATTTATCATCTACCGCAACAAAAACGCCGAAATTCCCACTGATCTCATAGACACGCCCCTTTACCGAATCTCCCGGTACATAAGGAGTTCTGGTGGAAAGATAATGATACACCTTCATGGTTGCACAGAGTCTGCTGCTCTTATCTACATAAAGAGCTACCAGACACTCCTCACCTTCACGCACCCGGTTGGTCTGCTCATGATACGGAAGAAGAAGATCCTTCTCCAGTCCCCAGTCAAGAAAAGCACCGATCCTGGTAACCTGTTTTACCTTAAGGACTGCGGTCTGTCCTACCTGAAGCATCGGCTCACGGGTAGTTGCGATCAGTCTGTCCTGGGAATCCTTATAGATGAATACTTCGATCTCATCACCTGCTTTGGTTCCTTCCGGTACCTGTTTGGACGGAAGAAGCACTCTCTCATTCTGAGGTGCGTTTCGGTCCTCTCCAAGATATATTCCGAAATCCACGGTTTTTACAACCAGTAATTTCTGTTTTTTACCTAATTCTATCATTCTTACTCCTGTTCCTTAAAACTATATACGATCATTTACTATTTGCTGTCTGTCCTGCATTATAACATAAGAGAATTATTATAGAAAGCACAAAAAAGGCAGCTTCGGAAATTTCTTTCCGTCACTGCCTTTTATTTGACATCCATGTGGGAATCTGTCCCCACATTGGGTCAGTCTGTTATTCTGTTGGTTTCTCAACCGGCATCGGGTTCATCATTTTAATGACAAAAAGTACGATCAGCATCAGCACGATTCCCACCGGAAGAGCGATCCATGCTGTTTTTACAAAGCCTGCAACAATATAAGTTACAAAGGATACTGCCGCAGCCAGGATCGCATACGGAAGCTGTGTGGAAACGTGAGTCACATGATCACACTGTGCTCCTGCGGAAGCCATGATCGTTGTATCGGAGATCGGTGAGCAGTGGTCTCCGCAAACTGCACCTGCCATGCAGGCGGACATGGAAATGATCATCATCTCAGGACTGGATTTCTCAAATACCGCAACAACGATCGGGATCAGGATACCAAAGGTTCCCCAGGAAGTACCTGTAGCAAATGCAAGTCCACATCCAACCAGGAAAATAATGGCCGGAAGGATAACTTCAATACCACCGGCAACAGAACGCATTGCTTCTTCTACGAATACCGCTGCACCAAGTGAGTCTGTCATAGCCTTCAGTGTCCATGCAAAGGTCAGGATCATGATCGCCGGTACCATAGCCTTGAAGCCTTCCGGGATGCATCCCATACAGTCTCTGAAATTGATCACACGGCGGATCATATAGAAAATAATGGCAAACACCAGACCAAAAGCACTTCCCATTGCAAGGCCTGTAGAGGCATCACTCTGTGAAAATGCGGTAACAAAATCTGTTCCGCTGAAAAATCCTCCTGTGTAGATCATACTGATGACACAGCAGATAACAAGCACAACGATCGGAATCACAAGATCGATCACCTTTCCTCTCGGATTCGGTGTCTCATCATCCGTTGCATTCTCATACGGTCTTGCAGATGTTGTATAAAGATCTCCGTTCAGAGCATTGATCTCATGTGTTCTCATGGCACCAAACTCGGTTTTCATCAGTACCATGCCAACCATCATTACAATAGTAAGAATCGCGTAAAAGTTATACGGGATGGTTCTTACAAAAATCGCAAGTCCATCCTGTCCCTCTACGAATCCGCTGACTGCAGCAGCCCAGGATGAGATCGGTGCGATGATACATACCGGAGCGGCTGTCGCATCGATCAGGTATGCAAATTTCGCTCTGGATACGTGATGTCTGTCAGTTACCGGACGCATAACGCTTCCTACTGTCAGGCAGTTAAAATAATCGTCAATGAAGATCAGGATTCCAAGGATGATCGCTGCAAGTTCCGCGCCCACACGTGTGTGGATCTTTTTGCTGGCCCATCGTCCGAATGCGGCAGAGCCGCCGGCCTTGTTCATCATACATACCACAGATCCCAGGATAACCAGGAAGATCAGGATACCTACGTTATAGCTGTCAGAAAGAACCTTGATGATTCCTCCCTCAAAAATCTGTGTTACCGTTCCTTCAAATTTAAATCCGGAATAGATCAGTGCTCCTGCTACAATTCCCACAAACAGAGAACTGTATACTTCTTTTGTGATCAGTGCAAGGACGATCGCAACAAGAGGTGGAAGCAGTGCCCAGATCGTTGCATACAGGGCAGGCTGGTAAGTCTCCTCCGCATCCGCAGCCAGCACAGTCAGGGGACTTGCCAGTGCGCCCATGAATACCATTGCCATAACAGACAATGCTGTTCCTGCTTTTTTACTCATTTTTCTCCTCCCTTTTCGGGGACAAAAAAACGGAGGCTGTCTCTTCTTAAGAACACCTCCGGTTAAATAATCCTTATTTAACTTATAGCCTGTCAGAAGATCTCCATTCAGCATATTAAATGCAGATCTCCCGAAGTGCTACCGATAGCGCTCCACATCCGTGACAGTACAACGCATATTCTGCGTTATCCCAGCGCCCTGTCATCTGGCCTTCCAGAGCACTTCGGCAGATTTTCCTTTCTTTATGAACAGCCTGCCAGGGCCTTCCGTCCATAAATACTGATAAAATCCGCGCCTCTATCTTCTTATCCGTGACCGTTTGCCCTCCGCAGGGCTTCCCGGCCGTCTTTTTTCTTTATACTGTAGCAGTTTCCGACATAAATATCAAGTAGTTTACACAGATTCCTGCCAGTCAGACCAATATTGTTACTTTTCACTCCGTTCTCAGCAACACGCTTCGCGGAATATTACCAGCGGACTGTAATCCAATTTTGCCTTATTTACTGCTCATTCAGCAGCCACTTCACATCCACTCCCAGCACCTTTGCAAACACCCGCAGTTCATAATCTGCTACAAAACGTTCTCCTCCTTCGATCCGGCTGATACTGTCACGCTCCAGCATCACTCCTTCCACCTGCATTTTTGCTGCCAGCGCAGATTGCGACATCCGTTTCATATTCCTCATCTGGCGTATTTTTTCTCCGGAAACGTTCTTTTTTCCCTGATAAGTGTATATTTTCATCCTGCCACCTATTTTAATAAATGTGTTAATGTTCTGCATTTTTCTTGACATTAGCATATATTTCGGCGGCACCTGTGTTAAAGGTCAGCAAATCTGACATTTTCTGCATTTTTCGACAAAAAATGCCGCGGTACTGTTCCGCGGCATTTCCACTCAGGCGGATATTGACGATCCACCATCGGGTTAAACTGTTTTTTCTTCTGATCAGTCTTCCTGTCCTACCTGACCATAATATGCATTTGCACCATGTTTTCTGTAGTAATGCTTATCCTGAAGCTCCTGCGGTGCCGGTTTTACATCCGGATTGATCAGCTCGCAGCGAGATGCCATCTTGGCAACCTCCTCAAGAACAACTGCGTTATGAACTGCCTCATGAGCATCCTTACCCCAGGTAAAAGGTCCGTGGTTCTTGCACAGCACGGCCGGTACTGCTTCATAATCTTTGTTTTTGAAATAATCAGCAATAAGAACTCCCGTGTTCTTCTCATATGCCT
Organism: Blautia massiliensis (ex Durand et al. 2017); assembly: GCF_051861785.1. Lineage (NCBI taxonomy): Bacteria > Bacillati > Bacillota > Clostridia > Lachnospirales > Lachnospiraceae > Blautia > Blautia massiliensis (ex Durand et al. 2017). The sequence continues at coordinate 1,947,829 of NZ_CP146725.1, forward strand.
CTTCGATCTCTCTTTTGGTCAGATTACGCACACATGGTACTTCTCCGTAAATGTAATCTGCATGTGTTGTTCCATAACACGGGATCGATCTGCCTGCCTGCGCCCAGCTTGTTGCCCAGGATGAGTGGGTATGTACGATGCCGCCGATATTCGGAAACGCTCTGTAAAGAACTGCATGTGTCGGTGTATCAGAGGATGGATTGTATCTTCCTTCTACTTTATTTCCATCAAGATCTACCACTACCATGTCTTCCGGTGTCAGCTTGTCATAATCCACACCACTTGGCTTGATCACAAAAAGTCCCTGCTCCCTGTCGATCCCGCTGACATTTCCCCATGTAAAGGTAACAAGACCATATTTGGGCAGATCCATATTTGCTCTGTAAACTTCTTCTTTTAATTTTTCAAGCATAGCGCGCCCTCCTTTTACGGTATAGTTGTTTCAAAAACGTTGTACTAATCTCTACCGCCTGTATTTATTTTGTAAACTCAACTACTGCGTAAGGTTCTTTATCCTCCGCGTTGAGAACTACAGCTTCTTTATTTTCTGTCATATATACTTCCGGAATGATAACATTATCCAGTACTGCCTGACGTTTATATTCAGCACGAAGCTGACCAACTTTAAAATCCTCAGGCAGATGATCCGCTGCCATCCGGATATACTGACAGTTGTTCACATGATGATTGGTGTCCAGATGATGCTTCTGTACGGAAAAAGCATTCTGCACTTCCCGTTCCTTCGGAAGCGCGATCTTTCTTGGTGCATAATCCATCTCCATTTTTTCGCCCAGATCATAGGGATCTGTATCTGCCGGTGTCAGCTTTTCCGGAAGACCGGTTTCTGTATTGATAAAGGACCAGTAGGAATTGGCCCATGCCAGCTTCTCACCATCCATTGTCTCAAGAATAAAATTACGCATTCCGATAAATCCACGGAATCCATAAGGAATTGTTGTTACTTTTATATTTTCACCAAGCTTCGGATACCGCTTCACGATCACCTGCCATGCAGAAAGTACCCAGGCTCTTTTCTGTTCCTTTAATACTTCCATGCCGACTCCTGTCTGCTCGGATTCAAAGGTACAGCAATCCTGAAAATAATCCAGAACTCCCGGCAGCGTCAGACAACCATCTTCTCCGATCTCACTGAATCTTACTCGACTCTCAAAACTGTAACTCATTCGTGCCTCCTGTCATACTGTCTATACTTTATTGTAACACCTGGCAGGAAGAAACGCACTTGTTTTTTTGGGCGAAGCGGATTGCGAATATCTTCTTATTTTTGAGTACAAAAAAAGCACCTCGCAACTGAGGTACTTAAGAAGCAGGGCTACAAGGATTCGAACCTTGAACTGACGGAGTCAGAGTCCGTTGCCTTACCGTTTGGCGATAGCCCTATGTGTTTTGTTTTTCGCTTGCCTTATCGCTTGCGACGGATGTTATTATATAACAGCTTTTTTGCAATTGCAACCCCTTTTTTTAATTTTTTTTATTTTTTTTCAAAATTTCTTAAACTGCTGTTAAAACTCCTTATTATATGCGTGTTTACGCAGTAAAAAAATTTTACAATCCACTCCTTTGTGTTATAATAAGCCGTATAATAAAAAGAGCGGAAACAACCGTGTATTTCCCTCCGGTCACAATATCCGGAGGCGTCTAAAGGAGAACGCTATGCGAGCAAATAACCTTACTCTGCTCACGGACCTCTATGAGCTTACCATGATGCAGGGATATTTCAAAAACCCTACCAACCAGACCGTTGTCTTTGACATGTTCTACCGCAACAATCCGTGCGATGGCGGTTTTGCCATCTGTGCAGGACTGGAGCAGATGATCGAATACATCGAAAATCTCCGTTTCTCAGAAGAAGACATTACCTATCTGAGAAGTCTTGGCATCTTTGAGGATGATTTCCTTGAGTATTTGAGCAACTTCAGATTCACCGGTGATATCTACGCAATTCCGGAGGGAACCGTGATCTTCCCGAGAGAGCCGATGGTCAAGGTTATCGCACCGATCATGGAAGCTCAGCTTGTAGAGACGGCCATCCTGAACATTATGAACCATCAGAGTCTTATTGCCACTAAGGCAGCACGTGTATGCCACGCAGCCAAGGGCGATCCCATCATGGAATTCGGTCTTCGCCGTGCCCAGGGTCCGGACGCCGGGATCTTCGGGGCCAGAGCTGCAGTGATCGGCGGATGTGCCGGTACTTCCAACGTACTGACCGGCCAGATGTTTAACGTTCCGGTTCTCGGAACACATGCTCATTCCTGGATCATGAGTTTCCCGGATGAGTACACTGCCTTTAAGACCTATGCGAGACTTTACCCGAATTCCTGTACTCTTCTGGTTGACACCTACGATGTCCTGAAATCCGGTGTTCCCAATGCGATCCGTGTATTTGAGGAAATGCGTGAGGAAGGTATCCAGCTGAAGAACTATGGAATCCGTATCGACAGCGGTGATCTTGCATATCTTTCCAAAAAAGCTTACAAGATGCTGGCTGCTGCCGGTTTCGATGATGCTACCATTTCCGCATCCAGCGATCTTGATGAATATCTTATCGAAAGCCTGAAGGCCCAGGATGCCAGGATCAATTCCTGGGGCGTCGGAACCAAGCTGATCACAGCCGATAACAATCCGGCATTCGGCGGCGTATACAAGCTTGCCGCTGTAAAGGACGCTGACAGCGATGCCTTCCAGCCGAAGATCAAGCTTTCCGAAAACACAGAAAAGGTTACCAACCCGGGCAACAAGACTGTATACCGTATCTACAGCAAGAAGACCGGCAAGATCAAGGCCGATCTGATCTGCCTTGCAGATGAGAAATTCGATCCGGAAGAAACTATGGTGATCTTCGACCCGGTTGACACCTGGAAAAAGACCAAGGTTCTTGGCGGAACCTACGAACTCCGTGAGCTCCTTGTTCCGGTAATTAAAGATGGTAAGAGCGTTTACAAGTCTCCATCTGTCATGGAACTCCGCGACTACTGCAAACAGGAGCAGAACACACTGTGGGATGAATCCAGACGTTTCGTTAATCCGCAGAAGGTTTATGTAGATCTCTCCCAGTCACTCTATGACATGAAGAAGGCTCTCCTGGAAGAAATGAGTGAAAAAGAGCTCTGATAAACAGAAATAAGCATTCATAAACCCTCCTTTCTTATCATAAGCTTATGGATAAGGAAAGGAGGGTTTTTATTGCACAGAGAATTTTATACCCGGCTGATCAGCAGGGAGCATCCTCTGCCGGAAGCCTTTGTGCCGGAACATCTTATCGATATCGGACTTCCATTTGAAGCAGCACCGGGAGATCCGAAGCGGCTTCTGGAGTATCAGGCTGCAAAAGCCGCTTCCCAGCTTTTCCATGCCTGTCACAGATGCGGTCTGAACCTGTGGGCAGTTTCCGGATATCGTTCCTACCAGCGACAGAAGGAGCTTTTTACAGGAAGTCCTTTCGTTGCAGAGCCAGGAACAAGTGAGCACCAGAGCGGACTTGCTCTGGATGTATCCTGCCCTTCCATCCATATGGAGCTCTCCGAAAGGTTTTCCGCAACAGGAGAAGGCCGCTGGCTGAAAAAGAACGCTCCGCTCTATGGTTTTATCCTCCGGTACCCAAAAAACAGAGAGGAGATCACCGGCATCCCTTATGAGCCCTGGCACATCCGCTATGTGACAAAACCTCTGGCTTCCTGGCTCACTATCACAAATCTGACTCTGGAAGAATACCATTGCTTTCCTTCCCGGTGTCCGCATCCTCCCTGATCTGCTGCTCCTGGCATCTGCATCTGATGTTTATATCTTGATCTGCACACATTTTTCTGTACATCTGATGCACTTTTACTGCTCCATCTGTCTGCCAAGAAAACCGGCTGCTGTGCGGATAAGGGCACGTTCTGTGTCTCCCAGTGCTGTTTTTTCACTTTTAGTCAGAAGGATCACTGCTCCAATGGCGTCACTCGCACACAGGATCGGCTGTATCATTTTCTGGAAAAATGAATCCATAGCGTCGGAAATGACTGATATATTTTCCCTGCTGTCCTGACTGACCATTCTGCCTTTCCTGCCGGCAATGACTGCATCCAGATCAGAACTGATCTCTTTTCCTTCCAGTTCCCGGCTTCCGCTGCCGCATGCCGCCACGACCTGATCACGATCTGTAATACAGGCAGTCAGTCCGGTGGTCTGTACCAGCGCTTCCGCATATTCCGCAGCAAATGTATTCAGCTCTCCAATGGGCGAATATTTTTTCAGGATGATCTGTCCTTCCCTGTCTGTAAAAATCTCCAGTGGCGTTCCTTCCTTGATCCGCAGTGTCTTTCGTATCTCTTTTGGAATCACAACCCTGCCCAGATCATCAATCCTGCGAACAATTCCCGTTGCTTTCATCTTCCTGAATTCCTCCTGTATTTTCTGTTCATTGTACGTCAATGTCATATTAACTATTTGTTTTTCATATGGTTATTATGCGAAAAACTGGGAGAAATATGCATAAAAATCTCTTATTTATCTGTCGCAGGAGCCGCATTGTCGTATGCCTGCTGCAGAAATACTTCCTGAGAATTAAGCGGAGCATTATCGGATGGTTCGATCTTATAAATTCCCTTATTGTTCATGCTCCTTGCTTTTCGATTATCACTGAGCATTGTCACAAACATTTCCTGGATCTGCATACGGATATCCGGATCCTCGATAGGTGCCGCAACTTCTACACGACGAAGAGTATTTCTTGTCATAAAGTCCGCAGAGGAAATATAGATCCTTGCTCTCTCCTGTGTTCCGAAAATATAAATGCGGGAATGTTCCAGAAAACGTCCTACAATACTGATAATGTGGATATTTTCTGTCTGTCCCTTCACTCCCGGGATCAGACAGCAGATACCACGGATCACCATATCAATGTGTACTCCTGCACAGGATGCTTCTACAAGCTTGCTCATAATACGTTTATCTGTCAGAGAATTCATTTTCAAGCCAATATATGCCGGTTCTCCGGCCTTCGCATGCTCGATCTCCTCATCGATCATGGCAAGCACTTTGTTCTGAAGACATCTTGGTGCCACAAGAAGATACTCCATATCTTCAACGGTTTCTCCCATTGCCAGTGCCTGGAACACTCTGGCCGCCTCCATACCGATCTTCGGATCCGCAGTCATCAGAGAAAGATCTGTATACAGACGGGCTGTTTTTTCATTGTAGTTTCCCGTTCCGATCTGTGTATAATATTCCACATTTCCATCTTTTTTCTTCATGATCTGGCAAAGCTTGGAATGTACCTTATAACCATCCAGACCGTAGATCACGTGACAGCCCGCATCCTCCAGGAGCCGGGACCATCCAATATTGTTTTCCTCATCAAAACGCGCCTTCAGCTCCACCAGAACGAAAACTTCCTTTCCGTTTTCTGCTGCTTCGATCAGCGCCTCCACAACCTTACTCTGTTTTGCCACACGGTAGAGTGTCATCTTAATGGAAACTACATCCTCATCATTGGCAGCCTCATGGAGCATTGTAAGAAACGGCTTGATGCTTTCATATGGGTAGGAAAGAAAACGGTCCTTTTTCGCGATCTGGTCAAGGGTCGGTTCGTGACTGTTAAACAGAGGAGACTTCTGAGGAATTCTTTTTTCATAAAAAAGCTCTGTTCTTTTTCTCAGGCCATCCTGGATCTGGAATACAAAAGAAAGATCCAGCGGTATATCTCCCCGGAATACATAATTCTTGTCCACTTCCAGATACTCACAAAGTGTTTCAACAACATCTCCGTCCATTTCTCTTGACAGCTCCAGACGGATCGGTGCCAGTTTCTTTCTTGCCTTGATCAGTTCTACCATAAACTCACGGTAATCCAGATCTTCATCATAAAGAGCATCTGCGTCAATATCCGCATTTCTGGTAATCCGAAGCAGGGACTTTGCCTTGATGTGATAGCCCTTGAAGATTTTTGAAACAAAGTGAAGGATCAGCTCTTCAGACAGCATGTAGGTGCCGTTTTTTCCCGGAACCGGGATCAGACGCTGGATACCTGCACTGCTGCACGGAATGATACCCAGCTTTTCTTTTCCTTTTTTTGTTTCCAGAACTACTACCGCATAGATCTCCTTATTCCGGAGAAATGGAAACGGCTGTCTTTTTCCGACAATAGACGGAGAAATAACCGGAGCCACCTCTGCTTCAAAATAGCGGTCCAGATAATTGCGATCCTCTTTTTCGATCTTATGGAAATTCAGCATATGTATGCCGTATTGTTCCAGATTTTCCATGATCTCTTCATAAACTGCATCTCTTTTCCGGTTCAGCTTTTTTGTTCTGGCAAGGATCGCATCCAGCTGTTCTTCCGGTGTCATATTGGTTTTATTTTCACGGATCTCCTTTGCCAGAAGCATCTGATCCACCAGAGATCCCACACGTACCATATAAAATTCATCCAGGTTGCTCTGATAGATGGATGCAAATGTAAGACGTTCACACAGCGGATTTTCCGGATTCTCAGCCTCCTCGAGTACTCTTTCATTAAACTTCAGCCAGGATAATTCCCTGTTCATGTATATTGTATCTGCCATTTTTTCCTCCTGCGCCGCCATATATTTTTCTTTTTCGGCCGACTTTATCTGTAATTATCCGTATCGTATCAAGCGGGCATTCAGATTTTGCCTGACTGCATGTTCATGAATGCCCTCTCTTCACGGTTTGCATACAAGTATACTGATCGAATGTTTATTCCATAACAAGGCTTTGTTAAATCCTGATAAAATTTTTTTCGAAAATATGGGTTGCATTTTTGAATAATAGTGGTATAGTATTTGTATACTTAATATGTAGTTTTGAATACTACATGTTATTTTATCAGTTTCTACATTATTACATTGTAAACTGTCGCAATGATCCGTCGTTGATGAACCGATCTTGAAGTTGTCCATATGATATAAACAGCAGATTTTTTTGCAGGAGGTGTTTTTATATGAAATTTAAATTAAAAGATCCGGGAAGCGCCATAACCCACGGAATCGGCATGCTTCTTGCCGTGGCCGGAGCCACTCCGCTGATCGTGAAGGCGGCCAGAAGTGCAGATGTTCTCCATGTTTTTGCAGTAAGTGTTTTTATCCTTACCATGATCCTTCTTTACCTGGCAAGCACACTTTACCATTCCGTAAGCTCCACAGCCAAGGTGAACCGCCGTCTGAAAAAAATGGATCACATGATGATCTTCGTGATGATTGCCGGCAGCTACACGCCTGTATGCCTGATCGTTCTCCACGGACGCACCGGCTATATCCTCTGTGCCCTCGTATGGACCGTTGCCATCATCGGAATGATCCTCAAGGGCTGCTGGATCAACTGCCCAAAATGGCTTTCCTCTGTGATCTACATTGGAATGGGCTGGCTGTGTGTACTTGCTTTTGTTCCGATTTTCCACAATCTGCCCCGCGCAGGCTTCGGATGGCTCCTTGCCGGCGGCATCATCTATACCATTGGCGGTGTGATCTATGCGCTGAAGCTTCCGATCTTCAATGCGAAGCATAAGAATTTCGGCTCCCACGAAGTATTTCATGTCTTTGTGATGCTGGGAAGTGTGTGCCATTTTGTTGTAATGTATTTCTTTGTAGCCGGTATGGCGATCCACTGAGTTACTCTGTGATCAGATAGATAACAATCTCACCTTTCGGATACCTTAAAAACTTAAAGCCCCGGAACACGGACAGACCTCAGGAAGTCGAAGTTATGACTTCTCTGAGGCTGCCTCGTGTTCCGGGGGCTTCTTATTATGCCTGATCCGGCCTGTGATCCCGATGATCTCAGCCGATGGTCAGTGTGGAAAGACCACTGCAGTTAAAATATGCAAATGCACCTATAGTCTGAACGCTGTCCGCAATGTCAGGCTTTACAAGCTTTTCGCAGTCTGCAAATGCATAGGCTCCGATGCTGGTAACGCCCTCCTCGATCCGGATCTCTGTTATCTGGTCACGGTATCCGTTCCAGGGGACGTCTTCCTCATTTTGCCATTCATTCATGGCTCCCTGTCCTGCGATCTCGAGAACTCCGTTTTCATCAAGGCTCCCGGATACAGTATTCAGACCGATAGCAGAATTGAGTACATTTGCATTTACCTGTGCACAGATCTGACCTGTAACTGCTGTTCCGCCAGTCACGTGAAGCGTACCTGTAAAAGCACACTGTTTCACATATCCGCCCATGTTTCCAAACTGTTCAATCCGGCCGGCAATGCCGCCAAGGTAAACCTGATAAGAATTTCCGTTAGCCTGTGTGACAGAAAGATTTCCTCTTGCAACACATTTTTCAATAGTACCAATGTTTACTCCTGCGATGCCACCAACATAGCTGTCTGTAGCTGTCATGGATATGAAAATATTTACTCCGGATGAACAGCCGCTGATAGTACCGGCCACCTCATTCTCTCCGACAATCCCGCCAAAAGCCGGATGGCTCATGGAACTGGTAGAGCCCATATGTCCTGTACCGTTCCGGTTACCCTGCAATCCTGGATCTTACCGGTATTATACTGTGCCACAACACCATGGATATCATGACTGTCATAATCAAAATCCGCAACAATATTCAGATCCTTTATCATTCCTGCATTCTGCTGGATCAGAGGCTTTTGGAGACCGGTTATTGTGAAACCGGCTCCGTCCAGCTTCCCACTGAAATACGATGCCGAAAAATTTATCCTTCCGTCTGTACTGATATTTTTTGTCAGACGATAGTATGCTCCCTGGTTCGCCTGGATCAGATTAAGATCATCGATCGAAGATATCTTATATGGATTTGCAGACGTACCATCTCCCTCTGCCGGTGCAAGGGAAGAGCTTCTGCTTCCAATGATACGATAAACAATCCCTGCGGAGCCATCCGTCGGAACGGTAAACTTACCGTTCGACAGCTTCACCAGGATTGCCGATGCTGCCGGCAATGTATGGTTTTCATTGCTGTCCCCTGCATAAACCGGAAATGTCGCTGCCTTTGCCGTAGCAATGGTATCCCCGTAAAAGCTGTATTTCATGGGCTTTCTGGGCATTTTTCTCTTTATAACGATATGTGCTATATTAGGGCTTATCTGATTTTATCTGTTTTGTTTCTTTAATGAGAGTTCTCATAGACGATTTTGTGACAAATTCGTAGCCTGTCCGGAAATAAAAGACTTTGTGCAAAGTATCAGTTAAAAGTTACTTCAATCAAGAGATGCCAGTTCCAAGATTAAAGTTCCAAGATTAAAGTTTCACATAAGTAATTCCATTGACCAGCAGATCCCTTTCCCAGGATTAATTTTCTGGGAAAGGGGCTTAATCTTTTCAATTACTCTTATCTTCTTTTAAATTATCTAACTGTACCTGGCTCAAACCAGTAACTTCCTTAATTTGTTCATCTGTAAGAAGTCTCGCTTTAATCAAATTAACCGCTGTTTGTTCAATTCCCTGATTAATTCCCTTGGTATAGCCTTCCTCAACACCCTCTTCCCTTGTCTGCCTCATATGCCTCTCTTCATCATACTCGTATATACTCACTTTCTTCGCCTCCGCTCGATTCTTTCTCAAAAAATCTGCCAATATATCTTCACTGATGCACTCTGTAATTGCCCGCTCTACTGCTTCATCCAATGATATCTCCGCTGCGTATTCACGTACCCGGGAAGTGTATTCTGCGTAGTCATGAAGTGTCTTGCAGGTTTCCATCAGTTTCCGGTTATGGCCTTTATTGATGTTCAACATAACTGCCTTCAATTCCAAAGAAGGCGCCTCCTCCGGAACAGTAAAGAGCTCTGACAACTTCAGTTCCTTACGATCCGGCTGTTCAGCCTGCCCGTTATAAAAAATCACAAACTTCGGTGTAGGCAGCTTCACAGCTTTCATCCCATACAGGTTCATATCCTTCGTATAATCCGAATACACATCTGCCACATACAGCAGATACCGTACAGGTAAATTCGGACTGTACGTAGATTGATGTTCATACAGATTTAATCCCAGCTCAATAATAAAAGAAACATCATTCTGCATAGACATGTACACTGCATTCTCCAGTGTATTGATCTGAAGCAGATCAGGATCATCGTAACTGGTTCCATTGATCGCATTGTAAAGTTTCAGCAATTCATTCTTGTCGCTGAACAGCATTGCAAAAATCCTGGATTTATAGGTTCGGTTCGCTGTTAATACATCCATATTGTTTTCTGCCATGTAGTATCCTCCTTGTCAGAAAGTCGGGAGAATCCCATGGTAAAAAATGCACTTCTGGAAATCCCCCTGCGTGATTATGTGATTTAAGCATTGAGATTTCTCTGTATAGCCGAACGGCTGATGAATTTCAGATACGGAAGAACCCGTACAGATCAACAATAGAAATGAAATGCTTTTCTTTACTTTAGCACAATATGGGCGAATATGCAATCAAAACATTTCGACAAATTCTGCAAAAAGAAACCCGGCACACAATATTTTCTCTGTGTACCAGGTTAACTGTTCATTCTTTTTCATATGCCTTCCTCCTGATTTGGCATTTTTAACAATAACGTGATTGTTTTAATTATTTTTATCGCACCATTTTCTTATATTCTTTCGCAACTATCAGGCATAAATAGCTAAAAAATGTAATAATCAGCATATTTTATATACAAAAAACACATCTCTGTCTCAGTGCCCAACTGTAAAACAAAGATGTGTTTTCTTCTCTGATTTTATTTATTTGAACGCAGTCGCAAAGCGACTGTGTTCATGAGCAAGTAGCGAAGCGGATTGCGAATGTCCGCTTTACTTCTCCTACAGCTCATCCAGCTGCCTCTGTTCAAGTTCTTCGAATTTCTTTATTTTAGCCCGATATACTTCAATACCCAAACAAGCTGCCATCATTCCTACTGCTGGAAAAACATATCGAAATATCCAGCTCATAAAATATGTCAGGTCATACTGCAGAAAATATAAATATGTAGGCAGATCTTCTATTTCATTGGAAAAATTATTACACCAGGCACAATAATGAAGCCAGTTATTATAAAAATAAATAAATGCTGCACATATCACAGACAAACAAATTGCTGTGACTGCTTTTATACCTTTTTCCTTTATCTGGAAGGTACTCATACTATAACCCTTTAACCACAGCACTCCCCACAAAACATATACTATCTTTTCCAACCATAATAACTTCTCATCATAAACTGATATATAAAAAGCACCACCCAAAGCCACCGCAATACAAATTGTCCAGATAATTATGTTAGCGATTTTTACCATAATATCAAGAATTATGTCTATTTTATCCATTGTTTATTTTTCACCTTTCCACATACAAGCTTTCCCCCATACGTCTTTTTTATTTTATCATATTCTTTTATCCCCCTTTAATAATCCGGCATAAATCACTTAAAAACTGTAATAATTAACATTTTTCATCTACAAAACAAAAATTTTCATCATAGACTTTCCAAACCTTTTCATGTATATTTACTTATAAAGACACTACTGCCTAAAGCAGTAGACTATACTTACTTTATGGAGCTTCTGCGTATGTTGAAAATTGCGATCTGCGAAGACAGTGAGATCTTTGTGGAGATTATAAAGAAAAATATTGAAACCATTCTGAAAGTACCTTATGAACTACATCCCTACATCTCCGGAAAGGAATTTATGACTGCTCTGCCGGAAACTAGATGTCCTTATGATATTGTTTTTCTGGATATCTCCCTGGGTGACGATACAGTTTCCGGAATTGAACTTGGCCAGATGATAAACGGGGAGAATCCACGGACACAGCTGATCTTTATCAGTCAGTATCTGGAATATGCCTCCGATGTCTATTCCACAAAACACACCTATTTCATTTACAAAAACCGGCTTAATGAATATCTGCCGGCTGCTCTGGATGCTGCACTTAAAAATCTCCAGACAAATGAAGAACAGTTTCTCACACTTAAGATCAGACATTCTCACATCCGAATTGCGGTAAATGATATCCTGTATCTGGAACGAAATCTGCGTGAAACACTTATTTATACAAAAATTGAAACCTATACAGTCCGTGACAAACTGAATATTCTCCAGCAACAGCTTCCAGATTTTTTCGTGTGCTGCCACAGAAGTTTCCTTGTGAACCTTCATGCAGTTTCCAGGCTCCAGCATACAGAAATTACTTTGACCACCGGACAGCAGATTCCTGTCAGCCGCGCACATTATAAAGATGTTAAAAAATCTTTTTCTCTGCTGATGCTGTAATTCCGAAAGACTGACTTTCGTATTTTGCTCTGATATCCTATAACATTTCCAAGAAAGAAGGTACTCTCATGACACAGTTTCTGAAATTTATTTTATACACTCTTCTTCCGAGTTCTTTCATAACTTCCTATATCTGTGTCCGATTTTGCACTGGTATCCTTACACCATCCCGGAGCTTTTTTCCAAAAAACCGTAGCCGTTTTTTTGTCTCATTTATGTTGCCCATAACAGCTGCCTTTATGTCAAAATATTGGTTTCCCAGTATGGGCTCCTGGCTTATCCAGTTGACACTCCTTCTCCTGACAATTCTCTATTTTTCAGATCCTCTGAAAAAAAAGATTTCCACATTTCTGATCTTAATATGTATTCTGGCAATTTCTGAAAATATCGCTGCAACGTTTGCCCTGCCGATTTACACTCTTATACACCACGAAGAATCGTTTCGTTATAATTTGCTTTATACATCTGGTGAAATGCTTTTTTTAATAATCATAGATTTCTTCGTTGCATTGCTGTTTATTAAAAAACTGGTTCCACTAATCCGGAATTATTCCCACAGTATTCAGCTGACTACCATTGCTGAGCTCCTTTTTCCCGTACAGGCGTCTTCACTTCTTATGGGAATATTGCTATACCGTAAAAATTCTCCCTGGTTAAAATGGCTGATCATTTTATACTGGTTTCTCAATCTTCTCTGCTGTCTGATCATAGCCAGGGCTTTTCACAACATTTCTCTCAGAGAAAAAAGACACGAACTGTTGGTTAAGCAGATGAGTTTTCTTCAGAAACAGCTGGAATATACAACCGAAATGGAACAAGAATATCAATCTGTGCGAAAATGGAATCACGATATGGAAAACCATCTCTTTTCACTGAACTATCTGATCCGCACCCAAAAATATCTTGAGGCAGATGTATATCTGGAAACAATTCTTTCAGAACTTCCGCCGGAAAAGAGGACTTTATGAAACGAGGCTTTACTATTCTTTTTATAGAACTTTTCTGTGTTCAGGCATTTCTTTTCCTGGGAGCTCTGCTACAGGAATATGCTCTGTTCTGCCAGATAATGCTTCTCTTTTTTCTGGCCCTCACTTACCGCAGGATCTACCTTCTTGCCAGACGATCGCTCAAAAATGCTCAGGAAGAGGCAAAATTTCAGGCTCTTCAGAAGCAGGAACAGTTACAGAAAGAACAGGAGCAGCTGTTTGTTTCCAGAAAGCAGGAGACTCTGGCGTTCCAACAGGCTACCATCCGGAAACTGCAGACACTTCAGAATTACCTGAAAACGAACGAATATAATAAGATCCAGGACTACCTGCCTGCCATAACCGATGATTTTCAGAGAGAACGTTTCCATCCCATCTGTCAGGACAGCCTGATCAACGCCATCCTTGCGGACAAAAGATTTCTTGCCATGCAGAAAAATATCAAAGTTACCTACGAGGTTCTTCTTCCGGAGAAATCCAATATTCCCTCTTCGGAACTGAGCAGTATATTTTTCAACCTGCTGGATAATGGAATAGAAAGCTGCAACGCTTCCGGTTCTGAAGCACCGTTTATCTCTGTAACATCAAAAATGTCCGCCGGTTTTCTTGCTGTCCACATGAAAAACAGCAAAGATCCGGCACAACCATTCAACCACAAAACATCAAAAAAAGATATCCCCAACCATGGATTCGGTCTGTCCATAATTGAAGATATCTGTGCAAAAAATGATGGCAGCTGTCAGTGGATTGACAACGGAGATACCTTTGATTCAGTTGTTATGTTGAGGTACCAATAAGATTCAGCGAACACATATCCTTATCTTTCAATTACGCTGCATAATGCTCCACACCTTTGAAGTCACTTGAAGTATCGAAATGCTTATCGACATTCAGAACTTCATCAACTCCAGCTTCTTCTCCCTGGTCAGCTGCTTGATCCGATACTCCCGGCTCATGGCCTCCTCCTTTGTGGCAAAGCCCTCATAATACACCAGCTTCACCGGCCGCTTGGCCCGGGTATATTTGGCACCTGCCTTGCCTTCATTGTGCGCTTTCATCCGCCTGGCAAGGCAGTTTGTCCAGCCGGTGTAGAGCGTGCCGTCTGCACACTGCACGATGTATGTATAGTTCATAGCAGTCTCCTCTTCTGTAAAAAATTTATGCAATACAATGCCAAATGCCAGTACATCTTCAGTAACATCACCCCGGATATTTGCCTTCCTGTAAAACAAATATCTGAACACTTTTCTGGACAGTGTGATCTGTCTTCCGTGATATTTCCTCTCCTGTAAAACAAACATCCAGTCGGCCGCATTCTTTCTATGTAAAGACAGCCACCAACATTTCTTCAGCAGCCGTCCTTCTATCCTCAAGCAGCCGGCACAATTCATGTATTTCACTTACATCAAAAAAATAAAAACAGGTCGGGATTCCGGCTGCGGATTTTCCCACCTGCTTTATTATACGGTCATTTTTTATTTCTGTGAATATGAATTGTGAAACAAAAGAACCTACTCCATCACACAATTTTTCAGTTTATAAATCTTTCCATCAACTTCCTGCGCTTCCACCTTCACAGTCTGCTCATCCGTTTCCGGATAATATCTGGAAGAGAAAACAACCTCTCCGCCATTCACATAAATCTCCACAGCTGTAGTATCCGCAAGAACTCTGATGCTTTCGATCACACCGGACGGAACATGCGCCTTACGTACTTTACGTCCAGCACCGGCCTTCTCAGAGAGAGTTAAGATCATATCTCCGTCCTGATATTCCAGGAAGAGATTTTCCCCAAGGCTTACTTTACCCTGCTCACCTTTTACCTGAATATCCAGATCAAACGGTCCATTCACCGGAATCTCCACACTGGAACCGCTGACAGAAACGCCAGTCTTTCTCAGCCCGTTTAGTTCTTCCACCGGATACTGATAAAGCATTCCGTTTTTATACGTAACTTCCCTTGGAACAGTCAGGCAATGCTGCCAGCCTTCGCTCTCTGCTGTAGGATTCACATACTCCTCATCTGCATCCGGCATTCCCATCCAGCCGATCAGGATCCGTCTGCCTTTTCCATCCTGGAATGTCTGGGGTGCATAGAAATCAAAGCCGTGGTCCCATTCCCGGAAAGCTTTTTCCTCCGGCTTTCCATCCTTCAGGATAAAGTATCCGGACTGATAGATGTTCTGAAAACGGAACTCTTCTCTGGTCAGTCCCTGGGGAGATACCGAAAGCACCTCCTGTCCCTCAAGAGTGAAAAAATCCGGGCACTCCCACATGTATCCGAATGTCTTCTCCGTAGTAAGCTCACCGTCAAATTTCCAGTTCTTCAGATCTTCAGATCTGTAAAAAAGTACGGCGCCCTGGTCGCTTTTCTGACGGCCGCCAAGGATCATCCGGTACTCTTCCCCCTCCTTCCAGACCTTCGGGTCACGGATGTGGCAGGTGTAATTCTCCGGATAATCCTCACAGGAAACTGCAACCTCCTTTGTTCCGAAATGAAGGCCGTCCGTACTCTCCACATGAAGAGTGCTGGACTGCCTTCCGTTATTGATATAATCATAATCTCCGTCCATCTTGATGTTTCCTGTGTAGAAAAGATGAAGCTTATCTTTCTCCGCAATGGCAGAGCCTGAATAAACACCATGACAGTCATAAATGCTGTCCGGCAGAAGCGGAACCCCTTCATATCTCCAGCTGATCATATCTTCACTGGAGTAATGTCCCCAGAATTTCAGTCCACCGTTGGCCTCAAACGGAGAATACTGGAAAAACACGTGATATCTTCCCTTGTACCAGCATAATCCGTTCGGGTCATTGAGCCATCCCACAGGCGGCATCAGATGATGGGTCAGACGGTTTGTCTGCATCGTCCTTCCTACTGCTGCCGTTTCCTCGATTTTTCGCACTTCCTCCGCAAGGACCTTGGTCAGAGAACTCATTTTATTTTACCTCCAGTACTTCAGAACCATTATTTACTGTTCCTTCTGCAAGCATTTTTACTTCTTCATAATCATCGGTATTGGTTACGATCAGCGGTGTGATCACATCATAGCCGGCTGCCTTAATAGCATCCATATCAAAGGTGATCAGTGTCTGGCCTTTTTTGACCACGTCACCGTCCTTTACATGAGCGGTGTAGAATTTACCGCCAAGTTCAACGGTGTCAACGCCGATATGGATCAGCAGCTCCAGACCACTTTCTGTTGCAAGCCCGATGGCATGCTTTGTGTCAAAAATTGTAGAAACCGTAGCATCACAGGGTGCTTTTACTTCACCTTTGGACGGAATCACTGCCATGCCCCTTCCAAGGACTTCAGATGCAAAGGTTGCATCCTTTACTTCTGAAAGCGGGATCGCAGTTCCCTCAAGCGGGCTGTAGAGGGTCTGTGCACCTGTCTCTGAAGTTTTCTCCCGGGCAATTTCTGCCGGAGTATCTGATTTTTTCTCTGCTTCAATATTTTTTTCAGCTGTTTCCTGTACCTCATCCTTATATCCGAACATCCAGGTAAGCACAAAAGCCACACCAAATGCGATGGCAAACATCAGGATATAACCAACTGGATTATTCAGGCACAGCAGGATTCCGAAGATACCGGTAACACCTGTTCCTGTGGCACCAAGACTGCTAATAGAGGCAAAAAGTGCTCCGCATGCACCACCCAGGCAGCCCATGATAAACGGCTTTCCGAAGCGGAGGTTTACACCGAAGATTGCCGGCTCTGTGATTCCCATGCATGCGCTTAAGGCAGAAGGAACAGCCATGGATTTGATCTTCTGATTTCTGGATTTCAGGCCTACAGCAAGAGCTGCACCACCCTGTGCAATGTTAGCTGCAGATGCAAGTGGCAGCCAGTAGGTAACGCCGAATTTGGCCAGCTGTCCAAGGTCAATGATAGTGTACATGTGATGAACACCGGCAACAACAGTCGGTGCATAAAAGGCACCCATGATAAAGCTTCCGATTCCAAGTGGCAGTGCGATCAGCCACTGGATCCCATCCAGAAGTCCGTTCTCAACAGCTACGAAGATCGGTCCGATAATGGAAAGTGTAAGATAACCGGTTACAAAAACACTGACAAGTGGTGTTACAAAAAGATCGAACATTGCAGGTACGATCTTATGAAGTCTTTTCTCGATCTGTGCCAGTACCCATACTGCAATGATAACCGGGATCACATGTCCCTGATATCCCACCATGTCAATGGAGTAAAGTCCAAACCATACTTTCTGCGTTGCCTGCACACCCTCTGTTGCAACAGTCCAGGCATTCTGCAGATTTGGATGGATCATGATCATACCGATAACCGCACCCAGATAAGGGTTGGCACCGAATACCTTCGCACCACTGTAAGCGATAAGGATCGGCAGAAATGTATACGCTGTGTTACTGAAAAGCTGTGCAAATACATAAATGGAACCATTGGTGTTAATATTCAGGAAGCCGTTGTTTACCATGAAGTTCAGGGCTTCCATGATTCCCATCAAAAATCCGCTGGCTACGATAGCTGGGATGATCGGGACAAAAATATCTCCCAGTGTCTTGATCAGTCTCTGTATTGGATTAGCCTTAGATGCTGCCACCTTCTTAAGCTCATCCTTACTACTCTCTGATATTCCGGCGATCTGGATAAATTCATCATAAACCTTGTTTACAACTCCTGTTCCCAGGATGATCTGCATCTGTCCCTGTGCGAAAAACACGCCCTTCACACCGTCGATATTCTCTACATATTCCTTATCCGCCTTGTCATTATCCGCAATGACCAGACGAAGCCTTGTTGCACAGTGCGCCGCAGAAATGATGTTTTCTTTCTTTCCTACATGATCATAGATTTCCTGTGCTGTCTTTCTGTAATCCATGTCCTTCCTCCTTTTCTGCTACTGTTCCCGGACAGTCATCTCTTTCTGCTTTCCCTTTCTTCGGATCAGATCTGTCTGTTCTTTCTTCAGCTTCCCGGGATTTATTATCTCTGATCCATTGTTTTTCATTTATTTATGAGATTGATTTCATATATCCATTTATACAAGGAACGGTAATATTTCCATTTTTTAAGTTTTTTGATGATTTTAACACGTTTCAGTGGTTTGTTTTATGTTGTTTTTTTGCGTTCTTATGTGGAATCGTTCTCATATCTTGCTTGTATTATAACTACTGCATTATTATTTGTAAATCCGCAACATCTCACAAATTTCTTCGGTCAAAATTGTACATATTCCATAAGAACAGATGCAAGACAGACAAACCAGTCAGGACATCGCAGAAAAAATCTGGCATTTTTCTGTGTTTGCTCAGCCATAACACAGCACCACACAAAAAGAAGCAGGTCTTTTTCTCCCAAAAGATCTGCTCCTGTTCCACAATAACCTATAATTTCTTCCTCTGTCTGCGAGGATATTCTCTGTTACCTGTGAGATTCCCGTTCCACAAGCTCACATCCCATTTTTATTTCCTTGCTGATCCCGGTATCGTTCTCAATAAGATCAGCCAGCATGGCTGCTGCCTCCATTCCGCTGGTCTTATAATAAAAATGTACCGTTGTCAGCTTCGGTTCCACGATCTTACCCGGAACTCCATCCCCGATCCCTGCGATCTGAACATCCTCGGGAATGCGAAGCCCGATCTCCTTCAGATAAGTCATGGCTCCCACCGCCATAGTATCCGTAGCACACACAAGAGAATCTATAGAAGGCTCCTCCTCAAAAAGCTCCTTCGCCATCTCATACCCGGAATCCATGGTAAAGCTTCCGATCTTCATCCTCTCCGGCACGACCTCCAGCTTAGCTTTATGGATAGCATCCATAAAACCCTTTTTCCTGCGGGCACCAACTGCCTCGTCCTTATCTGTAACGCCGATATAGGCAAACTTTTTCCCCTTCTCCGCCAGCTTCTCCGTGACCTGAAAAGCTGCTTTATGATCATCCTGATAAATACATGGATATCCGTCCAGATGCTGTCCCAGGATCACGATTGGTACCTTATAATCCTTCAGCATCTGTTTATGCTTTCTGGTAAACATGGTAGCAATAAAAACCACTCCGTCCACCTGGCGTTCTTTAAACAGAGAAAGGCATTTCAGCTCTTCTTCCACATCATTATTGGTATTGGCCAGAATAAGCTGATATCCTCTCCGTGTAAGAATATCACTGATCCCTGCCACCTCACGGCTTATGGTATCTGAATTGATCTTTGGAAGGATAACACCGATGAGACTGGTTTTTTTTGTCCGCAGGGTCTGTGCCTGGGAGGATGGCTGATATCCTGTCTCCTGGATCACCCTGCGGATGACTTCCTTTTTTTCACTGCTGACATATCCATTATTCAGATATCTGGATACCGTAGCTCTGGAAACTCCGGCAAGCCTGGCTATTTCATTAATGTTCATAACTTATGTACCGTTACTGAAAACTTATAAAAAGTTATAAACTTCTATGTTCCATTCCTACTTCAACGAGTATGTTTTTGATGATATAAATATCTATCTACTCACAAGTTCTTGTACTCTC
This sequence comes from Blautia massiliensis (ex Durand et al. 2017), assembly GCF_051861785.1. Classification (NCBI taxonomy): domain Bacteria; kingdom Bacillati; phylum Bacillota; class Clostridia; order Lachnospirales; family Lachnospiraceae; genus Blautia; species Blautia massiliensis (ex Durand et al. 2017). The sequence continues at coordinate 1,967,552 of NZ_CP146725.1, forward strand.
CATAGGCGTAAATTCCGGATTAACGTACCCGTACATATTTGCACTAACGTTTTAGTGTTAGCTTGCAACTCTTTCTCCATAAGCCTTGAGATTTATAGATGCCTGAAAATCTCTATCAATGACATTTCCACAATCACATTTATAAATTCTGTCAGATAATTTCAAGTCTTTTTTAATGTTTCCACAGCAACGGCAAAGCTTTGATGATGGATAAAACCAATCAGCCACAATAAGCGGAATCCCTTTATCGCCGCACTTGTGTTCAAGCTGCTTTCTAAACTCAAAAAACCCCTGATTCTGAACTGCTTTTGATAAATGTCTATTTTTCATCATTCCACTAACATTCAAATCTTCAATACAAATAAATCTTGGTTTTCGACTTACAATTTCAGATGTAGTCTGATTCAAATAGTTCTTACGGATATTTGTTAATCTGTGATTTCGTTTTAATAAAAGTTTTTCCTTTTTGATTACATTATTTGTTTTGCAGTAACTTTCTCCTTTCTTATTTTTCTCGTAAGAGCGAGAGATACTACGCTGTAATCTGCGTTTCTGTTTTTCTAGTTTCTTTACTTTCTGACTTTTATTGATGTTCTTATACTTAGCTCCATCAGAGCAAATAGCCAGATCTTTGATTCCTAGATCTATACCAATTCCATCATCATTAAGTTTTTCTATGCAATCAGGAAATTCCACACATACGCTGATCCACCAGTTCAACCCATCAAAAGATATTCTCGGATTCATGTATTTAGCATCTGTAGGAATACGACCATGCTCTGCAAGTCTTACCCAATTTAGTTTTTGTTTATTTCTTTTCCTGCTCGAAGAAAATCCTTCAAACTTAACATGAGTATTGCTGAATTGTATCTTAATATTATCCTGATAGAACTTCGGCGTTGATCTCTTTTTTGACTTGAATCTTGGGAATTTCTGCAAACCTTTGAAAAAGTTCTTATAAGCAATGCAGGCATCTTTGATTGCCTGTTTGGTTACATTATTTGAAATACTCAATAACCATGTGTATTCATCAGAATGTCTAAGCTTTGTAAATTCTTTTCTGAGTTCTGCATCTGAAATGAATTTTCCGCCTTTTTCATAGTTTTCTATTTCCCTTTCCAAAGCCCAGTTATAAGCAAATCTTGAAGCACCTGCGTACTGAAACATCTTAGTTTTCTGTACATTGTTTGGTATCAACATTGCTTTTATGGCTTTTACCATCTACTTCCTCCTGTATCAGTTCCCGGATAAGTTTCTTAGCTTTATTCGCTCGTTTTCCTTGTAATTTGCAACTGAATACTGTGATTATCTGAACCAGATCTTCAACAAGTTCCTGCTGTTCGGATTTTTCAGTATTATCAATCTGTCGTTCCAGATCATCTTTCTGTTTATGGCTGGAAACGCGACAATATCCAATTGTAATGCGATTTTTAGGCTTTACATTTATTACCTGGTTGAGTTACTCGTCAGAATAATATCTATAGCCGCTTACTGTAGTATGATGCGGATGAAGTTTTCCATTGGCATCCCAATTTCGTAATGTCTGGGCGGATACGCCTATAATTTTTGAAAATTCATGTATAGAATAATATTTACTCAAAGCATCAACTCCTTTCAATAATATTCCACTCTAATATCTTATAAAACTCAACATGTACTTATATGATTTTATAATTTATATTTAACTGTTAATAACCTCTTCTTTTGTCCTGTTACATCTGTCCTTGTATGCATATTTATAATATAGATTATACACGGTTTCTTTCCGGTAAAAAAGATTCTTTTCCTATATAAATGGAAATTTTTGGTTACTGCTCACTCCGTTCTCAGTAACACGCTTCGCAAGGCAGAGGATACGGGATGCATATACCTCTCATCCCGTATCCTCTGCTTTTGTCTGTACCTTTTACTATAATAAACGGATTACCTTCCGGCTGTTATACTCCATGCTCTGTTTCCAGAAATCTCCCCGGCATATCTTTTTTCGGTTTTCCCTGTCATTCCAGATATTCAAACGGATCTACCGGCACGCCATCCTTTTTCATTGCAAAATAAAGATTCGGGCCTTCTACAGAATAATATTTTGTAGGTGCGCTGATATTTCCGATCACTTCGCCCTCCTTTACTGTGTCACCTTCTGCCACAGTAAGGTCCTTCAGCTGCCCGTATACTGCCTGATAACCATTTCCCAGCTCCATAGTCACAGTCGTTCCCGTGCAGGCATCCTGTACAACAGAAAGCACCTGACCATCAGCCGCCGCATACACCGGCGCATCCTCCACTGCCTGCAAAGCAATGGCAGAGCTCACACGATACTGATCCAAAGTCGGATAATATACGGTTTCATCCATATTGTAATCCACAAGAACCGTTCCTCTGACCGGCCATTCCATAACGGAATCCTCCGTAAAATCCAAAGCCTGTGCCGCAATTCCGACAGCTGAGGTCTCTGCAGTATCTGTGGAAGCTCCAGTTCCGTTATTCACCGCTCCCTCTGCCGATGTATTTCCGGCATTATCTGCTGTATTTCCAGTGCCATCTGTGCGGCTTCTGTCTGCACCTGCTGTCGCAGACACGCTCCTATCCTCCGTACCACTTCCATTATCTGCATCTGCCGCTGTATTTTCGGCTGTACCACTTCCTGCAGTCTCACGGATGCTTCCTGTCACTCCATCTGCTCCGGCTTCTGAAGCTCCTGACAGACCTGCTTCATCTCCGGTTTCTCCATCAGAGATCTCATCCTGTGCTGCATCCTGCCAGCCATCTCCGGCAGCTGCCGCATCCTCTGCGTTTTCCCCGTCCGAAAGCTCCTCTTCCAGCCCGGTCTCTTCTACCTGTACAGAATTTTCCTCCTGGGGATTTTCTGCGATGGGCTTTGTTCCAAGCTGATAAACAGTAATCCCAAGTGCCGCCACTGCTGCCAGAACACCTCCGTTGATAATACCTCTCACGATTTTACTTTTCATATTCTTTCCACCTCTGTCTGATATGTTCATTTTCAGTAACAGAAAAAGCAGTAAAGCTGCCGTTTCGGTCACCATTTCTATATCTATAGAGTGTCCAGAATATGGCTGTCTATTCATTTTTTGAATATTTTTTTATCAGACGTTGCTTCGGATGCCTGACTTTCTTTAATTCTCAGCTTTCAGCTCCATCTCCGGAAAATATTTTTTCAGGATTTCCTCCGCACTGCTTCCGTTTTTTGCCATCTCATTTCCACCAAACTGGGAAAATCCCACACCATGACCGCTGCCACGCACTCGCAGATAATAAATATCATCCTTTTTCTTCAAACTGAAATTCGCGGATTCCAGTCCCATTCCCGCTGCAAAGCTTTCTCCCTCCAGAAGTGTTTCCCCAATCGTAAGCTCTGTCACATAACCGGCACTGTCCCGTTTTTTGATCTTCAGCTCCCCGGAAAGCTGCCCCGCAGGAATTTCCACGATTTTTATATGATCCGGAGATTTTTTATCCTCACTGCTATCTGCCGATTTCAGATATGTATACGCCTCATCATGAAAAGCCTCTTCCCCGCTGCGGGTTTTCCCTGCGCTTCTCTTATGCCAGGGAGTCAGCCTCACTTTTCCTTCATATGTAAGTACCTGTCCATCCGTCTCTTTTGCTGCCTGCTCATAGATCTGCCTTTTTTCTGCAAAAAAATATCTCCAGACTTCCTCTGTACTTCCGTTTTCCCTCAGGATCTCTGCCAGATTTTTCCCCTCGCCCAGCCACCTTTGAATATTCGACCGTGCGATCACAGTCTGCGCTTTTATGGTTTCTTTTTTCATATCCGGGGAAATCTGCGAAAAAACAATGACCGGGAGATATTCTTCCATATCCGGCACCCTCTCTGCCAGGACCCTCTCCGGTCCATTAATGGTTGCCGCCGAAAAATAAGGAAGAACAATTGCCAAAAACACCAGACAATATCGAAGAAGCGCATATTTTTTCATAAAAAGCACCATAAGCGTTCTTTTTCCTAATATATGTTCTTTTGCCAAAAATTATTATTTGCTGTATACTATAGCAGTTCCATGAATCAATGCATCAAAAAAAATTATTCCGAACATGCTGCAGTAATTTATGGAAATGCTATATATCAATCGCTATATATCAATCCAAAAAGTATCTGCAGCGATCAGTCCTGCTCACCGCTTATTGCTTTCCACGAATGGAGGTATCACACACCATGCTTGCCATCTTTCTCGCACCATTATATATTCTCATTAATATTTATATCGTCCGCTGGATGATTTTGTGGATGGGTGTCTGCACTCATTTTTTCCAGACCTTTGCGTTCCGGGCATGCTTTGCAGGTGTTTATATTTTTCTGTCCACTTCTCTTCTGACCTGTTTTCTCATCCGGAAGCCACCTGCGCTCCATCGCTTCCTGAAAAATACGGCAAATTATTTTCAGGGAACATTTCTTTACATCCTGATCGTAATCGTAACTACAGATCTCTGCAGACTGATCCTGAAGCATACGCTTCATCCGGCCTGGATGTATTCCCGGAAAGCCTTCGTAGTCACAGGCGCTGTCTGCACCCTTCTGATCATTGGTGTCAGTCTCTATGGGATTTTTAATCAGTGGAATATTAAGACAAAAACTTATGATGTGAAAATAGACAAGCAGGTGAAGGGAATGGACTCCCTGAAGATTGTCCTGCTCGCAGACATTCATTTCGGTTACAGTATCGGAGAAAAACATGCCGGGCTTCTTGTAAAAAAGATCAACGCCGAAGATCCGGATCTGATCTGTATTGCCGGCGATATTTTTGATAACGAATATGAAGGGATCAAAAACCCGAAAAAAACAGCGGCCATTCTCCGTTCGCTGAAATCCAGATACGGCGTTTATGCCTGTTGGGGCAACCATGATCTCAGCGAACCGATTCTGGCCGGTTTTACCTTCCGCAATGCAAAAAAAGATTATGATGATCCCAGAATGCGGAATTTTCTGGAATCTGCCAACATCCGGCTTCTCGATGACGAAACCGTCCTCATAGATAAACGGTTTTATCTGACAGGCCGTAAGGATCCTTCACGCTGCCGGAAAATGTCCGATACCCGTAAGGATCCTGACCAGCTTACAGCCTGCCTTGACAAAACACTCCCGATTATTTTTATGGATCATCAGCCCGGTCAGCTGGATGAAGTGGCAGCCGCAGGCGCAGACCTTGATCTCTGCGGCCATACTCATGACGGCCAGCTGTTCCCTCTGAACATCATCACCGGCCTGGTCTGGGAAAATTCCTGCGGTTACCTGAAAAAGGGGACTATGCACAACATCGTTACCTCCGGTGCCGGCATATGGGGCCCGAATATGCGTACTGCCACAAACAGCGAGATCTGTTCGATCACAGTACATTTTTATCCTGCCAGACCTAACTCCTCTGATTCCTCATAAATATCTTCCACCGGCAGCTCCTCCGCACTCTCACTATCACTCTTACACCTACAAGGAACAAACCTACACAGCTGACCGAATCGAGTTTTTACGCCTTGGCAAAGCCCCCAGAAAACATGTTCAGATCAAATGTGATCCTCAGAATCCCAACCAGATCCAGAATACATTTAAATTCTACTCAATGGCTCTGCTGATTGGAATCATCAGTAAATAATTTTCTATATCATAAAAAGGCGGTTACGCTGAATCACAACGTAACCGTCTTCCTTTATACTATACTCGCACAGATATAAAACAAAATTCCCACCTACTGCCTTGAGCAATAAATGGGAATTTATCTGATCCACTTAAAAAGTGAGGCATCGGGGATTCGAACCCCGGACAACTTGATTAAAAGTCAAGTGCTCTACCGACTGAGCTAATACCCCATATTAAATTATGTTTAATGTATTCGTATGTTTTACATTAAAACACGCTCACGCTTTTTCTAACCAGCCGTTCGCATATTTTACATTAAAACATGCCCAGGCTTTTTCTAACCAGCCGTTCGTTAGACTTAACATTAAAACATGCCCAGAGCCGGAATCGAACCAGCGACACGAGGATTTTCAGTCCTCTGCTCTACCAACTGAGCTATCTGGGCATAAATAGCGGGGACAGGATTTGAACCTATGACCTTCGGGTTATGAGCCCGACGAGCTTCCAGACTGCTCCACCCCGCGTTATTAAATGTTAAAAGCCGATGATCGGACTCGAACCGATAACCTGCTGATTACAAATCAGCTGCTCTGCCAATTGAGCCACATCGGCATTTAAGTGGATGGAGAAGGATTCGAACCTTCGAAGGCGGTGCCAACAGATTTACAGTCTGCCCCCTTTGGCCACTCGGGAATCCATCCATAATCTATGGGACCTATAGGGCTCGAACCTATGACCCTCTGCTTGTAAGGCAGATGCTCTCCCAGCTGAGCTAAGATCCCATATTTAATTCATTACAGCTAAGCTGTAACGACCCAGAAGAGACTCGAACTCTCGACCTCCGCCGTGACAGGGCGGCGCTCTAACCAACTGAGCCACTGGGCCATTTTAAGGTTTGTACCTTAAAAACTACATACATGCCTGTTGATCGTTAATCAAACTCTTTGAATCAATTTTAACCTGCGTACCGATACTCCAGCGGTGGTCACTTCGCAACTATATTGCTCAGTGTCATTTGCTTCGCAAATGTTCAGGAATCATCAGGAATGCCTCTCCACAAGCAAGCTTGTTCCGATCCATTCCTGCTGTTTCCTGCCCGCTTCCTCGGCTTTTTGGTCAAGCCCTCACCCGATTAGTAACAGTCAGCTCCATGTGTTACCACACTTCCACCCCTGCCCTATCTACCTCGTCGTCTTCAAGGGGGTTTACTTCATAAGAATGGGATATCTCATCTTGAGGGGGGCTTCACGCTTAGATGCCTTCAGCGTTTATCCCTTCCGGACTTGGCTACCCGGCCATGGCTTTGGCAAGCCAACCGGTCCACCAGCGGTCCGTCCATCCCGGTCCTCTCGTACTAAGGACAGCTCCTCTCAGATATCCTGCGCCCACGCCGGATAGGGACCGAACTGTCTCACGACGTTCTGAACCCAGCTCGCGTACCGCTTTAATGGGCGAACAGCCCAACCCTTGGGACCTACTACAGCCCCAGGATGCGATGAGCCGACATCGAGGTGCCAAACCACTCCGTCGATGTGAACTCTTGGGAGTGATAAGCCTGTTATCCCCAGGGTAGCTTTTATCCGTTGAGCGATGGCATTCCCACTTAATACCACCGGATCACTAAGCCCTACTTTCGTACCTGCTCCACCCGTCGGTGTCGCAGTCAAGCTCCCTTCTGCCTTTGCACTCTTCGAATGGTTTCCGTCCATTCTGAGGGAACCTTTGGGCGCCTCCGATACCCTTTCGGAGGCGACCGCCCCAGTCAAACTCCCCGCCTGGCATTGTCCCACCGCCGGTTCACGGCGGCTGGTTAGAAGCCCAATATCACAAGGGTGGTATCCCAA